>NZ_JBKFTL010000002.1:232579-743621 GCF_046507615.1 Alloalcanivorax sp. C16-2 | reverse complement strand
CATGTGAGAGTAGGTCATCGTCAGGCTCCTAAATACAAAAGACCCCCGTCACGCAGTGCCGGGGGTTTTTTGTATTTAGGATACGGTGTCCTTCTTTCCCTACACAGGCCCATGTGAGCGACCCTGTTCCGAAGGAACGGGGAGCAGGCGCCGAAGGCGTCGCGCAGCGATGGCGAGCACCGCTCGCCACCTAAGTAGGTCATCAGCACCCCAGAGCATCGTTCAACTCCCCGGTTAACGCCCCACGCGCCGTGCCACCCAATCCCAGAAACCCTTCACCCCACCCAACCCCAACCAGACGACAAACACCCCCCACATCCGCTACAGTCCCCCAAACCATCAACAACCCCAATCCAAGAGCCATCAATGACCCTCACCACCCCGGCCCTGCTGTTCCCCGCCATTTCCCTGCTCCTGTTGGCCTACACCAACCGCTTCCTGGTGCTCTCCCAGATCATCCGCAAACTGGCCGATGAGGAGAAAACCCACCATCAGGAGGTGGCCACCCGCCAGATTGAACTCCTCCACAAGCGCGTGGTACTGACCAAGCACATGCAGGTGGCCGGCGTACTCAGTTTCCTGCTGTGCACTCTGTCCATGTTCGGGTTGTATCTGCATCTGGAGTTGGCCGGGGTGGTGCTGTTCGGAGCCAGCCTGATCTCGCTGTCCCTGTCGCTGATCTTCTCGCTGTGGGAGGTGCTTATCTCCACCAACGCACTGAACGTACAGGTGGCGGCATTGGCCCAGAAGGCGGACGTGGAGAAAGAAGAGAAGGGGAGGTAGAGAGCGCGGCCGGCGGCGGGAACCGCCGGTCCACGGAGAGGTGCACTCAGGACAGCAAGTCGCTGTCCTTTGGCAGCACCAGCTGCAATGCCCGGGGCAGTACCTTTAACTCGAATTCGGTGTCCTCAAGGGGTTCACCGTCCAGATTCAGATGCATGGGCTCGGGGGTGCGGATGGTGAGCCGGTCCAGTCGGGCGCGTTCGAACAGCCCTTCCTTGCCGCCGTTGTCACCACTGCGGAACAACCCTCGCACGCTGGCCAGCAGATCCACCTCGGAGGGGAGGATGGCGACGTCCATGAGGCCGTCGTCGATCAACGCTTCGGGGCACAGGCGTTGTCCACCGCCGGCCTGGCGGCTGTTACCGATACCGAGCGCGAGAAACTCGCCTTGCCAGTGGAAGTCCGGTCCCTCGAACTCGCCCTCGGCGGGTCGTACCTCGGCGAAACGGGTCAGCCCGGTGAGCAGGTAGGCGGCGCCGCCGAGCAGTTCCTTGAGGTCCTCGGAGGTCTGGGTGGTGACTTCGGTGCCGAAGCCGCCGGTGGCCATGTTGAGAAAATAGCTGTCGTTGACCTGGATGACGTCCACCGCCGTGGGCGGTCGGTCGAGCAAGGCGAGGGCCTCCGCCGGGTCTTCCGGGATGCCGGCGGCGGAGGCCAGATCGTTGGCGGTTCCCAGCGGAATAACCGCCAGGGTGAGATCCTCTTTACCGGAAGCCATCAGCGCCTGGGTAATGTCGCGCACCGAGCCATCGCCGCCCCCGGCGATGATGGTGCGGTAGCCCCGCTCCAGTGCTTCTTGGGTGTAACGTTCGGCGTCACCACCCTCCCAGGTGACGCGTACGGCGAGGTCCCAGCCGTCCTTCCTCTTTTGCATCACGGCTTTGCGCACCGCCTGATTGGCGGCCTGCTTGCCGTGCAGAATCAAAAGCGCTTTACGCTCCATGTTCGGTCCTTTTCCTGGGCGCGGTCCGTCCGCCGCCGACCGGCTCAGAGTACGGACAAGCCGGGCCCGGTGCACCCTCGGAATCCGGCGCCTTTACAACAATTAACCGGTACCGCGATTCTGATAGTTCCGCCCTATTGAAAAAATAGAGAGAGGACGCATTTACCTATTGGTGAGAATGTATATCATTTAGATATTCCCTGGTGGCCCACACAATGAGGAGGTGCCCCATGATCAAGACACTCAGTTTCGGCGTTATGCACATCAGTGTGGCTTTCCTGGTGGTCTGGGCGATGACCGGTGACTGGCGCATCGGCGGCGCTACCGCTCTGGTGGAACCGTGCGTGAACACGGTGGCTTACCACTTCCACGAAAAGGTCTGGAAGCGTCTGGTAAGTCGCAAACGGGCCCGGGATGGTGCCGACGGGGACGCTTTCGCCGCTTGATAAACTCCTTGTTTACGCCCCGGTCGGGCTTGGTTAAGCTACCGGCCGGTAAACAAAACCAGGGGATAAGTAACATGCAACGCGGAGCGGACGATCTCGACGCCATACGCCAGGTGGTCAACCAGGTGCTCGAAGCCCATGCGGAGGAAGAGGGTGGCCAGCGCTCCCAGGCACGCGCCGAGATTCTGATTCACTCCATGCATGTGTTCGCCCAGCGAGGGCTGAACCGCACTACCGTGCAGCACCTGCTGGATGCGGCGGAGGTGTCGCGCCGTACCTTCTACAAGTATTTCCGCAACAAGATGGATGTGCTGGAAAGCATCTACCGAATCTTCATCGACAATATGCTGCTGCATTTCCACAAGGAGATGCGGCAGTCCCGTTCCGCCAAGGAAATCATCCGCAACACCACGCAGGTGTACTTTGATTACCACGTCAGCATGGGCCCGGTGATCAAGCTGATGATGGAAGAGGCACGCGCTTCCGGTTCCGCGCTGGCGCCACACCGGGCGCGGGCGCAACGCATCGCGGCGGATGTGCTCACCGCGGAGATTGGCCGCCTTACCGGGCGCGACATGGACCCCCTGGTGATGCGCACCATGCTGTGGATTCTGGAGAATTATTCCCTTTACATCTTCGAGGATGGCGAGTTTTCCGCCGAGCGGCTGGCGCAATGCCAGCGCGCCATGGTCGGTATCTCCGAGGCGGTGCTATTGGGTGGCGACGCCACGGTGGCGCTGCTGGAACGTTCCGAGGAGGAGGAGTAGGCGTCATGAGGCACGCAGGCCGCGCACCAGCACCCTCATGTAGGCGAGCGCCTGGCGCTCCAGTTCCCCTTCGCCGGTGAGCACCCAGGTATAGGTGGTGCCGACCAGCAGGTTGACCATCATCAGGAGAGTGTCGCGGGTGGGCAATTCCACGAAGTAGCCTTCCCGGCGCAGTTCCTCGAAGAAGGCGTCGGCCACCGGCAGGTTGTCATCCACCAGCCGCAGGTAGCGCTGTTGGATCGGGCCGAGAAATTCGCCGGCTTCCTGAATCAGCAGGCGTGAGAAGTCGCGTTCGCGTTCCAGGAAGCGCGCCACCGCCCGGCACACGTTCTCCAGGCGGGTCAGCGGCGGCGCGGCGGACAGCAATTCGCGCAGCACCAGATCACGCACCGTGGTCAGGTTTTCCTCCACCACGGTGAGCAGCAATGCATCCTTGGATTGGAAGAAGCGGTAGATGGTCGCCTTGCCCACGCCGGCGGCGGAGGCGATGGTTTTCACCTCCGCCCGTCGGAACCCCTCCCGGGCGAACACATCCCGGGCACTGGCCAGAATGCGCGCGCGGCGCGGGTCGCTGGCGTCCATGGCGGCCTCACAGATACTTGATCTTCTCCAACTGCTCTTCCAGGCGAGCCAGTTGGGAACGGTGGTCATCAAGCTTCTCGCGTTCCTTGTTGACCACTGCTTCCGGCGCCTTGTCCACGAAGTTGGGGTTGCGTAGCTTGCCTTCGCCGCGGCCCACTTCCTTGCGCAGCTTTTCGATTTCCTTGCCGAGTCGTTCGATCTCGGCGTTCTTGTCGATCAGCCCGGCCATCGGCACCAGGATCTCCATGTCGCCCACCAGACCGGTGGCGGAGGCCGGCGCGGAATCCTCCGGCGCCAGCCAGGTGATGGACTCCAGCCTGGCCAGCCGGCACAGGAAATTGTGGTTGGCGTCCAGGCGGGCCCGGTCGCTGTCCTTGCCGTTGTGCAGGTAGACCTCCAGGGCCTTGCCCGGGGGAATACGCATCTCGCCACGGATGTTGCGCACCGCGGTGATCACCGCCTTGATCCAGCCGATGTCGTTCTCCGCCTCGGAATCCACCAGGCCGGTATCGGCGGCCGGGTAGGGCTGGCGCATGATGGTGTCGCCGGAGCGACCGGCCAGCGGCGCTACCTTCTGCCAGATTTCCTCGGTGATGAACGGCATGAACGGATGCGCCATGCGCAGGATCGCTTCCAGCACCCGCACCAGGGTACGGCGGGTGCCACGCTTTTCCGCTTCGCTGTAATCGTCGCTGTAGAGCACCGGTTTGGACAATTCCAGATACCAGTCGCAGTACTCGTTCCAGATAAACTCATAGGCGGCCTGGGAGGCCACGTCAAAGCGGAATTGGTCGAGGGCCTCGCCCACTTCCCGTTCGGCGCGCTGCAGGGCGCTGATGATCCAGCGATCCGCCAGGGACAGGGTCACGTCGGCGCCGCCGTCCAGGCCGCAATCCTGGCCCTCGGTGTTCATCAGTACGTAGCGGGCCGCGTTCCAGATCTTGTTGCAGAAGTTGCGATAACCCTCGATGCGGCCCATGTCCCACTTGATGTCACGGCCGGTGGAGGCCAGCGACAGGAAGGTGAAGCGCAGCGCGTCGGTGCCGTAGGCGTTGATGCCATCCGGATATTCCTTGTGAGTGCGCTTGGTAATCTGCTTTTCCTTCTGCGGCTGCATCAGGCCCCGGGTGCGCTTTTCCACCAGGCTATCCAGGTCGATGCCGTCGATCAGGTCCAGGGGGTCGAGCACGTTGCCCTTGGACTTCGACATCTTCTGGCCTTCGGAGTCACGTACCAGCCCGTGTACGTACACCGTTTTGAAGGGCACCTCATCCATGAACTTGAGGGTCATCATGATCATCCGGGCGACCCAGAAGAAGATGATGTCGAAGCCGGTGACCAGCACGT
This sequence comes from Alloalcanivorax sp. C16-2, assembly GCF_046507615.1. Taxonomy (NCBI): domain Bacteria; kingdom Pseudomonadati; phylum Pseudomonadota; class Gammaproteobacteria; order Oceanospirillales; family Alcanivoracaceae; genus Alloalcanivorax; species Alloalcanivorax sp. C16-2. Next base: position 738,753 of record NZ_JBKFTL010000002.1, on the reverse strand, counting down.
CGGTGGGGTGGAAGGTCCTGAGATCCTCGGTTTGCTCGGGCCAGCCCTGGGTGGCGAAGGTCCACAACGCGGAGCTGAACCAGGTGTCCAGTACGTCCTCGTCCTGGGTCAGCGGCGTGTCGCCCAGGTCGTTGTCGGCGCGCACTTCGGTCTCGTCGCGGCCCACGTAGATATTGCCATCGGCGTCGTACCAGGCGGGAATGCGGTGCCCCCACCAGAGCTGCCGGGAGATGCACCAGTCCTGCAGATCGCGCATCCAGGAGAAATACATGTTTTCGTAGTTCTTGGGCACGAACTGGATGGAACCGTTCTCCACCGCCTCGATGGCGGGCCTGGCCAGGCTTTCCACGGCCACGAACCACTGATCGGTGAGATAGGGCTCGATGATCACGCCGGAGCGGTCGCCGCGCGGCACCTGCAGGGTGTGGTCTTCCACTTTTTCCAGCAAGCCCAGGGCGTCCAGGTCGTCCACCACCCGCTTGCGGGCCTCGAAGCGTTCCAGGCCCCGGTAGGCTTCGGGGACGCTGTCGTTGAGGTGGGCGTCGTCGGTGAGCAGGTTGATCATCGGCAGGTCGTGCCGCTTGCCCACTTCATAGTCATTGAAGTCGTGGGCCGGAGTGATCTTGACGCAGCCGGAGCCGAAGTCCGGGTCCACGTACTCATCGGCGATGATGGGGATTTCCCGGTCCGCCAGGGGCAGGCGGATGTGCTGGCCGACCAGGTCCTTGTAGCGTGGATCTTCCGGATGCACCGCCACGGCGGTGTCGCCAAGCATGGTTTCCGGGCGGGTGGTGGCCACCACCAGATGGCCCGAGCCGTCCGCCAGTGGGTAGCGGAAGTGCCACAGGTGGCCCTGCTCCTCCCGGTTCTCCACTTCCAGGTCGGAAATCGCGGTGTGCAGTGCCGGGTCCCAGTTAACCAGCCGCTTGCCCCGGTAGATCAGGCCTTCCTTGTGCAGGCGCACGAACACCTCGCGCACCGCCCGGGAGAAGCCCTCGTCCATGGTGAAACACTCACGGCTCCAGTCCACGCTGGCGCCCATGCGCCGCAGCTGGCGGGTGATGGTGCCGCCGGATTCGCCCTTCCATTCCCAGACCTTTTCCAGGAATTTCTCGCGGCCCAGCTCGTGGCGGTTGGTGCCTTCGCCGGCCAGACGCCGCTCCACCACCATCTGGGTGGCAATGCCGGCATGGTCGGTGCCCACTTGCCAAAGGGTGTTGCGGCCCTGCATGCGCCGGTAGCGCACCAGGGTATCCATGATGGTGTCCTGGAAGGCGTGGCCCATGTGCAGGCTGCCGGTGACGTTGGGTGGCGGGATCACCATGGCAAAGGATTCGCCCTCGCCGGAGGGGCGGAAATGCCCCGCCTCTTCCCAGGTCTTGTACCAGGCCTGCTCGATACGCTCGGGTTGGTAGGTCTTGTCCATGGTCTGCGCTGTCTTCACCGTCAAAAACGAAGGGCGAATTATAGCGAAGAGGGCGCGCCCCGTCGCCCATTGCGGGCGGCCGGGGGGCGCTTCACAGACGGTGGCTTTGGATATCGAAGCCCCGGTCGCGGTAGAAGCGAAACCGGGCCCGGCCCGCCTCGCGCAAATCCGGGTCGCCGGTGATCATTTCCGCCACCCGCTGGAAGCGGGTGGCGAAGTCCGGCACCGCCGGCGCCAGGTTGATCAGCACGTCATGGTGGTCGCCGGGATCGTCGCCATGGCCCACCACCACCGGGGAGGCGGCATTGGGCCCGGCGGGCTCATGGGGCAGGAAGCCGGTGGCCGGCTGGCGCCAGAACGCCTCGTCCACCGCCCGGGCGTGCTCGGCGTCGCCGCAATGGATGTAAATCCGGTGGGATTGACGCCAGGCCTTGTCGGCGATGCGCCAGGCGAGGGCGGTTTGCACGCCCTCGCCGGCCCGGTCGGTGATGTAGAAGAGGATCTCGGTCAAGGCCTCAGCCCTTCTTCTTGCCGTCCGCCAGATTCATCAGGTAGCGGGTCAGCATGGGCACCGGCCGGCCGGTGCCGCCCTTGTCCTTGCCGCCGCTGACCCAGGCGGTGCCGGCGATGTCCAGGTGGGCCCACTTCACGTCCCGGGCGAAGCGGTGCAGGAAGCAGGCGGCGGTGATCGAGCCGGCCTTGGGGCCGCCAATGTTTTGCATATCGGCGAAGGGGCTGTCCAACTGGCTCTGGTAGTCCTCCCACAGCGGCATGGGCCAGCCCCGGTCGCCGGTGTCCTGGCCGGCGCCCAGCAGCGCCTCGCCGAGATCGTCGTCGTTGGCGTACACCGCCTGGGCATGGGCGCCCAGTGCCACCACGCAGGCGCCGGTGAGGGTGGCGATGTCGATCACGGTGTGCGGCTTGTGCTTCTGTTGCACGTAGGTGAGGGCGTCACACAGCACCAGCCGGCCCTCGGCGTCGGTGTTGAGGATCTCCACGGTCTGGCCGGACAGCGTCTTGACGATGTCGCCGGGCCGCGTGGCCTCGCCGTCGGGCATGTTCTCGGCGGCGGCCACCACGGCCACCAGGTGGATCGGCAGGCCCAGCTCGCAGACCGTCTTGACGCTGCCGAACACGCTGGCGGCGCCGCCCATGTCGTACTTCATCTCATCCATGGTGGCGCCGGGCTTCAGGGAAATGCCACCGGTGTCGAAGGTGATGCCCTTGCCGACCAGGGAAACCGGCTTGCCAGCGGCGCCCTTGTAATCCATCACGATCAGGCAGCCCTTGCGGGCGCTGCCCCGGGCCACGGCGCAGAAAGCGCCCATGCCCATCTTCTCGGCCTGGGCGTAGCTGATCACCTTAACGGACAGCTTCTCGTAGTGCTTGGCCAGGTCCCGGGCACACTGGGCCAGATAATCCGGGTGGCAGTCGTTGGGCGCCATGTTGCCCAGATCCCTGGCCAGGGCGGTGCCCTCGGCCACGGCCTTGCCGGTGGCGGCGGCCTTTTTCAGGCCGTTATTGCGTTCCGCCAGCCAGAACGTCCATTTCTTCAGCTTGGACGCCTTGGGCGGCTTACTGCGATAGTGGTCGAACCGGTAGGCGGCTTCCTCGGCCACGCGGGTGCCTTCGCGTACCTGCCAGTCCAGATCACGCTCCACGGTGACAGTGCCCAGCACCCAGGCGGCATGTTTCACCGGCCCTTTTTGCAGGCCGCGGCTTACCTGGCCGATCAGTTTCTGGAAGGCAAGGCCGTCCAGCGGCTTGGCGCCGGTTCCCACCAGCAGCAGGCGGGCCGCCGCCAGGCCGGCGGGCTGGTGCAGCCACGCCATCTGGCCCTTGTCGCCGGAAAAATCACCGGCCTTGATGAACGCCTTCACCGCCGCGCGGGTCTCATCGGGCAGGCTCTCGGGCAGGGTGGTGTCGCTGCCGAGAGGTAAAATCAGGCAATCCACCCGTAATTTGGGCAAGGCCGAATGGCCGATGGCGTACTCCATGCTGTCTCCTGAGTTACAATGCCGCACTCGATGAGTGCAGGACAGGGCCAACGTTGATACTACACCGCTATATCAATCGTCAGATCTTCATGACCACGGTGATGGTCACCTTCATTTTGGTGATGGTGCTGGTCAGTGGTCGCTTTATCAAGTACTTGGCCGAAGCGGCGGCCGGCCAGATCGCCGCCGACGCCCTGTTTCTGGTGATGGCGTTCCGGTTGCCGGAATTCCTGCAGATGATCCTGCCGCTAAGCCTGTACATCGCCATTCTGCTGGTGCTCGGGCGCATGCACATGGACAACGAGATGGTGGTGTTGCGCGCCGGTGGCCAGGGCGATGGCAGGGTGGCGCGCTCCATCATCGCCCCGGTGCTGGTGGCGATGGGCGTGATTGCCCTGTTCGCCCTTTACGTGACCCCCAATGGCGACGCCGAGGTAAACCGCATCTTCGAGGAGCAGAAGGGGCGCTCCGCTCTGGAACTGCTCACGCCGGGCCGTTTTCACGTCAAGGGTGACGGCGATGCCCAGCGCGCCACCTACGCGGAAAGCCTCAACCGCGAGGAAGGGCACCTGGAAAACGTGTTCGTCGCCGACGCCAGTTTCGCCGACCAGGAGGCGGGGCGCCTGCTTACCGTTTGGGCGCGTAGTGGCCGTCTGGAACAGCAGGATGGCATCAGTTATTTGCTGCTCGAGGATGGCTATCAGTATCAGGGCAAGCCTGGCGAGGCGGATTATCGCGAGGTGGCCTTCGAGCAGGCCCGGGTGCGCATCGGCGAGGAGCGCTCCAGCAGCCGGCCGCCGGAAGTGCGCGGGCGCACCACCGTGGAGCTGCTCGACGAAGGCACCAATCAGGCCTGGGCGGAGCTGCAGTGGCGTCTCTCCCTGGTGCTCACCGTGCCCATCATGTGCCTGGCGGCGATCCCCCTGGCCCGGGTCAATCCGCGCCAGGGCCGCTTCCTGCGCATGATCCCGGCGGTGCTTGGCTACATGCTCTATGTCGGCCTGTTGCTGACCATGCGCAGCTGGATCGCCGCCGTGCCCGGTAGCGAGCGGCCCTGGTTCTATTCCATGCTGTGGATACATGTGATCGCGTTGCTCGCCGTCTTCATGCTGTATTTCGGTGGTCGCCTGTTTTCCCGGAGGGCCCGTTCATGAAGCTGCTCAACGGCTATTTCTGGCGGGCGGTGCTGATTCCGTCCCTGGCCATCGTCGCCATCATCGTCGGGCTGGATTGTTTGTTCGGGTTCATCTACGAGCTGGAATTCCTGCGTGGTAACTATCAGATCCTGCAGGCACTGCAGTTCATCCTCACCACGGTGCCGCGCCGGGTGCATGAATACATGCCGATGGCGATCCTGTTGGGCACCTTGATCGGGCTGGGGCTGATGGCCAATAGCGGCGAGCTGTCGGTGATCCGCGCCGCCGGCGTCTCCACCCTGCGGGTGAGCTGGATGGTGCTGCGCCCGGTGATCTTCCTGATGGTGATTTCCCTGCTGGTCGGCGAATACCTGGCGCCTTATTCCGAGCAGGTGGCGCAGAGCAATCGCTCCCTTCAGGAGGGAGGTGGTGAAGCGCTGCGCTCGGACTACGGCTTCTGGCACCGGGAAGGTGATGAGTTCATCCATATCAACACGGTGCAGCCCAACGGCGTGCTTTACGGTCTCACCCGCTACCGCTTTACCGATAACCACACCCTGGCGCAAAGCCAGTTCGCCGAGCGCGCCATCTATCAGGGCGACCACTGGTCCCTGGAGAACATCCAGGGCACCCGCTTCACCGACAAAGGCACGGAGACCTTCAGCCAGCGCGGCGGCGAGTGGCACACCAGCCTCACGCCGCAACTGCTCAGCGTGGTGGTGCTGGAGCCCGGCCGCCTGGCGATGAGCAAACTGTGGAGCTATGCCAGCTACCTGCGCCAGCAGGGCCTGGAAAGCGCCGATTACCTGCTGGCCTTCTGGCAGAAGCTGCTGATGCCGGCGGCCACCATCGGCATGGTGCTGATCGCCATTTCCTTTGTGTTCGGCCCTCTGCGCGAGGTGACCATGGGGCTGCGCATGGCGGCGGGCATCGTCGCCGGCCTGACCTTCCACTACGGACAGCAGTTCTTTGGTCACCTGTCCCTGGTGTTCCGTACCGACCCCCTGATCGCCGCCGGGCTGCCGCCTTTACTGTGCGTGATCCTGGGAATATGGATGCTGGCGCGGGTGCGTTGACGCTCGCCGCTGGCAATCGGGCCGCGCCTTGGTATACTCGCGGCCCTGGGCGACCCGCGCGGGCGGATCGCCCGCCAAAGCCAGAGTGGTGGAATTGGTAGACACGACGGATTCAAAATCCGTTGGGGTAAAACCCGTGCCGGTTCAAGTCCGGCCTCTGGTACCAGATTCAAGACCGTTCACGGTCCCCGAGAGCCCGCCCCGCGCGGGCTCCATTGTTTCCGACAGTTGCGCCCTGCCCATGCCCGAAGACGCGAAACCCGCCGGTCTGTTCAAACGCCTGATGGCCCTGGTCTACGACGGCTTTCTGGTGCTGGCGTTGTGGTTCGTCAGTGCCGGGCTGTTCGTGATCCTCTATAACCACAGCGGTCTGCCCACCCAGGACATCAACGGCGTGACCCGCGCCGATCCGGTGATTCTCAAGGGGGTGCTGTTTCCGCTGCTGCTGATCGAGACCTGGGCCTTTTATGCCTGGTTCTGGCTGCATGGCGGCCAGACCCTGGGCATGCGCGCCTGGCGCCTGCAGGTACGCGATTATCGCGGCGGCCCCTTGCGTCTCTGGCAGACGGTGGCGCGTTTCGCCGCCGCCGGCCTGTCCTGGCTGCTGCTGGGCGCCGGTTACCTGGTGGCGCTGGTGCATCCCCATCAGACCCTGCACGACCGTCTGTCGCTCACCGCTACCGTGGTGCTGCCCAAGGGCACCAAGGCGTCACGTAAAGGGTAGGGCTCGCCATGCGCGTGGATGACTTCGACTTCGATTTGCCCGACGACCTGATTGCCCGGCATCCCCCCCAGCAGCGCCGCGACGCCCGATTGCTGGCGCTTACCGGCGCCGGCATCGCCCACCGGCGTTTCCCGGATCTGGCCGGCCATCTGCGTCCCGGAGATCTGCTGGTGTTCAACGATACCCGGGTGATTCCGGCCCGGCTGTTCGGGCAAAAGGACAGCGGCGGCCGGGTCGAGGTGCTGATCGAGCGGTTGCTGGACGGCCACGAGGCGCTCGCCCATGTGCGCGCTTCCAAATCGCCCAAGCCCGGTGGCTGGCTGCATTTCGACGAGGGCCTGGCCGCCGAGGTACGGGGCCGGCGGGGCGAGCTGTTCCATCTGTTGTTCACCGGCTGCGAGTCGGTGCTGGAGGCCCTGGAACGGGTCGGTCATGTGCCTTTGCCTCCCTATATTGACCGGCCCGACGAGGCGGCGGACCTGGAGCGTTACCAGACCGTTTACGCCCGCGAGCCGGGAGCGGTGGCCGCGCCCACCGCCGGCCTGCATTTTGATGAGCCGTTCCTGGACCAGCTCCGCGAACAGGGCGTGGACGCCGGCTTCGCCACCCTGCACGTGGGCGCCGGCACCTTTCAGCCGGTGCGCGTGGACCGGGTGGAAGACCACCATATGCACAGCGAGCGTTTCCGCATTCCCGAGGCGCTGGTGGAGCAGGTGGCGGCGGCCCGGGCCCGGGGCGGTCGCGTGGTGGCGGTGGGTACCACCGCCTTGCGTGCGCTGGAGGCCGCTTCGCCGGAGGGCGGCCTGCGCCCCGGCGAGGCGGAAACCGACATCTTCATCTACCCGGGTTACCGCTTCCGTCAGGTGGACGCCCTGGTCACCAATTTCCATCTGCCCCGTTCCACGTTACTGATGCTGATCAGCGCCTTCGCTGGCCGTGACCGGGTGCTGGCGGCTTACCAGGAGGCGGTGCGCGAGCGCTACCGCTTCTTCAGTTACGGTGACGCCATGTTTATTGAAAGAGCGCCAGAGGCTGGATGCTCTATGTCGGGCGCCCAAAAATGAATCGCGGCCTGTCAGTTGATCTTTGCGTCCGGCGTCGAGCGTCTGGCGTTCAGCGAGGTTTTCCATGTCCCGAATGACATTTCAGCACCTGGCCAGCGACGGTCGCGCCCGCCGTGGGCGGCTTTCCTTCCCGCGCGGCACCGTGGAGACGCCGGCGTTCATGCCGGTGGGTACCTACGGCACGGTCAAGGCCATGCTGCCCCGGGATCTGGCGGACATCGGCGCCGAGATCTGCCTGGGCAATACCTTCCACCTGATGCTGCGCCCGGGCACCGAGGTAGTGAGCGCCCACGGCGGCTTGCACGGCTTCATGCAGTGGGACAAACCGATTCTGACCGACTCCGGTGGGTTCCAGGTGTTCAGCCTGGGCGCGTTGCGCAAGATCTCCGAGCAGGGCGTGGTGTTCCAGAGCCCGGTGAACGGCGACCGCATCGAGCTGAGCCCGGAAATCGCCATGCGCGTACAGCGCGATCTCGGCAGTGATATCTGCATGATCTTCGACGAATGCACCCCGTTCCCCGCCACCGAGAAGCAAGCGGCGGACTCCATGCGTCTGTCGCTGCGTTGGGCGGAGCGGTCCAAACGGGCCCATTTCGACGATCTCGGGAACGATGCGGCCTGTTTCGGCATCGTACAGGGCGGGATGTACGATGCCCTGCGCCAGGAATCCCTGGCCGGGCTGGTGGATATTGGCTTCGATGGCTATGCCATCGGCGGGCTCAGCGTCGGCGAACCCCAGGAAGAAATGCTTCGCACCCTGGGTGAATTGACGCCGCACATGCCCGGCGAGCGTCCCCGGTACCTGATGGGGGTGGGGCGCCCGGAGGACATCGTTGAAGCGGTGCGCCGGGGCGTGGACATGTTCGATTGCGTGATGCCTACCCGCAACGCCCGCAATGGCCATCTGTTCACCGCCGAGGGGGTGATCAAGATTCGCAACGCGCGGCATCGGCACGACCTGGGGCCTCTTGAAGAAGACTGCGACTGTTATACCTGCCGGCACTTCTCGCGCAGCTATCTGCACCATCTGGAACGCTGCAACGAAATGCTCGGCTCACAGCTCAACACCATCCACAATCTGCGCTATTACCAGCGCCTGATGGCTGGATTGCGGGGGGCTATCGAAGCGGGTACATTGAGCGCCTTCATAAGTGACTTCTACGCGGCCCTGGGCCGTCCCGTACCCGCGCTTTAACGACGATAACGTGGAGTAACGTAATGAATTGGTTGATTTCTCCCGCGCACGCCCAGACCGGCGGCGGTGCCGCGCCCGGTGGTGGTGGCATCGAACTGATCATGCTGGTGGTAATGGTGGTGGTGTTCTACTTCTTCCTGATCCGTCCGCAGCAAAAACGCGCCAAGGAACACAAGAACCTGGTGCAGGCTCTGAGCAAGGGCGACGAAGTGATCACCAGCGGCGGCATCGTGGGCCGCGTCACCAAGGTCACCGACGACTTCGTGGTGCTGGAGATCAGCAACAACCTGGAAATCAAACTGCAAAAACAGAGTGTCCAGGCCACGCTGCCCAAGGGCACCATCAAATCAATCTGAAGTAACGCCTTATGACCCGCTATCCACGCTGGAAATTCTTCCTGCTCCTGGCCGTGCTCCTGGCGTGCGGTCTCTATGCCCTGCCCAACGCCTTCCCGGACGTGCCAGCCATTCAGATCAGCGCCGATGGCGCCGGCGAGGAAGTGCCCGCCAGCGTGCGACGGCAGGTGATGGAGACCCTGGATCAGGCGGGTCTGTCCCACGGTGATGGCGAGGACGTCAACACCACCTGGATGGTGCGCCTGGACAGCACCGACGCCCAGCTGCGCGCCAAGGATCTGCTCTCCGAGCAGCTCGGCGACGACTATGTGGTGGCCCTGAATCTGGCGCCGACCACGCCACAGTGGCTGCGCGCGCTGGGGGCATCCCCCATGAACCTGGGCCTGGATTTGCGCGGCGGCGTGCATTTCCTGCTGCAGGTGGACATGGAAACGGTGATCCGCCAGCGCATGGACGCCTGGTCCGGACAGGCCAAGATGGCGCTGCGCGACGAGGGCATCCGCTACCGGGACGTGGCCGTCGAAGGCCGTACCCTGGTGGCCACCTTCGACGATCAGGTGGCCGCCGACGCCGCCCGTTCGCCGCTGCGCACCGCGCTGCCGGAGTTCACGCTGTCGCAGGCCGGGGAACAGCCGCGCCTGACTCTGACGCTCAATGCCTCCACCCTGGAGGAGTTGCAGGACTACGCGGTGGAACAGAACCGCACCGCGCTCAACAACCGGGTCAACGAACTGGGCGTGGCCGAAGCGGTGGTGCAACGCCAGGGCGCCGACCGCATCGTGGTGCAGTTGCCGGGCGTCCAGGACGCCGCCCAGGCGCGCCGTATCCTGGGCCGCACCGCGACCCTGGAATTCCGCCTGGTGGCGGATCAGTACTCTTCCCAACGGGCAGCCACCGGTATCGCGCCGCCGGGCACCGAGATCTTCCCGTTCAAGGATCAGGGCAACCGGCCGGTGATTCTGGAGAAGTCCAAGATCGCCACCGGTGATCAGGTGACCAACGCGCGCATGGGCTTTGATCAGCAAAGCGGTCAGCCGCAGGTGAACGTGGAGCTGGATTCCACCGGCGCGCGCAGCATGCAGCGGATCACCGCCAAGAACGTGGGCAACCCCATGGCGGTGCTGTTCATCGAAACCAAGACCGAGATGAAGACGGTGGAGGGCGAGGACGGCGAGCGCAGTCAGGTGCCGCAAAGCACCACCGAGCGCTACGTGATCAACGTGGCCACCATCCAGGATACCCTGGGCAGCCGTTTCCGGATCACCGGCCTGGACAGTCCGGCGGAGGCTTCGGAACTGGCCCTGCTGCTGCGCGCCGGTTCCCTGGCGGCACCGGTGACCATCGTCGAGGAACGTACCGTGGGGCCGAGCCTGGGCCGCGAGAACATTGAGGCGGGGCTCAAATCCATGGCGCTGGGCATGGGCCTGGTGCTGGTGTTCATGCTGCTCTGGTACAAGATGTTCGGCGTCTTCGCCAACATCGCTCTGCTCGGGAACCTGGTGATCATCGTCGGCGTGATGTCGCTGATCCCCGGCGCCACCCTGACGTTGCCGGGCATCGCCGGCATCGTCTTGACCGTGGGCATGGCGGTGGACGCCAACGTGCTGATCTATGAGCGCATCCGCGAGGAATTGCGCAACGGCAGGCGGCCCCGTGAAGCCATCGATGAAGGCTATAACCGCGCCTTCACCACCATCCTGGACGCCAACATCACCACCCTGATCGTGGCGGTGATCCTGTTCTCCGCCGGCACCGGCTCGGTACAGGGCTTCGCCGTGACGCTGTTCATCGGCATCCTGTCGTCCATGTTCACCGCCATCGTGGGTACCCGCGCCATGGTGGAAATGACCTACGGTCGCGGCGCCCGGGCGCCGACCAAACTGAGCATCTGAGGTGGCTATGCCTACGCCTACGAAAACGATCAATTTCATGGGCATCCGCAAGGTGCTGGGTGCCTTGTCGATCTGCCTGGTGGTGGCGTCCATCATTCTGCTCGCCACCCGTGGCCTGAACCTGGGCCTGGATTTCACCGGTGGCACCACCGTGGTGGTGGAAGCGGCGGATGATATCGATATCGCGCAGGTGCGCGAGGATCTGGAACAAGCCGGCTTCGATGATGCGGTGGTGCAGCAGTATGGTTCCACCCGTGACATCAGTGTCCGGGTCGGCCCCCAGGACGGCATGGAAGCTGATCAGGTCGGTCAGAATGTCTACCGGATCCTGTCCGCCGGCATTGACGACCTGGAACTCAAGCAGGTGGAATTCGTCGGGCCGCAGGTGGGCGACGAACTGCGTGATCAGTCCGGTCTGGCCATGCTCATGGCCCTGGGCCTGATGCTGGTGTACGTCTGGTTCCGGTTCAGCAACAAGTTCGGCATCGCTACCGTGGCGGCCCTGCTGCACGACGTGATCATCGTACTGGGTCTGTTTTCCCTGGTGCGCTGGCCGTTCGATCTGACGGTGCTGGCGGCGGTGCTGGCGCTGATCGGTTACTCGCTGAACGACTCCATCGTGGTTGCCGACCGGATTCGCGAGAATTTCCGCAACACCCGGGAAACCGACCCGCACGTGATCGTCAACGGTGCCATCAGTGAGACCCTGAGCCGTACCATCAACACTTCCTTTACCACCATGCTGGTGCTGGTGGCGCTGTTCTTCTTCGGCGGTGAAGTGATGCGCGCCTTCTCCGAGGCGCTGCTGGTGGGGATCTTCGTGGGTACCTACTCGTCCATTTACGTGGTGGCGAACCTGCTGTTCACCCTGGGCGTTTCCAAGGATGACTTCCTGGAGCCCGAGAAAGAAGAAATCGACGAAATGCCTTGAGGGCGGCGCCCGCCAAGCCCCGTCGTCGTAGGAGCGGCTTCAGCCGCGATCACCGGTAAACCAGATCGCGACTGAAGCCGCTCCTGCGTTTTGGGGTGTTGCTACCAGTCCTGCTTTTCCATCCATGGAATGATGCGCTCGAAGGCGGCCTCGATCTGATCCAGCGAGGTGGAGTAGCTGATCCGCAGCGAGTTCGAGCAACTGTCCCCGAAGGTCTCCCCGGCCACCGTGCACACTCCGGTTTCGCGCAGCAGTTTCAACGCCACGTTGCCGCCGTTGACCCCCTCTGGCAGGGAGGGGAACAGGTAGAAGGCGCCGTCGGGCCGGTAGCCGGTCAGGTGGGGCGTCTGTTTGACCAGCTCCACCAGGCGATCGCGGCGACGCTGGTATTCCTCCAGCATCCGGTCGATAAAGCCCCGGTCGCCGCGCAGCGCCGCCACCCCGGCCCACTGGCAGGGCGTGTTCGCCACCGTGGTGGTGAACATGTGATAGCGCCGGAGTTTCTTGATCGCCCCCTGGCTGGCCATCAGCCAGCCAATGCGCATGCCCGCCATGCTGAATGTCTTGGAGAAACTGGAGATCACCATGACGTGGTCCAGGTCCGAGCAGCAGGACAGCACGCTGGGATATTCCTTGCCGTCGTAGATCAGGTGATCGTAGACCTCGTCGCTGATCACATAGACGCCCCGGTAGGCCGCCTCCTGCACGATCGCCTCAATGGTTTCCCGGGGGTAGACGGTGCCGGTGGGGTTGCTCGGCGAGTTGAGCACGATGGCGTAGGTATTGGCGTCGATGGCGTCGATCACTTCCTGGGGATCGAGCTGGTGCTGGTTTTCCGCCCGGGTGGGGATGCTCTTCACCACGCCGCCGTTCATGCGAATGAGCGGCGCGTACAGCATGAACGACGGCTCCGGCACGATGAATTCCCGGCCCGGCGCCGAGGTGGCGGTGAGCGCAAGATAGATGGCCTCGGTGGCGCCGGTGGTGATCATGATGTTTTCCGGCACCAGGGTGCGGTGGTAGCGCTCGCCGTAATATTCGGCCAGCGCTTCCAGCAGCTCCGGCAGGCCGGCGTCCATGGTGTAGCCGGTCTGCCCGGCCTGCAGGGCGTCCACCGTCGCCTGCACCACGTGCTCCGGCGGTTTCAGATCCGGCTGGCCGATCGACAGGTGGATCACGTCGTCCATGGTCGATGCCAGGTTCACCATGCGGCGAATGCCCGGCACCGGAATGGTGAGCAGCGCCGGGTTCCAGATCGGGTCCTCGGTTTCGTAGAAATCCGTGTCCAGGTTGATGTTGCTCATGATCACGCCTCCATGCCGGCGAGCGCCAGATCCGGGCGCTCGGTGAACGGGCGGGCCTGTTCGAACAGGTGGCCGGCCTTGAGCACCAACTCGTCCTGGAAGCGGCGCCCGACGATTTGCAGCCCCATGGGCAGGCCGTCGCTGGCGCGCCCCACGGGCACCGACAGGGCCGGCTGGCCGGTCATGTTGAACGGGTAGGTGAACGGGGTCCAGGTGGGCCAGCGGGTATTGGGCCAGTCCCGCGGCACTTCCCGGTTGGTGTCGAAAGCGGTGATCGGCAGCGTCGGAGTGACCAGCAGATCGTACTTCTGATGAAACACCGCCATCCGTTCCGACAGCGCCATGCGCTCATTGACCGCCGCCAGGTAGTCAAGCATGGACAGCTTCTCCGCCTTTTCCACCACCTGAACCAGAGCCGGGTCCATCAGGTCGCGCTTGCGCGGGCCCAGATCCCGGCAGGCGTTGGCGGCGCCCCCGTAGAACAGGTGGCCGAAGGCGGCCAGCGGGTTGCTGAACCCCGGGTCCACCTCCACCACGGTGGCGCCCAGATCCCGGAATACCGCCAGCGCCTCGGCGGTGGCGCGTTCGATCTCCGGGTCCACGTCCACATAGCCAAGATTGTTGCTGTATGCGATCCGCAGGCCGCTCAGGTCGCCCTGGAGCGCGCCCAGATAATCCACGTTGCGGCGCGGCGCCGCCTGGGCGTCGCGCGGGTCCGCTTCGGTGAGCACCTGCATCATCAGCGCGCAGTCTTCCACCGTACGGGTCATGGGCCCGGCGTGGGCCAGGGTGCCGAACGGGCTGGCCGGCCAGTGCGGCACTTCGCCGAAGGTGGGCTTGTGGCCGACGATGCCGCAGAACGCGGCGGGGATACGGATCGAGCCGCCAGCGTCGGTGCCCAGGGCCAGCGGCGCCATGCACGCCGACACCGCCGCCGCCGAGCCGCCGCTGGAGCCGCCGGCGGTCTTTTCCGGGTTCCAGGGGTTGTTGGTGGGGCCGCACAGAGGGCTGTCGGTGATGCCCTTCCAGCCGAACTCCGGCGTGGTGGTCTTGCCCAGGGGCACATAGCCGTGCCGCTCCAGGGCCGCCACCGCCGGCGAGCGCTTGTTCAGGGTGCTCTCCGGGTCGATGGTGCGCGAGCCTTTGACGGTGGGCCACATCGGCGTCAGGAAGACATCCTTCACCGCCACCGGGATGCCGTCCAGCAGCCCGCGGGGTTCCCCCCGGCGGTAGCGCTGCTCGGCGGCGCCGGCCTCGGCCAGGGTGGTATCGCGATCAATCAGACACCAGGCGTTGATGGCGTGGTCGTGATGCTGTACGTGGTCGAGCAGGGTGGCCGCGACCTCCACCGGCGACAGGTCGCCGCTTTCGAAGGCCCTTTTCAGGGCGGTGGCGGTGAGCATCCTGATTTCATCGGCCATGGCTTTCCTCCTTCTTCAACGGCGTCCATAACCCCGCGCCGTGTCCACCGGATTGGCCAGCGGCTCGCCGAGTCGCCAGCGGTTGAAGTTGTCCGTGAACTGCTTGCCCAGGGCCTGACGCCAGCCGATGAAATCGCCGGCCATATGGGCGGAGATCATCACGTCGGAACGGTCCCAGAGCGGGTGCCCCTCGGGCAATGGCTCTTGCTCGAACACGTCCAGGGCGGCGCCGCCCAGGGGGCCGTCCAGGGCGCGCAGCAGGGCGTCGGTTTGCACGATGGCGCCACGCCCCACGTTGATGAAGGCGGCGCCAGGCTTCATGAGCCCGAAGTGGTGGTCGTCGAACAATCCCTCGGTTTCCGGTGTCAGCGGCGCGGTGACGATCACGTAGTCCGCGTAACCAAGCAGGTCGGGGAGGTCTTCCTGGGCATACACGTACTCGAAGGCGGCGTCCGGTCGGGCGCGTCGGGCGGTGCCCATCACTTCCATGCCCATGGCGCCCAGCATGTTGGCCACGTAGGTCCCGATGGACCCGGCGCCCACCACCAGAGCGCGCTGGTCGCGGATCAGCGCCGTTTCCCGGTGTAGCCAGCGGTGCTGCCGTTGCAGTGCCAGGTTGGTAAGGGTGCCCTTGGCGAACATCAGAACCGCGCCCAGCACGTATTCGGCGATGCCCCGGTCGAATACTCCGGCGGCGTTGGTCACCGGGAAGCCGCCGTCGCGAATCGGAGGAATCATCAGGGCGTCGACCCCGGCACTGGTGGCATGCACCCACTGGATCGGACACGGGTCCGGCCAGGCCGCCTGCAGAGCGTCCACGCGGAAATCCGTGACCACCAGCACGTCAGTGTCGGCGAGCGCCTCCGCGAGTCCTTCGTCACCTTGCAGCTGGCGCACCCGGGCCTGGTACCTTAGCGCTTCCAGGCCGGGCAATGGCGGCTCGTCCGGAGCCAGAAGAACGGTCACGCGGGCTTCCTTCATGCCGTTTCCTCCAGCGCGTCCTGGAACAGATCCACCGCCCGGTCGATTTCCCTTCGGCTGGCGGTGAGCGGCGGCAACCAGCGCACTACCTGGCCGTGGGTGCCGCAACGCAGCAGCAGCAAACCGCTGCTTTCACAGGCCTTGAGCAGGGCGCCGGCACGCTCGCCATCGGCCTGCCCGGGAGCCTTGACGATCTCCAGGCCCAGCATCAGCCCCAGGCCGCGCACCTCGTCGATACACTGATAACGCCCGCGCAGCGACTCCAGCCGTTGGCGCAGGTAGTCGCCCTCACCGGCGGCGTGGGCCACCAGATCCTCCTCCTCGATCACGTCCAGGGTGGCCAGGGCGGCGGCGCAGGCCACCGCGTTGGCGCCGTAGGTACCGCCCTGGGAACCGGGCCAGCCCTCGGCCATCAGGGCGCGACCAGCGGCCACGGCGGACAGCGGGTAACCGCTGGCCAGGCCCTTGGCGGTGACCAGCACGTCCGGTTGCACATCGTAGTGCTGATGGCTCCAGAAGCGACCGGTGCGCCCGTAGCCGGCCTGGATCTCATCGGCGATCAGCAGAATGCCGTGCTTGTCGCAGCGCTCGCGCAAGCCCTGCATGAAGCGCCGCGTGGCCGGGTAGTAGCCGTATTCGCCCTGCACCGGCTCGATGATCATGGCGGCGGTGTCCGCCGGCGCCGACTGGGTCAGGAACAGGTGGTCCAGCTCCTGGAGGCAGAAATCCACGGTGTCGTCCTCGCTCCAGCCATAGCGGTAGCTATGAGGGAAGGGGCTGAAGCAGACGCCGGCCATCAGTGGCTGCCAGCCGCTGCGGACCTTGGTGGTGGAGGTGGTCATGGAGGCCGCCGCCAGAGTGCGGCCATGGAAACCGCCGGTGAAGGCGATGATGTTGGGCCGGCCGCTGGCCTGGCGCACCAGCCGCAGGGCGGTCTCGATGGCCTCGCTGCCGGAGTTGGAGAACGCCACCGCGTCCAGGGCACCGGGCAGGTGCTCGTAGAGACGGTCGGTGAGCCGCAGCATGTTGGGGTGGGTGACGGTGGCGTACTGAGCGTGCACCAGGGTGCCCACCTGACGCTGGGCCGCTTCCACCACACGGGGGTGGCAGTGACCGGTGGCGGTGACCCCGATGCCTGACGTGAAGTCCAGCCAGCGCCGGCCCTCGCTGTCGTACAGATAGCTCCCTTCACCGCGTTCCGCGCAGATGCCGCTGGATTGCACCAGCAGTGGAGACAGATGATTCATGGCTTGCTCCTCCCTCGTCGATCTGGGCGGAGGGTGCCGGCCTTGGATCAAGACCGGATCAGCGGCTCCCGCCCAGGGCGCCTTGAATCCGCGCACCGATGGCTTCGGTGCCGCTCGCCGGGTGTTCACCGGCCAGGTCCGACTTCAGCGTCTCATGCAAATGGCGCGCCGCGCCATAAAAAATCGCGTTTTTTTCGCCCAGCCATTGCAGCAGCAGGGCCAGACTGAACAGGGTGGCCCGAGGATCGGCCACGCCCTGGCCGGCGATGTCCGGCGCTGAACCATGAGTGGGCTCGAACAGGGCGGGCTGGCCTGGATCGGAAGGATTGAGGTTGGCGGAGGGGGCCACGCCGAGACCTCCGGCGAGCACCGCCGCCAGGTCGGTGAGAATATCGCCGTGCAGATTGCTCGCCACCACCACGTCGAAGCGCCAGGGCGCCTGCACGAATTTCATGGCGGCGGCGTCGACCAGCTCATGGTGGGTGGCGATGTCCGGATAATCCGCGGCCACCTCCCGGAATACCTCGGTGTACAGCTCACCCCAGAATGCTTGTGCGTTGCGCTTGGTGATCAGGCACACCTGGGCGGGCTTGTCCTCGCCGCCGGGCTCATTGAACACCCGCTCGCGACCCTCACGGGTTCGCTCCGCCGCCCGGGCGCGGGCCTGCTCGAAGGCGTGGCGGATCAGACGTTCCGTGGCCGCATGGGTGAACACCTCCAGTTGGTTGGCGATTTCGTCGCGGGTGCCGGCGCGCAGACGGCCGCCCTGGCCGGCGTATTCACCCTCGCTGTTTTCACGGATCACCAGCATGTCCAGGTCCCGGGCGCGGGGATCGGCCAGATACTGAACGGTACCGGGGTAAAAGCGGGCGGGCCGTTCGCAGGCCCACAGATTGAGTCCCTTGCGCAGGGTCAGAAGCGGTGCCAGGGAAATGCCGTCGGGAAGATGATAACGGTGCGGGTCATCCAGCGGGCCCGGGTCACCCAGGGCGCCGAGCAGCAGCGCGTCGTACTGGCGCAGCCGGTCCAGCGCATCCTCGGGCATCATGGCGCCGTGGCGCCGGTGCCAGTCCGTGGCCGGCCAGGGCAGCACCTCGTGGTCCAGCGGCAGGTCGTGGCCGTGGATCAGTGTTTTCAACACTGCCTCGGCCACGGCCATCACCTCGGGACCGATGCCGTCGCCGGGGAGCAGTGCGATGCGATGTGAATCGGTCATAATGGCTCCCGATCAGAACGTTCCCACGGCCCGGGGCTCAGCCCATGCAGAGGTATTTGATCTCGCAGTATTCCTCGATGCCGTACTTGGAGCCTTCGCGGCCCAGGCCGGATTCCTTGACGCCGCCAAACGGCGCCGCCGCGTTGGAAATCAGCCCCTCGTTGATGCCCACCATGCCGGCTTCCAGGGCTTCGGCCACGCGCCACACCCGGTGGATGTTCTCGCTGTAGAAGTAGGAAGCCAGGCCGAACGGGGTGTCATTGGCCATGCGGATGCCTTCTTGTTCGTCCTGGAAGCGGATCACCGCCGCCAGCGGGCCGAAGGTTTCCTCCACGCAGAACTCCATGTCCTGGCTGGCGTTCACGATCAAGGTGGGCTGCACGAAGTTGCCGCCGCGCTCATGGGCTTCGCCGCCGAGCACCACCTTGCCGCCTTTCTCACGGGCATCCTTGATGTGCTCAAGCACCTTGTCCACGGCGCCCTTGTTAATCAGCGGTGCCTGGGTGACGCCTTCCTCGAAGCCGTCGCCCACTTTCAGTTTTTCGATCGCCGCCTTGAGTTTTTCGACGAAGGCATCGTGCACGCCATCCTGCACCAGGAAGCGGTTCACGCACACGCAGGTCTGGCCGGTGTTACGGAACTTGGAGGCGATGGCGCCTTCCACCGCCTTGTCCAGATCGGCGTCGTCGAACACCAGGAAGGGGGCGTTGCCGCCCAGCTCCAGCGACACCTTCTGGATGTGTTCGGCGCAGTTGGCCATCAACTGGCTGCCCACCTCGGTGGAGCCGGTGAAGCTCACCTTGCGAACCACCGGTGAACTGGTGATGGTCTGGGAAATGGCGGCGGCGGAACCGGTGATCACATTGATCACACCGGCGGGGATGCCGGCGCGGGTGGCCAGCTCGCCCAGGGCCAGGGCGGAGTAGGGGGTGGCGCTGGCCGGCTTGACCACCATGGTGCAGCCGGCGGCCAGGGCGGCGCCGGCCTTGCGGGTGATCATGGACGCCGGGAAGTTCCACGGCGTAATGGCGGCGGTGACGCCCACCGGCTGCTTGATCACCACGATGTGCTGGCCGGGCTTGGCGCCGGGGATGGTGTCGCCGTACAGGCGGCGGGCTTCCTCGGCGAACCATTTAAGGAACGACGCGGCGTAGGCGATCTCGCCCTTGGATTCCGCCAGCGGTTTGCCTTGCTCCAGGGTCATGATGGCGCCCAGGTCGTCCTGATGTTCCATCATCAGCTCATACCAGCGGTACAGCAGATCGGCGCGCTCGGCGGCGGTCTTGGCGCGCCAGGCGGGCAGGGCGTTGTCGGCGGCGGCGATGGCCTGGCGGGTATCCGCCTCCTTCATGCGCGGAACCTGACCGATGATGTCGCCGGTGGAGGGGTTGTCCACGTCGATGGTGGCGCCGTCCTCGGCGTCGCACCACTGGCCATTGATGTAGCACTGCTGACGGAACAGGTCTTTGTCTTTCAGTTGGAACTGGCTCATCGGGCTCTCCTGCAAATGCATCTACGCGCTAACCATAATGGGTTTAACGCTAGCAGAGCTTGGCGATGAGTCCTATCCCTTGACGCAGGCTTTTACGTGGCGGGTCTCCGAGGAGCGGCTTTAGCCGCGATAGCGCCATCCAATCACGGGAGCCATCGCGGCTAAAGCCGCTCCTACGGAATACGGCGGGTCGGGACAGGCGCGGCTTAGCCGCGCTTGAGGCTGTCGGTGAGGTGCGGTTTGATCTTCTGCAGCAGGCCCTTGAACACCTTGGGGGTGCCGGCCACCAGGTTGCCCCGGGTCAGGTGGTTGTGGCCGCCGGCCACATCGCCCACCAGGCCACCGGCCTCGGTGATCAGCAGGGTGCCGGCGGCCATGTCCCATTCCTGCAGGCCCAGCTCGAAGAAGCCGTCGGTGCGGCCGGCGGCCAGCCAGGCCAGGTCCAGGGCGGCGGAGCCGGGCCGGCGCAGGCCGGCGGTGTCCTCGGCGATGGCCCGGAACATGCCCAGGTAGGCGTCGATGTAGGCCATCTGGTCGGTGCGGAACGGGAAGCCGGTGCCGATCAGGGCGCCATCCAGGCTGGCGCGACCGGATACCCGGATGCGGCGACCGTTCAGCGCCGCGCCCCGGCCTCGGCTGGCGGTGAATTCCTCCTCGCGCAGCGGATCATAGATCACGCCATGCTCCACCCGGCCCTTGATCTTCAGGGCGATGGAAACCGCGTATTGGGGAAAGCCGTGGATGAAGTTGGTGGTGCCGTCGAGCGGATCAATCACCCACAGATGCTCGGCGCCGTCGCCCTTGCCGGGCAGCTCGCCGCCTTCCTCGGCCAGGATGCCGTGGTCCGGGTAGGCCTTGCGGATGACGTCGATGATGCGTGCCTCGGCGGCCTTGTCCACCTGGGTGACGAAGTCGTGGGCCTCCTTGCGATCCACCTTCAGCGGGTCGCCGTTCTCCGCCGCGCGGCGGATCAGGTTGCCCGCCTGGCGGGCGGCTCGCAGGGCAATATTCACTTGCGGCGCGTGCATGCAATCATCCTATCGGTTTGAAAGAGCGGGCTCCCGGGACATGGGGAGCCGGATGGGAGGCGGATTGTAACAGAGCGCGAACCAGGAAGGCAGACCCGCGCCGGCGCACCCGCCGCCCGGCGCGATCCTCGCGTTTGCCGGGCTCAGGGCCTAAAATCCCCTTCCTTCTTCGCAAGCTCCGGGAATCGAACATGCTCGACAAGGTGCGCGTGGTGATGGTGGAGACCACCCACCCCGGCAACATCGGCGCCGCCGCGCGCGCCATGAAAACCATGGGGCTGGCGGACCTGCGCCTGGTGGCGCCCAGGACCTACCCCAGCGCGGAGGCCACCGCCCGCGCCTCCGGGGCCGGCGACATCCTGGCCAATGCCCGGGTCTGCGCGGACCTGGACGAGGCCCTGGAAGGCGCCAGCCTGGTGGTGGGCACCAGTGCCCGCCTGCGCCGGGTACCCTGGCCCTGCCTGACGCCGCGCCAGCTCACCGCCCAGCTCCAACACGAGCCGGAGGACACCCGCATCGCGGTGCTGTTCGGTCGCGAGGACCGCGGGCTCACCAACGAGGAACTGCATCGCTGCAACCTGCATGTCACCGTGCCCACCAACCCGGAGTACGGTGTTCTCAATGTGGCCTCGGCGGTGCAGTTGCTGGCCTATGAACTGCGCCTGGCCCTGGTCGGCGACGAGGCGGAGCCGCGCGGCAACCGGTCCAAACGCGCCACCATGCCACTGCCGGAAATGTTCTGGGACGTGGAGCCGGCCAGCAACCAGACCGTGCAGGGTTTCCTGGAGCACCTGGAGCGGTTGATGGAGGACAGCGGGTTCCTGGACCCGGAGCAGCCCGGGCAGGTGATGACGCGCATGCGGCGTTTGTTCCTGCGTGCCCGCCCGGACAAAATGGAGATCAGTATTCTGCGCGGCACCCTGGTGGCTTTGGAAAAGCGCCTGCGGGGCCAGGATTCGAGGTAGCTATGTTTAAGCAGATCAAAGAGGACATCAATTCCGTGTTCCACCGCGACCCGGCGGCGCGCAACACCCTGGAAGTCCTGCTCAACTACCCGGGGCTGCACGCGGTGCTGTTCCACCGCCTGGCCCACTGGCTGTGGCGGCGTAACTTCAAACAGCTGGCACGGTTGATTTCCACCTTCAGCCGCTGGCTCACCGGCATCGAGATTCACCCCGGCGCGCGCATCGGCCGGCGCTTTTTCATTGACCACGGCATGGGCGTGGTGATCGGCGAAACCGCCGAGATCGGTGACGACGTCACCCTCTATCACGGCGTCACCCTGGGCGGCACCAGCTGGGACAAGGGCAAGCGCCACCCGACCCTGGAAGACGGCGTGGTGGTGGGCGCCGGCGCCAAGGTGCTGGGGCCGTTCACGGTGCACAAGGACGCCAAGATCGGCTCCAACTCCGTGGTGACCAAGGAGGTGCCCGAGGGGGCTACCGTGGTCGGCATTCCCGGCCGCGTGATCGGCCAGCCGGCCACCGAGCAGGAAAAGAACCGCAAGGAGATGGCGGACAAGATCGGCTTTCAGGCCTACGGCGTCAGCAACGACATGCCCGACCCGGTGGCGGAGGCCATCGGCGCGCTGCTGGACCACCTGCACGCGGTGGATGGCAAGTTGGACCGGGTGTGCGACAACCTGCGCCGGCAGGGCATTCAGGGCTGCGATGAAAAGCTGCCGGAACTGAAGGACGAGGATTTCGAGTCGGTGAAGGCCCGCGGCGGCACCGACTGAATTCAGGCCACCCGACCGATGATACAAACCCTCACCCGCCTGTTCCCGCTGTGGGCGATTCTGTTCTCGGGCTTCGCATTCGCTTTTCCCGACCAGTTGGCGACCCTGAGTTGGGCCATCGTGCCGCTACTTATGCTGATCATGTTCGGCATGGGCATGACACTCACCTGGGCGGACTTCGCCGATGTCGGCAAGCGCCCGGTGGTGATCGGTGCCGGGGTGGCGCTGCAGTTCCTGATCATGCCGCTGGTGGGGTTGTTGGTGGGCACCCTGCTGCGCCTGCCGCCGGAATGGGTGCTGGGTCTGGTGCTGGTGGGCGCCTGCCCGGGCGGCACTGCCTCCAACGTGATCTGTTACCTGGCGCGGGCGGACGTGGCCCTGTCCATCGCCATGACCTCGGTGTCCACTCTGCTGGCGGTGCTGGCAACGCCGTTGCTGGTATGGCTCTACCAGGGCCAGGCCATCGACGTGCCGGTGGCCTCCATGCTTGGTTCCCTGGTCAAGATCATCCTGCTGCCGGTGGTGGCGGGCACCTTCCTGAACAGTTTTTTCGGCGCCCGACTGACGCCGGTGCGCAACGTGTTCCCATTGGTGTCGGTGATCGCCATCGTGCTGGTGATCGGTGTGATCGTGGCGCTGAACCGGGAGCGCATCGCCAGCGGTGGGCTGCTGGTGATGCTGGCGGTGGTGCTGCACAACCTGCTCGGCCTGAGTCTGGGTTATGGCGGTGCGCGGCTGCTGCGGCTGGACCCGGCGCGGGCGCGCACCCTGGCCATCGAGGTGGGCATGCAGAATTCCGGCCTCGGGGTGGCGCTGGCGGTGAAGCATTTCTCCGCCAGCGCCGCGCTGCCGGCGGCGCTGTTCAGCGTCTGGCACAACCTGTCCGGTTCCTTGCTGGCCTGGTACTGGCGGCGCCGCGCCCCGGGGGACGGGCCCCGGGGCTGAGCGTCACACCGGCAGCTTGCCAAGCCGCTCCGGCAGGGTCGGATCGAACTGTTCCAGGGAGCCCGGTTCCACGTAGCGGGTCCAATTGTCGAATTCCTCCCGGCCAGCCAGGAAGCCCTCGAAGATGGCGTGGTCGGTCTTGCGCGGGGCCTGGCAATCGCCCACCCGGTGTACCTTCGGGTGGCGTTCCTTGAGCGCCAGGTAGAGCGCCTCCGCCGGCAGATGGCGTACCGCCAGGACCACGGTGTCGATGTCGTCCAGGGTGCGGGTTTCGCCGGTGTAGAGCTGGTACAGGTCCACCTTGCCGTTTTCGAAGCTGCTCACCCAGCTGTTCAGGGTGGCCTGGAAACGGTCGCCGGGCAGCTTGCCGTACACCACCGGCTGGTCCAGGGTCTGGGCCAGCTTGTGGAACAGGGCGTTCCAGCGGGTCACCAGATGGACATGGTGCCCTTTTTCCAGCAGATACTCGGTGATGCCGGCGGAATAGCGGTTGCCTTCCTCGTCCAGCACCAGCACCCGCCGGCCCACCTCGGCGCCTTCCAGCACGTCCACGGCGGTCAGCACATGGGGCGCGTCGACGCCGGGGATCGCCGGCACCAGCGGGTTGATGTCGGAATAGCCGCTGCGGTCCGGGGTGGAGCCGGTCGCCACGATCACGCCATCCGGTTGCAGGGCGAGCACGCCGTCCACGTCCGCCTCGCTGCCCAGGCGCACGTCCACGCCCAGTTTCTCCAACTGGGTGCCCAGGTCCTTGGTGATCCAGGCGAAGCTGTCCCGGCGCGGCAGTTTGACGATGTGATTGACCTGGCCGCCCAGGCGCTGGTCCTTCTCCAGCAGGGTCACCCGGTGGCCGCGCCGGGCCAGGCCCTCCGCCGCCTTCATGCCGCCCGGGCCGCCGCCGATCACCACCCAGTGGCCCGCCGTCGCCGCCGGCGTTTCGGTGTGCGGCGCGAAACGTTCCTCGCGGCCGGTGGCCGGGTTCACCTGGCAGGTCATGGAGGTGCCGTAGAACAGCCGCGCCACGCAGCCCTGGTTGCAGCGCAGGCAATGGTAGATTTCGTTCTCGCGGCCCTGGCGGGTTTTGTTGGCGAAATCCGGGTCGGCGATCTGTGCCCGGGTCATGGCCACCATGTCGGCGCCGTCCCGGGCCAGGATCGCCTCCGCCTCGGCGGCGGTGGTGATGCCGGAGACCGCGAACACCGGCAGGCCCACCGCCTGCTTGAGGCGCGCCGCCGGGTCGGCCAGCCAGCCGTTGGGCACGTCCGCCGGCGGCATGATGTAGCTGGCGGATTGGTACACCCCGGCGGTGGTCATGATGTAGTCGATGCAGCCGGTGGCCTCCACGGTGCGCGCCACCTCAATCCAGTCGTCCACCGCCAGGCCGCCGGGCACCATCTCGTCCAGGGTCAGACGCACGCCCACCACGAAATCGGGCCCGACCCGCTCGCGTACCGCGCGGATCACCTCCAACGGAAAACGCAGACGGTTTTCGAAGCTGCCGCCATACTCATCCTGGCGCTTGTTGAACAGCGGCGAGATGAACTGATGCAGCAGATAGCTGTGCGCCAGGTGCACCTCCACCCCGTCGAAGCCCGCCGCCTGGGCGTATTCGGCGGAGCGGGTCCAGCCTTCCACCACTTCGTCCATGTCCTGGCGTTCCATGGCCTTGGCCATTTCACCGAACACCGGCGATTTGATGTTGGACGACGACCACAGCACCCGGTAGTCGTCCATGGCGTGGGTTTCGCCCATCACACCGAAGTGGTTGAGCTGGGCGAAGATGCGCGCGCCGTGGTCGTGCACCGCCCGGGTCAGGGCGCGGTCGCGCTCCACCATTTCCTCCCGGTAGCCATAGGCGTAGCCCCGGCAAAAAGTGTTGGAGGTGGGATGGATCAGCCGGTTGCCGGTGATCATCAGACCGATGCCGCCCCGGGCGCGGGCGGCGTGGTACTCGATATCCCGGTTGGTGGTGATGCCATCGCGGGTGTTGAACGCCATGGCGTGGGCGGACTGCATCAGCCGGTTACGAATCTCGATATTGCCTACCCGCAGCGGACGGAACAGATGGGGATAACGTTCCTGAGTCATGATGTGCCGTCTCCTATTGCGCCTGGGTGCCCAGCGTTTCGCGCCAGTCGTGGTCGAAGCTTTCCAGTTCGCCCTGTTCGATAAAGCGATCCGGGTCGTCGAGCATCTCCCGGCCGGCCAGCATGCCTTCGTAGATCACGTCCTGGAGTGGGCGCGGCAGCAGCGCATCGCCGATGCAGTGCAGGTTGGTGATGCGTCCTTGCAGTTGCCGATAGAGGCCGTTGTGGGCGGCGTGGCCGGCGGCGATCACGAAGGTGTCCGCTTCCAGTGCCTGGCTGTCGCGGTCGGTGAACAGGTTGAACAGTTGCGCGCGCTGGCCGTCCACGGAACGCACCCAACTGTTGATGGTGTATTCCAGCCCTTTCTCGAACACGTGCCGGTAGTTCACTGGCAGATCCAGGGTCAGCGCCAGATTGGGCGAGAGCGCGTTGAAGCGGCTGACCAGATGCACCTGGTGGCCCCGGTCGAGCAGGAACTCTGCGGTACCCAGGGCGTAGCGGCCACCGTCCTCGTCGAACAGCACCACCCTGCGACCCACTGGCTCCGGGTTCTCCAGCACCTCCACCACGCTGAGCACATTGTCCTGATCCATACCCGGCACCCGGTCCACCGCCGGTCGGGTGGAGGTGAAGCCGGTTTTCAGCGGCCGCGAACCGGTGGCCACGATCACGCCGTCGGCGCCGAAGGCCGCCACCTGGTCCGCGTCCAGGCGGGTATTGAGCTGGATGTTGACACCGGCCTTGCGCAGCTGGCGCTCCAGATCACGGGGCAGAAAGCCGAACTTCTCCCGGCGTGGCAGCCGTGCCGCCAGATTGAGCTGGCCGCCCAATCGGTCGCCGGCTTCCACCAGGGTCACCCGGTGGCCACGCTGGCGCAGCACCAGGGCCGCCTTCATGCCGGCGGGGCCGCCGCCGATCACCAGCCAATGGCCGGGGGACGCCGCCGGCGTCAGGGTGTGGGCGCCGAAACGACGCTCGCGACCGGCGGCTGGGTTGACCACGCAGGAAATGGCGTTGCCCACCATCAGCCGGGCGATGCAGGCCTGGTTGCAGCGAATACAGTGATTGATTTCGTCCTCGCGACCATCGCGCAGTTTGTTGGCGAATTCCGGATCGGCGATCTGGGTGCGGGTCATGGCCACCATATCGGCGGCGCCATTGGCCACCAGTTCATCCGCTTCCTTGGGATCGACGATATGGCCGACGATGAACATGGGGATGTCGGCCTCCTCGCGGATCGCCTTGCGCATCCGCGCGCCGTCCTTCACCAGCCAGTTTTCCGGGTAGTCCCCCGGCGGAATCTGATCCGCGTGGGCGGCGTAGGTGCCGGCGGTGGCGCTCACGTAGTCCACCAGACCGGTGCGCACCATCAGGCGGGTCATCTCGATGGCCTGGTCGGCGTGCATGCCGTCCACGGTGCACTCGTCCATGGATATGCGGATGCCGACCATGAAGTCCGGGCCCACCTCGTCGCGCACCCGCTGCAGCGTTTCGATGGGAAAGCGCACGATGTTTTCCAGGCTGCCGCCGTACTCGTCGGTGCGCTTGTTGTAGACGAACGACAAAAACTGCTGGTGCAGATAGCCGTGGGAGTAATGCAGTTCCACGCCGTCGAAGCCCGCTTCCTTGGAGTAGCGGGCGGTGAGCGCGAAGTGCTCCGAGACCTCGTCCATCTCCGCTTTGGTCATTTCCTTTGCCCACTCGTTATAGGCGGGGGACTTCATGGTGGAAGGTCCCCACAGCACCCGATAGTCGTCCAGGGCACCGCTACGGCCCTGGGGGCCGAAGTGGATCAACTGCGCGACGATGCGACCGCCGTGGGCCTGTACCGCCCGGCACATCTCCCGGTCCCGCTCGATGATTTCCTCACGATTGCCCCGGGCCAGGGTGCGGCCCGGGCCGGTGGAATGTGGGTGGGTGTGGCGGGCGCCGGTGACGATCAGGCCGATCCCGCCCCTGGCGCGCTCCGCCTGGTAGTAGATGTCGCGGTCGTTGGTGAGGCCATTGCCGGCGTGGAAGCCCTTGGCATGGGCGGTTTGCATCAAACGGTTGCGCACCGTGACGTTACCGATTTTCAACGGACTGAGCAGATGGGAGTAGTGGTGCGAATCGGTCATGGGGTCGGTTTCCTTTATTGCTGTTATTGAAGCGTCGCCGGGACCGGGCGGCGCCCATGATCGGGAAAGGGCAAGACACATGCCAAAGCCGGTGGCGATTAATAACTGCATGAATCGTCAGGGCTTTTTACGGAAAGGCCGGTTTTTCCGTGCATCCCGGCTGTTTCAGAGCGGACGGTGGGCTTTCAGATTGAAGGAACGGGGGGCCGTGGGCGCGACTTCAGTCGCGATGGGGATGGCACCGGCGTTGATCGCGACTGACGTCGCTCCTACGGCGCGCGCGAAACCCTCGGCCCGCGCGCAAAAAAAAGACGCGACCGACGGTGACGCCTGCCGGTGCCGGAAAAGGTAAGCCGCCACGTCTTTTCTTTCAGGGTGAAAGGCGCGGATTTCCGTGTGAAAAGCCATGCTGTCCCTGGGGAAACCCGGTCGGCACCGTCGTCGGCCTGAAAAAGACTTTAAAAACAAACGACTAATTCACGCGGAGAAGCAAAAAACAAAGTTGGCACCGTGTTTGCGATAGGGAGTGGCGACCCTTCAACAATCACAACGTGCTGACAACCTATGACAAAACCACTCGAAGGCGTCCGGATTCTCGATCTGACGCATATGCTTTCCGGCCCCTACGCCGGCATGATTCTGGCCGATCTCGGCGCGGATTCCGTCAAGGTCGAGCCGCTTAAGGGCGAGGGTACACGAAGCCTGCTTGCCAAGGACCCGAACAATTCCTACGGCGGTCAGGGTGCTTACTTCCTGACCCTGAACCGCAACAAGAAAAGCGTTTGTATCGACCTGAAAAGCGAGGCGGGTCTGAAGGTCTTCTACGACCTGGTCAAGGACGCGGACATCGTGCTGGACAACTTTTCCGCCGGTGTCCCCACCAAGTTGAAGATCGATTTCGAGCATCTCTCCAGGATCAATCCACGCATCATCACCTGTTCCGTGACCGGCTTCGGTCAGGCCGGCCCGAACTTTCAGCGGCCCGCCTTTGACCAGGTGGTGCAGGGCATTGGCGGCGGCATGTCGATCACCGGCCACGACCGGGATCATCCGGCTCGCGCCGGCATCCCGATCGGCGACCTGGGCGGCGGTATGTTCGCGGTGATGGGCGTGTTGTCGGCGCTGCATGCACGGGAAAAGCGTGGCTACGGGCAGCACGTGGACATCTCCATGCTGGATTGCCAGATCTCCATGCTTAACTACATGGCCACCATGTATTTCCTGAGCGGCGAGGACCCCAAGCCGATCGGCAATTCCCACTTCGTGCATGTCCCCTACGACGCCTTTCCGACCAGCGATGGCTTCGTGATCATCGCGGTGATCTTCGACAGCTTCTGGGACAACCTGGTGGCGTTACTCGACATCGAGGCGCTGCGCGATCCCAAGTACAAGACCCAGCCCGGGCGCTTCGCCGACAAGGACAAGATCAACGGCATCCTCAAGGAGCTGCTGGTTACCAACACCACCGCTCACTGGGTGGAGTTGCTCTCCGGCGCGCGCATTCCCTGCGCGCCCGTCAATAAATTCTCCGAAGCGCTCAGCGATCCACAGGTGCTGTTTCGCAACATGGTGGTGGATATCCCGCAGAGCGACGGTGGCGCGGTCAAGGCGCCGGGTAACCCGATCAAGCTGTCGGTGGATTCCGAAGAAGCCTTCACCACCCCTCCCGGTCTCGGCCAACACACCCATGAGGTCCTGCGCGCGCTCGGTTACAGCGAGTCGCAAATCGAGGAGCTCATGGCCCAGGGCGTGATCGGCTAGGAGGCGAGCATGGATATCCGAATCAACGAAGTCGGGCTGCGTGACGGCCTGCAAAGCCAGGGTAAAACCCTGACGGTCGAGGAGCGTCTGAAGCTGGCCGAAGCGTTGGCCGGTGCCGGCCTGCGCTTCATGGAGGCGGGCAGTTTCGTGTCGGCAAAGGCGGTGCCGCAGATGGCCGGTACCGAGGAGCTCTTTCCCCGTCTGCCGGTGCCGGAGCGTATTCAATACGCCGCCCTGGTGCCGAACATGAAAGGCTATGAACGGGCGGTAGCCGCCGGCGCGCGCACCGTCAACGTGGTGCTCTCGGTCACCGAGACCATGAACCAGAAGAACATCAACATGTCCCTGGCGCGCACCGCCGAGGTCTGCGAGCAAATCGTGACACGCGCCGCCGATGAAGGCATCAACGCCCAGGCCTATCTGGCGGTGGCCTTTGAATGCCCCTTTGAGGGTCCGGTGGCGCCGGAGGTGGTGGCTCATTATGGCGAGCGTATGAAAGACGCCGGCGCCGGCAAGGTGATCGTCGCCGACACCATCGGCGCCGCCGACCCGGCCAAGGTGGACACGGTGCTCGGCCTGCTGCTCAAGCACCTGGAGGCGGAGCGGTTGTCCTGCCACTTCCATGATACCCGTGGCATGGCGCTGGCCAATATCCATGCCGCCGTGCTCGCCGGCGTGCGTGAGTTCGATGCCTCCATCGGCGGCTTGGGCGGCTGCCCCTTCTCCCCCGGCGCCAGCGGCAATGTCGCCACCGAGGACGTGGCACTGATGCTGCGGAGCATGGGGTTGGAAACCGGCATCGATCCCCTTGACCTGGTGCCCGTGGTCCGTGAGGCGGAACGCCTTACCGGTACCGCCCTGGGGGGCAAGGCGTTCCGCTGGCTGAGCCGGCAGTACGGCAAGACCCGGGGAGGGCAGGGCGATGACCAGTAAGCTGCTGGGCTGGGTAGCGCGCATCGCGCCCTGGGCCATCGTCGCGGGCCTGGGCTACGCGGCCGCCTTCGTGCAACCCACGGTGGAACCGCTGCCGCTCCCGCAACCGCTGGTGGAACCCCGCGATCATTTCCTGGACGTGGCCGGGGACGGCCACGGCGCCCTCTGGTTCGCCGGTAACGCCGGCACCGTGCTGCACCGGGACGCCGACGGCCTCTGGGCGCGACGGGCGTTCGAGCAACCGGTCAATCTGCAAGGCATCGCGGAGGGCCAGGGCCGGGTGGTGGCGGTGGGCAACCAGGGCTGGGTGTTCAGCGACGCCGGCCAGGGCTGGTCCGCCCAGCAACTGCCGGTGTCCGACTACGCCGGCAAGCTGATCGCCGTCAGCTATCTCAACGGCACCTTCTGGATCACCGGTGAAATGGGCACCATTTTTCGTGGCGACGGCGACGGCGCCGGCGACTGGCAGGCGCTGAGCCTGGATACCGACGTGGCGCTCAACGACATCACCCGCGCCGACGACGGCGGCCTCTGGATCGCCGCCGAGTTCGGCAATCTGTTCCGTTCCTCCGACCAGGGCCGCAGCTGGCAACGCCAGGAACTGCAGGGCGAGAGCTTGCAGGCCATCGCCTTCCATGGCCCCACCGGCGTGGCCGTGGGCAATCAGGGCCGCGTGTATCTCAGCGAAGACACCGGCGTGTCCTGGCGCGCCGTGGACAGCGGTACCCATGAGCACCTTTACGACGTGGCCCACGACGGCCAGCACTGGCTGGCGGTGGGCGCCGGTGGCGTGCTGCTGACCTCCGAGCAGGGCCGTCACTGGTCGCCGCTGACGGCGCGCGGCTTCAGCAATGGCTACCACACGCGGGCGCTGCCCACCGCCAACGGGCTGGTGGTGACCGGCGAGGATCTGGGGCGTGTGCATCAGGGGCAATGGACCGCCTGGCCGGCAGAGGAGAAAGAATAATGTCAATGAGCCGTTTCGCCATCGGCCTGTCCGAGCTGTGCATCCGGCATCGCCGCCTGGTGGTGGCGTTGATTCTGGGGATCACTTTTCTGATGTCGCTGGTGCTGTTGCGCATCGACGTGCGCACCGTGTTCAGTGACATGGTGCCCAAGGGCCATCCCTACGTGGAGGTCCACGAGCAGTACAAGGAAACCTTCGGCGGCAGTAACAAGGTCACCATCGTGGTGAAAAGCGAGCAGGGCGAGATTTTCACGCCGCCGATGCTCGCCGAGATCCAGCGCGTCACCCGGGAGCTGGCCAAGGTCAGCGGGGTCAACCCGTTCCAGATCGTGTCGCTGGCTTCGCGCAAGCTGAAATCCGTGAACGCCTCCTCCATGGGCATCGAAAGCGTGCCCCTGATGTGGCCGGACGTGCCCGCGGACGCCGCCGGCATCCGCACCCTGCGCGAGGCGGTGATCAACAATCCGCTGGTGTACGGCATCTACGTGGACCGCGATCTGCAATCGGCGCTGATCCAGGTGGATTTCTACGATCAGAAGGTGGACTACGGAAAAATCTTTCCGCAGATCAACGCCATCTTCGACGCTTCCCCGATCCCGGACCAGGTCTCCTATCACCTGGTGGGTGAGCCGATTCTGTACGGCTGGGTGGACCATTACCTGGACGAGACCGTGGTGATCGCGCTGCTGTCCCTGGGTGCCATGCTGCTGGCTCTGTTTCTGCTCAATCGCACCTGGCGCGGTGCCTTGCTGCCGCTGGTCAGCGGCACGGTGTCGGCGATCTGGGCGCTGGCCATCGGCGTGATGCTGGGCTTTAACTTCGACCCGCTGGTGATCGTGGTGGCGTTCATCATCACCGCCCGCTGCTTCAGTCATTCGGTGCAGCTGATCACCCGTTTCGATGACCTTTGCGACGGCGATGGTCTGCAGCCCCGGGCGGCGGCGGAAGCCACCATGAAGGAACTGTTCCGGCCCGGCCTGCTGGGGCTGATTTCCGACGCCGGCGCCATCCTCTGCGTGCTGCTCACGCCGATCCCGCTGCTGCAGAAGGTTTCCATCATCGGCGCTCTCTGGGTGATGACCATCATGTTCTCGGCGGTGGTGCTGACCCCGGTATTGCTGAGCTGGGTGAAGGCGCCGCTGCGTTACGCGCATCCGCTGAACCTGCGTTTCCTGCTCGACGCGGTGCTGACCGTGGCCTACCGGCTGGCCGCCGGCCGCGGCGCCTATCTGGTGCTGCCGGTGACCCTGGTGCTGGTGGGCCTGCTGATGGCCAAGGCCACCGACCTGACCATCGGCGACGCCGCCCCCGGCTCGCCGATCCTGTGGCCGCAAGCGAGCTTCAATCAGGACAGCGCCCTGATCAACCAGCGCTATCCGGGCACCGAGCAGATGTTCGTGGTGCTGGAGGGGGATCGCACCGACGCGCTCAAGCGCGTGGACGCCCTGGACTGGATGCAGCGTTTCCAGCGCCGCATGGAGCGGCTGCCCCAGGTGGGCGGCAGTGTGTCCCTGGCCGACATCGTGGTGGACGTGCGCCGCAACCTTTACGAAGGCAACCCGCGCTACCGGGAACTGGGCGCCTCGCAGATCGAGAACGGCGAGCTGATCAGCTTCTACATGCAGGGCGCGGCGCCGGACGACCTGGCTCAGTTCGCCGACCCCCTGTTCCAGAACGGTTCGGTGCTGCTGATGCTGCGCGACCGGCGCGGCGACACCCTGCGCCAGGCGATCTTCCAGATCCGCCGCTTTATCGACGAGAACCCGCTGGACGGCTTCCAGATTCGCATGGCCGGGGGCTCCATGGGCATCACGGCGGCGATCAACGAAGTGCTGCTGTCCGATCAAATCGAGGCCATCGCCCTGGCGCTGCTGGTGGTGATCGTGTCCTGCCTGCTGGTGTACCGCTCTTCAGCCAGTGGTGTGTTCTTCATCGTTCCGGTGCTGATTTCCAACGTGGTCACCTTCGCGTTCATGGCCTGGCAGGGCATCGGCATGAGCATCAGCACCTTGCCGGTGGTGGCCCTGGGCATCGGCCTGGGCGTGGATTACGCCTTCTATATCGTCGATTCGATCAAGGAATACCTGGAGAAGTACCCGGACGCGGACCCCCGGGACGCCATCCGGCAGGCGCTGTTTTCCGCCGGCCGGGGCGTGCTGCTCACCTCTGTGACGCTGGCCGCCGGGGTGCTGCTGTGGGCCGCTTCCTCGCTGCGTTTCCAGGCCGAGATGGGGATGTTGATCGGCCTCTGGCTGCTGGTGTCGGCGTTCACCTCCTTGCTGGTGATGCCGTCGCTGGTGCGCATCCTCAAGCCCGCTTTCATTTTCGATCCGCCGAAGAAAAACGCCGAGTCCGTACCACCGGTGGAACCGGCGGCTTTTTCACCGAGTAAATAAAACGCCATCGAGTAACAACACGGGGTAATTGCCATGTCTGGATTCAACAATAAGAAATCGTATAGACCGGAGCGGCGCCTGCCGGGCCGGTTGGCTCTGGTCGCCGCCCTGGCGGCGACCTCCGCGGTCCATGCCGACGACGAAAACTGGCTCACCAAGGACTGGGAAATCAGCGGCTACGCCCGCCAGTACCTGTCCTGGAACCTGGAGAACCCGACGCTGATCGGGCCCGGGCCCAATGGCCTGGATGGTCGTCAGGAAGGCGATTACCGGGGCGACCTTTCCATGGTGCGCACGGTGGGCAAACTGAACCTGTTCCGCGACTTTGGCGCGGTGCGCTTCAAGACCACCGGTCGCGTGTCCCGGGAGGCCTCCACCGGTTACCTGGACGACGTGCAGGACGTGGCCGACGCCTGGGCGCGCACCGGCGGCGCGCCGGAATCCTCCGTCGATCTGATCGATGACAGCTACAACGACGAGGAGCTGCGCGAGTTCTGGCTGCAGGGGGATCTCACCGACAACCTGAATCTGAAGATCGGCCGCCAGCAGGTGGTGTGGGGCGAGACCGACTTCTTCCAGTTGATGGACGTGATCCACGGCTATGACTTCCGCTGGCGTTCTTTCCTGGAGCCGGAGAACGAGGAACTGCGCAAGCCGCTCAATATGGTCAACCTGACCCAGCGCTTTGACGACGCCGGCGGCAGCCTGCAGCTGATCTACATTCCTGGCCGCCTCAACGACGAGGAAGACCGTGGCAACAGCTACGACGTGGAAGGTGGGCGCTGGGCCAACCAGCCCAACCGGGGCGTACCGTTCGCCACCGCGCCGTTCGGCGCCAACGTACGTTACAACTACCACCACCCGGACGCGGACATGGACGACGATTCCTACGGTCTGCGCTGGAACGGTCTGGCCGGTGACTGGGGCTATTCCCTGGCCTGGTTCCACGGTCCCAATCCGAACCCGGTGGTCAACCCCAACCCGGCCACCAACAACACCGCGCCGGAGCTGTTCCTCGGTGCCTATGAAGGAACCTATGAAGGCGGGGCTACTGAAGCGGGCGAGTTCATCTATCCCTACATCGATGTGTTCGGAATTTCCGCCAATAACTACTTCCCGTCCCTGGACGTGGTGTTCAGCACCGAGTTGGCCTATATCCCCGAGGCACCCTACAACGCCGGCATCGTGAGCAACAGCCAGGGCAGGGGTTGCGGCTTCTTTCCCGGTTTCTGCGGCATCGAGGAGAAGAACCTGTTCCGCTCCATGTTCCGCCTGGATAAGCAGGTGGATCTGACCGGCGTCCTGGGCACCAGCCGGCCGTCTTTCCTCTCCGTGCAGGTATTCAACAACTGGATCGCCGACTTCGATAAGGACGAGCAACTGGTCAACACCGCCGGCTTCAGCGGCGACACCGAAGAGTTCAGCAGCATCATCACCGCCGTGCTGGCGACCAACTACGCCAACGACCAGATCAATCCGACTCTGGCGGTGGGCAGCGACCTGACCTATGGCGGCGGCTTCATGATTCCGTCGGTGGAGTTCGTCTACGGCGATCACATCCGGGTTCGTCTGGAAGCGGACATTTTCTTCGATCGCGAAGAACAGGACCGCCCGCTGCAAGACTTCAACGACACCAACCTGTTCGGTTATTTCGCGGGCAATGATCAGCTCGTGGCCCGGCTTACCTATCAGTTCTGAGGAGATCATCATGACAATAACCAAGTATCTTTCCGCCGCGTTGCTGTCGGTATCCGCGTTCATCGGGGCGCCGGCCCTGGCCGCCGAGCTGTCCGCCGGAGACACCCTTGATGCCGGCAACCTGGACGGCCACCTGGGGGACACGTTCGAGGGACACAGCGTTGACAGCCTGCTCACCGATGTTCAGAAGCGTCTGATCCGAGAGCAGGGTCTGGTCATTACCCTCAAACACTCCGAACCGGTAAAGCTCGGCAAGGATTACCTGGCCGCCACCAAGAAATATTCCGGCGCCGTTTCCTACGACCCGGACACCCGACTGATGAAGGGCTGGAAGGCGGGCATGCCGTTCCCCAACGTCACCGAGGACACGCCCCACGCCGCCGAGAAACTGGTGTGGAATCACCACGTGGCCCAGCCGACCAAGAACTTCCAGGATTACCCCAAGTTCGCCTACCTGTTCGTGGACGATAAACGGGGCCTGGAGCGTCGCCAGGAATGGGTGTTCAAGCGCTTTTACACCAAGGGCCGTCTGGGCGAGGAGAGCACCGAGATCGGCGACGGCGACACTCTGTTCAAGCAACTCCTGTACGCCACCTACCCCAACGATATCCGCGGCCTGGGCCTGTTCACCGTGCGTTACGACGGCCCGCAGCTGGATGACAGCTGGGCGTATCTGAAATCCGTGCGTCGTACCCGCCGTCTGTCCGGTGGCACCTGGATGGACCCCATCGGCGGTACCGACCAGCTCAACGACGACATCGAGATCTTCAACGCCCATCCCACCTGGTACCCGGAGTACAAGCTGCTCGGCAAGCGCACCGTGCTGGCGGTGGCGCACAGTTCCGTGAAGGCCTGGGACCAGGGTGCCAAGGGTGACGCGGAGTTTCCGGTGATCGACCTGGCCAACGGGCCGCACTGGAATCCCCTCGACAAGTGGGAACCCCGTGAGGTATGGGTAATCGAGGCCATCGCGCCGCCGGAACACCCGTACAGCAAGAAAATCATGTACATGGACACCCAGTTCCCGCGCTTCTACATGGCCGACGTCTACGACAAGAAGGGGGAGTTCTGGAAGTGGTTCAACTACCACCTCAAGACCATCCAGACCGAGGACGGTGACACCGGCATCGTGTCCTCCGCCGGCTTCACCATCGACTACCAACGCCGTCACGCCACCATTTTCATTCTCAGCCCGGATGCACGGCTGAACACGCCCGGGGTCGATCCCGGCGACATCAGCCTGCGTGAACTGGAGCAGGCGGCGGTGCGCTGAGGCCGGTTAACAAAGCCTCTTAAGAATAAGTAACGGAGACGAAGAATGAGTTATCGATTGGGTGTTGATGTGGGTGGCACCTTCACCGACCTGCTGTTGATCAACGATGACACCGGCGCCACCTACACCGCCAAGGTGCCGTCCACGCCGAGCGACTCGTCGATCGGCGTGCTCAACGGCATCGACAAGATCTGCCGTACCTCCGGCGTCGACCCGCGTGACATCGACAAGGTGATGCACGGCACCACGGTGGCCACCAACGCCATCCTCACCCGGCGCGGCGCCCGGGTCGGCCTGGTCACCACCCGGGGCTACAAGCAGGTGCTGCACATCGCCCGGTCCTATGTGCCGGGCGGGATCGGCGGCTGGGTGATCTTCAACAAGCAGCCGGTGCTGGCGGCCCTGGAAGATACCATCGAGGCCGACGAACGCATCGGCGCCGACGGGGCCGTGGTCACGCCGCTGGACGAGGCACGCCTGCGTGAGGATCTGAAGGCGCTCAAGGAAGACGGCATCGAGGCGTTGACCGTGTGTTTGATCAACGCCTACGCCAACGGTGAGCACGAGGAACGCATCGCCGCCATCGCCCGGGAGATGATGCCGGAAATCCCAGTGTCGATTTCCTCCCGGGTGGTGCCGGAAATGCAGGAGTACGAGCGCACCGAGACCACGGTGGTGAACAGCTACGTGCGGCCGGAAGTGTCCCGCTACCTGGACAACCTGGCCCGCGAACTGGAGAAGCGGCTGGCTGACGACGTGTCCCTTTCCATCCTGCGCTCAGACGGCGGTCTCTCCGCCTGTGACCTGGCCGGCGACACGCCGGTGAACCTGCTGCTGTCCGGCCCCGCCGGCGGCGTGGCCGGGGCCATCTGGTTCTGTTCCCGGGGTGGCTACGACAAGGTGCTGACCTTCGACGTGGGCGGCACCTCCACGGACGTGGCGCTGATCGAGAACAACAGTGCCCGCCTGCGCCGAGAAACCCGGGTCGGTGACGTGGCGGTGCGCGCGCCCTCCGTGGACGTGCGCACGGTGGGCGCCGGCGGCGGCTCCATCGCCTTCGTGCCGGAACTCACCAAGGCTCTGCGGGTGGGACCGGACAGCGCCGGCGCCGATCCGGGCCCGGCTGCCTACAACAAGGGCGGTGAGCTGCCCACGGTGACCGACGCCAACGTGGTGCTCGGTTACCTGCCCGCCGATCAGAAGCTGGGCGGCGACATGGAGATCCGCCGGGATCTGGCGGAGAAGGCCATGGCCAGGGTGGCGGAGCCCATGGGCTTGTCGCTCAAGGAAGCCGCCGAGGGCGTGGTGCGCATCGCCAACGAGCACATGTTCGGTGCCCTGCGTCTGATCTCCGTGGAGCAGGGCTATGACCCCCGCGACTTCGCCCTGTGCGGGTTCGGCGGCGCCGGCCCGCTGCACGCCAACGCCCTGGGCATGTTGATGAACGCCTGGCCGGTGATCGTGCCGCCGTCGCCGGGGGTGCTGTGCGCCTACGGCGACGCCACCACCCGGGTCAAGGACGAAGCGTCCCGTTCCCTGGTGAAAGGCTTCTCCCAGCTTTCCATCGAGGAGGTGACGCGCATCCTTGAGCAGCTCACTGGCCAGGTCACCGACTCGCTCTCCCATCAGGGCATCGACACCGCCGACCAGACCATCACCTGGCAGGCGGATGTTCGCTACCAGGGCCAGGCTCTGTTGCTGACCCAGGATCTGGACCGCGAGCAGCTCGCGGATCGGGGCCTGGCGCTGATCGGAGAGACCTTCGATGGCGAGCACGAGCAGCTGTTCAATTTCGCCCTGGATGAGGAGCACGAGCTGGTGAACCTGCGTGCCATCGCCCGGGCGCCGCGCCCCAACATCGCCGAGCGCGATTATGGCGGTGACGCCGTGGCGCTGGAGGATGCCGTGTTGGGCGAAAGCCAGATCTATTTCCAGGGTGCCGATCATGACGCGGTGCTCTATGACCGGGCGCGGCTGTGGCCGGGCCACGAACTGGCCGGCCCGGCCATCGTCATGGAAATGGATTCCACCACGGTGATTTTTCCCGGCTACGGGGCACGCGTGGACGGCGTCGGCAACCTGCTGATCGAACCGGCCGATAACAACGAGAAGGAGTGAACCATGGCTGCCACTTTGATACAGACCAACAACCAGCCGTTCCAACGCCAGGACGTGGATACGGTGACCCTGGACATCATCGAGAACGCCATGGCCAACGCCCGTAACGAGATGGACGCGGTACTGTTCCGCACCGCCATGTCGCCGGGTATCCGTGAGCAGGGTGATGCCTTTCCGATGATCGCCAACCAGGATGGCAAGATGGTGGTGGGCCAGTTCGGCTCCTTCATCCATGGTTTCATGCAGTCCTATGAAGGCACCGTGGAAGAGGGCGATGTGTTCCTCACCAACGATCCCTACATGTGCGACGGCGCCGTCAGTCACCTGCCGGACTGGCTGGTGATGGTGCCGATCTTCAAGGACGGCCGCCTGATCAACTGGGCGGCCATGTTCGGGCACATGTCCGACGTGGGCGGCAAGGTGCCCGGCAGTCTGCCCACCGATGCCAGGAGCATCTACGAGGAAGGCATCCGCATTCCGCCTCTGAAGATCTATCGCAACGGCGAGCTGAACGGTGATGTGCTCGATCTGATCCTGCACAACGTGCGCATGCCGCGCTGGAACCGCTCCGACTTCAACGCCATCGTCGCCGCCTGCCGCACCGCCGGCCGCCGCTGCCTGGATCTCGCCGAGCGCTTCGGCGATGACCTCTATGTCAGCGCCCTGCAGATGATGCTTGATCGCAACCACACCGCCATGCGCGAAATCATCCGCAAGGTGGTGCCGGAAACCCGCCAGTCCTTCGAGGACTACATCTGCGACGACGGCGCCGGCATCGGCCCCTACACCATCCGCTGCACCCTGTGGCGGGAAGGCGACAAGGCCATCTTCGACTTCGAGGGCACCGACCCCCAGGCGCCGTCCTCGGTGAACTTCTACCTCAACGAGGAGATGTTCAAGATGTTCTTCGGCGCCTACACCATCAACCTGTTCGATCCGTCCATCCTGTTCAACGACGGTTTCTACGATCTGGTGGAAGTGCGTATTCCCCAGGGCTCGATCCTCAAGCCGGACTTTCCGGCGGCGCTGTCCTGCCGCACCCATTTGCTGGGCCGTATTTTCGATGTGATGGGCGGCCTGCTGGGCCAGGGCACGCCGGAGGCGATGAGCGGCGCCGGCTTCTCCGACTCGCCGCATTTCATGTACTCCGGTTACGACGACAACGACGAATGGTTCCAGCTGTTCCAGATCGGCTTCGGCGGTATCCCCGGCCGGCCCCTGGGCGACGGGCCGGACGGTCACAGCCTGTGGCCGGGCTTCACCAACGTGCCCAACGAGTTCGTGGAAGCCTACTTCCCGCTGCGCATCGAGACCTATGAATCCATCGCCGACTCCGGCGGCGCCGGCCAGCATCGCGGTGGCAACGGCATCCGCGTGGGCTACCGGCTACTCGCCGACGGCGAGGTCTCCATTCACGACGACCGCTGGCTCACCTATCCGTGGGGCGTCAACGGCGGCCTGCCGGGCCAGCGCAGCCGCAAGGAACTGATACGGGCCAACGGCGAGCGCCAGGTGCTGCCCTCCAAGTGCGACAACATCAAGGTGGCCAAGGGCGACCTGGTGATTTTTGACACCTGGGGCGGCGGCGGCTGGGGCGACCCCCTGGAGCGGGACCCGGCGGCGGTGGGCACTGATGTGTTGAAGGGGCTGGTGACCCAGGGCGGGGCGCGCCGTTACGGCGTGGTCTGCGACGCCAGGGGGCGGGTCGATCAGGCCGCCACCGAGCTCCTGCGAAAGGAGATGGCGGAGCAGCGCGGTCCCATCGAGGAGGTGTTCAACCGGGGTGGCACGCTGGAGGAAATCAAGGCGCGCTGTCTGGAGGAAACCGGCCTGCCGGCGCCGCGCACGCCGGTCTGGGAAAACTGAGGGGGAGCCATGAATCTGCAATCACGGCGCCTCGCCGCCGCCCGTCGCTATGCCCTGGTGCTGGTGGACCTGAGCCTGGGGTTCACCGACCCCGGGCTTAGCCCCCTGGCCAGCGAGGCGGGGGCGGTGATTCAGGCCAATGCCCGCCTGCTGGCGGCGTTTCGGGAACGGTCGCTGCCGGTGTTCTTCACCACCGTGGCCTATGAGGGTGACGATCAGGCCCGGGTATTCCGGGAAAAGCTGCCCGCCCTGGAGGTGCTCCAGGCCGGCGGAGGGCTGGATCGCATCGACCCCCGGGTGGCGCCCCGGGACGATGAGCCGGTGCTGGTGAAACAGTGGGCCAGCGGCTTCTTCGCCACCGACCTGGCGGCGCGCTTGCGCGCCGCCGGCGCCGACGGGGTGGTGGTCACCGGCCTCACCACCAGCGGCTGCGTGCGCGCCACCGCCGTGGACGCGCTGCAGCATGATTTTCGAACCGTGGTGCCCCGGGAAGCGGTGGGCGACCGGGACGCGGACGCTCACCGTGCCAACCTGAAGGACTTGGGGATCAAGTATGCGGATGTCCTTTCCGTCGACGAGACCCTGGCTCTGCTGGGCTAGCCTGCTGGGCCTGCTGCTCACCGGGTGCCGGCACGGGCCGGCCCCGGCGGGCGGCGACATACCGGCGGAGCTGGCGGCCCGGCTGGCCGCCGAACCCGCCGCCTGCGAGGACTATCGCAATCATTATGTGCGCGCCTTCCACCGGCACGTGGCGGCCATGAGCCGCCATGACGAGGCCGCCCGGGAACGGGCCCGCGAGGCGCTGCGGCGCCTGCGCCGGGACCTGGCCGGGCAGGGTCTGGACGCGGACGCCTGCAGCCGGCCGCGCTGCATCATCGAACCGCTGCAGGGCGGCAAGCTGGACAGCTGGTGCGGGTTTCGCCTGCCGGACCGGGAGGGGCCCAACCTGTACCGCTGGGTGGCCTGGCCACCGCCGCGTGGAGCGGCGCGCACCGAGGAATCGCCATGACACAACAAACCCTCTACGACAAGCTCTGGGAGCGCCATGTGGTGGATACCCTGCCCGGCGGCGAGTCGTTGCTGTACATCGACCGGCATCTGATTCACGAGGTGTCCTCGCCGCAGGCGTTCGCCGCCCTGCGTGAAAAACACCGGCCGGTATGGCGCCCGGGCGCCAACATGGCGGTGCCGGATCATGCGGTGCCCACCCGCAACCGGGAGTTGGGCGTGCCCGGCATTCGTGATGCCCTGGCCCGCCAGCAGGTGCGGCGCCTGGAAGACAACTGCCGCGATCAGCGTATTCCGCTTATCGACCTCACCGACCAGCGCCAGGGCATTGTGCACGTGGTAGGCCCGGAGCAGGGCCTGACCTTGCCCGGCGTCACCCTGGTGTGCGGCGATTCGCACACCTCCACCCATGGCGCCCTGGCCACCCTGGCCATGGGCATCGGCACCAGCGAGGTGGCCCATGTGCTCGCCACCCAGACGCTGCGCGCGCGCAAGCTGAAGACACTGCGGGTGCGCTTCGATGGCGAACTGGACGAGGGCGTTACCGCCAAGGACCTGGTACTGGCGATGATCGGTCGGCTGGGCACCGCTGGCGCCACCGGCTTCGCCATCGAATACGCCGGTGACGTGGTTCGCCGGCTGTCCATCGAGGCGCGCATGACCCTTTGCAATATGAGCATCGAGGCGGGCGCCCGCGCCGGTCTGGTGGCCTACGACGCGGTCACCGAGGACTATGTGCATGGCCGGCCCGGTGCCCCGCGCGACGAACAATGGACCCGGGCGGTGGACCACTGGCGGCATCTGGTCAGCGATCCGGAGGCCCGCTTTGACCGCGAGGAGGTGTTCGACGCCACCATCCTGGAACCCCAGGTCACCTGGGGCACCTCGCCGGAAATGGTGGTGCCGGTGTCCGGCCGGGTGCCGGACCCGGCCGCCGCCCTGGACGAACAGGACCGCGCCAACCTGGCCCGGGCACTGGACTACATGGGGCTCGAGCCGGGTCAGGCGCTGGAAGGGCTGCCGATCGACCGGGTGTTCATCGGCTCCTGCACCAACGCCCGTATCGAGGATTTGCGTCAGGTCGCCACCCTGGTACGGGGCCGCCGGCTTTCGCCGCGTCTTAAACAGGCCATCATCGTGCCCGGCTCCGGCCTGGTGCGGCTGCAGGCGGAACGCGAAGGGCTGGCGGACATCTTCGAATGCGCCGGCTTCGAGTGGCGCGCCGCCGGCTGCTCCATGTGCCTGGGCATGAACGACGATCGCCTGGCGCCCGGCGAGCGCTGTGCCGCCACCTCCAACCGCAATTTCGAGGGGCGCCAGGGCAAGGGCGGTCGCACCCACCTGATGAGTCCGCCGATGGCCGCCGCCGCCGCGCTCACCGGCGTGATTACCGATGTCAGGGGGCTCTGAGATGCAAGCCTTCACGCGACACAGTGGCGTGCTGATTCCACTCAACCGCCGCAACGTGGATACCGATGCCATCGTGCCCAAGCAGTATCTGAAGAAAATCGACAAACAGGGTTTCGGCGCCCATCTGTTCGATGACGAACGCTACCTGGACCCGGGCGATGTGGACACGCCGGTCCAGGAGCGTCGTCCCAACCCGGACTTCGTGCTCAACCAGGTGCCCTGGAATCAGGGCAGCATCCTGCTCGCCCAGGCCAACTTCGGCTGCGGCTCAAGCCGCGAGCACGCGGTCTGGGCATTGCAGGATTTTGGCATCCGGGTGGTCATCGCACCGTCCTTTGGTGAGATTTTCCACAATAATTGCTTTAATAACGGAGTGCTGCCGGTTTGTCTCAGCCAGCAGGACGTGGACGAGTTGTTCCAATTGTGCCGAGAGCACCCGGAACAGCCGCTCACCGTCGATCTGGTCGGGTCCCGGCTGCAATGGGGAGAGCGTGAATGGCCCTTGGAGGTAGATTCCGCCCGCCGTGAAGCCCTTATAGCGGGCCTGGACGACATCGGCATCACTCTTGAGAGAGCAGAAAAAATACAACAATACGAAGCACGCCGTCGCCGGGAGGAACCCTGGTTGTTCTAAATAGCGGGACGGTGATGGGCTGGAGGAGACTATGGAATTCGAGAACGCCGAGCTGTCGCGAGCGCGTGTCTGCCTGATCGGCAACTCC
The DNA here is from genome assembly GCF_046507615.1 of Alloalcanivorax sp. C16-2. Taxonomy (NCBI): domain Bacteria; kingdom Pseudomonadati; phylum Pseudomonadota; class Gammaproteobacteria; order Oceanospirillales; family Alcanivoracaceae; genus Alloalcanivorax; species Alloalcanivorax sp. C16-2. Next base: position 695,228 of record NZ_JBKFTL010000002.1, on the reverse strand, counting down.
AAGCTCAGCAAGATGGTGCATTCGCTGATTCCCGAGTTTCAGGCGCAGGCGGACATCTCGATCATCGACAACATCTTCAACGACGCCCTGCTGTCCGCCCGGCAACTGGTGGAGCAGGGCGACGTGGATATTTTCATCAGTGCCGGCGCCAACGCGTACTACCTGAAGAACACGCTGCCGGTACCGGTGGTGGCGCTCAAGATCCGCCAGAGCGATCTGATCAACGCGGTGCTCAAGGCGCGTGCCATTTCCCACAAGATTCTGATCCTGCTGCATGAGCACCAGGCGGTGGAATGGGAGTTGTTGTCCCATCTGCCCGGCGTGGAAATCGTGCAGAAGAGCTACGTCACCGCCGACGACGCCAATAATATTTTCCACAGCCTGCGTCAGCAGGGCTTCGGCGCCGTGGTCGGCTCCAGCTATATCTGCGATCTTGCCGAACAGGCCGGCATTCCCTATGTGATGATCTATTCCCGGGCATCATGCCGGCTGCTTTTGCGCCGCGCCATCAACCTGGCCGGTGAATACAAGCGCGAGCGCCAGCAGCAGGCATTTTCCGATTTCCTGCTCGCCAACACCGAGGGCGCCACCCTGGTCACCAACCGGGAGGAAAGAGTGGTGGCCTTTAACGAACAGGCCCGGGAGTTGTTGGCCAACCTGTACCGTGGGCGTCGTGTCGATAAATTGCTCGACAAGCGTTTTCTGGACGCTGACGACACCGTGGCCGAGGGGATTCTGCTCAATGATCGTCTATGCCGGGTCGCCAAGCGCGCCTTCGACGTGGGCGAGGAGCGGGTCGGTCATATCTACTCCATCAAGGCGGCGCCGGTGCCCCAGGTGGAAGAGGGCCGCGACCGGGTGGAACTGGTGTTCCAGTCGCGCCGCATGCACGAGGCCACGCGGTTGCTGAGGGTCTACGGTTCCACCCCGGGTTCGGTACTGCTGCGCGGTGAAACCGGCAGCGGCAAGGAGCTGGCCGCCCGGGAGGTGCATGAGGCGAGCGCCAATCGGGATGGCCCCTTCGTGGCGATCAACTGCGCCGCCATTCCCAGCGAGCTGTTCGAGGCGGAGCTGTTCGGCTACGCCGATGGGGCCTTCACCCATGCCCGCAGTGGCGGTAAATCCGGGCTGCTGGAAGGGGCCAACAACGGCACCTTTTTCATGGACGAGATTAATTCCCTGCCGATGCCGCAACAGGCCAAGCTGCTACGCGTGCTGCAGGACCGCGAAGTACGCCCGGTGGGTTCGCGCAAGTCGGTGGCCTTGAACATCAAGTTCGTGGCCGCCTGCAACCATGACCTGCTTGAGGAGGTACGCGCCGGTCGTTTTCGTGAAGACCTTTATTACCGCCTCAATGTGTTCACCGTGCACCTGCCGTCCCTGCGCGAGCGCCCGGAGGACATCGAGCCGCTGACCCGCTATTTCATTCGGCGGTTGTCGGCGCGCTATCAGCTTTCCACCGAGGAGGATGCTCTGTGCCGGGTGTTGCTGCCGGTATTCCGGCCCTACGCCTGGCCCGGCAACGTACGTCAGTTGGAGAACCTGCTGGAGCGGCTGCTGGTGTCGTCGTCGATGTACGACACCCTCGCCGAATTCGGCCAGGCCATTCCCAACCTGGCGCCGGAGTTGTTCGAAGGCGTGGCCGGTGGCGGCGGGGATCAGGGCCACCTGAGGCAGAAGGAGCAGGAGGAAATCCTGCGTGTGCTGGAGCAGTTCAACGGCAACCGCACCCAGGCGGCGGAGTACCTGGGCATCAGCCAGACCACGCTATGGCGGCGCCTCAAGGAACTGGAAAAGAAAAAGCAGAACGGCTGAAGCCGCGCCTACCGCAACCTCCGCCCGCAACGCCGGCATCGGGCGTGGCGCGCCCCTTAGGGCGACGGAAAAAGCGGCGCCAGGGAAGGCGCCGTGATGGAGAGCAAGGCACTTAATAAGGCGGTTATTTGAGGACGTTATCGCCGCTCATGAACACGAACACACGAGAGAACTTGCCGTCTTCCACGTACCAGAAATTGCAGTTGGTAAGGCGCACCTCGGTGCCGTCGGCGGTTTTCAGATAAACATTGAAGCGTGCCGAAATGCTTTGGTTTTCCTCGTCCGCGGTGCATTCAAAATCACCGTGCCAGATGTGCTCGAAGCTGCTGAACAGGGTCTTGAACATGGCGCGCACGCCTTCCTTGCCCTCATGGACAATGGGGTCCGTGGGGATGGTGAATACCGCGTCGTCATGGAAATTGGCGAGCACGCCGTCCATGTTCTTCTTGTCCACGTTGGCGAAGTAGCTTTGCGTGGCCAGATCGATCAGTTCCTGGCGATTTAGTTTTTTCATTATTGACTCCTGTGTGTCTGCGTGAGAGTGGGGCGCTCAGGCGCCCACCAGAGCATGGAAAAGATCGTGGCGCGGCACCTCGGGCGCCGGGTAGGCATGCTTGCTGTGGGTCAGGCCCAGTTCCAGCACCATCTGGCAGGTTTTGAAGCTCACCTGGCCGGGGTTGAGCACCGGCACCGGCAGGCGTTCGCGCAGGAAACCATGGGACTGGTGCATGGTGGTGGAGCCGAGAATGATGACGTCGGCGCCGTCTTCCTCGATCAGTTTCCGAGAGGCGTCCAGCAGCTTGCCAAACACCACTTCTTCCTTGCCGGCGAGCAACTCCTCCAGATCCGGGCGGGTGTTGATGGAGCGCATCCCCGCCAGTCTGTCCCAAAGGTGGTAGTCGGTCAGGGTCTTTTCATAAAGTGGGAACCATTCGTCCCACATGGTAACGATGCCGAAGCGTTTCCCCAGGTTACAGGCCAGATAGAAGCTGGATGCCCCGGGCGCGATTACCGGAATGGTCAGGCAGGAACGCAGCGCATTGAGCGCCGAGTCGCTGACCGTGTCGATGCAGATGGCGTCGAAGCCTTGTTCCTCGGCGCGCAGGCCCGCCTCGGTGACGCTGACGTCCATCAGCAGGGTGTCGTGGTAGCTGTCGCCCAGGGCGGCGCCGGCCTTGACCGATTCGAACACCACCTGGTAGTCCGCCGGCAGAAAGCCCTCGGTGAGCTGGGCGGCGCGCGCGTTGACGCCGGCCTGGTCCATGGGAATGGGAATAATGACTTTGATTTTTTTACTCATAACGTCCTCCGTCGCCATGACTCCCTTAACGCAAGATGCGGGCCAACCGGAGGCGAAAATAAAAGTCTTTAAAATCAGTGCATTATAAGATCTCGTGTGGATTCGGTCGGGGTGCAGATTGAAACGTGGCATTCAATCTGAAAGCCGCCGGGTTACACTGCGGCCATGGCACGTTTCCTTATTGTCTTACTGATCCTGGTACTGGCCGCCGGGGTCTTCGTGGCCGGTCTCAAGCAGCAATGGTGGCCGGTACCCCGCCACTGGAATCCCTTCATGGCTCTGCATCTGGACGATCCGATCACGCCGGTGACGCGCTGGAAGCTGCGCCGGCTGGGGAATCGGCCGGAGGCCTGCCGGGTGGTGTTGAACAGCGCGCCGGAGGGCACTCTGGATGTGCTGCCACTGAAGGACTACACGCCGGTGGAAAGTTGCCCTCTGACCAACGTGGCGCGGGTGCGGTCGACGACGGTGGGGTTCAACAACAGCTTCGTGGCCCGTTGCCCGCTGGTGGCCGCCTGGTCCCTGTACGAGCGGCAGCGGTTGCAACCTCTGGCCCGCGAATATTTCGGGCAGCCGGTCGCCGAGGTGTGGCATTACGGGAGCTTCGCCTGCCGCAATATTTACCATCGCGCGGACGACCGCCGCAGCGACCATGCCACCGCCTCGGCCCTGGACGTGGCCGCCTTTTCCCTGGCCGACGGCACCCGGGTGTCGGTGCAAAATCACTGGGATGACGAGGGTGACAAAGGGGCTTTTCTGCACGCCGTCTTCGAGGGCGCCTGTGGTTTGTTCGGCACCGCCCTGGGCCCGGACTACAACGCCGCCCACGGTGATCATTTTCACTTCGGCCTGCGCGGGTTTGGTATCTGCCGGTGATTGTCGCACGGCTGTAACGTCGGTGATGGACACTGCTCCGGAAGTGACCCGGAGTGAGTTCCGACACCATGAACGCTTCTTCCACGCACCGCTCCCAGGGCGAAGCCCGGGTGGCCGGCGCCGGCTGGCCGGGGCCGGCCCTGTTCGACGCCGGCGCGGCGTCTTCCGCGCTGCTCGCCGATCCGCGCCTGGTGGCGAGTGCCGTTGGCCGCCCGGCGCGACCGGTGGTGTGGCTGCTCAGTGACGACAAAGCCGGCCACGTCAACCAGTTGCGTGGCCTGGGGGAGCGGCTGGAAGCACTGAGCGGCGCCCGGCTGGTATGGGTCTCCTGCCGCCGCCACCGGGTGTCCTGGTGGCAGGCCCTGGCGGCGCGCCAGCCGCGCATTGAGGCGCCGGCGCCGGATCTGGTGATTGGCGCCGGGTCCGGTACCCATGCGCTGCTGCTCGCCTGCCGGGGCTTCCGCGACGCGCTCACCGTGGTGTTGATGCGACCGGGCTTTCCGTCCCGCTGGGTGGATTTGAAGGTGATCCCCGAACACGACCGGCCCGCCGCCCGGGGCGATATTCTCGCCACCCAGGGCGCGCTCACCGCGGTACGACCCAATCCCCGGCTCAGCGCCGCCCGCCGTGGCCTGGTGCTGCTTGGCGGCGAGTCGCCGCATTTTCACTGGCGCGACGACTCGATTCTCGACCAGCTCCTTACCCTGCTGCGGGAGTACCCGGACTGGCGCTGGACGGTGACCAGCTCCCGGCGCACCCCGGCGCCCCTGGTGGCCCGGCTGCGTGAGCTGAGGGCGCCGAATCTGCGCTTCCACCACCACGACGACACGCCGGTGGACTGGCTGCCGCATCAGCTGCGTGCCCACCGGGTGGCTTGGGTGTCACCGGACAGCGTCTCCATGCTCTACGAATCTCTCACCGCCGGTGTCGCCACCGGCACCCTGGACCTGGCCTGCACCGGCAAGGCGCGGGTGGCCGGCGGCATCCGCGCCCTGTGCCGACGTGGGCAGGTCCTGGCCTGGCGGGATCGCGCGGCGCTGATGGCGGCCTCCGCCCGACCGCCGCACCTGTGGGAAGCCAACCGGGTGGCGCACTGGCTGATCGACCGCTACCAGGAGGCGCGTCTTTGAGGGTGCTGCAGGTTCTGCCGGCGTTGAACAGCGGCGGCGTGGAACGGGGCACCGTGGAGTTTGCCCGGGAACTGGTGGCGCGGGGGCATGAGTCCTGGGTGCTGTCCAGTGGCGGCGCCCAGGTGGCACGGCTGGAGGCGGAGGGCAGCCGCCATGTGACCTTGCCGGTGCATCGCAAGTCGCCGCTGTCGCTGCGGCGGGTGCCGGCGCTGCGACGCCTGATTCGCGAGCTGGCGCCGGATGTGGTGCACGTACGCTCGCGGATGCCCGCCTGGCTGGTATGGCTGGCCTGGCGCCGGCTACCCGCCGCCGGGCGCCCGGCCCTGGTAAGTACCTTCCACAGCCATTACTCGGTGAGCCGCTACAGCGCGGTGATGGCCAGGCCGCGCCGGGTGATCGCCATCTCCGAGACGGTGCGTGACTACATCCTGGCGAATTATCCGGTGGCGCCGGAGCGCATCTCCCTGATTCCCCGAGGGGTGGACGTGGCCTATTTCCGGCCCGGCGCCCCGGACCCGGAGTGGCTGGACCGCTTGTACGCCGATTTTCCGCACCTGCGCGGCAAGCGGCTGATCCTGATGCCCGGCCGGCTGAGCCGCTGGAAGGGCCAGGAAACCTTTCTGCGCGTGATGCAAAGGCTGATCGAGCGGGACCCGGATGCCCACGGCGTGATCCTCGGCGGCGCCGAGGCCAACAAACAGCATTACCGCACCGAACTGGAGAACAGCGCCCTGGCCATGGGGCTGGCGCCCCACGTGACCCTGGTGGGGCGCCGCGACGACATCGTGCAGTTCTATCGGCTGGCGGAGGTGGTCTGCCATCTATCCAGCAAGCCGGAGCCGTTCGGGCGCGTGATCACCGAGGCCCTGGCTACCGGATGCAAGGTGGTGGCCTTCGACCGGGGCGGCGCCCGGGAATCCCTGGCACCTTGTTTCCCCGAGGGGCTGGTGACGCCGGACGACGTGGGCGAGGTGGTGGAGCGCATCGGCATGCTCACCGGCACCTCGGTGCGCATCGAGCTGCCGGAACGGTTCCACCTGGATCACCAGGTGGCGGCCACCCTGGCGGTGTATCAGCAGGCCCTGGCGGACCGGGACGGCGCCGGCGAGGCGCGACCATGAGAGTGCTGCACGTGGCCTACCAGCAATGGCGCCGCTATGGCAAAACCCGGGTCAGTTGGGCCCACAAACTGACCCTGGGGCTGATCCACGACGGCCATTACGTGCAGGTGTTCAGCGACCGGGATGTGGCGGCCATGGAGGCGCCGTTCGGCATCCGCGACCTGGGCCGCAAGCAGGCCAACAAGCGGCTGCTGGAAACCGTGGAGGCGGTGGAGCCGGACCTGGTGATCCTCGGTCACTGCGATCTGATCGGCAACGACACCCTGCGTCGCCTGCGCCAGCGCTGGCCCCACATCGTGCTGGCCCACTGCAACAACGACCCGCTGTTCGTGCCGGACAACGTGGCCCGCCTGCGCCACCGGGGTGAGGTGGTGGATGCGGTGTTCGTGTCCACCGGCTGGCCGGAGCTGCGCCGTTTTGACGACCTGCCGGCGTGCTTCCACCACATGCCCAACCCGGTGGACGCCAGCATCGAGAACCTGGACAACAGCCGGCGCCGGGACCTGCCGGTGGACCTGCTGTTCTGCAGCAACAGCACGGATTTCACCCGACGCCTGGAGCAGGTGAAAGCGCTCAAGGATGCCCTGGACCGGGAGCTGGTGTTCCACACTCATGGCAGTTTCGGCCAGCCGCCGGTGTGGGGCCGGGACTACGAACGGGCCCTGGCCTCGACCCGCATGGGGCTGAATCTCAACCGCCAGGAAGGGGATTACTGGTATTCCTCGGCGCGCATGGCGCAATTGGCCGGCAACGGCATCCTGGTATTCACCCATGCGGCGCCCCGCTTTGACGAGCTGATGCCGGCGCGGTCCCTGGTGTATTTCCGTGATCAGGAGGATCTGATCGAACGTATCCGTGAGTTTCACCGTGACGACGACCGTCGCCGGGACTGGGCCGGTCGGGCCCGGGACTTCTTCCACCGGGAAATGAATTCCCGGCTGTACGCCCGCTTTATCGTCGAGTCGGCCCTGGGCCTGCCGCTGTCCCACGATTACGTGTGGCGGAGCCGGCCATGACCCTGAGCCTCAAGGAACGGGCGCCGTTCGCCCAGGGGGGTAACCGTTTGTGTTTCGTCGACCCGGATCACCGGGACCGCTGCATCAAGGTGCGCAGGCCGGATTTCACCCTGGCGGACCGACGCCGCAAGAAAGGCTTCCCCGGCAACCTGCGGCCGCTGTCCTGGTTTGACGACAACCGCGAGGAGCACCGCGTGCTGACCGTGCTGTGGCGCCGTCACGGTGCTTTGCTCGGTGCCCACCTGCCGCGCTGCCACGGTTTCGTCGACACCGATCTGGGCGCCGGTCTGGTCACCGAGCTGATCCGCGATGCCGACGGCGCCATTTCCCAGACCTTGAAGAAGGTGCTTTGGGATGACGGCCTGACACCCTCCTGCAGCCGGGCGGTGGGTGTGCTCGGCCGGTTCTGGATCGAGCAGGGCATTCCGTCCCGGGACCTGCTGCCGCACAACATCGTCGCCCAACGGGGCGCGGACGGAGGGCTGCGCCGGTTGGTGGTGATCGATGGCCTGGGCCGCCCGGGGCTGGCCGGCGTCCGGCGCAGCCGGTCCGCCGCCCGGCGCAAGGTGGCCAACCTGCACCAGCGCATCGAGGACCTGCTGACGCAGCGCGGCGCCCGGGCCGGTGCCTTCCCCGGTTACCATGGGCTGCTGTTCCACGACGACGCGCCGGAGCGGCCATGAGCGGCGAGCCCCGTCTGGCCCAGGTGCTGGCCGGCGCGCCCCGGGGCGGGGCGGAGAACTTCTTCGTGCGCCTGGTGACCGGCCTGCATAGGGAAGGCGGCCTGGAGCAGCGCGCCTTTATTCGCCCCCACCCGGACCGGGTGGCGCGGCTGCGCGAGGCCGGGGTGCCGGTGTCCGGCTTCCGTTTCCCCGGTCCGCTGCGACCCCTGGCCCACTACCGCTACCGGCGCGCCCTGGCCGCCTACCGTCCGGACCGGGTGCTGACCTGGATGAACCGGGCCAGCGCCGCCACGCCGCCTGGTCCCTATACCCTGATCAGCCGGCTCGGGCATTACTACGACCTCAAGCACTACCGACACGCGGATTACTGGATCGGCATCACCCGGGGTATCTGTGACCACCTGGTGCGCGGCGGCATGCCGGCGGCGCGGGTGGTGCACTTGCCCAACTTCGCCGATGAAACCCCGGTCACGCCGTTGCCTCGGGACAGCTTCGACACGCCCGCCGGGCCGCTGCTGCTGGCCGCCGGCCGGCTGCACCGCAACAAGGGCTTCGACGTGCTGCTCCAGGCCCTGGCGCGGCTGCCCGATGCCACCCTGTGGCTGGCCGGCAGCGGCCCGGAGGAGGACGCCCTGCGGGCCATGGCGACGCAGCTCGGGGTGACCGGGCGAGTCCGTTTTCTGGGCTGGCGGAATGACGTCACCGCGCTGATGGCTAGCGTCGATGTGTTCGTCTGCCCGTCCCGCCACGAGGGGCTGGGCTCCATCGTGCTGGAGGCCTGGGCCCACGGTTGTCCGATCGTGGCCACCGCGTCCCAGGGGCCGGCGGAGCTGATCCGCGCCGGCGAGACCGGGCTGCTCACCCCGCTGGACCGGGTCGATGCCCTGGCCGACGCCCTGCGCGACTTGCTTGCCGACGGTGCCGCCCGCCGGCGGCTGGCGGACATGGCCCGCGATCACTACCGGGCCCACTACAGCCGCCAGGTGGTATTGGGCGGCTATCGGGATTTCTTCACCAGCCTGCCGGCCAGGGGGCGCTGACCATGTTCAAAGCGAGACGTCGGCAAAAGCGCCTGCGCGCCCGCCGCGACGCCCTGGCCCGGGACACCGCCATCCAGCGTGCCGGCCAGCTTCACTGGAACGCCCTGCACGCCAGCGTCAGCGGTGTGGGCAACGGCCTGGCCGAGGATGTCGTGGTATCGCTGACCACCTTCGACAAGCGCATCGACAACGTCTACCTGACCATCGAGAGCCTGCTCCAGCAGTCCCTCAAACCGGACCGGGTGGTGCTGTGGATCGCCGAGGGCGAGCTGGGCGGCGCCGGCTTGCCACACATTCTTCGCCTGCAGGAACGGCGCGGCCTGGAAGTGCGGTTCTGCGCGGAGGATCTGGGGCCCTATAAAAAGTTCTACTACGCCCTGCAGTGCTTCCCCGACAGTCTGCTGATCACCGTGGACGATGACACCCTCTATCCCCATGACCTGGTGGATCAGTTGTACCGTGCCCACCGGGCCGATCCGGCCACCATTCCCTGCCATCGCGCCCACCGCATCCGGCTGGCCGCCGGTGGCGGGGTGCTGCCCTACAAGCGCTGGGAGAAGCCCACCCTGGACGCCACGCCCTCGCCGCTGGTATTCCCCACCGGCGTCGGCGGAGTGCTCTATGCCCCAGGCCACCTGGATGACCAGGTGCTGGATCGTAACCGTTTCATGGCCCTATGCCCCGGCGCCGACGACATCTGGCTCAAGGCCATGAGCCTCAAGGCTGGCCGTGGTTGCCGCCGGGTGCCCGATCCGAGGGATTTCCGGGGCCGCTTCCTGACCGTGGAAGAAAGCCAGCTGCATTCCCTGAAGCGTGCCAACAAAGCCGTCGACGGCAACGACCTCAAGTTTCGGACGGTATTCGACCACTATGATCTTTGGGGCCGTTTGGTGGAGGGCGCTTGAGCCCGGCGGCGACCCTGGAGCGGATAGGGCCCTGGCTGGTGGCCGCCTACGCCGGCACCGCCCTGGCGCTGCCGGAGGCGGGCGAAGGCTTCAAGGTACTGGTTCTGGTGGCCGGGTTCGGCGGCTTTTTCTGGCTGGCCCGGGGGCGGCGCTTCGGCGCGCCGCTGAAGCTGCTGCTGGCGGCGGCGCTGGTGGCGCTGCTGTCCTGGGGATTGGCGCGGCTGCACCATCCGCAGTGGGCGGAGTCTTCCGCCAAGGTGCACCGGCTTACCCATTGGTTTTCGTTTCTGGCGGTGGCCTGGTTGCTGGCGGGCCGGGTTCGGGCGGTGCTGCTGGCCTGGGGCGCCAGCCTGGCGGGGCTGTTGGTGGCACCCTGGTTCACCGGCCAGGGGTGGCGGGGCTGGTTCCTGGGCTGGCACGGCGAGCGGGTGGATTTCGGCCTGCACAATGCCCAGCACGCCACCCTGTTGTTCGCCACCGGCTTGCTGGGGCTGACCGCCCTGGCGGGCCGCTGCTTGGCGCCAGGGCCCTGGCGCCTGTTGCGCGCCGTGCTATGGGCACTGGCCATCCTGACCTGCGCCATCGCGGTGGTGATCACCCAGACCCGGGGCGTGTGGCTGGGGCTCGCGGTGGCGGCGCTGGTGATGCTGGCCGCCGCCTGGCTGGTCCTGCGCCGACGGCTGTCGCCGGGGCCGCGCCGGCGCTGGCTTACCGGAGCCATGCTGGCCGGGGTGCTGGGCCTGGTGCTGATGGCGGCCTTCTCGCCCATCGTCGAGCAGCGTCTGGCCGATGAGCACCAGGCCATCACCCGGCTGGCCCGGGGCCAGTTCGACGGGGTCACCGGCAGCGTCGCCGGGCGGCTGGTGAGCTGGCGGGCGGCGCTGCCCTGGATCGCCGAACGGCCCTTGTTGGGGTGGGGCGGCAACGGGCGTTCCCTGGTGCTGACGCACTCACCGGGGCTGCCCGGCTGGATCGGGGAGCAGGGCTTCCGACACCTGCACAACGGCTATCTGGACACCCTGGTCAATTACGGCCTGGCCGGCCTGGCGGTGCTGGCGGGGCTGCTGGTCTGGTTGACCCGTGAAGCATTGAGGGCCCGCCGCGCCGGCGCGCTGCCGGCGGACTTCCTGCTGTTCTATCTGGCGTTTCTGGGCTTCTGGCTGGTGGTGAACCTGTTTGAGTCGTTCCTGTACTTCTCCAGCGGTGACTGGGCCTTCACCCTGGTGGCCGGTGGCGTGGCCACGTTCATGCCCTGGCGGGCGGCCGCGGCAGGGTCAGATACACTCCCAGCAGCAACAGGGGCGCACCCAGCACATGCTGCATGCCCAGGGCGTCGCCGAGAATCAGAAACGCGAACAGGGCGGTGAAGAACGGCGTGCTCAGCCGCACCACCGTGGCCGAGGTGGCGTTGATGTGCTGGCAGGCGAGGGGATAGAGATACCCCGGCGCCAAAGTGGAAAACGCCGCCAGCCCCAGGAACAGGCCCCACTGGCGGGCATCCGGCACCGCCGCGCCGGGGTCGGCGAACGGCGCGCTGACCAGCAGGCCCAGCGCACAGGCGATCCACACCACGTTCCAGCCCTGGCCGCGCAGCCGGTCCCCGGCCCGGGAATACAATGCCATCACCAGGGCCGCGCCCAGGCCACACAGATTCCCGACCAGGTGGCTTTCGCCGCTGGCCGGGGCGCCCAGCAGCAACACCGTGGCGACACCGCCGAAGGCCAGCAGGCCGCCCAGAAGTTCACGTCCCGTCAGGCCTTCCCGGCGCAGCAGCCGCAACAGCATGACGAAGAACGGCGAGGTGGCCACCAGCAGCGACACCGTCACCACATCGCTTATATAGAAGCCCACGGTGGCCAGCACATAGTAGGCGGCCAGCAACACGCCGCCCTCCAGGGCCGAGCGGTTGGGACGCCGGAAACCGCGCAGGGCGGCCAGCATGGTGGTGAGCAGCAAGGTGGCGGTAAGAAACCGGAACACCAGGGTGGTGCCGGTGGGCAGGTCGCGCAGCAGCGCCACCCAGATACCGGTGGCGCCCCACTGCGCGCTGGCCAGCAGGGCCAGGGCGGTGCCTTTACGGGTGTCCAAAACTCACACGTTGAACAGGAAGTTCAGCACGTCGCCATCGTGGACCACGTAGTCCTTGCCCTCGGCGCGCATCTTGCCGGCTTCCTTGGCGCCCTGTTCGCCATTGCCGGCGATGAAGTCCTCGTAGGCGATGGTCTGGGCGCGGATAAAGCCCTTCTCGAAGTCGGTGTGGATGACGCCGGCGGCCTGGGGCGCGGTGGCGCCCACCTTGATGGTCCAGGCGCGCACTTCCTTCTTGCCAGCGGTGAAGTAGGTTTGCAGGCCGAGCAACTGGTAGCCGGCGCGGATCACCCGGTTGAGGCCCGGTTCATCCATGCCCAGGTCGGCCAGGAAGTCCGCTTTTTCCTCGTCGTCCAGCTCCGCGATCTCGGATTCGATCTTGGCGCAGATCGGCACCACCGAGGCGTTTTCCTTCTCCGCCTGCTGGCGCACGGTGTCCAGCAGCGGGTTGTTCTCGAAGCCGTCCTCTTCCACGTTGGCGATGTACATGGTGGGCTTGAGGGTGAGCAGATTGAGGCCGCGGATGGTCTTGCGCTCGTCGGCACTCAGGTCGGCGGCGCGGGCCGGTTCGCCCTCGCTGAGCAGGGGCAGCAGCTTCTCCAGCACCGGGATCATCGCCTGGGCTTCCTTGTTCTGGCCCTTGGCGGCCTTCTGCGCCCGTTGCAGGGCACGCTCCACGGAGTCCAGGTCGGCCAGGGCCAGCTCGGTGTTGATCACCGAAATATCGTCCAGCGGCGAGACCTTGCCGGCCACGTGGATCACGTTCTCGTCGTCAAAGCAGCGCACCACGTGGGCGATGGCGTCGGTGTCACGGATGTTGGCGAGGAACTGGTTACCCAGGCCCTCGCCCTTGGAGGCGCCGGCCACCAGCCCGGCGATGTCGACGAATTCCATGGTCGCCGGCATCACCCGTTCCGGTTTGACGATGGCGGACAGCGCGTCCAGGCGCGGGTCCGGCACCGGCACCACCCCGGTGTTGGGTTCGATGGTGCAGAACGGGAAGTTCTCGGCATCGATGCCGGCCTTGGTCAAGGCGTTGAAAAGGGTGGATTTGCCCACATTGGGCAGGCCCACGATACCGCACTGAATACCCATAACTGCACCTCCGTTTTCGAGGGCGCAATGCTACTCAAGGCGCGGCCAAAATGCGACCGGTAGCGGCACGGGGGCGGTCTCGGCGGGCGCCGGGGCCAATTGCCAGGGAGCCGCTCCGGCGGGGCTCTGATGCCGGGAGCGGAAGCGCCGGGTTTGGCTAGACTGATGAGTCACGAAAGCCGGCAGCACGATGATCATGCGAATTCTGTATCAATTCCCCATCTCCCACTACTGCGAGAAGACCCGCTGGCAACTGGACCACAAGGGCCTCGATTACCGACCACGCAATCTGCTGCCCGGGCCACACCGGCTGCGAACCCAGTGGCTGGCGCGCATCAACACCCTGCCGATCCTGCGTGATGGCGACCGCATCGTGGGGGATTCCACCAAGATCGCTTATTACCTGGAAAAGTACTATCCGGAGCGTCCCCTGGTGCCCGATGACGCGGACAGCCGTGCCCGGGTGATCGAGCTGGAGCAGCACTTCGACCGGTTCGCGGTGCATGTGCGCCGCTGGCTGTATGGTCAGGTGCTGGACCGCCCGGAGATCATGGACGCCATGCTCGACCCCTATCGTCTGCCCGGTCCCATCAAGCGTGCCCTGGTGCCGCTGACCCGGGAAGGCGTGCGCCGGCTCTATGCCATCAAGCCCAAGGCGGTGGTCTATTCGGAGCAGCGCGTGGAGGAGGGCCTGGCCCTGGTGGAGGAAGCGTTGCGTCGTGGCGCCGGCGATTATCTGGTGGCGGACCGGCTGACCCTGGCGGATATCAGCGCGGCGGCCCTGATGGCGCCGTTGGTGAGCCCGCCGGGCACGCCCTGGGACGTGTTCGATGAGAGCGACCTGCCGGCGTCGTTGCAAAAGAAGCTCAACGACATGCGCGAACGGCCAGCGGGGCAGTGGATTCTGGAGCGTTATCGCACCGATCGTTAGCGCGGCGCGAGGTCACGGATGCTTTGTAGGAGCGGCCGGGCGGCGCTCCGCTTCAGCCGCGATTCGGGGGTCTGAAACTAGGCGCGGAAGCCGTTCAGGCTGTTCATGGCGGTGTTGAGGTCGCCGCGCAGCAGGTCCGGGGTGAAGCGCACCGCTTCGTCGATGGCCCGTTCGATCTTGTCCCGGTCCGCCGGGGAAGGCTTGCCGAGCACATAGGGGGTGACCAGATCGGCGCTGCCGGGATGGCCGATGCCGATACGAAGACGGTGGAAATCCCTGCTGTTGCCGTGTCGGGCGATGATGTCGCGCAGGCCGTTGTGGCCGCCGTGACCGCCGCCCTGCTTGAAGCGGGCCACGCCCGGAGGCAGGTCCAGCTCATCGTGGGCCACCAGCATTTGCGTGACGGGGATCTTGAAGAAGTTCGCCAGCGCCGAGGTGGCCTGGCCGCTGCGGTTCATATAGGTGGTGGGTACCAGCAGGCGAACGGTTTCGCCCTCGAACTGAAAGGTGCCGGTAACACCGAAGTATTTCTTTTCCTCGGAAAGGAAGATGCCCTGGGCACGGGCCAGGGCATCGATGTACCACACACCGGTGTTGTGACGGGTAGCGTCGTATTCGGGGCCCGGGTTGCCCAGGCCCACGATCAGTCGAACCGGATCCGTCACGGCGCGGGTTATTCCTCGCCGGCTTTGTCTTCGCCGGCGGCTTCCTCACCGCCTTCCTCGCCGTCTTCTTCCTCGGCGCGGACTTTCGGCTTGTGCACCGCGACCACGGGCTGGTCATGGTCCTCGCCGTGGGTCAGCTCGACGATCTCGACACCGGCCGGCAGCTTGATCTCGGAGAGGTGGATCACCTGATCCAGCTCCACGGCGATCATGTCCACTTCCAGGTATTCCGGCAGGTCCTTGGGCAGACAGATAACTTCCACCTCGGAGATATTGCGGTGGATCTCGCCGCCCTGTTTCTTCACGCCGATGCAGGCTTCTTCGTTGCTGAAGTGCACCGGAACCACCATGGTGATCTTGTGGGTGGCGTCAACGCGCATGAAGTCGGCGTGGATCGGGAAACCGCGGGCCGGATCGCGCTGCAGATCACGCAGTACCGCCTGCTGGGTTTTGCCGTCCAGCTTGAGGGTCAGGATGTGGCTGTAGAAAGCTTCGGTTTCCAGGGCTTTCTTCAGCTCACGGGATTCCAGGGTGATCATCTGCGGCTCGGCGTCGCCACCATAGATGATGCCGGGAATCCGGCCTTGCAGACGACGCAGGCGGCGGCTCGCACCTTTCCCCGTGTCGCTGCGGCTTTCCGCAGTCAGTTCGAATTCGTTGGACATGTCGATGTCTCCATAAGGCTTCCCGCCGCCCCGCGACCAGGCGCGATGGGAAGGGTTGCTAAAAAGGGGGCCGGATTATGCCGGAAAAGAACGCTGGACGCTAGACGCTGGACGCCGGACGCTTAAAAGCAAAAAGCCCGCCGAAGCGGGCTTTGGAAAGCGTCAGGCATCCAGCGTCAGGCGTCCGGCGTTACACCAGCTCGAGGCGGTCGAACATGGCCGACAGGGATTCCTCGTTGTTCACCCGGCGCACGGTCTCGGCGAGCATCGGCGCCAGGCGCAGTACACGGATCTTGTCGCTGGCCCGGCCTGCCTCGGACAGCGGGATGGTGTCGGTGACCACCAGCTGGTCGATGGCGCTGCCGTTGATGTTGTCGATGGCCGGGCCGGACAGCACCGGGTGGGTGCAGTAGGCATAGACCTTGGCGGCGCCGTGGTCCTTGAGGGCCTGGGCCGCCTTGCACAGGGTGCCGGCGGTATCGACGATATCGTCCACCAGCACGCAGGTACGGCCTTCCACCTCGCCGATGATATGCATCACCTGGGATTCGTTGGCCTTGGGGCGGCGCTTGTCGATGATCGCCAGGTCGGCGTCGTTGAGCTGCTTGGCCAGGGCGCGGGCGCGCACCACGCCGCCCACGTCCGGGCTCACCACCATCAGGTCGTCGTGTTTCTGGCGCTCGATGTCGGCCACGAACAGGGGGGTGCCGTAGACGTTGTCCACCGGAATGTCGAAGAAACCCTGGATCTGGTCGGCGTGCAGGTCCACGGTCACCACCCGGTCGATGCCCACGGCGGTGATCATGTCGGCCACCACCTTGGCGGTGATCGGCACCCGGGCGGAGCGCACCCGACGGTCCTGGCGGGCATAACCGAAGTAGGGCATCACCGCGGTGATGCGACCGGCGGACGAGCGCCGCAGGGCGTCGGCCATCACCAGGATTTCCATCAGGTGATCATTGGTGGGCTTGCAGGTGGACTGGACGATGAACACGTCCTTGCCGCGAACATTTTCCTGGATGTCCACGGCCACTTCGCCATCGCTGAACACGCCGACGTCGGCATCGCCAAGCGGGATGTTGAGTTGCTCGACCATGGCCTGGGCCAGTTCGGGATTGGCGTTGCCGGAAAAAACCACGAGTTTGGACACTGGCGTCCCCTGGCTGTGAGGTGGTGGATTAAAGAAGATGGCTGGGGTACCAGGACTCGAACCTGGGAATGACGGGATCAAAACCCGCTGCCTTACCAACTTGGCTATACCCCAACACTAACCGGTCAGGTGGCGTTGTCGTTGAACGCCGGACCTGGATCTTGTTGGGCTCGAAGCGTCGCCAGTGCCTCGTGGAGAGGTGAGAGTTCAGTGCTTCGAGCCGCGAAAGCTTTCCAGTTTTTTGGCAAACGCCGCTGCAGATCGCGGGCCGCTTGCGCCCCGACAAGGCGTGCGAAACAGCAGGCGCCGGTGCCGGTCATGCGGGCGTTGCCCGCTTCGCGTTGGAGCCAGTCGAGCACGTTATCCACTGGTGGATAAAGGCGTCGGGCCACTGCTTCACAGTCGTTGTGAAAGCGTTCCAGGGTGGCCGCCCCAAGCGAGGCCGGTAATGTAATGGCGGGGGTGTGCCTTGTCAATTCCCCGTCGCCGAAAATTCGAGCGGTTGGAACGGCGATTCCCGGATCCACCACCAGAAACCATTGTTCCGGCAATTCAACGGCTTGCAGGCGCTCGCCGACGCCCTCCGCCCAGGCGTTGCGGCCACGCACGAACACCGGCACGTCGGCGCCCAGTCGCAGGCCCAGCTCGGCGAGCCGGTCCTCGTCCAGACCCAGACCCCACAGATGGTTGAGCCCCCATAGGGCGGTGGCGGCGTCCGAGGAGCCGCCACCCACGCCACCGCCGGCGGGCAGGCGTTTTTGCAGGTGCAGGCGCGCGCCCCGGGTCGTGCCGGTGGCCTCGCGCAGCAGCCGGGCGGCACGCAGCACCAGATTGCCATCGTCCACCGGCAGCCCGGGGCGGTCGCAGGTCAGGGTCAGCTCCTCGGCGGGCCGCAGATGCAGGGTGTCGCCGTAATCGAGCAGGGCGAACAGGGTCTGCAGCTCATGATAGCCGTCGGCCCGCTGGCCGGTGATGTGCAGAAACAGGTTCAGTTTGGCCGGTGCCGGCAGCGCGAAGCCGCGCGCCGGCGAACTGGAGCCAGGGGAGGGTGCCGTCATGGCAAGGGTTGCCACTCACGGATCAGGAGCGTGAAGCGGTTGGCTTCCTGGCGCGCCTTGATGCGGTGGGGCAGGGCCACCCGGCCCACCGGCTCATAGCGGTCGAACTCCAGCTCCCAGCCCAGCTGGCGCAGGCGCACCAGTTGCCCGGCGTCGTTTTGTTCCGCCTGCGCCGGAGCGCCCGGCCACACCAGGCCACGGCTCCAGTATTCCAGCGCCGACACCGGCAGCCAGAAGCCGGTCAGGTGCCAGGCCAGTTCCCCGGGGGAGCGGGCCTGCCACTGACCCTTGGCGGTTTCCAGGCGCGCCATGCCCGGTTGCCAGCTCAGTTCCGCGCTGCCAAAGCCCAGAGGGCCGGAAAAGTGAATGGCGCCATTGCGCGGCGCCTGCTCCCAATCGAAGGTGGCGGAGCCGCCGTCCTCCGGGGTGCGGTAGCCGAGCTTGCCGTTCATTTCCCAGCGCTGGATTTGCTCCGGGCGGGTGAAGTCACCGGTGGGCACCGGTCGGGTCTGGCAGGCGCTCAGCAACAGAGCTACCAGGGGGAGCCACCAAAACCGTGTCAAAGCGTTACCTCCAGGCGTTCCAGGGTGTCGCGCACAACGGTGGCGTCGGGCTGCGCGGCCAGGGCGGCGGACCACACCGCGCGGGCGCTTTCCTCATCGCCCATCGCCCACAGCACCTCGCCCAGATGGGCGCTGACTTCCGGGTCCGGCATGAGTGCATGGGCGCGGCGCAGGTAATCCAGCGCCTCGTCCAGGCGGCCCTGCCGGTACAGTACCCAGCCCATGGAGTCGAGAATCGCCGGGTCGCGGGGATATTGGTCCAGAGCACGGCGAATCATGGCCTCGGCCTGGTCCAGATGCACGCCCCGATCCGCCCAGGTGTAGCCCAGGGCGTTGAGCGCGCCGGCATCGTCCGGGTGCAGCTCCAGCACCCGTTTAAGATCCGTTTCCATGCGTTGGTTCTGGCCCAGGGAGCCGGCGGTCATGGCGCGGGCATAGAGCAGGTCCGGATTGTCCGGGTCCGCTTCCAGGGCATCGTTGAGCAATGCCAGGGCGCCCTCTGGGTCCCCTTGGGCATTGCGCATTTCCGATTCAGTGATCCACAGCCGGTCGGCGCGGGCCGGATACTGGCGGGTAAGGCTGGTGATCAGCGCATGCCCGCGGTCGCCACGGCCGCTGGCATATAGAAGCCGCGCCGCCTGCACCTGGGCTTCCAGGGCGTCGGGGCCTTTCACCTTCAGGTAGTCGTCAATGGCCTGATCGGTGTCGCCGGCGGCTTCCGACGCCTGGGCCAGACGCAGCCGCATCTCGTTGGGGCGGTAGCCGCGCCGCAGCAGATCCTGCAGCAGGGAGCGGGCGGACTCGCCGGCGCCGGCCTCCAGGGCGATCAGTGCCAGCGAGTAGCGCAGATCCAGATCGTCCGGGTTCTGCTCGGCGAGAATGTTGAGTTGTTCGTGGGCCTGATCCTTGTGACCGGCGGCCAGCAGCAGGCGCACATAGGCCAGGCGCGGGCGGCGATTGTCCGGGTGTGCGCGCACCTGGGCGCGGGCGTGGCGCAGGGCCTTTTCATGCTCGCCGCTCTCGAACAGCAGCCGCGCTTCCAGCAGTGCCGCTTCCATATGGTCCGGGTCCTGGTCCAGGGCGTGCTCCACTGCTTTCATGGCGCCCGGCAGGTCGCCCTGCTGGCGAAGGTCCAGGGCCCGCGCGTACCACAGCGGAGCCTGTTCCGGATAGCGTTCGGCCAGTTGCGAAAGGGCTTTCAGCAGCTGCTGGTTGTCGTTGTCGCTGAGGCTGCTGGCTTCCGCCACCAGGGGCAGCAGGGCGTCGCTGCCGTGGCCGGCCAGTAGCCGGTCGATGAAGCCGGCGGCGCCGTCACTATCGCCGAGCTGGATGTCGGCCAGGGCCGCCAGGCGCAGGGCATCGGCATTGTCCGGTTCACGTTCCAGCCACAGGCCGGCCAGCTGGCGGGCCTGTTCCGGTTGATCCAGATAGGTGGCCAGCTTGGTGGCCTGGCTGATCACCTCGGGATCGTGGGTGGTTTGCGCGGCGCGGCCATAATAGTCCAGGGTCACGGCCAGGCTCTGACGTTGCGCGGCGCTTTCCGCCACCAGCAGATCGCCGAGGGTCTCGCCGTCGTACTCGATCGGGGGCAGGTCGCGGGGTTCGGGGGCCGGCGGTGGAGCCGGCTGGGGCGGGGTCTGGGCGCAGCCCGCCAGGGTCAGGAGGGCGGCGACAATAAGCGATGGGCGTGCATTCATCGGCGATTCAGTCCTCGAATTGAGCCGCTATCATTGCACACCCGCCGGCCGCACCCAAGGATTCGCGGCCTCGACCGGCACCGCGCCGGCTCCCGTAGCACATTGTTTTAAAGGGCTGTTTCGCGCAAAATGCGACACCCTTGCGCGTGTCTGGGACATATCCCATCGGGTCGTCGTCATTTCCTATGAAGCTCATCGCTGCCGGCGTTAATCACACCACCGCGGACGTGGAGTTGCGCGAGCAACTGGCGTTCTCCGCCGATCAGGCCGAGCGGGCGCTGGCCCGGCTGCGCGAATTGTCCGGCGTGCGCGAAGCGGCGTTGCTGTCCACCTGCAATCGCACCGAGCTGTATTGCCTGGTGGACGGCGAACCGCCGGACCTGGCCGGCTGGCTGTCCGGCGAGCGCGGCCTGTCCCTCGAGCGGCTGCGCCCGGCGGTGTATCTGCACCGGGGCGATCAAGCCCTGGAGCACATGATGCGCGTGGCCGGTGGTCTGGATTCCCTGGTGCTGGGCGAGCCGCAGATTCTCGGTCAGATGCGCGACGCCTACGCCCGTGCCCACGAGGCGGGCCTGATCGATAGCGAGCTGGGCCGGGTGTTCCAGGACGTATTCTCGGCGGCCAAGCGCATTCGCACGGAAACCGGCATCGGCGCCAATCCGGTGTCGGTGGCCTACGCGGCGGTGTCCTTCGCGCGGCATATCTTCGCCGACCTGAAGAAAAGCCGGGCGCTGCTGATTGGCGCCGGCGAAATGATCGAACTGGTGGCCCGGCATCTGGCGGAACAGCAGGTGCGCGAGATCGTGATCGCCAACCGCACCGCCGAGCGCGCCGAGGCTCTGGCCGCCGAGGTGGGGGGCCGGGGCATCACCCTGGAAGAATTGCCGGTGGCCCTGGAGCACGCCGACATCCTGATCGCCTGCACCGCCGCGCCCATTCCGATTCTCGGCAAGGGCACCGTGGAAAGCGCCCTCAAGCGCCGCCGCCACAAGCCGATGTTCATGGTCGATATCGCCGTGCCCCGGGACATTGAACCGGAGGTGGGTGAGATGGATGACGTCTATCTGTATACCGTCGACCACTTGCAGGAAGCGATCCAGGAGAACGTGCGCGCCCGCCAGCAGGCCGCCGAGGAAGCCGGCGAGCTGATCGCCGAAGCGGTGCGTCAGCATCACCGCAGCCGTCGCGAGAAGCGCGCCGTGGGCGTGTTGCGCGATTATCGGCGGCAGCGCACCGAGCTGGCCGACCAGGAACTGGAGCGCGCTCTGTCGCAACTGCGGCAGGGCGCCGACCCGGAGGACGTGCTACGCCGCTTCAAGCACAGCCTGGTGAACAAATGGTTGCACCGGCCCAGCGTTACCCTGCGCCGGCTGGCCGCGGAGGACCGTGCCGAGGCGTTGCTGATGGCCCGGGAAATTCTGCTTGATCAGGACGGCGAGGCGTCCAGCGAGGAATCATGAAGGCGTCACTGGAAAACAAACTGCAAAAGCTGGTCGAGCGGTTCGAGGAAATCAGCGGCCTGCTGGCGGACCCGGACGTGATCGCCGACCAGAACCGCTTCCGCGCCCTGTCCAAGGAATACGCCGAGCTGGAACCGGTGATCAAGGGATACCGGGAGTACCGCGCCACCGCCGAGAACCTGGACACCGCCCGCGCCCTGCTCGACGACAGCGACCCGGACATGCGTGAGATGGGCGCCGAGGAAGTGCGTGAGGGCGAGCAACGCCTGCAGGAGCTGGACGAAGAACTGCAGCGCCTGATGCTGCCCAAGGACCCCCGTGACAGCGCCGGCGTTTACCTGGAGATCCGCGCCGGCACCGGCGGCGACGAAGCCGCTCTGTTCGCCGGCGATCTGTTCCGCATGTATTCCCGCTACGCTGACCACATGGGCTGGAAGGTGGAAGTGGTGAGCGCCAGCGAAGGTGAGCACGGTGGTTATAAGGAAGTGATCGCGCGCATCGCCGGTGATGGTGTTTATTCACGCTTGAAATTCGAGTCCGGCGCCCACCGCGTGCAGCGGGTGCCGGCCACCGAATCCCAGGGCCGCATTCATACCTCCGCTTGCACCGTGGCGATCCTTGCCGAGGCGGAAGAGGCCGGCGACATAGAGATCCGCAACGAGGATCTGCGCATCGACACCTACCGTTCCTCCGGCGCCGGCGGCCAGCACGTCAACACCACCGACTCGGCGGTGCGCATTACTCACCTGCCCACCGGCGTGGTGGTGGAATGCCAGGACGAACGCAGCCAGCACAAGAACAAGGCCAAGGCCATGTCGCTGCTGAAGGCGAAGCTGCTCGACGCGCGGGAAACCGCCGCCCACGCCGAACAGGCGGCGGAACGTAAATCCCTGGTCGGCTCCGGCGATCGCTCCGAGCGCATCCGCACCTACAACTTCCCCCAGGGCCGGCTCACCGACCACCGCATCAATCTGACTCTGTACCGGCTCAACGAAATCGTCGCCGGCGACCTGGACGAGGTGGTGGGCGCGCTGCTCGCCGAGCACCAGGCGGAGCAACTGGCGGCCCTGGCCGAGGGCCAGGGCTGACGCCGTGCGCATCGACGAGGCGTTGCGCTCGGCCCGGGACGCCCTGAGCGCGTCGCCGAGCCCGCGCCTGGACGCGGAACTGCTACTCGGCCGGGTACTGGGCCGCGACCGGAGCTACTTCTATACCTGGCCGGAAAAACAACTGGATGGCGACCAGCAACGGCTGTTCGAGCTGCTGGTGAAACGCCGCGCCGCCGGCGAGCCGGTGGCGCACCTGACCGGTGAACGGGAATTCTTCGGCCGCTGTTTCGCGGTGTCCGCCGCCACCCTGATCCCCCGCCCGGACACCGAAACCCTGGTGGAAGCGGCGCTGGAGATCATGGCGGATGGCCCGGCCCGGGTGGTGGACCTGGGCACCGGCACCGGCGCCGTGGGCCTCAGCCTGGCCCTGGAGCGGCCCGCTTGGCGGGTCACCCTCACCGACGCCAGCGCCGCCGCCCTGGCGGTGGCCCGGGACAACGCCGAGGCCCTCGGCGCCACCGTGACCCTGCTGCGTGGTGACTGGCTGGAAGCCCTGGCCGGCCCTTTCGATCTGATCGTCAGCAACCCGCCCTACGTGGACCCGGACGATCACCACCTGGAGCAGGGCGACGTACGTTTCGAGCCACGCTCGGCCCTGGCCGCCCATGATCGTGGCCTGGCGGACCTGCGCGTGATCACCGCCCAGGCACGCGAGCGGCTCGCCGACGGTGGCTGGTTGATGCTGGAACACGGCCACGATCAGGGCTCACCGGTGCGCCGGCTGCTTGCCGACCACGGCTTTCACAATGTCACCACCCGCCAGGACCTGGGCGGCAACGACAGGGTAACCTTGGGCCATGTCTGACCAACAACCGTTTAACGACGACCAACTCCTGCGCTACAGCCGGCAACTGCTGGTGGCGGACTTCGACCTGGATGGCCAGGAGGCCATCGCCGGCGCCACCGTGCTGCTGGTGGGCTGCGGCGGGCTGGCCAATCCGGCCGGCCTGTATCTGGCCGGCGCCGGCGTGGGCCGGCTGGTTCTGGTGGACGACGATGTGGTGGACACCAGTAACCTGCACCGCCAGATCGCCTTCCGGGGCGATCAGGTGGGGCAGGGCAAGGCCGAAGCCCTGGCCGCCCAGCTCCATGCCCTGAACCCGGATGTGGCGATTGAGCCCCATGCGGCCATGGCCGGCGATGACTGGCTGGACCGGCACCTGCCCGAGGTCGATCTGGTGCTCGACTGCTGCGACAACTTCGCCACCCGCCAGGCCATCAACGCCGCTTGCGTGCGCCACCGCAAACCCCTGGTCAGCGGCGCCGCCATCCGCCTCGATGGCCAGCTCGCCGCCTTCGATCTGCGCGACCCGGACAGCGCCTGTTATGCCTGCGTCTACGGCGATGGCACCGACGGCGACCTGGCCTGCAGCGAGGCGGGTATCCTCGGCCCGGTGGTGGGCACCATCGGCACCCTGCAGGCGCTGCTCGCTTTGCATCTGCTCACCGGCAAGCCGGTGGCGCCGCGCCTGCGGCTGTTCGACGGCCGCACCCTGTCCTGGCGCGAGATGGCATTTCGCAAGGACCCGCATTGCCCGGTGTGCGCTCGCTCCCGGACATAAGCCGCCGTATCGTATTCAATCAGAGGGATGGGAATGACGGGCAAGGAGCAGATTATGGCGGCCCAGCAACCGACGGCCTGGCCATTGTTTTCAACGGTGCTTTTGTCGCTGGCGGGGGCCGTCGGCGGCGCCTTGCTGTTGGCGTTGCCGGGGCTGGCCCTGGGAGGCTGGGCCGGCTCCTGGACCGTGGCGCTGGTGTCGGCCTGTGTGTTTGCCGGTGTGGGCGCTCTGGCCGGGTTCACGCTGGTGCTGGTGGCGCTGATCGGCGA
The DNA here is from genome assembly GCF_046507615.1 of Alloalcanivorax sp. C16-2. Classification (NCBI taxonomy): domain Bacteria; kingdom Pseudomonadati; phylum Pseudomonadota; class Gammaproteobacteria; order Oceanospirillales; family Alcanivoracaceae; genus Alloalcanivorax; species Alloalcanivorax sp. C16-2. Next base: position 671,030 of record NZ_JBKFTL010000002.1, on the reverse strand, counting down.
GCGGGTGCGCGCCACGGAGCGGCGTCTTCTGGGACTCATTGGAACCCTGGAGAGCGCCCCCCACGACAGCCGTGCCAGCGAGAGCGCGCCTCCGCGGGCGCCGGTGCGCTCCCGGCCCTCCTCCCCGGCGCCGGCCGAGCCGCTGCAAAGCAGCGCCCCCGTCGAGCCCGAGACGGCGCTGCTGGCCGCCCGGTCGGCCTCTGCGGACGAGGCCGCCGCCGTTTCCCGGTCCACCCCTTCCTCGGCTCCAGCCGCGCCGCCTTCCGGCGTGGCCAGCGTCACTCGGCGCGTGCTGGACTGGTTCCGCAACGGCAATACCATTGCCCGGGCCGGCATCCTGGTGCTGTTCGTGGGCGCGGCGCTGCTGGCTAAGTACGCCGCCGAAAGTGGCTGGTTCCCGTTGGAGGCCCGGTTGGCGGCGGTGGCGCTGCTGGGCATGGTGCTGCTCGGGCTGGGCTGGCGGTTGCGCGGGCGGCATCAGGGCTATGCCTTGATTCTGCAAGGTGGTGGTGTCGCCCTGTTGTATCTGACCCTGTACGTGGGGTTCCGTCTGTTTGGCGTGTTGCCGGCGGGGCTGGCGTTCGCCTTGATGGTGGTGGTGGCCCTGGCGGCGGCGGTGCTGGCGGTGGCGCAAAACGCCCTGGTCCTGGCGGTGATCGGTTTCTCCGGTGGCTTCCTGGCGCCGCTGCTGACCTCCGAGGGCGGCGGCAGCCACATCACTCTGTTCAGCTATTACACGGTGCTCAACCTGGGTGTGTTCGCGGTGGCCTGGTTCCGGGCCTGGCGGTCGCTGAACCTGGTGGGCTTTGTGTTCACCTTCGGCGTCAGCGCGCTCTGGCGTGGCGCCGGCTATGGCCCCGAGCATCTGTTCAGCACCGATGCCTTCCTGATTCTGTTCTTCCTGATGTACGTGGCGGTGTCATTGTTGTTCGCACGGCAGCGCACCGCCGACCGGGTCGATTACCTCTCCGGCAGCCTGGTGTTCGGCCTGCCGGTGGCCGCCTTTACCCTGCACGCCTCCCTGGTCGGGCACATCGAGCACGCGCTGGCCTGGAGCGCCCTGGCGTTGGCGGTCTTTTACCTGGTGCTGGCGGCGGCGTTGTGGCGTTCCCGGGGCGCGGCCTGGCGATTGATGGCGGAGGCCTTCGCCGCCCTCGGCGTGATCTTCGCCACGCTGACCGTGCCTCTGGTGTTGTCCGGCGAAGCCACCGCCGTGAGCTGGGCTCTGGAAGGCGCCGGGCTGGTCTGGCTCGGCGGTCGCCAGGGACGCCGGCTGACGCGGGTATTCGGCCTGTTGTTGCAGGTGTTGGCGGCGCTCTCCTGGGCCTATGACGGCGGTTCGCCGGCGACCTTGCCGGTGTTCAACGGTGCTTTCATGGCGCTGGCCGGACTGGCGGCGGCCGGTTATCTGAGCGGCTTGTTCCTGTTCCGCCTGGGGCCGGCGCGGGCCGCCTATGAGCGGGTCATGCCGCCGTTGTTGCTGGCCTGGTCGATTTCATGGGCGTTGCTTGCCGGGGTCCGTGAGGTGGCCGCGTTCGGCTCCGAGGGCGGTGAAGCCGGCTGGCTGCTGGCGGTGCCGGCGTTGATCACGGCTCTGGTCGCCGTGCTCGGGCGGCGTCTGGCCTGGCCCGCCAGCGCGCGGCTGGCGCCGTTGCTGGGTGCCGCTTTCCTGGTGCTGGTAACGCTGGCGTTGACGGTGCTCGAACATCCGCTGATGCGCGGTGCCTGGCTGGGCTGGCCGCTGCTGTGGCTGGTCTACCATGGCGTGTTGTGGCGCCGGGACCAGGACGCCGGCGCCTGGCTGCCGGGCATGACGCCCTGGCTCCATGGGCTGGGGGTATGGGCGCTGGCCTGGGTGGCGCTGGGGGAAGTGCCCTGGTGGATCGGTCAGGCGCTGGCCGGGGTCTGGCCGATGCTGGCCTGGGGGCTGATTCCCGCCCTGTTGTTGGTGGTTTGCACCCGCGCGCCGGCGCTGTGGCCATGGCGCGATCACCGGCGTGCCTACCTTGGCCCGGCGGCCCTGCCCCTGGCGGTGGTGATGGCGGCCTGGGTGGTCGTGATGAATCTGGGCAGCCGCGGGGACCCGGCGCCGTTGCCGTATTTGCCGCTGCTCAATCCGCTGGATATCTCCGTGGCGCTGGCGCTGCTGGCCGGGCTTGGCTGGTGGCGCGCGGCCTGGCCTGGGCGGTGGAGCGTCGGTGTGACGGTGGCCGTGGGGCTGGCGTTTGTGTGGCTCAGCGCGGCCCTGGTACGGGCGTTGCACTATGGCGTGGGCACACCGCTGGAGGCCGACGGCATGCTGCGCTCGGTGACGGTTCAGATGGCATTGTCGCTGTTCTGGGCGCTGCTCGGGTTGGCGGCCATGATCAGCGCCACGCGGCGGGGCTGGCGTCCGGTGTGGATGGCCGGCATGGCGTTGCTGGGCGTGGTGGTGGTGAAACTGTTTCTGGTGGACCTGGCGGGCACGGAGACGCTGGCGCGGACCGTTTCGTTCCTCGGCGTGGGTCTGGTGCTGCTGGTGGTGGGGTACTTCTCGCCGCTGCCGCCGCGAGCAAAGGAGTCGTCTTGATGCGTGGTCGCTTCGTAGGGCTGGTGATGTTGGCGCTGGGGCTGGCGGAGACCGTGATGGCGGCGCCGGTGCCGGAGGATTTCGCCGAGGGCATCCCGCTGGAGACATCGGCCCCGGCCAGCGCCTACCGGCTGCCGTTGCCGGAGACCGTGTACGCCTTGAGCACGCGGGATGATCTGGGCGACCTGCGCGTGTTCAATCGTGACGGGCAGGTGGTGCAGCATGCCCTGTGCACGCCGCCGGCAACGTCGACGGTCACCGCCCGGCCGCTGCCGGTCCATGGTTTACCGGCGGGGCGCGCCGATCAGGCGGCGGGCGCGGGGCTGTCCATCGAGACCGCGGACGGGCTGCGCATGCGCTGGCGGGAGGCGCCCTCCCAGGCGCCGGAGCCGGCCTCCGGTTCGTTTGAATATATTCTCGATGCCCGCGATCTGGACACCGAGCTCACCGGCGTGCGCCTGGACTGGCACTGGCGCTCGCCGGAAGGCCGCGCCGAATTACCGATCCGGGTGGACGCCAGCGACGACCTGGACCAGTGGCGCACGGTGGTATCGCGCAGCACCCTGCTGCGGGTGCAGGACGATACCCTGGAGGTCGCCACCGTGACCTTGCCGCAACGGCGCTATCGTTTCCTGCGCCTGATTCCCCTGGATGAGCGCGCCCGGGACTGGTTGCGGGGCGCCTCCGCGTTGCCGCGCCCGGACGCCGGCGACGGCCCGGCGCTGGATTGGGTCGCCGCCGCCCGGATGGGCGAGCCGGACGCCGATGGCGCGCTCCGGTTCCACGCCGAACGACCGCTGACGGCGCGGCAATGGCGCCTGCGTCTGCCCGGCCCCAACCGGGTGTTGCGGGTGGAGCTGAGTTCCCGGGCCGATGCCGAAGATTCATGGCGGCGCCGTTTTCAGAGTACCGTGGCCTCCGGCCCCGATAACCCGGTGACCGGTACCCAACCGACCGGTTCCACCACGTCGCCGGCGGACCGGTTCTGGCGCTTGCGGATTCTGTCCGGCGCCGAATCCCTGGGCCCGGAGCCGGTGATTCTGGAATTGGGGTACGTGCCCCTGGATCTGGCGTTCCTGGCCCAGGGCGAAGGGCCTTTCCTGCTCGCCTACGGCAGTGGCACGGCGCCGCCGGCCCAGGTGATCGATTGCGCCCGGTTCGGGGAGGCGGCGGCGGCGCGGGTGCGGCCGGCGCGGGTGCTGGGCGGCGACGCGGCGCTGCGCCCGGCGCCGGAGCCGCTGCCCACGCGACGCATCGTGCTGTGGGGCATTCTGCTGCTGGGCGCCGCGCTGGTGGTGGTCATGGCGCTGGGGCTGCTGCGCAAGATGCGCGACTGAATCCCGGCGCCGCCGGTCAGGCCAGTACCGACAGCGCCGGGCGTAGCACCGCTTCCAGGGTGGCCCGCCGTGGTTGAGCGCGGGCCAGCACCCGTATCCCCATCAGAATACCCAGCAGAAAACGGGCCAGCTCCCGGGCCGGGCGCTGGTCGGAGATGCTGCCGTCCTTTTGCCCGGCGCGCACGCAGCGCCAGAAAAACGCTTCCAGCTCGGCCAGTTGTTCGTTGACCGCCTGTTGCAGCTCCTCATCCTCCGGCGCCAGTTCCAGCGCCGAATTCACCAGCAAGCAGCCCTTATGATCCTGATCGTCCAGGGAGCGCTCGATGATGTCCTGCAGAAACACCCGGATCGCGCGGGCCGGGGGCAGGGTGCCCTCCAGCTCACCGATGCGTTGCAGCGAGCCGTGCCGGGCGTAATGCGCCAGCACCCGCCGGTAGAGGGCCCGTTTATCGCCAAAGGCGTTGTACAGGCTGGCGCCGGTGAGGTTGGTTTCGGCGGCCAGATCGCGCATCGAGGTGGCCTGATAACCGTGCCGCCAGAAGCAGCGGGTGGCCGCGTCCAGTACCTCGGATTCGTCGAATTGTCGGGGCCGGGCCATGGTCGCTCCGTTCTCATGGGGTGGCTGAAGAGTGGCATGGCGATGCCGTTCTGTCTATTCTAGAACGGTCGTTACAAAACACATCGAATGCCGACGGCCCGGGAGGCCCCATGATCGATTTCTATTTCCATCCCACCCCGAACCCCGCCAAGGTCGCCCTGATGCTGGAGGAGACCGGCCTGCCATACCGGCTCAAGCCGGTGGATACTCGCAAGGGCGAGCAGCATGAGCCGGCCTTCCATGCCATCAATCCCAACGACAAGGTGCCGGCCATCGTCGATCATGACGGGCCGGATGGCGCCCCGGCCCGGCTGTTCGATTCCAGCGCCATCATGTTGTACCTGGGTGAGAAGAGCGGCCAGTTCCTGGGCCGCCCCGGGGATCGCCCGGAGCTGCTGTCCTGGTTGTTCTTCATCGCGTCCGGGCTGGGCCCGTTCTCCGGCCAGGCGGTGCACTTTCAGCACGCGGCGCCGGAGCGACTGGAGTACGCGGTGAACCGCTACCGGCGCGAAGTGCAGCGGCATTACCAGGTTCTGGAGGAACGCCTGGAAGGGCGCGAGTACCTGCTCGGTGACCAGTACTCGATTCTTGATATGTCCGCCTGGGGCTGGCTGGAACGGGCACCGAGAGTGCTGCCCGGCGACGACGATCCGCTGGCCGCCTGGCCGCGTCTGCACGCGCTTTACCAGCGCGTGGACGCGCGTCCAGCGGCGGCCCGGGCCAAGGCTCTGGACACCCGCCACGATTTCAAAACGGAGATGGACGAGCAGGCTCTGCGTGCTTTGTTTCCGTCCAACTACCCGGCGACCTGAAGGCAGGACGCGGTCGGGTTAGCGGTCGAGCGTGGCGAGCAGATCGGCGCTGTTCGCGAAGGCACCAAAAATACCGCCTTCGCGTTCCAGTCCCCGGAAAACCGCCTCGTGCAGCTCCGGCCGGGCGGCACCGCAGACGTCTTCCAGCACCAGGCAGTCGAAGCCCCGGTCATTGGCTTCGCGCAGGGTGGAGGACACGCACACGTCGGTGGTCACGCCGGTGAGAATCAGATGGCGGATGCCGGCGCGCCGCAGCAGTTGCTCCAGATCGGTGGCGTAGAAGGCGCCGTTGCCGCACTTGTCCACCACCGGTTCGCCGGCCACCGGCCGCAGGGTGTCGACGATTTCCCAGCCGGGTTCACCGCGTACCAGCAGCCGCCCCAGCGGGCCTTCGCTGCCGATGGCGGCGCCGGCCCGTTGCGCGCGCCGCTGCTTGGTGTCGTTCAGGTCGGTGAGATCCGGGCGGTGCCCCTCGCGGGTATGGATCACCAGCAGCCCCGCCTGACGGGCGGCGGCGAGCAGCCGGCGCGCCGGCTCCAGCACCCGGCGGCCATGGGTGATGTCCTCGCCGAGCCGGGCGAAATAGCCGCGCGGGTCGAGGAAATCCCGTTGCAGGTCGATCATCAGCAAGGCGGTGTCCGAGGTGTCCCAGCGGCCCGCCAGGGGCCAGGCATAGGGCCGCGAGGTGGGCAGGGGGGCGAAGCCGCTCATTGCGCCTCCAGCCAGGTGGTCGGGAAGCGCAGTTTGACGTTGTCGGGATTGCCGATCACGGTGCCGCGTCCGGTTTCGATGCCGACGAAGCCGGCATCCGGCACGCCGTCGCCGAGCAGGCCGTGGTCGAAGGCGAACCCGGTGATCTTTTTCTGCGTCCCGGCGAACTCTTCGCCACGAACCAGCTCGCGGCCCTGCTGCGCGGACAGAAAATCGATGGTGCTTAGTTGATTGCGGGCGCCGTCCTTGTCGGTGTTCAGGGTGGCGGCGGTGAAGCCCATGAAATCCCCGTGCCGTGGATGGTCGGCTTGCAGCAGGGCGGCGGCTTCAAACCAGGCGCCGGCGATGGCGCGGCCCAGGTCCGGATTGTCGGCGAGGGCGTCGGAGCGGGCGATCATCACGTCCAGCAGTTCGCCGTGGATGTCCGAGGAATCGAACACCAGGCTGGTATCCGGATACTGGGCGAGGATTTCGCTGAGCTGTGGTTTCCAGGTGGCCACCGCTTGGGTGTCGGCGGCTTCGAAGACACTGGAGATGTCCGCGTCGGAGGTGTTCACCACGGTCACGTCCTTTTCCTCAAGCCCGACGCTGTCCAGGGCCCGTACCAGCATGTAGTGGGAGCCGGACAGTTCCACCAGATTGATCGGCAGCCCTTCCAGATCGGCGACGGTCTTGCCCTTGCCCCGGACGACGATGCCGTCACTGCCGTTGGACGTGCTCAGCGGCATGATCACGGTGGTGTCCACGCCGCTGGCGGCGGGGATGGTGAGGGCGTCCAGGGACATGGCGATGACCGCGTCGAACTGGCCCAGGGAGAACTGGGTGATCGCTTCGATGTAGTCGTTCATCTGCACGGCTTCCAGATCGAAGCCATAGCGGTCTCCCCACTTCTTGAGGATGCCGGTTTCGTCGGCGTAGGCCAGGGGCATGGAGCCGGCGTACAGGGTCCAGGCCACGGTGTAACGTTCGCGGGCCTGGGCCGGTTGCAGCACGGTCAGGGCGAGCAGGGCGGCGGCGAGGCACAATCTCGAAGTGCGTGAAAACAACATGACATTTCCTTGCGTCGGTCAATGTGTTTCCAGCTTATGGGTGCGTCGCCGGGCCTAACATGACGGATCGCGCACGTTTACGTGCGCGCCGGCGGCTCACCGGCCAGCAGTCGACCGGTGAAGTCCTTGATGATCGGGCGCTCCAGGCTGTCCGGATGGGTGGCCAGTTGCAGTGTCGTGTCGCGCTGGTAGCGGCGCGGGTCGAGACATACCAGCTCGCCGTCGGCGACCCAGCGCCGGGCGTAGTGGCCGGGCAGGAATCCCACGTAGGCGCCGGACAGAATCAACGCCGCCACCGCTTCCAGGCTGGCGGTGAAGGTGATGCCTTCCCGGTCCGCCTGGTTCAGCAGCGCCAGCTCCTGCTCGCGCAGGAACCGGCGCGAGACGATGCGCGAGCAGGCAAGGGCAATGTCGGGGCGGTCGACGTCGACCGCCGCCGGGTGGTCCGGCGCGGCGTAAAGGTAGTCGGTTTCCCGGTACAGCGGCTGGTAATGCAGATGCTCGTTGGGGCTTTCGAAGATGCCGATGGCCAGGTCGAGCCGTTTGTCCTGGAGTTGCCGTTCCATTTCTTCCGGCGCCAGCACTTCCAGATTCAGCTTCACCCGGTCCCGGTCCGGCGCCTGGAAGCGTCTCAGGGCGGGCAGGAGCGGGCAGGCCGGGTCGGTGATGATATTGTCGATGATGCCCAGTTTCAGGCGGCCAGTGGCGACACTTTGCAGGCTCTCCACGGTTTGCTCGAAGCCGCGCAGGGAGGTGAACAGCCGCTGCGCCTGACGGTGAACGGTGGCGCCTTCCGGTGTCAGCCGGAACCCCTGCCGACCGCGTTCGCACAGCCGTACGTTGAGACGTTGTTCGAGTTGCGACAGCGCCCGGCTGATGGTCGAGGAGTCCTTGTTGAGAATCGCCTGGGCGTTGGCGACCCCGTTCGCCTCGACCACGGCGAAGAACACCCGCAACAGATTCAGATCGGAACCGGCCAGGTTCATGATGTGCTCCAGGCCGCCGGGGGCGGTGCGTTCAAGGCCACCACCTGACCATTCAGGTCGGTGATCTGACGCGCCATGTCGGTCAACAATCCCAGGATCATGGACGGGTTGGAGCGGATCAGTGACCGGAACTGATCCGCCGGAACCTTTACCGCCGCGCAACGGCTGCGCGCGCGCACGGTGGCGCCGCGCGGCGCGCCGGTGAGCATGGCGATGGCGCCAAGCACTTCGCCGGCGCCCACGCGGCCCACCACCACGTTGTCCACCAGCACCTCCGCCTGCCCTTCGAACAGATTGAAAACGCCGTCCGCCGGCTCGCCCTGGTGAATGATGTCGTCACCGGGGTGGAAGTAGGCGAAGTGTGAGCGGGCGTGGGCATCCTCGGGGATTTGTGCGGCCAGCAGCCGCAGGAACAGGGCCTGGCGGGTGATCAGTAGCTCGCTCCAACGGCGCGCCCGTGCCGGCTCGGCGAGCAGTTCGTCGAGCACCGCCGGGTAGTCGTAGCCGGCCAGCAGCACCGCGCTGTCGCTCTGATGGACCAGAGCGTTTTCCGGGTCCGGCAGGATCACGTCGCCTTCGTCCCACAGCAACAGGCGGCGGTCCCGGTAGCGGGCCAGCAGCGTGCCGCCACGCACCACGTAGAGCCGGTCCGGGCGCCAGCCCTGGTCTCGCGCATCGCGACCGGCGGCCAGGGGCAGGGTGGTGGCGGTGGTGCGCAGGCCCTGCATCAACTCATGGCCTAGCTGTTTGTACTGACGGGCCAAGCCGGTGAGTCCGTCAGTGGGTTCACCCAGGGGAATCATGGCGTACTGCCTTCTACTGCGTCGTAGCGTGAACAGACCCTAAGCAGACATTGTGCCACCTTGATGAATCCGCAACAGTATGCATTGAAATGAGAATGATTTCTGTTTAGATTGATGGGCTGCCGGCATCCGCCGGCTTTTTCAGACCGGTGTTCGCAACGCCGGTGTTTGCAAAGAGGGGCGCGCATGGATCGGGTGGTAACGTGAAATACGCCGATAGCAAGCTCAATGCCTATCTGGATCACCGGGCCGCCCTGGTGGATTATGTCACCTCCATCACTGGCTGCCGGGCCCGCGCCGAGGACGTGGTTCAGGATGCCTTCCTGCGTTTCGTGCCCGATGTTGGCGGGGTTGCCACGCCAAGCACCTCCGGTATCGCCTACCTGTATCGTATCGTGCGCAACCTGGCCATCGACCTGACGCGCCGTTCGGCCATGGAGAGCCGCCACCAGAACGAGGAAACCGTGGAGTGGCTCAAACCCCGGGCGGAAAGCAGCCCGGAGCAGACGCTGCTGCAGCATGACCGGATCGAGAGACTGGTCGCGGTGCTCGACGAGCTGCCCGAGCGCGAACGGGTCGCCATCGAAATGCACCGGGTCGGTGGCTATACTTTGTCGGAAATCGCGCGGCGGCTGGACGTGTCCACGGCCACCGCGCACCGCCTGGTTCGCAACGCGGTGGTGCACGTCGCCGCGTCCCTGGAGTAGGGTGAGGAGCCCGAGCCCGGTTTCGCGCCGCGAAGCCCAGCCTGTCCGGATCTGAGATGGAAACTTCCGAAAAGCGCACCTCCGCCCGTGAAGACGGGATGCCGCCGCGGCCCGATGCCGCGCTGTTGCGCCGTGCCACGGACTGGATGCTGCGTCTCGAGGCGGACCCCGACAACCGCGCCCTGCGCCGCGAGCTGGATGCCTGGCTGGACGCCGATGACGAGCACCGCGGCGCCTGGCGGCGGGTGCGTGGCGCCTGGGAGCTGATCGGCGAGGCACCGTCGGAACCGGACCTGTGGCCCGCCGACCCGTCGCCGCCCGTCGCCGCCCGCCGTTACCCGCCCATGGCGCGCCTGGTCGGCTCCGCGCTGGCCGCCTGCCTGCTGCTGGCGGTGCTGCCTGCCGCCTGGCGGTACTGGCAGGCGGATTACCGCACGCCGGTGGGGGACACCCTGGCGCTGACGCTGAGCGACGGCAGCCAGGTGGTGCTGGGCGCGGACAGTGCCCTGGCGACGGATTTCAGTGACGACCGCCGCCGGGTGCGCCTGCTGGAGGGCGAAGCCTTCTTCGAGGTGGCCGCCGACCGGCGCCCCTTCCTGGTCCAGGCCGGGGATATGCAGGCCAGGGATATCGGCACCGCCTTCAATGTGCGCGCCGACGACCAGGGCTACGCGGTGGCGGTCAGCGACGGCGAGGTGGCGGTGCGTTACCGGGAGGACGAGCACCGCCTGCTGGCCGGCGACCAACTGGCCCTGACCCGTGACGGCGCGGCCCGCCGCTACCGGTTGCCACCGGACCGGGTCGCCACCTGGCGCCAGGGGCGTCTGTTCGTCCAGGACCGGACCCTGGCGGATCTGGCCGCCACCCTGGAGCGTTACGCCCCCGGCTACATCCTGATCGCCGACGGCGACCTGGCCGCCCGCCGTGTCACCGGCAGCTATGACCTCACCGACATCGATGCCGCCTTGGGCGCCATGGTTCAGCCCCACGGTGGCCGGGTTTTGCGCATTACGCCCCTGTTGCGCATCGTTCTGTAATCGCGATCATCCTCTGCCCCTGAAAAAACGCCCCGCCTCGTTCGTTGTTCCGGTACTCGCCGCGAAATGCGTCGTATTCAGGATACGCGATCCGGAGACACGGAAGCATGACACCAATCTTTTTTTCCACCGGGCGCGGACCGGAGTCCGCGCTCGCCTTGCTATTGGCTTTTCTGTTGTTACTGGCGCCGCAAATCCGCGCCGATGACGGCGACGTCGGCCAGGCCCGGTTCGACATCCCGGCCCAGCCCCTGCCCGCCGCCCTGGACAGCTTTTCCCGCCAGTCCGGCTATCAGGTCTCCGCCGACGCGGCCGATCTGAGCGGCCAGCGGTCCCATCCGGTACGCGGTGATCTGCCGGTGTCTTCGGCCCTTGACCTGTTGCTGGCCGGCACCGGCCTGAGCTGGTATTTCGGCGCCGGCCGCACGGTGGTGGTGCGCGGCCCGGTGGCCCTGGGCGACGCCCAGATGCTGCCGGCGGTGAAGGTGCAGGGCGATGCCCCCCGCCAGGCTGCCGCCGCGGATCGCCCCTACGCCACCGCCGGTTCTTCCGCCTACATTGGCAAGAAGGACATCGAGCGCTTCCGGGGCCTTTCCGTGGGCGATATGTTCAAGGGCACCACCGGCGTGCTGGTGGCGGAGAACCGCAACAGCGGCGGGCTCAACATCAACATTCGCGGCATGCAGGGCCAGGGCCGGGTGCCGGTGCTGGTGGATGGCGCCCGCCAGGAAACCACCGTCTACCGGGGCTATGCCGGCGTCACCAGCCGCAGCTACATAGACCCGGACCTGATTGGCGGCGTGGAAATCGACAAGGGGCCGACCATGGGTGCCAGCGGCACCGGCGCCATCGGTGGTCTGGTGAGCATGCACACCCTGAACGCCGACGACATCGCCAAGCCCGGCAACGACTGGGGGCTGCGCCTGCGCGGCAGCCTGGTGGGCAACAATAGCGGTTCACCGGCGCCCATCGGTACCCAGGCGGGCTATAACGTGGGTGGCCTGGGCACGCCTGCCCATTACCGCACCAACTGCCAGGCCGGCAGCACCCTGTGCGACGGCATCTACGATCTGAACAACGCCTACCCGCCGGACGGCTCCATGGACCGCCCCGGCTTGCTGGACTTCGACGGCCATGCCGGCAGCCTGGCGGTGACCCGGCGCCTAGCCGGTGCCGACCTGGTGGCCGCCTATGCCCAGCGCCGCCAGGGCAACTACTTCGCCGGTGAGCACGGCCCCACGCCGACCCTGGATTTGTCCGACCGCATCGACCGGGGCTTCTATACCGAGATCCGCCCGGAGGTGGACGGCGCCTCGCGGGTTCGTGGTGGCGAGGAGGTGGTGAATACCCACTTTGAAAGTGAGTCCGTGCTGCTCAAGACGCGACTTTACCCCAGCGATGAACACACCCTGGATCTCAGCTACCTGCGTTACGACAGCGAATATGGAGAGCTGATGCCCTCGGAGCTGCTGTGGCTGGGCCGTATCAAGCAGACCCGGGCCTCCCAGGTCACCGCCAACACCTACACCGCGCGCTACCAGTGGCAGCCGTTCGATAATGACTGGCTGGATCTGGACACCCACCTCTGGCACACCGATACCGAAAGCCGCAACAACAGCTACTCCGACGAAATGCTGGAACTGCTCAACGGGCGGCCCGGGACGGAGATCTATCAGCGCTGGGGCGGCGACGTGAGCAACACCACCTCGATAGCGAGCCTGGGCGACCTGCAGTTCCGCTACGGGCTCGCCTGGCAGCGCGAGGACGTGGAACCCAAGCGGGATGAGGACGGCAACGGCTTCGGCCTGCGCGACGGAGAGCGCGAGGAAACCAGCGGCTTCCTGGCCATGAAGTGGACCTTCGTGCCCACCCTCACCCTGGACGCCGGCATCCGCTACACCCGCTACGACTCCGGCGACCGCCGGCCCACCGAGGTCAATGACCCGGACAGCGACTTCTGCGTGGACGGTGACGGCGACGGGGAATGCGACCCGCTGTACAACGATTTCAGCGGTTCCGGCTCGGCCCCCATGGCCAGCCTGTTGTGGGAGCCGCTGCGCGGGCTGCAGTTCTTCGCCAAGTATTCCGAGGCCTTGCGCATGCCGAGCCTGTTCGAGACCACCACCGGCTTTTCCGTGGCGGCGGTGCCTGGCCAGCGCATCAAGCCGGAGCGCGCCAAGAACAAGGAGGTGGGCATGAACATCCTCAAGGACGACCTGTTCGCCGGCGGCGACGCGCTGCGTTTCAAACTGGCGTACTTCGAGAACCGCACCGAGGACTACATCACCCGTACCATCCCCAACACCTGGGACGACACCAGCATCGGGCAAAATGGCGCCCTGTTCCGCATCCAGAACCTGGAAAGCGTGGAATTCCACGGCTTGGAGATGTCGCTGGAATACGATCTGGGCTGGGTCTACACCGAACTTGGCGGCACCCGCTACAACGACATCGAGCTGTGCCATGAAGGCAGCTACCGCCGCCAGCGCTGCACCGACTACGGGGTGGCGAGCAGCTACATCAACAACATGATTCCACCCAAATGGCAGGCCAACGCCACCCTCGGCTTCCGCCTGTTCGACCGTACTCTGGAAGTGGGCGCGCGCAACACCTGGATGGGCGCCCGCAACCGGGTGCCGGAATACAACGACCAAACCGCCGGTCGCTTCGCGCGCCCGATTCCCTGGCACAAATATTCGATCCTGGATGCGTTCGTGACCTGGACGCCCAACGACACCCTGTCCGTGGATTTCAACGTGGACAATGTCACCGACGAGTATTACCTGGACGCCCTGAGCCTGGGCATGGTGCCGGCGCCGGGCCGCACCGCCCGGCTCGGTGTCACCGTGAGTTACTGAGGAAGAATTCCACTGGCACCACGAACTCCAGCCGTTGCCCGGCCAGTTCCTTGGGCGGGCGCGGCAGCGGTTCGATGCGGTGGATCAGCGCCAGGGTTTCCCTGTCCAGCAGTTCGTAGCCGGAACCACGGGTGATGCTGGCGGCCAGTACCCGGCCTTCCATGTTGGTCTCGAAACGAAGATAGCTGACACCTTCCTGGCGTAATCGCTGCGCCCGTGAAGGATAGCGCTTGGCCTCGGCGAGTCGGCGCAGCAGGGCGTCGCGCCAGCTTGGCACCTGGTTGAGATCGGCCATCGGGCGCTGCATGCCCTGGCGGGGCGCCGCCGCCTGCTCCGATTGCCGGGCGGCATCCGGCGGCGCGCTGGCGGTTGAGGCCATGGCGTCCCGGGATGCTTTTTCAGGGGAGGGCGGTTGTGCCGCTTGTTCGGTCGGTTGCGGCTCCGATTCGGGCTGAGGTTTTTCTTGCTCCGGCTGAGGCTCCGGTTCGGGCAGCGCCACCTCCGGTTCGGCATGGACCGGAGGCTCCGGGGCAGGGGTAGGGGGCGTGACCGGTTCCGGCGGGGCCGGTTCGGGCTCCGGTTCCGGTCGCGGTTCCGGGGGCGCCGCCCGGGATGCCTGGTTGGCCTGGCTTTCAGGGCCCGGTGGCAGTTCCGTGGGAGTGGCCGGGGAGCTGGCCAGCGGCGCCAGTTCCACCACCATGGCCGCCGGCGGGGCGCTGTCCATCGCCGGCGGCGGCGCCCGCCACAGCCACCAGCCCAGCGGCGCCGTGTACACCAGTGTTACCAGCAGCGCGGAACTCAGCCAGCGGCGGGTATCCGCGTCCAGGCCGCGCTGCCCCAGGCCGGCGCCCAGCATCAGGCTGGGCGGCAGGTCCAGAGGGGCCACTGGCTTGAGCGCCGGCCCCGGCCGGCTCAGGTCATTCATCGCCGGCGCTCCCGCCCGGGCCTTCCCGGGCCACCAGGGCCACCTTCAGATAGCCGGCTTCGCGCAGGCGATCCAGGGTGCCCATCAGGGTTTGGTAATCCACCCGGCTGTCCGCGCGCAGGAAAATTCTCGGGTCTTCGCGGCCACCGCTGGCCGCCGCCAGCGCCGCCGCCAGGCCACCGTCGGCCACCGGGGTCTCGCCCAGGGTCAGGGTGTGGTCCTCGGCCAGGGTCAGATAGAGCGGATCGTCCGGTCGCTCCTCCGGGGGGGCGCTGGCCGCCGGCAGGTCCACCTTGATGTCCACCGTGGCCAGCGGCGCCGCCACCATGAAAATGATCAGCAACACCAGCATCACGTCGATGAACGGCGTGACGTTGATCTCGTGGTTTTCCGCCAGTTCGTCGTCCTGGTCGATGCGCATGCCCATGGCTCAGCCCCCGGCCACCGCCGCCAGGCCACGACGCTGGCGGCTCAGATCCCGGGACACCAGTCGTAGCACCGCCGCCGTGGTGTCGCCCACCAAGGCACGGTATGCCTGGATGCGGCGAGCGAAGTGGTTGTAGATCACCACCGCCGGAATCGCCGCCACCAGCCCCAGGGCCGTGGCCAGCAGCGCCTCGGCGATGCCCGGCGCCACCACCGCCAGATTGGTGGTGTTGGCCTGGGAGATGCCGATGAAGCTGTTCATGATCCCCCACACGGTACCGAACAGGCCCACGAACGGCGCCGTGGCGCCGATGGTGGCCAGCACCCCGGTGCCCCGGCTGGCGCGGCGGCCACTGGCCGCCGCCAGCCGCTCCAGGCTGGCCGCCACTCTTTCCTTGAGGCCTTCTCGGTCGTCCAGGGCGCCGCTGGACAGACGCCACTCCTCCCGCGCCGCTGCCACGAAGGCGCCGTCCGCGCGCGGCTCGATCTCCGCCGCCTCCAGGCTCGGCGCCCCGGCCAGCGCCTCCAGCGCGCGCTTCTGGCGGCGGGTCAGCAGCGCCAGCTCCCGGCTCTTGGCCACCAGCACGATCCAGGTAATCAGCGAGGCCATCAGCAGGCCGATCATCACTGCCTTCACCACCCAGTCCGCCTGCCGGAACATGCCCAGCGGCGTCAGATCATGGGGCAGGGTGTCGGCGCCGGTCCTGGCTGGAGGCGCCGTTGCCTGGGCGTTCTCCGCCGGCGCCGGGGCGGCGGTCGGCTCGCCAGCGTCGCCGCCGGCTGCGTCATTGGCGGTCGTCACGGTCGTCGGTTCGTCGCTCGTCGGGGCCGGCTGGGCGCCGGCGGGCGCCCCGATCAGCAAAAACAGAAAAGCGAACAGCGCGACACCGCGCCGCGCCAGACTTCGTTGCAACATGCGTTCTTCCCAAGGTGATGCATCCACCCTAATAACGAAGGCCGCGCCGGGATTTTTCAGCGCCGGGCCACGGCCCTGAAAAATACCCGCCTCTCGATCGTTATAGGGCTGTAAATGAGAATCACCCTCAATCGGGTGCGACGCTTTCTTTGGGAGACCCCCCTTATGGCCCTGCTGATCAGACCGATATCCCTGTTTTGCTTATTGTTGGTGCTCGCCGCCTGTGGCGGCGGCGGTGGTGGCGGAGGCGGCGGCGACGCCGTGGACCGCCCCCAGGCCCGCGCCAGCGCCGACACCACCGAGGTGAACGCCGCCGAAGGCACCGTGCACCTGGATGGCGGCGAGAGCACCTCGCCCAACGGCGACATCACCACCTGGCAATGGCGCTTCCTGAGCCGCCCGGAGGGCAGCGAAGCCGCCCTGGACGGTGCCGACACCGCCCAGGCCAGCTTCACCCCGGACCTGCCCGGCACCTACGTGATCCAACTGGTGGTCAACGACGGCACCGCCGACAGCGGTGATGGCTCGTCCAGCCGCGTCACCGTCACCGCCCTCAACCCCAACCCGCTGGCGGTGGTACCCAACGAAATCAACTGGATCCTGGGCACCGTGCAACTGGACGGCTCGCGCAGCCTGCCGCCGGACGGCGGTGACGCCGGCCAGCTGGTTTATGACTGGACCCTGACGCAAAAGCCGGATGGGAGCGCGGCGGAACTGGACGATGGCAGCCAGATCTATCCGCGCTTCACCGCCGATGAAGTCGGCGTCTACCAAGCCCGGTTGGTGGTGCGCTATGGCGATAAGGTGAGTCAGCCGGACACCGTGAACATCAATATCGTGGAGGCCAACGCCATTCCGGTGGCGCGCATCGACGCGCCCAGCGATGTCACCCGAGGCGACACGGTAACCCTGGATGGCAGCGGCAGCGAGGACGCCGATGGCGACAGCCTTCAGTACCGCTGGCGCTTTATCCAGAACCGGCCACGGGGTTCCAGTGCCGAACTCAGCAGCACCGACGGCGCGGAGACCACCTTCGTGGCGGATTCCGCCTATGGCACCGGCCGTTACAACGTGGAGTTGTGCGTGTTCGACGGCACTTCGCGCAACTGCACCGACACCCGTATCGAGGCGGCCCCGGCCACCGGGGGCGACAACACCGCGCCGGTGGCGGAGATCAACCCGGGCAACGGCGATACCTTCGAAGCGGAACGCGGCGCGGAGGTCACCGTGAGCAGCGGTGCCTACGACGTGGACGGCGACGCCCTCACCCATGAGTGGGAATTCACCGATTACCCGAGCGGCTTCGACCCGGAAAGCGCCAATGGCCTGGAACCGAGCAGCTACTGTTCCGCTACCTATTGCCCGGCCACGTTCACCCCCACGGTGGATGGCGACTACACCGTGCAACTGACGGTTTCCGACGGGCAAGCCAGCGACACCACCACGGAAACCTTCACCGCCCGCCTGGGCGCTAACCGGGAACCCTCCGCCCGGGCGGCCATCGCCGGCGGCACGCCCACCACCCTGGTGGGGAACCCGGTGACGCTGGACGGAGAAGACAGTTCCGATCCGGATGACAACCGTCTGAGCTATCAATGGACCATTATCCAGCGCCCCGACGACAGTCAGGCGCAACTGCAACGTCCCAACACCGCCTTACCGACCCTGACCCCGGATCGGGCCGGGGCCTATGTGGTATCCCTGGTGGTCACCGATGAACATGGGGCCACCAGCAACTATGTACCGGGTAACAGCCTGTACGAAGTCACGGTGCTTGCCAAAACCGAAAACAACGCGCCCATCACCCGGATATACAAAGCCACCGCGGGCATTGCCGACTATGAGAATCGCGCCAACCCGGGGCCGCAACATCCACACTACGATGCGGCGCAACCCTTCGTCATCACGAACCAGTGGCTTGAGGGTGACCGAAACGAGTTCCGGGCCGACCGATTCAAACTGGAAGCGGACAGCACCGATCCGGACGGCGATACGCTCAGTCACCTCTGGACCCTGGTCAGCGCGCCGGCGGGCAATCGGATGCAGGTAAACGGGTCCTCCGGTATGGATGGCGTCTTTGGCGATAATACTTGTGTGGAAGCCTGGACGCCGGTGAGCGAGGAGACCTGGCAGGCCTTCAGGGAACGTATTGAGGCGTACACGGAATGGCCCTGTTCAAAGCCCGCCTTGTCGCCCACCGAGCCGGGCGTCTATGTCTTCGAGTATCAGGTCTACGATGGCAGTGAGTTCGCCGGACCGTTCACGGCCACGGTACATGCCGTGGAGCGGGCGAATTACCCGACGTTGCTGATGGAAGTCCCTTCAAAAAATCTAGCGGCGGAGCCGTCCAGTGTTGATGTGCAGACGTTTTTCCCGCTTACCATAGGCAATGGGTTTGTTATTTCGCACGTCTACCCCTGGAAAGGCCCGGAAATCGAAGTGCAACGTTTCCGGCTCACCGCCTTCGGCGGTGACTACACGCTGATGAACGTGGAAACCGGGTCCGAGAACATGAATTACAGTTCCTTGTTACTGGATACGGCCACCGGTGAAACCGTGGGTAATGGCTATCTCATCGCCGAGGGGGAAACCGTGGAGCTTGTCTATAAAGTGGAGATTACGGGGGAGACGCCACCTTCCAGCGTTAGTGAAGCCATTCAGATGCTGCAACGTTTGCGGTCCGCCGATATCCGGGGCAGCTTCAGTGTGCAGGAGAGGCCGGGCTGGACGGTAACAATCGAAGGTTCTTAAGCCTTTCTCCTTTTTCCCGTCCAACATGAACCGGCCCCTTGGGGCCGGTTTTTTGTGATGGTTTTCCAAAAATTACCGCGCGTAATGAAAAAAGTCGTCTTCGCTCTCGTTACTTTTATGAGAATGCGAATCCTTCGCATCTCTGGTTTTTCATCAACAATGCATCAAGGAGTAGAGCAATGAAAGAGATGACCTTTAAAGCGGCACTGGCCGTGGCGGCGCTGTCCGCCGCTTCACTGACCCAGGCGGCCGTGGTCGGCGGGGAGAGCGATAACACCTATGTTGAGGCCGGTACGTCCACGGTGGATGCCGGGCCGCACACTTCGGGCCTGGCGGGCATCGGCGTGGAAACCAACTCCATGGACATCGACGACAAGGTGGACTTCCAGTTCCTCTCCGTCTTTTCCCCCTCCGATATCGACGGGGTGCATACCCTGAGCTCGCCGATTGACGTGGACGATCCCGATCACAGCGGCATGGGCGTGTTTAGCTTCGCCCAGGCGGGCAGCGAGGACGTCTGGTTCGGCGAGTGGTCTGAAGCCGGTGGTCCGAATTTCGAGCACCGCGCCGTTTACTACGTGGGTGAGAAGGGCAATGTGGACGCCACCATGCCGACTTCCGGTAGCGTGGACTATACCGTGGCCGGTATTAACCAACACTCTACCGGTGGAGCACTCAGTGGCACCCTGACCGCAAACTTCGGGAAAGGAGAGCTGGATGGTGATATCAGCAATAGCGCGCTGAGCATCAATATCGACGCGGATATTACCGGCTCCTCCTTTTCCGGTGACGCTACGGCAACCGATCTCTCTACCTTGAATGACTACAGCGGCGTAAGCGTGGGTGAATTCTACGGCAGCAACGCTGCTGCTCTGGCCGGCATGGCCACCTTCAGCGGCAACAGCGACTACGACACCGCCTTCGGCGGTGCCCGTTAAGTTTTCGTTTTTTCGCTGATCAGGCCGGTTTTGGAAAGGACGCCGACCGGCCTTCCCGCCGCAAGGACACCACTTCCCCATGCTTCTTTTTCGATACCCATCCGGATACGGAGAGCGTGGCGTTCTTGGCCTCGCTCTTATGCTTTTTATGTTCTCGGTTCCCGCTTCCCGGGCTGCTGATCAGGATACAGAACTTCGATTGAATCAGGGCCTGGAGCGCTCCGCCCAGGAGCGCGAGCAGGACCTGTTGGAGGAGGAACGCGCCAAGGACGAACCGTTGCCCGATCTGATCATCAACGGCCAGACCTATCAGGTGCGGAACAACCGGGACGACCTGGGCCGGGGGCTTTATGTAGCGCTGCGCAACCGGAACTGGGCGGCGGCGGCCCGCTTTCTGGAGGCGTATCGCGCTCTTGCTAACCCGGACCCCCTGTTGGTGCATTACGCCCAGGGTAAACTGGCTCGTTTGCGCGGTGAACTGGAAACCGCCGAGGCGGAGTTCCGCGCCTTGCTGACTTTGAAACCGGCCTTTTTGCCGGGGCGCCTGGAGCTGGCGCGGGTGCTGTTCGAGAATCACGAGAACCGGGAAGCGCGACGACGGTTCCGCGATATTCGGGACGGCCTGCCTGAGGGGGATCCCCGCGCGGACGGTGTGCGAGCCACGGTCACGGCGTTTCTGGAAGCCATTGATGAACGTGGTAGCTGGCAGGGCCGGCTGGCGGCGGGCCCCAGCTACAGCGACAACGTCAATCTCAGTTCCGAGAGCGCGGTCTGCCTGCTGATGTTCAGCAATGGCGCCTGTTTTATCAGCCGCTCCGTGCCGGAAGCGATCAAAACCGAGGGGCTGGATTTCGAAGCGGCGCTGGAAAAGACCTTCTTTCTACCGGGCCACCATGGCCTGTTCCTGCGCACGCTGGCCTATGGTGATCGCTATCGGGATCACAGCATCTATAACCAGGGTACCTACAGCGCCAGCGCCGGCTATCGATTCCGGGACATGAATGATTTGTACAGCCTGGCGCCGCTGTTCGAGCATGCCCGTTATGGCAACGACGGCCTCTATGACGCTTGGGGTGCCCGGGCGGAATGGATGCATTATTTTTCGCCGCGTACCGCCTTCAAGCTCGAGGGCAACCACAAGCGCATGCGTTATCTTCGTGATCAATACAGTCGTTTCGATGGCGACCTGAGCTCCGTGTACACCACGGTCTGGCACCGCCTCGGCGCGGACTGGACGCTATTTGGCGGCCTGGATGGCTCGGACCGTGACACCGAGGAAGACATCAGCTCCTATCAGCAGTACGGGGTGAGGTTGGGGCTTTCCAAACCTTTGTTGGACGGCGTGGAGATGACGCTGTTCGCTTCCCTGCGTGAAAAGCGTTACGACGCTTACAGTGCCTTGCTGGAGGCGAGGCGCGAGGATCGTGAGCAGCATTATATGGCGATCCTCCGAATCCCGCGTCTGTCGGTGGCCGGCCTGGTGCCGAGCCTGAATCTGGAGCACACCCGGGTGCGCAGCAACGTGGACTGGCTGTACAGCTACGAGGAAAACGCCGCCAGTCTGAAATTCGAGTGGCGTTTCTAGCGGGTACTCCAGCGCTTACATGCGGCCGGTCTGTTCGTAGCGTTCGTGCCAGCTCAGTGCTTCGCTCAGCAGGTGGGGGGTGTGCAGGCCACGGCCGCTGGCGCTGGCGCGTTCGAAGTAGTCGAGCAGGCGCGGGCGGAAGTCCGGGTGGGCGCAGTGCTCGATGATGCGGCGCGCCCGTTCCCGGGGCGGCAGGCCGCGCAGGTCGGCCAGGCCCTGTTCGGTGACCACGATCTGCACGTCGTGTTCGGTGTGGTCCACGTGGGAGACCATCGGCACGATGGTGGAGATGGCGCCGTCCTTGGCGGTGGACGGCGTCATGAACACGGACAGGTAGCCGTTGCGGGCGAAGTCCCCGGAGCCGCCGATGCCGTTCATGATGCGCGTGCCCATCACATGGGTGGAGTTGACGTTGCCGTAGAGGTCCGCCTCGATCATGCCGTTCATGGCGATCACGCCGAGCCGGCGGATCACTTCCGGGTGGTTGCTGATTTCCTGGGGGCGCAGGACGATGCGGTCGCGGTAGAAGTCGATGTGTTCGGCGAGGTCGCGGTTGGCGTCCGGGCTCAGGGAAAAGGCGGTGGCGGAAGCCGAAGCCAGCTTGCCGCTTTTGAGCAGTGAGAGCATGCCGTCCTGGAGCACCTCGGTGTAGGCGGTGAGGTTCTCGAAGGGGCCGTCGGCCAGGCCGGCGAGCACCGCGTTGGCGATGTTGCCGACGCCGGATTGCAGTGGCAGAAGGTTCGCCGGCAGGCGGCCGGCGTCCACTTCGCGGCTGAAGAATTCCAGCAGGTGGCCGGCGATGCGGCGCGATGCCTCATCCGGTTCGCTGAAGCGGGAGTTGCGGTCCGGGGCGTTGGTTTCCACCACGGCGATGATCTTTTCTGGCGGGCAATGCAGGTAGCGTTCGCCGATGCGTTGCTGCGGGCCGGTGAGTGGAATCGGCTGGCGGTGCGGGGGCAGGGCGGTGCCGTAGTAGACGTCGTGCATGCCGTCCAGGCCGGCGCTCTGGCCGTGGTTCACTTCCAGGATTACCCGGTCGGCCAGGTCGATCCAGGTCTTGTTGTTGCCGATGGACGAGGAGGGAATCAACGCCCCCTGTTCGGTGATGCCGGCCACCTCGATCACCGCCACGTCCAGTTTGCCGAAGAAACCGGCCCAGGCGTAGGGGGCTACGTGGGACAGATGAATGTCGATGTATTCCATCCGCCCTTCGTTGATCTTTTGCCGGCAGACCGGGTCGCTCTGGTAGGGCAGTCGCAGCTCAATGCCGTCCACCTCGGCCAGGGCGCCGTCCAGTTCCGGCGCGGTGGAGGCACCGGTCCAGATGCTGATGCGGTCGGCTTCGCCATGGTCGTGGTGCGCGCGCATCCGCGCCGCCAGGGCCTGGGGAACCGCCTTGGGATAGCCGGCGCCGGTAAAGCCGCTCATGCCCACGTTGGCCCCGGCGGGAATCAGCGCCGCCGCCGCGTCGGCGTCCATGATGCGTTGGCGCAGTCGGGGGCAAAGAATACGTTGGGCGCTCATGGCGACGACTCCGGGCGGGAATAAGATACAAAAAGCCGGGGGGAGTCTACCACACGGGAAACGGATCCGGGGTCGGCTCAGGGGAAGGGCGGTTCTGTCTGGCGATCACGCCAGCGCTGATATTCCTCCCGGGTCACGCCCAGGCCGGCCAGCCAGCGCCGCACCGAGCGCTCCGCGAAGCCCTCGGGCAAGCATTGCAGGATTTCGGGGAGGCTGGCGGACGTGCCCAGTTGCTGGAGGGCCGCCAAAACGTGCCGCTGACGCTGGTAGGGAGACATGAGAGTTGGCCGTTTTATGGCCGTATTGACAAGATACGGCCAAATAGCCGGGTTGACGGTCAATAATCCCGTTGCCGATTGCGGAAATATCAGGCGCCGGTTTCTTGAAATTGGCGGCCATGGCTGCCCCTGGTTCTTGCCGCGGAGCAGCTCGCGCAGGGTAACGGTGCCGGTTTGGCGGGATGCTCTGGCGCCATGGCGTCACAAGGATGCTTCCACCGGGCAGCGATACTTTTCTGACCAGTTGGAGAGATGAAATAAAGGCGCGCCGGTGGAGCGTGTCGAAGCCCGTTGCAGCGAGGCCGTGGCTCGCTCTATATCGACTCGACCCGAAGAGACCCGGGCGCCGCCGTCCGCCCTGCGGCCGTGGTGACGCATAAAAGCGAGCAGGCCAGGGCATAAGCAATGGCGAATTTCATTGTTGATACGCTCCTCTCCGTTCCGCCGGTTCATCCCGATGGATACAGATGGTCTCTTGGCGCTTCCATATGTTTGCGTAGCCGGGTGAAGTTCCATGTCAGGGGGCCTGATTCAGTAATTCCGTTGACGATTCTTGAAATCAGGCGCCCGTTTCTTGAAGTTGGCGGCCATGGCTTCGCCCTGGTTCTTGCCGCGCAGCAGCTTGAACTGCAGCCGGGATTCCTCGTGGAAGGCCTGGTCCTCGGACTGGTTCCAGGTGCGCTGGAACAGGGCCTTGGTGGCGCTCACCGCGTCCGGGGAGCGTTCCAGCAGGGCGCGGGCCAGGGCCTGGCTTTCGGCGCGCGGGTCGTCGGCGACCCGGGTCACCAGGTTGAGTTGCTTGGCTTCGGTGGCGTCGAAACGGCGGCCGGTCATGGCCAGTTCCTTGGCCACGTCCAGGGGCACCAGCTCGCGCAGGGTGACGGTGCCGGTCATGTCCGGGATCAGACCCCATTTGATTTCCATCACCGACAGTTCGCAGTCCGGCGTGGCGACGCGGAAGTCCGCGGCCAGGGCCAGTTGCAGGCCGCCGCCATAGCAGTAGCCATGCAGCTCGGCGATCACCGGCACCGGCAGTTCCCGCCAGGCCCAGCAGGCTTTCTGGAACAGGTTGGTTTTCCTGACGCCGAATTTGGTGAACGCCAGCAGCATTTTCAGCGGCGTCTTGGTGACGGTGGCGAAATCCAGGCCGGCGCAGAACGCCTTGCCCGCGCCACGCAGGATCACCACCCGCACGTCCCGGTTCTTGCGGATGGCGCGGGCGGTGTTCACCAACGCCTCCAGGGTTTGCAGGTCCAGGCCGTTGTATTTGTCCGGCCGGTTCAGGGTGACGGTGGCGATGTGGTCCTCGACCGTGAGCGTGACGCGGGCCATGTTCATGGGGCGAGCTTCTGCTGGAGCAGCTGATTCACCTGCTGCGGGTTGGCCTTGCCCTGGGTGGCTTTCATCACCTGGCCGACGAAGTAGCCGATTTTCTTTTTGCGTTTGGCGTCGTCGGCGCTGCGGTAGTCCTCCACCTGGGCGGGGCTGTCGGCGATTACCTGATCGACGATCTTCTCCAGCTCACCGGTGTCGCTCATTTGCTTGAGGCCCTTGGCCTCGATGATGGCGTCCGGGTCGCCTTCGCCGTTCCAGCAGGCCTCGAACACCTGCTTGGCGATCTTGGAGCTGATGGTGCCGTCCTTGAGACGCAGGATCAGCTGGCCTAGCTGTTCGGCGCTGACCGGGCTGTCGGCAATGTCCTTGTCCTCGCTGTTGAGCCTGGCGGCCAGCTCGCCCATCACCCAGTTGGCGGCGAGCTTGGCGTCGCCGCCGTGTTGCGCCGCCGCTTCGAAGTAGCGCGCCGTGGCGATGGAGCCGGACAGCAGGCCGGCGTCGTAATCGGACAGCTGGTACTGCTCCACGTAGCGGGCCTGGCGGGCGTCCGGCAGTTCCGGCAACTCGGCGCGAAGGGTGTCGATCTCTTCCTCGCTGACCAGCACCGGCAACAGGTCCGGGCAGGGGAAGTAGCGGTAGTCGTTGGCGTCTTCCTTGGTGCGCATGGAACGCGCGGTATTGGTTTCACCGTTATAGAGCCGGGTTTCCTGAACGATTTTGCCGCCGTCCTCGAGCACGTCGATCTGGCGTTCCACTTCCAGCTTGATGGCTTTTTCCATGAAGCGGAAGGAGTTCAGGTTCTTGGTTTCGGTGCGGGTGCCCAGCGGCTCGCCCGGGCGGCGCACGGAAATGTTCACGTCGAAACGCATGTTGCCTTGGGACATGTCGCCGTCGCACACGCCCAGGGAGGTGACGATGGCGTGCAGCTTGCGGGCAAAGGCCACCGCTTCCTCGGCGTTGCCCATGTCCGGTTCGGAGACGATCTCGATGAGTGGCGTGCCGGCCCGGTTCAGGTCGATGCCGGTCTGGCCATGGAAGTCCTCGTGCAGCGATTTGCCGGCGTCTTCTTCCAGGTGCGCGTGGTGGATGCGCACGGTTTTTTCGCGGCCGTCCTCAAGCTGGATGACCACTTCGCCGGCGCCGACGATGGGCTCCGCCAACTGCGTGGTCTGATAGCCCTTGGGCAGATCCGGATAAAAATAATTTTTCCGCTCGAACACCGAGCGGCGGCCGATGTCCGCGTTGATCGCCAGGCCGAAGCGTACCGCGTTGCGGATCGCTTCCTTGTTGACCACCGGCAGGGTGCCGGGCATGCCCAGATCAATCAGGCTGGCGTGGCTGTTGGGAGCGTCGCCGGTGGCGGTGCTGGCGCCGGAAAAGATTTTCGAGCGGGTGGCCAGCTGCACATGCACCTCCAGCCCGATCACCACTTCCCAGCCATTGTGCAAAGAGGAACTCATTGAAACGCTCCCGGGATCCGTTGGTGCCAGTCGGTGGCCATCTGGTAGCGGTGCGCCACGTTCAGGATGCGGCCTTCCTGGAAGTAGTTGCCGATCACCTGGGTGCCGGCGGGCAGCCCGTCGACAAAGCCGCTGGGCATGGACAGCGCCGGCAGGCCGGCCAGGTTCACGGCGATGGTGAACACGTCCGCCATGTACATGTTGACCGGGTCGTCGGCCTTGGCGCCCAGTTTGAAGGCGGTTTCCGGGCTGGTGGGACCCATCAGCACATCCACTTCCTTGAAGGCACGGGCGAAGTCGTCGCGGATCAGCCGGCGCACTTGCTGGGCGCGCTTGTAGTAGGCGTCGTAGTAGCCGGCGGACAGCGCATAGGTGCCCACCAGGATGCGGCGCTTCACTTCCGCGCCGAAGCCTTCGGAGCGAGAGCGCTTGTACAGGTCCTCCAGATCCTTCGGGGCCTCGCAGCGATAGCCGAAGCGCACGCCGTCGAAACGGGACAGGTTGGAGCTGGCTTCCGCCGGGGCGATCACGTAGTAGGCCGGTACCGACAGTTTGATGCTGGGCAGTGACACCTTGACCAGTTTGGCACCCTGTTTTTCCAGTTCGCGCATGGCGTCGCGGGCATTGTCGGCGATCGCGCCGTCCAGGTTGTCCGGGAAGAATTCCTCCGGCACGCCGATGCGCAGGCCGTCCAGGTTTTGCTCCAGGGCGCCCAGGTAATCGTCCACCGGTTCGTTTAGGCAGGTGGAGTCCTTATCGTCATGGCCGGCCATGGCCTGCAACATCAGCGCGCAGTCGGCGGCGCTGAGGCCCAGCGGGCCGGCCTGATCCAGGCTGGAAGCGAAGGCGATCATGCCCCAGCGGGATACGCGACCATAGGTGGGCTTGAGGCCGGTGACGCCATTCAGCGCCGCCGGCTGGCGGATCGAGCCGCCGGTGTCGGTGCCGGTGGCGCCGGGGGCCAGCCGCGCCGCCAGGCAGGCCGCGGCGCCGCCGGAGGAGCCGCCGGGTACCCGTTCGGTGTCCCAGGGGTTGCGCACCGGGCCGTAGAAGCTGGTTTCGTTGGAGGAGCCCATGGCGAACTCGTCCATATTGGTCTTACCCAGCATGATGGCGCCTTCCCGGGCCATGTTGTCCACCACGGTGGCGGTATAGGGCGCGATGAAGTTGTCCAGCATCCGCGAGCCGCAGCTGGTGCGTACGCCCTCGGTGCAGAAAATATCCTTGTGGGCGATGGGCAGGCCGGTGAGCAGGCGCTGGTCGCCGGCGGCGATGGCCTGGTCGGCGGCGTCCGCCTGGGCCAGAGCCTGCTCGCCGGTGACGGTGACGAAGCTGTTCAGCTCGCCGTCGCGGGCCTGGATACGGCCCAGGAAGTGCTCGGTCAGCTCACGGGCGGAAAAATCCTTCGCCTGCAAGCCGGCTCTCAATTCGGTCAGTGTCTTGTCATGCATTGGATTACTCGATCACCCGGGGTACCAGGAAACAGCCTTCCTCGCTGGCGGGGGCGATGGGCAGGACCTTGTCGCGCACGTCCGGTTCGGTGACCCGGTCGTCGCGCAGGGGCTGGCTCACTTCCAGCGGGTGGGCCAGGGGTTCGACATCGCTCACGTCCGCCTGCTGGAGCTGGTCGACCATGCCGAGAATCTCGTTGAGGCGCTCGGAAAGCGCCTCGCTCTCGCCGTCGTCCACCTGCAAACGGGCCAGATGGGCCACGCGCGCGACCACCTGGGAGTCAATGGCCATGGGGTTCTCCACGAATTCGGGGGAAAGGCGGGAAAATACCACATCAAGGGGGGCGTTGTGGATACGAAGTGACGACCGGGCCAGCAGGGATGGCCCGCTCTCCTTGCCGATTCCCCGCGCCGTTGCTAGAGTTGCGCCATCTTGTTGCCGGCGCGTGACGATCCCCGCCGGCAGCCCCGCTACTTCTTATCGAACTCTCAGGAAACAGGCCAGGATGTCCGTGATCAAGCGCATTCGGGGGATGTTCTCCACCGATCTTTCCATCGACCTTGGCACCGCCAACACCCTTATCTATGTGCGTGGCCGCGGCATCGTCCTTGATGAGCCCTCCGTGGTGGCGATTCGTCATCATGGTGCTCAGAAGAGCGTTGCGGCGGTGGGCGCCGACGCCAAGCGGATGCTGGGGCGGACCCCGGGTAACATCACCGCCATCCGGCCCATGAAGGACGGCGTGATCGCCGACTTCGACGTCACCGAGAAGATGCTGCAGTACTTCATCAAAAAAGTGCATGACACCGGCTTCTTCCCGCCCGCGCCGCGAGTACTGGTGTGCGTGCCGTGCAAATCCACCCAGGTGGAACGCCGCGCTATCCAGGACTCCGCCTTTGGCGCTGGTGCCCGGGACGTGTACCTCATAGAGGAACCGGTGGCGGCCGCCATCGGCGCCGGCTTGCCGGTGGAAGAGGCGCGCGGCTCGATGGTGGTGGACATCGGTGGCGGCACCACCGAGATCGCCCTGATCTCCCTGAACGGCGTGGTTTATTCCGAGTCCGTGCGCACCGGCGGCGACCGCTTCGACGAGGCCATCGTGGCCTTCGTGCGCAAGGAATACGGCTCCCTGATCGGCGAGTCCACCGCCGAGCGCATCAAACACGAGATCGGCACCGCCTACCCGGGCGGCGAGATCCTGGAGATCGACGTGCGTGGCCGTAACCTGGCGGAGGGCGTGCCGCGCCAGTTCACCCTCAATTCCGAGGAAATCCTGGAAGCGCTCAAGGACCCGTTGTCGGTGATCGTCAACGCGGTCAAGAACGCCCTGGAAGCCTCGCCGCCGGAGTTGGCCAGCGACATCGCCGAGCGTGGTCTGGTGCTCACCGGTGGCGGTGCGCTGCTGCGCGACATCGACCGGCTGCTCTCCGAGGAAACCGGCCTGCCGGTGATCATCGCCGACGACCCGCTCACCTGCGTGGCCCGTGGCGGCGGCAAGGCCTTGGAACTGATGGATACGCAGGGCCTGGACATGCTGGCCATGGGCTAAGGGCCCATGTCCTCCGCCAACCCTACCTACCGCCTGCTGATCGCCCTGGTGCTGGCGGTTGTGCTGATCGCTCTGGATCAGCGCAGCCGCTGGGTCGAGCCGGTGCGTTACGGCTTTGGCTACCTGACCGCCCCGGTGCACTATCTGGCCCACCTGCCGGTGGACGCCGTGAATGGCTTTCTGCGACTGACCGAAACCCGTACCAAGCTGATGGAATCCCGGGAGCGCCTGGAGCGCCAGGTCCTGATCCTGGAGCAGAAGGTGCAGCGCCTGGCGGTGTTGCAGGCGGAGAACACCCGCCTGCGTGAGTTGCTGAATTCCTCCGCGAACCTGGACGCCTCGGTGCTGGTGGCGGAGATCATCGGCGTCGATCCGGACCCCAACCGCCAGGAACTGGTGATCAACAAGGGCGGGCGCGATGACGTGGCCCAGGGCCAGGCGGTGCTGGATTCCGAAGGGCTGATCGGCCAGGTGGTGGAAACCGGGCCGCTGTCCGCCCGGGTGCTGCTGATCACCGACGCCAGCCACGCCATGAGCGTGCAGGTGAACCGCAACGGCGTGCGCGCGATCCTGGCCGGCACTGGCCAGGGCAACCGCCTGCGGCTGCTGTACGTGCCGGATACCGCCGATATCCGCGAAGGCGATTTGCTGGTCAGCACCGGCCTTGGCCAGCTCTACCCGCGCGGCTACCCGGTGGCCCGGGTGGTCAGTGTGAGTCATCACTCCGGCGCCGCCTTCTCGGAGATCGAAGCCCGGCCTACCGCCCATCTGGACCGTGTCAGCCATGTGCTGCTGGTGCAGGCCATGGAGCCTGTCAGTGGCCCGGACATGGAACGCGAGCCCGGCGATGCCGCCGCCGGGGGAGAGGAGGCCGCCGATGCAGCTCAATAGCGAACGCCCGGCCGGCACTGGCGTCATCCTGGTGACCCTGTTGCTGGCGGCGCTGCTGGAGGTGGTGCCGCTCAGCGACAGCCTTGACTGGGTGCGTCCGGAGTGGCTGTTGCTGGTACTGCTGTACTGGGTGCTGTCTCTGCCGCACCGTATCGGCGTGCTGTGGGGCTTCATGGTGGGGCTCTACCAGGACGTGCTGGTCGGTACCACCCTGGGCCAGTGGGCCCTGGCCTACGCCCTGGGCGCCTATTTCATGCTCGCCGCCTACAAGCGCATGCGGGTGTTTCCGCTGTTGCAGCAAAGCGCGGTGGTGTTCCTGCTGGTGGGCTCGGCCCAGTTGCTGGCCTATCTGGTGCAGGAGTCCGTGGGGCGGACGCTTTACCCGCCCTATACCATTCTCTACTCCGCCGCCGCCAGCGCCGTGATCTGGCGGCCCCTGTGCGCGCTGTTGCGCTGGGTCCAACTGCGCTTTTTGGTGCGCTGATGGCCGCCGGCGACCCGCGCGCCCCGCGTTTGTATCTGGCTTCCGGTTCACCCCGGCGCGCCGAGTTGCTGGCGCAGATCGGCGTGCCGTTCAGCGTGCTGCGCGCGCCGGGCATCGATGAGACTCCCTTTGACGGTGAGGCGCCCCGGGACTACGTGGAACGCATGGCACGGGAAAAAGCCGCCGCGGGCCAGGCCGGCGCCCCGCCCGGCGCGCCGGTGCTGGGTGCCGACACCGCCGTGGTGCTGGACGACCGCATTCTCGGTAAGCCCGCCGACGACCGGCAGGCCCTGGCCATGCTGGAAGCACTCAACGGCAGGGAACACCGGGTCATCTCGGCGGTCTGCCTGAGGGTCGGTGAGGCGCACCGTCTGGCCACCTCGGAAACCGGGGTGTGCTGGCGGCGGGTGCCGACCGAGCGGTTGCGCGCTTACCTGGCCACCGGCGAAGGCCGGGACAAGGCCGGCGCCTATGGCATTCAGGGCCTGGGCGCGGCACTGGTGGCTTCCGTGACGGGCAGTTACAGTGGAGTGGTGGGTCTGCCCCTGGCGGAGACCGTTTCGCTCCTGGAATGGGCCGGAGTTCCCTATTGGCAGTGACGAATCACGGCGTGCGCTGGCGTAACAGGCTGCGCCGCCAGCTCTGGTGGCTGGTGGCCGCGCCGGTATTGCTGATCGCCGCCTACGCGGTGGTGGCGCG
The DNA here is from genome assembly GCF_046507615.1 of Alloalcanivorax sp. C16-2. NCBI lineage: Bacteria > Pseudomonadati > Pseudomonadota > Gammaproteobacteria > Oceanospirillales > Alcanivoracaceae > Alloalcanivorax > Alloalcanivorax sp. C16-2. The sequence goes on along the minus strand of NZ_JBKFTL010000002.1, from coordinate 640,350 downwards.
GCAACTGATGATGCTGGTGCCGGATTACCGCCAGGACCTCGAAGCTCTGATCGAGCAACGGCTCGGTTTTCCCATTGTCATCGACCAGCTCAGCGGCGATATGGACGGGCTCACGCCCCGTTTCCAGGTGCGCGGCCTGACCCTGCCGGACGCCGATGGCGAACCCTCTCTGCGCCTGGATCAGGTTTCGGTAAGCGTCAATGTGCTGGCCACCCTCTGGCATCGCCAGCCCTACCTGCGCGAGCTACGCATTCAGGGCGTCGATGTGCATCTGGTCCGCGACCCGGACGGTGGCATCCGGCTGCGTGGTTTCGAGGCGCTGCACCGTGACGGTGACGATAACCTGGCGGACAGCCTGCGCACCCTTTACCGGCAGGATCGTATTCTGGTCGAGGACGCCCGTTTCTCCCTGGACTGGCCCGGCCTGCCGCCTCTGGCGGCCTCCTCCCTGACCCTGGCGATGGTCAACGAGGGCGGCGAGCACGCGCTGTCGGCGCGGGTCGAAGCCAGGGACCGGCCGTTCTCCGTGGACGCCCGGCTGCTGGTGGACGGCGACCCGCTTTCCCTGGCGGAGCTGAATGCCCGTGGCTATCTCGACGTGCACGGTGAGCGTTTGCAGGAATGGCTGCCCGAGGCACGGGACTGGCCGCTGGATCTGGCGGCGCTGAACGGGCAGGTGCGCGCCTGGGGCCGGATCGAGAACGGCGCGCCCCGAGCCGGACAGGTGCGGTTGACGGCACCGGAAGCCACCCTCACCGACGGCGATGGCCAATGGCCACTCAGCGACCTGCGACTGGACGCCCAGTGGCGGCGGGACGGGGACGGCGACGGCGAGAACCAGTTGTCGGTGACCTCCCTGACCGGCGAGACCCCCGCCGGCGCGGTATCGCCGGGCCCGGTGGCGCTGCGCTGGCGGCGCCAGGACGATCAGTACCATTGGCGTTTCAAGGGTGACGACTTGGCCATTCACGCGCTTACCCGGCAACTGGCCGAATGGCCGTTCGCGTTGCCGGAAGGCCTGGATACGGTGCGTGACCGGTTGCGCGAACACGAACCCCGGGGGGTGCTGGAGGCGGTCTATCTGGACGGCGTGGATGGCCGGGTGGCGCACCTGCAGGCCCGTTTCGCCGGGCTGGCCAGTGACGCCCTCGACCGGGTGCCCGGCATCAGCGGCCTGACCGGCTGGTTGGCGGGGACCCCGGACGGCGGCGTGGCCCGGCTCGATGGCGAGCCCTTGCAACTGACCGTACCGCGTCTCTATGGCCACCCGCTGAGCGCGGCCTTCAACGGCCCGCTGCGCTGGCGCAGCGAGGCGGACCACTGGTGGGTGGAAAGCGGCGTGTTACGCGCCGCCAACGCCGACGCCCGCGGGCTGGCCATGCTGCGCGTGGACGGTGGCGCCGCCTATCCGGTGCCGGAACTGCGCCTGCTGGCGGATGTCTTCGATGGCAACGGTGCCCGTGCCGCCCACTACATCCCCATGGAAAAGCTCAAGGACCCGCTCGGTGACTGGCTGGCCCAGGCTTTCCAGGGCGGCCACCTGGATCATGGCCGGTTCCTGTATCAGGGACCGGTGAAGATCGACCCGGACCGTCAGCAGGACCGCACCTTCCAAATGCGCTTCCAGGCCCGTGACGTGGTGTTGTCCTTCCTGCCGGACTGGCCGGCGGCCACCGGGGTTGACGCCGATGTGCTGATCGATGGCCGGCGCGTCACCGGCACCGTCAGCCAGGGGCAATTGTTCAATACCAAACTGCGCGGCGTGAGCGTGGATCTGCCCGAGGTGACGGACCCCGGCCAGCGCCACATTCTGGTCCAGGGCCGGCTGGACGGCCCGGCCACGGATCTGGACCGCCTGTTCCATGACACACCGCTGGCCCAGCGGCTGCCCGCCGGCCTGCTGGACTGGCGCTTCCGGGACGGCACCGTGGGCGGGCACCTGCTCCTGGATATGCCGCTGGGTGGTAAGTCCCGCCAGCCGATGGTGATCGTGGACGGTCGCGGCGACCAGGTGACACTGCGCAACGAACCTCTCAACCTGAGCCTGACCGACGTGAGCGCGCCGGTGTATTTCCACCTTAAGCGCGGCATCAACATGCGCACCCTGGAAGGCCGCGCCCTCGGCGCCCGCTTCCAAGGGAGCTGGTTGACCCGGGGGCCGGACAGCCAGATGCAGCTCACCGGCAAGGTGGCGGTGGAGCGCCTGCGTGACTGGTTGGATGCGGACTGGATGGCGCCAGCCTCGGGCACCTTGCCCCTGGAACTGGACCTGGCCATGCCCTGGGGCGGCAATGCCTTCCGTCTGGAGGGACGTTCCACCCTGGAAGGCGTGAAGGTGGACGCCCCGGCCCCTCTTGGCAAGGCGGCCAGCCAGGCACGCACCAGTCGCCTGGTATGGCGTCAGCGCAGCGGCGCCAATCAAGTCTCCGTTTTCTACGGCCAGATCGGCGAGGCCCGCTTCCGCCTGGGCGACAGCCTGGCCGGAGCGGTGCGGCTGGGCGGCGGCGAGCTGCCCGAAATGCCGGCCCGCGGGTTGACCATCGAAGGCCGGGTGGCCCGTGCCGACGCCGCCAGCTGGCTGGATTTCGTCTCTGGCCTGACGCCCGCCGGCGCCGGCCAGAACGGCAGCGGCGGTGAGGGCGGCGCCGACGCGCGGAGTCTGATCAACCGGGTGTCGCTGTCCATCGACCGGCTCGACCTGTTCGGTACCGAACTGTCCTCCGCCCGTTTTAGCGCCGCCCCACGCGGCCGCGATTGGGAGCTGGGTCTGGCCAGTCCGTCGGTGGCAGGCACCGTGCGCCTGCCGGAAGGGTACCAGGCCCGGGGCGATACGCCCCTGTCACTGACGGTGAACCGGCTGCGGCTGCCGGACAGCCCCCTCGGGGGCGGCGGCGACCAGGGTGATGGTGATGGCAAGCCACCGTTGTCACCGACTAGGGTACCGATCATGGATGTGGAACTGCATGATCTGCGCCTCGGGGGCCAGGCCCTGGGAGCCTGGTCCGGACGGCTGCGCCCGGTGGACGGCGGCGTGCGGGTGGACGCCCTGCGCGGCCAGTGGAACCACATCAACGTGGATGGCCGGCTCACCTGGACCGAGGACGGCGAGGGCGGCCAGCACAGCCGCTATCAGGGCACTCTGGGGTCCGATGACCTCAAGGCCGCTTTCTCCGCCCTGGACTTGCCGCCGCTGGTGGAAACCGAGGACGCCCGGGCGACCCTGGATCTGGCCTGGAACGACTGGCCTCTGAAGCCCGATTACCTGGCCTTGAACGGCACCGCCACCCTGGATATCGGCGAATGCCGGCTGCCGGACCCGGAGGGGCGGACTTCCCTGCTGCGGCTGCTCGGGGTGGTCAACCTGGCGAATATTCAGCGCCGCCTGCGCCTGGATTTCTCCGATGTGTACCAGCAGGGACTGGCCTGTGATGGTATCGACGGCGAATTCCGCTTCGATGGACCGGTGCTCACCGCCCATGAACTGGCCATCGATTCTCCTTCGGCGGCCTTCGAGGTGAACGGCGAGGCGCAACTGGCCAAACACACCCTGGACCTGGAGGTGGGCATGACCCTGCCGTTGTCCAGTAACCTGTACGCTGGTTGCCTGGCCGGACCGGCGGTGTGCGCCGGTATCTTTGTGGTGGAGCGGCTCTGGGGTGATAAGCTGGATAAAACGACCACCATGAAATACCAGGTCTCCGGGCCCTGGGGCGAGCCCAAGGTCAAGGAGACGGAGGGCTTCCTTGAGTAACCCGATCACCGTGGCCGCCGTGCAAATGACCAGCGGCACCGACATCGACGCCAACCTGACGGCGGCCGCCGATGGCCTGGAGCGTGCCGCCGAGGGCGGCGCCACCCTGGCGGTGCTGCCGGAGAATTTCGCCGGTTATGGCGTCGACTACCGGCAACTGGCGGAACGCCACGAGGCGCTATGCCAATGGCTCGGCGAGCGTTCCCGAGCCCTCGGCCTGTGGGTTCTGGGGGGCAGCCTGCCGGCTCTGACCCGACCGGACGGCAGCGCCGTGCCGGCGCCCCGGGTACGCACCCGGGCGGTGCTCACCGGCCCGGACGGCGCGGTGGCGGCGCGCTACGACAAGCTGCACCTGTTCGACGCCGACGTGGCCGATGCCCAGGGCCGCTATCGGGAATCCGACGTGTTTGAAGCCGGTGACCAGGTGGTGGTGGCGGAGGCCGGTGGCCTGCGCCTGGGCCTGGCGATCTGCTACGACCTGCGCTTTCCCCTCCATGCCCGCGCCCTGGCGGACGCCGGTGCCGATCTGATCGTTTACCCCAGTGCGTTCACCGCCACCACCGGCGCGGCCCACTGGCGGGTGCTGCTGCGGGCCGCCGCGATCCAGAACGGCTGCTACGTGCTGGGCGCCAACCAGTGCGGCGCGCACAGCACGCAGCGCACCAGTTACGGTCATTCCCTGCTGGTGGACCCTTGGGGCCGGGTGGTGGCCGAGGGCGGTGACGGCCCTGGCGTGGTGCTCGGCCCGGTGGACCCGGCGGTGCTCAAGACAGTACGCTCCGGCCTTCCGGTTCATACCCATCAACGATTCCAAGTGAGCGGTCCCGATGACTTTTGACGGAGTGCCTGTCTCTGACAGTGAACGCCTTTCCCTGGCGTCCGACATCCTGCTGGCCCCGGCCGATCTGGGCCCCGACCAGCTGCAGACCCTGCTCGGCGGCAAGCTGGCGGGCAGCGCCGATTACGCGGACATTTACTTTCAGCACAGCCGCCACGAGGCCTGGGTGCTGGAAGACGGCTTGGTACGTGACGCCAGCTTCAACCTGGAACGGGGCGCCGGGGTGCGCATCGTCAGTGGTGACAAGACCGGCTTCGCCTACAGCGACGATATCTCCCTGGATGCGCTCACCCAGGCCGGTGGCGCCGCCGCCGCCATTGGCCGCCAGGGCGGCGACAAGCCGGTGCGCATCGACGTGGCCAAACCGGTACCGGCACGCTACGCGGCCCTGGACCCGCTGCCCGGCTGGAGCAGTGAGATGAAGGTGGCGCTGCTGCGCGAGATGGATCGCCTGGCGCGCTCCCTGGACCCGGCGGTGAAGGAAGTCACCGTGAGTCTCAGCGGCGAGCAGGACGTGGTGCTGGTGGCCGCCACCGACGGCACCCTGGCCGCCGATGTGCGCCCGCTGATCCGCTTCAGCATTTCCGTGATCGCCGAACGCGACGGTCGCCGCGAGCGCGGCAGCGCCGGCGGCGGTGGCCGGGTGGCCTACGACTGGCTGCGCGAGGACGGTCGCCTGGAGAGCTGGACCCGGGACGCGGTGCGTCAGGCGCTGCTCAACCTGGAAGCGGAACCGGCTCCGGCCGGCACCATGCCGGTGGTGCTTGGTCCGGGCTGGCCCGGCGTGTTGCTGCACGAAGCCGTGGGCCACGGCCTGGAAGGCGACTTCAACCGCAAGGGCACCTCCATGTTCAGCAAGAAAATGGGCGAACCGGTGGCCTCCAGCCTGTGCACCGTGGTCGACGACGGCACCCTGCCGGATCGGCGCGGGTCCCTGAACGTGGATGACGAGGGCACGCCCAGTGGTTACAACGTGCTGATCGAGCAGGGCCGCCTGGCCGGCTACATGCAGGACAAGACCAACGCCCGGCTGATGGGCGTGAAGCCCACCGGTAACGGTCGCCGCGAGTCCTACGCGCACCTGCCCATGCCGCGCATGACCAACACCTACATGCTGCCCGGCGAGTCCGAACCGGATGAGATCCTGGCCAGCCTGGACCGGGGCATCTACGCGGTGAACTTCGGCGGCGGCCAGGTCGACATCACCTCCGGGCGCTTCGTGTTCTCCACCAGCGAGGCCTACCTGGTGGAGAAGGGCAGGATCGTCTGCCCGGTGAAGGGCGCCACCCTGATTGGCAGCGGCGCGGAGGTGATGAACAACATTTCCATGGTCGGCAATGATCTGGCCCTGGACAGTGGCATCGGCGTGTGCGGCAAGGACGGTCAGTCGGTGCCGGTGGGCGTTGGCCAGCCGACCCTGCGCGTGGACGCCCTGACGGTGGGCGGGACCGCCTGATGAGCGTGCAGGTGGCGGAGGTGCTGTCACGCATGGGGCTGTTTCAAGGCCTGGACGCGGACGACCTGGCGGCCGCCGAGAAGCTGGTGTTCGTTAACCGGGTGGCGGCGGGCGACACCGTATGCCGGGAAGGGGACCGCAGCGATTTCGTTTGCTTCGTGGTGCGTGGCCGGCTGGAAATTCTCAAGAACCAGGCGGACCAGGGCGGTACCGTGCTGATCGCCCACATCAACCCCGGTGATTCCCTGGGCGAGATGGCGCTGGTGGATCGTCAGCCGCGTTCCGCCACGGTGCGAGCCTCCGAGGACACCACCCTGGTGGTACTGACCCGCAAGGGCTTCGAACAACTACGCCGCCGGCGGCCCCATGCCGCCGCGCAAATGATGGAAAACATCGCCCTGCTGCTGTGCGAGAACCTGCGCCAGACCTCTTCCCGCCTGGCCCGGTTCATGCTGCCGCTGGGCTGAGCATCGATGGTCTGGATCGGGGACGTCATGAAACGCTTTTTGCTTGCCTGTGCCCTGTTGGGTGCCGTCAGCCTGCTCGGCGGCTGCGGGCCGGAACAGCTGCCCGGTGATTACCGGCTGCCGGACGGCTCGGTCTACGAGGGTGGGCTGCGTGATGACCGCTTCCACGGTGAAGGCAAACTGACCTGGCCGGATGGCCGCGTTTATCAGGGCCAGTTCGTGGACGGCGTGATCCAGGGGCAGGGCCGTTATCAATACGCCGACGGCTGCGTCCATGAAGGTGCCTTCGAGAACGGCCTGGCCAACGGGGAAGGCCGCTATGCCTGCGATGATGGCACCGTTTACGAAGGTACCTTCGCCGCCGGCGATCCGCTGCGTGGCAAGGCGACGTTTCCGGAAGCGGGCTGGTACGAGGGGGAGTTCCAAGATTGGCAACCCCAGGGCCAAGGTACCTGGACCAGTGAGGGCGGCGATGTCTACAGCGGTACCTTCAAAAACGGCGAGATCGTCAAGGGCCGCTACCACAATGATAGCGGCCTGACCTACGAAGGGGGCTTCCAGGGCTGGCTGTTCCACGGGCAAGGCACCCTGACCCGTCCGGACGGCGAGGTGCGCAAGGGTCGCTTCCAGTACGGCAGTGTCCGAGGTCCCGGGCAGCGCATCACCCTGGATCAGGATGGCGAGCAGGTCAGCGAACGGGGCTTTTTCATCCACGGTGATTTTTTTCAGGATGAAAACGGCTATCAGGACCGGCGCCGGCGCCGCGCTGAACGGGTCGAGCAGCGGCTTTATTCCGAGGAGCGGCGCCTGCAGCGTGCCTTCACCGCCCTGGTGCCCCAGAAAGCCGGCCAGCGCGACGTCTATGTGCTGGTGGTGGGCGGGGACGGTCGCCAGGGCGTGTTCGCCCGGGAGGCGCGCTGGGTGGCGGAGCGCCTCGGTGGCCACTGGTCGCCACGGGGGCACCACCTGGTGCTGGCCAATGGCGAGCACGGTGATGCGCCACTCGCCACCCTCACCAGTCTGCATGAAAGCCTGCGCACCCTGGGCTCCATCCTTGATCCGGAGGAGGATCTGCTGTTCGTGCATCTGGTCAGCCACGGCGGTAGCGACGGCAACCTGGTACTGGCGCAGCCCGGTCTCGCCCTCAATGATCTGACCCCGGCCCGGTTTGACGAATGGCTCGATGAAGCGGGCATCGGTTACCTGTGGCTGGTGGTGTCCGCTTGCTACTCCGGCCAATGGGTGGACCCGCTGGCGGAACGGCGCCGAGTGATCTTCACGGCGGCGGCGGCTGATCGTACCTCCTTTGGCTGCAGCGATGACTCCGATCGCACCTGGTTCAGCGAGGCCCTCTACGGTGACGCCCTGGACAACCCGGGGCCGGACGACCCCAAGGCCCTGTTCAAGGCCGCCCGCGCCCGGGTCGACACCATGGAAACGGAGCAAGGCATCGACGAGGAGCAGCGCTCGCTGCCCCGGGCCTGGTTCGGCCAGGCGTTCCTGGGCTGGTGGTAGTCGCTCACCAAAGGTCAAGCATTTTGCGTTATCCTTAAGGATTGCGTTTCCCGCTTTCATTGGCGTTCGAGGCTGTGCATGTCCCCTTCTCCCCAGGCTCCCGGTGCGTTGCGCCGGGCCGGGCCCCTTCTGGGTTTTCTGGCCGCGTTGATTCTGTTGGCCGCCAATTTGCGTACTGGCATCGTGGTGATCGGCCCGCTGGCCGACGGCATTGGTGATGATCTGGCTCTGGATGGGGTGGCGCTGGGGTTGCTGACCAGCCTGCCGCTGCTGTGTTTCGCCGGATTGTCACTGTTCGCGCCGCGTCTGGGCGAGCGGCTGGGGTTGGAGCGGGCCTTGCTGCTGGCCCTGTGGGTGCTGCTGGCGGGGCTGGCTCTGCGGGTGCCCGGCGTGTACGGGTTGATGCTGGCGGGCACGGTGATGATGGGCGCCGCCATCGCGGTGATGAACGTGCTCACTCCGGGCCTGGTACGCCAGCGCTTCCCGCACCGGGTGGCGGCGGTGACCGCCCTCTATTCGGTGGTGATGTCCTGCGGTGCGTCGGCGGCGGCGGCCTTCGCGGTACCGGTGCGCGACCAGTTTGGCGGCGACTGGCGTTATCCGCTGGCGGCCAGTGCGCTGGTGGCGCTGCTGGGTGCTCTGGCCTGGCTGCCCATGTTGCGCTACCGGCCGGCGCGCCACGCCGTGGTCGCGGCGCGCCCGACCCTGTGGCGGCAGCGCGATGCCTGGGTGCTGAGCCTGTTCTTCGGTTGTCAGAGCCTGCTGTTCTACACGCTCACCGCCTGGCTGGCCAAGTTCTTCGCCGATACCGGCACCGGCGAGGCGGAGGCCGGGCGCCTGCTGACCCTGTTCACCCTGAGTGGGATGCCGGCCAACTTTTTCGCGCCGCTGTTGTTTGCCCTGTTTCGCCGCCGACGCCGGCTGGCCATGGGGCTGATGCAGGTGCCGCCGCTGGTGGGGATGGCCGGGCTGTTGATGGCGCCGTTGAGCGCGCCGCTGCTTTGGGTGGTGCTGCTCGGCGTGGGGCAGGGCTGCATGATCGCCCTGGGACTGACCCTGATCGCGGTGCGCGGGGCGGACGCCCGGGTATCCGCCGGGCTGTCCGGCATGTGCCAGTCGCTGGGGTATTTGCTGTCCGCCACCGGGCCGGTGACCCTGGGCGCCGTCTACGATCTGTCCGGCGCCTGGTTGATTCCCATGGTGTTCTTGATGGTGATCGCCGTGGTGCAGGCGGTCTCCGGGGTGTACGCCGCCGAGGGCGCGCCGGTCCAGGCTGACGAGTCAGTATAGCGGCGCGTTCTTCTCAAGGTCGTTCAGCAGCCCCTGGAAGCGCTTGCGCTCGCGCTTGAGGCGGGCACGCTGGTCGGCGTCGGCCTCGGCCAGCTCGCCGTCCGGGCGGGCCTTGATCAGGTTGCGGGCCTGGTTGCGCAGGGTCTGCCGGTCCGCCTCCGGGTAAAATTCCAGAATACGTTGCAGCACCGCTTCCGCGTCCCGGGGGCCGGGGCAGGCGAGCACCTGTTCGGTCCATTGCACGAGGCGCTGCTGGCGTAGCGGATCGGTAAGAGTGTCCAGGGCGGAAAGCAGGCTGTCCGGGTCGTCGTCGCTGATCAGGCGGCCCACATAGAGCGCATGACGGCGGCGCGCGTCCGGATGGGTGATGCGGCGTGCTTCGTCCAGGGCGGCGCGCAGGGTGTCGTTGAGCGGCAGGCGGGCCTGCTGGCCGGCCTTGAGGTCCATGATTTTCAGGCCGGCTTCCTGCAGGTCCTGCATTTCCAGCTTGCGGCGTGTCTTGCTCGGCAGGGGATCGTTATACTCGGTCATATCGTCAACGCGGAAGAGAAAACCCTATTTTATGTCCGAAAACGCCAGCGCGACAGCCAATCTCGGCCCGCATAACCTGGGCGCCGCCCGGGACATCGTGGCCCAGGTCCTCGAAGAAGCCAAACGTCAGGGCGCCAGCGCCGCCGAGGCACGGCTGAGTTTGTCCCAGGGTCTGTCCGTGGACGTCCGTCTGGGTGAAGTGGAAACGGTGGAATTCCATCGCGATCGCGGCCTGGGCGTGACCGTGTACTTTGGTCAGCGCAAGGGCCAGGCGAGTACCTCCGACGACAGTCCGGAGAGCCTGCGCGACGCGGTGGCCGCCGCCTGCGCCATTGCCCGCCATACCGAGGAGGATCGCTTCGCCGGCCTGGCCGCGCCGGAGCAACTGGCCACCGACAACCCGGACCTGGATCTTTACCACCCCTGGGCGCTGACCACCGAACAGGCCATCGAGGAGGCGCTGCGCTGCGAGAGCGTGGCCCGGGACGATCCTCGTATCGTCAATTCCGAGGGCGCCTCGGTGAGCACCGGCACCAGTGTGCAGGTGCTGGGTAACAGCGCCGGTTTCCTGCAAGGGCAGGTGGGCACCTTCCACTCGCGGGGTTGCGCGGTGGTGGCCGGGGACGATAACGGCATGCAGCGCGATCACTGGTTCGACGGGGGCCGCCGCGCCGACCGGCTGGCCAGCCCGGAGCAGGTGGGCGAGGCCGCCCGTCGCCGGACCCTGGCGCGCCTGGGCGCGGAGGTGCCCGCCACCGGCCAACTGCCGGTGCTGCTGTCCCCGGAGATCGCCGCCTCCCTGCTCGGACATTTCGTGTCGGCGATCAGCGGTGGTTTGCTGTACCGGCGCGCGTCCTTTCTCGGCGGGCGCCTTGGCGAGCGCCTGTTTCCCGCCGGCATCGACATCGCCGAGCGTCCCCGGCTGGCCGGCGGCAATGGTTCGGCGGCGTTCGACGCCGATGGTCTGCCGACCCGCAATCAGGCGTTCGTGGAAGATGGTGTGTTGCGCCGCTATGCGCTCGGATTGTATGCCGCGCGGCGGCTGGATATGTCGCCTACCGGCAATGGCGGCGGGGTGCGCAATCTGACCATCAGCGATACCGGCGAGGATCAGGCGGCGCTGATGCGGCGCATGGGCACCGGCGTGCTGATCACGGAAGTGATGGGGCAGGGCGTCAATCTGGTCACCGGGGACTATTCCCGAGGCGCGGCGGGTTTCTGGATTGAGAACGGTGTCATACAGAAGCCACTGCAAGAGTTTACCATTGCCGGAAATCTGGGGGAGATGTTCGCCGGCATCCTGGGCAGTGGCACGGATGTGGACCGGCGCGGGAATATTGCCTCCGGATCCTTGTTGCTGGCGCCCATGAAGGTCGCCGGCGTTTGACTGTTTTATTCCGACTTTCGTGAAATTAAGGGAAGCTATCCATGAGCGACGACCTGAACCCCTATCAACAGCCTGAAGCCGATGTGGTGAAGGAAACACCGGCGGCCGGCGCCCTGACCCTGGGTGGCCCCAACAAGGTCTCCGTGGGCCAAGCCGTGGGCTGGATCGGCGATGGCATGAAAATGCTGAGTGGCCATTGGGGCGTGGTGATTGGGGCTCTGGTGGTGACCTTCGTGATCACCATGGTTCTGCAGTTCATTCCGTTCATCGGTCCGCTGGCTCAGCCGTTCCTGATGGTGTTGTTGTACGCCGGTCTGGTGAAGATGTTCCATCGTATCGATACCAGCAATCAGTCCGAGTTCGCGGATCTGTTCGCCGGCTTTTCCGAGCGCACCGGCCCGCTGATCCTGCTGGCTCTGGCGCAACTGGGCGTGTACGTGGTGTTCGGCCTGTTGATCGCCGGCCTGGCGCTGATGTTCGCCGGCGCCGGTGCCTTCTCCGCGTCCCAGGGCATGGACCCGGCGATGATGAACGGTGGCCTGAGCGCCGCCCTGCTGGTGCTGGTGCCGGTGTTCCTGGTGCTGACCGTGCTGGTGGCGTTTCTGTTCTACTTCACCGTGCCCCTGGTGATGCTCACCGACCTGGGCCCGGGCAAGGCCATGGCCCTGAGCTTCAAGGCCTGTCTGCGCAACCTGCTGCCGATCATCGTGTATGGCATCGTGGTGGTGGTGATCGTGGCCGTCGCGGCCCTGCCGTTCCTGCTCGGCTGGCTGTTCGTGATGCCGATCATGGCCGGTGCCTACTACCTGTCCTTCAAGCAAGTGCTTACCGAACAAGCCTGAACCGGGAGTGTTGATGGACCCGAGCAACCCCTACCAGGGTCCGGTCAGTGATCCGCTGCCGCCGGAATCGACCAAGGAAGAGGTGGTCGGTCCGGCCCGGCGTCGGCCGCTGGGCCATGGCTGGCTGTGGTGGAAGCGTGCCTGGCGGCTGACCGCCGCGAACCGTGTGCTGTGGACCCTGGCGTTGCTGGTGTTCATGGCGATACTCACGGGCGTCAGCCTGGTGGGTTTGTTCGTGCCGGTGCTCGGCAATTTCGCCCCCACCCTGCTGGGCCCGGTGTTGAGCGCCGGGCTGATGCAGCTGGCCTGGCGGCGCTGGCACGACGAGGAGTTTGATTTCGGCGACTTGTTCGTGGGCTTTTCCCGGCGTACCGGGCCGCTGTTCCTGGCCGGCCTGGTGCAAGTAGGGCTGCAGATTCTGTTTACCCTGCTTACGGTGGTGGCGACGCTGGCCCTGTATGGCGGTGAAATCGCGGCGCTGTTTTCCGCCAGCCTGGGCGGTGATCCGCTGGGCGCCGAGGCGATGGCCGGCATGGGAGCGCTGAGCGTTTTCAAGATGCTGTTGCTGGGCCTGGTGATCGCCGCCCTGTCGGTTCCCTACATGGCGCTGATCTGGTTCCAGGCGCCGCTGGTGTTGTTCGGTGAACGTAACGGCCTGGTGGCGATCAAGGAGAGTCTGGTGGCGGTGGCGCGTAACTGGCTGCCGATGCTCTGGTACGGCCTGATCCCGCTATTGGTGTTGGGCGTGCTGGTGGCGCTGGTGGCCGGTTTACTGGCTCTGGCGGGCATGTTGTTCGGGCCCGACAGCCTGGCGATGATGCTGCTGGGCCTGCTGTTGGTGCTGGCCACCTTGGTGGTGAGTCTGTTCCTGATGGCGGTGACGACGGTGTCGGTGTACGCCTCGTTCCGCGATATTTTTGGTGTCGCCGACGATGAACCGGATACCACGCCGGATCTGGTCTGACCGGCTTCAGCTCAGCAGTTGCGCGTAGAGCAGCGTCGCCAGCCCCAGAAAGGCCATGAAACCGACGATGTCGGTGACCGTGGTGAGCACCACCGACCCGGCCAGCGCCGGGTCGATCCCCATTTTCTTCATGACGATCGGAATCAACGCGCCGGCGCCGGCCGCCACCACCAGATTGAGCACCATGGCCGAGGCGATGATACCGCCCAGGCTCGGGTTGTCGAACCAGAGCGCCGCGGTGGTGCCGATCACCGCCGCCCATAGCAAGCCGTTGAGTGCCCCCACCGACAGTTCCTTGAACAGCAGATAGCGGGTGTTGCCCGCCTGTACCTGGCCCAGGGCCATGGCGCGAATCACCAGGGTCAGGGTCTGGCTGCCGGCGATGCCGCCCATGCTGGCGACGATCGGCATCAGCACCGCCAGGGCGACCACTTTTTCCAGGGTGTTCTCGAACAGGCTGATCACCGCCGAGGCGGCCAGGGCGGTGAGCAGGTTGATGCCCAGCCAGAGCGCGCGGCGGCGGGCGGTCTGCCACACCGAGCCGAAGGTGTCCTCGTCCTCGTCCAGGCCGGCCATGCCCATCAGTGAGTGGGCGGCTTCCTCGCGGATCACGTCCACCACGTCGTCAATGGTGATCCGGCCCACCAGCACGCCGTTTTCGTCCACCACCGGGGCCGTCACCAGGTCAAACCGTTCGAACAGCTTGGCCACGTCGTGTTCGGAACGGTGGGCGGGGATTGCCTCCACATCGGTGCGCATGGCTTCGCGCACCGTGGTGCCCGGGTCGGAGATCAACACCTTGGTAAGCGGTAGTACCCCCACGAACTGATTCTTGCGGTTAACCACCAGCAGGTTGTCGGTGGTCTCGGGTATTTCACCACGGCGGCGCAGGTAGCGTTGCACCACCTCGAAGGTGATCTCCGGGCGCACCGTGATCACGTCGGTGTTCATCAAGCCGCCGGCGGTGTCCTCCGGGTAGCTCATCACCTGTTCCAGGCGCTCCCGGTTCTGGGCGTCCAGGCCGGCGAGCACCTGGCTGGTAACCTGCTCGGGCAACTCCTGGAGGAGGTCGGCCAGGTCGTCGGTGTCCAGGTCCTCGACCAGGGTGACCAGTTCTTCCGGCGGCAGGTCGCGCAGCAGCTCCACGCGGACTTCTTCGCCCAGATACTGCAGTACCTCGGATTCCTGCTCCTGGTTGAGCAGTTGCCAGAGGATTTCCCGTTCCCGGGGTGGGGATGATTCGATCAGGTGGGCGGCTTCGGCACCGGGCAGGTTGTTGAGTAACTGACGCACCTGGGAAAAAGTGCCGCTGGCCAGGGCCCGGTTAACCGTCTTGAGATTGCGTTGATGCTGCGTGTTTTCCGACATGACCCCTCCTCGCCAACGGACAGTTTAACCCAGGCGTGATGACGGAAGGATCAAAGGATGCAAAAGGGAGGGGTCACTCGCCTTCGTCGAACTTGCGCTGGAACAGATCGGTGAGCTCGTCCATGGCCGGTGCTTCGTCCTCGCCGTCCACGCGCACGCGCAGCTCGGTGCCCTTGGCGGCGCCCAGGGTAAGCAGGCCCATGATGCTTTTGGCGTCGATGCGGCGCTCGCCATGCACCACCTCGATGGCGCAGCTGTAGCGCGAGGCCACGCTGACCACCTTGGCGGCGGCGCGGGCGTGCAGGCCGAGCTTGTTGGTGATGGTCAGGTCCCGCTCGATCATCCGTCCAGCTCCCGGTGACGCACGTGCAGGGGGACGCCTTCCTCGCGCAGACGAAGGGCGAGCTGCTCGGTGATGTAGACGGAGCGGTGCCGGCCGCCGGTGCAGCCCACCGCCACGGTGACGTAGCTGCGATCATTGGCGCCATAGGCGGGCAGCCAGCGGTCCAGAAAGTGAAAGATATCGTCGAGCATGGCGCCGCTTTCCGGGTGGCCGCGCAGAAACTCGGCCACCTTTTCGTCACGCCCGGTGAGCGGACGCAGGTCTCCCTGCCAGTGCGGGTTGGGCAGGGCGCGTACGTCGAATACCAGGTCCGCATCGTGGGGCAGGCCGTTCTTGTAACCGAACGACTGGATCAGCAGGGACAGCCGCACGTCCCGGCGCGCTACCCGCTGGCGGATCATGTTGCGCAGGGTGTGCACATCCAGGTTGCTGGTGTCGATGACCAGGTCGGCGAGCATGCGGATGTCGGCGAGCAGGCGCGCTTCCAGGGCGATGGCGTCGGCCAGGGTGCGTTCGTCGCCGCTCAACGGGTGACGGCGCCGGGTGGCGCTGAAGCGCTTGAGCAGGGTGGCCGGCTCCGCCTCCAGGAAGATGATCTCGGTGTCCAGCTGTTGCTGGCGCAGTTCCTCGATGATGTGGTTGAAGGCCAGCAACTGGCGTGGCAGGTTGCGCGCGTCCACGCCCACGGCGACCCGTTCCAGGGCGTGTTCCTCATTCTGGAGTTGGGCGGCGAGGGTAGGCAACAGGCCAAGGGGCAGGTTGTCCACGCAGTAATAGCCATGGTCTTCCAGCGCTTGCAGGGCGGTGGTCTTGCCCGAGCCGGAGCGACCGCTGAGGATGGTCAGTTTCATAAGGCGCGACGGTTCCGGTGTGATCAGGAGGCCAGGCGTATTTCCGCTTCCGACTCCACCGCCGTCTGGTAAAGATGGTGGCTGCCCCTGGCATGGCGCAGATCGTCACGATAGTCGTCGTCGTTGAACAGGTTGGCCAGGTGGCTGAGCGTCTTGAGATGCTGTTCCGGGTTCTGTTCGGGCACCAGGAGCACGAACACAAGATCCACCGGGCGGCCATCCACGGCATCGAAGTCCACCGGCTCCGCCAATTTCAACAGCAGCCCCACGGCGGCGTCGCAGTGGCCGAGCCGGCAATGGGGGATGGCGATGCCCTCGCCGATGCCGGTGGAACCCAGTTTTTCCCGGGCCACCAGGGCGTCGAAGACTTCTTGCTCGTTAAGACCACCACAGCTGGCCGCGGCCAGCTGGGCGATCTGATCGAGCAACCGTTTTTTGCTGGTAACCGCTACCTCGTCGTAGGTGCGGTCTTCGGTGAGCAGTTCACGTACTCGCATAGTCAGGGTCTGTCGGGTCGGACCTAGTGGCCGTGCTTACGGCCCACGGTCTTTTCCTTGTGTTTGAGGATTTGCCGGTCCAGCTTGCTGGTCAGGGCGTCAATGGCCGCGTACATGTCGTCCGCGTGGGCGGTGGCGAACAGGTCGGCACCGGAAATGTGGATGGTGGATTCCGCCTTGTGGGACTTGGGCTCCGGCGACAGGATCACCTGGATGCTGGTGATCTGGTCGGAGTGGCGTTCCAGTTTGGAGAATTTCTCGTCCACATAGTCACGCAGGGCGTCGGTGATATCCAGGTGGTGGCCACTGAGGTTGATTTGCATAGCTGGCTCCTTCTCTCTATTGAAAGAGATGTCCTTTTTTACCGTTCAAACCAGTCGCTTACGCGCGCTGGAGGACGGGATTCGCATCGCCTCTCGGTACTTGGCGACGGTGCGGCGCGCCACCTTGATACCCTGGTCGTTGAGCAGGTTCGCCAGCTTGTTGTCGCTGAGCGGCTTGCGAGGGTTCTCGGCGGCGACCAGCTTCTTAATGATGGCACGAATGGCCGTGGAGGAACACTCACCGCCGCCGTCCGTGTCCACATGGCTGGAAAAGAAGTACTTAAGTTCGAACACGCCCCGGGGAGTCAGCATGAATTTTTGGTTGGTGACCCGGCTGATGGTGGATTCGTGC
The DNA here is from genome assembly GCF_046507615.1 of Alloalcanivorax sp. C16-2. NCBI lineage: Bacteria > Pseudomonadati > Pseudomonadota > Gammaproteobacteria > Oceanospirillales > Alcanivoracaceae > Alloalcanivorax > Alloalcanivorax sp. C16-2. The sequence continues at coordinate 623,575 of NZ_JBKFTL010000002.1, read as the reverse complement.
ATTTCCACCGCCTCGGCGATGTCGGCCAGGACCAGCGGTTTCATGGCCTCCTCGCCGTAGTTGAAGAAGTCCTGCTGGACCTCGACGATGCGGCTGGCCACCTTGAGCAGGGTGTCGTTGCGGCTTTGCAGGCTTTTCAGGAACCACTTGGCTTCCTGCATGCAGTTACGCAGGTACTGGCCGTCTTCACCGCCTACCTGGCGGGCCATGTGGGCGTACTGGGCATGCAGGTTGACCTTGGGCAGCACTTCCTCGTTGAGTTCCACCCGCCAGCCGCCGCGATGGGCGCGCACCACCACGTCGGGCACGGCGTAATCCACCTCTTCGCCACCGATCTGTTGCCCGGGCGCGGGGTCCAGGGTACGCAGCACCGCCAGGGCCGCGACCAGGTCCGCCTCGCCCACGCCGAGGGTGCGGCGCAGGCCGGCGTAGTCGTGTTTCTCAAGCAGTTCCTGATGGTCGAGGATGGCCCGGGCGGTGCCCAGGTGTTCGGTGTCCCCCGGCAATTGTGCCAATTGCACGCCCAGACACTCGGCCAGGTCGCGGCTGGCCACGCCCACCGGATCGAATTGCTGCAGCCGGTGCAGCACGGCCACCACCTCGTCCTCTTCCACCGGGTCGTCCGGGTCGTTGATCTGGGTTTCCGCGGTGGTCAGCAGGTCGGCCAGGGATACCGTTACGTAACCGCGTTCGTCCAGGGCTTCGAGAATGATCTGCGCGATCACCCGGTCGCGGTCGCTCATCGGGGTCAGGTTGAGCTGCCATTCCAGGTGCTCAAGCAGGGTTACCGGGTTGGCGTGGCGCTGCTGCCAGGCATCGGCGTCGTCACCTTCACCGCTGGAACCGGCGCTGCTCTGGCCCACGTAGAGGTCGTCCCAGTCACTGTCGGTTTCCACCTGGCCCTCGACCAGGTCATCGAGGGCGTCATCGCGCTCCAGGTCGAGATCGCCGTCGGCGTCGCCGTCCGAATCATCGGCGGAGAAGTCCTCGGCGCCGTCCTCCAGCTCCAGCAGCGGGTTGTTTTCCACCGCCTGCTGGATCTCCATGCGCAGGTCCAGCGTCGACAGTTGCAGCAGGCGGATCGCCTGTTGCAGCTGGGGCGTCATGGTGAGCTGCTGGCCGATTTGCAGTTGTAGGGTGGGTTTCATGCTGCCTGTGAGGTCATTGTTCTCGCGAAGACCGGCAGCATAGCAGCATCAAATCAGATTAAGCAATAATCATGCCAGGTATTGCGTTTTGGGGGAGGAGGGTGTAGGGCGGGGAGCCGGCTCTCAGAGCCGGAAGTCCGCCCCAAGGTAGACATCCCGAACCTGCTGGTTACCCAGGATGGAGGACGAATCGCCCTCGGCGATGATGTGCCCGGTACTGACAATATAGGCCGTGTCGCAGATGTCCAGAGTTTCCCGCACATTGTGGTCGGTGATCAGCACGCCGATGCCGCGATCCTTGAGGTGGCGGATGATGCCTTTGATATCGTTCACGGAGATCGGGTCGACCCCGGCGAAGGGTTCGTCGAGCAGGATGAAATCCGGGTCCGTGGCCAGGCCGCGGGCGATTTCCGCGCGCCGCCGCTCGCCGCCGGACAGGCTCATGCCCATGGAGTCGCGAATGTGGTCGATATGGAACTCCTGGAGCAGGTTCTCCAGGCGCTCCTTGCGCTCTTCGTTGGACAGGTTCTTGCGGGTTTCCAGGATCGCCATGATGTTCTGCTCCACGGTCAGGCGGCGGAAGATGCTCGCCTCCTGGGGCAGGTAGCCGATGCCGCGCTGGGCGCGACCGTGCATGGGCAGGTGGGTGATGTCGTTGCCGTTGATCTCGATGCGACCGGCGTCGGCGGCCACCAGCCCCACGATCATGTAGAAGCAGGTGGTCTTGCCGGCGCCGTTGGGGCCCAGCAAGCCGACGATCTGGCCGGCTTCCACTTCCAGGGACACGTCCTCGATGACGCGGGTGTTCTTGTAGCTCTTGGCCAGGTTATGGGCGCTCAGATGTGCCATTCAGGGAGTCTCCGCCTGGTCCTGCTGGTTGTCGCTGCCGCCGGCATCGCCATCGGTGGCCGGCTGCTCATCGTCGGTGTCGCCGGCTTTTCCGGTGTTCTTGGCCGGGATCACCAGGCGCACCCGCTTGTCGCCCTCGCTGCTGGCGTCCACCCGCCGGGAATCCAGATTGTATTCCACGCGGGCACCCTCGAAGGTGTTGCCCTGGTGGTCCACATGGGCGTCGCCGGTGAGCACCAGGCGGCGGGTGGTCAGGTCGTAGACCAGGTTGCTGGCGCGGGCCTGCAGTTCCTTGCCTTCCTTCATGCGCACCGGATTGCCGGTGGCCTCGACGCGCACCAGTTCATTGTTTTCGGTGAACAGGCGGATCACGTCGGCGTACAGGTGGCGGTTGCCCTGGATCATTTCCGCGTTGCCCCGGTACACGCCGGTGCCGGCGCTCTGCTCGAAGGTGGCGCTGTCGGCGCTTACTTCCACCGGCTGGCCGCCGGGGGGCTGGGCGGCGCCGGCCAGGCCGGTGAGCAGCAGGCCGAGCATCAGGCCCAGGCGGCGCGGATCAATTACCCGTGAATTCACTTACCACTCCTTGTTCGAGGGTCATTTCGCCGCTGGTCAAGTCGGCGTCCATGCGGCCCGCCCGGGTGCTGCCGTCCCGGTGGCGCAGGGTCAGATCACCGGGCGCGCGCACCCGGTTTTCCTTGTTCAGATAGCGCAACTCCCCGGTGGTCAGGTCGACACCGTTGGTTTCGCTGTGGGCCTTGACCTGGTCCAGGAAGACGATGACGTCGCCATTGTCGCGCACTTCACCACGCTGGGAGTGGATGGTCCAGGCGCCGTTTTCATTTTCCATGCGCAGGTCCGGGGCGATGAGCTGGGTCAGGGCCTGGCGCTGGTACTGTTCCAGATGGTCGGCCTTGAGGTCGTACTGCACCTGCCCGGTTTCCGGGTCATAGGCCTTGGCGGTGATGTTGTCGGCGATGATCAGCGGCGCGTTGAGGAAGGCCTCGCGGTCTTCCTCCAGGGGGTTGTCCCACTCGTGCAGGGTCATCAGCACGATCAGGCCGAGCAGGATCACCCCGGTGGCACTGAGCAGACCCTGACGCTTCATGGCGCCTCCCGCAGGGCGATCAGGGCGTCGCAGATCTCACGCACCGCGCCCTCGCCGCCGCGGGCGGTGGTGACATGGTCGGCGGCGTCCTTGGCGCAGGCGTGGGCGTTGGCCGGGGCGAAGGTGATCCGCGCCCATCGCAGGGCGCCCACATCCGGCTCGTCGTCGCCGGCGTAGCCGGTTTCCCCGGCGTCGATGCCCAGGGAGGCGGCCAGATCGGCGAGCGCCTCGGCCTTGTCCTCACGGCCCTGAATCACATGGGCGATGCCCAGGTCCCGGGCGCGGCGCGCCACCATGGGGGTATCGCGACCGGTGATGATGGCCAGGGTGACGCCGCTGGCGGCCAGTTTCTTCAGGCCGTGGCCGTCCAGGGTGTTGAACACCTTGAGCGCTTCGCCCTCGGGGCCAAAATAAAGACGACCGTCGGTCATCACGCCATCCACGTCGAAGGCCATCAGGCGCAGGGCGCGGGCGTCGTCGGCGGAAATCGGGAAAGCCATTACATTACCCCGGCGCGCAGCAGGTCCTGGGTGTTGAGCGCGCCCAGCGGACGGCGCTCGGCATCACAGACGATCAGGCCGTTGATCTTGCGGGTTTCCATGATCTGCAGCGCCTCGGCGGCGAGCTGGCCCGGCGCCATGGTTACCGGGTGGGTGGACATTACCTCGGCGATGCCCGCCTGGCGGATGTCCAGGCCCTTTTCCAGGGTGCGGCGCAGGTCGCCGTCGGTGAACAGCCCCACCAGCAGGCCGGCGTCGTCGACCACGGTGGTCATGCCGAGCCCCTTGCGGGTCATTTCCAGCAGCGCCTCGGACAAGCCCGCGTCGCGGTGTACCCGGGGCAGGCGTTCCTCGGTATGCATGATGTCGTCGACCTTGAGCAGAAGCCGCCGGCCCAGGCTGCCGCCCGGGTGGCTGAGGGCGAAGTCCTCGGCGGTGAAGCCGCGCGCCTCCAGCAGGGCGATGGCCAGGGCGTCGCCCATGGCCAGGGTGGCGGTGGTGGATGAGGTGGGCGCCAGGTTGTGCGGGCAGGCTTCCTCTTCCACGGCCACGTCCAGGTGAACGTCTGAGAGCCGCGCCAGGGATGATTCCGGTCGGCCGGTCATGCTGATCAGGCCGCTGCCCTTGCGTTTGATCACCGGGATAATGGTGAGAATCTCGCCGGTCTCGCCGGAATTGGACAGCGCCAGCACCACGTCGTCGCTGGTGATCATGCCCAGATCGCCGTGGGAGGCTTCGCCGGGGTGCACGAAGAAGGCGGGGGTGCCGGTGCTGGCCAGGGTGGCGGCCACCTTGCTGCCAATATGGCCGCTTTTGCCCATGCCGGTGACGATCACCCGGCCCCGGCATTGGAGAATGCGGTCACAGGCCCGTTCGAAATCGTCGCTGACGCGCTCACTCAGCGCCGCCACGGCGCGGGCTTCCTCGTCCAGTACACGGCGGGCGGTGGCGATATGCTTGTTGCTCATGGTGTCTCGTGTCTCCTCGCTGGCGGCGATTATACACTGGCGGGCGGGCCAATGACTGCCCTCGACCGGGATCAGACCTCTCCCGGGGTGGCTGCGTTCCACGCTGGTCCTTTCTATCGCGGCCGAAACCGCTCCCGCGAAGTTGAATGCCCGCCCATGCCGCGATCACCGCGAACGGAACCCGGCCACGGCTACCGCACTCCAACGGTAAACGCCTGGACACTCCGGCGCGAAAACCGTACAACCGGAGCCCACGACAACGACAGGGAGTGACGTATGACCTTGAAACAACGCTTCGCGGCCGTTCTGGCGCTGTGTCTGCTGGGCCTGGCCGGCCTGGCGCAGGCGGCCCAGGACCCCCGCGAGCTGGTGCAGGACACGGTGGAGCGCATGACCACCTTGATCGACGAAAATCGCCAGCGCTTGAATCAGGAGCCGGAGTACGCCCGTGAACTGGTGCGTGAAGAACTGGTGCCACTGGTGGATTTCAAGCGCATCACCCGGATGGTGATGGGCGATTATTTCAACGACGCCAGCCGCGAACAGAAATACCGCTTCCTGGACGTGTTCAAGAACAGCCTGATCAACACCTATGCCTCCGGGGTGACCATGTACCAGGGGCAGAAGATCGAGGTGTTGCCGCTGCGCGAGGAAGACCGCAAGGGTAATTATGCCCGGGTGCGCGTGCAGGGCACCACCAAGGACGGCAAGGTGATCCCGGTCTACTTCACGCTGTTCCAGAGTGGTGATGACTGGAAAGTGATCAATGTGTTCGTCAACGGGCTGGATCTGCGCGCCGTCTATCAGGCGCAGTTCGCCCAGTCCATGCAGCAGTACGGCGACATGGACCAGGCCATCGACAACTGGTCGGCGGAAAACGCCGACGTGGAAGAAAAAGTGAACGTGGAAGGCGCTCCCCAAGGCGGCCAGTAACGCCCCGTTCCCGGGGCCGGCCACCGTCGGCCCCGCATGACAAGCCCGCCGGCCCTCGCGTATCATTCGCCGTTCAGTATTGTAAGGAGCGACCATGAACCCGGAAGACGTGAAGGCGCTGGTGGAAGCCGGCTTCGATGGCGCCGACGTGGCCGTGGAAGGGGAGGGCGACCGCTTCCTGATCCGCGTGATATCCGATGCCTTCGAAGGCCTGCTGCCGGTCAAGCGGCAGCAGTTGATCTACGCCTGCATCGACGATCACCTCAAGGACAACAGCATTCACGCCGTGTCCCTCAAAACCTTCACCCGCGCCGAGTGGGACAAGGCCCAGAAGATGGGCATCGCCTGACCGCCAGGCCCTGAGAGAGCGTTCCATGGACAAACTGATCATCACCGGTGGCAAACGCCTGGACGGCGAAATCCGCATTTCCGGTTCCAAGAACTCGTCGTTGCCGATTCTGGCCGCCACCTTGCTGGCGGGCGAGCCGGTGACGGTGGGCAACCTGCCGCACTTGCAGGACGTGACCACCCTGATCGAGTTGCTCGGCCGCATGGGCGTGCACGTGGTGATCGACGACCGCCTCAACGTGGAGGTGGACCCGACCTGCATCGAGGACCTCACCGCGCCCTATGAGCTGGTGAAGACCATGCGCGCTTCGATTCTGGTGCTGGGGCCGTTGCTGGCCCACTTCGGTCGTGCCTCGGTGTCGCTGCCCGGTGGCTGTGCCATCGGCTCGCGACCGGTGGATATCCACCTGCGCGGCCTGGAGGCCATGGGCGCCGACATCGAGGTGACCAACGGCTATGTGCACGCCAGCGTGGACGGTCGCCTCAAGGGCGCTCGCATCGTCATGGACACGGTCACAGTAACCGGCACCGAGAACCTGCTGATGGCCGCCGCCCTGGCCGATGGCACCACCATCCTGGAGAACGCCGCCCGGGAACCGGAAGTGGTGGATCTGGCCAACTTCATCAATGCCATGGGCGGCAAGGTGCGTGATGCCGGTAAGGACACCATCATCGTGGAAGGCGTGCCCAAGCTGGGCGGCTGCCACCATGACGTGATCTCCGACCGCATCGAGACCGGTACCTATCTGATCGCCGCGGCCATCACCGGCGGGCGCATCAAATGCAAGGACACCGATCCGAGCCTGCTGGACGCGGTGCTTCAGAAACTGGAGGAAGCCGGCGCCCGCATCGAGACCGGCGACAACTGGATCAGCCTGGACATGGAAGGCCGCCGGCCCAAGGCGGTGAGCTTGCGCACCGCGCCGTATCCGGCCATGCCCACTGACATGCAGGCCCAGTTCATGGCGCTCAATATCATCGCCGAGGGCACCGGCACCATCGTCGAGACGGTGTTCGAGAACCGCTTCATGCACGTGCAGGAAATGAACCGCATGGGCGCCGACATCGAGGTGCAGGGCAACACCGCCATCTGCCGTGGCGTGGAAAGCCTTACCGGCGCGCCGGTGATGGCCACCGACCTGCGCGCCTCGGCGTCCCTGGTGATCGCTGGCCTGGCGGCCGAGGGCGACACCACCGTGGACCGCATCTACCACATTGACCGTGGTTACGAGTGCATCGAGGAAAAACTGCAATCCCTGGGCGCGACCATCCGTCGCGTGCCGGGCCGATAAGAGCGCGAACCCCTGAACATGGCTACCACACCCCTGACCATCGCCCTCTCCAAGGGGCGCATCCTCAAGGACACGCTGCCTCTGCTCAAGGAGGCGGGCATCGAGCTGCTGGAGGACCCGTCCGCCTCCCGCAAGCTGATCTTCGACACCACCCGGGACGATGTACGCATCATCGTGATCCGCGCCACCGACGTGCCGCCCTATGTGCAGCACGGTGGCGCCGACCTGGGCGTGGCCGGCAAGGACGTGCTCATGGAGCACGGCGCCGAGGGCCTGTTCGAGCCCCTGGATCTGGAAATCGCCCGCTGCAAGCTGATGGTGGCCGCGCTCAAGGATGCGCCGCCGGTAAGTGGCCGGGTGCGGGTGGCCACCAAGTTCGTCAACGTGGCGCGCTCCTACTTCGCCCGCCAGGGCAAGCAGGCCGAGATCATCAAGCTGTACGGGGCCATGGAACTGGCGCCCCTGGTGGGCCTGGCGGACCGCATCGTGGACATCGTCGACACCGGCAACACCCTGCGCGCCAATGGCCTGGAGCCCACCGAGACCATCGCCGACGATATTTCGTCCCGGGTGGTGGTCAACCGGGCCAGCATGAAGACTCGTCACGCGGACATTCAGGGTATTCTGGATAAACTGGAACAAGCGGTAGCGAAACGACGGACCCCGGCATGAAAACGACCCGCCTCGACACCCGTGACAGTGATTTCAGCGAACGCCTGAGCGCGCTCACCGCCTGGAGCGAAGAGCGTGACGAAGAGGTGGGCGAGCGAGTGCGCGCCATCCTCCGCGACGTGGCCAAACGTGGCGACGCCGCTGTGGTGGAATACACCAACCGCTTTGATCGCCGCCAGGCCGGTTCCATGGCCGATCTGACCGTGGAGCGCGACGAACTGGAGGCGGCACTGGCGCGTCTGCCCGCCGAGCAACGCCAGGCCCTGGAAGCCGCCGCCGAGCGGGTGCGCGACTACCACGAGCGTCAGAAGCAGGAGTCCTGGAGCTACCGGGATGCCGATGGCACCCTGCTGGGCCAGCAGGTCACCGCCCTGGACCGGGCCGGCATCTACGTGCCCGGCGGCAAGGCCGCCTACCCCAGCTCGGTGCTGATGAACGCGCTGCCCGCCCACGTGGCCGGGGTTGGCGAAATCGTCATGGTCAGCCCGGCGCCGGATGGCGAACTGGACGACATGGTGCTGGCCGCCGCCGCCGTGGCCGGCGTCGAGCGCTTCTTCACCGTGGGCGGCGCCCAGGCGGTGGCGGCCCTCGCCTTTGGCACCGAATCGATTCCGGCGGTGGACAAGATTGTCGGTCCGGGCAACATCTATGTGGCCGAGGCCAAGCGTCAGGTGTTCGGCAAGGTGGGCATCGACATGATTGCCGGGCCTTCCGAGATACTGGTGGTGTGCGACGGCCACACCGATCCGGAGTGGATCGCCATGGACCTGTTTTCCCAGGCGGAGCATGACGAGGAAGCCCAGGCGATTCTGGTCAGCCCGGATGCCGATTTCCTGGAGCGGGTGGCCGAGGCCATGGAGCGCCTGGCCCCGACTCTGGAGCGCGAGGCCATCATTCGCACCTCCATGGCCAACCGGGGGGCGCTGATCCAGGCCCGGGACCTGGACGACGCCTTCGAGGTGGTTAACCGGATCAGCCCGGAGCACCTGGAGTTGTCCATGGACGACGCCGGTCGCTGGGCGAAAAAAGTGCGCCACGCCGGCGCCATCTTTCTGGGCCGGCACACGCCGGAGGCGCTGGGCGATTACTGCGCCGGGCCCAACCATGTGCTGCCCACCAGCGCCACGGCGCGTTTCTCCTCGCCGCTGGGTGTCTATGATTTCCAGAAGCGCAGCTCACTGATCGGCTGCTCCCCGGAAGGCGCCAGCGCCCTGGCCGGGGTGGCGTCGGTGCTGGCCCGAGGCGAACGCCTTACCGCCCATGCCCGCAGCGCGGAACTGCGAATAAAGCGCTAGACGTCTGACGCCGGACGCCGGACGCCGGACGCTTTAATATCACAATGGTCTGATCCTATTTTGGTTTTTGGCGTCCGGCGTCCAGCGTCGGGCGTCCAGCGGAGTACCCATGAGCAAATTCTGGAGCCCGTTCGTCCGCGACCTGGAACCCTATGTGCCCGGCGAACAGCCGAAGATGGCCCGGCTGGTCAAGCTCAACACCAATGAACATCCGCTGGCGCCGTCCCCGAAGGTGATCGAGGCGATTCGCGCCGCCGCCGATGAGCGGCTGCGTCTGTACCCGGACCCGGACGCCACCGAACTGAAGGACGCCATCGCCACCTATTACGGCGTGGACACCGACCAGGTGTTTGTCGGCAACGGCTCCGACGAAGTGCTGGCGCACATCTTCTTTGGCCTGTTCAAACAGGACCGGCCGCTGCTGTTCCCGGACATCACCTACAGCTTCTACAAGGTCTACTGCGGACTCTACGACATCGACTACCGGCCGGTGTCCCTGGATGACGACCTGGCCATTGATCCGGCGGACTATTCGGCGCCTAACGGCGGCATCATTTTCCCCAACCCCAACGCCCCCACCGGCCGGCTGCTGCCGCTGGATGCCATTGAGTCCATTCTGAACGCCAATCCGGATTCCGTGGTGGTGGTGGACGAGGCTTACGTGGACTTCGGCGGCGACACCGCCATCGCCCTGGTGAACCGCTACCCCAATCTTCTGGTCACCCAGACGCTCTCCAAATCCCGTGCCCTTGCCGGCGCGCGCATCGGCTTCGCGGTGGGGGACGTCGCCCTGATCGAAGGCCTGGAGCGCATCAAGAACAGCTTCAACTCTTATCCGCTGGACCGGCTGGCCATTGCCGCCGGGAAGGCCGCCTTCGAGGATGAAGACTGGTTCCAGCGCGGCCGGGAACTGGTGATCGAGGAACGGGAAACCCTGCGTCGCGCCCTGGATGGCCTCGGTTTCGAAGTGCTGCCCTCGGCGGCCAACTTCCTGTTCTGCCGCCATCCCGGACATGCCGGCGCCAAGCTGGCCGGGGCTCTGCGAGAGCAGGGCATCATCGTGCGCCATTTCGGCAAACCGGAGCGCATTCAGGACTACCTGCGCATTACCGTCGGCCGCCCGGACCAGAACCGGGCTTTGCTGGAAGCCCTGCAACAGTTCCTCTAGGCGGCGCTGCCCCCTTGCCTTCCGGAGTGCTGCCTGGTCGGTGGTCGCGGTGGCTGGCTTATTCTAATCTCGGCTATCAACAACGTGACTCAGGATGAGAACCATGAGCCTGCCCCGCGCTCTGATCCTGGCCCTGCTCGGGCCCTCCGCCCAGGCCTTGGCCGCCACCTATCCGGTTTCCCCGCCCGTCACCGAGGTGGTTCTGTTCCCGTCCCAGGCGGAGGTGTCCCGTTCGGTGGCCCGGGACCTGCCCGCCGGCGACCATCAATTCGTGATCGGCGATCTGCCAGAACTGGACCTGGACAACCTGCGCGTCGAGGTGGAGGGGGCGACCCTGGAGGGCGTGCGCGAGCGCCGCGCCAGTGAAGCGGAGGACGTGTCCCGGCGCCGGCAGGCGCTGGACGATGAAATCGCTGCGTTGCAGCGGCGTCTGTCCGAGGCGGACGCCGCCGACGCGCTGGATCGGCAGCAGATCGAGCGGTTGCAGTCGTTGTTCGGGCAGGCGCCCCAGGGCCAGGCGTTGTTCTCCGAGGTGCCGGTGGATCAGTGGTCGCGGGCCTGGAAGCAGCTGGGGGACGCGGTGACGGCACGGCAGACGGCGATCAATGAACGTGCCGCCCGGCGCCCGGACATGGAGCGGGAATTGCGGGCCTTGCAGGATCAGCGTGCTCAACTGGGACAGGCTCAGCAGGCGCGCCGGGAGCTGGTGCTGGATGTGAACGCGCCGGCGGCCACCACCGCCCACGTCACCTTGCACTATTTCACCGGCTCGGCCGGTTGGGGCAATCGCCTGCAGGTGAATCTGCACAGTGACGAACGGCAGGTGGCCCTGGCGGCGGTGGCCGAAATCGAAAACCGCACCGGCGAGGACTGGCGCGACGTGCGCGCCACCTTGGGTCTGCTGCCCGCCGGCTACCGGGCGGTGCCCGAGCCTTCGCCGTGGATCGTCGGTCTGGCCAAGGCCGGGCAGGGCGGCCTGGCCAGCCGGAACTTCAGCGCCGAGCCGGCCATGGAACTGCTGGACGCGGCGCCGCGCAAAGCGGTATCGGCGCCGGCGCCCATGCCGGTGGCGCATGGAGTGGATATGCGGGTGCCGTTGGATACGCCGTTGACCCTGGCCAGCGACGGGTCCAGCGCCCGGGTGACCTACCGGCGGGCGACATTGCCGGTGACGCTGACCCGCGAGAGCTACCTGTGGCAACAACCGGCGGTGCTGCTGGTGGGGGAATGGCGTAATGATGGCGGCGTGCCCTGGCTCGGTGGCGAGGTGTCATTGTCCCGGGACGGGCAGCGGCTGACCCGCTACCGGCGCACCGCGGCGATCCAGATCGGTGAGCGGGTGCGGATGAGTTTCGGCGACGATCCTCGGCTGCGGGTCAAGGTGGTGGAACAACCGGCCAGCCATGGTGAAACCGGCCTGATCAACAAGGAGAAGACGCTGGCGGTGAGCCGCACGGTGACGCTGTCCAGCGGCTATGCGCATCCGGTCGAGGTGCAACTGTATGACCGCCGGCCGGTGGCCAGTGACGAACGTATCGAGGTGGAGGCCACCGGAGCGGCCCCTGACCGTTCCGGGGTGCGTGATATCCAGGGGCTGGTGGCCTGGGACCGCGAGGTGGAAGGCGGCGGCGAGTTGAACATCGAGCACGGCTACCGCTTGCGTTACCCCACCGATATGACCCTGACCGGCATCCCCGGCGGTCGCTGAAACGCGGCCTAGCGGGATGCCGGCGGGCGGGTGCCGATGGTGACGTCCAGATCCAGTGGCTGCTGGTTGCGCATCACGTTCAGGGTCAGGGTGGTGCCGGGTTCGGTGCCGGCGATGCGGTTCATCGCTTCGTAGGCATCGTCCATGGTTTCGCCGTTGATGCCGACCAGCACATCCTCCGCCTGCAGGCCGGCCTTCTGCGCCGGGCTGCCGGACACCACCTCGGTGACCACGCCACCAATCACGTCCTGAAGGCCGAAGGTTTCCGCCAGGGTGGGGTTGATGTCCTGCACGGTGACGCCGAGGAAGCCCCGGATCACCCGGCCGTGCTCGATCAGGTCGCTCATCACCTCGCGGGCGATGGAAGCGGGGGTGGCGAAGCCGATGCCCTGCCAACTGCCGTCCTGGGACAGGATGGCGGTGTTGATGCCGATCAGGTGGCCTCGTGTGTCCACCAGGGCGCCGCCGGAGTTGCCCCGGTTGATGGCGGCGTCGGTCTGGATGAAGTTCTCGAAGGTGGCGATGCCCAGATGGGTGCGGCCGGTGGCGCTGACGATGCCCATGGACACGGTCTGGCCCACGCCCAGGGGGTTGCCGATGGCCAGCACCACGTCACCCACCTTCACCGGCTGCGGGCCGTTCAGGTCGATCACCGGCGGGTTTTCCACGGCGATCTGCAGCAGTGCCAGGTCGGTTTCCGGGTCGGTGCCCACCACCCTGGCCGGGGCATCGCGGCCATCGCGCAGGGCCACCAGAATCTCGTCGGCGTCGCGGATCACATGATAGCTGGTGAGCACATAGCCCTCCGGCGACACGATCACCCCGGAACCCAGGCTGGCCAGTGCCCGCTCCCGCCGCGGCCGCTCCATGAAGCGGTTGAACAGCGGGTCGTCGCTGACGCTGTCGCCACGGGTGACGATCTGGGTGGTGTAGACGTTGACCACCGCCGGCGCCGCCCGCTGCACGGCGCTGGCGTAGCTGTCGGCGGTGGGCGCGGCGCGCGCTATCTCGCCGTCGTCGGGGCGTGATCCGGGCCCCTGTTCATACCACCACAGCACGGCCAGGCCCACGGCCAGGCCGGCCACCACCGGCAATGCCAGAAAGCGGATCAGTTTCACCACTGAGTTTGCCCCCGCGAATCATGTAAACTGCGCGCAATGGTAGCAGATCAACAGGGAAACACGCCCATGCTGAAACGCGATCACCTGCTCGGCCTGCTTGATGACGAGCTGCAGACCCACCGGTTCCGTGATTACTGCCCCAATGGCCTGCAGGTGGAAGGCCGCGAGCAGGTTCGGCGGCTGGTCACCGGCGTGACCGCCTGTCAGGCGCTGATCGACGCCGCCATCGTCGAGGAGGCGGATGCCATTCTCGTGCACCACGGCTACTTCTGGAAAAACGAGGATCAGCGCGTGCGCGGCATGAAGAAGCAGCGCCTGCAAAGCCTGCTGCGCCACGATATCAGCCTGTTCGCCTATCATTTGCCGCTGGATGCGCATCCGCAAATGGGCAACAATGCCCAGCTGGCGCGGCGGCTGGGGCTGCACGTGGAGGGTGGTCTGGAGCCGGGCAACCCGTTGTCGATTGGCAATGTGGGGCGGCTGGACGAGCCCATGAGCGCCGAGGATTTCGCCGCCCATGTGGAGGCGGTGCTCGGCCGCGAGGCCCTGCACATCGGTGACAGCCAGGACGAAATCGAAACCCTGGCCTGGTGCACCGGCGCTGCCCAGGGGTTTATTGAACAGGCCCGGGCGCTGGGGGTGGATGCCTACCTCAGCGGCGAGATTTCCGAGCCCACCACGCATTTCGCCCGCGAGACCGGTATTCACTATTTCGCCTGCGGCCACCACGCCACGGAGCGTTACGGCGTGCAGGCGGTGGGCGAATGGCTCGCCAACGAGCACGGGCTGGAGCACATCTTCATCGATATCGACAACCCGGTGTAGTCAAGAAGCGGTCGCCGTGACCCGGCGCGCCGACGGTCAGGAATTCCATGAACATCACTGTCATTTTCAACCCTACCGCCGGTGGCGGCAGGGCCAAACGCCTGCGTCATTTCGTGCGGGCGCTGGAACAGGGCGGTGCCCGGGTGCGCCTGTATCACACCCGGGCTCCCGGTGATGCCACCCGTTATCTGCGGGCGCTCGATAACCCGGGGGAATGCGTGGTCGCCGCCGGCGGCGACGGTACCATCAACGATGTCATCAACGGCCTGCGCCCGGGTGTGGCGCTGGCCTTGTTTCCGCTCGGCACCGCCAATGTGCTGGCCCGGGAGCTGGCCATTCCGCGCCAGCCGGAGGCCGCCGCCCGGGTGGTGCTGGAAGGGCGACCGCAGACCGTCACCCCGGCGCTGCTCAACGGCCGACGCTTTCTGGTCATGGCCGGGGTGGGCTACGACGCCTGGGTGGTGGATCAGGTGGACCTGATTTCCAAGCGCCGCATCGGCAAGCTGGCTTATCTGGTCAGCATGGTCCGTCAGTTGTTCCGCTACGGCGAGGTGCGTTTCCGGGTCACCGTGGACGGCCGGCCCCTGGACTGTTTCTCGGCGGTGATCAGCAACGGCCGTTACTACGGCGGGGGCTTCGTGCTCAGCCGGCAGGCCAGCCTGGCCCGGCGCAGTGTTCAGGTGCTGTTGTTCCAGCGTCCGGGCGTGCTGTTCCTGCTGCGTTGTCTGGCGGCGCTGGCGCTCGGGCGTCTGGAGCAGGTGGACGGCGTGGCCTCGCTGAGCGCCGAGCGGGTGACGATCAGCGCTCCGGGCCTGGAACCGGTACAGACTGACGGTGATCCGGCCGGCTGGCTGCCCGCCGAGATCGGCCTGGAGCCCGAGCCGGTAACGGTGATGGTGCCCCGGGGCTGAAACCGCTCTGCCGCGGCCCCGAGGCATAAGACCCAAACGGAAAGTTCTTAGCATCGGTGGAGGGTGTCATGGCTTGGCCGCTATAATCCGCCGCCATAACAGCCAATCCGACCTTAAGGGAGTGAACATGTCGCAACTGGTGAAACCTCACGGCAGCGATACGCTGAACATTCTGCTGCTGGACGGCGCCGAGCGGGAGCAGGCGCTGGCCGCCGCCCGGGATCTGCCTCGCATTACCCTCAGTTCCCGGGAACGCGGGGACCTGATCATGCTCGGCATCGGCGGCTTCACTCCCCTGGACGGCTTCATGGGCAAGGCCGATTGGCAGAGCGTGTGCGATAACATGGCCCTGGCCAACGGCGTGTTCTGGCCGATCCCGATCACCCTTTCCACCGATGCCGCCACCGCCGACGGTCTCGCCGAGGGCGTGGAAGTGGCGCTGGTGGATGAGGACGGCGACATCATGGGCTCCATGACGGTCACCGAGAAGTACGCCATCGACAAGGCCCACGAGTGCCAGCAGGTGTTCAAGACCACCGATGAGGAGCACCCGGGCGTGAAAATGGTCATGGCCCAGGGTGACGTGAACCTGGCCGGGCCGGTGAAGGTGTTCAGCCAGGGCGATTTCCCGGAGAAGTACGCGGGCATCTACATGACCCCGGCCGAAACCCGGGCCATGTTCGAGGAACGTGGCTGGAAAACCGTGGCCGCCTTCCAGACCCGTAACCCCATGCACCGCTCTCACGAGCACCTGGCCAAGATCGCCATCGAAATCTGTGACGGCGTGCTGGTGCATTCCCTGCTCGGCAACCTGAAGCCCGGCGATATCCCCGCCGAGGTGCGCCAGACCGCGATCAAGACGCTGATCGACAACTATTTCGTGGACAATACCGTGGTGCAATCCGGCTATCCGCTGGACATGCGTTACGCTGGCCCCCGCGAGGCATTGCTGCACGCCCTGTTCCGTCAGAACTACGGCTGCTCCCACCTGATCGTGGGCCGTGACCACGCCGGCGTGGGCGATTACTACGGCCCGTTCGACGCCCACCACATCTTCGACGAAATCCCGGACGACGCGCTGATCACCCAGCCGCTCAAGATCGACTGGACCTTCTGGTGCGACAAGTGCGGCACCATGGCCAGCATGCGCACCTGCCCGCACACCGCCGAGGACCGTGTTCTGGTCAGCGGTACCAAGCTGCGCAAGCTGCTCAGCGAAGGCGGCGACGTGCCGGACAACTTCAGCCGTCCGGAGGTGCTGGCGGTGCTGCGTGAGTACTACGAAGGCCTGCAGGACCACGAAAAGGTGAAGGTGGAACTCAAGGGCCACTCGGCGCGCTGATCCGCTCCGCCGCGTACAAAAAACCCGGGCCAGGCCCGGGTTTTTTTATGGCGCCGACGCGCTCAGCGCGGGCGGTCGCTTTCGTCGTTGTCATCACGCACATCGGCGTAATCGCGGGGCGGCTCAACCACCGTATCCGGCGTGTCCACGCCCATTTCCACCGGGCTGAACGGCCCGTCCGCCTGTTTCTGCAAACCGAAGTCCTCGGACAGGGTGCCCTGCGCCTTGGGGGCGTAGTCGAGCGGTTGGGACAGCGGGGTCTCCGGCTCATGGGCGGCGTCAAGGTTCTTGGCGGCGGCTTTCTTTCGGCCGGATTCGCTGCACAGGGTCTGCGCGCCCCGGGACAGATGCTGATGCACGGACCGGTAGGTCTGGGTCAGCTCATTGACCAGATCGGCGGTTTCCAGGAAATGATGGTCCACCTGATCGCGATAGTGGTTGAGGGCGTTGCGGGCCTCGTCACGTTCGCGAATCAGCTGGCTGCCCTGGCGGCGCGCGGGCATCAGCCAGTAGAGCAGGCCGGCGCCCAGAATCAGCCCGGCGAGAAAGGTGAGCAGGTGGGTTGTCAGCGTATCCATGTCATACTCCTCAAGCAGCCACATTGCAGCACAGACCCGTGGCCGCGCCAAGCGAACCGCAGAGTAAATTGTATCGGGAGGAAACATGAGCCGTGACCGCCTGGCCCTGGAGGGCCCGGAAGGCACTCTGGAGGCCGCGCTCGAAGGCGACACCGAGGCGCCGCGTTTTATCGCCATCGTCTGCCATCCGCATCCACTGTTCGGTGGCACCATGGACAACAAGGTGGTCACCACCCTGAGCCGCGCCGCCCGCGACGCCGGCGCCGCCGTCCTGCGCTTTAATTTTCGCGGTGTTGGCAACAGCCAGGGTGCCTTCAGCGACGGCATCGGTGAAACCGAGGACCTGATCGCCGTGCACAACTGGCTGACCCGCGAATTTCCGGACAAGCCGCTGTGGCTGGCCGGGTTCTCGTTCGGCAGCTTCGTGGCCGCCCGTGGCGCCGAGGTGCTGGCCGCCAATGGCCAGGCCCCCCGGTCCTTGATGCTGGTGGCGCCGCCGGTGCATCACTTCGACTTC
Organism: Alloalcanivorax sp. C16-2; assembly: GCF_046507615.1. Classification (NCBI taxonomy): domain Bacteria; kingdom Pseudomonadati; phylum Pseudomonadota; class Gammaproteobacteria; order Oceanospirillales; family Alcanivoracaceae; genus Alloalcanivorax; species Alloalcanivorax sp. C16-2. The sequence goes on along the minus strand of NZ_JBKFTL010000002.1, from coordinate 606,292 downwards.
GAGGGGCTGGAGAACGTGGGCTGCCCGGTCACCGTGGTGCAGGGCGAGGATGACGAGGTGGTGCCCGCGGAACAGGTCTTCCGCTGGGCCGGCGACACCGTCCTGGCGCCGGACCTGATCCGCTTTCCGGACAGCGGGCATTTCTTCCATGGCAAGCTGGTGGATCTCAAGGAAGTGGCGGCGTCGCGGATGCCCTGAACCGGCCCGTCCGCCGGATCGCTTACCCGGGCCCTTGTTGTCAGGCCGCTTACGGAACGCTACATTGACCCGCCGTTCACCACCGTCGGACACCATGACGCCTCTCGAGAAATACCAGGCCGACCTGAAACGCCCCGAGTTCGTGCGCGACCCCGCCCAGGAACAAGCGGTGCGCGCTCTGGACCACCTGCATGGCAGGCTGTGCCAGGCCCGGGCACCGGCGGGCCTGCTGGCGAAACTGCGCAAGCAGAAGCGCAAGCCCGAGAAGGGGTTGTACATGTGGGGCGGGGTGGGGCGCGGCAAGACCTACCTGATGGATGTGTTCTTCGAATGTCTGCCGTTCGAAGACAAGCGCCGCATGCACTTCCATCGCTTCATGCAGAAAGTGCACCGCCAGATGCGCGAGCGCCAGGGTGAGAAAAACCCGCTCACCAGCATCGCCCGGGAATTCGCGGCCCGTTACCGGGTGCTCTGCTTTGACGAGTTCTTCGTCACCGACATCACCGACGCCATGATTCTGGCGACCCTGATGCAGACCCTGTTCGACGAGGGCGTGACCCTGGTGGCCACCTCCAATATCGAGCCGGACGGGCTCTACAAGGACGGTCTGCAGCGGGCCCGGTTCTTGCCCGCCATAGAGCTGATCAAGCTGCACACCAAGGTGATGAACGTGGACGGCGGCAAGGACTACCGGCTGCGTTTGCTGGAACAGGCGGAACTGTTCCACTGCCCGCTGGGCGCGGAGGCGGACCGGTTCATGGAGGAGCGTTTCGCGGCGCTGGCCTCGGAGCATGGTCGTCACCGGGAGCAGGGCAACATCCTGGTGGAAGGGCGCAAGATCGCCACGGTGAAATCCGCCGACGACGTGGTCTGGTTTGATTTTCCTGCGGTCTGCGACGGCCCCCGCAGCCAGAACGACTACATTGAGATCGCCCGTGAGTTCCAGACCGTGTTGATCTCCAATGTGGAACGCATGGGCGCCGGCACCGACGACCGGGCGCGCCGTTTCATCAACCTGGTGGACGAGTTCTACGATCGTGGCGTGAAGCTGGTGATCACCGCGGAAACCCCCATCGAGGATCTCTACGCCGGCGGCCGGCTGGATTTCGAGTTCGAGCGCACCCGCTCGCGCTTGCTGGAGATGCAGTCCCAGGAATACCTGGCCCGCGAACATCTGGCCTGAGCGGTTTGGTCATTGCCCCCGAATTCTCCGGGTTAGACACTCTGTTTCCCGTTATACACAACCCGGAGACTGCCATGATCCCGCGTACGCTGTTCAATTCCGACCACGAGGCGCTTCGCGATACCGTCCGTCGCTTCCTGGAAAACGAAGCCGTGCCCCATCACGAGCAATGGGAGCAGAGCGGCCAGGTGCCCAAGGAACTGTGGCGCAAGGCCGGTGAACAGGGCTTCCTGTGCCCCATGGTCAGCGAGGCGTACGGTGGCCTCGGCGCCGATTTCCTGTACAGCGTGGTGGTCAGCGAGGAAATCTCCCGGGCCGGCCTCACCGGCATCGGCTGGGGCCTGCACACCGAGATCGTGGCCCCCTACATCGAACATTACGGCTCCGAGGCTCTCAAGCAGAAGTACCTGCCGAAGATGGTCACCGGCGAGATGATCGGCGCCATCGCCATGAGCGAACCCGGCGCCGGCTCCGACCTGCAGGGCGTCAAGACCACCGCCGTCAAGGACGGAGACCACTACATCCTCAACGGTTCCAAGACCTTTATCACCAACGGTCAGAACGCCGATTTGGTGATCGTGGTGGCCAAGACCGATCCCTCCAAGGGGGCCAAGGGCACCAGTCTGATCATCGTCGAGGAGGGCATGGAAGGCTTCGAGAAAGGCAAAAATCTGAAGAAAGTGGGCATGAAGGCCCAGGATACCTCGGAGCTGTTCTTCCAGGACGTCAAAATCCCCGCCGAGAACCTGATCGGGCAGGAAGGCATGGGGTTCATTTATCTTATGCAGGAGCTGCCCCAGGAGCGTCTGGGCATCGCCATCAACGGCCTGGCCATGGCGGAAAGCGCCTTCCAGCACACCCTGGACTACGTTAAGGAACGCAAGGCCTTCGGCCAACCCATCGCCGGCTTCCAGAACACCCAGTTCAAACTGGCCGAGATGCGTACCAAGCTGGATGTGGCCCGTGCCTACGTGGACCGTTGCCTGGAACTGCACCTTAAGAAAGAGCTGGATATCCCCACCGCCGCCGGCGCCAAGTACTGGGTCACCGATCTGCAGTGCGAGATCATCGACGAGTGCGTGCAGCTGCATGGCGGCTACGGCTACATGTGGGAATACCCGATCGCCCGCATGTTCGCCGATGCCCGCGTGCAACGTATCTATGGCGGCACCAACGAAATCATGAAGACCATCATCGCCCGGGCCCTGCTCGGCGGCTGAGCCTCCCCCCGATGCCCTGAAAAGGCGACCGGCCGGTCGCCTTTTGCAGGCCGAAAAACGTCCAGTTTTACATTCCTCACCTTCTCCGCCCCGGCTTGCGAGTTTATTCTTAGCCGGTCGGTGTATACCCCGGCATTTTGCCGTGCCCGGACCAGCGTGGACGAAGCGGTCCGGCCACTTCCGGCTCGATACGATGGAGAAAAACATGATGAAAATAAGAGGCACATTGCTCGCGACTTCCGTGCTGTCCCTCGCCTCCGGCTCGGCGTTCGCCTCCGGTTTTGGCGTTTCCTACCAGTCCGTGTCCGCCATGGGTACCGCCTACGCCGGTTCCGGCGTACTCAGCGAGGACGCCACCAACCAGTGGTACAACCCGGCCACCCTGGCGGGCCTGCACGATACCCAGTTCTCCTTGGCCACCCACCAGGTCTGGATCGACACCTCCTTCAAGGCCGATGGCGCCAGTGGTCCGGGCGACTTCGAGGACGTCGAACCCTTCGTGGGCAGCGTCTTCATGGCCATGCCGTTCAACGACCGTATCACCTTCGGCCTCGGCATCAACGCGCCCTTCGGTACCAAGATCGAATACGAGGACAATTGGGGTAACGTCAACGCCGGCCCCAGCGCTCCGTTTTTCCCGACCACCGGCGACCCCTATGCCCAGACTTCCGATGTGAAGACCATCAACGTCAATCCGGCCATGGGCATTCAGGTCACCGACAATCTGCGCCTGGGCGTGGGTCTGAACTACCAGCGTATCGAAGCGGACATCGAAAACTCCGCCACCCGTCTGGAAGGCGACGATGACGCCTTCGGCTGGAACGCCGGCCTGACCTTCAGCCCCGACGACAACAACCACTTCGGCGTGGCCTACCGCTCCGAGATCAGCTACGACATCGACGGCGACATCACCTTCAAGGACGCCGCCGTGGCCGCTTCCGCCGCCGGCGCTGGCGTGCCCGCCGCCGCCATCCCCACCGTGGTCGCCGACCTGGCCGGCAAGTACTCCGGCAAAACCAGCCTGGATCTGCCCGCCGTGCTGCAGCTCTCCTACGCCGGTGATCTGACCGACCGCACCCAGCTCCTGCTGGGCGTGGAACACACCTACTGGAGCAGCCTTGACCGTCTGGTGGTGGAACACTCCGGCACCCAGACCTCCCTGGGCGGCATGGCTTCCCTGCCGAACCCCTCCATCGAGGAATTCGACTGGGATGACACCACCCGATACTCCGTCGGCCTGCGCCATACCCTGCCCAGCGATACCGTGCTGCGCTTCGGCCTGGCCAAGGAAGAGTCCACCCAGAGCAGTGACAACCGCTCCGCGATCTCTCCGGACTCCGACCGCGTCTGGGCGACCCTGGGCGCCGGCTTCCGCCCCACCGAAAACCTCAGCATCGATGTGGCCTACGCCCACATCTGGGTGGATGACGCCGACGTCTACAAAACCAGCCGTGGCGCCGTGCTCGACGGCACCTACGAACTGGACGCCAACGTGATCGGCGCGCAGCTGAACTACACTTTCTAAGCGCCGCCCGTCACGAGCCCCAACGAAAAAGGCGAACCTCCGGGTTCGCCTTTTTTGTGCCTGACCGTCCGTGGTGCCGCCCTGGTTGAGACGAAGGGCGGACCCAGGCGCTAACGATGTCGCCGCAGTTCCAATCTTCCGATCTGGTTGCGGTGTACTTCGTCGGGGCCGTCCGCCAGGCGCAGCATACGGGCGTTGGCGTAGGCTTTGGCGAGCCCGAAATCGTTGGTCACACCGCCGCCGCCGTGAGCCTGGATCGCCCAGTCGATAACGCGGGCGGCCATGTTCGGCGCGGCCACCTTGATCATGGCGATTTGCTTGCGCGCCACCTTGTTGCCGACGGTGTCCATCATATGGGCGGCGTTGAGCACCAGCAGCCGGGTCTGGTCGATGAGGATGCGGGATTCGGCGATGCGTTCCAGGGTTACGGTCTGCTCCGCCACCGGCCTGCCGAACGCAACCCGCTCCTGGGTGCGTTTGCACATTTTCTCCAGCGCCCGTTCCGCCAGCCCGATCAGACGCATGCAGTGATGGATACGGCCCGGGCCCAAGCGGCCCTGGGCGATTTCAAAGCCCCGCCCCTCGCCGAGCAGCATGTTGCTGGCGGGGACGCGTACGTTCTCGAAGCGGACCTCCCCGGTCACGTCCGGTGTGCCGGAAAAACCAAAGACCGGCAACGGGCGCACCACGGTAATGCCCGGGGTATCCCGGGGCACCAGAATCATGGATTGCTGTTTGTGGCGGTCGGGGTTATCCGGATCGGTCTTGCCCATGAAGATGAAAATCTTGCAGCGTTCGTCCGGTGATCCGGACGAAAACCATTTGCGGCCGTTGATCACGTAGTCATCGCCGTCGCGGACGATGGCGCTCTCGATGTTGGTGGCGTCGGAGGAGGCCACGTCCGGTTCGGTCATGGCGAAGCAGGAGCGGATTTCGCCGTCGAGCAAGGGCGTTAGCCATTGTTCCCTTTGCTGCGGGGTTCCATAGCGCGCCAGCACCTCCATATTGCCGGTGTCCGGCGCCGAGCAGTTGAATACTTCCGGCGCCCACATGACCCGGCCCATGATTTCGCACAGGGGCGCGTACTCGAAATTGGTGAGGCCGGCGCCGTATTCCGACTCCGGCAGGAACAGGTTCCACAGGCCGGCGGCGCGGGCTTTTGGCTTCAGTTCCTCAACCACCCGCGGCCAGTAGTTGCCGGCGGCCAGTTCCTGCTCATAGCGGGCCTCGTTGGGATGGATATGTTCGTCCATGAAGGCATTGAGTCGGGCGATGAGTTTCTGGGTTTTTTCCGGGTAGGTGAAATCCATGGTGGTTCTCAGCAGGGTTCGGTTTCAGGGTGGGGGAGGCGCTCGCGCAGGGTGGTCTTCATCACTTTGCCGTTGGCGTTGCGCGGTAACGGTTCGGCTTGCAGGTGAACAAAATCGAGGACTTTGTAGTCAGCCAGGCGGTCGGCGCAAAAACGGCGCAGCGTGTCAGCATCGAGGTTGTTCTCCCGGCTGCAGACCACCGCCAGAATTTTTTCGCCGAGTACCGGATCGGGCACGCCGATCACCGCGCACTCGGCAACGTCGGGGTGATAGGCGATGGCGTTTTCCACCTCGATGCAGTAGATGTTGTAACCGCCACGAATAATCATGTCTTTCTTGCGGTCGAAGATGCGCACATAGCCGTCGGGGCCGATGTCACCGATGTCTCCGGAGCGCCAGTAGCCGCCGATGAAGTTCTCCGCGGTGCGCTCTGAATCCCGCCAGTAGCCGGGAATCACCACCGGCCCGGAAATCCATAACTCACCGGATACGCCCGCCGGACACTCCTGACCCTGTTCGTCCATGATGCGGATGTCCACGCAATCCAGTACCTGGCCAATACTGTCCAGGTGCTCCAGCTGGTGATCCGGGGACATGGCGGTGACGGCGGTGCTGGTTTCGGTGGCGCCGTAGGCGTTCATCAACCGCAGATGCGGTAGCCGCTCCTGGAACTCGAGGATGGTCGATTCCGGCATCGGGGCGCCGCCAAAAGCGCCCACCCGCCAGCTGCTCAGATCCAGAACGTCGAAGTTGGCGCGCATCAGGCACAATTTGTACATGGCTGGAACCATGATGGTGCTGGTGGCGTTTTCGTTGGCGACCAGCTGGTTGAATTCGGCGGCGTCGAAGCGCGGCATGATCAGAGTGCAGCCGGCCATATGGAGCATGGTGAAGATGATTCCCATCAACCCGGTCACATGGCTGCCGGGCACGGCCAGAACGGACCGCTCCGCGAAGCGCAGGTCCATGGCCTTTTCCCACAGTTTCACGGTGTGGGCGATATTGAGGTGGGTCAGCATGGCGCCTTTGGGGCGGCCGGTGGTGCCGGAGGTGTAGAGCAGAACGGCGGTGTCCTCCTGGTCGGGGAGGGCCATGGGGGGATCGACGGCGGCACCCTCGAACAGTGCTTCGAAGGGCCGTGCGCCGGGGGCATCGCCTCCCGCCGCGAACAGGGCGGCCAGCCCCTGGGTGGCGCCCCCACGGTGCAGCCGTTCCACCAGATCGGCTTCGGCGATGGCCACCTTGGGAGTGCAGTCGGCGAAGATCAAGGCCAGCCCGGCGCCTTGTTCCCGGGCGTTCAGTGGCACCGCGATGGCCCCCAGCCAGAGCGCGCCGAACAGGGCATGCATGAAGGCCGGGCCATTACGTAGCACCAGCGCCACGCGGTCTCCCGGGCGTACGCCCAGACCATGCAGCGTGGCGGCGGCCCGGGCCGCTTGCCGTGCCAGGGCGCGATAGCTGACATGCTGTTCCTGGAAAACAAAGGCGTCACCTTCCGGGTTGTGCTCCAGAGCCGATTGCAGCATCGCCTGCACCGAGTCGGGCCGCTGGCGGAAACAGCGGATGACACGGTTGGCGAAGTGGGTCTCATAATGCGTGTCAAAGCGGTGGGTCGGGTTTTTCATGGTGTTCTCCTCAGGCCACTTCGAGCCAGTCGCGGCGAATGTCGTCCCGCGACTGCATGTCTTCGGTGGACCCGGTGAAGACAATCTGACCGTGACCCATCACCAGCACATGGCTGGCCACCCGCAGCGCCATGGTCATTTTTTGCTCCACCAGCAGCACGCCGACACCCCGTTGATGAATGTCACGAATCACATCCATCACCACCTGCACGATCATTGGCGCCAGGCCTTCGGTGGGTTCGTCGACCAGGAGTACCAATGGATTGCCGAGCAGTGAGCGGCAGATGGTGAGCATTTGCTGTTCACCGCCGGACATATGGCCGGCTTTTTGATTTCGGCGTTCGCGCAGGCGGGGGAAGTACTGGTACATATCCTCCGCTTGCCAGCGGGGGGCGCCCTCGGCGCCGGTCTGGATGCCCATCATCAGGTTTTCCTCCACGGTGAGATTGGGGAAAACCTGGCGTTCCTCGGGGACATAGCCGAGCCCGCGCCGGGCGATAAGGTGGGCCGGACGGCCGGCCAGATCCTCGTCGTTGAGCGCGACCTTGCCCTGGCTTGGTGGCACGAGTCCCATCATCGCTTTCAAGGTGGTGGAGCGCCCGGCGCCGTTGCGGCCCAGCAGTGCCACGATGCGCGGCTCCGGCATGGTGAAACGCACGCCATGCAGAATGTGGCTCTTGCCGTAGTAAGCGTGCAGCTGGTCAACGTCCAAAAGCATCAGTGTTCCTCCTCTTCGCCCAGGTACGCGCTTTGTACCTCCTGGTTGGAGCGAATCTCCTCGGGGCCGCCGGTGGCGAGAATACGGCCGTAAACCAGTACCGAGATGCGATCGCACAGGCCGAACACGACACTCATGTCATGTTCCACCATCATCAGCGTCTTTCCTTCGGTGACCTGGCGAATCAACTCCACCATGTAGGCGGTCTCGTCCCGGGACATGCCGGCGGTGGGCTCATCCAGCAGAATGACCTCGGCGCCGGTGGCCAGGGTCATGCCGATTTCCAGGGCCCGTTGTTCCGAGTAGGTGAGATCCGATGCCAGGCTGTCGGCGCGATGGTCCAGGCGGACCTGCCTCAGCAAGGCATGGGACTCTTCATTGATGGCCCGCATCGGCCTGATGCGCCGGTACAGGTTGAAGCGGATGCCGTGCCGGGCCATGACGCCGATGCGAATGTTCTCGAAGGCGCTCATGCGGCTGAATACGTTGGTGATCTGAAACGAACGGGTAAGACCGCGACGGCTGATCTGTTCCGGCTTCAGGCCGCTGATGCGTTGCCCCTGAAGATAAATGTGCCCACCACTGGGGCGGTGTTCGCCGGAAATCAGATTGAACAAAGTCGACTTGCCGGCGCCGTTGGGGCCCACCAGGGCATGCCGCTCTCCGTGTTTTATGGTGAGGTCCACGCCGCGCATGATCTCCAGGCCGCCGAAGTGTTTCCGCAAGTCGTCGATGACCAGGACGTCGGACTGCGTTTCGGTATCCATCAGCGGCCTCCTTCCATCAGTTCCGGCGTGGTGGCGATGTCGCCGTCGTCATCGCTCTCGTCGTTGTCCCACAAGGTTTGGATGCGGGCGAAGGCGCGGCGCAGCATGTATAAACCGGGTACCAATAACAGCAGCGGGAACAGCCAGGTGAGCGGATGGAAGACCCGCCATTCCAGGCCGAACACCGTGTAGGGCGCGTACTCGCCGGTGCGCGCCACCGCCGCCGCGTACTCGCGGGACAGCACGATCTCCAGGCTTTGCACCACGAACACCGTGGCGCAGGCCACCATCAAGCCTGCCAGCGTGGCGAGCGCATAGGGGGCGGCCAGACGCTTCCAGGGGAGGCTGTGCCGTTGCTCGATATGAGCCTGGATCACGCCACCGATGCCCTTGGGCGCGAACAGCATCACCAGCACGAAGATGATGCCTTGATAAAGCATCCACGAATGGGTGGCGCCGGAGACCACGAAAGTGAACAGTGAAAGGACGCAGGCGCCGACGATCGGACCGAAGAAGATGGTGGAGCCGCCGACGAAGGTATGCAGCACCACCAGGGCCGAGACCTGGGTGCTGAACACGCTGTAGTTGGCGGTTTCATTGGAGATCGCCATGAGGCTGCCGGCGACGCCGGAGAACATTGCCGAGATGCCGAACACCAGGATCTTGGTGCCGTGGGCGTTGAAGCCCATGAAGCGGATGCGCTGTTCGTTATCCCGCAAGGCCAGGGTGAGCCTTCCAAACGGCGTGCGGGTGTAGGCGTAGAGCAGTCCGATACAGATCACTACCCACGCCAGCGTCAGGTAATAAACCTCCAGGGTGGAGCCGAAAGTAAGGCCAAGGGACGGCATGCGCATGGATGACAGCCCGGCTTCACCGCCGAACATCTCATCCCAGTGCGGTGCCAGGGAATGCAGCAACTCCGCCAGAGCCAGGGTCACCAGCGCGAAATAGACGCCGGAACGCATGGTGGCGAAGAAGCCGGCCAGTACCCCGCACAGCAGGCTGACGGCGGCGCCGGCTAACGGCAGCAACACGGTGGGGAATGGAAAGTCTCCGTATTCCACCGATTGCATCAGATGGATCACGGTGAAGGCGCCGACGCCGAAGTAGGCGGCATGGCCGAAGGACAGCATGCCCCCCTGGCCCACCAGAAGATTGAAGGCGGCGGCGAACAGGGCGGCGATCAAGGCGTTGATCAGAGCGTACTGCCAGCCGGTGCCGAGCAGGGGCGGCGCGATGATCAGCAGGGCCAGCAGGGCGAGGATGGCAATCAGGGCGTATCGCATCATGGCCTCCTCAATTCTTCGAGCCCATCAGGCCGGCCGGACGCACCAGCAGGACGATGAGCATCAACAGAAAAGGAACGGTGGCGGAAATGGAGGACAGCGGCATGGTCACCAGCCCTCCCAGACTATTGGCCCAGTCCCCCAGGCCGATCAAGCCGAACAGCGATGCCAGGGACCAGTCCAGGCCCACGGCGAAGGAACTGAACACGCCGATCAACAGCGAGGCGATCAGCGAACCGGCCAGGGAGCCGAGACCGCCCACCACCACCACCACGAAGACGATCACGCCCAGTTCCAGCGCCATGTTCGGGTTGGTGGGAAAGAACGCGCCGGCCACCGCGCCGGACAGGCCGGCGAGCCCCGCGCCGGCGCCGAACACGCCGAGGAACACCATGGGAACGTTATGCCCCAGTGCCCGCGCGGTATCCGGCAGGCGCTCGGCGGCCCGCACCACCATGCCCACGCGGGTGCGGGTGAGCAGTACGAACAGCACGATGAACATCAACAGCGCCACCAGGCCGATAAACACCCGGTAGAACGGATAGTCGGTGCCGAACAGATTGAAGATGGCGAAGTTGAGATAATCCGGGCGCTGATAGCTCACCGGGAAGTCGCCGTAGAACAGCTTGATCAACTCCTCGAAGATGAATACCAGGCCAAAGGTCAGCAGCAGTTCGTGGGCGTGGCCATGGGCATGCACCCGGCGCAGCATGTAACGCTCGATCAACATGCCGATAATCGCCACGAGCAGCGGAGCGACGATCAGCCCCACCCAGAAATTGAACAGGCCGGAAAGGGTGTAGGCGAAGTAGGCGCCCAGCATATAGAACGAAGCGTGGGCGAAGTTGAGTACGCCCATCATGCCAAAAATCAGCGTTAACCCGGCGGACACCATGAACAGGAGCATGCCGTAGATAACGCCGTTCAGCGTGGAGACGATCAGGAACTCCATGCGTCTCTCCCGATGTTGTTATCAGTATGGCGGCCGGTCCTTGGCGGGCCCCGACCGCGGCATCGATATGGAATCGTTTATTCGGGGCGCCGCATGCGGCAGCTGTCCTGGGCAGGGTAGATGGCGTCCGCGCCGGCCACGGTTTTCACCGGTTTGAAGCCCAGTTCCGTGCCGTCCACCGGGTACTTGACGTCGCTGGCCACCTGGGACACGACGATGGGGATCACCGCCTGGTGGTCGGCCTTGCGGACATGCATGCCACCCAGGCCGTTGTCGAAGGTGGTGTTCTCCATGGCCAGGGCGATCTCATCGACATTGATGTCGCCGCCTTCGAAATCCACTTTCTTCAGGGCTTCGGCGAACAGGCCGACGCCGTTCAGGGTGGTCGGTTCTATGAATACCGGATAGTGGCCGGTGGCTTTTTTGTAGGCCTCGGTGCCGGCCTCGTCGAGCAGCTCGATGTTGCTGCTGTGCGCCACGTAATGCCCCTTGGCCACATTGCCGGCGTTGGCCACGTTGCCGGGCTGGTCCATGAAAATAGTGCCAAAGGTGACATCCAGGTTGGCGTCGCCCACTGCCTTCATGAGTAGTAGCAGGTCATTGGACCAGTTGCCGGTGATCACCGAGTCCGGGTTTTCCGATTTGATACGGGCCACGAACGGGGAGAAATCCTGAATCCGGTTCACTTCATGGAGGACCTTGTCCACCACCTGATAGCCGAACCGGTCCGCGTTGTCGACGATGGCGGTCTCCATGTCGCGGCCCCAGGAGTAGTTCTGATTGATGGAATAGACACGCTTGCCCAGATGACCCTGTTCGGACATGACCTGCATCAGCGGGACGGTGCGGTAGGGCGCGGTGGTGGTGAAGTGGAAGGCATGGAAATGGCACTTCTTGCCGCGCAGTTCCATGGCTTCGGCGCCCACGTTGATATAGATGATGGGGTGATCCGGGTTGCGGATATTGTGCTTGCGCACGTCCTCGGTGACCTGGCCGCCAATCGCGGAGGACGCGCCCTGAATGATGACGTGGGCGCCGTCGGCCGCCGCTTCGCGGAATTTGGTGGCGGCGCCGGAGGTATCGCCGGCGTTGTCGTATTCCTTGACCTGGATGGCTTCGCCATTGAATCCGCCGGCGGTGTTGGTCTGGTCGATGACGTACTCGGCGGCGGTGGCGATCAGGCGGCCAGTGGAGGTTTGCGGGCCGGACAGGGATTCGATAATGGCGATTTTCAGAGGTTCGGCCTGAACCGCTGGAGAGATGACGCCCAGGGCGGCTACGGCGGTGGCCGTGGTGATCCAACGTGGCATGGTATGCCTCCTCAATGGTTGTTGTGTTTATACGCCGGGCCCGGTGGCACGGCGGGTGGTGAGGTATCGCGTTTGTCTGAAACTAGCCCACCGATTATTGTGGGTCAATATCGTAGGACAATATTGCAGAACAGGTCGCGGATGCGTGCCGGCCGTGGACTCATTAGAATGCGCTGCCAGCCTGTTCCGGCCTTCTCCCGGCCTATACAAAAAAATGACCAAGGATCGTTTCTCCATGCGCAGAGCCGAAGACACCGCCTCGCCGCCGCTGAGCTCACCGGATGCCGTGATCGAGGCGATTTGCAAAGGTATTGGCAGCGGCCGTTATGTGCCGGGGCAGCGTCTGGTGGAGGCGGATCTGACCCGCGAGTTGGGGGTGAGCCGGGGGCCGGTACGGGAAGCTCTGAAGCGGCTGGCGGCCGAGCGGATCATCACGCTGACCCGGCACAAGGGGGCCTACATCCGTTCGTTGGGGCGGGAAGAGGTGCGGGATCTTCTGCAGAACATCGAAGTGTTGCTGGGGCTGGCGGCGCGATTGGCGGCGCAGCGCATCGACCAGGCCGATCACCGGGGGCGCTTCGCGGAGGTTTTCGACGAACTGCTCGATCACCGCCGGCGCGGGTTGAGTTTCGCCTACCTGGAGCAGCGGGACCGCTTTTACGGGGTAATGATCGACATCGGAGGCAACCAGGAATTGCCGCGTATGCTACCGGCGACCATGGTGCAATTGCTGCGCCTGCAGTTTCAGTCCTACGACCAGTTCACCAACCCGCCGCGCCGCTTCCGTGAGTACCAGGTCATGGGCGAGGCGATTCTGGCCGGGGATCCAAAGCGCGCGGAACGCTGTACACGCCTGCATATCCGTAGCTCCCGCCTGGCGATCCAGAATCTGCCGGACGCGGCGTTTTTCAATAGCGGTGGGCGTTAGGCTGCCCTCACTCCCGTTCCGGCGCGCGCACCTTGAGCGGGATGTAGACCGCCTCGACCTTGCCGTCCAGGGCGGCGGGAATCTGCCCGGCCAGGACGCTGCGCGGCAGCGGTGTTTTCAGTATGTAGCCGCCGCCCAGGCCCTGGGCCCGTTCCAGGGGCATGTCCAGCAAGCGAATCAGCCGTACCGGTGAGCGGTCGAAGCCGTCCGGTGAGTAGGTCCATTCGGGGACCAGGCATACGGTGCCCTCGATGCGAATGGCATCGCAGGTGAAACTGACGTCGGGCTCTTCGTCGGAGTGGAGCGTGACGGTAAGCGAATCCATGCCAACCCCCTGTTTGGGTTCCTTTGTGGTCTTTTTGTTATTGGTATGGGCTGGGAAATTATCACCTTATGTGAAACGGATCACCTGGACATAAGGACAGTCCGGCCCGCCCTGGGGCGGGCCGGGGCGGTGGTTCAGGAGGACTTGCGGAAAAGCTTGCGGGCAAGGGCGGCGAGGGCGGCAAGGAGTACGAACCAGAATTTCTTCAGCAGCAGCAGGGCGGCGGCCAGAAATCCGGTCTTGGCCAGGGCCTTGCCAGCGATCAGGCCACCGATGCCGTAGGCGGCCAGATGGTCGGTATCCGGGTTGTAGTCCGCGTAGCGGTGGCCATCCTCGAAACGGGATAAGGCGAGCACCGTTTCCCGGTTGCGATTGATTTCGGGCAGGGCGCTCATATCCGCGATGAAGTTCATTTGCAGGAAACCTTCGCGACCGAGTTTGCGGATATTGTAATTGAGGGTGTCGCTTTCCATGCCTTCGAAGTGGAGCTGTTTGGCCCAATATAACTGATGGCTGACAGGATCGTAGTGGGGCGCTTCCGCCCAGCCCACCAGTTCCAGGGTCTCGTAGCCGAGCTCCTGGCGTTGCGCATTGGCGTCGCGGATGTCCTCGCGCATGGTTTCCAGCAGTTCGTCGTAATCGATGTGATCGGCGTCCTCGTCGTCCACGTGGCCGTCCGCCACATAGGCGATGTCCACGCCCCAGGCGTCTTCGTCGAACGGGCGGTAATGGCTGGGGAACAGCATGCCCAGGGTGGTGTCATCCGGCGGGTTGCCCCAGAAATCCTCAAGGACGGCGCGGGCGTCCTTCTTGTCCAGGTAGTAGAACTGGTCCGGCACGGTGAGGACCACGCCGGCTTCTTCCAGACGGATTTCGCCCCGGCGCGGGGTCATGGTGTCCCAGGCCTGCTCTACCTGTTGTTGCCAGGCGAGGGCTTCGTCGAACGTTTCCGTGGCTGGCGTGTCGGCGGCCAGGGCGCTGCCGGACAGCAACAGCGCCGCCCCCCAAAGGGTCGTCCATTGGTTCATCGTGATGTCCTTTCGGTGTCGTTTTTTTCGCGGACGGGCCCCGATGCGGGCCCCCGTTTCCCCGGTTGCCAGTGTAGCCGGGGAGGAAAGTATAAGCGCGTGATGCGGCTCTCATCCGTGGCTTTACGGCGGCCATCCGGCTCTGACAAGCTACGCTGATGCCCCGATGGAAGGGGCGGTTCCCCAGTGGTCAGGAAGGGAGGCCAGGGATGATGTTGACGTGTTGCAGTGATTGCCAGTATCGCGGCGCGCGGCCCCGGCGCACGCTGTACGGTCCGGGGGTGTGGTGCAGTCATCCGGACAATCGGGATTCGGTGCCGCGGGGCGTCTTGCATGCCGCCTCGGCCAGCGTGGAGTGCGCTTATGCCCGGCGTCGCGAGGCGCCGGCGCGGCGAGGGAATGCTCCGGTGGTGAAGGTGCGCCGCCGCATCCCCGTCAGTGGCACGGCGTGAGCAGGGTCGCCAGGGTGTCCGCTACCCGGTCGGCGATGTACGCATAGCCCCTTTCGGCAGGGTGGTAGCCGTCCTCGGCCAGGCAGGCCGGGTCGGCGATGACCGGGTATGCGAGATGATGGACGCCGTCCAGGCGTGCCGCCAGGGTGCGCTGTGCCCGGTCCAGCTGCGCCGCGCGCAGGCCCAGCACCTGGCGTAGGGGCGAGGGCAGGGCGGTGAAGTGTTGCATGGGCGGCACCGACAGCAACGCCACCGGCAAGGTGGGCTGATTCCGGCGCAGAACCTTGATCAGAGCCAGAAGGTCCGCCTGGTAGCGCCCCGGGCGAGTCAGGCCGGTGGTGTCGTTGACCCCCAGGCTGATTACCGCCAGATCGGCGTCCGCTGCGGGTGCCGCCGCCAACCGGTCGGCCAGAGCGCCGGCGCGGATGCCGTTCACGCCGTTCACTCGCCAGGCCACCGGTTGCCCGGAGCGATGGTGCAGGGGCCGGGCCAGTTGAGCCCCCAGGCCCTGCCGGTGCTCGCGCACGCCGACGCCGGCGGCGGTGGACTCGCCCACCACCAGCAGGCGGGTGGCCGCCGGACCGTCCCCGGCCTGGCCATGATCGGGCCCGCCGGCCTCCGGCAGGCGCGGGGTATCACGGCGCGCGCGGCGCGCCTGCGTCAACAGCAGCGGCGCCAGCGCGATCAATGCCAGCCAGAAGCGCGTGCCTTCCACCTCCCTCAACCCACGAACATGCGTCGTGCCAGCGGCAGCCCCTTGCGGCCGGTGACCGCCAGGGTGGTGGCCAGGCCGGCCACCAGAGCGCCCACCACGCCGCAGGTGAGCACGTCCTGGCCGGTCAGGTAGAGGCCAGGGATGCGCGTCTTCGGGCGCAGCCAGTCTTGCTGGAAGCGGTTGGGATCATGGTCCAGGCCGTAGATCTCGCCGCTGGGATAGCGGCAGAACCAGGCGGTGGAGAGCGGCGTGGACAACTCATGGTAGTCCAGGTGCGCGCGCAGATTCGGATGCTTCTCGAACAGCTTCTCCAACAGTCGCTGGGCGAAGGCTTCCTTGACCGCTTCGTAGTCCTCGCCGCGCTGGCCCCAGGTGGTGCCGTCCCAGCGCTGGTACCACTCATAGGGGGCCGCGGCGACGATTTCCACCGTGGCCCGGCCCGGATAGCGGCGGCTGAAATCCGGGTCCTTGGCGCTGGGGAAGGAGATGTAGGTGAGCGGAATGTCGTGGTGGTCCGGGTCCGCCAGGGCCCGGTCGAGCTGGTTTTCGTAGTCGTTGTCCGGGTAGATCCAGTAGTTGGTCTTGGGCAGGCCCAGGTTCTCGGCGGTGTCGTCGAGGCCGATATACAGACAGGCGCTGGCCATGGAGCGCCGCACCTGCCCCAGTTGTTGCCGGTAGTCGTCATGGTGCGGGGCGTGTTTGGGCAGCAGCTCGGTGAAGGTGTTGAACACGCCGGCGTCACTGATCACGCAGGGGGCCCGTTCCTCGTGACCGTCGGCCAGGCGCACACCGGTGGCGCGGCCGTTTTCCACCAGGATGTCGGTGACGTCGGCGTAGGTGAACACCTCGCCGCCGGCGGCCTGGATCACCGGCAGGACGGTGCGTGCGATCTGCGCGGCGCCGCCCACCGGGTAATAGCCGCCGTGCAGATAGTGGCGCGCGATCAGTGAATGGATCAGGAAGCTGGACCGGGATGGTGGCAGACCGTTGTCGCCCCATTGGCCGGTGAGCACGGCGATCAGTTCCTGGTTGTCGGTGAGTTCCTCCAGCACCGCGCGGGTGGGGCGGTTGAAGCGACCCAGGGCGCCGAGATCAAGGCCCTTGCGGGCGATGCCGGCCACCGCCCGGGGCAGCATGCGCGCCAGCGTCAGCGGCTGCACCGCGCCGGCGGCTTTTTTGATGAGCGTCAGGTAGGTGTCGATGGTGTCGTGTTCGCCCGGGAAGGCCCGCTGCAGTTCGGCGCGGAATGCCTGGGGGCCGGCCTTCAGGTCGTAGTGCCGGTCGCCCAGGTAAATGCGGTCGTAGCATTCGTCCATGGGCGCCCATTGCAGCTGGCCATCGGTGATGTGGTCGAACAAGCGCCGGCCCAGGGTGTCCGGGCGGCCCATGTCGCCAATGTAGTGCACCCCCACGTCCCATTCGTAGCCGTTGCGTTCATAGCTGTGGGTGAAGCCACCGGCGGTGTAGTGCTGTTCGAACACCGCCACCTTCCAGCCCATCTTGCTGAGGCAGGCGGCGCTGGCCAGGCCGCCGATGCCGGAGCCGATTACCAGGGCGTCGTAGGGACCGTTCAAGCGGTTGGCGCGGTAGCGCCGGCCGATGCGTATACGGCTGGGTTGGGGGCTGGACATGGTCTCGCTCCTTGAAAGTACACAGTGTGCACATTGCTCCGGTTTGGCGGGACCGTCAAGGCAGGCGCGAGGGGGGTAAGAGCGACTTTAGTCGCGATGGAAGCTTGATCGCGACTAAAGTCGCTCCTGCACGTCGCTCCTACGGTATTGGCGGGTCAGGGCGCCGGGATCGGGAAGCGGGTGTGGATGGCTTCCAGTTCTTTTTCCAGTTCCTTGTCCCAGGGCAGGTTCACGCTGTCCAGGTTTTCGCGAAGCTGATTCAGGTTGGTGGCGCCGATGATATTGCTGGTCACGAACGGCCGGGTGGTGACGAACTGCAGGGCCAGCTGGGTCGGGCTCATGCCGCGCTCCTCGGCGAGCTGGCAGTAGGCTTCGGTGGCGGCGGCGGCCTGTTCGTTGCTGTAGCGGGCGAAATGCTTGAACAGGGTCAGGCGGGCGTTGGCCGGTTGCTGGCCGTGGCGGTATTTGCCGGTGAGCATGCCGAACGCCAGCGGCGAATAGGCCAGCAGACCCACGTCCTCGCGGTGCGCCACCTCGGCCAGGCCCACCTCGAAGCTGCGGTTGAGCAGGGAGTAGGGGTTCTGGATCGACACCGGGCGTTCCAGGCCGATTTTCTCCGCCTCGTGGATGAACGTCATGGTGCCCCAGGGGGTTTCGTTGGACAGGCCCCAATGGCGGATCTTGCCGGCGTCCACCAGTTTCTTGAGCCCGGCCACGGTTTCCGCGATGGAGACCGCTTCCGCGTCCTCGCGGTGCTTGTAGTTGAGGCGACCGAAGAAATTGGTGGTGCGTTCCGGCCAGTGCAGCTGGTAGAGGTCGATGACATCGGTGCGCAGGCGCTTGAGGCTGCCTTCCACGGCGCCTGCCAGGCTTTCGGCGGTGAGGCGCGGGCCGCCGCGGATATGCTTGACGTAGTCGCCCGGGCCGGCGGCCTTGGTGGCCAGCACCACCTTGTCCCGGTTGCCGGTGCGGGCGAACCACTCGCCGATGATCTCCTCGGTGCGAAACGAGGTTTCCGGGCTGGCCGGCACCGCGTACATTTCGGCGGTGTCGAAGAAGTTGACGCCTTGGTCCAGAGCCAGTTCCATCTGCGCGAAGCCTTCCTCGGCGCTGTTCTGGTTGCCCCAGGTCATGGTGCCCAGGCAGATGCTGCTGACTTTGAGATCGGTGCGGCCCAGCGGACGGTACTCCATGCTCTCCCTCCTGACGGTGTATGGAAAAGACCGACTATACCGTCAGGCGCGGGGCAGCGGCGAGGCATGGCGGGAATCGCGTTCGTGGGGGCGGCCGCGACCGCGATCATCGGGGCATTTTCCTGCTTGTCTTCGGTCGGGCGGTTCAGTACAATTCGCACCCTCTTGCCCGGCGGGCTCTCGCCGGAGGGTTGATTGAACCCGTAACGTATTGAATTCAGGGCACAAATTTTAGGGAAGACTCCCATGAAGACCTACAGCGCGAAACCGGAAAGCGTAAAGCGCGACTGGTATGTGGTGGACGCCTCCGGCAAAACGCTGGGCCGGCTGGCCGCGGAAGTCGCCAGCCGTCTGCGCGGCAAGCATAAGCCGGAATACACCCCGCACGTCGATACCGGCGATTACATCGTGGTGATCAACGCCGAAAAAGTGGCGGTGACCGGCAAGAAAGCTTCCAACAAGATGTACTACCGCCACACCGGTTACCCGGGTGGCCTGAAGGAAGCCAATTTCGAGACCCTGATCAGCGAAAAGCCGCAGATGGTGATCGAGAAAGCCGTGAAGGGCATGATGCCGCGCAACCCGCTGGGTCGCGACATGTTGCGCAAACTCAAAGTCTACGCCGGCGCCGAGCATCCGCATACCGCTCAGCAGCCGCAGCAGCTCGAACTCTAAGGGGTCAGTCGATGGCAACTGCAAACGCCGATTACGGAACCGGTCGCCGCAAGACGGCTACCGCCCGCGTATTTCTTCGCCCGGGCAGCGGCAACATCACCGTTAACGGTCGTCCGCTGGACGTGTTCTTCGGTCGTCAGACCAACCGCATGGTGGTGCGCCAGCCTCTGGAACTGGTGGACGCCACCGAGCGCTTCGACGTCTATGTGACCGTCAGTGGCGGCGGCAACAACGGCCAGGCCGGTGCCATCCGCCACGGTATCACCCGTGCCCTGATGGAATACGACGGCGAGCTGCGCGGCGCCCTGCGCCGGGCCGGCTACGTGACCCGCGACGCCCGTAGCGTGGAACGTAAGAAGATCGGTCTGCACAAAGCACGTAAGCGTCCGCAGTACTCCAAGCGGTAAGACGGCGCCCGGCGCTGTCCGAACCTCGAAAAAGCCCGGCTATGCTGGGCTTTTTTTATGCATAAATCAGGGGTTTAGGGAGCCCTCGCCGGGGAATAACCGGTTGTCAGATGTGGTCTTTTTCATTACCATTTGCGCCGCCTTGCTCCGCCCGGAGCATGAGCACCGACCGCGAGTCTCGGATCACCCCCCGACCGTGGGATCCAAGGGGAGAATAATTCAATGAGCAATGACGGCGTAAATACCAGCCGCCGCACCTTTTTGATCGGCCTGACCTCGACGGTCGGTGTCGCGGGTGCCATCGGCGCGGCGGTTCCTTTTGTCAAATCCTGGCAACCCAGCGCTAAGGCCGAGAATGCCGGTGCCCCCGTGGAGGTGGACGTCAGCAAACTCGAGATGGGGCAGCGCGTGGTGGCCGAATGGCGTGGTCAGCCGGTCTGGGTGGTGCGCCGGACCGACGACATGGTCGCCAATCTGGATAAACTGAACGACCAGCTCAAGGACCCTGAGTCCAAGGATAAGCAGCAGCCGCCGTACGCGGCCAATGAGTGGCGTTCAATCAAAAAAGAATATCTGGTGCTGATCGGTATCTGTACCCACCTGGGGTGTTCTCCTCTGTTCGAAGAAGAGCCCACCGTCGAGCTCAAGTACGGCGGCTTCTTCTGCCCCTGCCACGGTTCCAAGTTCGACCTGGCGGGCCGCGTTTACGAAGGCGTGCCGGCCCCGACCAACCTGGTGGTGCCGCCTCACTCCTACGTCAGTGATGCCGTGATCATCGTCGGTTCCGAAGAAGGGGAGACCAAGGCATGATGCGAGTGGTGAACGGTTTGATCGATTGGGTGGATGCCCGTCTCCCCGTCGTCAACGCGTATAAAAAACACATGTCGGAGTACTACGCTCCGAAGAACTTCAATTTCTGGTACTACTTCGGGGTTCTCTCCATGGTGGTACTGGTCAACCAGCTGCTCACCGGCATCTGGCTGACCATGTTCTATTCCCCGAGTCAGGGGTTTGAATCCGTCGAATACATCATGCGTGACGTGCAGTGGGGCTGGTTGATCCGCTACATGCACGCGGTGGGCGCGTCCGCCTTCTTCGCGGTGGTCTATATCCACATGTTCCGTGGCCTGATGTACGGCTCCTACAAGCCGCCCCGGGAGCTGGTGTGGATCTTCGGCATGCTGATCTACGTGGCCCTGATGGCGGAAGGCTTCCTGGGCTATGTGCTGCCGTGGGGCAACATGTCCTACTGGGGCGCCCAGGTGATCATCTCCCTGGCCGGTGCCATTCCATTCGACATCCTGCCGTTCATCGGCCCCGATGACGCCAAGGATATCGGCGAGGCCCTGACCACCTGGGTACGCGGCGACTACCTGCTGTCCACCGCCACGGTGAACAAGTTCTTTGCCCTGCACGTGGTGGCCATTCCGCTGGTGCTGGTGGCTCTGGTATTCCTGCACATCCTGGCGCTGCACGAAGTGGGTTCCAACAACCCGGACGGCGTCGAAATCAAGCAGAACAAGGACGAGAACGGCATTCCGAAGGACGGCATCCCGTTCCACCCGTACTACACCGTCAAGGACCTGCCCGGCGTGATCGTCTTCCTGATGATCTTCGCGGTGGTGATCTTCTTCTTCCCCACCGGCGGTGGCTACCTGATCGAGAAGCCCAACTTCGTGGCGGCGAACCCGCTCAAGACCCCGGATCACATCGCGCCGGTGTGGTACTACGGGCCTTACTACGCCATGCTGCGGGCCACCACCATCGAATGGCTCGGCATGTCCTCCAAGACCTGGGGCCTGATCGCCATGGGCGGTGGCATCGTGGTGCTGTTCCTGCTGCCCTGGCTGGACCGTCATCCGGTGAAGTCGATTCGCTACAAGGGCTGGCTGAGCAAGCTGCTGCTGTTCGTGTTCGCCGCCGACTTCCTGATGCTCGGCTATCTGGGTACCCAGCCGGCCACCGGCACCGCCAAGACGCTGGCGCAGATCGGCACCGTGTACTACTTCCTGTTCTTCTTTATCGGGCTGCCGCTGGCGCACCGATTCGAGAAGTCCAAACCGGTTCCTGAACGTGTAACGGGGGGTCACTGATGAAGAAGCTGGCTGTTGCATTGCTTTTCAGTTGCCTGCCCGCGTTCGCCAGCGCGGCCGGCGGCCATGACGCGGAGCTGGAAAAAGCGCCGGTCAACCTGCAGGACAAGGTGAGCCTGCAAAACGGCGCCAAGCTGTTCGTCAATTACTGTATGGGGTGTCACAGTCTGGAGTACCTGCGCTACGGCCGCATGGGCGAGGACCTGGGTATCTCCGACGAGCTGACGCTGAAGTACCTGAACTTCACGTCCGAGAAAATCGGCGACCCGATGAAGAACGGCATGACCGCGGAGAACGGCAAGGACTGGTTCGGCAACCCGCCGCCGGACCTGACCCTGGCCGCCCGGCATCGTTCTCCGGACTGGATTTACTCCTATCTGACCGGGTTCTACGAGGACGATTCCCGTCCCTACGGGTACAATAACCATGTATTCCCCAGCGTGGGCATGCCCCACGTGATGGCCGGAATGCAGGAAACCCTGAGTGAGGAAGAGTTTGAGTCCAATATGGGCGATATCACCAACTTCCTCACCTACGCGGCGGAGCCCATCGCTCCCACCCGTGAACGGATCGGCGTGTACGTACTGGTGTTCCTGGCTATCCTGTTCGTACCGGCGTACCTGCTGAAAAAGGAATACTGGAAAGACGTTCACTGAGCGGGTTGACCCGCTCAGAACCCTTTCCGGCGAGCAACAGGGTAACCGCGCGAGCGGCTACCCTGTTTGTGTTATAGCGATATACGTGGAGATGACTCGACCATGGGTGTGGTGACCAAACGTTCCTCGATGACATTCTTTTCTTCCCCGAACGATCATTACTGCCATCGGGTGCGCATCGTTCTGGCGGAAAAAGGCGTGACCGTGGATATCGTCGACGTGGACAACGGGGACAAGCCGGAGGATCTGGCTTCTCTGAACCCCTACAACGAGGTGCCCACCCTGGTGGACCGGGAGCTTACCCTGTACCAGTCCACGGTGATCATGGAGTACCTGGATGAGCGCTTCCCGCATCCGCCGCTGCTGCCGGTATATCCGGTGGCGCGGGCTCAGAGCCGGCTGCTGATTCACCGCGTGGAGCGTGACTGGTGCCACAACGTGGATGCTCTGCTGGCCGGTACCGAGAAGGAGGCGAGCCTCAACAAGCGCCGCAAGGAGCTGCGTGAGGGCCTGATCGCCACCGCGCCGATCTTCAGCGAGCTGCCGTACTTCATGAGCGAGGAATTCACCCTGGTGGACTGCGTGGTGGGCCCGATCCTGTGGCGGCTGCCGGCCATGGGCGTGGATCTGCCGGCCAAGCAGGCCAAGCCGCTGCTTGATTACGCCGAGCGCCTGTTCGACCGTGACGCCTTCCAGGCCAGCCTGTCCGATGCCGAGCGTGAACTGCGCCAGCGTCTGTAAGCCCTATGAGTGAAGAGATGACCCCCAATCGCCCGTATCTGATACGGGCGATGCACGAATGGATCTGCGACAACGGTCTGACCACGCACCTGGCCGTGGACGCTCACTACCCGGGCACCGAGGTGCCGCAGGAGTTCGTCCAGGATGGCCAGATCGTGCTCAACATCGCGCCTCGGGCGGTGACCGCCTTCGAAGCGGGCAATGATGCGATTACCTTCTCCGCCCGTTTCGGCGGCGTGCCGCGCACGGTTTACGTGCCGGTGGAGGCGGTGATGGCGGTGTTCGCCCGCGAGAACGGCCAGGGTATGGCCTTCGAGCCCACCGAACCGCCACCGGAGCCACCGAGCCCCCCGGAGCCGGACAGCGACGACAAGCCCTCCCGCGGCAGTCACCTCAAGGTCGTCAAGTAAAAAGCCGCCGCCCCGGTCGGGGCGGCGTTCCTATATCAGCGTGGGTATCAGCGCAGGGACTTGAGCAGATCCGGCAGGAACAGACTGATCTGCGGGAACAGGGTGACCAGCGCCAGCACGCCCAGCAAGGCCAGCAGGAATGGCCAGATGCTGCGGATGATGCGTTCCACCGGTACCCCGGATATCTGACTGGACACGAACAGGTTCACCCCCAGTGGCGGCGTCAGGAAGGCGATCTGGATATTGGTTACCAGAATGATCCCGAAGTGCACCGGGTTGATGCCGAAGGCGGTGACCAGCGGTACCAGGATCGGTGCCAGAATGATGATCGCCGACATGGTCTCCATGAAGGTGCCCACCAGGATCAGGAAGACGTTGATCCACAGCAGAATCACCAGCGGATCGGTGGATACCCCGGACAAACCCGCGGAAATCTGCTGGGGGATGGTTTCCAGGGTGATCACCTTGGCGAGCAGGGCGGAACAGGCCACCACGACCATCAGGGCGCCGGAAATCCGGTGGGTCTGTTCGAACGCCTCATGCAAGGCCACGCGGTCCAGGCGGCGGTATACGAAGCGTGCCACCACCAGGGCGTAGAACACCGCCACCACGGAGGCCTCCACCGGCGTGAACAGGCCGGAGTAGATGCCGCCCAGGATCAGCACTGGCAGGAACAGGGCGTATTTAGCCTGCCAGACCAATGACGCCACGCTTTCCTGCTCGTCCTCGCTATCGTGAACCGGGGCCACCACGGCACCGGAGCGCTTGGCCATGATGTAGGCGGTGCCCACCAGCACGGTACCCATCAACAGACCTGGCAGCAGGCCGGCGGCGAATACATCGGCGATGGAAACGTTGGCGATGATGGCGTAGATGATCATCGGATTGCTGGGTGGGATCAAAATCCCGAGGGTGCCGCCGGTGGCGGTCACCGAGGCCGCGTAAGGCGCCGGGTAGCCGTAGCGAACCATGGACGGGATCATGATCGAACCGATCGCCGCCACGGTGCCCGGGCCGGAACCGGAGATGGCGGCGAAGAACATGCACGAAAGGATCGTCACGATCCCCAGGCTCCCGGGTACATGGCCGAACATACGCCGGAAAATGCGGATGATGTCGTGCGTCAGGCCGCCTTTTTCCATGATGTTGCCGGCCAGGATGAAGGCGGGAATCGCCAGCAGGGCGAAATTGTCGACGCCGTTGAAGATGCTTTGCGCGGCGAACACCAGGTCCGCGCCCAGCAACCAGGTGGCGGCGAACCCGGTCAGGCCCAGAGCCGCGTAGATCGGCACCCCGAGCAGCAGCAGAACCGGAAGCAGGATGATCAGAGCCAGTTGTACGTCGGTCATGCCAGGCCCTCCGTACCGTGCCCGTCGCCGTTATGAGCGAACAGCCGCCCCAGTGCCGAAAGGATGAAGGCAAGCACCAGCACCACGAACAGGTAATTGGTATTGAAGCCGAGTACCGGCGATACGCTGGGGTATTTGATGCCGTCGATGACGTTGCGCACGCAGTACACCACCATCAGCAGATCGAACAGCAACAGCAGGGCGGTCACCACCCCTTCCACCACCCGCCGGCCGACGCGCCGGCCCAGCCAGTCCGCGAACACGCCGATTCGCAGGTCCGCCTTCATCAGCGAGGAATAGCTGCCGCTGATGAACACGAAGGAGATGAAGGCGAACCGCGACATTTCTTCGGTCCACTCCATGCCGGCGTTGAAGCTGCGGCCGACGATTTGAAGCAACAACGCCAGCACCATGCCGGACAACAGCAGGTGACAGAGCGTCAGTTGTGTTTTTCTGAGTATGCGATACATAAAAGTCTCCCGCCGGCGGGTCCGCAGGCCCGCCGGGCAGCGCTTGTTTTATTGTTGAGTCGCTTTGTAGTCTTCGAGGATGCTCATGGCCTTCTCGGTGAGGGCCTCGCCGTCCTTGCCGATCAATGGGTAATAGTTCGGCCAGGCAGCGCGGGCTTCCTTGAGCCACGGGGTCTCATCCTCGATGTCGCTGATCCGCACGCCGGCTTCCTCGGCCTGTTTCCACCAACGGGCCTCATCCAGCGGCTGCCACCAGCGCACGTATTCGGTGGTTTCCCGGCCGGCGCGCAGCACCGCCTCGCGCAGGTCCGGATCCAGATCCTGGAACCAGCGCTCGGAGACCACGATGGGGTGGGTGAGAATGGTGTAGTGCAGGCGGCTGATGCGGCCGATCACTTCGTCGAATTTCATGCCGATGATGTCGCTCACCGGGCTGTCGCCGCCTTCCACCACGCCTTGCTGCAAGGCACTGTAGAGCTCGTTCCAGGCAATCGGCGCCGGCGAGGCATCCCAGGATTTGTAGGTGCCGAGCATGATGGCGTTGGGAGGCACGCGCATTTTCAGCGGCGCCAGATCCGCGGGCTTTTGAATCGGCTCGGGCGCGTTGTAAAAGAAATGCCGCCAGCCGGTATTTTCCCAGCCGATGATGCGCACTCCGGCCTCCTCGATGACGCGGGGTTGCAGGATCGGCGTGATGTGATCGAGCAGGTAATTGGACTCTTCGGTGCTTTGCGTCAGGTAGGGCAACAGCAGAACGTTCAGGCTGGGCGCGACCTGGGCCATGTTGTTGGTGGCCGGGATGGTGACCTGGATCACGCCTTGGCGGGCCTGCTGCAGCATTTCCTTTTCACTGCCCAGTTGCGATCCGGGGAAGATCACCGGGCGGATGCGGTTGTCGGTGTAGATGGCGACCAGCTCGGCGAAGCGCTTCAACGCCACGGTCTGGGAACTCCACTCCATGTTCAGGGAGTGGGCCAGGCGCATGGTAATCTGGTCGTCCTTCTTGGGCACCGACTGCCAGTCGAAGGGGTTGGGCGTGGCCGCGCGCGCTCCGGTGGCGATGATCAGGACGGCCAGCACCGTCAGTTTGGCGATTCTTTTCATGATTATGACCCTGTTGTTATGGCTGTGAAGCGCGATCGTCATCGCCGACGAGCGCGCTTTTTCCTCGCGTTGGGGCGAGCGTCACCAGGCCAGATAGGCGGCTTGCTCGATGGTGTAGAACGCCGATGCGGACGCGCCCACCGAGTAGGCGCCCAGACCGGAGTGCTTCATGCCGCCGAACGGCATGTTCACGTCGGGCACCGTGCCATTGTTCACATGCAGCATCCCGTTGCGGCTTTCGTCCAGAAAGCGCTGGATCAGGGCGTGGGAGTCGGAGAACAGGCTCGATGTTAACCCGTATTCGGTGTCGTTCAGTATCGACAGCGCCTGGTCGGCGCTGTCATAGGCCAGCACGGACAGCACGGGCCCGAAGATCTCTTCGCGGCTGGCGGTGGTGGATGCGCCGGCGTTATCCAACAGCGTGGGCTGATAGAAATAGCCGCCCTCGCAGCCGGCCACGGTGGCACTCTCGCCGCCGGTGACCAGGGTGGCGCCTTCGTCGACGGCCCGGGCGGTGGCGGCGCGCACGCTGTCGAAGTGGGCCGCGTTGCACAGCGGTCCCAGAGTGGTGGTCGGTGCCAGGCCGTCGCCCAGGGTCAGGGCACGGGCTCGTGCCGCCAGCCCTTCGACCACCGCGCCATGAAGATCGTGATGCACGATCACCCGGCTCAGGCTGGTGCAGCGCTGGCCGCCGGTCTGGAAGGCGGCGCCGAACACCTGGTCCAGGCAGCTATCCAGGTCGGCGCTGTCGTTGATGATCACGCCGTTCTTGCCACCCAGCTCCAACTGGGCGGGCACCAGGCCGGTGGCGGCGGCCTGGCCGACCTTGCGGCCCACCGCCACGGAGCCGGTGAAGCTGACGCCGTCGAAGTGGCCGGCAGCGGTGAGTTCGCTGGCGAAGGCGCCGCCGCAGGGCATGACCTGCACCAGGCCGGCGGGGAAATGGCGTTCGGCGATCTCCGCCAGAATGAACGCCGCCGCCGGCGTGAACTGGGACGGCTTGATTACCAGGGCATTGCCGAAGGCGATCGCCGGGCACAGCTTGCGCAGCGGCGTCATCGCCGGGAAGTTCCAGGGGCAGATCGCCAGCAGGGTGCCACGGGGGCGGCGCAGGATCAGGTTGCGCACCCGGGGCCGGGCGGCGGCGCTGGTCTGCAGTTGCTGGCGAGCGGCCTCGCCGGCCATGAACTTGCCTTCCGCGCAGCCCTTCAGGGTTTCGTTGCGGGCTTCGGCCAGGGGCTTGCCCTGTTCCAGGGTGATCGCTTCGGCGATGCGTTCCACGTTGGCGATCACGTCGTCCAGAAAAGCGGTGAGCCGGTCGCCGCGCGCCACCGGTGGCACCTCCGACCATTGCGCCTGGGCCTGAGCGGCGGCGGCCAGCACCGCCTCCACGCCGGCGCTGTCGCCGACCTCGGCGTAGGCCCCGACGATTTCGTCGGGCCGCGCCGGATTGCGGGTTTCGAAGACGTTGCCGCCACCGTTGTGATTGCGGTAATCGAATTTCATTGTGCGTGCTCCCGAAGAGGAGGGTTATCGAGGATCAGAGCCGCGCCTTTTTCGCCGATCATCAGCGAGGGCGCGTTGGTGTTGGCGGAGGTCACCACGGGCATTACCGAGGCGTCGACCACGCGCAGGCCCTGCACGCCGCGCACCCGCAATTGCGGGTCCACCACGGCCCGGTCGTCGCTGCCCATGCGACAGGTGCCAACGCAATGGAAGACGGTGCCGCCTTTGTGGCGTACCGCGTCCCACAGATCGTCGTCGTTCACCACGCCGGCACCGGGTTCCATTTCCAGATCCCAGAGGTCCCGGAACGGCGCTTGAGCGGCGATCTCGCGAAGGATCTTCACGCCTTCCACGATGACCTTGCGGTCGAACGGGTCGGCGAAATAATTGGGGGCGATGTCCGGCGCCGCCGCCGGATCGGTGGAAGCGATGCGCACCGTGCCTCGAGAGCGGGGATGGCATTGCCACACCGAGGCGGTGAAGCCAGGATAGTCGTGCAGAGGCGTGCCGGGTTTGTCCACGGACAGGGGCATGACATTGAACTGCACGTCCGGGCGGTCGCTCTCGGCATGGCGGGTGCGGGCACTGCCGCCGACCTGGCCGGCGCCCACGGTAAGGGTGCCGGAGGCACGCAGCAGCCATTCCAGGCCCATGCTCGCCAGTTTGAAGGGGTTGCGAATGTCGCTGTTGAGCGACAGTTTTTTCTTCAGCCGGTAGATGATGCGCACCTGATAGTGATCCTGCAGGTTGGCGCCCACCTCCGGAGACTCATGGACCGGCTCGATGCCATGCTCGCGCAGCAACTCGCCGGGACCCACGCCGGAAAGCTGCAGCAACTGAGGAGTCTGCAGGGCACCGGCGCACAGGATGACTTCCCGGGCCGCCCGGGCCTGATGGTTTGTGCCGCCCTGACGCCATTCCACCCCCACCGCGCGCTTGCCCTCGAAGAGCACCCGGTTGGCCGGTGCTTCGGTGACGATGGTCAGGTTGGCGCGGTCCTTCACCGGGGTCAGGAAGGCTTTGGCGGAACTGCAGCGCCAACGGCCCTTGAGGCTGAGCTGATAGGGGCCCACGCCACGGGTGTCACTGCTGTTCATGTCCGGGTTGTAGGGCAGGCCCCAGGCCTCGGCGGCCTGCAGCCAGGCGCGGCAGGCCGGGTTGTCGGTGCGCATGTCGGAGACCTGCATTTCCCCGTCGGCGCCGCGCGAGGCGTCACCCTGGCCGGTGTAGCACTCCAGTTTGCGGAAGTAGGGCAGTACCTCGTCATAGGACCAGCCGGTGGCGCCTTGTTCCGCCCAGCCGTCGTAATCCTCGCGTTGGCCGCGAATGAAGATCAGGCCGTTGATGGAACTGGAGCCCCCGATCACCTTGCCTCGGGGCCAGACGATGTTGCGTCCGCCGCTGCCCTCGGAAGGCCGGGTGTCGAAAAGGCGGGCCACCCGGGTGTCGTAGATGGAGCGGTAGTAACCCACTGGGAAATGCAGCCAGAAGTTACGGTCCCAGCCGCCGGCCTCCAGCAGCAGAACCCGGTTACGGCCGTCGGCGGAAAGCCGGTTGGCGACGATGCACCCGGCCGAACCGGCGCCTACCACGATGTAGTCGTATTGGTTGTCGGACACCGTTTACTCCTCGGTGTTATTGTTTGATCTAAAGTCATGAAGTCATAATGTTATGACATCAGTTGATGCGGACGTTTCCACATGCTAGGGTCCCTGTCAAGCGTTTCCCGGCGAACACGTGCCCCCGGCATCGCGCGGTGACGGCATTCAAAAAGCGGTGAGGATCATTACCATAAGGGCGCCGTTGCCCCGTTCAGGCAGTGGCGGGAACGGGCCTCGACGGGCACCCGGTGGCGGGTTGCCGGTACGGGTCCGGCGTTCACGCATCCGCCCCGAGGCGGTTACCGGGAAAGGATTTGATGGCTGATCAAAACGATGAAAAAGGGGTGTTCGACGCCAGTCCGATACCGCTCTATGTGCAACTGGCGGACATCATCCGCTATCGGATCGACCGGGGAGTGTGGCAGGAAGGCAGCATGCTGCCGCCCATCGAGACGCTGATGAAGGAATTCTCGGTGTCCCGCATCACGGTGCGCCAGGCGCTGCAGTTGCTGGCCCGCTCCGGCCTGCTCAAGGTGCAGCGTGGAGTCGGCACCCTGGTTCTCAAGAGCGCCGGCGAGCGGCATCCGGTGAAGGTGGAAACCACCCTGGATGCCTTGGTGGAGGCCTACCGGGGCGATGAGCCAGTGGTCACCAATATTTCCGATTCCAGCACGCCGCCGAGCCTGACCGAGAGCGATGGCGTGCCGGCGGCGGCCTACCACCATTTGCGTCGGGTGCACGCCCGCAAGGGCGTCAAATACTGCGTGATTTCCATCTACCTGGAGCAGGGCGTATTCGAAAAGGCGGAGCAGCGTTTTCGTGATGAGATCATCCTGCCGGTACTGATGTCCCTGGACCTTACCGTGGCCCAGGCCAAGCAGAGCATCACCATCTCCAAGGCGGATCTGGAAGTGTCGCGCTTGCTGGACATGCCGCTGGGCGATCCGATCGCCAATGTGCGGCGGGTGCTGGTGGACCCTGACAACACCATTATCTACGTCGCCGAGGCGGTGTACCGCGGCGATTACATACACTTGGAAATGGATCTGAAAGCATGAACCAACCGGTCGCCATCCGCGATATCGAGGCCTTTGTCTACCGTTGTCCCCTGGAAACCCCGGTGCAAACCTCCTTTGGGACCATGATGGACCGGCCCATGGTGGTGGTCAGGGTGACCGATCAGGATGGCCACCGGGGTTGGGGCGAGATCTGGTGCAACTTTCCGATGGTCGGCGCCGAGCACCGGGCGCGGCTGGTGAGCAGTGTGTTCCAGCCGCTGATGGCCGGCACGGAATACGCTTCGCCGGCGCGGGCCTTCGCCGCCCTGGGCGCCGCCACCCGGGTCCTGGCGCTGCAATCCGCGGAACCCGGGCCGTTCGCCCAGTGCCTGGCGGGTATCGATCTGGCGTTGTGGGATCTGTGCGCCCGCCGTCGGGGCGAGCCCCTGTGGCGCTATCTGGGCGGCGCCTCCGGTCGCATCGCCGTGTACGCCAGTGGTTTGAACCCCACCGAGCCGGAGCGTTTGGCGGCGCGGGTGGCGACCGCCGGCTATACCCGCTTCAAGCTGAAAATCGGTTTCGGGGCCGAGCGCGACCGGGCCAATCTGGCCGCGTTGCGCGATACCCTGGGTGCCGACGCGGACCTGATGGTGGACGTCAACCAGGGGTGGAGCCTGCAACAGGCCCGGGAGCAACTGCCGGGGCTGGAGAATCGGGGCTTAAAGTGGATCGAGGAGCCGCTGCTGTGCACCTCGCCCTGGTCGGAGTGGCGAACCCTGGCGGCGATGACGGAAATTCCGGTGGCGGCCGGTGAGAATCTGATGGGCGAAGAACGGTTTCGCGAGGGCATCGACAGCGGCGCGCTGTCGATCATTCAGCCCGATGCCGCGAAGTGGGGCGGCATCAGCCAGGGCTTGCCGCTGGGCAAGGCGATCAATGATGCCGGCTTGCGTTATTTTCCCCATTACCTGGGCGGTGGCATCGGCCTGCTGGCCTCCGGCCATCTGCTGGCGGCGGTGGGCGGCGAGGGCGCCCTGGAGGTGGACGCCAATCCCAACCCGTTGCGCAGCGCCTTGACCTCGACCCTGAACCGGGTCGACAACGGCGTCGCCGATCTTGGCGACGCGCCGGGCATCGGCCCGGTGGATGGTTTGGCGGAGCTGGAACGTTACCGGGTGTTGTGAGCCGCGATCAGTCGATGTATTCGATGATCTTGACGATCTTCTGTACGCCGCCCACCTGTTTGACCTGCTCCACCACCGCGTTGGCCTCATCGTGGCTGAGCAGCCCGAGCAGATAAACCACGCCATTCACCGTCACCACCTTGGTGCGCATGCCCGGGGCGTCGCTGTTCACCAGCAGCCGGCTTTTTACCTTGGTGGTGAGCCAGGAGTCGTTGGTGCGCGCCAGGGTGGAGGTCTTGCCGGACACCTTCAGCTCATTGTGCACGTGGCGTACATGGCGGACCCGGTCGGCGATGTTGCCGGCCTGGGCGCGCAGCGCGTCGCTGGCCACTTCCCCGGCCAGCAGCACATTGCCATTGAAGCTGACCACCACGATATGGCTCTCGTCCAGTTCGGCGCTGGCGCGTGCCAGGTTGATCTTGATCTTGCGCTCGATGTTGCCGTCCTCGACGAAGGCGCCGAAGGTACGCGAGCCGTGGTCGCGGTCCACTGGCTCCTGGGACATGTTCTTGGTCAGGCTCGCGCAGCCGGACAGCATCAGGGTGGCGAGCAGGGCCATTAACCCGAGAGCACGCATCAGGGTCCTCCGAACAACTGTTGGTCGATAAAATCGCACAGGGCGTGAATCACCAGCAGGTGCACCTCCTGAATGCGGGCGGTGGAGCTGGCGGGTACCCGGATTTCGATATCGCCGGGGCCGTAAAGGTTCACCATCTCGCCCCCCTCCTTGCCGGTCATGGCCACGACCTTCATTTCTCGGTCATGGGCGGCCTGGATCGCCTGGATCACGTTGGCGGAATTGCCGCTGGTGGAGATCGCCAACAGTACGTCACCGGTGTTACCCAGGGCGCGCACCTGCTTGGAGAAGATTTCGTTGTAGCTGTAATCGTTGGCGATCGAGGTGAGCGTGGAGGAATCCGTGGTCAGCGCCACGGCGGGCAGGGCCGGGCGTTCCATCTCGAAGCGGTTGAGCAGCTCGGAGGAAAAATGCTGGGCATCGCCGGCGGAACCGCCGTTGCCGCAGGTGAGAATCTTGCCGCCATTGAGCAGACACTCAACCATCACCTGGCCGGCGGCGGCGATCACCTCGGGCAGTACCTCGCCGGCCTTGGCCTTGGTCTCCAGACTTTCGGCGAACAACTGTCTGATGCGGTCCACACTCATTATCGATCTCCATAAAATGCGTTCTGTACCCAATGATAGCGGACCATGCCGCCATCATCCGGTTCCAGGCCCAACACATCGAAGCGGCAGGGCCGGCGCGCCTGGTGGGGATGGTGGCCCAGGTAATGACGGGCCGCCAGGATCAGACGGCGCTGCTTGCGGCTATCCACCGAGGCCAGGGCGCCACCATGGCTGCCCCCGGCCCGCCAGCGTACCTCCACGAACACCAGCGTCTCGCCGTGCTCCATGATCAGATCCACTTCCCCCAGGCGGCACTGGTAGTTGGCCGCCACCGGCGTCAGTCCCTGGCCGCGCAGCCAGCGCAGCGCCCATTGCTCGGCCCGGTGGCCGCGTTGTTTACGCCAATGCATGAGGCATCCCTTCCTCGTTGTCGTGGTGATGGCGGCACCGGTCCCGGGTGCCGCCGGCGATGCTAGTCCTGCCCGACCGGGCGGCCGCTGATGCTCGGCAGCGGTTCCGGCTCGCCATGGCGGAACACCGCCCAGTTGGAGTCGCGTACCAGGCGCGCGCCTTCCAGGTGCAGGTTGCCGGTGACCCCGGGCAGCTCGCCGCCGCTCAGGCTGCGCAGCATGGACAGCCTTGCCTGCAGGCGGTAGGCGTCCACGCCCATGGCGAACAAGCGGTTATAGCGGCCGTGGCCGTCCGGCCAGGTTTCGTCCGCCAGCCGGTGCAGGCGGGTATCCTGGTAGAGAATCCAGGGCATGTCCACGAAGCGCACGCCGTTCAGGTCCTGGTCGCGGCGCGGCGACGGCGTCCCGTCATAAATGTAGGACGTGGTGTAGACCGGTAGCCGGCGCCCGTAGTGGAAATTCAGCAGCGGCTTGATCTGGCGGCCCTGGTTGGGGCTGGCCACCAGGAACAGGAAGCTCATGTCCTCGCCAAGGCGTGGCTGGTACTCGGTCTTGCGGCCATAGCGATCGGTGCGCGGTCCGCCTTGCAGGTCTCGGGCCGCCGCCATCAGGTTCTTCACCGTTTCGCCCATGTTGTCATCGCCGAAGGCGCTTTCCAGGCTGACTTCGCCACCACGTTCCCGCCAGGCGTCCATGAAGGCGCCACTGATACGGCGACCCCAATCGCTTTCCGGAAACAGCACGCCCACCCGCCGGTGGCCCTCGCGCCACGCCTGGCGCGCCACCTGGCGGGCCTCGTCCTCCGGCGCCAGACCGAACTGGAACAGCGGCGCGTTACGGCTGCCCTGGTCCAGATAGTTCAATGCCAGCACGGTGACCGGCGGCGCGCCCCGGGCGGCCAGCTCGGCGACCTGCTCCTTGGCCAGCGGGCCCACCACGAGCTGGGCGCCATCGGCCACGGCGCGCTGGAACACGGCGCTCACATCGGCGTTGCTGACATCGTAGAAGCGCAGGTCGGGGGTCGGGTTGCCAGCCTGCTCGGCGCTGTAATAGCCGGTCATCATGCCATCACGGATGGCGTCCGCCGCCGGCGCCAGATTGCCGCTTTCCGGCAGCAGCACGGCCACCCGTTGCGGGCGCTGGCGGGCGGCTTTCTGCATCGCGCCCACCATCCCCGGGAGCTGGTGGGCGGCCGGGTGGTTGGGCCATTGGTTACGCCAGGCATCCAGGCGCTGCACCTGGTTGTCGATATCCGCCTGCGGGTCGCGGTACAGCAATGCCAGCTCCAGCCAACCGCGCAAATCCCCGGACGCTTCCTCGGAACGCTTTTCCAGGGTATCCATGGGCAGGCTCATGAGCGCTTCCCAGGTGAGCTTGCGACTGTAGCGCTGGTCGTCCTGATCGAGCAGTGCATCCACCGCCACCCGCTCGCTCACGCTGTCCATCAGCCGGCCGTCCAGGGCCAGGGCATCGGCGTGCAGCAATTCCAGGCGCGCGCGGCGCTGGGCGTCGAGCCCGTCGATGGTGCCCCGGGCACCGTCCAGCAGTTCGAGGGCCTGGCCCGGTTGCTGCAACGTCAGCCAGCACTGCGCGCGCAGCCACAGCCAGCGATAACGCTGGTCCTGGGACTGGGCGCTGTCGGCCACCCGGTCGAGCAGATCGGCGGCGTCCTCGGCGCGCTGGTTGACCAGATAGTAACGGGCCCATTGCAGCGCTCTCTCGGTGCGCACCGGTTCCGCCAGCGTCGCCAGTTGGGCGTTGGCATCCGCCAGTTCGGCCGGGGCTTCGCGGAGCGGCGCTCCCCGGTGGGGGCCCGAGGTGTCCTTGGGAGTGGGTACTTGGCAGGCGGCGAGCAACGCGATCAGCGCCATCGCGGCCAGGCGGGCCGGTTGGAATTCCATGACTTTGGGGCAACCCCTTTGCTACTGCGGGAAAGAAGCCGCTATTGTAGGGCCTGTTCGCACCGCTTGCACCACGCCGGGGGTGCTGTTTCGGGGCGTCCTTCTCACTCCCGGACAACTCTTTAACACTACTTCGGGATACAACGGGCATGAGCGGTTCCCTCTACGTGGTCAGCACGCCGATCGGCAATCTTGACGACATCACCCGGCGCGCGTTGACCGTGCTCGGCGAGGTGGACTGGGTCGCCGCGGAGGACACCCGGCACAGCCAGAATCTGCTTGACCACGTGGGCGTGGCCACGCGCCTGATCAGTTACCACGATCACAACGAAGCCCAGCGCACCCCGGAGCTGGTGAACCGTCTGCGCGAGGGCGACAGCGGCGCGTTGATCAGCGACGCCGGCACGCCGCTGGTGAGCGATCCGGGTTTCCGTCTGGTACGGGCCTGCCAGGACGCCGGCGTGCCGGTGGTACCGGTGCCCGGCGCCTCGGCGTTGCTGGCGGCCCTGGCGGTGGCCGGCCAGCCCAGCGACCGATTTCTGTTCGAAGGCTTTCTGCCCGCCAAGGGCGCGGCCCGGGAGCGGGCCCTGGAGCGGCTCGCGGGCAGCGACGCCACCACCCTGATCTACGAGGCGCCGCACCGGGTTCTGTCGCTGCTGGAGGCGCTGGCCCCCAAGGTCGGCGCGGACCGCGAGCTGACCCTTTGCCGGGAACTGACCAAACGCTTCGAAACCGTGCGCCGCGCGCCGGTGGTGGAGATCCTGGAGTGGGTACGCGGCGACAAGGATCAGCAGCGCGGCGAGCTGGTGCTGGTATTGTCGCCGGCGGCCCGCGGCGAGGTGCTGGGCGAGCGTGACCGGGCCCTGGCCCGGGCTCTGCTGGATGAACTGCCGTTGTCCCGGGCGGCCCGCGTTCTGGCCGCCCACACCGGCCTCAAGCGCCAAGAGCTCTACGCTTATCTGGAAACGCTGTAGGGCCGCCGAGGTATCCGTCGCGACTGAAGTCGCTCCTACGCCTCCACCGTAGGAGCGACTTCAGTCGCGATCAGGCGTGCAGCATTGCCCTGTTTTGTCTGCTATGATCCACGCCGGACCGGTCAGGCAGCCGCTGGTGGCGTTTCGTCACTGGAGGAAAGTCCGGGCTCCACAGGGCAGGGTGCCAGGTAACGCCTGGGGGCCGCGCTGGCGACGGCGTGGTCACGGACAGTGCCGCAGAAAACAGACCGCCCGTTCGTTCGCGAACGGGTAAGGGTGAAAAGGTGCGGTAAGAGCGCACCGCGCCGCTGGCAACAGTGGTGGCAGGGTAAACCCCACCCGGAGCAAGACCAAATAGGGATCCCATGGCGTGGCCCGCGCTGGATCCGGGTAGGTCGCTAGAGGCCCGCGGCGACGCGGGTCCCAGATGAATGGCTGCCCACGACAGAACCCGGCTTATCGACCGGTCCACCCAAATTCCGCCGCGAGCCGGCTCGCGGCTTTTACCCCGTCTCTTGTCTAAAGGTCACTCTCTTGACCTTGATCAGTCCACCTGACGCCGCCGCTGGCTATGCTCCTGCCGGAGACAGACGGGGGAATCATGGCCAAAGCGGATATTCTGTTCGAAAGCGACGACCACCGGGTGGTGCGTTACGCCGATCTGGTGAAGGGCGAGGGCATTCAGGCCAATCAGTTCGCCATCCGTCATGGTTCCCACGGCGCCCTGATTGATCCGGGCGGCGACCTTACCTTCACGCCGCTCACCATCGAGTTGAGCCGGCATCTCAATCTCCAGGGTCTGGATTACATCCTCGCCTCCCACCAGGACCCGGATATCATCGCCTCGCTGCCGCGCTGGATGCTGCATTCCAACTGCAAGGTGGCGGTTTCCCGGCTGTGGTCCCGGTTCCTGCCTCATCTGGCGTCCACCTTCGTCACCAGTCGGGTGGGGGAGCAGTGGCAGTCGCGCATCCTGGCGTTACCCGACGAAGGCGCCCGGCTGCCCTTCGGGGACACCGAGCTGTGGGCCCTGCCTGCCCATTTCCTGCATTCGGTGGGGAATTTCAGCTTTTTCGATCCGATCAGCCGGATTTTGTTTTCCGGCGATATCGGTGCCTCCCTGGATGGCGAGGAAGCTGCGGTGGAGAAGTTCGACGACCATGTGTCCGCCATGGCCGGCTTTCATCGCCGCTATATGGCGGGCAACCGGGCCTGCCGGTTGTGGGTGCATATGATCCGGGAACTGAAGCCGGCGATGATCGTACCTCAGCACGGTGGTTACTTTGACCGCCCCGATACCGTGGCGAGCTTCCTGGACTGGCTTGAGCAGCTCGAATGTGGTCCGGATTTGATGGAGCCCCGTCAATACCGGCTTCCCCCGCGAGTCAGTACTTACCCGGAATAGAACGCTGTAAGCAAAAATAAGCCTTTCTTATAATAAAAAAGTCTAATACTTAAAGTATTTTCTCGGAAACGCCCGTCAGTGCCCTGATTCCGCACATAACAGCCTCCCCCACACCTTCCCCAGCCTCTTTGTGACTCAGCTAACAAACTGATTTGCAAAGAGTTTCTTTTACATTCGCCATTGTCGTCGTGCTTGACTTGCCGAATAGGGTGGACCTAGAGTGTCGCAATGTGGTGAAAAGTGGGATGAAGTGGAGAAAAACATTCATCCGGTGGCTCGAAGTGGGGTGAACCCGCACAGACCCGAGAGAGGGGAAGGCCAGTGTTCAACGGGCGTACGGCGCTCAATCTGGATGCCAAGGGTCGGCTGACCGTGCCGACCCGCTACCGTGAGTCGCTGAATAGCGCTTGCGGCGGTCGCCTTGTGCTTACCCAACACCCCTACGACGCCTGTCTGGTGATGTATCCCGCCCCGGAGTGGCGCGATATCGCCCGCCAGGTGGCGAGCCAGAGCGACGCCCATGCCCAGGTCCGCGCTCTTAAGCGGCGGTTTCTGGGTCAGGCCGCGGAAATGGAAATGGACGGCAGCGGCCGGCTGCTGGTGCCACCGGAGTTGCGTGACGTGGTTGGCCTGGAGAAGCGCGCCATGCTGGTGGGCTTGATGCACCGTTTCGAGATCTGGGCCGAGGACACCTGGAACGAACTGGAACAACAGAGCCTGGATCAGGAAGCCATGCCCGAAAGCGTGCAGGCCCTGTCCTTCTAGGGTCATAGGGCGGCGGGTATGAGCAACGACAACAAGCAGTACGAACACCAGCCGGTGATGCTGGAGGAGGTACTGGAAATGTGGTCCACCCGCGCGGATGGCTTTTACGTGGACGGCACCTTCGGGCGCGGCGGTCACAGTCGCGCGCTGCTGGGCCGTCTCGGTGCCGCCGCCCGGCTGGTGGGCGTGGATCGGGACCCGCAGGCGGTGGCCGCCGGCGAGGCCCTGGCCGCCGAGGACCCGCGTTTCCATATTCACCGGGCCCGTTTCGACTGTTTGCCGGAGCTGGTGGCGGCCGAGGGGCGCGCCATCGATGGCCTGTTGCTGGACCTGGGCGTGTCCTCGCCGCAGCTGGACGACGCCAGCCGTGGTTTCAGTTTCCTGCGTGACGGTCCGTTGGACATGCGCATGGACCCGGAGCATGGCGAAAGCGTGGCCGACTGGCTGGCCCGCGCCGAGGAAAAGCAAATTGCCGACGTGCTGTATCAGTACGGCGAGGAACGCAAGTCACGCCGCATTGCCCGGGTGATCCGGGAGCGGCGTGAGCAGACACCGATTCGCGGCACCGCCCAACTGGCGGAGCTGATCGAGTCGGTGGTAGGGCGTGGCGAGCCGGGCAAGCATCCGGCCACGCGCAGCTTTCAGGCGTTACGCATCCACATCAACGGTGAGCTGGATGCGTTACGCAACGTGTTGGATCAGGCTCTCGAGACGCTCGCCATCGGCGGGCGTCTCGCCATTATCAGCTTCCATTCCCTGGAAGACCGGCTGGTGAAGCGTTTCATTCGCGATCACTCCGGCCTGGCCCCCAAGGGCCGGGGCGGCCTGCCGATGATGGACGAGCCGCCCGAGCGGCTGCGACCGCTGGGCAAGGCCCGCCGTGCTGGCGAGGCGGAAGTGCGCGTCAACGCGCGCAGCCGCAGCGCGGTGCTGCGCGTGGCGGAGAAAGTAGCGTGAGCGCGCGCTGGCTGGCGCCGCTGCTGGTTGCCCTGGTGGTGCTGACCGCCCTGGGCGTGGCCTATAGCGTGCACGAGGCGCGCCGGCTCACCGACCGCGCCCAGCAACTGCAGCGAGAACAGGCACAACTGGAAACCCGTTGGGGCCAGCTGCTGCTGGAACACAGTACCTGGGGCAGCTACGCCCGGGTGGAGCGCCTGGCTCGCGAGGAGCTGGGTATGAAGTTACCGCAAAACGACGAGCGAGTGTTGATACGGCCATGAAAGGGGCGCGTCGAACCTCACAACCGGCCAAACGGCAAACCAACCGGACCCTGCGCTGGCGCTTCGTGCTGGGTTTCTGGGCGGTATGCGGTGCCGTTCTGGTGGGGCGCGCGGTGCAGTTGCAGGTCGTGGAGCAGGAGTTTCTCGCTCATCAGGGCCAGATTCGCAACCTGCGTGTGGAGCCGGTGGCCGCCCATCGTGGCGTGATCCGTGACCGTGAAGGCCGCCCCCTGGCCGTCAGCACCCCGGTCACTACCCTGTGGGCCAACCCCAGCGAAGCCCTGGAACACCCGGAGCAATGGAGCCGGCTGGGCAATAACCCGATCATCGACCGGGCCCGTTTCGCCAAGCGTATCGAGCGTCATCAAAACAAGGAATTCATCTACCTGGCTCGTGGGCTGGCCCCGGAGCAGGCGGCCACCGTGCTCGACAAGAGCGTGCCCGGCATCCACAAGCTCACCGAGTACCGCCGTTATTATCCGGCCGGTGAGGTCACCAGCCATGTGGTCGGTTTCACCGACATCGACGAGCGCGGCCAGGAAGGCGTGGAGCTGGCGTTCGAGGATCGTTTGTCCGGCCAGCCCGGCCGTAAGAAGGTTGTCCGTGACCTGCTCGGTCGGGTGATTCAGGACATCGAGGTAATCGAGCCGGCGGCGCCGGGCAAGGACGTCACCCTGAGCCTGGATCTGCGCCTGCAATACCAGGCCTATAAGGAACTGCTCGCCGCCACCCGCCGC
Organism: Alloalcanivorax sp. C16-2; assembly: GCF_046507615.1. Lineage (NCBI taxonomy): Bacteria > Pseudomonadati > Pseudomonadota > Gammaproteobacteria > Oceanospirillales > Alcanivoracaceae > Alloalcanivorax > Alloalcanivorax sp. C16-2. The sequence goes on along the minus strand of NZ_JBKFTL010000002.1, from coordinate 566,195 downwards.
TTCAAGGCCAAGGGCGGTTCCGCCGTGGTGCTGGACGTGAAGACCGGCGAGATCCTGGCGATGGTCAACCAGCCCGCCTACAACCCCAATAACCGGGGCAACCTGGATACCGCCAGCCTGCGCAACCGGGCGGTCACCGATCTGTTCGAGCCTGGGTCCACCATGAAGCCGTTCACCGTGGCCGCCGCCATGGAACAGAACCTGGTGACCCCGACCACGGTGATCAACACGCATCCGGGCTATCTGCGCGTGGGTTCCAAGACCATTCGTGACCACCGCGATTACGGCGTCATCGATGTCACCACCGTGCTCACCAAGAGCTCCAACGTGGGCACCAGCAAACTGGCCCTGGCCATGGAGCCGCTGGTGCTGCCCGGTTATCTGGAGCGGTTCGGTTTCGGCCAGCCCACCGGCATCTCCTTCCCCGGCGAGAGCAACGGCATGCTGCCGCTGCGCACCCGCTGGCGGGACGTGGAACGGGCCGCGCTGTCCTATGGCTACGGCGTGAGCGTGTCCGCGCTGCAGCTGGCCCAGGCCTACGCCATCATCGCCAACCACGGTCGCAAGGTGCCGCTGTCCCTGCGCAAGGTGGACACGCCGCCGCAAGGCGAGCAGGTGATCGCGCCGGAAACCGCCGATTCCCTGGTGCGCATGCTGGAAACCGTGGTCAGCCTGGAAGGCACCGCCCGGCGCGCGCGCATTCCCGGCTACCAGGTGGCCGGCAAGACCGGCACCGTGCACAAGGTCACCAGCCACGGTTACGCCGACGACCGTTACATCGGCCTGTTCGCCGGCATCGCCCCGGCGTCCAATCCGCGTATCGCCGCCGTTGTGGTGATCGATGATCCGCGCGGCGACGCCTATTACGGTGGCCTGGTGGCGGCGCCGGTGTTTTCCTCCATCGTTGGTGGCGTGCTGCGCACCCTGCATGTGCCGCCGGACAAGACCGACGGTCTGATCGCCGGCGATCTGGACGGGGAGGGGCGCTCATGATCACGCTGCGCGACCTGCTTCCCGATCAGCCGCTGCCGGCGGCCCTGCAGGCACGGAGCGTGCCTGCCTTGCGTCTCGACAGCCGCGCCGTGGAGCGCGGCGATCTGTTCCTGGCGGTGCCCGGCCACCAGGTCGATGGCCGCCGCTTCATCGACGCCGCGATCCGCGCCGGCGCCGCCATCGTGGTGGAGGAGGGTGACACCTTCGCGGTGCATGGCCAGGAGCCGGTGGCGCGTATCGTGGTGCCGGATCTGCGACGCCAGGTAGGCGATCTGGCCGCCCGTTTTTACGGCCAGCCCGGGCGGCAGCTGAAAGTGATCGGTGTCACCGGCACCAATGGCAAGACCAGCATCACCTGGTTCCTGCGCGATGCCCTGGACGCCCTGGGTTATCACTGCGGCCTGATGGGGACCCTGGGCCTGGGCCTCAAGGGCGAGGAGATCGCCACCGGCCACACCACGCCGGACCCGATCACCCTGCAGCGCGGCCTGCGCGAGCTGTGCGATGCCGGCGCCGATATCGTGGCCATGGAGGTCTCTTCCCACGCTCTGGATCAGCACCGCCTGGGCGACACTCCGGTATGGGCGGCGGTGTTCAGCAATCTGAGCCGCGACCATCTGGATTACCACGGTGACATGGACAGTTACCTGCTGGCCAAGGTGGCCTTGTTCACCCGCCCGGATCTGCGCGAGGCGGTGATCAATGGCGATGACCCGTCGGCGCCGGTGCTGCTCAGCCGGCTAAACGACGGCGTGCGCTGCATCATTTTTGGCGCCCAGGCCGGCGCCACGGTGCGCTGCGTGGCCAGCCAGCCCCATGAAGCGGGCGTGGACCTGCGGCTCACCGTGGGCGGTGAAGCGATCAACGTGTCGGTGCCGCTGTTCGGCGCGTTCAACCGCAGCAACCTGATGGCCGTGGCCGGGGTGCTGCATGGTTTGGGCGTGGAACCGGAGCGTCTGACCACGGCGCTCAACGCCATTACCCCGGTGCCGGGCCGCATGCAGCCGGTGCGGGAGCCAGGCAAACCCACCGTGATCGTCGATTACGCGCACACTCCGGATGGTCTGGAAAAAGCGTTGGCGGCGGTGCGCGAGCATTTCCCCGGTCGGCTGCACTGCGTGGTCGGCTGCGGCGGCGATCGGGACACCGGCAAACGCCCGTTGATGGCCGCCGTCGCCGAAGCCGGCGCCGACCAGGTGATCCTGACCAGCGACAACCCCCGTGGCGAGAACCCGCAAGCGATTGTCGACGCCATGCTGGAAGGCGCCACCAACGCGGCGGCGCTGATCGTGGAGCTGGACCGCCGGACGGCGGTGAACCAGGCCGTGGCAGCGGCCGGTCCCGGTGACGTGGTGCTGTTGGCTGGCAAGGGCCATGAGGATTATCAGGAAATTCACGGTGAGCGGTTGCCCCTGGACGATCGCCTTCTGGCCCGCGAGGCCCTGGCGGCCTGGACCGGCCAAGGGGGTGCGGCATGATGCGTTTGTCCGAGATTCGTGACTGGACCGGCGGCGAACTGCGCGGCGTGGATCACGCCATCACCTCGGTGAGCACGGACACCCGCTCCCTGGGCGAGGGCAGCCTGTTCGTGGCGCTGCGCGGCGAGCGCTTCGATGGCCACGATTTCCTCGCCAGTGCCCGTGATGCCGGCGCCCGGGCCGCCCTGGTGGAACGGGATCAGGAGGTGTTCGACAGCCAGGTGCGCGTGGCCGATACCCGTCAGGCCCTGGGCCGGCTGGCCGCCGGCTACGCCACCCGTTTCCCGATTCCGCGCGTGGCGGTGACCGGCAACGCCGGCAAGACCACCGTCAAGGAGATGATCGCCACTCTGCTGGGCGAGGGCACCCTGGCCACTCGGGGCAACCTGAACAATGACATCGGCGTGCCGTTGACCCTGCTGGGGCTCAATGAAAGCCACCGCCGCGCGGTGATCGAGCTGGGCGCCAACGCCCCTGGCGAAATCGCCTGGACGGTATCGCTGGTGAAGCCGGACGTGGTGCTGGTCACCAATGTCACCGGCGCGCATCTGGAAGGCTTCGGCAGCATGGATGGCATCGCCCGCGCCAAGGCGGAAATCTTCACCGGCTGCGCGGAAGGCGCCACCGCCATCATCAACAATGACGACAGCTACGCGGACTTCTTCGCCGAGCGGGCTCGGGAACAGGGTTTGACCCTGTGCCGCGTGGGCGGCACCGACGGTGATCTGCGCGCCGAGTTCGTCTGTCTGGATGACGCCGGCGCCGACTTCTTGCTGCAGCCCCTGGGCGTGCGCGTACGCCTGCCGCTGGTGGGTGCCCATCAGGTCGGTAACGCCCTGTTGGCACTGGCGGCGGTGCGGGCCCTGGGCGTGGATCTGGCCGAGGCGGCGCCGCGCCTGAACGAACTGAAGCCGGTGCCCGGGCGCATGAACGTGATCCCCTGCGCCGGCGGCACTGTGGTGGACGATACTTACAACGCCAACCCGGGTTCGGTGCGCGCCGCCATCGCCTGGCTGGCGGGCCGACCGGCGCCGCGCGCGCTGGTGCTGGGCGCCATGGGTGAGTTGGGGCCGGACGCCGAGGTGCTGATCGGTGAATTGGGCGAGGACGCCAAACAGGCCGGTATCGAGACGCTGATTACCCTGCCCGGGGCGGAAGCCGCCGCCGAGGCATTCGGGGACGGCGCCCGGCCGGTGGACAATCATGACCACGCCGCCCGTGAAGCCGGGGGAATCCTGGCCGTCGGCGGCACCGTACTGGTCAAGGGGTCGCGCTTTGCCCGCATGGAGCAGGTGGTGCAACGGCTTACCAACGAGGGGGAGAAGCACTGATGCTGCTTTGGCTGGCGGAGCAACTGGCCGATTTCTATAACGGCTTTCTGGTGTTCCAGTACATCACTCTGCGCGCCATTCTGGCGGTGCTGACGGCGCTGTTTCTGGCGTTCTGGATCGGTCCGGTGATGATTCGCAAACTCCAGGAAAAGCAGGTCGGTCAGGCGATCCGCGACGACGGCCCGAAAAGCCACCTGAGCAAGGCCGGCACGCCGACCATGGGCGGTGGTCTGATCCTGGTGTCCATCGCCATCGCCACCCTGCTGTGGGCGGACCTGGAGAACCGTTTCGTGTGGATCACCCTGGCGGTGCTGGTGGTGTTTGGCGCCGTGGGCTGGGTGGACGACTGGCGCAAGGTAGTGGAGAAGAACCCGCGCGGCCTGCCGGCGCGCTGGAAATATTTCTGGCAATCCGTGGGTGCCCTGGGCGCCGGGCTGGCGCTGTATTTCACCGCCCAGAGCCCGGCGGAAACGCAGTTGATCGTGCCGTTCTTCAAGACCGTGGCCATCAACATGGGCGTGTTCTACGTGGTGCTCACCTATTTCGTGATCACCGGCGCCTCCAACGCGGTCAATCTCACCGACGGCCTGGATGGTCTGGCGATCATGCCCACCGTGCTGGTGGCGGCGGCGCTGGGCATTTTCGCCTATGCCAGCGGTCACGCGGAGTTCGCTACCTATCTGCAGATTCCCTACATCGCCGGCGCCGGTGAGCTGGTGGTGATCGTTGCCGGCCTGTGCGGCGCCGGGCTGGGTTTCCTCTGGTTCAACGCCTATCCGGCCCAGGTGTTCATGGGCGATGTGGGCGCGCTGGCGCTGGGCGCGGTGCTCGGTGTGATGGCGGTGATCGTCCGTCAGGAAATCGTGCTGTTCATCATGGGTGGCGTGTTCGTGATGGAGACCGTGTCGGTGATGTTGCAGGTGGCCTCGTTCAAGCTCACCGGCCGTCGCATCTTCCGCATGGCTCCGATTCACCATCACTTTGAACTGAAGGGCTGGCCGGAGCCGAAGATTATCGTCCGGTTCTGGATCATCACCGTGATGCTGGTACTGGTGGGTCTCGCGACCCTGAAAATCCGCTAGGGGTTTTGAGTAAACGTATGACGAAAGACGCGTTCGATCTGGTCATTGGTCTCGGGGTAACCGGGCGCTCCGTGATCCGTTATCTGACGGATCAGGGCATGCCCGTGCGCGCCCTGGACACCCGGGAAGCTACCGCCGGGCTGGATGAACTGCGCGCCGAATATCCCAAGCTCAAAATCCACACCGGAGGTTTCAAGAACGGCTGGATGAAGCGGGCCCGGCGGCTGATCGTCAGCCCCGGCGTGGCGGTCTCCACGCCGGCCATCGCCGAGCAGGCCGCCGAGGGCAAGGAAGTGATCGGCGACATCGAACTGTTCGCCCGCGCCGCCAGTCGACCGCTGGTGGCGATCACCGGTTCCAACGCCAAGAGCACCGTGGTTACGCTGCTGGGCGAAGTGGCGCGGGCCTGCGACGCGCGCCCGGGCGTGGGAGGCAATCTGGGTGTGCCGGCCCTGGACCTGCTACGCGAGGAGGCGGGGTTGTTCGTGTTGGAACTGTCCAGCTTCCAGCTTGAGACCACCTACAGCCTCAACGCCCAGGTGGCCAGCATTCTCAATGTGTCCCAGGACCACCTGGACCGCTACGCCGGGTTTGGCGATTACCTGGCCGCCAAGCAACGTATTTACGACGGCTGCCAGGTGGCGGTGTGGAACCGTGATGACCTGGCCACCCGGCCGCAGAACCCGGCGCCCCGGGAGGTGACCTTTGGCAGTCACCCCGAGGCGCATTACCGTCTGGACACCGAGCAGCAGGCGCTGACCCGCCAGGGCGAGGTACTGGTGCGCCTGAACGAACTGGCGCTTACCGGCCACCACAACGCCATGAACGTGCTGGCGGTGCTGGCGATGAGCGATGCGCTGGGTTTCCCCCGCGACCTGACGCTGGCCACGGTGAAATCGTTCCAGGGCCTGCCGCACCGCTGTCAGCAGGTGGCGGAGGCCGGTGAGGTGCGCTGGATCAACGATTCCAAGGCCACCAATGTGGGTGCCACGCTGGCCGCGCTCACCGGCATTGGCGAGGCGGTTCCGGGCAAGGTGATCCTGATCGCCGGCGGTCAGGGCAAGGGGCAGGATTTCTCGCCCCTGGGCGAGCCGGCTCGCCAGTACCTGCGTGCCGCGCTGCTGCTTGGCCAGGACGCGGATAAGGTCGCCGACGGCCTGTCCGGGGTGCCCTGCGAGCGGGTGGCGGACATGGTCGCCGCCGTGGAGCGGGCCCGCAAGCTGGCCCAGCCCGGTGATGCGGTGCTGCTGTCGCCGGCCTGCGCCTCCTTCGATCTGTACAGCGGCTACGTGGCTCGTGGCGATCACTTCGCCGACCTGGCCAGGGAGGTGACCGGTGGCTAACCCCCTGATGTCTCTGCGTCAGCCCGGCCTGGACCGCCCCCTGCTGTGGACGGTGGCGCTGCTGTCACTGGCCGGCCTGGTGATCGTCACCTCGGCGTCGTTGCAGATCGCCGAGACGCGCCTGGGTAACCCTTTCTACTATGGCGTGCGCCATGGTCTTTATCTGCTGGCCAGCGTCGGCGTGGGCCTGTTCGTGTACTGCTGCGTGCCGTTGGCGCTGTTGGAAAAAATGCGCTTCGTCACTCTGCCGGTGGCGATGGTGGCCCTGGTGCTGGTGTTCGTGCCCGGCCTGGGTCGGGAAGTGAACGGCTCCACCCGCTGGATCGCCCTGCCGGGGCTCACCATCCAGGCCTCGGAAGTGGTCAAGCTGTGCTTCGTGCTCTACCTGGCCGGCTATATCGCTCAGCACAAGGCCGCTCTGGAGAAAAACTGGAAGGCGTTTCTGATTCCGCTCGGCGTGCTTGGCGTGCTGACCTTCATGTTGCTGTTGCAACCGGACTTCGGTGCCGTGGTGGTGTTGGGCATTACCGCCATGGGCATGTTGTTCCTGGCCGGCGTGCCGACCCTGCGATTCCTGCTGATTGGTCTGGTGGCCGTGTCCTTGGCGGCGGTGGTGGCCCTGGCCGAACCTTACCGGGTGGCGCGGTTGATGAGTTTCACCGACCCCTGGGCCGACCAGTACGGCGCTGGCTACCAGCTCACCCAGAGCCTGATCGCCTTCGGTCGCGGCCATTTCCTGGGCGTGGGGCTGGGCAACAGTGTGCAGAAACTTTTCTACCTGCCCGAAGCGCATACCGACTTCGTATTCGCGGTGCTGGCCGAGGAATGGGGCCTGATCGGCGTGCTGGCCATGCTGGGCGGCTTCGCGGTATTGGGCTGGCGGGTGTTTCTGATCGGCCGTGGCCTGGAGGAGCGGGGTTTCCTGTATCACGCCTATCTGGTGTACGGCTGCGCGTTGGTGTTCTGCGCTCAGGCTTTCATCAACGTGGGCGTGAACATGGGGGTGCTGCCCACCAAGGGGCTGACCCTGCCGTTCGTCAGCTACGGCGGCTCATCCCTGCTGATCTCGGCGGCCATGATCGGGCTGGTGCTGCGCGCCGGCGCCGAGCAAACCCGCCTCAAGGCCAGGGGGAGGGCGAAATCATGACCGGGACGGTTCTGATCATGGCCGGCGGCACCGGCGGCCACGTGTTCCCCGCGCTGGCGGTGGCCCGCGAACTGGCCGATGCCGGTTACCGCATTCTCTGGCTGGGCGCTGAAGGCGGCATGGAGACCCGGCTGGTGCCCAAGCACGGTTTCGAAGTGGCCACCCTGGGGGTGGGACGGCTGCGTGGCGGCGGGCTCAAGCGCAAGGTGCTCGGCCCACTGCAGCTGTTGCGTGCGCTGTGGCAGGCACGGCGCCTGATTCGTCGGGTGAAGCCGGTGCTGGCGGTGGGCTTTGGCGGTTTCGTCAGCGCCCCGGGCGGCCTGGCCGCGCGGCTTGCCGGCGTGCCCCTGGTGATCCACGAACAGAACGCCGTGCCCGGCCTCACCAACCGCATGCTGGCGCGCTTTGCCCAGGAGGCCCTGGAGGGCTTCGAGGGTGCCTTGGTGGGTGGCGTCTGGGTGGGCAACCCGGTGCGCGCGGAAATCGCTGGTCTGCCGTCGCCTGACGAACGCTACGAACAGCGCCGGGGCCCTCTGAGGGTGCTGGTGCTGGGTGGCAGTCAGGGCGCGCTGGCGCTCAACCAGGATCTGCCGGAGTTGCTGATGGCGGCGTTGGGCAGCCATCTGGAAGTGCGCCACCAGTGCGGCGCCGGTCGCGAGGAAGAGGCGGCGCCGGTGTACAAGGCGCTGGGACTGAATGCACGGGTCAGCGAATTCATCGACGACATGGCCGAGGCCTACGCCTGGGCGGATCTGGTGGTATGCCGGGCCGGTGCCCTGACCGTGGCGGAGGTGGCCGCCGCCGGAGTGGCGGCCCTGTTCGTGCCCTTGCCGACCGCGGTGGATGACCACCAGACGCTGAATGCGCGCTGGCTGGTGGATCGCGGCGCGGCCTTGATGATGGCCCAGCGCGACATGAACGCCGGTGCCCTGGCGCGCAGCCTGGCCGGCATGACGGAACGGGACGCCCTGGCGCAGATCGCGCGCCGCGCCCGCCAACTGGCGGTGCCGGACAGCGCCGCGCGGGTGGCGAAACTGTGTGAGGAGGTGGCCCATGGCGATTAAACATACCGTGCCGGAGATGCGCCGCATCCGTGGTATCCACTTCGTGGGTATCGGCGGCGCCGGCATGTGCGGCATCGCCGAGGTGCTGGCCAACCAGGGCTATGCGGTAAGTGGCAGTGATATCAAGGAATCACCGGTGGTGGCTCGCCTGCGCGAACTGGGCGTGCGGGTGGATATTGGTCATCGCGCGGAGAACATCGAGGATGCCGACGTGGTGGTGACCTCCACGGCGGTGAATACCGACAACGTGGAAGTGGCCGCCGCCCACGAGCGCCGGGTGCCGGTGGTGCCGCGGGCGGAAATGCTCGCCGAGCTGATGCGCTTCCGTCATGGCATCGCCGTGGCCGGAACCCATGGCAAGACCACCACCACCTCCATGGTGGCGTCGATTCTGGCGGAAGCCGGGCTGGACCCGACCTTCGTGATTGGCGGTCGCCTCAACAGCGCCGGTGCCAATGCGCGCCTGGGGCAGAGCCGTTACCTGGTGGCCGAGGCGGATGAATCCGATGCCAGTTTCCTGCATCTGCAGCCGATGAGCGCCATCGTTACCAACATCGACGCCGACCACATGCATACCTATGGCGGTGATTTCGCGCAGTTGGAAAACACCTTCATCGAGTTCCTCCACAACCTGCCTTTCTATGGCGTGGCGGTGATGTGCGTGGACGATCCGGTGGTGCGTAAGTTGCTGCCCCGGGTCAATCGCCAGGTGATTCGATACGGTTTTAGCGACGATGCCGACCTGCGCGCCGAGAACCTCACCCAGGACGGCATGAGCACCACCTTCCGGGTAGTGCGTACCGAGGGCGAACCGTTGCAGATCACCCTCAACATGCCCGGTCGCCACAACGTGCTCAATGCCCTGGCGGCAATCGCCGTGGCCGCCGACGAAGGCGCCGACGACGATGCCATCGTGCGCGGGCTGAGTGGCTTTGGTGGTGTCGGCCGGCGCTTCGACGTGCTTGGTGAATACCCCTGCGCCGACGGCGGCAGCGCCACCCTGGTGGACGACTACGGTCATCATCCCCGCGAGGTGGCGGCGACCATCGCCGCGATCCGCGAGGGCTGGCCAGAGCGGCGGTTGGTGATGCTGTTCCAACCGCACCGTTACACCCGTACCCGGGATCTCTACGAGGATTTCGTCGATGTGCTCGGGGATGTGGATCAATTGCTGATGCTGGAGGTCTATGGGGCCGGCGAAGCGCCGATCCCCGGTGCCGACAGCCGCGCGCTGATGCGCAGCCTGCGCCAGCGGGCCCGGGTCGAGCCGGTGTATGTGGACGATCCCGCCAAGCTGCCGGGTTTGCTGGATACCATTCTTCGCGACGGTGATCTGCTGGTGACCCAGGGCGCCGGCAACGTGGGTGCCATCGCCCGGGAACTGGCGGAACAGGTGAAAGGGCAAGTGAAAGGAGAACCGGACCGTGGTTAATCGCCTGGACAACGCAATGAAGCAGCGTCTGGCCCGTATCGGTCGGGTGGCGGTGTTGGCCGGCGGCGATTCCGCCGAGCGCTCGGTATCGCTGAAGAGCGGCGCCGCGGTGCACCAGGCGTTGCGCCAGTTGGGCCTGATCGCCGAGCTGGTGGACCCGGCGGACACCGGCGTCGCCACCCTCAAGGGGTTCGACGTGGCCTTTGTCGCCCTGCATGGCCGTGGCGGCGAGGATGGCGTGATCCAGGGCGTGCTCGATCATCTGGCCGTGCCGTACACCGGCTCCGGGGTCATGGCCTCGGCGATCGGCATGGACAAGGTGCGTACCAAGCAGCTTTGGAAAGGCGCCGGTCTGCCGACCCCGGATTTTTACGTGGACGGTGTGTCCGAGGCGCCGGCGGCGATGGGTTTCCCGCGCATGGTGAAGCCCTCCCACGAGGGTTCCTCCATCGGCATGGCCAAGGTGGACAACGAGACGGAACTGGCCGCCGCCCTGGCTGAAGCACGCCGCTATGACAGCGAAGTACTGGTGGAAGCCTGGGTTAACGGCCCGGAATACACGGTGGCGGTGGTCGGCGATCAGGCGCTGCCCGCGATCCGGTTGCGCACGCCCCATGCCTTTTATGACTTCGAGGCCAAATACCAGTCCGACACCACCGAGTATCTGTGCCCGGCGGGCCTGGATGACGCTGATGAGCAGGCCTTGCGCGAGCTGTCGTTGCGCGCCTTCCGGGTAGTGGGCTGCCAGGGCTGGGGCCGGGTCGACGTGATGCGCGACGAGCAGGGCCGCTGGCAGCTGCTGGAAGTGAACACCGTGCCCGGCATGACCGATCACAGCCTGGTGCCGATGGCCGCCAAGGCCGCCGGTGACGACTTCGCCACCCTGGTGGCGCGCATCCTTCTGGAGGCGGTGGACCGGTTCGCCGCCGACCGTGACAGGGAGCAACGGACGTGACACGCCAACACGCCGCCAAGCGCCCGGTGACCAAGCGGGGCGCGCGCAACACGGTACCGCAGCGCGGTGCCCGCCGCCGCGTCGCCAAACCGCAGCGTGCGCCGCTGCGCGAGCGGCTGGCGGCGGCGCTGCCCGGGGTGCTGGCGTCACTGGTGGCGGCGGTGCTGGTGGCCGGGGTGATCTGGCTGCCCCGGGTGCTGGATCACTATCCGATCCGCAAAGTGGGCGTGGATGGCGTTACCGATGTGCGCCGGCAGCAGCAGGTGCAAACCGCCCTGGCGGCTCTGGTGCGCGACGCCAACTATTTTTCGGCGCCGCTGGAAGATATCTACCAGCGCGCGGCCAGTCTGAGCTGGGTGTCCGATGTGTCGGTGCGCCGGCAGTGGCCGGACACGGTCAAACTGGTGATCACCGAGCGTGAGCCGGTGGCGGTGTGGAACGACACCGTGCTGGTGTCGCGTAACGGCGAGCCGTTCAAGGCGCTGAAACAGTACGACCTGACCGGTCTGCCGCGACTCAACGGGCCGGACCAGCGGCTGGAGGCGGTGATGGGCTTCTACCACAGCATGAGCAAGCTGTTGCGGGAGGTAGGGTTGGGCATCGAGCGGATGGAAGTGAACGCGCGGCTCACCGCCCGGCTGACCCTGGACAACCAGATGCAGGTGGTGGTGGACCGGGAAAATTACGTGGGTAAGTTACGCCGCTTCACGCGGCTCTACCGTGGCGTGCTGAGCAGCGACAGTCGCGGAGTGGCCCGGGTCGACCTGCGCTATGCCGATGGCATCGCGGTGACCTGGCGGGATCAAAAGGCATGAGCAAACAGAGGACGTACCTCTAATGGCGAACGCAGTGGACAACATGATCGTGGGCCTCGACATCGGCACCTCCAAGGTGGTGGCCATCGTCGGCCAGGTCACCGAGGAGGGCACCGTGGAGGTGGTGGGCCTCGGCTCCCAGCCGTCGCGGGGGATGAAGAAGGGCGTGGTGGTGGACATCGAGGCCACCGTGCGCTCGATCCAGCGTGCCGTGGAAGAAGCGGAGCTGATGGCCGGCTGCCAGATCCATTCGGTGTACGCGGGCATCGCCGGCTCCCATGTGCGCAGCCTCAATTCCCACGGCATCGTGGCGATCCGCGACCGGGAAGTGACCCAGGCGGACATCGACCGGGTCATCGACGCGGCCCAGGCGGTGGCGATCCCGGCGGATCAGAAAACCCTGCACGTGCTGCCCCAGGAATACGTGGTGGACAATCAAGAGGGCGTGCGCGAGCCGGTGGGAATGAGCGGCGTGCGCCTGGAAGCCAAGGTGCACCTGGTGACCTGCGCGGTGAACGCCGCCCAGAACATCGAAAAGTGTGTGCGGCGCTGCGGCCTGGAGGTGGAGGACATCATCCTCGAACAGCTGGCCAGCGCCCATTCGGTATTGACCGAGGACGAGCGTGAGCTGGGTGTGTGCATCGTCGACATCGGCGGCGGCACCACCGACATCGCCATTTTCACCGAAGGGGCGATCCGCCACACGGCGAACATCCCGATCGCCGGCGACCAGGTCACCAACGACATCGCCATGGCGCTGCGCACCCCCAAGCAGCACGCCGATGAGATCAAGATCAAGTACGCCTGCGCGCTGACCCAACTGGCCGGCGCCGACGAGACCATCAAGGTGCCCAGTGTCGGTGACCGGCCGCCGCGCACCCTCAGCCGCCAGAACCTGGCCGAGGTGGTGGAGCCGCGCTACGACGAGCTGTTCACCCTGATTCAGGCGGAAATCCGCCGCTCCGGGTTCGAGGACATGATCCCCGGCGGCATCGTGCTCACCGGCGGCTCCTCGAAGATCGAGGGCGCGGTGGAACTGGCGGAAGAGATATTCCACATGCCGGTGCGGCTGGGTACGCCCCAGGGCGTGGCGGGCCTCACCGACGTGGTGCGCAACCCGATTTATTCCACCTCCGTGGGCCTGCTGCTGTACGGCCACCGGATGGAGAAGGAAGGACGCAGCCCGCGGGCCCAGGCCGGCGGCGGCGAAGTGAACTGGATGGAACGCTTCAAGAAGTGGTTCCAGGGCAATTTATGATGAAGACGCGGGCACGCAACACGCCAGCACGCAACACGCTGAATCGGAGTGGTTTTCGCGTGTTGCGTGGAGCATGCAAGCGTGCAAGCGGCTTAGAGGTTTCAAACCCGTCCGGGTGGTCCGGTCGGGATTGGAAAAAGCAGTAAACAGGGAAGCATTAACGGGAGATCAACCATGCAATTCAAACTTGAAGATTCCGTACCCCATGGCGCGGTGATCAAAGTAGTGGGTGTCGGTGGTGGTGGCGGTAACGCCGTGGACCACATGGTGCGCTCAAACGTGGAAGGCGTGGATTTCATCTGCGCCAATACCGACGCGCAGGCTTTGCGCAACTCCTCGGCCAAGACCGTGATCCAGCTCGGCAGCCAGGTCACCAAGGGCCTGGGTGCCGGCGCCAACCCGGACATCGGTCGGCAATCCGCTCTGGAAGACCGTGAGCGCATCGCCGAGCTGCTGGACGGCGCCGACATGGTGTTCGTCACCGCCGGCATGGGTGGCGGCACCGGTACCGGCGCGGCGCCGGTGGTGGCCGAGATTGCCAAGGAACTGGGTATCCTCACCGTGGCGGTGGTTACCAAGCCGTTCCCGTTCGAGGGCAAAAAGCGCATGCGCTCCGCCCAGGAAGGCATCGAGGCGCTCAAGGAGCACGTTCACTCCCTGATCACCATTCCCAATGAGAAGCTGCAGTCGGTGCTGGGCGGCTCCACCACCCTGCTGGACGCCTTCAAGGCGGCCAACGAGGTGCTGCAGGGCGCGGTCAAGGGCATTGCCGACCTGATCGTGCGTCCCGGGATGATCAACGTGGACTTCGCCGACGTGCGCACCGTGATGAGCGAGCTGGGCACCGCGATGATGGGCACCGGCGTGGCCAGCGGCGACAATCGTGCCGCCGAGGCGGCCCAGGCGGCGATTTCCAGCCCGTTGCTGGAGGACGTGGACCTGCGCGGCGCCCGTGGCATCCTGATCAACATCACCGCCAACGAGTCCATCGCCCTGGACGAATTCTCCGAGGTGGGTGATATCGTCAGCGAGCTGGCCAGCGAGGACGCCAACGTGATCATCGGCACGGCCATCGATCCGGATATGGGTGACAATATCAGCGTGACCGTGGTCGCCACCGGGCTGGGCGCCGCCCAACAGGAACTGAAGGTGGTGCGTGGGCGTCAAACCCCCGTCGGCGCTGACGGTCGGGTGGATTACAATGACCTGGACCGCCCCGCCGTGGAGCGTAAACGCGCCCAGCAGCAGGCCGCGGGTGGCGGTCGGCAGGCGGTGAACACCGCGGAAGACCTCGATTTTATCGATATTCCGACCTTCCTCCGCCGTCAGGCTGACTGACGGCGGCGGATACGTGGTGCGAAAAGGGGATTTTTGCTATCATCGCCCCCTTATTTCGCGTTGAGGATGGACGTATCCTCGCGGATACCGGCAATTTTGTGACGGATCAATGATCAGACAACGAACCCTCAAGAACGTCATCCGCGCCACCGGCGTGGGTTTGCACACCGGTGAAAAAGTCTATCTCACGGTGCGTCCGGCACCGGCGGACACGGGCATCGTGTTCCGGCGGGTGGACCTGGATCCGGTGGTGGAGATTTCCACCGGCGCCGAGAACGTGGGCGAGACCACCCTGTCCACCACCCTGGTGAAGGATGGCGTCAAGGTGGGGACCGTCGAGCATCTGCTCTCGGCCATGGCCGGTCTGGGGATCGATAACGCCTACGTGGAGTTGTCGGCGCCGGAAGTGCCGATCATGGACGGCAGCGCCGGTCCCTTCGTGTTCCTGTTGCAGTCCGCGGGTATTCGGGAGCAGGAAGCCGCCAAGAAGTTCGTGCGGATCAAGAAGGAAGTCACCGTTCGCGAGGGCGACAAGGTGGCCACCTTCGTACCGTTCGACGGCTTCAAGGTGACGTTCTCCATCGAATTCGACCACCCGGTGTTCGAAGAGCGCAACCAACTGGCCAGCATCGATTTTTCCTCCACGTCCTTCGTGAAGGAAGTGGCGCGGGCCCGGACCTTCGGGTTCATGCGCGACATCGAGTTCCTGCGCAGCCAGAATCTGGCGCTCGGCGGCAGCGTGGATAACGCTATCGTGGTGGACGAGTTCCGTATCCTCAACGAGGACGGGCTTCGCTATGACGACGAATTCGTCAAGCACAAGATGCTGGACGCCATCGGCGACCTGTATCAGCTTGGCCACAGCCTGATTGGCGAATTCGTGGGCCATAAATCGGGCCATGCCCTGAATAACGCCCTGCTGCGTGAGTTGCTCAAGCAGGAGGACGCCTGGGAACTGGTCACGTTCGAGGACGCGGATACCGCGCCGATCTCCTACGTGAAACCGATCATGGCCGCGGAGTAACCGCGCCACTTGTATCGCCGCGATGGATCGCGGTGGATGCCTCCCTGTGCGCCCCGGTCGTCTCCCGCGACCGGGGCGCTCTCGTTTACGGCGGTGCGGTTCACCGCGGGAGCGGCTTCAGCCGCGATCAGCCCGCCCGGCCAGCCGCCGCAGCGCCGCCGCCAGATCCGCGTCCTCTATATAGTCCGCGGCCTGACGCAGATGCGCGGCGCTGCTGGCATCCAGCACCGGCCCCGCGTCGGCCTGGGCCGGCTTCGAGGTCGCGATACCCACCTCCCTCTTACCGGTGACCACGATCTTCAAATCACCGCCCGGTGGCAGGGCCCGTCGCAGGCGGGGCAGGTGAAAGCGCAGCAGCTGGGCGGTGGCGCTGGTTTCCACCAGGGCCAGCCAGCGATGTTCGGCCTCCACCAGGCGTACCCTGTCGCGCAGGGCCGGTGGCAGGCAGTCACGAGGGTCCTCGGCGGGTGCCGGACCATTGGCGCGGGCTGCCCGCGCCAAGCGCGCCAATCCCGGCGTGGCGCGGATCAGGCCCTGGAGTTCATCGGGCAGGGTTTTCTTGCTCATGCCAAATCCTTACGCTACCCTGCGATTGTAAAAATATTTTAAGGAACCCTTGATCAATCCGTAAAAGCCCGCTTACACGCGGAGCCCGGGGCCTTTTGCGACCCGGATTATCGGACGTCCTTATCACCATGAACATCATATTGTTGAACAGCAAGCGGGGCCACTCCCGCACCTTTTCGCTGCCGCGCTTCCTGCCGCTGATCGCGCTGGGCGTGCTGGTGGCGTTGCCGGTGCTGGTGGGCGTGGGGGCCTACTGGATCAGCTACCGTGTGGCGCCGCCGTCCTACACCGACGCCGTCGCGGAACGCTTTCAGGACAATCTGCGGGTTCAGGCCGACGAAGTGGCCGAGCTCAAACGCCTCAGCGAGGAACAGATTCGCGCCCTGACCCTGAAGCTGGCGGACGCCCAGGCCCGGCTTACCCGACTTGATGCCCTGGGGGAGCGGCTGGTGGATGTGGCCGGCATCGACAGCGATGAATTTGATTTCGGCGCCGATCTGGCCGTGGGTGGCCCGGAACCGGCGGAGAGTAGTGCCTTCACGCCGCCGTCCTTCATGGCCGAGCTGGAGTCTCTCACCACCACCCTGGAACGCCGCGAGCAGCAGTTGAACATTCTCGAGAACCTGCTTGCCAACCGTCATCTGCAGAATGAGACCTTCCTGGCTGGTCGCCCCATCGCGCAGGGCTGGATGTCCAGCCGCTTCGGTCGTCGCACGGACCCGTTCAGCGGCAAGCTGGCCTGGCACGAGGGCGTGGATTTCGCCGGCAAGGACGGTTCCGACATCGTCGCCACCGCCGCCGGTGTGGTGACCTACGCCGGCAAACGAACCGGCTATGGTCGTCTGGTGGAGATCAATCACGGCAACGGCATCAGTACCCGCTACGGCCATGCCAAGGAAGTACTGGTGGAGGTGGGGGATATCGTGCGCACCGGCGACGTGGTCGCCAAAATGGGGTCCAGCGGCCGCTCCACCGGCCCACACGTGCATTACGAAGTGCTCAAGAACGGCCGTCAGGTCAATCCGCACCCCTATATCTACCGCGCCCGCCGCTGATGGGGGAGCGGGTTGATCGCGGCTGAAGCCGCTCATACCGCATCCTGAGCACCGTAGGAGCGGCTTCAGCCGCGATTCCCGGCCCTTGAATAGTCGCCCCCCGCACCTTATCTCCCTGGTCTATTGTGTTTAGAATGGCATCCTTTCGCCCCACCCATTGATCGGAAACGGACGTTTCATGCTGGCTACCATCGTCAAGAAAGTCTTCGGGACCAAGAATGACCGCGAGCTCAAGCGAATCAGCCGCCTGGTGGCGTCGGTGAACGCCCACGGCGACGAAATGGCGCAACTGGACGATGCGGCGCTCCAGGCCAAGACCGCCGAGTTCAGAGCCGCCTACGCCGACGGCAAGACGCTGGACGAGTTGCTGCCCCAGGCCTTCGCCGTGGCGCGGGAAGCGGCCACGCGGGTGATGGGCATGCGACACTTCGATGTCCAGTTGATGGGGGGGATCGCGTTGCATGAGGGGCGCATCGCCGAGATGCGCACCGGCGAGGGCAAGACCCTGACCGCCACCCTGCCCACCTACCTGAACGCGCTCACCGGCAAGGGTGTGCACGTGGTGACGGTGAATGACTATCTGGCCGAGCGTGACGCCAACTGGATGCGCCCGTTGTATGAGTTCCTGGGCCTGAGCGTGGGGGTGATCTTCTCCCAACAGCCCCAGGAGCAGAAACGCGAGGCCTATGGCTGCGACGTCACCTACGGCACCAACAACGAATTCGGTTTTGACTACCTGCGCGACAACATGGCCTTCCGGCTGGAAGACCGGGTGCAGCGTCCGCTTTACTTCGCCATTGTCGACGAGGTCGACTCAATCCTGATCGACGAGGCGCGCACGCCTCTGATCATCTCGGGGCCGGCGGCGGATTCCTCCGAGCTGTACAAGCAGATGAACGTGCTGATCCCGAAACTCAAGGCGCAGACCGAAGAGGATGAGGGCCACTATTTCATCGACGAGAAGCAGCGTCAGGTGGAGCTCACCGAGGAAGGCCACCAGTTGATCGAATCGCTGCTGGTGGACAATAAGCTGCTGGAGGAGGGCGAGAGCCTTTACGCCGCCCACAATCTGAATCTGCTGCACCACGTGCACGCCGCGCTCAAGGCCCACGCCCTGTTCCATAAGGATCGTGAGTACGTGGTGCAGAACGGGCAGATCGTGATCGTTGACGAGCACACTGGCCGCACCATGCCGGGCCGGCGCTGGTCCGAGGGTATCCACCAGGCGGTGGAAGCCAAGGAAGGGGTGCGCATCCAGCAGGAGAACCAGACCCTGGCCTCCACCACCTTCCAGAACTATTTCCGTCTTTACGAGAAACTGGCCGGCATGACCGGTACCGCCGACACCGAGGCGGTGGAGTTCCGGCAGATTTACGGCATGGACGTGGTGGTTATTCCCACCAACCGGCCCATGGTCCGCAAGGATGCCAACGATCTGGTCTACCTGACCCTGCAGGAGAAGTTCGACGCCATCGTCGAGGCAATCCGCGACTGCGTGGAGCGGGGTGCCCCGGTACTGGTGGGGACCGCCACCATCGAAGCATCCGAATACCTGGCGCAGCGGCTCATCAAGGACAAGATCAAACACCAGGTGCTGAACGCCAAGCAGCACCAGCGGGAGGCGCAGATCATCGCCCAGGCGGGTCGCCCCGGGACCGTGACCATCGCCACCAACATGGCGGGCCGCGGTACCGACATCATGCTCGGCGGCAACCCCGAGGAAGAGATCAAGCACATGGAGGAGCCTTCCGAGGAGCTGGCGGAAAAGATCCGCTCCGAGTGGGAGGAGAACCACAAGAAGGTGCTGGAGGCCGGCGGCCTGCACATCATTGGCACCGAGCGCCACGAATCCCGCCGCATCGACAACCAGTTGCGAGGCCGTGCCGGTCGTCAGGGCGACCCGGGCTACACCCGTTTCTTCCTGTCCATGGAAGATGATCTGATGCGCATCTTCGCTTCCGACCGGGTGCGCAACATGATGCGCTCCCTCGGGCTCAAGGATGGTGAAGCCATCGAGCACCGCTGGGTAACCCGCGCGATCGAAAACGCCCAGCGCAAGGTGGAAGCCCGCAACTTCGATATCCGTAAGAATCTGCTCGAATACGACAATGTCGCCAACGATCAGCGCAAGGTGGTTTATAGCCAGCGCGAGCAGATTCTGGAAAGCGAGGATCTGTCCTCTTCCGTGGAAAGCATCCGTCGCGACGTGATTCCCGAGGTGGTACACAGCTACATGCCACCGGGTTCCGTGGAAGACCAGTGGGACGTGGAGGGCCTGGAAAAGACCCTGTACGCGGAGTACGGCTGTGACGTGCCGCTGCGTCACTGGCTGGAGGACGATAAGAACCTGCACATCGAAGGCATTACCGAGCGTGTCATTGAGCGCATGGAGCAGCTCTACGAGGGTAAACGCGCCGAGATCGGTGAAGACACGCTGCGCCAGATCGAGAAGCATCTGATGCTGCAGATTCTCGACCGGCACTGGAAAGAACACCTGGCGAGCATGGATCACCTGCGGCAGGGCATCCACCTGCGTGGTTACGCGCAGAAGAACCCCAAACAGGAATACAAGAAGGAAGCCTTCGAGCTGTTCCAGACCATGCTTAACCAGATTCAGCATGAACTGATCCGTGTTCTGCACAGCTTCGAGGTACGCCGCGACGATGAGGTGGAACGTCTGGAGGCCCAGCGCCGCGAGGAAGCCCGCGAGCAGGCCGAGAAGATGAACGCCCGGCAGGAACAACTGGCGGCACCCACCGCCGACGAAAGCACCGGTGGCGCCGCGCCGCCTTCACGGCAGCCGGAGAAGCCGCGCACCGTGGTGCGTGAAGGCCGCAAGGTGGGCCGTAACGAGCCGTGTCCGTGCGGCTCCGGCAAGAAATACAAGCAGTGTTGCGGGAAGCTGGAATCCTGATCATGACGCAGACGCAGTGGTTTCCGGTGGCCGGCGTCAAGCTGGCCGCCGTCGAGGCGGGCATCAAGAAAGCCAATCGCAAGGACCTGGTGGTGGTCGAGGTGGCCGAAGGCGCCCGGGTGGCCGGGGTGTTCACCACCAACCGTTTCCAGGCCGCACCGGTGCGCGTGGCGCGTAGGAACCTGGCCGAGGCCGCGCCCCGCTATCTGATGATCAACACCGGCTACGCCAACGCCGGCACCGGTGACAAGGGTTTCGCTTACTGCGAGGAAACCTGCCTGCTGCTGTCGGAGCTGGCTCACTGCCCGCCGGCGGCGGTGCTGCCATTCTCCACCGGGGTAATTGGCCAGACCTTTCCCATGAAGCCGTTCGAGGAAGGGCTTCCCAAGGCCCTGGGCGCGCTTGACGAGCACGGCTGGGGCCGTGCCGCGGAAGGCATCATGACCACCGATACGGTGCCCAAGGTAGCCAGTCGACGCATCGAGCTGGGTGGCGACACCATCACCGTTACCGGCATGGCGAAGGGGGCCGGCATGATCAAGCCGAACATGGCCACCATGCTGGGCTTCATCGCCACCGACGCCAAGGTGGCCAAGCCGTTGCTGGACCAGTGGGTCAAGCAGTTGGCGGATGCCTCCTTCAACCGCATTACCGTGGACGGCGATACCTCCACCAATGACGCCTGCATGCTGATCGCCTCCGGCCAGGTGGGTGCGGAAATTGATGACGGTGACGACCGCCCGGCGGTGCTGCTTTACCAGGCACTGGAAGCGGTGTTCGTGGAATTGGCCCAGGCACTGATCCGCGACGCGGAAGGCGCCACCAAGTTCGTCTCCATCGAAGTATCCGGCGCGTGCAGCGACCAGGATGCCCAGCTCGTGGCGGAAACCATCGGCCACTCGCCGTTGGTGAAGACGGCCCTGTTCGCCTCCGACCCGAACTGGGGCCGTATCCTTGCCGCCGTGGGGCGTGCTCCCATTGAGCGTTTGGATGTGGAGAAAGTGGCGGTGTGGCTGGATGACGTGCAGATCGTCGCCGAGGGTGGTGTCGCCGACAGCTATACCGAAGAGCAGGGCGCGCGGGTCATGGCGCGGCCGGACATCACCATCCGCGTGGACCTGGGAGCCGGTGATGGCCGGGGCCAGGTGTGGACCTGCGATTTCAGCTACGACTATGTGAAGATCAACGCCGAATACCGGACCTGACGCGGATGTCGTCCCCCCTCGCCGAAATCGTCGTCGTCGCGGCGATCATCCCGGACGGCGACGACCGTCTCTGCCTCAGTCGCCGCCCGGAGCACAAGCACCAGGGTGGCCTCTGGGAATTCCCCGGCGGCAAGGTGGAGGCCGGCGAAGCCCTGGACCACGCCCTGGCCCGGGAGCTTCATGAGGAGCTGGGCCTGGACGGCGTCCGCTCGACGCCTTTTCTTACCGTCCGTCATCGCTACCCGGATCTGGCGGTGACCCTGCATTTCCGCGAAGTGACCGCTTACAGTGGTGTCGCTCACGGTCGCGAAGGCCAGCCCGTGGAGTGGGTGCCCCGAAGCGAGCTTTCCGCCCGTGCCTTCCCGGAGGCTAACCGACCGGTGGCGGTGGCGCTGCAATTACCAGCGGAGTGGGTAATTCCGCCGCAAGACCTGGACGAAGCCGATGTCATCGAGGGGCTGGCGCGTTTGGACCCGGCGCGCCAGGGCGTTTATCTGCGCGGCTGGAGTGACCGCCCGGCGGTGACCGCGGCCTGCCGCGCCCGGGGATTGCGGTTCTGGATTCGCGACGACGCCGGGGCGGCCCGTCGGGAAGGAGCGTTCGGACTTCATCTCAGTGGCGAGGGGCTGACGCGGGCGGAACGGGATGGGGCGCCGACCTTCGGCGGTCTGCTGTCGGTGGCCTGCCATGACGCCGCGCAAATCGAGCGGGCTATGGCCCTGGGAGCGGATATGGCCACCCTGTCGCCGGTGCGCGCCACGCCCACCCATCCGGAAGCGGCACCCCTGGGCTGGGAAGGCTTGGCCGATCTGATCGCGGGCAACCCGCTGGTGTTCTATGCCCTCGGCGGCGTCGGCCCGGGCGACCTGGCCACTGCCCGCGCCCATGGCGCTTACGGGGTGGCGGGTATTCGCGGCTTCTGGCCCGCTCCCACCGATCTGTAGGAGCGGTCGTTCGACCGCGATTACCGGAAACGCCGCATCGGGGTCGAACGACCCTCCCTACGACAGATCGTCCAGGTCGTCCGTCGGTGCATCCGGGTCACCGGGAATGCCGTGGCGCTCCGACGCCCAATCCCCCAGATCAATCAGTTTGCAACGTTCGCTGCAGAACGGCCGCCAGGGATTGTCATCCCAACGGGTGGGCTTCTTGCATTGTGGGCAGGGGTAAATCCGAGTGGGTTTATCCGGCATGATGTTCCGCGAGTTTCAGATATTTTTGATGCAGGTGCTCAAGCTGATCGTGGAGCAGAGGTAACGGGCCGTGGTTTTCCACCACGTCATGGGCCTGGGCACGGCGCCGCTCCCGCGCCATCTGCGCCCGCATGATCGCCGCCACCTGCTCCTTGGGCACCTGGTCACGGGCGATGGTGCGCGCCACCTGTACCTCCGGCGGCGCATCGATCACCAGGATCCGATGGGTCATGTCCTTTTGCGAACCTTCCAGCAACAGAGGTGACACCAGCACCGTATAAGGCGTGCGGCTACCCCTGATCTGACGGCGCAACTCGTCGCCGATGGCCGGGTGCGTGATTGCCTCCAGATCGCGGCGCGCGGCCTCGTCACTGAACACGATCTCACGCAGCGCACGGCGGTTCAAAGTGCCGTCGTCCTGGAGTACCGGCTGGCCGAAACGGTCGACAATGGCGTCCAGGGCTGGTTGTCCCGGCTCCACCACCACCCGGGAGGCGAGATCCGCGTCCACCACGGTGATGCCGCGCCTTGCGAGATAGTCCGTGGCCGCGGTCTTGCCGCTACCAATACCACCGGTCAGGCCCACTACGAACATGGAAGGCTCCTGGAAAAGAGAGAGCCAAAAGATACAGGATCAGGCGCGAGGGATACAGGCGGGAGCAGTGATCGGGGCGGAAGCGAAACGCCGCTCCCAGTCACGTTCCTTACAGCGCGAATAACCCGAGATAGGAACTGACGATCCGTTCACCCCACAGAAGCGCGATCCAGCCAGCGATGGCCAGATACGGCCCGAACGGGATGCCCTGACCACGTTTGACGCTACCGGAGGCCATCATGGAGAGCGCGAATACCAGCCCCACCAGCGACGAAAGCAGAATCACCAGTGGCAGGAACTGCCAGCCCAGCCAGGCCCCCAGCGCGGCGAGCAGTTTGAAATCGCCGTAGCCCATGCCCTCCTTGCCGGTGAGCAACTTGAACACCCAATACAGGCTCCACAGGGACAGGTACCCGGCCATGGCGCCGATCACCGCGTCCGGCAAGGACACCGGCGATACTCCCAACAACGCGGCCAGCAGGCCCGCCCAGAGCAGGGGATAGGTGAGATCATCGGGCAGCAGCGTGGTATCAAGATCGATCACCGCCAAAGCCAGCAGCGTGAAGCTGGCCCCCAGGGTGAACAGCAACCAGGGGCCATAGCCAAAGCGCCAGGCACACAGGGCCGCCACCAGGGCGGTGAGCAGCTCGATAATCGGATAGCGCTTGCTGATCGCGGCGCCACACTGGCTGCAACGGCCTTTCAGGAGCAGCCAGCTCAGCACGGGAATGTTTTCATGCCAGCGGATGCCATGGCCGCACTTGGGGCAGCGCGACCGTGGCACCACCAGGTTGAACGCCGGCTCGTCCTCCGCCGGCTGCTCCAGCAGTTCGCGGGCCTCGCGGCGCCAGCCCGCTTCCATCATGCGTGGCACCCGGTGGATCACCACGTTCAGAAAGCTGCCCACCAGCAGCCCGAACAACGCGCAGACGGTGATCAGGGCGACCGGATAAGCCGCCAGCGGCTCCATTACCCCCATGCCTTACACTACCTGGCCGAGCTGGAAGATGGGCAGGTACATGGCAATGATCAAGCCGCCGATCAGCACGCCGAGCACGGCCATGATCAAGGGTTCCAGCATACTGGTCAGACCATCCACCATATTGTCCACTTCATCCTCGTAGTAGGTCGCCACCTTGGCCAGCATGGCGTCCAGGGAACCGGATTCCTCACCGATGGCGGTCATCTGCAGCGCCATGGCGGGAAACACCCCGGTGGCGCGCATGGCGAACTGTAACTGCTGGCCGGTGGCCACGTCTTCCTTCACCTGCAAAACCGCCTTGCGATACACCACGTTGCCAGTGGCCCCGGCACAGGCGTCCAGCGCCTCGATCAGGGGAACGCCGGCGGCAAAGGTGGTGGACAGCGTTCGCGCGAAGCGGGCCACCGTGGCTTTGTGGGTAATGGGGCCGATGATCGGCAGCCGCAATAGCAGGCGGTCCACCGCGTCGTGGAAGCCCTTGGAGCGCTTGCGGCCCTCCACGAAGCCGAAAATCAACCCCGCCGTGATAAGAAGAATGGGAAGGAAGTTGGCTTGCAGTCCTTCGGATAGCCCGATCACGAATTGAGTGAAGGCGGGTAATTCGGCGCCGAACCCCTGAAACAGTTCCTGGAAGGTGGGTACCACCTTCACCAGCAAAATGCCGGTGACGATCACCGCCACCACGACGACCGCGATGGGGTATTTCACCGCCTTCTTGATCTTGGCCTTCAGAGCCTCGGTCTTTTCCTTGTAGAGTGCCACCCGGTCGAGCATGGTTTCCAGGGAGCCGGAGGCCTCGCCGGATTCGATCAGGCTGCAGTAGAGATCGTCGAACAGGCGTGGATGCTGGCGCAGGGCGCCGGCGAAATTGTTACCGCCTTCCACATCCGTTTTAAGGCGCATCACCACGTCGCGCATGGATGGATTGTCCAGGCCGTCGGCAACGATCTCAAAGGCCTGCACCAAGGGCACCCCGGCTTTCATCATGGTGGCCATCTGCCGGGTGAAGAGGGCGATATCGGCGGGCTTGATTTTCTTCTTGCCGCCCAGAATGGAAATTTCCCGCTTCTTGACCACCTTTTTGGCCTGGATGCCCTGCTTGCGCAGTTCGGCGCGCACCAGGGCCGGGCCTTTGCCGGAGATTTCCCCCTTTACGCGGGTACCCTTGCGATCGATCCCCTCGTAGGTGAACGTGGCCGTTTTTTCTTGAGCCGCTGTTTTCGCCATAATGCTTGTCCCCGCCGTCGCCGTCAGTGGCCGCTGGTCACGCGGCTCACCTCCTCAAGACTGGTGACGCCCTGCATGACCTTGACCAGGCCGGAACGGTACAAATCGTTGAACCCCTCTTTGCGGCATTGATCGCCGATCTGGATGGAATTCCCTTCCTCCATGATGATCCGGCTGATGCCATCGGTAATACGGACGACCTCGTAAATCCCCACGCGCCCCTTGTAGCCGCCCCGACACTTGTCGCATCCCTCGGCGTGGGGCGCGTACACAGTAAAACCGGTTTGCAGGTCGGCGTCCGTGAAACCCATCTCAAGCAATGACTGCTCCGGCACGTCCACCGTCTCCTTGCAGTGCTCGCATAACCGCCGCGCCAGACGCTGAGCGATGATCAGGATCACCGAGGTAGCGATGTTAAACGACGGCACGCCCATATTGCGTAAACGGGTCAGCGTCTCCGGCGCACTGTTGGTGTGAAGGGTGGAAAGCACCAGGTGACCGGTTTGCGCCGCCTTCACGGCGATTTCCGCGGTCTCCAGGTCACGGATCTCGCCGACCAGCACCACGTCCGGGTCCTGACGCAGAAAAGCCCGTAACGCGGTGGCGAAATCCATACCCTGCTTGGGGTTCACGTTGACCTGGTTGATGCCCTCCAGGTTGATCTCCACCGGGTCCTCCGCCGTGGAGATATTACGCTCCGGCGTATTGAGAATATTCACCCCGGTGTACAGAGACACCGTCTTACCGGAGCCGGTGGGGCCGGTCACCAGAATCATGCCCTGGGGCTTTTCGAGCGCGTCCAGATACATCTGCTTCTGCTCCGGCTCATAGCCCAGGGCGTCGATGCCCATCTTGGCGCTCTCCGGATCCAGAATCCGCAGTACGATTTTCTCCCCGAACAGGGTCGGGCAGGTATTCACCCGGAAATCGATGGCGCGGGTCTTGGAAATCTTCAGTTTGATGCGCCCGTCCTGGGGCACCCGCCGCTCGGAAATATCCAGCCGCGCCATTACCTTCAAGCGCGCCGCCAGCTTGCTGGCGATATTCACCGGCGGCTTCGACACCGTTTGCAGAATGCCGTCCTGACGGAAGCGCACCCGGTAGGCCTTTTCATAGGGTTCGAAATGCAAATCCGAGGCGCCGCCCTTGATCGCGTCCAGCAGCAGCTTATTGACGAAGCGAACGATGGGCGCGTCATCCGAGCCGGAGCTGGCATCGTCGCCGCCGGACGGCGCCGTCTCGGTATCCGCTGCCTCCAGGTTATCCAGATCGTCATCCAGATCCTCGAACGCCTTGCCCTCCTGCTCGGATTCCAGCAGCTCGATCCGCCGGCGCAGCTTATCGTCCTCGACGATCACGGTCTCCACATTGAGACCGGTATTAAAGCGAATCTCTTCCAGAGCCGGCAGGTTGGTGGGGTCCGACACCGCCACGAACAGACGGCTGCCACGGCGCAACAGTGGCAGGATGGTGTGTTTGGTGATCAGTTTCGGGTCCACCACGTCCTTGACCACGGAATCCCGCGCGATCGCGTCCAGATCCACGAGAGGGTCACCGAACTCTTCGGCGGCGGAGCGGGCCACCACCGCCGCCGATACACGGCCCCCAGCCACCAGATGATGAACCAGCGCCGCCCGCGCTTCCCGTGCCTCCGACGCGGCGGCCTGAGCCGCCTCCATGGAGAGATGCCCTTCCTTCACCAAACGGCGGGCAAGGCCGCTCAAGGACGATACCGAATTAGTCATGGGTCATAGTCAGGACGATCATTGTGGTTATGAGAAGAAGGGCCTACCCCCGGAAAGAGATTGGCAGCCTTCCCCGGCCCTGTAAAGAGCGCTGAATCAGGCAGTTGGCGCAAACAGCTGCGACCGCTTCTTAAACTGACAAAGAAGGGCAGGCGGGCTGACACAAGCTGTCACACGGTGACAAAAAAGGGCATGGGAACCGTATCACAAAAGCTCTGAAACAAGGGCAAACCGGGTGCTGCAAAACTTGGCCCAATAGCTGCATAAAAGGGGTGCAGGCGCTCGCCTCGGGGGTGAGCACACATAAAAAGTTTCCAGTGTGGAGAGACTGTTATGAAACAAGTGCAGAAGGGTTTTACTCTTATCGAACTGATGATCGTGGTCGCGATTATCGGTATTCTGGCGGCCGTGGCGATTCCTGCTTACCAGGATTACACCATCCGTTCGCAAGTTTCCGAGGGCCTGAATCTGGCGGCTGGCGCGAAAACTGCCGTGGCTGAGTACTACAACCAGAAAGGGGCTTTCCCAAGCACCAACGCGTCGGCAGGATTGGCTGATGCTGGTGATATTCAAGGCAGTTACGTCGACGAAGTGGATGCAGCTTATGGCACCGGCGGCGTTATTCAGGTCAAGTTCGGCAATGATGTCAACGCTAATATTGACCAATCAACCCTGCTTATTTCTGCTATCACTACGGCGGGTAGCATTAAGTGGAAATGTAAGACTGGCGGTTCCATCGACGAAAAGTATGTTCCCACTAGCTGTCGCAATTAATTAGAAGTTAGTCACGAAAAGCCCGCCGAAGGCGGGCTTTTTTATGGTTGGCATTATGACTCGTCAAACGGCCATTGCATTAGGCATTATTGCGCTTTTCTACTCAGCTCTTTCTGTCGCATGGGTGATATATCAGCCTGGGCTCACTGGCAGCTTCATTTTCGACGATCTAACAAACCTTGCGCCTTTGGGGGGCAATGCAGGGGTAGTGGATTGGCAGAGCTTTACTAATTACATAAGAAGTGGTTTCTCTGGACCAACAGGGAGGCCTCTATCATTGCTTAGCTTTTTGATAGATGCGAACAACTGGCCTGCTCCGCCTGAACCATTTAAAAGAACAAATATACTCCTCCATTTACTAAATGGTTGCCTCCTTTTTTGGTTGACGCATTTGCTGGTGTCCGTCATGGATGACGGATTGTCGTCAACAAAGAAAAAAATCGTTGCTTTGATCGTTGCCGCTCTATGGCTTTTCCATCCCTATCTCGTGTCAACGACATTGTATGTCGTCCAGCGGATGGCAATATTATCCACATTATTCGTTTTCTTCGGGTTGATAACCTGGCTGAAAGGCAGAATGCTGCTGGGCCAAAAACCAAGGCTGGCATACTGTTTGATGAGCTTGGGACTTTTTGTTTTTTCGGTATTGGCCGTCCTGTCAAAAGAGAACGGCGCGATTCTGCCTGCGTTGGCGCTAGCAATGGAATTTTTCCTGCTTAGGGATCTGAAAAACCTAAAGCGCCCGGCCATGCTTTGGCAGGCCACATTTTTGTTGCTTCCTACTTTAATTATCCTTTCTTACCTTGTGTACATTCCAATGAGGAATGGTCTTTTTTCTGATTATGTATCCAGGGACTTTTCTCCTTGGGAGAGGTTGCTTACGCAATTTAGAGTTCTTTGGATTTATATCTTTCATTGGTTTGTGCCTAAAATGACCACGACTGGCGTTTTCCATGACCAGATTTTGGTAAGCCAATCAATAATTAAGCCCTGGACAACTTTATTGTCGGTGATTGGGTGGTTAGGTACTATTTTTGTAATATGGAAGCTCAGAAGACGACTGCCTCTGCTTGCTATGTCGTTGTTCGTTTGGCTTGGAAGCGTTCTGATTGAGTCCAGCACCGTGGGCCTGGAAATGCTTTTTGAACACAGGATGTATATGGGGGGAGGGTTCCTATTTCTTCCTGCGGTGTATTATGGATCACTGTATGCAAAACCATGGAAGTTCACGATTTGCGGCGGTATAGCCCTGATGGTATTGGCTTCCTTCTGCTGGCGAGGGGCCATGCTTTGGGGGCATTACCCTACCATGATAATGGTTTGGGCTGAGAAAGCCCCTGATTCCGCCAGAGCCCAGATAGAGGTGGCGCGAATGCTGTATGAAACTGGGAATCATCTGCAGGCAGCGGCATGGCTGGACAGGGCGTCCCAGCGAATCCCCCAAGATTTTCCGTTAAGATTTAGTCAAATGCTGACCCGGTGTCGAACGGATCGGGTGAGCAAAGAAGATAGAGATGTTTTAGTTCAATTATCAAATAGCCAAAAATATTCGCATACATGGTTTAATTTAATGCAAAGGTCCATCGACTGGTCTTCAAAAGATAGCTGCATAGGGCTGTCTCCAGTTTTCGTTGGTGAGCTCTCCAAGAATTTTCTCGATCAGGGTCGTTATCCAAGTAATACACAGTCGTATGCACAGCTTACCTATTTGTTTGGAATTTCGCAGTTGTATGCTGGAAAAATAGATGTGTCTGTAGAGTATTTGAATGCCTCGGTATCGAGCCGGGAGGATGCTCAGAAATTAATGTCCTCGGCAGCTTACTTGGCCACGTTCGGGGTTTTGGGTAAGGCTTTGGAATACGCTGAGAGCGCGAAAAAAATCGTCGAATCAGGCAATCTACACGGCAGGGCGTTGGGGGAAGCTCCCCAGCTTTCTGACATCAATGTGTTTATAGAAGCAGTAAAAAAAGATGGAAAAGATAAGATTGAGCATCGTCATTCCGGCCAAAAATGAAGCAGAGGGCCTAGGCATACTTCTGCCAGAGCTTGTGGATTGGGCCGGATATGATGAATTGATAGTGGTCAGTGACGGATCATCAGATGCAACGGCTGAAGTTGCAAGGTCTTACGGGGCTAAAGTTATAGTTCACAATGAAAGCATGGGAAATGGAGCATCCATTAAGAATGGCTTTCGTGAGGCTACAGGCGAATGGGTTTTGTTCATGGACGGAGATGGCCAGCATCGGGTTGAAAGCGTCATTGCCATATTGCAGGAGATGAAGAAAGGAGAGGCGGCTATGGTGGTTGGGGCGCGATCTTCCGATGGGCAGGCCAGTAAATGGCGCCATCTGGCTAATGCGTTCTATAACCGCTTTGCCAGTTTCGTGACGGGGAACAAGATTCGAGATCTTACTTCGGGCCTCAGAATTGTTGTTGCCAGCCGTTTTTCTGAAGTGCTTGATTTGCTCCCTAATGGGTTTTCATATCCCACGACATCAACGATGGCTTTCATGAGGAGCGGTTATGTCGTGAGGTATGTTGGTGTTGATGTTTTAAAAAGAAAGGGAAGAAGTCATATCAGGGTTTTCAAGGACGGAATGCGATTTCTATTGATAATTTTTAAAGTCGCGACCCTGTACTCACCACTAAAAGTGTTTATCCCCATTTCCTCTTTGCTCTTTTTGCTTGGGCTGGTTCGTTATATTTACACCTATGCGACAATGGGTACCTTTACAAACATGTCCGCGCTTCTCATGGTGTCTGCTGTACAGGTTTTCCTCGTAGGGCTGGTTTCCGAGCAAATAACCGCACTGATGTATCAGGCGAAAAGTCGACGTTGAGGTCTGGCATGTCTAGTAAGAGGAGGCGCATTCTGGTGATGGCTTCTACCTTTCCTCGCTGGTTGGGAGATCATCAGCCGAGATTTGTCTTGGACTTATGTAAGACGCTGCGAGGCCGGTTTGATCTGACAGTGCTGGTCCCGCATTGCGAGAAGGCTAAGACGAAAGAGAATCTGGAAGGTATTGATGTTGTTCGATTCCGCTACGCTCCACCTTGCTTTGAAAATCTTGCTTACGATGGAGGCATGATTAACCGACTCAGAGAAGCCCCTTTTCGTATTTTGCTTCTTCCCGTTTTCTTCATGTCCATGTTTTTTCGCGCAACGTTTCTTGTTTTTAAAAATAAAATTGATGTTATTCATGCTCATTGGATTATTCCGCAGGGCGTGGCGGCCGTCGCGATAAAGAAGATATTCAGGCGGAGGGGAGTGATGGTTGTAACTACTTCTCACGGTGCTGACCTGTTTTCTTTAAGAGGCAAAGCGTGGGGAGTACTAAAGAAGTGGGTTCTCGAGAACTCCGATGCCATTACAGTGATGAGCTCGCCAATGGTTGAGGAGGTCGCTCGCATATCGCCTTCCTTAGAAGAGAAGACGCATGTTGCGCCAATGGGAGTGGACTTGATAGACACCTTTTTTCCAAATACTAATTTCCCCGAGGGTTCGGGGGGGCGTAAGCTGGTTTTTGTCGGCCGGTTAGTCGAGAAAAAAGGGGTGGAGTGTTTATTAAGGGCTTTTCCAAAGGTTAGAAGTATCTTTCCCGATGCCTCTCTTGATATCGTTGGCGACGGGCCTTTAAGGAAAAATTTGAATGGTATTGTTTCGGCTTTGGATCTGGATGACGCGGTTTTTTTTAGAGGCGCCGTTAGTCATGCCGGTCTTCGTGATATTTTCGGTGGCGCGGATGTGGCGGTTTTCCCATTCCTGGAAGCAGAAGATGGGGATCAGGAGGGGTTTGGTTTAGTCGTGGTCGAGGCTATGGGGTGCGGCTGCCTGGTCGTTGCCTCTGAGGTTAAGGCTATGAAAGATACTATGAAGGCGGGCAATTCTGAAAGGCTGTGTGCTCCGGGTGATAGTGACGGTCTGGCGCATCGAATTATAGAAACGTTAAGCTTGAACAAGGTGGATGCACGGAAGGCTCGAAAGAAAAATCGAATTTTTGTTCTAAATAAATTTGATTGGTGTGTGGCAGGAAGAAGGTACGAAGCTCTCTTTGAAAAGAGATAAGGTGTCCATGTTGGCAAAAGGTGGTCTTGGTGTTTGGTTTCCCGCCATTAAAACAGGAACCGGCGTGGATACATTCACAAAAATGCTCTGCGATGGTTTGTCTGCCAGAGGTGTCAGGGCGGAAATTCATTGGATTCCCCATGCGGCGGAATTTTTTCCATGGCGCATAAAGACTCCGGCTATTCCGCCGTGGGTGAACGTGGTACATGTTAATACTTGGCTCCATCACCGCTTTGTCCCGAGTCAAACGCTGCCTGTTGTCGCCACCTCTCATTTGTGCGTCCACGACCCGGCGCTGAAAGAATACAAAAGCATGGCCCAAAGCCTGTACCACAGGCTGTGGATTAAAAGTCTAGAAGCTGCATGGATGTCGCGTGCATCACGTGTCGTTGCGGTGAGTGACTATACGGCACTTAAGACAAAAGAAGCGTTTAATATAGAAAGTGTGCTTACCATTAGAAATGGGGTTCCTGAAAGCTTTGGGCGAAGTGGGTTGAAAAAAATAAGGAACAAGCCGCTTAAGTTGCTGTTTGTGGGCACATGGGCTCGGCGCAAGGGCGTTGATATGCTTTTTCCAATAATGAGAGAGCTGCGGGGCTATGCTGAACTATTTATCGTGTCTGACAGTGTGGATAAAAGTAATATGCCGGGTAATTGTTTTTTTCTCGGGCGCCTCGATCACGATGAGGTGTTATGTAAATATTCGGAGATGGATTTTTTGTTGTTCCCTTCCAGGCTGGAGGGGCTGCCCATTGTAGCGGCTGAAGCTATGATAAACGGCGTTCCGGTCATTGCGTCGAATACGTCATCACTGCCCGAGATTGTTGGGAACTCCGATGGGGTATTGTGCCAAAAGGATAATGTTTCGGATTTTGTTAGCAAACTGAAAAAGCTTTCCCTTGAGGATGGCGACGCATACGTGTTGAGATCTGATAATTCCAGAAAAAAAATAAGAGAAAATTTCACTTTGGATAAGATGGTTTCCAGTTACATCCGTTGTTACGAAGAGTTGTTGTTTCGAGGTTAAGATGAAGCTTCGCTTGATTGTTTGGCAGGCGGTTGTTTTTACTTTTAAAGTATATATGTTTTTGAAGGGTTTTTTCTCTAGAAAAAGAACCCCCGAGCTGACTGACCACGGCGTGCTGTTTGTGCATCCGCCTAAATCGGCGGGTTTGGCTATACGGAAAATTTATTTTTCCGATGAGGTTTTGAGGGGGCATTTGCCGGCCGTTTACTGGCGATCTGCTTTAGGTAAGGAATACAAAAAGGTCAAAGTTTTTTCCATAATCAGAGATCCTGCCAAAAGGTTTAGGTCAGCATTTTTTTTTATGAAAAATGGAGGGTTGACCGATAGGGATCGTAAAGTTTCTCGCCGACTTGGATTTCACCGTATGGAGTTCTCGGATTTCGTCGAGAGGCTGGAATCGGATCTGTTGTTCTCATGTCGGGTTCTACTAATAAAGCATTTTCTCCCCCAGGTGTGGTACGTCACGGATTGCTTTGGGGATGTTATCGTAGGTGATTTGCTGCCGCTTGAGCAGCCTGAAAAAATTGAAACATGGATGTCGCAGAATATCGGTATAAAAAAGGAGCTTGAACGGGTAAATGAAACTTTTTATCCGGATTTGGATAAAACAAATGTGGATATAGAGAGTTTTATTGATAGCTGTTTTTTTCAAAAAATATACGGGAAGGATGTTGCTTTGTGGAAAGGGCTTGTTGGCCCATTTAATGCCAGGTCCAGCGGGGAGGGTTGAGTCAGTCCTCGCTTTTCCTTCTTATTGTAATAATAATGATTAAAAGTCCTGCGGTGGCGGTTATCCATTGAGACAACATATAGGATGTAGCCAGTCCCACAGCTTTCAGGTGCAGTGTAAGTGGTATCGAAGCCCCTAAAAAGAAAACTATCCCCGCGGCTTCGCACCAGGTACGGCTTGCTGGTTTGCTGAGCGATAAAAGTGTATTGTTGCTTACTATTCGTAGCGTCATGGCGGGAACGCCAAAGCAAAGTATCCGGAGTATTTCTTCTATTCCTGCGTAACCGGGGCCGAATAAAAGATGCACCCATGGGGCGGCAATCCATAATGGCAGGGAGATGATGATCGAGTATGCGGTTGCACTCAATATAGTAAGAGTTAGCAGTCTGTTTTCATTCTCTCCACGTAAAAGCCGAGGTAGTGCTGAGAGCATCAGCGCGGTTATCGGCATGGTTAAAGCCGCTGTTGTGCGTGCGGCGACGGTATAAACACCGGAAAGGCCGGCTCCTATCAGAGAAGGAGCGATAGCTTTGTCGATTTCTGATGGTGCGGCGGATGTTATGTCCATTATCGAAAAGGAAATGGACTCCCTCAGCTCTCCTGAGGTTGGGCAACGCCAGAGTCGGGGGCGTGGAATTTCTGTGGGCCTCGTGTAAATAATGGTTGAAAGAACAAAAAGGGGGGCAAGGAGGTAAAGTCCGGCATATACCATTAGGGGGTTGGTTGGGGGTGATATAAAAATAAGAGAAATGGCGAGAACCCTGAATCCCAAAGGAGCGGACTGGATGGCTTGCGATGCGGCTACGTTGTTTTTGCCTAGTTGGGTCATCGCGAACAGAGTTATCAGTGGTGCGCCAATTAATTCGGCCAGGCCTATCGCCATCACTGGCCATATGCCCAAATTATTATAGTCGGATGTTAGATAATGTGTGGCTGTAAAAAAAATGATGAAAATAAAAAGACCAGAAAAAATTGTCGTGGGTATTGCGTAGCTGAGAGTTTTTTCTTCTGATTCGTTTTCTTTTGCTGCTGCACGAAGGAGAGGGTACTGTGTACCCATTGTCGCCAATTTTCCGAGCAGAAGAGCAGATGCCATTATGGCGGCGAGAACACCGAATTGGCTGGCCCCTAGCAGGCGAGCAAGCAGTATTATGTGGATGGCTTGGAAAAGAACCCTAAAGCCAAATATGAAGGTGGTGTGGATGCTTGATCTGGCAATTGGGCCCTTTGCCCAAAAGAGCAATTTTTTAAGCATGAACAACTTTACTCGATGACTCCGTGCGGAACTTGCCGCGTGTGTCGATTATGAGTGCGCTGTTGTTTTTTATAAGATTGTAATCAAAGGCGTCGTGCTCGGTACATAGAATGGACGCGTCAAAAAGAGGAAGGGTCTGGTCATTTAGCGGGGTACTATTTAATTTGTACTGTTTCTTTCTTAGCATTGGAAAAACAGGTACATGCGGGTCGCTGTACTCGATAATCCCGCCTTTCGATTCAATTAGCTGCATAATCTCCACGGCTGGTGACTCACGC
This sequence comes from Alloalcanivorax sp. C16-2, assembly GCF_046507615.1. Classification (NCBI taxonomy): domain Bacteria; kingdom Pseudomonadati; phylum Pseudomonadota; class Gammaproteobacteria; order Oceanospirillales; family Alcanivoracaceae; genus Alloalcanivorax; species Alloalcanivorax sp. C16-2. The sequence goes on along the minus strand of NZ_JBKFTL010000002.1, from coordinate 531,322 downwards.
ATGTCGTCGACGTTTTTTTTATAAGCGATGCCGAGAATCAATATTCGGCTGCCCTTGAGCGCCTTGCCCTGTTGGTTCAGGCCATCCATCAGTTTGCCTACCACGTATTCGGGCATGGCGCGGTTCACTTCCCCGGAGAGTTCGATAAAGCGCGTGTTGACGCCGTACTCCTTGGCTTTCCAGGTGAGGTAGTACGGGTCAATGGGGATGCAGTGGCCTCCAAGTCCGGGCCCTGGGTAGTAGGGTGTGAAACCAAAGGGCTTGGTCGCGGCGGCGTCGATAACCTCGAAGATGTCGATTCCCATCTTGTCGGCGACGATTTTCATTTCGTTCACCAGGCCGATGTTGACCGCGCGATGAATGTTCTCCAGTAATTTGGTCATTTCGGCGACCTTGGTGCTACCTACGGGGACCACTTTGGTAATGCAGCCTTGATAGAGGGCGATGCCGGCTTGCAGGCAAGCTTTGGTGTGGCCGCCTACCACTTTTGGAATGTTCTGGGTTTGGTATTGTGTATTGCCGGGGTCTTCCCGTTCCGGTGAGTAGACAAGGAAGATGTCCTCGCCGACGGAAAAGCCCTGGCTTTCGATACGTGGCAGGAGTTCTTCTTCGGTGGTGCCGGGGTAAGTGGTGCTTTCCAGGGAGACAATCTGGCCCGGTTTCAGGTGAGGGCTGAGTGCATCCACGGTGCTGGTGACGAAGCTGAGGTCCGGCTCTCGGTATCGGTTGAGAGGCGTGGGGACGCAGATAATCAGTGCATCGCATTCAGCGGCTCTTTCAAAATCGCCGGTGGCTTCAAAACCTTGTTCGCGAGCCTGGGCGATTTGTTCTGGTGTGATCCTTTCAATGTAAGAGCCGCCATGGTTGAGGGTGCGCACCTTGCCGGAGTCTATATCGAATCCTCGCACCTTGAAGCCACTTTTGCCGTAGGCAAGGGCGAGCGGTAGCCCGACATAGCCGAGACCAATGATGCCGATGCGTGCCTGGCGGCTTTCCAGCTTGCTAAGCAGGGTGCAATGCATATCCAAGAGTATTCCCCACCCGATGTTCGGAAGCGTTCTCTACTTATTTACTCGTATCTTAATGCTTGGTGGGGAGCCGCGGATAGCCGCCGATGCGGACTCAGTTCAAAACCCGATAACCCCGCCCGCGCATACAATTCTTGAGCACCTGTTCCTTTTCTTGCTGAGCATCGCCGGCCTTGCCGGCGGCGCCGACCACCGCGCCGCCGCCGGCCATGCGGCCGGCGGTGCCGGAGTTGCCGAAGATGGCGCCGAGCACGCCGCCGATGAGCGCGCCGCCGACGGCGCCTTCGGCGGCATCGCGGCCAGTGCCGACCTGGTCGGCGATGGCGCGGCAGTCGCTGAGGTCCTGCTGGTACCGGGCTTCATCCACGTTCTGTTTGTCGACGATGACGCGGTCGGTGGAGGCGCAGGCGGCCAGTAGCAGGGCGCTGAGGCCCAGGGCGGCGGTGCGGGGGTGGGTCAGGCGCATCATTGGGGGCTCCTTGGCATGGCCGGCCGGACGATTGCTTTCATTCTAGGAGGCCGTCGAGCCCGGGGCCAGTGCGTCAGCCGAGGCGCAGGGAGAGGTCCACGGCCTGCACGTGCTTGGTGAGCGCGCCGGAGGACAGGTAGAGGTCGCGGCTGCCGGGCAGTTCGCGGGCGTCTTCCAGGGTGCGGTTGCCGGAGATCTCCAGGGCGGATTGCGGCGCCAGGTCCATGGCCTGGGCGATCATGTCCGGGCTGAAGTTGTCGAGCATGATCTGGTCCGGGGCCAGGGCCGCGGCTTCGCGGAGTTCGTCCAGGTTCTCTACCTCGATGATGATTTTCTTGCCGGGGCCTTGCTCGCGGGCGGCGCGGATGGCGCCGGTGATGGAGCCGCAGGCGGCAATGTGGTTTTCCTTGATGAGGAAGGCGTCGTGGAGGCCGAGGCGGTGGTTGCGGCAGCCGCCGCAGAGAACCGCGTATTTCTGGGCGGCGCGCAGGCCGGGCAGGGTCTTGCGGGTATCCAGCACGGTGACCCGGGTACCGGCCACGGCGTCAGCGTAGCGGCGCGCGGTGGTGGCGGTGGCCATCAGTGTCTGCAGGAAGTTGAGCGCGGTTCGTTCGCCGGTGAGGATGCGCCGGGTGTTGCCGCGCAGGGTGCAGAAGGTGGCGCCGGCGGAGAGCCGGTCGCCGTCGTGGGCGTGCCATTCCAGGTCCACGCCGCCGAGTTGGCGGAACACTTCCTCGGCCCAGGCGGTGCCGCAGAGCACGGCGTCTTCGCGGGTGAGGATGGTGGCCGTGGCGGTGGCGTCTTCCGGGATCAGCCCGGCGGTGAGGTCGCCGTCGCCCAGGTCTTCCTCGATGGCGAAGGCCACCACTTGATGCAGATGTTCGCGGGCGTAGTCCGGCAGTTGCGGTGCGGCGTTATCCATGGGTATCGAAAAACTCTTTGCTCAGGCGCACCACCACGGGTGCCAACAGTAACAGGGCGATCAGGTTGGGCACGGCCATCAGGATGTTCATGATGTCCGCCAGGGCCCAGACCAGGTCCAGGCCGACGATGGCGCCCACCGGCACCACGATCACCCAGATCAACCGGAACGGCAGCAATGCCTTGTCGCCGAACAGGTACTGGGTGCAGCGTTCGCTGTAGAGGCTCCAGCCCAGCAGGGTGGTGAAGGCGAACACCGCCAGACCGCAGGCCACCACGATATCGCCGAGGGTGCCAAAGGTGCTGGAAAAGGCCAGCGCGGAGAGGGGCGCGCCTTTTTCGCCGCTGGTCCAGGCGCCGCTGGCGATGATCGCCAGGCCGGTGACGGAGCATACCACGATGGTGTCGATAAAGGTGCCCAGCATGGCGATCGTGCCCTGGCGGGCCGGGTGGTCGGTATTGGCGGAGGCGTGCGCGATGGGGGCGCTGCCCAGGCCGGCCTCGTTGGAGAAGATCCCCCGGGCCATGCCGAAGCGGATCGCCTCCTTGACGGCGGCCCCGGCGAAGCCGCCGGCGGCGGCGGTGCCGGTGAAGGCGTCGCTGAACGCCAGGGTCAGGGCGTCGGGCAGCGCGGCGGCGTGGTCGAACAGAACGAACAGGCCGGCCAGCAGATAGGTGATGGCCATGAACGGCACGATGAAGGTGGCGACCCGGGCGATGCGTTTCATGCCGCCAAGCACCACCAGGCCCACCAGCACCGCCAGAGTCAGGCCGGTGATCCAGGTGGGGACGCCGAAGCTGTCGTGGAGACCGTCCGCAACGGAGTTGGCCTGCACGGTATTGCCGATGCCGAAGCCGGCGAACATGCCGAAAAAGGCGAACACGACCGCCAGCCAGGTCCAGTTACGGCCCAGGCCGTTGCGAATGTAGTACATGGGCCCGCCGACATACTGGCCGAGGCTGTCCTTCTCCCGATAATGCACGGCGAGCACCGCCTCGGCGTATTTGGTGGCCATGCCCACCAGGGCGATCATCCACATCCAGACCAGGGCGCCGGGGCCGCCGGAGTGGATGGCGGTGGCCACGCCGACGATGTTGCCGGTGCCGATGGTGGCGGCCAGGGACGTGGCCAGGGCGGCGCCGGCGCCGATGGTGCCCTCGCCGCTGGCCGGGCCGAAAACTTGCCGGAAGCCGAAACCGAGCCGGCGCAGGGGCAGGAAGGTCAGGCGCACGGTCAGATAGAGCCCGGTGCCGGCGATCAGCACCAGGGCGGGCCAGCCCCACAGCACCTCGCTGATGGCTTTCAGGATAACGACGGCTTCGCTCATGAGGGCGGTTCCCCGTGATGTTGGTTGTTATCGGTCTTGCAGGGAGCGTGCCGGACCGCCGGCGCGCCTTCACACAGCGCTCAAGGGTAGGGAAATAGACTGGTCCATGGAAGCGTCCCGCCAGGCGGGGCGCCCCGCTACGTCATTCCGGGTAAATGCCGAAGCTGCAAACTGGTTCAAAATTCCGATACCCGGGTCGTGATAGCGTCGTATTCGGGTGAGGAAGAGTTGAGTTTTCTGAGTTTGCTGGCAGAGTTTGCCGAGAGTCCCCGTGCTGGCCGACTTTCCGCCGGCACCCTTATCCGAACCAGGCAATCCAGAGTCGAGCAGTCGACAGAGTCGAGAGTCCCATGGCCAAAGTGACGCGGTTGACACCGGTGGGCGGCGGAAAACAGCCCGCGCGAGGCCTGCCCCGGCCGCTGGAGCAGGTGCGAGAGCATGTGCGTGGCCGCGCCGCGACGTTATTGTCGGATATGCTTGATGGCGCGGACGACACCCTGTTCGACCTGGCCGAGAAAGAGACCGACAGCGAGCGCGACCGCTATTTCGACGCCATGCGTGAATTGCGTATCCAGCGCGCCGGCATTGAGGCGGGTTTCCGCCAGGCACTGGATAATCTGTTCCAGGGCGTCGTGCGCGAGCCGGAGGCCGCCGAAACCGTGAGCGACCGGGTTGATGTGGAGAACCTGTCGCTGGTCAAGCACGACGAGCTGGAAATCTCCGTGGCCCTGGACAACCTGGCGCGTCGCGCCCGGCAGGGCTGCGACGATGCCCTGGGCGTGCTCCGGCACCGGCTGGAGTATCTGTTCGAGGGGCAGCGCCCGGTCACCGAGAAGACCAATCCCCTGGAGCCACGTAATCTGGCGGCCTGCTTCGCCGCCTGCCTGGAACGCCTGCAGTTGGATATTCGTGCCCGCCTGATCGTGCTTAAACTGTTTGAACGGGTGGTCATGGACGAGGCTGGCGCCCTGGTGTCCGAGGCCAACCAGATGCTGGCCGACGCCGGCGTGCTGCCGGATCTGAAAAGCGTCCCGGTGGGCCGCCCCCGCCAGATGGGCGCCAGGAGCGGGCCCGGTCGCGATCAGGACGCCGACGCCTCGATTCGCCAGAACGAAACCGCATCGGCTGGAGAAGCCGGAGCCGCCGCCGCCGCCGGTAATGACCAGATGTTCGGCCTGCTGCAGGAGCTGCTGACCACGCTGCGAGGCCTGGGCGGCGCCGCGTCGGCGAGCGGAACCCCGGCCGCCGGTGGCGTGCCCGCCGCGCCGACGCCGTCGTCCGGCATGGCGGTGATGTACAACGGCGTGCCCTATATGGACGGCGCGCCACTTGCCGCCGATGCTCGGGTGGAGTCACTCAGCACCCGGGATCTGTTCGGCATGCTCACCCGGCTGCAGCGTCTGGAGCAGGCCCTGGAAGGGCCCGAGCAGAGTGAGCGCAACGTCCGCGAGGAGCTCAGTGAGCTGCTCGACAGCGAACACGGCGAGGCCATCCATGCTCTGGAGCAGGCCGATGACGACGTCATCAACCTGGTCTCCATGCTGTTCGACTTCATCCTTGATGATGATGGCCTGCCTTCGGAGATCAAGGCGTTGATCGGTCGCCTGCAGATTCCGCTGCTCAAGGTGGCCATCGCCGACAAGACCTTCTTCAGTAACGACAGCCATGAAGCGCGCCTGCTGCTCAACATGCTGGCCCGGGCCGGCAGCCAGTGGGACACGCAACAGGGGCGCGACGACGAATTGTTCCAGCGCATCGAAGGGGCGGTGCACGCGATCATCGATGACTATGACGAGGACGCGGGTCTGTTCCGTGCCCTGCTGGACGATTTTGACCGTTATTTCAGCGCCCAGCGCGACCGCGCCGAGCGCGTCGCTGAACGGGTCCGCGAGGCGGAGGAGGGCGCCGCCCGCGCCGAACAGGCCGGTGAAGCGGTGCAGGCCTATATCGATACCCGCCTGGCGGGCCGCTCGGTACCCGACGTGGTGGTGCGGTTATTGAGCCAGGGCTGGCAACAGGTGCTCTACCTGACCTGGTTGCGCGAGGGAGAGGACAGCGACGCCTGGCGGCGTCAGACCAAGGTGGTGGACGCCTTGATCTGGAGCGTGCTGGCGCCGCGCGACCAGGCGGCTCTGGCGAAGCTGCGTGATCTTGTGCCCAAGCTGCGGCGGGCTCTGGAACACGGTTTGGAGAGCATCGAGTACGACGTGGTCGAGCGCCGCGCCGTGCTGGACGATCTCGCCCGGGTGCACGAAGCGCTGCTCGAAGGGCTGGAAACCGAGCGCGTGACGGTGCCCAGAGTGGCGCGGCAGGAGGCGCCGCGGGCCGAGGCCGAGCGTCCCCTGCTGGCGGAGGACCACGAGCGGGTGGTCGCGGCGCGGCAACTGCGCGCCGGCCAGTGGCTGGAGTTGGGATACGGCGAGGAGGCCCAGCGGGTCAAGCTGGCCGCCAACCTGCGCGACGGCGCCAAGCTGGTATTCATCAACCGCCGAGGCATCAAGGTGCGTGAGTACGAAGCCCGGGAACTGGGTACCGCCCTGGAAGCCGGTGATGCGCGGCTGATCGAGGACGGCGCCTTGTTCGACCGTGCCCTGGAAGCGGTCATCGGCGACCTGCGCCGTCGCCACGACGGCTAACCCGGGCGGTGCCCCCACGGCCACCCTGGTGCGGTAGGAGCAGCTTTAGCCGCGATCCACGCCCCGCCGCATCCACCTCGCTTGGCAGGACTGACATCCGCCGCGACACTCCCGCTTGCGGTCCGCCGCCAACGGTCGGACACTACCGACCATGCTCACCCTCACCGACCACTGGATCGACCAGGCACGCCGGGTGCCGTCGCCGAATTTCAATGAACGGCCGGACCCGGACGACCTCGCCCTGGTGGTGATCCACAACATCAGCCTGCCGCCGGAGCGTTTTGGCGGCGCCCACATCGAAGCGTTCTTCCAGAACCGCCTGGACCCGGACGCCCATCCCTATTTCCAGACCATCCGTGACCTCAAGGTGTCGTCGCATTTCCTGATCCGCCGCGACGGCGAGCTGGTGCAGTTCGTGGCCTGCGACCGCCGCGCCTGGCACGCCGGGGTGTCGAGCTGGCGAGGCCGGGACAACTGCAACGACTTCGCCCTGGGCATCGAGCTGGAAGGTGCCGACCATATTCCCTACGAGGAGGCCCAGTACCGTCGCCTGAACGCGCTGCTGGACACGCTAATCGCCCATTACCCCGGGCTCTCGCGGGACACCATCACCGGCCATGAACACATCGCCCCGGGCCGCAAGACCGACCCGGGCCCGGCGTTTGACTGGTCCCGCCTGCCATCCTGATTTCCCACCGCCGCCTCATCCCCGCCCAGTCGCTCCTGCGGCGGTGGGGGAATCCGCTGCCGGTGGTGTGGCCGTGATCGCGACGTGCCCGCCGCTCCCGTATGATGCGGAGTGAACGCTGTTGGGAGGAACCGGGATGAAGTTCTTGGTATTGCTTCTGGCGCTGGCCCTGCGCCGCCGCGATGGTGGTTGGCCGGCCTGGTTGAGCCGCGATGACAGGCACCGGCGTCTGCTGGCCTCGTTGTCGGCGGGGGAGGGCGCCCTGGGCTGGTGGTTGGCGGTGGCGCTGCCGGCGTTGTTGGTGGCTCTGCTGTTCAGCTGGTTCGACGGTGTCCTGGGGGCGCTGGCCACGCTGGTGTTGGGCACCGCCCTGGTGCTCTGGATGGTGGGCGTGGAGAGCGAGTTCCGCCGCCTGGATACCCTGCTGGTCCGTGGCCGCATGAACGATCGTCAGGCGCTGGCCCGGGGCGCCGATGAGGCGTTCGGGCAACCCGCCGGCGAATGCGACCGGGCCTGGTTTCAGGGCTTGGAGCAATGCGTATTGAGACGCGCCGCTTTGCTGTTCGCCGTGGTGTTCTGGGTCACGGTGCTGGGCTTCGGCGCCGCTTTGTTGTTGGTGCTCAACCGGGCCTGGTTGTGGCGGCACCCGGACGGTGGCGATTGGGCGCGCAGCCTGGACGCCGCCCTGTGCTGGATTCCGGCGCGGCTGACCACCCTGGCCCTGGCGCTGGTAGGCCACTTCGGCGCCGTCACCGCCGCCGCCACGGGGCGACTGTGGCGCCTGGATGACGGCGGTGCCTTGTTGGCCGCCGTCGCCGAGGCCGGCCTGGAACGTGAAACCTCCCCCGACGACGATGGCTTCCAGCACGGCGTGGACCGCCTGGAAGCGCTGCAGGGCCTGTTATTGCGGGCCCTGGCGGTGTGGCTGATCCTGGCCGCCCTGTGGACCCTGCTGGCGGCTTGAGGCCGTCGCCGCCCGGAGCCATGCTCTGTTGCAATTTGGCGCCCGGGCCTCCGTGGCTGCCCGGTCACGGGACCTGTTAAGATACCGAGAGACGGCCTATTTACCCCGGCCGTTTTTCTTACCCATGTCGGCGTGGCGATCCCGCGCCGGCCTTGGCAACGCGATAAAGGACGCACGCCCATGCAGAAAAGAAACTTCTTCGACGATGTCGATCCGGCGGAAACGCGGGAGTGGCTCGAGGCCCTGGAATCGGTGCTCGAGCGGGAGGGGCCGGAACGGGCTACCTGGCTGCTGGAAACCCTCACCAACGAAGCCCAGGAACAGGGCGCGATTCGGACCCACCTCAACACCCCCTACCTGAACACCATCGCGCCCAAGGACGAAGCGCCGATTCCCGGTGATATCTACATGGAACGCCGTATCCGTTCCCTGATTCGCTGGAACGCGCTGGCCATGGTGGCCAAGGCCAACCTCAACGACGATGAACTGGGCGGGCACATCGCCAGCTTCGCGTCCTCGGCCACCCTCTACGACATCGGTTTCAGTCATTTTTTCCGCGCTCCGCACGACGACAATCCCGGTGACCTGGTCTATTACCAGGGCCACTCGGCGCCGGGTATTTATGCGCGGGCCTATTTGGAAGGGCGCATCAGCGAGAAGCAGATGGACAACTTCCGCCGCGAGGTGGATGGCGAAGGTTTGTCCTCCTACCCGCACCCCTGGCTGATGCCCGACTTCTGGCAATTCCCCACGGTGTCCATGGGGCTCGGCCCGATGCAGGCCATCTACCAGGCCTACGTCATGAAGTATCTGCAGAACCGGGAGCTGATCCCGGACCGCAAACGCAAAGTCTGGGCGTTCCTGGGCGACGGCGAGATGGACGAGCCGGAATCCCTGGGCGCGCTGTCCATGGCCGGTCGTGAGCAACTCGACAACCTGGTGTTCGTGGTTAACTGTAACCTGCAGCGCCTGGACGGCCCGGTGCGCGGCAACGGCAAGATCATCCAGGAGCTGGAAAGCCTGTTCCGTGGCGCCGGCTGGAACGTGATCAAGGTGGTCTGGGGCCGGCTCTGGGACCCGCTGCTGGAGAAGGATTCCCAAGGTCTGCTGCGCCGCCGCATGGAAGAAGCGGTGGACGGTGAGTACCAGGCCTACAAGAAAGAAGGCGGCGCCTACACCCGCGAGCATTTCTTCGGCAAGTACCCGGAGCTGAAGAAAATGGTCGAGCACATGAGCGATGAAGACGTGTATCGCCTCAACCGTGGCGGCCACGACCCGTTCAAGGTGTACGCGGCCTACCACCAGGCGGTGAACAGCGACAAGCCCACGGTGATCCTGGCGAAAACCGTGAAGGGCTACGCCACCGGCGCCGGCGAGGCGGTCAACAAGGCCCACCAGATGAAGAAGATGGATCTGGACAGCCTCAAGGAATTCCGCGACCGCTTCGACATTCCCCTCGATGACGATCAGCTCAAGGAGCTGCCCTATTACCACCCGGGCGCCGATTCCCCGGAAATGCGCTACATGAACGAGCAGCGCGAGAAGCTGGGCGGCTACATGCCGGTGCGCCGGCGCGAGGCCAGCCAGTCGCTGACGGTGCCGGAACTGGATATCTTCCAGAACTTCCTGGAGGGCAGTGGCGACCGTGAGCTGTCCACCACCATGGCGTTCGTGCGCATGCTCAGCGCCCTGATCAAGGACAAGAATCTGGGCAAGCGCGTGGTGCCGATCGTCCCGGACGAAGCCCGTACCTTCGGCATGGAAGGCATGTTCCGGCAATTGGGCATCTATTCTTCCAAGGGCCAGCAGTACGAGCCGGAGGATTCCGGCCAGATGATGTTCTACCGGGAAGACAAGAAGGGCCAGATTCTGGAGGAGGGCATCAACGAAGCCGGCGCCATGAGCGCCTGGATCGCCGCCGCCACCAGCTACAGCGTGCATGACTTCACGCTGATCCCGTTCTTCATCTACTACTCCATGTTCGGACCGCAGCGCACCGGTGACCTGTGGTGGGCGGCCGGCGATAGCCAGGCCCGGGGCTTCCTGCTGGGCGGTACCGCCGGGCGTACCACGCTGAACGGCGAGGGCCTGCAGCATCAGGATGGCCACAGCCATATCCTGACCAGCACCATCCCCAACTGCGTGAGCTACGATCCCACCTATGCCTACGAGCTGGCGGTGATTCTGCAGGACGGCCTGCGCCGCATGTATCAGGACCATGAGAACGTGTACTACTACCTCACCCTGATGAACGAGAACTATCAGCACGGCGCCATGCCCAAGGGCGCCGAGGAAGGTATCCGCAAGGGCATGTACCTGCTGCGCGAAGGCAAGGGCAAGAGCGGCAAGAAAGCCAAGCGCGTGCAACTGCTGGGTTCCGGCACCATCCTGCGTGAGGTGGAAGCGGCCGCCGAGCTGCTGCGCGAGGACTTCGGCGTGGCCGCCGACGTGTGGAGCGTGACCAGCTTCAACGAACTGCGCCGCGAAGGGCTGCGCGCCGACCGCGACCGTATGCTCAAGCCGGATATGAAAGTGGCCCCCACCTGGGTGGAGCAGTGCCTGGACAAGCGCCTGGGCCCGGTGATCGCCTCCACCGACTACATCAAGGCCTATGCCGACCAGATCCGCCCCTGGGTGAAAGCGCCCTACACGGTGCTCGGCACCGACGGCTACGGTCGCAGCGACTCCCGCGCCAAGCTGCGCAGTTTCTTCGAAGTGGACCGTTACTTCGTGGTGCTGGCGGCCCTCAGCGCGCTGCGTGACCAAGGCGAACTGGACGCCGCCACCGTCAAGGAGGCGATCAAGAAATATGGCATTGATCCGGAAAAACCCTATCCGGTGACGCACTGAACTCTCAGAAGGAGTGACCTGTGAGCAAGGAAACCATCCGGGTACCCGATGTCGGCAGCAGTGATCCTGTTGACGTCATTGAGGTGTCCGTAAAAAAAGGCGATACCGTCGAGGCCGAAGACACCATCGTGGTGCTGGAGTCCGACAAGGCGTCGCTGGAAGTGCCCTGCCCGAAGGCGGGCACGGTACTGGAATTGAAAGTCAAAGCCGGCGACCAGGTGAAGGAGGGCGACCCGCTCCTGGACCTGGACGTGGCCGGTGAAGACGGCGGCGACGGTTCTGGCGACGAAGCCGGCGACGACGAGTCCAAGGACAACGCCTCCGACGAGGACGCCTCCGACGAGGAAGCGCCCGATCAGCAGGACGACGCCGACCAGCAAGACGACGAGTCCGCCGCCAAACCGGCGGCCGGCGGCACCCGCACGGTGGCGGCGCCGGACCTGGGCGACATCGATGCCGCCGAGATCATCGAGATCAACGTGGCCGAGGGCGACAGCGTCGAAGCCGAGCAGACCATTCTGGTGATCGAATCCGACAAGGCCTCCCTGGAAGTGCCCTCGCCGGAGGCGGGCACGGTGAAGAAGCTGCTGGTGAAGGTGGGTGACAAGATCGGCACCGGCACCGACCTGATGGAGCTGGAAACCGCCGGTGGCTCCGGGGAACAAGCCTCCGACAAAGGCGCTCCGCGGAAACCGGCGTCGGAGAAACAGTCCTCGGAAAAATCCGCCGCGAAGGAAGACCGTGACGCGAAAGCGGCCCGCTCCCGCAAATCCGACCTGGACGAGAAGCCCTCGGAAGCCGGCCGCCAGAGCGTCGCGCCGGAAACCCCGGAGCGGGTCGAGGGCAAGCCTTCGGCCTCGGTGCATGCCGGCCCGGCGGTGCGCAAGCTGGCCCGGGAAACCGGCATCGATCTGGCCGACGTCACGCCCAGCGGGCCCAAGGAACGTATTCTCAAGGAAGATGTGCACGCGCTGATCAAGCAGCGGCTGGAGAACCCGCCCGCTGCCGGTGGCGCGGGCATGCCGGACCTGCCGGAGATCGACTTCAGCGAGTTCGGCCCGGTGGAACGCCAGGAGCTCAACAAGCTGCGCAAGGTGGCGGCCAAGAACCTGCACCGCAGCTGGATCACGATTCCCCATGTGACCCAGTTCGACGAAGCCGACATCACCGAGCTGGAAGCTTTCCGCAAGAGCCAGAACAAGGCGCTGGAGAAGGAGGGCGTCAAGCTCACCATGCTGGCGTTCCTGGTCAAGGCATGCGCCAACGCGCTGCGGGAATTTCCGCGCTTCAACAGCTCCCTGGAGCTGGGCGGCGAAGCCCTGATCATGAAGGACTACGTGCACATTGGTATCGCCGTGGACACGCCCAATGGTCTGGTGGTGCCGGTGATTCGCGACGCCGACAAGAAGGGGCTTAAGGACATCGCCCTGGAAATGGGCGAGCTGGCCGGCAAGGCCCGGGACCGCAAGCTGTCACCGGCGGACATGAAGGGCGCCACCTTCAGCATCTCGTCGCTGGGTGGTATCGGCGGTACCGCCTTTACCCCCATCGTCAACTGGCCGGAGGTGGCGATCCTGGGTGTCAGCCGTTCCGACACCAAGCCGGTGTGGGACGGCAAGACGTTCCAGCCGCGCCTGACGCTGCCGTTGTCGCTGTCCTACGATCACCGCGTGATCGATGGCGCCGACGCGGCCCGCTTCACCAGCTATCTGAGTCAGCTGTTGAGTGATATGCGGCGGGCGTTGCTGTAACGCGTACCCGCGGGGCACCCGCCACGAAAAAAGCCCCGGCCTGACGGTCGGGGCTTTCTCGTTTCAGCAAGGTTGTCGATCAGCGCGGGTCGCGGCGCTCCTTCATCTTGTCCTTGCGCGCTTCCCATTTTTCCTTGCGCTCCTCGCGCAGTTCCTCCGCCTTGGCGCGCTGCTCCTTGGTGAGCACGCCGTCGATGCGCTGGCGGGTTTCCTCATGCAGGGCGCGCATTTTTTCGCCCTGCTCCTCGAAGATCGTGTTCATGCGGGCTTGCTGGTCCTCGGTGAGGTCCAACTGGCGGCTCATGTGCTCCACCATCCGTTCCGGTTGCGGGCCGCGGGGCGGCTCGGCGCTGACGGTGCCGGCCAGGGTGGCGCCGGTGAGGAGAACCAGGGCGAGGGTCGTGACTTTTTTCATGGTGAACCTCCTTGGGTGATGCTGTGCAAGGCCGGCCCATGCCGGCGTTGTAATCAGTATCGCCCGGCAATGTGCATCAAGGATGCACGAACCGTGGAAGCTTCGCGGTAGGAGCGACTTCAGTCGCGATAGCCCGCTAGGCGTTTTCCTCCGGCGTCTGCAACCGGTAACCGACCCCGTACACGCTGCCGATCCAATCGTGATCACCGCCCAGGCCCTCGCTCAGCTTGCGGCGTAGCTTGCGGATGTGGCTGTCGATGGTGCGGTCGGACACCACCCGGTGGTCCGGGTAGATCACGTCCATGAGGCGGTCGCGGCTCCAGATCCGACCGGGTTGGCGGGCCAGGGTGGCGAGCAGTTCGAATTCGATGGCGGTCAGCGCCACCCGGGCTTCGCCGTGCACCGCCTCGAAGCGGTGCCGGTCCAGGGTCAGCCCGGCTTCCTGGTCGCGGGGTTCACCCCGCGCGCGGCGCAGCACCGCCTTGACCCGGGCCACCACCTCGCGGGGGCTGAACGGCTTGCAAATGTAGTCGTCGGCACCGATCTCCAGGCCCAGCAGACGGTCTACCTCCTCGACCCGGGCAGTGATCATCAACACCGGCACCTCGGAGAAGCGGCGGATCGCCTTGCACACCTCCATGCCATCGCCATCGGGCAGCATCAGGTCCAGCAGCACGGCGTCGAAGTGGCCCTCGCGCACCCGCCGTTCCGCCTCCACGGCGCTGGCGGTGTGCTCGGGCTGAAAATGGCTGTGGCGCAGATAATCGGCCAGCAACTCCGCGAGCCGGGGCTCGTCCTCCACGATCAGAATGTTCGTCATTCCGGTTTCCTTTATTTGAGCCCCTTTGCCTGGGGCGCCCTGCCGCGCAGGGTTCCGCCAGCCCCGTAGGAGCGGCTGTAGCCGCTCCTACGAGCCGCTCGGCAGGCGCACGATGATACGTAGCCCGCCCAGCGGGCTGTGGGCCGCGCTCATCGTGCCACCATGGGCCTCCACGATACGCTGGCCGATGGCCAGCCCCAGGCCGGCGCCACCGGTGTCCCGGTTGCGCGAGCTTTCCACCCGATAGAGGTGGTCGAACAGGCGCGGCAGTGCCTCGTCCGGCACCCCGGGCGCGCTGTCGTCCAGGGTCAGCCGCCACTGGTCGCCTTCGGCCTCCAGCTCCAGCCGCACTCGACCGCCCGGGTCGGTGTACTTGAGGCTGTTTTGCAGCAGATTATCCAACAACTGGCGCAGCCGCACCGGGTCGCCGCTGATGGGCGCCGCGGGCAGCGTCGTCTCCAGACTCACCTGGCGTCGCTCCAGAGCGGGGCGCACCGCGTCCACGGCGTCCTCGCACAGGCTGTCCAGGTCCAGCGGGCGGAAGTGGTAGCGCAGATTGCCGCCGTCGGCGAGGGCCAGATCATGCAGGTCGTTGACCAGGTGGGTGAGCTGGCGCACCTGGGCTTCCAGAGCGGCGATGCCGTCCTGGTTGAGCGGCCGCACGCCATCGACCATGGCCTCCAGTTCACCCTGCAGCACCGACAGCGGCGTGCGCAGCTCATGGGCGATGTCCGAAAACCAACGCTGACGGGCGCGCCGGCCCTGGTCGAGGCGCTCACCCAGGCCGTTCACATGGCGGATCAACTCGCCCAGCTCATCGCGGCGCCGGCTGGTCAGCCGCGCTTCGTACTCCCCTTCTCGCAGACGCCGGGTGTGGCGGGTCAGCGCGGTGACCGGCGCCACCAGGTGACGTGCCAGTAACCAGGACACCAGCAGCGACAGCACCAGGCCGACCACCGCCATGGTGGCCATGAAGCGCAGCAGGCGTTCCTGAAAGCGACGGTCCAGCTTGTCGCGGATCGCCTCCTGGTCCGGGTAGGCGAGCCAGCCCACCAGCTCGCCGCCGGCGTGGATCGGCACTTGCTGGCTCAGCCGTGATGGCGGCGGCGGGCCCAGCAGCGGGCGTTTGTTCGGCGTCAGCAGGGTGAGGTGGCGGGGGGCATCCGGGCGCTTGTCGTCGCCGCGCTCGCGGCGCGTCTCACGGTCGCCGGCCAGCCAGTACAGCCGCCCCAGCAGGCGGGGCTCCTCCAGCAGGAAGCGCCAGCTGCCGCGCTGGCTGTAGAGCACGCCCAGATGCTCGGCCAGGCGCTCCACCTGAGCTTGCTGGCGCTCATCGATGTATTTGCTGAGGCTGCGCTCGAAGGCGAAGAAAAAGAAACCGCTGGCCGCCAGGATCAGCACCAGGAAAGTGGCCAGGAAGGTCACGAAGAGTTTATTGCGAATGCCCATGACGGCGGCGGCCTTGCCGGGAAGTGAGCCGCCAGTTTACGAGCCCGGCGCCGGCGGACCCAGTGTCTTGCACATTCTTTCAAGATCGTCACCGGCGGGGTTCGTGCACGGACCGTCATCCTGGCAACTTTGGACTTTCAACTCCCGCTTCGCCCGGTTCTAATGAGGCCCTTATCTCAAGCCAATCCGGACGGTGATTTATGAGCGATGACGGCAATGGCAAGACCCGCATCAACCGGGTGATCACGCGCAGCGGCGATGATGGGCGCACCGGCCTGGCCGACGGAACCCGGGTGGCCAAGGACCACCCCCGGATTCAGGCCCTGGGCAGTCTGGACGAGCTCAACAGCGCCCTGGGCGTGTTGCGTGCCAAGGGCCTCGACCCGGACCTGGACGGCCTGCTGGAAACCGTGCAGCAACTGATGTTCGATCTGGGCGGTGAACTGGCGGTACCGGGCACCGTGACCCTCACCGAGGAAGACCTGGTGGAGATGGAATCCCAGGCCGATACCCTCAACGCGGAACTGCCACCGCTGCGGGAGTTCGTGCTGCCCGGCGGCCATCCGGCGGCGGCCTGGTGCCACCACTGCCGGACCCTGGCGCGTCACGCCGAGCGCGACCTGGTGACGCTGGCGAACACCGGCGACGATACCGTCAATCCGGAAAGCCGGGCGCTGCTCAACCGCCTCGGTGACCTGCTGTTCGTGATGGCCCGGCTGATCAACCAGCGTACCGGCACCCCGGAACCGCAGTGGGTGCAACGCCGGGACCGCTAGGGCGGAGCACGGGGGGCCGCCCGGTGCTCCTACTGGGGAGAGGGGTGGCGTTGGCGAACGGCGGCGACGATTTCTCGGTGGGCCGGCAACTCCAGGCCCAGCCGGTCCGCTTCCCGCAGCAGCCAGCCGTTGATTGCCTCGATTTCGGTGATCGCGCCGCGCTGCATATCCGCGCGCATGGAAGAGGTATTGCCGGCGGTGGCCCGCGCCACCGCCATCACCTGGGCCCGGGAGTCGCCGGGCCAAGCCGGGTCCAGGGCGCGTAGCAGGGTGTCCGCCTCGTCCGCCAGCCGCGCCGCCCGAGCCGTCAGGTCCGGGGCCTCCAGCAGCTGCCCGTTGGGCACGTCGTACAGCCCTGTGAGCGGATTGATCACCGCGTTGGCCACCAGCTTGCGCCATTGCCGGGGGCGGATCGGCGACGTCCACTCAAGGCCCGGCCAGGCCGCCGCCAGGCGCGGAAACCAGTCTGGAGCCGGCCCGACCCCGGCGCGCCCCATCCAGGTCTCGTTCTCCGCCACCAGCCGGTGTTCCGGATGCTGGCCCTTCACCGCCGAGGTGGTGACCACCTCGATCAGATCAGCGCCCTCGGGGAGCAGACCATCCAGGCTGCCGAGGCCATTCTGCAAGCGCAGCACGGTGGCGTCCGGGGCCAGTGGCAGCCCGTCCAGCGCGGCGGCGGACCAGGGCGCCTTGCAGGCCACGACCAGGCGCCGGATCGGCGCCGCCGGCATCGCCACCGGCAGGCTCAGCGCGCGCGCGGGCCGGCCGTCCTCGAAGCTCAGGGTCTTGTCCAGGGTGGCGCCGGCATGGCGGCGCAACACCATCACAGGCAGGCCGGCGGCCAGTAAATAGCCGGCGGCCAGGGTGCCCATGTTGCCGGCGCCGGCCAGATACCAGATAGGGGAGTCGGGCGTGGTCATCGGGCCATACTAGGGCCTGTTCCGCCGCTTTGCATTACCTTCTCCGGCGGCGAACTCCGGTTGTGCCGCGTCCCCGAAACCGGGACCATGTGCGTTTTCCGGTCGTAACGGGACGGAGCCCCGATGCCCGATCTGCTTGATACCCTGCGCACCGCCTGGCGGCTTTACAGCCATCCCAGGGTGCTGGTGATGTTGTTCCTGGGTTTTTCCGCCGGGCTGCCCTACCTGCTGGTGTTTTCCACCCTGTCCGCCTGGCTCGCCGACGCCGACGTGGACCGTGCCGCCATCGGCTACTTCAGCTGGGTGGGCATCATGTTTTCCATCAAGGTGTTCTGGGCGCCGGTGGTGGATCGCCTCAAGCTGCCCTTGCTGGGGCGGGCCCTGGGCCAGCGGCGTAGCTGGTTGCTGCTCGCCCAGATCGGCATCGGCCTGTCCCTGGCGGCCATGGCGCTGGTGGAGCCGGTGGGGCACCTGGAGCGCTTCGCGCAACTGGCGCTGCTGGTGGCGTTCTGCTCCGCCACCCAGGACATCTGCATCGATGCCTACCGCATCGATTCCGCCGACGATTCCTTCCAGGGCGCCATGGCGGCCACCTACATCCTCGGCTACCGGGTGGCGATGCTGGTGGCCGGCGCCGGCGCCTTCTACATCGCCAGCTACGACTCCTGGAACGGCGCCTACCACGTGATGGCCTGGCTGATGGCGGTGGGCATCGTCACCACCCTGATTATCCGCGAGCCGGACACGCCGCCCCGGCAGAGCTTCGGCCGGCACCCGGCGCAGTGGCTGGAAACCGCCCTGATCGCCCCGTTCCGGGATTTCTTCGGCCGCTACGGCGCCCTGGCCCTGGGGCTGCTGGCGCTGGTGGCGATCTATCGGATCAGCGACATCACCATGGGGGTGATGGCCAATCCCTTCTATCTGGACATCGGCTACACCAAGAACGAGATCGCCACGGTGGCCAAGTTCTTCGGCTTCTTCATGACCATCCTGGGTTCCGCCGTGGGTGGCCTGGCGGTGCTGCGCTGGGGGCTGGGGCGTTCGATGCTGATGGGCGCGGTGGGCGTGGCGCTCACCAACGTGCTGTTCGCGGTGATGGCCACCTATTCACCGGTGACACCGTTGCCGGTCACCGAGGTGCCAGTGGAGCAGGTGCGTTGGCTGGCCCTGGCCTGGCTGGCGGCGGTGATCAGCGCCGACAATCTGTTCGGCGGCTTCGCCAACGTGGCCCTGATCGCCTTCATGTCCAGCCTCACCAACCGCAACTTCAGTGCCACCCAGTTCGCCCTGTTCAGTTCGCTGATGACCCTGCCGGGCAAGTTCATCGGCGGCTTTTCCGGCGAGGTGGTGAAGGCCGCCGGTTACCCGACCTTCTTCAACTACGCGGCCCTGCTGGGCGTGCCGGCGATATTGCTGACCCTGTGGTGGATGCGGCGGGGGCGGGCGGCGCCGGACCAGGGTCGCGGCTGAAGGGAATCGCGACTGAAGTCGCTCCTACGGCGGTGGCAGGATGGGGTAGGAGCGGTCGGGCGGCGATCCGCTTCAGCCGCGAAATGGTGGAGGCGGCGTTCGCCACCGTCAGCTCCGGCGATCCTCACCGGGCGCCCAGAAGCAGCGCTTCGGCACCCGGTTACCGACCACCGCCACCCCTTCCTCGGCGAGCCGGCGCAGTTGGACCTCGCCGCTGGGCGTGCCCGCCAGGGGCAACCCGCCGTCGCCGCGAATCACCCGGTGCCAGGGCAGGACGGTGCCCTTCGGCAGCTGGCTCATCAAGCGCCCCACGAAGCGGGCGTGGCGGGGCCAGCCCGCCTGCCGCGCCACCTGGCCGTAGCTGGCCACCGTGCCGGCCGGGATGGCGGCCACGATCTGGTAGACCGCGTCGCGGAATTCCTGGTTCATCTCCGCCTCTCCCGTAGGAGCGGTGGAACCACCGCTCCTACCTCAATCCGCCGTCGGTCTCGATCACCCGACCGGTGAAGTAGTCGTTCTCGAAGATGAAACGCACTGACAAGGCGATGTGCTCCGGCTCGCCGAGGCGCTTGAGCGGTACGCCGGCCACCAGCCGGTCACGGGCCTCCGGTTTCATGGCGGCGATCATGTCGGTGTTGATGGTGCCCGGCGCCACCACCCCGGTGCGGATGTTGTAGCGGGCCAGTTCCCGGGCCCACACCTCGGCCATGGCCACCACGCCGGCCTTGGCGGCGGCGTAGTTGGTCTGCCCGAAGCTGCCATGGCGGGCAATGGATGAGATATTGACGATCACGCCCTCGTCGACGCCGGCTTCGAGCATGCAGCGGGCCGCCTCGCGGCCACACAGGAACACGCCGGTCAGGTTCACGTCGATCACCGCCTGCCATTGCTGCAGACTCATGGTGGATTGCAGCTCGCCGTCCTTGTATTTGATCAGCAGGCCATCGCGGGTGATGCCGGCGTTGTTGACCAGGCCGTGCACGGCGCCGAAATCCGCCACCACCTCGTCGAACAGGGCGGTTACCTCTTCTTCCCGGGCCACGTTGGCGAGGTAGCTCTTGGCGTCGCCGCCGGCGCCCTCGCAGCGCGCCACGGTGTCGCGCAGGTCGTCCTCATTGAGGTCCACGCAGGCGATACGCGCGCCCTGGCCGGCCAGATTCTCGGCGATGGCGCGGCCCAGGCCGCGACCGGCACCGGTGACCACCACTACTTTGTCGTTGAGATCCATGGGTCGCTCCTTGTCGAGGAAAACCCGGAGTATGCCCATCGAACCGGGCCGGGCCAATGACGCAACGGTCCCTTGAAACCCGCCTTCACGTCCCCATCTCGCTGAACACGGTGCCGGAGCGGCATTTCCCGCCCGCGCCTATTGACTGAAAAGTCGCGGTAACTATGATTAGCACTCAAACCGTGAGAGTGCTAATCCGGTTCTCGGGTGACCCCGCTAACCTTTGATTACGACCTTGGAGAATGGAGACCATGAAAATCCGTCCTTTGCATGATCGCGTGCTGGTGCGCCGCGAGGAGGAAGAAACCAAGACCGCCGGCGGTATCGTGCTGCCGGGTTCCGCCGCCGAGAAGCCGTCCCGTGGCGAAGTGATCGCCGCCGGCAACGGCAAGATCCAGGACAGCGGCGAAGTGCGCCCCCTGGACGTGAAGGTGGGCGACAAGGTGATCTTCGGTCAGTACTCCGGCAACACCGTGAAGGTGGATGGCGAAGAGCTGTTGATCATGAGCGAAGCCGAGATTCTGGCCGTCATCGAAGGCTGATCGACCGCCAAGGCGAGGCCGCCGGACCGTCCGGTCGTGCCAGTGCCGATTGGTGCCGGTAATAACGAATTTGCAGAGGTAAGACACAATGGCGAAAGAAGTATTGTTCCGTGACTCCGCCCGTCAGCGCATGGCCAAGGGCGTGAACACCCTGGCCGACGCGGTCAAGGTAACCCTGGGCCCGAAAGGCCGCAACGTGGTGCTGGAGAAATCCTTCGGCGCGCCCACCATCACCAAGGACGGCGTGTCCGTGGCCAAGGAAATCGAGCTGGAAGACAAGTTCGAGAACATGGGCGCCCAGCTGGTGAAGGAAGTGGCTTCCAAGGCCAACGACGAAGCCGGTGACGGCACCACCACCGCCACCGTGCTGGCCCAGTCCATCGTCAACGAAGGCCTGAAGGCGGTCGCCGCCGGCATGAACCCGATGGACCTCAAGCGCGGCATCGACAAAGCCACCGACGCCGTGGTCGAGCAGCTCAAGTCCCTGTCCACCCCGTGCGACAACACCAAGAGCATCGAGCAGGTGGGCACCATCTCCGCCAACTCCGACAAGTCCGTGGGTGAAATCATCGCTCAGGCCATGGAGAAAGTGGGGCAGGAAGGTGTTATCACCGTCGAGGAAGGCCAGTCCCTGGTCAACGAACTGGAAGTCGTGGAAGGCATGCAGTTCGACCGTGGCTACCTGAGCCCGTACTTCATCAACAACCAGGAAAAGATGCAGGTCGAGCTGGAAGACCCCTACATCCTGCTGGTTGACAAGAAAATCTCCAACATCCGCGAGCTGCTGCCGGTACTGGAGAACGTGGCCAAGGCCGGTCGTCCGCTGATGATCATCGCCGAGGACATCGAAGGCGAAGCGCTGGCCACCCTGGTGGTCAACAACATGCGCGGCATCATCAAGTGCGCCGCCGTGAAAGCACCGGGCTTCGGCGACCGCCGTAAAGCCATGCTGCAGGACATCGCCATCCTTACCGGCGGTACCGTGATTTCCGAGGAAGTGGGCCTGAGCCTGGAAAACGTGTCCCTGGAAGACCTGGGTTCCGCCAAGAAGGTCAACATCGACAAGGAAAACACCACCGTGGTGGGTGGCAAGGGCGAGCAGGGCGACATCGACGCCCGTGTTGAGCAGATCCGCAAGGAAATCGACAACTCCTCTTCCGATTACGATCGCGAGAAGCTGCAAGAGCGCGTGGCCAAGCTGGCCGGCGGCGTGGCCGTGATCAAGATCGGTGCCGCCACCGAAGTGGAAATGAAAGAGAAGAAAGCCCGCGTCGACGACGCCCTGCACGCGACCCGTGCGGCCGTTGAAGAAGGCGTGGTGCCTGGCGGTGGCGTGGCCCTGGTACGTGCCCTGACCAGCATCGGTGACCTGAAAGGCGACAACGAAGAGCAGAACGCCGGCATCGCGCTGGTGATCCGCGCCCTCGAGTCCCCGCTGCGCCAGATCGTCCACAACGCCGGCGGCGAGCCGTCCGTGGTGGTACAGGAAGTGCGTAACGGTTCCGGCAACTACGGCTACAACGCCGCCAGCGGCGAGTACGGTGACATGCTGGAAATGGGTATCCTGGACCCCGCCAAGGTAACCCGCTCCGCGCTGCAGGCAGCGGCGTCCATCGCCGGCCTGATGATCACCACCGAAGCCATGGTGGCCGACAAGCCGGAAGAAAACGCCGGCGCCGGTGCCCCGGACATGGGTGGCATGGGCGGTATGGGTGGCATGGGCGGCATGATGTAAGCCTCCCGGTCATACCGACCCCCTATAAAAAAACCCCGCTTCGGCGGGGTTTTTTTATGTTTGCTTGTCCTTGAGCGGGAAGCGAAGGCCGGACCCAGACCCTACATCAACTTCATCAGCGGCAGCGCCAGCAGGGTGATCAGCACCACGCCGACCAGATTGAGCACCAGGCCGGCGCGGATCATCGACTGGATGCGCATGTGGCCGGCGGCGAACACGATGGCGTTAGGTGGCGTGGCCACGGGCATCATGAAGGCGCAGCTGGCGGCCACCGCCGCCGGGATGGTGGTGAGCAGTGGAGAGATGTCCTGGGACACCGCCAGCGCGCCCAGCAAGGGCAGGAAGGCGGCGGCGGTGGCGGTGTTGGAGGTGACCTCGGTAAGGAACAGGATCACCAGTACCACCAGACCCACGATCATCAGGATCGGGAAGCCATGCAGCACCTGCAACTGCTCGGCGATCCATTTCGCCAGCCCGGAATCGGAGATCGCCGCCGCCAGGGACAGGCCGCCGCCGAACAGCAGCAGCACGCCCCAGGGCAGGTCCCGGGCGCTGTCCCAGGTAAGCAGCCGTTCCCCCCGCATACGACCGCTGGGCGCCAGAAACATGATCAGACCGGCGGCGATGGCGATGCCGGTGTCGCTGAGCCAGGTAAGGCCCAGGTGGCTGCTCAGGAAAGGCCGGCCGATCCAGGCCACGGCGGCCAGCACGAAGATCGCCGCCACCCGCTTCTCGGCGCTGTCGATGGGGCCCATCCTGGTCAGCTCTTCGTTGATCAGGGTGGCACTGTCACCGCCGGTGCCGAGCTTGAAGCCGCCCCGGGTCAGCCACCACCAGGCCACCAGCATCATGGAAATGCTGATCGGCACGCCCACGATCATCCACTGAGCGAAGCCCAGATCGATACCCTGGTTGTCATGCAGATAGCCGGCCAGCAGGGAGTTCGGCGGGGTGCCGATAAGGGTGGCCACGCCACCGATGCTGGCGGAGTAGGCGATGGCCAGCAGCAGGGCGGTGGCGTAGCGGTTCACCTCGCGACGGTCGCCGCCGCCGTCGTCCAGCAGGCTGATCACGGACATGCCGATGGGCAGCATCATGATCGCGGTGGCGGTGTTGGAGACCCACATGCTGAGGAAGCCGGTGGCGATCATGAAGCCGCCGATCTGGCGGCGTGGTTGCGGCCCCACCAGCCGCAGCACGTGCAACGCCAGCCGCCGGTGCAGGTGCCAGTGCTGCATCGCCAGGCCGAGCAGGAAGCCGCCAAAGAACAGAAACACCACCGGATTGGCATAGGCGCTGGCGGTGCGGGACATGTCGGTGATCCCCAGGGCCGGCGACAGGGCCAGCGGCAGCAAGGCGGTGGCTGGAATCGGCAACGCCTCGGTGGCCCACCAGGTGGCCATCAGCAAGGCCAGACCCACGCAGGCCCAGGCCGGGTCCGGCATGCCCGCCGGCGGTGGTGCCACCAGGGTGATGATCAGCCACAGGGGACCGAGCCACAGGCCGATCACGGCGGCGCGCCCGGGTTGGGTAATGGGGGAAGAAGACGGAGAGGACATGGCGTCTCGGTGATTGCTGATTGAAGTGCGTGGATGGCGCGGGGGGCACCGGGAAGCGGGTTAGTTTAACCAAGGCGGGGCCTGGGCGCAGTGGGCAATTCCGGCCGGCCGGCGTATGCTGCGCCCATGACCGCCCGCGACCCCAAGCTGTTTGTCCATGCCGCTGCCTTCTCCGCTCTGGTTCTGATCCTGGGCGTGGCGCATCCGTGGGTCAATTCGACGTTGCGCTATGACCGGGTAGCCCTTGAGGCGGGTCAAATCTGGCGGCTGTTCAGCGCCCATCTGGTGCATCTGAATCACTGGCACACGCTGATGAACCTGGCCGGGCTGGGGCTGATCCTGTGGTTCTTCCGGGACCTGCTGGACCGCCGCCGGTTCTGGTTGTGGTTTCTGGTCAGCGCGCCCCTGGTGAGCCTGGCCATGTTCCTGATTGATCGGGACCTGGACTGGTACGTGGGCCTCTCCGGCCTGTTGCAGGGGCTGCTGGTGTACTGCCTGCTGATCGGCTGGCGCGGTAACCCGGTGCTGCATTCCCTGGTGCTGGCGCTGGTGGCGGGGCGTCTGATCTGGGAGCAGACCCCGGGCTACGATCTGGATTATCTGCGTGCCTGGATTCACGGTCGGGTTTATGTGAACGCACACCTGTATGGCGCGCTGAGCGGCGCCTTGCTGGCCGCCGTTCAGGGGCTGACGGCCCGCTTTGCGCGTCCCGCGATACAGCCGCCGGCGTGAATTTGCTAAGCTGCGTCTCATCCGTTTTTTCACCGAGCCGACCATGAACGAAGCGCAACGCCAAAGCTATCTGCGGGCCCTGGGGCTGACACCCTGGGTGGCGCGGGTGCCCCTGCCCGGCGCGGCGCCCAGTGAGACGCTGGACTGGGAGGCGGAAAGCGACGGCCAGCCCACGCCCATGGCCGACGCGGTACCCGCCTCCGTGGTGCCGCGCCCGGTACGGTTGCCCCAGGCCCCGGCGGAGGAAGAGCCTTCAGCGCTCTTGGATCAGCCTTCAGCGCGCTTGGACGAGCCTTCAGCGCACTTGCAAGAGCCTTCAGCGCTCGACAAGCCTTCCGCGCCAGTTAAAGAGCCGCCCCGGACCCGGGAGAACACGCGCGCGCCCGAGACCCGCAACGCCTTCGCGGAGGAGGGCGGCCGCGCGGGCATCCTGGTGTTCACCCTGGAGGCGCACCTGGCCGGCGACACCTGGGTGGTGTTCCAGCAGGAAGACCCGAGCGCGCCGGAGTTGGGCCGCCATACCGGTTCCCTGGCCGGTGCCTTGCTGGCGGTGTTCGGGGCGGGCCGGGAGCGGCCCCGTCGTTTCTACTGCCCGCTGGCCGGCCAGCCCACCGCCGCCGGCGAGGCGGTCCAGGCATTGGGGGCTTTTCTCGCCGGCCTGGCCGGTCGTCAGGGGGGTAAGCGGGTGCTGATGTGCCTCGACGAGGCACTTGCCGGCGCCCTGTTCGAGCAACCGCGCTATCAACCGTTCCGGTTCGGCGAACTGCCGGCCCTGGTGGTGAGCAGCCTGGAAGAGATGCTTGCCGAGCCGGTGCGTCACAAGCGCGATAGCTGGCGGGCCATGGTGGCCGAGGGGTTTGGCGGTCGTTGATGATGGGCACGGCGGGCAAGCCCCGGGCGACCGGCCCGGCCGGCGCGCGGTTGCGCGCTCTCACCAGCGCTGATCTGGAGCGGGTGCAGGCCATTGAAGAGGCCAGCCAGGTCACGCCCTGGAGCAGCGGCAACTTCCGCGATTGCCTGCGCAGCGGCTATCGCTGCCAGGTGGCCACCGTGGAGGGAATGCCGGTGGCCTTCATGATTCTTTCCAGCGTGCTCGATGAATGCCATCTGCTTAACATCGCCGTGGCTCCGGCCTGGCAGCGCCGTGGGCTGGCCCGCTGGATGCTGGGTCGGGCCTTGGCGGAGGCGGAGGCCGAGGACATGGCGGTGATGTTTCTGGAGGTGCGCGCCGGCAATGTCGGCGCTCAGTGTCTCTACCGGGCGCTGGGGTTCGAGGAGACCGGCCGCCGCAAGGGCTATTACCGTACCCGGGGCGAGGGCCGGGAGGACGCGGTGCTGATGATGGCCGAGATCGCCGGCAGCCATAAGTAGGGTCGAACCCTCCAGCCGGGTCGCGACGAGACGCTCCTACGGGGACGTGGCGGGCGCCGCTACCGCTACGGGCGTGGGATGCGCCAGCCGTCCTCGGTGCGTTGCAGGTCCAGGCGGCGCTCCTGGTTGAACGTGTCGCCCTGCTCGAAATCGCCGAATTCCACCCGCACCGCCGCCAGGGCCATGACCATGGCGAAGCGGTCCATGGCGTCACGCTCCTCGTCATTCTTGACCGTCCGGCTGTACTCGGACAGCCCCTGGCGCGCTTCCATGGTGTAGCGTACATCCAGGGTGATCTGGTCGTCGCCTTCCTGGGGGTAGGCCTGGAGAATCTCCACCTCGGTGACGGTGAACAGCTCAGCCAGATGAGCCTGCTTCAGCTCCTGCTCCAGGGCATCACGGATGACATCGTCGTCTGGGGTATTACTGCAGGCGGCGAGCAGGGCGAACACGGCCAGCAAGGGGGCAATAAAAAGCGCGCGCATGGGGCATCCTTGTTATCGATTATGGGACTCCGGTCGCGCGCTACTGTAGCACGGGTGTTCACTTGTCGTCCGTTATTCGGGAAACACCCTTATTCGGGAACCATGGCCTGCTGCACCTGGCGGGCCCAGGCCACGCTGTGGCGGTAAGCCACTTCGTAGTAGCGGCGGTCGTCGAGCAGGCGCAGAGCGTCGAAGCGGCCCGCCTGGTAAGCCTCCACTTCGGTGAGGATCTCGCCGGGGCCGCCGGCGCGGTTGAGCAGGGCGGTCTTTACCTCCTGGCTGAGCGGTACCTGCTCCATCAGTTCCGGCATGCCGATGTCGAGCAGGGCATCAAGCTGTGAAAGCAGGCCGACGATGAAGTGGTCCACCGGATTGTCACGTTCGCACAACTCCGCGAGCGCTTCGCACATGCGGCCACGCACCAGCATGTCCCGGGTCAGGGCCTCCGGTTTGTCCGGCGCGCCCTCCACCAGGAACAGGTTGGCCCAGCGGCGGATTTCGTTGAGGCCGAGCAGGGCGATGGCGTGGGAAATGGAATTCACTTCCCGGCGCAGCCCGGTGGCCGCGGAGTTCACCGTGCGCAGAATACGCCAGGTCAACTGGGCATCCTTGATGGCGATTTCCTCCAGCCGCGCCGGGGACGCGTCCGGGCTGTGCAGTTCCGATAGAAGCTGCAGTAACAGCAGCTTGTTGCCGGCGATTTTCTTGCCCCTGACCGGTTCCGGTTCACGCAGGAAGTCGCCCTGGAAGTAGTCGAAGCCCAGTTCCACGCATTGGCGGAAGGCGATGCGGTCGTCCAGGTAATCGGCCAGCATTTCCACGCCGTGGCGGCGCAGCCGCTGAGTGGCGCGCCGTACGCCGTCGTGGTCCAGATGGCGGGTGTTGACCTTGGCGATGTGCACCACCTCCAGCAGCACGTCCAGTTCGTCATCATCCGGATCATAGTCCGCCAGCGCCAGGCGGTAGCCGCGCCGGGCCAGACCGCGCAACCGCTCCACCAGGTCGGAGGTAAGCAGCAGGTCGCCGGGGATTTCCAGGATGTACTGCTTTTTGGGTAACGCGGTGAGCTGGGGCGCGAGCAGAACTTCCTCGCTAACGCGCAGAAAGCTGGGCACCGCTTCCACCCGGCCATTCTGGAACAGCGAGGCGTAGGTGCCGAGGATCACCGGCGAGGAGTGCTCCAGGTCGGACAGCGAGGCACCCTGGTCGCCTCCCTCCTGATCCAGCAACAACTGGATGGCGGCCACGTCCTGGCCGCGGTTGAACACCGGCCGGCAGGCCAGCAAGACATCGATTTTTTCGTCCTCGTCGAGCATGTCCTGGGTTTTCACGGATTGGTGTTCCTGTGATGGTGTGGCTTGTCGTGGTGATGGAAGGGGGTCAGGCGTGCTGGTCGACCCGCCCGCCGCCGGTCCGCGCCTGGCCGTCCGGTCCATACAGGCCGCGCCCGGCCCATTCCCGCAGGCCGTTGAGCAGGCGTTGATTGCTTTCCATGCGCACGCCGATCAGCACGCCGTTGGTGCGGTTGAGGTCGGCGGCACGGTGCGCGGTGGTCAGGATGGCGGCCCACAGGTCGGCGCAGCCGGCCTGGCGGGCGGCGCGACGGTCGCCTTCGTGATCGTCGCGGTAACCGAGGCGGCGCTGAACCTCCCGGCGGCGCTGCTCGAACTCATTCAGCGCCGTCAGGCAAGCCTGTTTGCGTTCCGCCAGGCGGCCCAGTTCCGCGCCATCCACCGGCCCCGCCGCCAGGTGAGCGCGTTCCTGTTCCAGCAGGGTCACCAATTCGTCCAGGCGCTCACGGTGGCGCCGCAGGTGGACCGCCAGGCTCATGTCAGTGATCCTCGCCGAGCAGGTCCCGGACACTTTGAATCAGACCGTCGGCGATGCGGTCGGCGCGGATTTCCAGGCGCCCTTCGGCGATCGCCTGGCGCACTTCTTCCACCCGGGCCCGATCGATGTCCTGGCCGTCACCGGCGGGCGCGCGCAGGTGCGCCACCTCGCCGGCCTCGGTGGCGTCGGGGCGCTGGCCGTCGCTGCCGACCCGCTCGCCGGCCTTGCCCTGATTCACCGTGTTCGACGGATACAGGTGGGAAATGTTGTCGATTTTCAAGGGAAACCCTCCATCACGCTGTCATCCCGGACTATCGGCGTGGCCGGTGGGAACTTTAGTCCCAATCCGTGATGACGGTCCCATTTTCAATAGTCCACCCGCGCTTCGCCGGGCCCGGTGACCCGCGCCGTCACCACTTCCCGGTTGGGCAGGCGCACTCTTACCGGATCGCCCAGGCCGGCTTCGTCCAGGGCGCGGCCCTCCCGGCTGATGCGAAAGCCCTCGCCGCCGGCCACCAGGTTCACGGTCTGGCGCCGCGCCACCAGGGGCGGGCGACGGATCTGATGGGCCCTTGGCACCTGGCCGGCGGCGAGGGTCCGCCGTGCCTCCCGGCCCAGCAGGGCCTCCTTGCTCAGCACCGCCTGGTCGGGCAGGGCCGCCAGGTCGCCGTGGCGGCGCTCCAGGGCGCCGTCGTCAATCACCGTGCCGGCTTCCAGGCGGCGGGCGGTCACCCAGTAATCGCCGATCACCGACACCCTGGCGCGCCGGTACCGCACCATGGCGCCGAGGTCATCGCAATGGATGCCCACCGTCACCCGGCCCGCCAGCGGCTGGTCCCGGCCTGGCATGAACGGGCGCGGAGATGGGCAGGGCGGCAGCTCGGCGGTGGCCGGGGCCACCGTCACCGACACCTGGCCATCAAGGCCGGCGGCGCGTTGCGCCAGAAAGGCGCGCACCCGCGCCGCCAGGAGGTCGTCCGCCGCCATGCTGGCGGTCGGTGCCAGCAGCAGCCCGGTCAGTAGCAGGGCGGACCGCCGCCGGCGTTGAAGGAATCGGGCGATCATCACCGGTGGCGCTCCCATCGTGTATCCATTCCGCCATTCTAGAGCGCCGTCAGCGTGGCGAAGAATCGAAATGGGGCCGAAACCGTGCCCTGTTCGCGCCTTTGTTGTTTCCGGCTCCTGGTTAGTCTGCCATCGACCGTATTTTCTTGGAGTTTCGGCATGATCGACCGGCTCGCCGCCGCCCTGAATTATGACCAGGAGGCGCTTGGACTGCGCCACCAACGGCAACAGGTGCTGGCCAATAACATCGCCAACGCGGATACCCCCAACTTCAAGGCCCGCGATTTCGACTTCGGTCGGGAGCTGTCCCGGGCCATGGATAACGGTGGCGGCGAGGGTGGTCTGGCGCTGCGCACCACCGCGGTCGGTCACATCCCGGCCCGGGGCCGCGCCAGCGCCGTGGGTGATTTACTGTACCGGGTGCCGGCTCAGCCCAGCCTGGACGGCAACACCGTGGACATGGATGTGGAGCGGGTCCGGTTCGCCGACAACGCGGTGCGCTACCAGGCCGCGCTCAGCCTGCTCAACGGTCGTATCCAGGGTCTTAAATCCGCCATGCAGTCTGAATAGAGGCAGCCCGAATAGAGGTGCGAGGAGATTCCATGTCCATGTTTTCGATTTTCGATATTTCCGGCTCGGCCATGGCGGCCCAGTCGCAGCGCATGAACGTCACCGCCAGCAATCTGGCCAATGCCGACAGCGTGGCCGGCCCGAACGGTGAAGCCTACCGTGCCAAGCAGGTTCTGTTCGAAGCGCGCGGTCAGGACGGCGGCATCGGTGGCGTGGCGGTGCGCGGGGTGGTGGAGGACGACGCGCCCATGCGTCAGGAATACCAGCCCCACCATCCGCTGGCCGACGACCAGGGTTACGTGACCATGCCCAACGTGGAGCCGGTCCACGAGATGGTCAACATGATCTCGGCGTCACGTTCCTACCAAGCCAATGTGGAAGTCCTCAACACTGGCAAGCAACTGATGATGAAGACACTGACCCTGGGAGAAAACTGATGGCCTCGACCATTGATACCAGCGTCCTGAACGGGATCAACGGCGTCGCGCCCAACGGCGGCGCTGATCAGGCCGCCGATCTGCAGGACAGTTTCATGACGCTGCTGGTTGCTCAGCTCAAGAACCAGGACCCGATGAATCCGATGGAAAACGCCGAGATGACCTCTCAGCTGGCGCAGATCAACACGGTCAGCGGAATCCAGGATCTCAATGCCACCCTGGAATCCATCACCGGGCAGATCGATGCTGGCCAGGCGATCCAGGCCGCCGGTCTGATCGGCAAGGGCGTGCTGGTGCCCGGGCAGCGGGTATTGGTGGGAGAGGACGGCACCACCACGCCGTTTGGCGTGGAACTCGGCCGTGGCGCCGATGAGGTGACCATCACCATTCGCAATGAGAGCGGCGAAGTCGTGCGTCGCTTCGACAGCTTCCCCATGGAAGCCGGCGTGGAATCGTTCACCTGGAACGGCGAAATGGACAACGGCGAAACCGCGCCCAAGGGCGCCTACACGGTATCCGTGGAAGCCACCGCCGATGGTGACAGCGTCGATGCCACGCAACTCAACTATGCCCTGGTGAACGGCGTCAGCCTGGACCAGGAAGGGGCGCCGCGTCTGGATCTGGGCGGCATTTCCGAACCCGTGGCTCTGGCGGACATCCGCCAGATCCTCTGACCCGCACACTCTCGAGGAGCAAACAAATGGGCTTTTCACAGGCACTCAGTGGTCTTAACTCCGCCGCCATCAACCTGGACGTGGTGGGCAACAATATCGCCAACGCCCAGACCGTGGGCTTCAAGGGCGCCAGCACCCAGTTCGCCGATGTTTACACCGGTGCCATGGCCGGCCAGGGCGTGCGCGTGGCGGCGGTGCTGCAGGATTTCTCCAACGGTACGCTGGAAGCCACCGGCCGTAACCTGGATCTGGGTATTAACGGCGCCGGTTTCTTCCGCTTCCAGCAAGGTGAGGAAATCGTCTATTCCCGCAATGGCCAGCTTAAACTGACCAGCGACGGCTACCTGGTCAACGCCCAGGGCGCGCGGCTAACCGGCTTTCCCGCCGGTGTCGGTACCGGTGGCCAGCCGGAGACCCTGCGCGTGCCCGCCGGCGCCATGCCGGCGGTGGCCACCAGCGCGGTGCAGGCCTCGTTCCAGATGGACGCCACCGCCGACACCATTGACCGGGCCACCACACCCTTCGACGCCGCCGACGGTGACAGCTACTCCTACGCCAACACCGGCACCGCCTACGATTCCCTGGGCGTGCAGCACACCATGACCACCTATTTCACCAAGACCGCCGACAACACCTGGGAAGTACGGGTGGCGTTGGACGGTACCGCCGACCCCGCCAACGTGGGCGAACTGGTGTTCGACGGCAACGGGGTGCTCGACGAGGGGGCCAGCACCTTCCCCACCTACGCCTTCACTCCGGGCGGCGGCGCGGACCCGCTCAACTTCACCATCGACTTCGACGGCACCACCCAGTTCGGTAATGGTTTCGCCATGGATACCCTGACCCAGAACGGCGCCGCCGCCGGCTCCCTGGTGGGCATCACCTTCGATGAGGCGGGCAACATCATCGGTAATTACTCCAACGAAAAATCCCAGGTGCTGGGCACCATAGCGCTGGCCAATTTCCGTAATCCGGAAGGCTTGGAGATGGCCGGCGACAACGCCTGGAAGGAAACCGGCACCTCCGGCCAGCCACTGCTGGGGCTGGCCGGCGAAGGGCAGTTTGGCGGGCTCGAGTCGGGCACCGTGGAGAAGTCCAACGTGGACCTGACCTCGGAACTGGTGGACCTGATCGTCGCGCAACGCAACTACCAGGCCAATACCCAGACCATCAAGGTGCAGGACGAGGTGCTGCAAAGCGCCGTCAACCTACGCTGATAGGGGGCCGCCACGATGGACCGCATCCTCTACACCGCCATGAGCGGGGCCAAGCAGACCATGGATCGCCAGGCGGTGGTCAGCAACAACCTGGCCAACGTTTCCACCGCCGGCTTCCGGGGGCAGCTGCATGCGATGCGCGCGGTGCCGGTGCAAGGTGACGGCGTGCTGGCCACCCGCGCCTCGGTGGTGGCCAGCACGCCGGGCTCGGATTTTTCCGCCGGGCCGATGAACGCCACCGGCCGCGATCTGGATGTGGCCCTGCAGGGCGATGCCTGGCTGGCGGTGCAGAGCGACGACGGCGGCGAGGCCTACACCCGGCGCGGCGATCTTCAGGTGGACGCCGACGGCGTGCTCAACAGCGCCGGCCGTCCGGTGATTGGCGAAGGCGGCCCGATCATGGTGCCGCTGGGCGCGCGGTTGTCCATGGGCGCCGACGGCACTCTCAGTGCCATCGGTCCCGGGCAGGACCCGGATGCATTGGTCCGCGTCGCTCGGTTGAAGATGGTGAGCGGCGCCGACGCCGGCCTGACCCGGGGCGAGGACGGCCTGTTCCGTCCCGACGACGGAGGCCAACTGGCTTTGGATGAAGAGGCGAGGATGATCTCCGGCGCCCTGGAAGGCAGCAACGTGAGCGCCATCGACGGCATGGTGGCGATGATCGACAACGGTCGTCGCTACGAAATGCAGATGAAGGTGATCGAAAGCGCCGACGAAAACGACCAGCGGGCCAACAGTCTGCTGTCGATCAACTGAGCCCCGTTAACCACGAGGAAATACCATGATCAAATCCCTGTGGACCGCGAAAACCGGCCTTGAATCCCAACAGGTGAAGATGGACGTGATCGCCAACAACCTGGCCAACGTCAGCACCAACGGTTTCAAGAAATCCCGCGCCGTGTTCGAGGACCTGCTGTATCAGAACCTGCGGCAACCCGGCGGCGCCAACGACGTGCAGAACTCGCTGCCTTCGGGCATGCAGGTGGGCTCCGGCGTGCGCCCGGTGGCCACCGAACGCCTGCACAGCCAGGGGGGGCTGGAGAACACCGGCAACTCCCGGGATCTGGCCATCAACGGCAAGGGTTTCTTCCAGGTCCGTTTGCCCGATGGCAACGTGGCTTTCACCCGTGACGGCAGTTTCCAGCTTGATCAGAACGGCCAGATGGTCACCTCCAGCGGTTACCCCCTGGAGCCGGCGGTGATGATCCCGGAGAACGCCCTGCAGGTGATCATCGGCAAGGATGGGCTGGTGTCGGTCACCGAGCCCGGTTCCAGCGAAAGCGTGGAGGTGGGCCAGCTCACCGTGTCCACTTTCGTCAATCCGGCGGGCCTGGAGAGCATTGGCGAGAATCTCTATCTGGAGACCACCAGCTCCGGTCTGCGTACCGAAAGCATGCCCGGCATGAACGGCGCCGGCAGCCTTTACCAGAAGTACGTGGAGACCTCCAACGTCAACGTGGTGGAGGAGATGGTGAACATGATCCAGACCCAGCGCGCCTACGAGATCAACAGCAAGGCGGTGCAGACCTCCGACGAAATGCTGTCCCGGCTGGCGCAGCTGTAACCGATCCCGGGAGAGCCTGATGAACCTCGTGCCGCGCCGTCTTTTGCTGGCCTTGATGATCGCCGTCCTGGCGCTGTCCGGCTGTGCCCAGCTACCGCGGCCCTCGGTGGTCGGCGAGCAGGAGAAGGTGGCGATTCCGCAACCGCCACCAGCACGGCCCGATGGCTCCCTGTTTCAGGCGCGGCGCGGTTATCGACCGCTGTTCGAGGACCGCCGCCCGGTCATGGTGGGGGATGTACTCACGGTGCTGCTCGACGAGCAGGTCAGCGCCTCGAAAAGTTCGCAAAGCAACGCCGACCGTAACGGCTCCGCCGCCCTGACCCCCACCGCCGTGCCCAAGGGTCTGGAGGACCTGAGCGATTACGGTTTCGACCTGGCCGGCGAGAACACCTTCCAGGGTGGCGGTGGTTCCCAGGCGCGCAACACCTTCACCGGCACCATCACGGTGACGGTGCTGGAAGTGCTGGGCAACGGCAACCTGCGGGTGCGTGGCGAGAAGCAGATCCTGATCAACCAGGGCACCGAGTTCATTCGTTTTTCCGGCGTGGTGGACCCCCGGGAAATCAGCGTTGGCAACCGGGTTGCCTCGACCCAGGTCGCGGACGCGCGCATTGAGTACGTCGGCGATGGTTACATCAACGAGGCGCAGACCATGGGTTGGCTGCAGCGCTTCTTCCTGAACATTTCCCCCTTCTGACGGCGAGGCCCCGGGAGCATGGCATTTATCGTGGAATTGGTTCGTCGTGCCGGCATCGTGGTGTTGCTGGCGGCTCTGCTGCCGGCGTCGCTGCGTGCCGAGCCACTGCGCGAACTGGCGGATTTCGCCGGCGTGCGCGACAACGTGCTGGTTGGCTATGGCCTGGTGGTGGGGCTCGACGGCAGCGGCGACCAGACCATGCAAACGCCGTTCACCACCCAGAGCCTGCGCAATATGTTCAGCCAGCTCGGCATCACCATCCCCGAAGGCACCAACATGCAGTTGCGTAACGTGGCCGGCGTCATGGTCACCGCCGACCTGCCGCCTTTCGCCGCCCCCGGCCAGCGCCTCGACGTGGTGGTGTCGTCGATCGGCAACGCGCGCAGCCTGCGCGGCGGTACCCTGCTGATGACGCCCCTCAAGGGCGCCGACGGCGCCACCTACGCCCTGGCCCAGGGCAACCTGCTGATCGGCGGCGCCGGCGCCGAGGCCGGCGGTAGCAGCGTGCAGATCAATCAACAGGCCAGTGGTCGCATCGCCAACGGCGCCCTGGTGGAACGGGAAGTGCCGTTGGCGCTGGGTGAGGCCAACGGCGTGCTGGAACTGCAACTCAAGGACGCCGATTTCGGCACCGCCGAACGGGCGGTACGTGCCATCAACACCGAGTTCGGGCGCTCCGTGGCCAGTGCCGCCAACGCCCGCACCCTCCGTTTGCAGGGGCCCACCAGCGCCAACGAGCGGGTCAGTTTCATGGCCCGTGTGGAGCGCGTCTATGTGACCCCCACCGAAGCGCCCGCCAAGGTGGTGATCAACGCCCGCACCGGTTCGGTGGTGCTCAACGGGCGCGTCACCCTGAAGCCGGCGGCGGTAGCCCACGGCAACCTGTCCGTGGTGATCGATACCAATTACGGCGTCAGCCAGCCGGCACCGTTCGGCCAGGGCGATACCACCGTGGTGCCGAACAGCGATATCAGCATACGCCAGCAGCAGGGCGCTCTGCGGGTGGTGGAAGGCGCCGACCTGATGCAGGTGGTCGATGCTCTCAATGCCCTGGGCGCCACCCCCCAGGATCTTATGTCCATTCTTGAGGCGCTTAAGGCCGCCGGGGCCCTGCGCGCGGAACTGGAGATACTGTGATGAGCACCGATGGCGTACAGGGCGGTTTCGCTCTCGATGTGCAGGGGCTCGATCGCCTTAAACGGGGCGCCGCCCGGGACCCCGGCGGCGCCCTGCGGGAAACCGCCGAACAGTTCGAGTCGCTGTTTCTGCACCGCATGATCAAGGCCATGCGCGATGCCGGACCACGGGCCGACCTGCTCGACAGCAGCCAGACCCGCTTCTATGAATCCCTGTTCGACCAGCAGCTTTCCCAGCACCTGGCCGGGCGCGGCGTGGGGCTGGCGGACCAACTGGTGGCCCAGCTCTCCGACCGTGCCGGCATTCCCAAGGGCACGCCCCGGGCGCTGCCCGGCGTATCGCGGGCGGAGGGCGGCGCGGCCACCGACGGGGCAGCGACCGGGCGCGAACTCGCTGGCACCGACCGTGCCGATCGATCCGCGCGCGCCGAAGCACCCCGGCCGCCGCTGCTGGCGGCGGCCAACCCGCCGGCCACCCCGGAAGCCTTCGTCGACCAGCTGGCCGGCCCGGCCCGGGACGCCGAGCGCCGCACCGGCGTGCCGGCGCCGCTGATTCTGGCCCAGGCCGCCCTGGAAACCGGTTGGGGCCGCCACCGCATCACCACCGAGGACGGCGCCGACAGCCACAACCTGTTCGCCATCAAGGCCGGTACCGGCTGGCAAGGCAAGACCACCGACGTCACCACCCACGAATACATCGACGGCCAGAGGGTCAAGCGCGTGGAACGCTTCCGCGTTTACGACTCCTATCAGGAGGCGTTCGCCGACCATGGCCGTCTGCTTACCGGCAACGGCCGCTACGCCGGCGTGCTGCGCGCCGACAGCGCCGACCAGGCCGCCCGCGCCCTGCAGGACGGCGGCTACGCCACCGACCCGGCCTACGCGGACAAACTGGTGGCGGTGATGGATCGCATCGGAGGTATTGCGGCGGAGCGGCTGGCCAGCATGCCGCCCGGTCGCTCCCGCCATGATCGATTGGCACCGTAGGAGCGACTTGAGTCGCGATCATCGCCGTGCCAGCTTCATCGCGACTGAAGCGCAACGCCGCCACTGCTACGGAGCCGCCCGTGACGCGTTCCGGCTGGAGAGCACGCACTAAAAGCGCGATGAAACTCAAGAAAACCCGCCCGCCGCCGATAACGGGCATAACGGTTAAAGGAAGGCGACCATGAGTCTTTTCTCCATCGGTCTGAGCGGTCTGAACGCCGCCCAGAACGCGCTCAACACCACCAGCAACAACATCAGCAACGTCTATACGCCCGGTTACAACCGGGAACTGACCCTGCTGGGCGAGCGTAATGTCAGCGGCGGTGTTCAGGTCAACGATATTCAGCGGCAGTACGACTATTACGTGGCCGGCCAGCTCAACGCCGCCACCAGCAAAGCCAGCGCCCTGCAGAGTTACCATACCCAGATCAGCCAGATCGATAACCTGCTCGCCGATCGTGAAGCCGGCCTGGCGCCGCTGATGCAGAACTTTTTCTCCTCCCTGGAGGATCTAGCCTCCACGCCATCGGACCCGGCCGCCCGCCAGGGCGTGATGGGCGCCGCCGATACCCTGGCCGCCCAGTTCCGCGCCTTCGACGGCTACCTCCAGGACCTGCGGGATGGCCTGAAAGGAAAACTCCAGGACGAGGTCACCCAGATCAACAACAGTGCCGAGCAGATCGCCGGCCTGAACCGGGAAATCGCCCTGGCCAAGGCCAAGAACGGCGAGGCGCCCAACAGCCTGCTCAACCAGCGGGATCAACTGGTGGCCGAACTTAGCGAGCGGCTCGATGTGTCCCTGACCATTCAGGAAAGTGGCACCTACAACCTGTCCATCGGCAACGGCCAGCCCCTGGTGGCCGGCTCGCGCAGCTTCTCGCTGACCACCCAGGCCTCCGCCGAGGACCCCACCCGTCTGGTGATCGGCTACAACGATTCCGCCGGCAACCAGGTGGAATTGGATCAGGACACCCTTGCCGGTGGCAGCCTGGGCGGCTTGCTCACTTTCCGTGATGAAACCCTGGATAAAACCCAGAACCAGTTGGGGCGCCTGGCGGTGTCCCTGGCCACGGCGCTGAATTATCAGCACCAGGCCGGCACCGATCTCAACGGCGATCCGGGCCAGGCGCTGTTCGACGTGGGCCAGCCCCGAGCCTTCGTGAATGACGGCAACGCCGGCGGCGCGACCATCAGCGCCGCCTACGGCGACGTGGATCAGCTCACCGCCAGCGACTACGACCTGGTGGTGAGCGACGCCGCCGCCGGTGAATTCCAGGTCACCCGTCGAGATAGCGGCGAAACCTTCACCGCCACCCTGGACGCCAGCGGTGAAATGGCGATCGGTGGCACCGTGATCACCATTGGCGGCGCGGCGACCCTGGTGGATGGCGACCGTTTCCAGTTGCAGCCTACCCGGCAAGCCGCCAGCGGCCTGGAAAACCGCATCCACGAGGCCGGCCTGATCGCCGCCGGCCAGGGCGGTGGCAGCGGGGACAATGAAAACGCGCTGGCCATGCAGGATCTCCAGGACGCTCTCCTGGTGGGCGGCAGCGCCACCCTCAACGGCGCCTATGCCTCCATGGTCGGCGATGTGGGTAACCGCACCAACATCGTTCAGGTGAACCTGGAAGCCCAGCAAGGGTTGAGCGAACAACTCAGGGAGGTGCAGCAATCCGAATCCGGGGTCAACCTGGACGAGGAGGCCGCCAACCTGATCCGTTACCAGCAGTTTTATCAGGCCAACGCCAAGGTGATTCAGACCGGCTCGGCCATCATGGACGCCATTCTGGGTCTGCGCTAAGCGCCAGCGCCGGGAGATCGAAGATGCGCATCAGCACCGTAACCATGTATGAACAGAGCCTCACCGCCATGAACCGCCAGCAGGGGGAGTTCACCCGGGTCGGGCAGCAGATCGCCACCGGCCGCCGGGTGGTCAATCCCTCCGACGATCCCCAGGCCGCCTCCCGGGCGGTGCAGGTGTCCCAGTCCCTGGCCGTCACCGAGCAGTACGCCGACGCCCGGGTCAGCGCGCGCAATGCGCTGTCCCAGGAAGAGAGCGTGCTCAATAGCGTGGGCGATGCCATCGCCAGCGCCAAGACCCAGATCATCCGTGCCGCCAGCGACACCCTCAGCGACGCTGATCGGGATTCCGTGGCCAGTGACCTGCGCGGCATCTACGAAACCCTGATCGGCCAGGCCAACGCCACCGACGGCAACGGCCGTCACCTGTTTGGCGGTTACCAGGATGCCAGTGAGCCTTTCGTGCGCGCCGCCGACGGCACCGTCGATTATGTCGGTGATGGCAACGTTCGACAGCAGCGTATCGACGCCTCCCGTGTCATGCCGGTCACCGATAATGGTGAAACCATATTCCAGAGCGTTCACGGCAGCGCCGGCTATGTGGCCGAGGCCGCCGCCGGTAACGGTGGCGACATGACCTTCACCGGCCCGCTGATCATCGACGAAAGCGACCCGGCGTTTGGCAACGCGTTCCAGATCGATTTCCAGGTCGGCGCCGGCGTCACCACCTACACCATCAACGGCGGCGCGCCCCAGCCCTATGAAGAGGGCACCCCGATCACCACCGGAGGGTTGTCCATCACCCTGGATGGTGCCCC
Source organism: Alloalcanivorax sp. C16-2 (assembly GCF_046507615.1). Lineage (NCBI taxonomy): Bacteria > Pseudomonadati > Pseudomonadota > Gammaproteobacteria > Oceanospirillales > Alcanivoracaceae > Alloalcanivorax > Alloalcanivorax sp. C16-2. Next base: position 492,390 of record NZ_JBKFTL010000002.1, on the reverse strand, counting down.
GGCGGACGGCGACAGCCTGACCATGGACCGCGCCGCCAACATGAACACCGACCTGTTCAAGACCTTCGAGAAAGCCCTGGCGGTGCTGGAACAGCCCGCCGGCACGGACGCTGAAAAAGCAGCCCGCAAGAACACCCTGAACACGGTGATGCGCGAGCTCGATAACAGCCTGGATAACGTGCTCACCGTGCGTGCCTCGGTGGGCGCCCGGCTTAACGAGCTGGACGTGGTGGACGCGGTGGGCGGCAACCGCAAGCTCAACTACACCGAAAACCTTTCCAACCTGATCGGCGATCTCAGTGATCCGGCCACCTTCGCCGAGGTGATCTCGGAGTACAGCCTGCGTCAGGTGAGCCTGGAAGCGGCCCGCAAGGCGTTCGTCGACATCAAGGGCACCAGCCTGTTCGACCGTCTGTGATGATCGCGACTGAAGCGGTACGCCGCCCGGTCGCTCCTACACTGCGGCCCTGCCCCGTAGGAGCGACTTCAGTCGCGATCAGGCCAGCGCCGCCACCAACTGTTCCAGGAACCCCAGCCCTTGCCCGAACAATCCCTGCAGAAAGCGCCCGAAGTCGGTCATCAGCACCATCAACAGGAACAGCCCCAGGGTCAGGGACGTCGGGAACCCCACCGAGAACACGGTGAGCTGCGGCGCCGAACGGTTGAGAATACCCAGCGACAGGTTGACGATCAGCAACGGCGCCACTAGCGGCAACGCCAATAGCAAACCGGACACGAAGATGGTGCCGCCATAGCGCACCAGCATTTCGAAGGCGCCCGGGTTCAGGCCCAGGGTGTCGATGGGCAGAGTGCGGAAACTGGTGGCCAGGATATCGATCACCACGAGATGGCCGTTCACCGCCAGGAACATAAGCAGGGTGATCATGTAGAACAGCCGTGACAGGATCATGGTGTTGACCCCGTCCGGCGTCACGAAGGTGGCGAATGCCAGGCCCATCTGCAGGCCGATGAACTCCCCCGCCGCCTGCACCGCGGTGAAGGTGACGCGCAGCGCCAGCCCCATGGCGACACCGATCAGTGTCTGTTCCACCATGATGCCCAGGCCGGTCCAGGACCACACCGGCGCCGCCGGCATGGGCGGCAGCAGGGGCGCCACGACCACGCTGAGCAGCGCCGCCAGGCCCACCTTGACCTGGCGCGGCACGGCACTGTGGCCGAGCAGAGGCGCCGCCATGAAAAACGCGGACAGGCGCATGAACGGCCACAGAAACGCCGTCAGCCAGGCGTGCAGTTGATCGAAGGAAATCCCGATCATTGCACCAGGAACGGGATGTTCTGAAACAGAGTACGGGTGAAATCGGTGATCAGAGCCAGCAGCCAGGGGCCGGTGATTACCAGCACGGCGAACACGCCCAGAATCTTTGGAATGAACGACAGCGTCATCTCATTGATCTGGGTGGCGGCCTGGAACAGGCTCACCAGCAAACCAATGGCCAGCGCGGTGATCAGCAGCGGCGCGCCCAGGTAAAGCGTGGTCATCATCGCCTGATAGGCGATCGACATAACGGTTTCGGGAGTCATACGAAAAAGCTCCGCGCCAGGGAACCGATGATCAGTTGCCAGCCGTCCACCAGGACGAACAGCATCAGCTTGAAAGGCAGGGAAATCGTGGCCGGGGGCACCATCATCATGCCCAGTGCCATCAGTACGCTGGCCACCACCAGGTCAATGATCAGAAACGGGATGAAGATGGTGAAGCCGATCTGAAAGGCGGTTTTCAACTCGCTGGTGACGAACGCCGGCAACAGTACCCGCAGGGGCAGATCCTCCGGTCCCTGCAGCGGACCGGTTTCCGCCAGCCGGGCAAACAGGGCGATGTCCGGTTCCCGGGTCTGGCCAAGCATGAATTCGCGAAACGGTTGCACGCCGCGCTCGGCGAACTCGGCGAACTCGATGTCACCCTGTTCCAGCGGCACCCAGGCATCGTCATACACCTGGTTGAACACCGGCGACATGACGAAGAAGGTAAGGAACAGGGTCAGGCCCAGCAGTACCTGGTTGGGCGGCGCCGCCTGGGTACCCATGGCGGTACGTAGCAGGCTGAGCACGATGATGATGCGGGTGAAACAGGTCATCATCAGCAAAATGGCGGGGATGAAGGCCAGGCTGCTGAGCAGCAGCAGCGTCTGCAGCTTGATCGACCATTGCTGGCCACCGCCGGCGGTGGGTTCGGTGACGATGCCGGGCAGGGTCGCCTGGCTCCAGGCCAGGGCGGGCAGCAACCCCGTGGCCAGGATCAGCCAGGGCAGGGCGCGGCGGGCCGTCATGAGCGGCCCCCGCCGAGATTCTGTTTAAGGGCCTCGGCAAAGCGGGTGGCGAAGCGTTCGCTCCGCGCCATTTCATCGGGCGGCGCGGTCGGTGGCGCGGTGCTTTCATGGAGACGGGTGACCCGGCCACCGCCCACGCCCAGCACCAGCCGGGTGCCGTCCACATCCACCACCACCACCCGCTCCTTGGCGCCCACCGCCTTGCTGGCCACCACCCGCAGCAAGCGCGTGTCCTGGCCCTGGCCGGGCCCCAGCCGGCGTACCAGCCAGCCGAACAGCACGATCATGCCCACCAGCAGCGCCAGTACCAGGGCGGTCTTGCCCAGGGCGGCCAGGCCGATCATCGCCTCGCCGCCGGTGCTGACGGCCTGAAGGGCGGCTTCGCGGGTGGCGTCGGTGCTCATCGGTTCAGCTTCTGCACGCGCTCGGACGGGGTGATGATCTCGGTGATACGGATGCCGTACTTGTCCTCCACCACCACCACTTCGCCTTGGGCCACCAGATAGCCGTTGATCAGGATGTCCATGGGCTCGCCGGCCAGGCCGTCGAGCTCGATCACCGAGCCCTGGGCCAGTTCCAGCAGCTGTTTGATGGTGATACGGGTGCGGCCCAGCTCCACGCTCAGCTTGACTGGAATGTCCATGATCATTTCCAGGTCACGGGCATCTCCGCCACGGTCGGCGCCCACGCCACCGCCATCCAGCGGCTTGAACACCTGGTCGCCGGCGGCCTGGGCGCCGCTGTCGCCGGCACCCTGCTCGGCCAGGGCCTCGGCCCAGGGATCGGCGTCTTCGCCGCCGTCGCCTTGCTGCTCCGCGAGGGCCTTGTCCCAGTCGTCGTCGCTGGCGTTGTGATCGGGTTTGTTGGGGTCACTCATGGTCGGGGTCCTTGCTCTTCACGAAACCGGCGTTGGTGGCCGTGTGGGCATTGGCGTGGTCGATCACCCGCGACACTCGCAGCGCGCGCTGCTGGTCACGGCTGCCGTACTCGCATTCCAGCACCGGTACGCCGTCGACGCGGGCGGTGACGGTGGCCGGCAGTTCAATGGGCAGCACGTCGCCGGGCTGCAGGCGTATCATTTCGGAGATGCGGCTGGACACGGTGACGAACTCCGCCACCAGTTCCACCTCGGACTGGCGAATCTCGCCGGCCATGCGCTGGCTCCAGGCGTGATCGCCACTGTCGTGGCCGTCCACCACCGGGTTGTTGAGTTGCTCGCGCAGCGGCTCGATCATCGAGTAGGGCATGCACACCTGGAAATCGCTGGCCAGGTTGCCTACTTCCAGATGGAAGGTGGTGTTGACGATGATCTCGTTGGGCGAGTTGGTGATGTTGGCGAACTTGGCCTGGATTTCTGACCGCAGGTAGCTGATGTCCAGGGCATACACCGATTTCCAGGCGTCCTGGTAGGCATCGATGGCGAGCCGCAGGATACGCTGGATGATGCGTTGCTCGGTGTTGGTGAACTCGCGCCCTTCGGACTTGGTCACGAAGCGCCCGTCGCCACCGAACAGGTTGTCCACCACCATGAACACCAGGCTGGGCGGAAACACCATCAGGCCGGTGCCGCGCAGCGGCTTCATGGCGATCAGGTTAAGGTTGGTGGGCACCGGCAGATTGCGGGCGAAATCCTTGAAACTCTGGTAGCGCACCGAATCCACGGTGATGTCGGCGCTGCGCCGGATCAGGTTGAACAGGCTGACGCGGAACTGGCGCGCGAAACGCTCGTTGATGATGTCCAGGCTGTGCAGACGCTCGCGGATCACCCGATGCTGGGAGGCCGGGTCGTAGGGCCGCGGACTGGATTCCGCCTGCGGTGCCTCCTGGTCCTCGCCGGGACCGTTGAGCAGCGCGTCGATTTCTTCCTGGGAAAGCAGGTCGTCTTGTGCCATGGGCCCGTCCCCGTTACTGCACGATGAACTCGGTGAACAGCACATCCCGCACCGCCAGGTCCGGCTGCGAGGCGGTGAGCGGTTCCTCGAAGCTGGCCAGGACCTGCCGGGCCAGGGCGTGTTTGCCCTCGACGGTGGCGGCGGTTTCCGAGTCCTGGCTGGAGAGCAGCATCAGCAGGCGGCTGCGCAGTTGTGGCAGGTGATCGAGCAGGTAGCTCTCGGTGGCGGCGTCGGCCACTTCCAGGGAGAGGCCCACGTAGAGCAGCCGCTGGCCGCACAGTTCGCCCTGAATATTGACGGTGAAGGGGTCGAGTCGTACCAGCCGGGTGGGTTCTGGCGTTTTGTTGTCGACGGAGGTCTCCGCTTCCGGTGAGGGAGCGTCGTCATTGCCAAGCAGCAGGTACAGGTTGACCGCCACCAGCGCGGCCACCAGGACCACCATCAGGGCGATCAAGACGCCGGTTTTGCGCGACCGCTTCGGGGAATCTGCCATTGCGGGGAATGTCCTTGCCTGAGCTGTGAGTGTCTTGGGGGGAGTATGCCGGGGTGGTGCCTGGGCGCATGGGGAGAAAAGCGCCTGATAAAGGGCTTATTTTCGGTTCGTGGTGTTTTAACGGGATGGTGGTTGCTCTCCATCAGGACCACGACGAGACGCTTCGAGGTAGCATCCCGCGCGGCTCCGTGGTGCGCTGACGGTTGGATTGTGCTGTAGGAGCGACTTCAGTCGCGATGGGGTCTGGCACCGCCATTTGATGGCGATTGAAGCGGAGCGCCGCCCGGTCGTCCCTACGGCCCCTATCTACCGCGCCTGCCGTCAGGCGTAGAGATCCACGCCGCTGGTGGGCAGCGCGGCGGCGCGCACGGGTTCGGCGCCGGTCACGGTGGCGTCGTCACCGGTGTCGGCGAGGGCGGGGGCCGGGGCGCCATTGGCCTGGCCGTCACCGGTCTGGCCGTTGAATTGCTGCTGGGGCTGGTCGCCGACCATTGCTTCGCCCAGGGCGATGCCCTGTTCGGCCAGCGCCTCGCGCAGTTGCGGGATGGCCTGTTCCACGGCGCCGCGTACCGGCGCGTGGCTGGAAAAGAAGTGGGCCTGGGCGCCGTGATCATCCAGTTTCAGGGACACACTCAAGGGGCCCAGGTCGCGGGGGTTGAGGTGCAGCTCCATGTGCTGGTCGCCGCGTCGGGTCAGGCTTACGACTTGCTGGCCCAGTTCCTGGCCCCAGCCAGAGGCCGCCACCGGAGTGTGCAGGGTGGTCACGGTGGTGGTTGTCGCCGGGGAGGGAGCGGATGACGAGTTGGTGGTGACGTGCTGCATGGTTGGCGCGGTCGGCGTGGCGGGCTCCGCGCTGGCACCAGGGCGGTCGGCGGCGCGTTGCGTTTCCGCCATCACCGGCGCCGCCGGGGCTTGCTGGGTGTCGCTTCTGCTCAATGACGGCGGACGTTCCGCCAGGGTGGGTGGCTGGCCGTTGGCCTCGCCTTCCCGGGGACCTGCCTGGCGGGCCAGGGCGGCCGGGTTGGTGCCGGTGTCACCGTGGGACGCCGCCGGCGTCGCCGGGGGGGCGTCCGCCACGGTGGAGGCCGGGCTGGTGGTTGGCGCCGGGGCACCGGCCAGGATCGTCAGCCCCTCCGCTGCCGGGCTATCCTCGTCGCCCGCTTGCGCGGCGGGGGGCTCGGATTCGTCGCCGGGCGTTGCCTGGCCGGTGGTGGCCACGCCCGGTGCCAGCAGAGTGGCGGCGTCGCCGGCCAGCAGGGTGAGGGGCAGGGCGGATGGAACCGGCACCGTCTGGCCGCTTCGCGGATTCAGAGTAGCGGTTCGCATGGCCAGGCCGGCTGGCATGGCCTGGGCCCGCGCCGTTTCCAGGGTGTCCCGGAAGCCCTCGCCGGAGGTGTTTTCCGCCTGGCGGGGCGTGGTGCCGTTGGCGCTCACATTGAGCAGTGCATTGATGTCCATGGGAACTCCTTGCGACGCGGGGTCAGCGGGAACGGGGCCGGCGGGCCATGGCGTGGGCGGTCATTTCATCGGTGTCGCGGCGTTCGCGGCGGGTTTCCCGGGTCCGCTCCTGGCGGGCCCGGCGGTTGGCCAGGGTGTCATAGGAGGACAGCCGCCGCTGCCGCTGCTGGAGCTGGTCGCGGCTGGCCATCACCCTTTCGCTTTGCTGTTCCAGAGCCCGGCGGGCATGCTCGATGGCGTCGTCCAGGGAGCGGATGAAGCGCCGGTAGTTGTCCAGGCTGGAGGCATCGATGCCGGCGCGCATGGCGTCTTGGAGCTGGCGCTGGTAGTCGGCGCGGTATTGCTCCAGGGCACGTAATTGCTCGGCGCTGTGTTGCTGGCCGCGGCGTTCCTCGGCCAGGGTCCGGCCGGCGTTGTCGCGGGCCTGGCGGCTTTGATCAATGAGCGTATCGAGTGGATTCATGGGTCCCCCATCAGGGCGTCAAGCGCCTGTCGCGAGTGCTCGATGTCGGCGCGTTCGCCGATTGCCTGTTGCAGAAAGCCTTCTATCTCCGGGTACAGACGCACCGCTTGGTCCAGCAGCGGATCGTTGCCGGCGCTGTAGGCGCCCACGCTGATCAGGTCGCGGTTGCGCTGGTAGCGGGAGAACAACTGTTTGAAGCGCTGCGCCAGCCGCCACTGGTGATCGTCGACGATGTGGTTCATGGCGCGGCTGATCGAAGCCTCGATGTCGATGGCCGGGTAGTGGCCGGCCTCGGCCAGATCCCGGGACAGCACCACATGGCCATCAAGGATGGCGCGGGCCGCGTCGGCGATCGGGTCCTGCTGGTCGTCGCCTTCGGTGAGCACGGTATAGAAGGCGGTGATCGATCCGCCGCCGGCCTCGCCGTTGCCGGCCCGTTCCACCAGGCCGGGCAGCTTGGCGAACACCGAGGGCGGATAGCCCTTGGTGGCCGGCGGCTCGCCAATGGCCAGGGCGATTTCCCGCTGCGCCATGGCGTAGCGGGTCAGCGAATCCATGATCAGCAGCACATCGCGGCCGGTGTCGCGGAAATATTCCGCCACCCGGGTGGCATAGGCGGCGCCCTGAAGGCGCTGCAGTGGCGAGGTGTCCGCCGGCGCGGCCACCACCACGGCACGGCGCCGGCCCTCGTCGCCGAGAATGTTGTCGATGAAGTCCTTTACCTCGCGGCCCCGCTCGCCGATCAGCCCCACCACGATCACGTCGGCGCTGGTGTAGCGGGCCATCATGCCCAGCAGCACGGATTTGCCCACGCCGGAGCCGGCGAACAGCCCCATGCGCTGGCCACGACCGATGCTCAGCAGGCTGTTGAGCGCGCGGATGCCGACGTCGATGCACTGATCGATGGGGGCCCGGGACAGCGGGTTCAGGGGCGGTGCCGTGAGGGTGCCGTGGGGGGCTTCGTCCACCGATTCGCCGTCGTCCAGGGGGCGGCCATTGCCATCCACCACCCGTCCCAGAAGGTCGTCGCCCAGCGGGAACCGGCGTGCTCCGGCGCCGTCCTGGCCGAGCGGGAAGACCCGTGCCCCCGGGGTCAGGCCGCTGATTTCCGCCAGTGGCATCAGGAACAGATTGTCGCCGGAGAAACCCACCACTTCCGCCTCGGCGAAGCCGGCGGGTTCACCGCCACCGGCGGACAGCTCGATACGGCAGGCGCTGCCCAGGGGCACGCGCAGCCCCACCGCTTCCAGCACCAGGCCGGCGGCGCGTACCACCCGACCGCTGGCCTGGTAGGTGGGCACCGTGGCGACCCGACCGGCGACGCTGCTCAGGGTGGCGCGCCAGTGCTGGTGGTGGCGGGCGGCACTCACGATGTCGGTTCCCCGCTGTCCTGGCCCGGGCGGCGGCGCCGGCGCACCCGGCCACTGACCGCCGCCCAGCGGCTTTCCCAGGTGGCGTCCAGCTCGCCGCTGGGGCTGGTGACGCGGCAGCCGCCACGGCCAAGCTGGTCGTCCGGATGCAGTTTCCAGCCCGCCGCCGCCAGTTCCGCGCCCAGTTCCCGTTCCACCAGGGTCAGATCGTCCGGGTGCAGCCACAGCCGGGTTTTACCATTGAGGCTGGGTTCGTCGTGGATCAATTCGCGGACCACCGCGAGCACCTGCTCCGGGCGCTCGCGCAGGGCATCGCCGGCCAGTTGCCGGCCGGTGGTCAACGCCAGCTCCACCAGCTCCTCGGCGACGCCCTCGTCCAGGCTCGCCAGCGCGTCACCGAAGCCCCGGGCCAGCTCCGCCAGCGGGGCCAGGGTCTCGGCACGTTGGCGATCGGTTTCTTCCTCGCCCTGGCGACGGCCCTCTTGCAGGCCTTGGGCATGGCCCTCCCGGTGGCCTTCCTCGAAGCCGGCCCGGTAACCTTCCTGGCGCGCTTGCTCGCGTACTTTGTCGCGCAAGGCGCGCAGCTCCGACTGGTGATCGAAGGTGGCATCGCGGTCGTCGTCCATCACCGCGCCGGCGCGGTGGCGGTCGTCCAGCTCGCCCATGCGCCAGGGGCGCCAGCCAGCGAGATTGGAGAAGCGCGTTTCAGACATAGGCGTCGTCCCCGCCGCTCAGCACGATCTCGCCGTTGTCGGCCAGGCGCCGCACCACCTGCAGGATGGCTTTCTGTTCGTTTTCCACCTGGGATACGCGGATCGGACCGCTCGCCTCCAGGTCCTCGCGCAGCAGGGTGCTGGCGCGGGTGGACATGTTGCGCAGGAATTTTTCCTTGAGGGCGTCGTCGCAGCCTTTCAACGCGATCACCAGGGAGTTGCTGTTGATTTCCTTGAGCAGCAGTTGGATACCGCGATCGTCGATGTCCAGCAGGTTTTCGAACAGGAACATCTCGTCGATGATCTTTTGCGCCAGATCCTCGCTGTGGGCACGCACCGTCTCGATCACCCTCTCCTCGGCGCTGGAATTCATCAGATTGAGGATCTCGGCGGCGGTGCGCGCGCCGCCCATCTTGCTGCGTTTGAGGTTCTGGCCGTCGAGCATGCCGCCCAGCACTTCGGTGAGTTCCTGCAGGGCCGCCGGCTGCACGCCACTGAAGGTGGCGATGCGCAGCACCACGTCGTTGCGCAGTTTGTCGTCGAAGTACTCCAGCACGTCGGCGGCCTGGCGGCGTTCCAGGTGCACCAGGATGGTGGCGATGATCTGCGGGTGCTCGTCGCGGATCATTTCCGAAACGATGTTCGCTTCCATCAGGTTGAGCGCGTCGATCCCGGAGTTGGCGCCGCTTTGTTCGAGAATGTCCTCAAGCAGGCTGGAGGCGCGTTCGTTGCCGAGCGCCTTGGTCAGTACCGAACGGATGTGATCACTGGAATAAAGATTGAGCGCGGCGAACTGGTCGGATTCATCATAGAAGTCGTCCAGCACCTGGCGCATTTCATCCTGGGACACATGACCCAGGGTGGCCATCTCCTGGCTTACGTCCTGTACTTCCCGGGCGGACAGGTGCTTGAACACTTCCGCGGCGCAGTCCTCGTCCAGGGCCAGCAGCAGGATGGCGGCGCGGCGGGCATTGGTCAGTTCAGTCATGGCGGTTCATCCAGCCGCGTACGATCATTGCCACCATGGCAGGGTCTTCCTGGGCCATCTCCTGCAGATCCTTGAGGTTCTGTTCATGGGCGCTGGAGCGACGCCGGCGGCGGCGTGGTGGCGGTTCCGGCTGCTCCTCGTCGCGTTCGGGCTGCGCATAGGGGGCGGCGGCCACCGGCGCGGGGGCGGCCTGCGGCGCCGGCGTCGGGCGCTGGTCCTGGTAGCGGCGCAGAATCGGGCGCAGCAGCAGTGTGTACAGCAGCAGGGCGGCCAGGGCCACGAGCAGCCAGCGCCCCACGGACATCAACAGCCCCTGCCAGAACGGGTCACGCCACCAGTCGCGATCGGCTACCACCTCGGTTTCCCTGGTGAACGGGCTGTTGACCACTTCCAGCCCGTCGCCGCGGGCCTCGGAATATCCCATCGCCTGGCGCACCAATTGGCGGATGCGTTCCAGACGTTCCGGGTCGAGCGGTTCGTTGACCGGCTTGCCCTGGTCGTCGACGCCATTCTGGTAGTCCACCACCACGGCCACGGACAGCCGTTGCAGGCGGGCGCGCTGGTGCTGCACGTGGGTGACGTTGCGATCCACTTCGTAATTGATGACGCTTTCGCGGCGCAGGCTGCCGGTGGTGTTGTCGGCCTCGCCATCGTCGGTGCCGGCGTTGTCGCCGTCTTCATCGCCGGCCGGGTCCTGCACCGGCGATGGCGCGGCGCCGGGCGGCGTATTGCTGAGCGCGCCCGGCACGCCGGCGGCCAGGGCCCGGTCGCCCTGATAATTGCTGTTCATTTGCCGGCTGCGCACCGCCGCCGGATTGTCGTCCTGGTTGGGGCCGTAGCGCTCGCTGGTTTCCTCGCGGCGGGAGAAATCCACATCCGCGACGACCTGGGCGCGCACCCGGTCGCGACCGAGGATCGGCGCCAGGATGCTTTCGATGCGTTCGCGGTAGCCGCGTTCCAACTCACGCACATAGTCGAGCCGGGTGCCGTCCAGGCCGGCGCCGCCATCGTCCGGCCGGGACAGCAGCCGGCCCGCCTGATCAACCACGGTGACGTCCTCGATGGCCAGTTCCGGCACGCTGCTGGAGACCAGGTGAACAATGGCGTTGACCTGGCCTTCGCCCAGGGTGCGGCCCGGCGCCAGGGTCAGCACCACCGAGGCCTTGGCCGGTTCGCGGTCGCGAATGAACACCGAAGGCTTGGCCATGGACAGATGCACCCGGGCGCCGGATACCGGGCCCAGGGATTCAATGGTGCTGGCCAGCTCGCCCTGCAGGCCACGCTGGAAGTTGACCCGCTCGGCGAACTGGCTGATGCCGAACGCCTGCCGGTCCATGATGTCGAAGCCCGCGTTGCCGCCCTCCGGCAGGCCCTGTTCCGCCAGTTGCAGGCGCAGCCGGTGCACCTGGTCGCCGGGCACCATCAGGGCCTGCCCGCCTTCGGCGAAACGATAGGGCACGGCGCGGCTTTCCAGTTCACTGATGATGCGCCCGCCATCCGCTTCGCTCAGATTGCTGTACAGAACCCGGTACTCCGGAGCGCTGGCCCATAGCGTCAGCGCCGCCACCACCGCGATGACCGCGGCACCGGCCACCAGCAGGGGCACCAGGGGGTTGGCGCGCAGGCGCGCCCATAGCTGCTCGATGCCTTGCGCACCGGCGCCATCACCGGTGGCTTGCGAGGCGGGGTTGGCGGCGCCGGTGCTCATGCCATTCCCCGGGTGTAGCGGCTGTGATGCTGAAAGGGCATTGCTGCGTCATCTCTTTATCTGGCTCGACCGCCGGGCGATCCCCGGCCCGGACGGTAATGCGACCCTTGCCATTATCGGCACCGGTGGTCCTGGCAAAGGAAAGAAAAGCCCGGCTTTTTGCCGTCAATTGAGCGCTTGGCGAGCGCCCCGGCGCTGCTAGTCTTTGCCTACCTTAACGATGAACCCCAGGGAGTCCCGGATGAGCGCACCGGTCGTGTCCCCCGCCATGCAGGCGGCCCTCAACCAGATGCAGGAACTGTCCGCCCAGGCCGGCGCCCGGCCCGCCGGCGAGCGACTCGACGCTACCGTGGGCAGCGGCGGGTTCGCCGACGCCCTGCAGTCCAGTCTGGAGCGCATTAATCAGTTGCAGATTGAATCCGGCGACAAGGCCCGTGCCTTCCAGTCCGGCGAGCCGGGGGTGGAGTTGCACGATGTGATGATCACCGGGCAGAAGGCAAGCATCGCCTTCGAGATGGGTAAGCAGGTGCGCAACCGCCTGGTAACCGCCTACAAGGACATCATGAACATGCAGGTGTAAGGGCGGCGGGCCGTCAGCCCACTTCGCTCAGCAACAAACCCTTGATCTCATCCAGACGCTGGGCGGCGTTGAGCGCCTCCTCCGGCGGAATCTGACGAATCAATTCACCGGTATCCCGATCCACCAGCCGGATCAGGGTACGCCCGGAATCCTCGCTGATATCGAACTGCACGCCGTAACGGCGCAGCACCTCATTGACCTGTTGCACCGGGCGCACCAGCTCCTCCTGGGCGACGGCGCGCGCCTCGGTGGCGGTGGTGTGGTCGGCATCCGGCCGCACGGCCAGCTGCTGGAGCACCTTTTCCACCCGTTGCCGGGCGGCGAGATAGGAAAACTGGGACGCCTGCGTGGAGGAGGCGGAACCGTCAATGGGGTAACTCATGGCAGGGCCTTTGCAATATTCAGCATAGTCTTCCGCTGATATCGGCCACGGCGTCGCGGACTTTAATTACCTGCCCGGCGCGAACGGTCGAGGGTGTGGAAATAAAAAAAGGTTCATCGCGCTTTGGCGGGAAATCGATGCGGGCGGTCTCTATCCGGGACGCGGATCTGTGTGGGTGCCTTCCGGGATCGCTCAAGCCGTCCCTGGGCGCTCCCGTTTTTGGCATCCCTGCCAAAAAGGGTCCCGGAAGGCACCCACACAGCTCCGCTTCGAGGCGGCGGCACCGTTCCGGGTGCGAACAACGATGAACCATAAAAAAGGGCCCCGAACGGGGCCCTTCATGGCGACCGGATGGAACCGGTTTAGCCGAGCAGGGACAGCACGCCCTGAGGTACCTGGTTGGCCTGGGCCAGTACCGAGGTGCCCGCTTGTTGCAGGATCTGGGCGCGGGTCATGTTGGACACTTCCACCGCGTAATCGGCGTCCTCGATGCGAGAGCGGGCCGCGGTCAGGTTGGTTTCCGTGGTGCTCAGGTTGGTGATCGCGGACTCGAAGCGGTTCTGCATGGCACCCAGCTCGGAGCGCAGGCTGTCGACGCTGCTCAGGGCGCCGTCCAGGGCCTTCAGCGGGTCCACGTTCACGGCTTCGCCTTCGGTAACGGTGCCGTCGTCGGCGATGACGACTTTGTTGTAGGTGCCGTCGCCGTTGTCACGCAGGTACTCACCGGTACCGTTGCCTTTGGCGTCATTGATCTCGGTGATGTCGGCGCTGTCCAGGCTGGTGGCGGTGTCCAGGGTCACGTCGGCCATCACGCTTTCCACCGGACCGTTCTCGGTGTCCACGTCGGCGGCGTCCACGGCGGTGCCGGAGCTATCGAAGGTCAGGGCGGACGCGTCGGAGGTGTCCACCGCGTAGTAGTTGCCGTCCGCGGCCAGGGCCACGTAGCCGGTGCCGTCGGCTTTCTCGTAGATATTGCCTTCCGCGCTTACGTCGGCCAGGGCGGTGCCGCCGGTGCTGTCGGTGAGGTCGGCCAGGCCGGAGGTGCTGAACTTGGCGGTAACGGAATCACCATCGGCGGCGGTGGCGCCGAAGTTGGCGGATTGCACGGATTCCTTGGTGACGTCGAAGCTGTCCAGGTTCAGGGTTTCGGCGTTGATTTCCTTCAGGTTCATGGTGATTTGCTCACCATCGTTGGCGCCTACCTGGATGGAGAATTCCTGGTTTGATGCCAGAACCTTCACGCCGTTGAAGTTAGTCTCCTGGGAAACACGGTCGATTTCGTCCAGGCGCTGGTTGATCTCGTCCTGGATGGAGGACAGGTCGGATTCACTGTTGGTGTCGTTCTGAGCCTGTACGGTCAGTTCACGAATCCGCTGCAGGTTGTCGTTGACCTGGTTGAGGGCGCCTTCCGCGGTCTGGGCCACGGAGATGCCGTCATTGGCGTTGCGCTGAGCCTGCGCCAGACCGGTGGTCTGGGCGGTCATGCGGTTGGCGATGGCCTGGCCGGCGGCGTCGTCGGCGGCGCTGTTGATGCGCAGGCCGGAGGACAGGCGCTCCATGGAGGTTTGCAGCGCGCTCTGGGATTTGCCCAGGTTCTGCTGGCCGATCAGGGCCGTGATGTTGGTGTTGATGACTGACATAGCGATGTCCTTCTCTGGTTTTTCACCGTTTGGATTGAGAGCAACGGCGCGGGCCGTTACCCCGTTTTTCGGCGGCGACCGGTCAGGCTTTAGGGTTGACCGAAAAAAAACGCATTAAGCCAGTTTGCCCTTTGCCTGACGCGGGCCGGCAAAATTTGCATATAAAGGATGCGGAGTGGGAACCGATACACTGATTTCAGGCGTTATTCGAGGACATTGGCCATGACACCCTCTCCAGAAGCATTCGACCGGGTCGAGCATCCGGGCCGCATTGAGGAATTGCTGAACGCACTGGCTCGCCCCGGTGGGGCCGCGCTGGCATTGGAAGGGCGCGACAGCGATCCGTTACCGGTGGTGCTGGCGGAATTCGAGCCCGGTCGCGTGCTGGTGCTGGATGTCACCGCGCTCGGCGAACGGGTCGGCAAGCTGCGTCGTGGGCTGGGCTTCCGACTGGTGGGCCAGGGTGATGGAGGCATGGTGCGCACGCCGTTACTAAAGGCCATTCGTGTGCAGGAAGAGTCCGGGCGCCACTGGTTGCACTGCGCCTACCCCGGTGAGCTGGAGTGGCAGCAGCGCCGGGATGCCTTCCGGGCCGCTCTGCGCGTGGGCATGGAGGCGTCGGTGCTGGTGCGTCATGAGGAAAGCGGCGTTTCCGGGCTCGGTGATCTGCGTGACCTTTCGCTGACCGGATGCCGGGTGGAACTGGTGGCCGGCGGTCTTAACGACGAGCTTGAGGACGAACGGCAACTGTTGTTGGAGATCACCTTTCCCGATGGCAGCCGCTTCAAGAGCGCCGCCCGGGCCCGTCACCTCAAGGCCGATCCCGGTCGTGGCACGGTCAGCGCGGGGTTTGAGTTCGAGACACCGGATCCGGCCCAGGAACGGCGCCTGTGGTTCATGGTGCGGGAGGTGGAGCGGGAGGCCGCCCGGGTGGCCGGTGGCGACCGAACTGACCTGGCCGCCTCGTCACTATTCCGCCCGGCGGCGCCGGCGCCGCTGAGAGCGCACCCGAATTCCCGTTTCCCGGTACCGCCGATGGTCGACCGCCTGGCCCCCAGCGCCGCCTGGCTGGACACCCAGATGCTGGCGTTGCGCCAGGGGGAGCATGTCGACGCGGTGCAGCTTTCCCGTCAGGCCGAGCGGCTGCTGGAACTGCAGGAAGAAGACCGGGAAGGGCTGCTGTTCGCCACCCGCTGTTTGAACAATGAACCGCTTCTGGTGCGCCACGGCCTGGGCGTGGCGGTGCATTTGCTGGATTTCGCCCGTGCCCGTGATATGCCCCGGGCGCTTTGCAAGGCGCTGACGGCGGCGGCCATGGTGCATGACCTGGGCAAGGCCCTGTTGCCCAGGGAATTGCTGGCGTTGCCGGTGCTGGACGAGCGTCAGCATCGCTGGGTGCAGGGCCATGTGCCCCTGTTGCTGCAGCGTCTCGACACCTGTGGCTGGCTGTCCACGCCGGTGGTGCAGGCCGTGGTGCGTGATATCAATGAACGGCTTGATGGCAGCGGTTACCCTCATCGTCGCGACGGCGACGAACTGAGCGACCTGGCGCGGCTGGCTTCGGTGGTGGACGTGGCGGACATTCTGTCTCGCCAGCGGCCCGGGCGCGAACCCTGGTCGATCACGGATATTCATCGCTGGCTGGAAAAGAACGACAGCCGCTTCGACGCGCAATGGGTGGCGCGTTACCAGGCGCATTTTGGCCGTTGGCCGGTGGGATGTCTGGTGCGCTACCCGGACGGCCTGATCGGTCGCGTGGCGTCACTCGACGAACAGGGGCTTCCCGTGCGGGTCCGGTTGCGCTCCGACGACGGTGGCTGGCTGGATGGCGAGGCGCTGACGCGGCGCGGCGAACCGGAGAGCTCGTTGCCGGCGCCGGCGGATTGAAATGCTTCCTAAAGTCCTGTGTGGATACGCCGATAGCCTGGAAAAGCGACCCTTGCCGGGCGTTATTCCGCCGCTACCGGGGCGGCCGGTCCGGCGACAATACTCCCCGGCGAACACAGGAAGCACAGTCAGATGGCCTCAATTTCCTCGTTGGGTATCGGTTCCGGGCTCGACCTCAACAGCCTGCTGGATCAGTTGGAAGCCTCCGAGCGCCAGCAACTGACACCCATTACCCTCAAGCAGCAAAGTTATCAGGCGAAAATCTCCGCCTATGGCAAGCTGGAGAGCGCGCTTACCAGCTTTCAGGACGCGGTCGCCAAGCTCGCCGACGGTAAGCAGTTCGAGGCGGTAAAAAAAGAGGTCTCCGGTGATGCGCTGAGCGCCACTCTGGGTGATGACGCGCTGACCGGGAATTACGATCTGGACGTCAGCCAGCGCGCCCGGGGCTACAGCATCGCCACCCAGGGCATCGCCGCCGCGAATGAAGCCCTGGGCGCCGGTACGCTGAACATCACGCTTGCCAACGGCGACACCCTGGATCTGGAAATCGGCGAGAAACAGAGCACGCTGGAGGGCATTCGCGATGCCATCAATGACGCCGGCGGTGGTATCCAAGCGTCGCTGATGAACGACGGTGGCGATACCCCTTATCGCCTGGTGCTTTCCTCCACGGCCACCGGCACCGAGGCCGCCATCGATTCGGTGACCTTCGGCGGCGGGCTGGGCCCGTCCCTGGCCCTGGACCCGGATTCCGAGGTGCCGGCGCTGAACGCGCGGCTCACCATCAACGGCATCGCCGTGACCAGCCAGAGCAACCAGGTGGAGGATGCCATTCAGGGGGTCACCCTCAACCTCAAGGAAACCGGCACCGCCACCCTGGACGTAACCCGTGACGGCGCCGGTATCAAAAAGGCGGTGAAGAGCTTCGCCGATGCCTACAACACCCTGCAGGAAACCCTCGATAACCTGACCCGTTTCAATCAGGACACCGGGGAGAGCGGCGCTCTGCTGGGCGACGCCACCTTGCGTGGTATTGAGTCCCGGCTGCGTTCGGTGGTCAGCGGCGGCGGCACCGGCGGGGCATTCAATACCCTCGCCGACATCGGCATCACCCTCAAGGTGGATGGAACCCTGGAGGTGGATGAGGAAGCGGTGGACGACGCCGTCGACAACCAGCTTGGCGCGCTGGCTGATTTCTTCACCGGACGCGCCGACAAGGATGGCCTGGCCGTGCGCCTCGATGACGCGCTTGCCGACATGGTGGATGACGGCGGCACCCTGGACGATGCCACCGAGGGGCTGGAAACCAGCATCGAGACCCTGCAGACCCAGTACCTCCGTACCGAGGACCGCATCAACAGCACGTTGGCTCGTTACCGGACACAATTCCAGAAACTGGACAGCATGATCGCGGAGATGAACTCCACCAGTTCCTACCTCACGCAGCAATTCGACGCCCTCAACGCACAGCTGGGCCAATAAACCGCCACGTCGGAAGGAAGGGGTTATGACAACATCGCATGGAGCGGCCGCCTACGGTCGCGGCGCCGGGGCCTATGCCCGGGTGGGAGTGGAAAGCGGCGTTCTGTCCGCCAGTCCCCATCAACTGATTACCATGTTGTTCGACGGCGCGGCCTCGGCGATCCGTACCGCCCGGCTGCACATGGAGAACCAGCGCCCGGCCCGCAAAGGCGAAGCCATTTCCAAAGCCCTCGACATCGTCAATAACGGCCTGCTGGCGGCGCTGGACCGGGACAAGGGCGGCGAGGTGGCGGAACGGCTGGCGGCCTTGTACGACTACATCGCCAGGCTGCTGCTCAACGCCAACCTTCGCAACGACCCGGCCAGCCTGGAAGAGGCTGGCCGTCTGCTTGAGGACATCGCCTCCGCCTGGCGCCAGATCGAGCCCGCGAAGGCCCAGGGGGGCGAATGACGAAGACCGCGCCGAGCCGGGCTCCCAGTACCGGCGAACAGGTTCTGCAGGCCTATGAAGGGTTGCTGGTGCGCACCGGACGCATGCTCGAACACGCCCGGGGGCAGGATTGGAACGCGCTGATCGAGGAAGAAAGCCTGTACGTGCTGGACGTGGAGCGTCTGGCCCGGGGGGAAGTGTCCGTGCGGCTCAATGAACGTCAGCGCCACCGCAAGGCGGAACTGCTGGAACGGATTCTGGAGAGAGAGCGCGGTGTGCGTCTCTGCCTGGAAACCCGTCGCGAGGAACTGGATCAGTTGATCGGGCTGTCACGTCGCCGACGGGATTTGAACCGCTCCTACGGTGCCCAGGAGGCCGCCGTGGTGGACGGGCGCTTCGATAAAGGGCGCTCGTGAGCGGCATTACGCCGATTCTCGACACCTTGTTGCACCAGGTACTGGGCAAACGGGTGGACGTGCCTCTGGTGCGCCCTCAGCCAGACCCGGTGCGCCCGCTGTTGGGGGCTGAGGCGCTCACCGCGGTGCGTAGTGACTCCCGTCTTGATCCACGGGCGTTGCCGGCCCGGGAAGGCGGCGCGCCCGCCACCGAGGGCGAGGCCGGCCGGCCGACGCCAGCGAAGGCCGACCCCGTCAGCGGCTCCACTCGTACTCATTTCAGCCCCGCCGCGCGCACCATCGCCGATCTGCTGGCCCGTTATCCGGCGCCGCCGTCGGCGGTCCGTCAGCCCACCCCGCTGATGCCGGCCGGCCAGCAAGGGGCGCCGGAGCTGGCAACCCGGCTACGCGGCAGCCTGGAACAAAGCGGTCTGTTCTACGAGTCCCATCTGCAAGGCTGGTTCCAGGGGAGACGGGACGCCGCCACCCTGGTCCGGGAGCCGCAGATGCGCGTTTTCCTGGAAGCCCGTGGTGTTTCACCGGCCCCGCTTCGGCCGGAGGGCGCCGGGGTCGATCCGGCACCGGGTGGCGCGGTACCCGTTCGCCCGGCGAACGTGGCCGCCCCGACGGTGGGCGGCTCGTCATCGACGACGCCTTCCGGAGCCGGGGACCGCTCCGCCCCGGGGTCCACGTCTCCCGGCGTGGAGGCGGCCGGGCGAGCGCTCCCTGGCGATGAGCCGGCGCGCTCCGCGGCGCCAGCCTTTTCCGAGACCCAGCGGGATGTCCTGCACGGCGTGTTGCGCCACCAGCTGGAAATGCTCGCCACGCCGGTATTGCGCTGGGAGGGGGATGTCTGGTCCGGCATCTTCATGGCGTTGATGATCCAGCTTCCCGAGAAACCGCCGCAACACCGGGAGCACGCCTCCGGAGAGGAAGCCGGTGGGGACGAAGCCGGCCAGCCCTGGCGCACCGGCCTGACCCTGAGCCTGCCCGCCCTGGGGGAGGTGCGGGTACGCCTGGCGCTGGAGCGGGACCGTCTCGATCTGACTCTCGGCGCCGCCGAGGACACGGCCCGGCGGCTGCGCGCCGGCAGTGCCCGTCTGCGGGAGCGGCTGGTCAATCTGGGGTTGGGCGGCGTCCACCTCAGGGTTGTGGAGGAGGGCGCCGATGAGCGATGAACGAGGCCCCGAGGGGGGCCGTCGCCGCGCCGTGGCGCTGGCCTACCGGGATGGCGATGACGCCCCCCGGGTGCTGGCCCGGGGCTATGGGGAACTGGCCGAGCGCATCATCGCCGAGGCGCGGCAACGCGATATCTTCGTGCATGACGCCCCGGAACTGGTGGCGTTGCTGATGCAACTGGATGTGGATGAGCGTATTCCATCGGCGCTGTACCAGGTAATCGCCGAGCTGCTGGTTTGGGTCAGAGACCTGGACGAGCGGGAGGGGGAGCGTTCCCGCTGATAGGTTAAAAGCATGATTTTCCCGCCCTTCAACTCCTTCACGTGGCACTAACAGGTCTCTATTTTGACCAAATCCTTTAATGTGAATTGCGTCACAAAAAAACAATCGATATGTGATTTTATTCACAATAAAGTATGAGCTTCACGCCAAAACTGTGATACGTTTCAACCATAAAATGCCAACTCAAAGTGACTAGACATTGGCCTGGTCTAATGATTTTCTCGTATCACCCGGTGCCCGTCACCACATGGACGGATGGGGCCGGATGGAAGCCAGAGGCTTTCATTTCAATGGGAACCGGGTTCTACCCGGTTGGGGTTATCGAAGGAGCAAGCGCACCCATGAACATCGACGGCGTTCTCAATGAAATCCAGGATCTGAATCTGTCCTACATGCTGCTGGCGCAGCGTCTTCTTAACGAGGACTACGCCACCGCCCTTTTCCGGCTGAAGATCGACGAATCGCTGGCGCGGGTGCTGGTGTCATTGTCCGCCAAGCAGCTGGCGCGCATGGCGCGCACCAATCAACTGCTGTTCCGCATGCACCTCGATGACGCCGACCAGGTCACCCAGCTTACCCGTGACAAGCGTGAACAGGGGCTGGGCCAGACCCACGCCTCCCTGCTCATGGCAGCCTGCGACTACTGAGGGGGCGTCATGGTGGAGAAGAGTCTGGTCGGCGAAATGCAGCAGGTGCAGCTCGCCATTGAACTGATTGAACTGGGGGCACGGCTTCAGGTACTGGAGTCGGAGATCGGATTGAGCCGGGGGCGGTTGATTCGTTTGTACAAGGAGGTGCGGGGTGCCTCGCCGCCCAAGGGTATGCTGCCGTTTTCCACGGACTGGTTCATTACCTGGTTGCCGAACATCCACTCATCGCTGTTCTATGGTTATTACCGTCAGCTTACCGTCCAGCACGGCTGTGAGCGCATGGAGGGGTTCGTCAAGGCTTACCGGTTGTACCTGGAGCAGGTGGCCCTGGACGAAGCGGAGCCGGTTCTCGGGCTGACCCGCGCCTGGACCCTGATCCGCTTCTTCGAAAGCGGTTTGTTCGAGCTGTCCGAATGCACCTGCTGTGGTGGACGGTTCGTCAACCATGCCCACACGCCCAGCCAGGACTTCGTGTGTGGTATTTGCCAGCCGCCGTCCCGGGCCGGCAAAACGCGAAAGAAGTCGGTCGCCGGTAAGGCCATTGGTGCCTGAGACCGGCGTTGTCCGAGCCGCCCGCCGCGCGCCCGCGCGGCGGGTGACGGGCCGCTAGCGGCCCGGCCACCGATAAATTCCTGTCCGTTTTCCTCAAGTCCCGGGTGTTTCCGCCGATACGCACGGTAATGCGATACACGCTGTAGGAAGGACACCCGTTGTGCTGATAGCTCTAGGTTTTCTGATCGTCGCGATTTCCGTGTTCGGTGGCTTCTCCCTGGCCGGCGGACATCTGGGGCCGCTCTATCAGCCCACCGAGATCCTGATGATCGTCGGCTCGGCCGTGGGGGCCTTCGTGGCCGCCAACAATGGCAAGGCGATCAAATCCACTCTGCGTTCCGCCAGTCGTCTGAAGCGCACCAAGCGCTACGACAAGGACATGTACATGGAACTCATGGCGCTGCAGTACAAACTGCTTACCAAGATGCGTCGCGAGGGGGTGCTGGGGGTGGA
Organism: Alloalcanivorax sp. C16-2; assembly: GCF_046507615.1. Taxonomy (NCBI): domain Bacteria; kingdom Pseudomonadati; phylum Pseudomonadota; class Gammaproteobacteria; order Oceanospirillales; family Alcanivoracaceae; genus Alloalcanivorax; species Alloalcanivorax sp. C16-2. Next base: position 471,105 of record NZ_JBKFTL010000002.1, on the reverse strand, counting down.
AAAGGACATCGAGAATCCCGGCGAAAGCGTGTTGTTCACCGAGCACCCGCGCATTGCCAGCGACCCGCTGATCATGGGCTTCCTGACCGACTATCTGCGCCTGATGATCAGCGGCAGTGTCGACCCGCTCGAGCTGGATGAGCTGATGACCCACGAGATCGAGGCCTACGAACACGAGGCGCACATTCCCGCCGACGCCCTGCTCAAGGTGGGCGATGCCTTGCCCGCCTTTGGCATCGTGGCGGCGGTGCTGGGGGTGGTGAAGGCGCTTGCCTCCGCGGATTCCGGTGCCGACGAAATGGGCATGATGATCGCCCACGCGCTGGTGGGCACCTTCATGGGCATTCTGCTTGCCTACGGCTTCGTCAATCCGGTGGCCAGCCGCATCGACCGCCAGGTGGCGGAAGGCGTGAAAATGCTGCAGTGCGTGCGCGTCACCCTGCTCGCCAACCTGAACGGTTACGCGCCGCAGTTGGCGGTGGAGTTCGGGCGCAAGGCGCTGCACAGCGCCGAACGGCCTTCCTTCGATGAACTCGAGGAGCATGTGCGTTCAGCGCGCTCCGGCGGGGGCGGCCAGGCATGAGCAACAGCCAGCGCGCCATCGTCATCCGGCGCCCGCGGCGTAACCAGCCGGTTCATCATGGCGGCGCGTGGAAAATCGCCCTGGCGGATTTCATGACCGCCTTGATGGCGTTGTTCCTGGTGCTGTGGATTCTTTCCACCGCCTCGCCGGCGGAGTTGCAGGGGCTGGCGGAATACTTTCGCACGCCCCTGAAGGTGGCGCTCACCGATGGCGACCGCGATTCCTCCAGCACCAGCGCGATTCCCGGCGGCGGACCCGACCCGGTTCATTCCGACGGCGAGCAAGCGCGCATCGATCTGCGCCGGCAAAGTCGCCCGGCTCAGGAAAGGCAGCGCTTCATCGACCTGCGTCGGCGCATGGAAAACGTTATCCAGAGCGATCCCAACCTGCGCGACATGCGCCAGCAGATGCGCTTCGAGATGACCCCGGACGGCCTGCGTGTGCAGCTTATGGACACCCAGGAAAAGCCCATGTTCGAGCTCGGCAGTGACCGGTTGTCCGAGGCCATGCGCCGGGTACTGCGTTCCCTGGCGCCGATTCTCAACGACGTGCCCAACCGGCTCAGCATCAGCGGCCATACCGACAGCCTGCGTTACGCCGGTGGCGGCACCGGCTACAGCAACTGGGAGCTTTCCGCGGACCGGGCCAATGCATCGCGCCGGGCACTGGTGGCGGCCGGCCTGGACCCGGACAAATTGCTGCGCGTCACCGGCATGGGGGATCGCGTGCCGGTGCCGGGCAGCAACCCCGGCGACCCGGTCAACCGCCGCATCACCCTGGAGGTGCTTACCGATCAGGCGGCGCGACGTCTGAGCGCGGCGAGTCGCCCGGACAGCCTGGGCACCCCCACACAACCGGTTGTGGAGTGATCATGGATATCACCGATTTCTACGACACCTTTTTCGAGGAAGCGGACGAACTGCTGGCGGAGATGGAGTCCCATCTTCTCGAGCTGGACGTGGACAACCCGGATCAGGAACGGCTCAACGCCATCTTTCGCGCCGCCCACTCGATCAAGGGTGGTGCCGGTACCTTCGGGTTCGAAGCGCTGCAGCGTACCACCCACATGCTGGAGAACCTGCTCGACTACACCCGGCGCGGGGAACTGGCCCTGCGCCGTGACATCGTCGATACCTTTCTGGAAGCCAAAGACATGTTGAACGACCAACTGGAAGCCTATCGTCAGGGCGGCGAGCCGGACCCGGAGGCCCTGGAGCGGATCTGCGAAACCCTGCGGCGGCTGGCCCTGGAGGAAATCGGCGAGGAGGCGGACGTGGAAACCGCGCCCACCACCACGTCCAAGGCGCCGGAACCGAAAGCCGCGCCGGTGGCGTCCGCCAGCGGAGGACGTTTCGAGGTGGCCTTGTTGGAGGTGGAAGACAAGGACCGGGATCTGCTGATCGAGGAGCTGGGGCAGCTTGGTGACATCGAGACCCGCGACGGTGACGCGGAGCGCTATCGGGTGATCCTGTCGTCGTCCCTGAGCGCGGACGACATCGAGGCGGTGATGTGCTTCATCGCGGAGCCCGAGCAGTTGGAGATTAAGGCGCTTGACGTGGCCCCCGCCGAACCTGCCCACGCTGCGCAACCCGCCGCCGCCGAAGCCGCTTCCGCCACGGCCACGGCGAGCCCGGAGCCCGGCGAGGCCAAGGCCGGCGGCGACAGACCGCCGGCGCCCGCCGAAAAGGCACCGGCCAAGACCGCCAAGGGCGGTGAATCCACTTCCATTCGCGTGCCGGTCACCAAGGTGGATCAGATCATTAATCTGGTGGGCGAGTTGATCATCACCCAGTCCATGCTCAATCAGGTCGCCGAGGACTCCGAGACCCTGGACGATGGCGCCCTGGTCAACGGTCTCAACCTCCTGCAACGCACCGCCCGGGATCTGCAGGAAGCGGTGATGTCGGTGCGCATGGTGCCCATGGACTATGTGTTCAGCCGGTTCCCGCGTTTGGTGCGCGACCTGGCCGGAAAGCTTGGCAAGGATGTGGAGCTGGTCACCGAGGGTAAATCCACCGAGCTGGACAAAGGTCTCACCGAACGGATCATCGACCCGCTCACCCACCTGGTGCGCAACAGCCTGGACCATGGCATCGAAACCCCGGAACGCCGCGAGGCCGCCGGTAAGCCGCGCACCGGCAAGCTTACCCTGTCCGCCCAGCACCAGGGCGGCAATATTCTCATCGAGGTGATTGATGACGGCGCCGGCCTGAACCGCGAGAAGCTGCTCGCCAAGGCGCGCAGCAACGGGCTGCCGGTGTCTGATTCGATGAGCGACGATGAAGTCTGGCAACTGATCTTCGCGCCGGGGTTTTCCACCGCCGAGGAGGTCAGCGACGTATCCGGACGTGGCGTCGGCATGGATGTGGTCAAGCGCAATATCCAGGCCATGGGCGGCCATGTGGAAATCCTGTCACAGCCGGGACAGGGCACCACCACCCGTATCGTGCTGCCTCTGACCCTGGCGATCCTGGACGGTATGTCGATCCGGGTTGGCACGGAGACCTTCATCCTGCCGGTGAGCGCGGTGGTGGAGTCCCTGCAGCCCGCCGCCGGTGACCTCTATGCCATGGCCGGCGACGACACCCTGCTCAAGGTTCGCGAGGACTATTTGCCGGTGGTGGCGGTGCACCAGGCCATGGACGTGGCCGGCGCCATCGACGAGCCGACCCGCGCCATCGCCGTTATCGTGCAAGGGGAGGGGCGCCGTTACGCGCTGCTGGTGGATGAACTGGTGGGCCAGCAGCAGGTGGTGGTCAAGAACCTGGAGACCAATTACCGAAAGGTGCCTGGCGTGTCCGCCGCGACCATTCTCGGCGATGGCCGCGTGGCGCTGATTCTGGACGTGGCCGACCTGCACCGGCTTAGTCAAAGCAAGAAGGAAAACCGTATTTTCGGGAATCGCTCCCAACCTTTGCAAAAAGAGGTAGAACCGTCATGAGCAACGCCACCGCTTTGGAACACACCGTCGTCGCGGAAGCCGGCAGCCAGGAATTCCTGGTGTTTTCCCTGGGCGACGAAGAGTACGCCATCGACATCCTCAAGGTTCAGGAAATCCGTGGCTACGACAATGTCACGCGCATCGCCAATGCGCCGGAATTCATCAAGGGCGTGGCCAATCTGCGTGGCGTGATCGTGCCAATCGTCGATCTGCGCATCAAATTCCGCCTTGCCAAGGCGGACTATGACGACCAGACCGTGGTGATCGTGGTGAACATCGCCGACCGCGTGGTGGGTATCGTGGTCGACCGGGTCTCCGACGTCATGACGCTGACCGCCGAGCAGCGCAAGCCGGCGCCGGAGTTCGGTGTCAATCTGCCGCTGGATTACATCCACGGTCTGGGCAACCTGGACGAGCGCATGCTGGTGCTGGTGGATATCGAGAAATTGCTGACCAGCGAGGAGATGGCGCTGGTGGAAGAGGCCAGCGAGTAAAGCCCCGGCGCATGAACGACAACCACGAGAAAAGGAGCCCTGATGCGTGACAATCAGCCGGTGACACAACGAGAGTATCAGCTTGAATCCGAGGACTTCCTGATCTCTCGCACCAATCTGCGCGGACGCATCACCTACGCCAATCCGGCTTTCGTCACGGTCAGTGGCTTCGATAAGGACGAGCTGGTGGGCGCGCCGCACAATATCGTGCGCCATCCGGACATGCCGGAAGCCGCCTTCGAGAACCTTTGGGAGTGCATCAAGGCCGGCGACATCTGGATCGGCCTGGTCAAGAACCGCCGCAAAAACGGGGATCATTATTGGGTGCGTGCCCATGTGACACCGATCACCGAGGACGGTGAGATCGTCGGCTTCGTGTCGGTGCGCCTGAAGGCGGACCGCCCCTCCATCGAAGCCGCCGAACGTGATTACACGGCGATTCGCGAGGGCCGGGGCCGGCATCTCTATCTGCACAAGGGGGAGGTGCGCCGTCGCGGCCCGTTGGCCGCCCTGCGGCGTTGGAACCCGCATTCGGTGAGCAGCCGCATGGGCTTCCTGTTCATCGCCGCCGCCGCTTTGGTGCTGGCCACCGCCGGCGTCGGGCTGCGCGGTCTCGGCGACGGCGAAGCGGTAGCGCGCGCCTGGCTGATCGCCCTGGTCTGTGGCGGCCTACCATTGTTGGCGCTGGGCTTCCGCCTGGTAACCCGCTCGGTGCTGGCGCCGGTGCTGACGGCGGGCCGCTTCACGCTGCAGATCGCCGCCGGCAATCTGGCGGCGCGCCCGCCGGAGCGCATGGGCGGTGAGTTGGGCATGCTGGTCATGGGCCTGAAGCTGATGCGTCGAAGTCTTGGCAGCATCGTCGGCCATATGCACCGGGGCATGGCCGTGGTGGCGCCGGCGGCCCACGACATCGCCCAGGGCAACGAGGACCTTTCCTCCCGCTCCGAGCAGCAGGCCAGTTCCCTGCAGCAGACCGCCGCCAGCATGGAGCAGATGACCGCCACCGTCAGCCAGAACGCGGACAGTGCCCGCCAGGCCAGCGAGCTGGCGTCCGACGCCTCCAGGGCGGTGTCCGAGAGCGGTCGGGTAATGGGTCAGGTGGTCGAGACCATGGGGCGTATTACCACCAGCTCCGAGCGCATGGCGGTGATCATCGGCACCATCGACGGTATTGCCTTCCAGACCAATATTCTTGCCCTCAACGCTTCGGTGGAGGCGGCCCGCGCCGGTGAGCACGGCAAGGGATTCGCGGTGGTGGCCGAGGAAGTGCGCAACCTGGCGGGTCGCTCCGCCGAGGCGGCCCGGGAGATCCGTGAGTTGATCGATGGTTCCGGTCGCGAAATTGAAAGCGGCGCCGGCCTGGTACGGCGGGCGGAGAGCGCCGTCGAATCGGTGGTGGCTTCGGTGACCCGGGTCAACGACATCATGGATGATATCCGTGCCGCCTCCGAGGAACAGAACACCGGCATCAACCAGATCAACCAGGCGGTGGCGCGGATGGACGCGGTGACCCGGCAGAACGCCGACCGGGTTCAGGCTTCCGCCACCGCCTCCGCCTCCCTGGAACGGCAGGTGAGGACCCTGACCCATTCCATGGGCGTGTTCCGCCTGCACGGTGGCCCGGAGACGGCGCCGCGCACCGCTACCGGGCGCCGCGTCGCGGTCGCCCATGAGGAGCCCACCCATCTTGAGCGATAACGCTGAACGTCAAAGTACCGAAGCCGTGGTTACCCCGGACCGGGATCTGGTGTTCCGCGACGCCGACTTTGACCGCATCCGGGCGTTGATTTACCGGCGCGCCGGAATCGTACTCGCCGGGCACAAAAGGGACATGGTCTACAGCCGGGTGGGGCGGCGGGTGCGCCAGCAGGGTCTGACCCGCTTCCAGGACTATCTGACCCGGCTGGAGCAGGACCCCGGCGGCGCCGAGTGGGAAGCCTTCACCAATACGCTGACCACCAATCTCACCGCCTTCTTCCGTGAGGCCCACCACTTCCCGTTGCTCGCCGACCACCTGCGTGGTCGTACCGGGCCGGTGCGGGTATGGAGCGCCGGCGCCTCCACCGGCGAGGAACCCTATTCCATCGTCATGGCGTTGCTGGAAACCCTGGGCGACCGCGCCGACATCGAGGTGCTGGCCACCGACATCGATACCGATGCCCTGGACCGGGCCCGCCTGGGGGTGTACCCACTGGCCCAGGTCAACAAGCTCGAGGAAAGCCGCCGCCGGCGCTTTTTCCAACGCGGCAGCGGCCGGCGCGCCGGCTTTGCCCGGGTGCGCCCGGAGGTGGCGGCCCGTGTGCGTTTCGAGCCTCTCAATCTGGTCGCCCCGGGGTGGCGGGTGACGCCGCCGTTCGATGCCATCTTCTGCCGCAATGTGATGATCTACTTCGACCGTGACACTCAGGCTCGCATCCTGGAGCGCTTCGCGCCGCTCCTGAAAACGGATGGCCTGCTGTTCGCCGGCCATTCCGAGAGTTTTTCCTATATCAGCGACCGCTTCCGGTTGCGCGGCCAGACTGTTTACACGCCGGTGCGTTAAGGCTCCCTGGGGCAGGCCCTAAAGAACCTGGCGACGCCGCCGATAACCACAGCATGGAAGACGCTCGCCACGTGCCGGCGTCCGTAGCAGGGGGGACTGATCTTGGGCGGGAAAAAAATAACGGTGCTGTGCGTCGATGATTCGGCGCTGATCCGTGACCTGATGACCGAAATCATCAACGACCAGGATGACATGGAAGTGGTGGCGGTGGCCCCGGACCCGTTGGTGGCCCGGGACCTGATCAAGCGTCACGACCCGGATGTGCTGACCCTGGACGTGGAAATGCCGCGCATGGACGGTCTGGATTTTCTGGAACGGCTGATGCGGCTGCGGCCGATGCCGGTGCTGATGGTGTCCTCGCTGACCCAGGCCGGTTCGGAAGTGACGTTGCGGGCGCTGGAACTGGGCGCGGTGGATTTCGTGCAGAAGCCGGCGCTGGGCATTCGCACCGGCATGCTGGAGTACGCCAATTGCATCGCCGACAAGATACGCGCCGCCGCGCAGTCGCGGCCCCGCCGTTTACAGACGGCGCCCGCCGCGGCGGCACCGCAACTGAAGCCGGTAATGGTATCCAGTGAAAAACTGGTGATTCTGGGGGCGTCCACCGGCGGCCCGGAAGCGATTCGTCAGGTGCTGGAGCCGTTGCCGCCGAACTCGCCGGCGATCCTGATCGCTCAGCATATGCCCGGCGGCTTCACGCGCTCCTTCGCGCAGCGCCTGGACCGGTTGTGCCGGGTGTCGGTGAAGGAGGCCGAGGATGGCGAGCGGGTGCTGCCCGGTCATGTCTACGTGGCGCCGGGGGATCACCACCTGAAGCTGGTTCGCAGCGGCGCCAATTACGTGGTGCGCCTGGACGACGGGCCACCGGTGAACCGGCATCGGCCATCGGTGGACGTGCTGTTTGAATCGGCGGCCCGGCAGGCCGGCGGTAACGCCATCGGCATCCTGCTTACAGGCATGGGCAAGGATGGCGCCGAAGGGTTGCTGACCATGCGCCGCGCCGGCGCCCACACCCTGGCGCAGGACCAGGACAGCTCGCTGGTGTTCGGCATGCCCCGCGAGGCGATTGCCCGGGACGGCGCCACCGAGGTGCTGCCCCTGGATCAGATGGCGCCGCGCCTGATGGCGCTGGTGGCCGCTTCCGGCCGCGCCCAACGGGTGTGAACAACGACGAGAATCCCTGACAGAGGAAACCCTGGTTATGCTTAATCTCCCTCGTAACCTGAAGATCAATACAGCGGTGGCCGGCGCGCTGGTGGTATGCGCCCTGCTGATCGCTCTGTTGTTCGGCCTGCGCCTGCTTAACAACCGCATGGCCGACGATGCCATCGGCACCCTCAACCAGGTCAACGTTGAGCAGCTCAATCAGGTGAGTCGCGCCACCACGCTACTCAACCAGGCGCGCATCGAAATGGATCTGGCCGCCGATTACCTGGACATGGGAATGCGCATGATCGCGGCCGATCAGGTGCAGAACGTGGGCGGCTTGCTGGACCGTGCCGAGGGGCGTTTCAAACGTTTCAGTGAAACCGAGACCACCGAGGCCGGGCGCGAGCTCGCCGTGGAACTGAGCACCGCCTTCGGCAAGGTAATGGAGCTTACCCGTCAGCAACTCGACACCCTCAAGGATGGCTCGCTTAGTGATTATCGCGCGCTGCGCCAGCAGTTGCTGGGGCCGGGCACCAACCTCAACAAGCGCCTCACCGACTTCACCCACTACGCCGATCAGCGCGGCAGCGAGGTGATGGACGGTTACCACCAGGAATCCACGTTGTTCTCGCGCATTGCCCTGGGCGCGGTGATCAGTGCCGCGCTGGTGATGCTGTTCATCTACCTGGGTCTGCGTCGTATCGTCGTTCAGCCCCTGGAGAAAGCGGTCGATACCCTGCAGCGGATTGCCCGGGCCGACCTGTCCGAGCGCATCCCGGTGTATGGCCGTAACGAGGTTGGCAAGCTGTTCGCCGCGATGCGAGACATGCAGGACAGCCTTGGCGGCATCGTTACCGACGTACGCGCCAGCAGCGGCTCGATCCTGGTGGGCAGCTCCGAGATCGCGCGGGGCAACATCGATTTGTCCTCGCGTACCGAACAGCAGGCCGCCTCCCTGGAGGAGACCGCCACCAGCATGGAAGAGCTCACCGCCACGGTGAAGCAAAACGCGGACAACGCGCGCCAGGCCAGTAGTCTGGCCAACGACGCTTCCGGCACCGCGTCCCGGGGCGGTGACGTGATGGATCAGGTTACCGTCAAGATGCAGGGCATCAATGAAAGCTCCCGCAAGGTGGCGGAGATCACCGGGATGATCGACTCGATCGCCTTCCAGACCAACATTCTGGCGCTCAACGCCTCCGTGGAGGCGGCCCGTGCCGGTGAGCAGGGCCGGGGCTTCGCGGTGGTGGCGGGGGAAGTACGCAATCTGGCCGGCAACAGCGCCGACGCCGCCCGCGAGATCAAGCAACTGATCGAACGTTCCGCGGTGGAGGTGCAGGAAGGCTCCGCGCTGGTGGAGCAGGCCGGTGAAACCATGAAGGAAGTGGTGGCCGCGGTGAAGCGTGTCACCGACATCATGGACGAGATCTCCGCCGCCTCCCAGGAACAAAGCGGCGGCATCGAACAGGTCAGCCAGGCGGTCAGCCAGATGGACGAAGCCACCCAGCAGAACGCCTCGCTGGTGGAACAGGCCGGTGCCGCGGCGGCATCCCTGGAAGAGCAGGCCAAGCGTCTGGAGCGGGCGGTGGCGATCTTTCGCCTGGCCGACGCCACCGGCCCGGAAGCGGCGCCGATGATGGTGTCCCTTGCCGATGATGACAACGACCGCCCACCGGTGGTCGCTGAACCCGGCGCGGCGCTGGAACCCGAAGAGCAGGCATGGGCGCCGACGGTGGACGATGAAGAGCAGGCCGGGCCCCGCCGCGATGCCCGCGCCGAGCCCCGCCCGGTGCGTGAGACGTCGCGCCGGGAGGCGGTCACCACCGAGGACGATTGGGAAGAATTCTGAACCTTAACGCGCCGGGCCACCGCCCGGCGCCGCGACGCAGTGAGAGGAAATGATGGACAAGGGCATGAGTATTCTGGTGGTGGACGACTTCCCCACCATGCGGCGCATCGTTCGCAGCCTGCTCAAGGAACTGGGCTTCACCAACGTGGAGGAAGCCGAGGACGGCCAGGAAGCCTTGACCAAGCTGAAAGCCGGTGGGTTCGACTTCGTGGTGTCGGATTGGAACATGCCCAACCTGGATGGTCTGGAAATGCTCAAGCAGATCCGTGCCGATGACGCGATGAAATCCCTGCCGGTGTTGATGGTCACCGCCGAGGCCAAGAAGGACAACATCGTCGCCGCCGCCCAGGCCGGTGCCAATGGCTACATCGTCAAGCCGTTCACCGCCGTGACCCTGGAAGAGAAGCTCAACAAGATTTTCGAGAAGCTGGGCAAATAACGCCCGGTCTTCGCGATAGGAGAAGCGACTATGAGTGGTGACGCGCGGCCGACGAACGAGCAGACGCATAATGACGATCTGGTGCAGCGGATCGGCCAATTGACCCGCATGCTACGCGACAGCATGCGAGAGCTGGGGCTGGACAAGGAAGTGGAGAAAGCCGCCGAGGCGATCCCGGATGCCCGCGCGCGGCTCAATTATGTAGCCTCGATGACCGAGCAGGCCGCCAACAGGGCTCTCAATGCCGTGGATCGCGCTCAGCCGCTCCAGGACGAGATGGAAAGCCGTGCCCAGGCGCTGGATGAAAAGTGGGGCGCCTGGTTCGAGAACCCGATCGAGCTGGATGACGCCCGCGAACTGGTCACCGAAACCCGCCGCTACCTGGGCGCGGTGCCGGCCATGGCCCGGGATACCAACAAGGAGTTGTTGGAGATCATGATGGCCCAGGATTTCCAGGACCTGACCGGCCAGGTGATCAAGAAAATGATGGAGGTGATTCAGGAGGTCGAGCGTCAGCTGCTGCAGGTTCTTCTGGAGAGTGTTCCGGAAGGCGAGGAGCGGGAAGCCATGCGCCAGCGCATGGACAACAGCTCCGCCGAGGTAGCCCGCCAGCGCGAGGAAGCCGGTTTGATGAACGGCCCGCAAATCAAGCCCGAGGGCGAGGATGTGGTCAGCAGCCAGGATCAGGTCGACGATCTGCTCGACGAACTGGGTTTCTAGCGACCGCGCTTCCCAGGAATAGCCGCCGATAGCGGTCGCTTATCGGCGGTTTGCTGTTCGCCGGCCTGGCCGACAATGCTCCGCGAGAGCAATAGCGCGCGGACGTCGCCATCATGGCCGATCAGACCGAAGACCAGGAAAAAACCGAAGAGGCCACGCCCCGAAGGCGCGAGAAAGCCCGCGAAGAGGGGCAGGTGGCCCGTTCCCGGGAGCTCACCACGGTACTGCTGCTGTTCGCCGGGGTGGGCGGCCTGTGGGCACTGGGGCCGGCCCTGTTTGGCCGGGTCGGTCTGGTCATGGAGCAGTCCTTCCTGTTCGACCGCCAGCAGGCGTTCGACGCCACCGTGATGCTGACCCACGCCGGCGACCTGGGGGCACGGGCTTTGTTCGGCCTGTTGCCCCTTTTTCTTTTGCTGGCGGTGACCGCCCTGATCGCCCCCAATCTGCTCGGCGGTTTCCTGATCTCGGCCAAATCCCTTAAGCCGCAACCCGGCAAGCTCAACCCGGTCAAGGGTTTGAAACGCCTGTTCTCATCACAGGCCCTGGCGGAACTGGCCAAGGCGATCGCCAAATCGGTGCTGGTGGGGGTGGTGGCGGTGAGTTTCATGATTGCCCACCGGGGCGAATTCATGTCGCTCATGGATCAGCCCCTGCGGCAGGCCCTGGCGGACGCCCTGCGCCTGGCCGCCATGGCCTGTGGCCTGATGGTGCTGTCGCTGATCGTGGTGATCCTGATAGACGTGCCCTACCAGCTCTGGAGCCACGCCAAGAAGCTGCGCATGAGCAAGGAAGAGATCAAGCGCGAGCACAAGGAGAGCGAGGGCGATCCCCAGCTCAAGGCCCGCATTCGTGGCCAGCAGCAGGCCATGGCCCGCAACCGCATGATGACCAAGGTGCCGGACGCCGATGTCATCGTCACCAACCCCACCCACTATGCGGTGGCGCTGAAATACGAGGAGCGGAGCATGAACGCGCCCCGTGTCGTGGCCAAGGGCGCCGACGCGGTGGCGGCGCGCATCCGTGAGTTGGGTGTCGAGCACCGGGTGCCGCTACTGGAAGCGCCACCGCTGGCGCGTTCCCTGTACCGTCACGTGGACCTGGACCGGGAAATTCCCGGTCCGCTCTATACCGCCGTGGCGGAAGTGCTGGTGTGGGCGTTCCGCCTGAAGCGGGCCCGGGAAGAGGGCACCGAGACTCCGGTTACCCCCAGCGGCCTGACCGTGCCGCCGGAGCTGGAGGTGGCGCCATGAAAGCGCTGAGCCCTTATCTGGGACCGATGCGCGGCCTGGCCGGCGCCGACGGCAAGCTGCTGGCCGGCCCGCTGTTGATCCTGCTGATCATGGCGATGCTGATCCTGCCGTTGCCACCGTTCGCCCTGGATCTGTTCTTTACCTTCAATATCGCGCTGTCGCTGATGGTGCTGCTGGTCAGCATGTTCACCCTGCGTGCCCTGGATTTCTCCGCCTTCCCGGCGGTGCTGCTGTTCACCACCCTGCTGCGCCTGGCCCTCAACGTGGCCTCCACCCGGGTGGTGTTGATGGAAGGCCACGAAGGCGGCGCCGCCGCCGGCAAGGTGATCGAGGCGTTCGGCCAGTTCCTGGTGGGCGGCAACTTCGCCGTCGGTCTGGTGGTGTTCCTGATCCTGGTGGTGATCAATTTCATGGTGATCACCAAGGGCGCCGGCCGTATCGCCGAGGTAGGCGCGCGCTTCATGCTCGACGCCATGCCCGGCAAGCAGATGGCCATCGACGCCGACCTCAACGCCGGCCTGATCGGCGAGGAGGAGGCCAAGCAGCGGCGCGCCGAGGTGTCCCAGGAGGCGGACTTCTATGGCTCCATGGACGGCGCCAGCAAGTTCGTGCGTGGCGATGCCGTGGCCGGCCTGGTGATCATGGCGGTGAACATCATCGGCGGGCTGATTATCGGCATGGTCCAGCACGACCTGTCGTTCGCCGACGCCGGCCGTACCTATACCCTGCTCACCATCGGCGATGGCCTGGTGGCGCAGATCCCGGCACTGGTGATCTCCACCGCCGCCGGCGTCACCGTGTCCCGGGTCAACACCGAGCAGGACGTGGGCCAGCAGATGATCGAGCAACTGCTCGTCAATCCCAAGGTGTTGATCCTGTCCGCCGGTGTCATGGGCCTGCTGGGCCTGGTGCCGGGCATGCCCAACTTCGTGTTCCTGCTGTTCACCGCCGGGCTGGCCGGCGCCGCCTGGTATCTGAGCCGGCGCAACGACCAGCGCCTGGTGGAAGAACGGATCCAGGCCGAGCCGCCGCCCCAGCCGGAGGCGCCGGAGGCGAGCTGGGACGACGTCCAGTTGATCGACACCCTGGGCCTGGAAGTGGGGCACCGCCTGATCCCCATGGTCGATTACCGCCAGCAGGGGGAATTGCTCGGTCGCATCAAGAGCGTGCGCAAGAAATTCGCCCAGGAGGTGGGGTTCCTGCCGCCGGTGGTGCACATTCGCGACAACCTGGAACTGGGCGCCAACACCTATGTGATCACGCTCAAGGGGGCCGAAGTAGGGCGTGGCGAGGCCTATCCGGGCAAGTGGCTGGCCATCGATCCGGGCCAGGTGTCCGGCGAGGTCAATGGCACCGCCACCCGCGACCCGGCCTTTGGCTTGCCGGCGGTGTGGATCGAGGAAAAACAACGGGAGCAGGCCCAGGTGTATGGCTACACGGTGGTCGACGCCAGCACCGTGGTGGCTACCCATCTTAATCACCTGCTGCACGGCCACTCCGCCGAAATGCTCGGCCGCCAGGAAGTGCAGCAACTGCTCGACAAGCTCGGCGACGCCAACAAGGGGCTGGTGGAGGATGTGGTGCCCAAGGTGGTCTCGCTCACCACCCTGCAGCGCATTTTGCAGAACCTGCTCGACGAGGATGTCTCGATTCGCGATCTGCGCACCATCCTCGACACCCTGGCGGAGCACGCGGCGGAAGGTGCCGGGGCCCATGATCTTACCGCCCTGGTGCGGGTGGCCCTGGGCCGGGCCATCACCCACCGGTATTTCCCTGGCCAGGAGGAGTTGCGCGTGATCGGCCTGGACAACCAGCTCGAACAGGTGCTCAACCAGGCCCTCAATGGCGGTGGCGCCCTGGAGCCCGGCCTGGCGGACACGCTCATGAATCAGGCCGCCGTCGCCCTGGAGCGTCAGGAAGCCGCCGGCGATCCTCCGGTGCTGGTGGTGCCCCACAATCTGCGGCCATTGCTGGCCCACTTCCTGCGCCGTCGTCTGCGTCACCTGGCGGTGATGTCCCAGGCGGAGATCCCCGACGACCGGGGGGTGCGCGTGACCCAACTGATCGGCGGACCGTCCTGAGGGAGCCTGCATGAGCGTACAGCGATTCACCGGCGCCAATAACCGCGAGGCCATGGGCCGGGTGCGTGCCGCCCTCGGCGACGATGCCCTGATCCTGGCCAACCGCAGCACCCCGGAAGGGGTGGAGATCCTGGCGGTGTTGGAGGAAGACGCGGGCCCGGCCCCGCCGCGCCGACCGGCGGCGCCCCGATCGTCCGCCGGCGCGCCCGCCGGCGACGCCGGTCCCGACGAACAACTGCTGCGCGAGGTGCGCGAACTACGCGCCAGGCTGGACGCTGGCGGCGAGCAGGAGGCGCCGGCGCGCCGGGCGTTGCGCCGCCGCTTGGCGGCGCTCGGCTTCAGCGCCGCCCTGAGTGACGATCTGTTGGCCGGCTGGCCGGAGGAAGCCGGCGTCGCCGGTATCGAACCCTGGCTGCGCCGGCAACTGCAGCGCCGTCTCTTGATTGGAGACCGTCTGGAACGGGCCGGCACCCTGGTTCTGCTGGGCCCGGCCGGGGTTGGCAAAACCAGCATCGCCCTGAAGCTGGCCGCCCGCGCCGGCGCCACCCGCGCGCGGCTGTGGATGGAAACACCGCCGCCGCCCATGCTGGCGCGCCGGGCGGAGCATTTAGGCCTGACCTGCCAGGTTCTGGAACACGGTCAGTCTCCCGCCGTGGATGATGCCACCCTCTGCCTGATCGATACCCGTGGCCTGGGCTTGCGTGATCCAGACCAGGGCGCGCTGCTGCACCGGTTGGGGCCGAATGCGCGCCCGCTCCTGGTGTTGGCGGCCGGCACCGCTCTGGAAACTCTGGAAGAAACCCTGGCGGTGCACCGGGGCCTGGCCCGTGCCGCCGGTCTGCGGCTGGACGATATCGTCGTTACCGGGCGGGACGACGCCGCCCGCCTGGGGCCGTTGCTGGATCTGGTGATACGCCACGGCTTGCGCCTGCATTACGTGAGCGGTGGCCAGCGCATTCCCGAGGACCTGACCCCGGCCCGCGCCGACGCGTTGCTTGACGACCTGCTGGCGACGCCGGACGGCGATGGAGAAGACCGGTTACCGGCGGTGGGCGACCGCCGCTGGGCGGCCCGGCTGCTGGATCAGAGCCGGGCCCTGGACGCCGCCAGCCGTCTGCTGCGAGAAGGCGTGCCGGCGTTCCGCGAATTGCTCGAGGCGGCCCCCGGTGGCGGCCTGGCCACCGCCGGCCCGGACGCCATCGTGCAGGGTGCCGAGGACGCCCGGGTGCGCCTTGCCCTGGACCCCGGCGGCCTGCCCCTGGGCCCGGTGAGCGACCATGGCGATGGCGCCCGGTTATTGCCGTCGCTGCCCGACGCGGCCCTGTGGCATCGCCTGGACAACCGCCCTTGGTTGGCCACCGCGCGGGGCAATAGCCGTGTCTTGCATCGTGGTGAACGGCGCGCTTTGGAAGAAAGCCAGGCCCAGGCCATGGCCTGGGACAGCCGCTTGCTGCGCCACCGGGGCCGCGCCGTGCAGGCGCGCCTGCGCCGTCTGGAGGTGGCGGCGCCGGTGGCCGGCGGCGGTGGGGCGCCGCTCAGCGCCCGGCTTGGCGCCTGGTTCGCCAGCCTGCATGACCTGGATACCGGCGCCGAATTGGGCCGCCGCTACTGGCTGGCGCCCGGCGACCAGGACCGTGAACGCACCCTTTCGTTGCTGGTGGCGTCGCTCAGCGCCGAGGGGCTGGTGTCCCTGGAGCGGCGCGCCCGCCTGGCGTTGCAGCGGGAAGGGTTGGCCGCCCCGGGCGGTGCCGCCGGGCTGCTGGCGTCCCTGGCCCTGCGCCTGGACCTGGACGACGGCGACTGGGCCCTGGACGCCCGTGGTCAGTTACTGGCCCTGCTCGGCGGGCCGCGCAGGCGTAAGCCGGAGACCCTGCTCGATGCCCTGCTGGCCCTGCTGCGCGCCCGCCACAGCCTGCGCGATCTGGGCCACGATCTGGGGTTGGAGCCCTCAGCGTGAGGAAAGCCCTCAGCGTGAATAAAAGGCCCTCAGCGTGAGGAAAGCCCTCGGCGCCGCTTTGCTGTTGCTGGCCGGGCTGGCACCGGCGGCGCCGGGAAGCTGGACCGCCAGCGCGCCGGCGGTGCGCGTGGCCGGCCCGGACCGGGATTACCTCAGCCGGCCGCTGACACCGCCACCGTTGGCCGCCGGGGCCACTCCGACCCAGGTGAGCTGGCGCTATCGGCTGCCCATCGGGCCGGCGCCGCGGGCCTGGCTGTGCCAGGGGCGACATTGTCTGGCCCTGGATCAACCCCGTGGGCGCGCCCCGGTGCCCGCCGACTGGCGCGGTGACCGGCCACTGCGGTTCCGGTTCCGGCTCGCCGAAGGCGCCCGGCAGCCGCTGCGAGTGCGCGATCTGCGCCTGACGCTGGCTTACCAGGCGCGCGCCGGTATGGATCGATCCGACAAATAAGCCCGCCCAACGGGCGTTATTCCCCGCTTCCAAAGCCCGCCATATCCCAATAATGAAAGCAGTCACCGGCGCCCCTTGCGGAGAACTTCATGTACACGGCACAGGGTAAAATCGATCACCAGGCGCTGCTGGAACAGCATCTTCCGGCGGTGCGACGCCAGGCGCTGGCCCTGCAGGTCAAGCTGCCCGCCGGTATCGACCTGGACGATCTTATCCAGGCCGGTACCGTCGGTTTGCTGGACGCCCTGCGTCGTTTCGACCCCCACGCCGGTGCCAGCTTTTCCACCTTCGCCAGCCAGCGCATTCGTGGCGCCATGATCGACGAACTGCGCACCCGTGACTGGTTGCCGCGCAGCGTGCGCCGTAATGCCCGCAACCTGGACCAATGCGTGCACCGTCTGGAGCAGCGTCTCGGGCGCCCGCCGGAGGAACGCGAAATCGCCGCCGAGATGGGCATGGAGCTGGCCGACTACCAGCAACTGCTCACCGACACCAATAACGGCTACCTGCTGCCCTATGAGGAAATGGTGGAAGAGCGGGGTGAGCCGGAAGCCGGCAGCGGCGCGCCGCCGTCGCCGTTCGCCGCCCTGGTGGACGGCCGGCAACGCGAGTGCCTGACCGCCGCCATCGAGGCCCTGCCGGAGCGCGAGAAGCTGCTGGTGGCGTTGTACTACCAGGAGGAGCTTAACCTCAAGGAAATCGGCGCCGTGCTCGGTGTTACCGAATCCCGGGTCTGTCAGCTGCACAGCCAGGCGGTCAGTCGCCTGCGCGCCCGGCTCGCCGAATCTGGTTGAGGTGGGGCGTCCGGCATCCCCCCGCCTACAAGATTTCCCGGCCCGGTTGTACAATGCGCGCCGACGCAGACCGAGGATTCTATGAACCCCAGCGACGAGATTCACCAGCGGCGCACTTTCGCCATCATTTCCCACCCGGACGCCGGTAAGACCACCATTACCGAGAAGTTGCTGCTGTACGGCAACCAGATTCGCATGGCCGGCACCGTCAAGGGCAAGAAGAGCGGCGTGCACGCCACCTCCGACTGGATGGAGATGGAGAAGGAACGGGGCATCTCGGTGACCACCTCGGTGATGCAGTTCCCCTACCGGGACGCCACCGTGAACCTGCTCGATACTCCCGGCCACGCCGACTTTTCCGAGGACACCTACCGCACCCTGACGGCGGTGGATTCGGCGCTGATGGTGATCGATGCCGCCAAGGGCGTGGAGGAACGGACCGTCAAGCTGATGGAGGTGTGCCGGCTGCGCGACACGCCGATCCTCACTTTCATCAACAAGCTGGACCGGGACGTGCGCGATCCCATCGAGGTGCTTGATGAAATCGAGGACGTGCTCAAGATCGAGTGCGCGCCGGTAACCTGGCCGATCGGCATGGGCAAGAGCTTCAAGGGTGTCTACAACCTGTTACGCGATACCACCGTGCTGTACAAGACCGGCCAGGGCCACACCGTGCAGGAAGTGCGCGAGGTGAAGGGGCTGGACAACCCGGAGCTGGACCAGGCGGTGGGCGCCGACTATGCCCAGGAACTGCGTGACACCCTGGAGCTGGTGCAGGGCGCCAGCCACGAATTCAACCTTGAGCGGTTCCTGGCCGGCCAGTTGACGCCGGTGTTTTTCGGCACCGCCCTGGGTAACTTCGGCGTCGATCATATGCTCGACGGCCTGGTGGACTGGGCACCGCCGCCCCAGCCCCGCGACGGCGGCGCCCGCCAGGTGCAACCCGACGAAGGCAAAATGACCGGCTTCGTGTTCAAGATCCAGGCCAACATGGACCCGCGCCACCGGGATCGCATCGCCTTCCTTCGCATTTGCTCCGGCAAGTACCAGAAGGGCATCAAGCTCAAGCAGTGCCGCACCGGCAAGGATGTGCGCATCGCCGATGCCCTGACCTTCCTCGCCGGGGAGCGTGACAACGTGGAGGAAGCCTTCGCCGGCGACATCATCGGCCTGCACAACCACGGCACCATCCAGATCGGCGACACCTTCACCGAAGGCGAGGAGCTGCGCTTCACCGGCATCCCGCACTTCGCGCCGGAGTTGTTCCAGCGGGTGGTGCTCAATGATCCGCTCAAGAGCAAGCAACTGCACAAGGGTCTCACCCAGCTGGCGGAGGAAGGCGCTACCCAGGTGTTCTTCCCACTGCGCAACAACGACGTGATTCTGGGCGCCGTGGGCACCCTGCAGTTCGATGTGGTGGCCGCCCGCCTGAAGGCGGAGTATGGCGTGGACTGTCGCTACGAGGCGGTCAACGTGAGTACCGCCCGCTGGACCGAGGCGGACAGCGACCGCGAGCTGGAAGCCTTCGAGCGCAAGGCCTACGAGCACCTGGCCCGGGACGGCGCAGGCCACCTCACCTATCTGGCGCCGACCCGCGTCAACCTGCAGCTTGCCCAGGAACGCCACCCGGAAATCCGCTTCCGGGAAACCCGCGAGATCTGAGGCGCAAGCGCGCGCAACACGCTTGCACGCATACACGCTTGCACGCTACCCCCTCATCCTGAGCGGTGGGGTGTGTTTCCTGCCGTTCAGGAAACACACCGAACCTTCCAGCTCCGGGTTTAGCGTGCAAGCGTGCAAGCGTGTATGCGCGCAAGCATGTTGCATGCCCGCGTGCTGTGCTAGACTCGCCGCCCTCTTTGGCACCGACCCCGATTTCGATATGTTCATGGCGTCCAATCCGCCCTAGCGTTCCCGCCCCCCGGCCACTCTGAGTGGCTATCGTCGGCCGTCCTTCCGTGACGGCGTATCCCGGCCGCCCGGCCGTCATTTTTGTTGTTTATGGTTTGCCGCGTCGGCGTGGCCGTCGTCGTGTTCCGTGCTGTTAAAAGGATTCCGTTTTGCTGCCGTTGAAAGAAAACTGGTTTTCCAATCTCCGTGGTGATGTGCTCTCCGGTATCGTGGTGGCGCTGGCCCTGATTCCGGAGGCGATCGCCTTCTCGATCATCGCCGAGGTGGACCCCAAGGTGGGGTTGTACGCCTCGTTCTGCATCGCCGTGGTCACCGCCTTCGCCGGTGGCCGGCCGGGAATGATCTCCGCCGCCACCGGCGCCATGGCGTTGCTCATGGTGACCCTGGTGCGCGAGCACGGCCTGCAGTATCTGCTCGCCGCCACCATCCTCACCGGGGTGCTGCAGATCATTTTCGGCCTCTTCAAGCTGGCCACGGTGATGCGCTTCGTATCGCGCTCGGTGGTCACCGGCTTCGTCAACGCCCTGGCGATTCTGATCTTCATGGCCCAGATCCCGGAGCTGATCGGCGTCACCTGGCACGTCTATGCCATGACCGCCGCCGGCCTGGGCATCATCTATCTGTTCCCGCTGCTGACCCGGGCGGTGCCGTCGCCGCTGGTGTGCATTCTGGTGCTCACCGCCGTGGCGGTGTACTTCGGCCTGGAGATGCCCACGGTGGGTGACAAGGGCGAGTTGCCCAGCAGCCTGCCGGTGTTCCTGCTGCCGGATATTCCCCTGTCCCTGGAGACCCTGCGCATCATCTTCCCGGTGTCGCTGACGATGGCGGTGGTGGGGCTGCTGGAGTCGATGATGACCGCCACCATCGTCGACGACATCACCGACACGGACAGCGACAAGCACCGCGAGTGCCGGGGCCAGGGCATGGCCAACATCGCCTCCGGCTTCCTGGGCGGCATGGCCGGCTGCGCGATGATCGGTCAGTCGGTGATCAACATGAAATCCGGCGGTCGCACCCGGCTGTCCACGTTGATCGCCGGGGTGGTGCTGCTGGTGCTGGTGGTGTTCCTGGGCGACTGGGTGTCGCGGATTCCCATGGCCGCCCTGGTGGCGGTGATGATCATGGTGTCCATCGGCACTTTCAGTTGGGAGTCGATCCTTAACCTGCGTCGCCACCCGCCGAGCAGCAGCGTGGTGATGCTGGTCACCGTGGCGGTGACCGTGTTCACCCACAACCTGGCCATCGGGGTGGGCATCGGCGTGCTGCTCAGCGCTTTGTTCTACGCCAACAAGGTGGGCCGGGTGTTCTATGTGTCCAGCGAGGCGGACGACGCCGGTTACCAGCGCCATTACCAGGTGGTGGGGCAGGTGTTCTTCACCTCGGCGGACCGTTTCCTGGCGGCGTTCGACTATAAGGAAGGGTTGGAAAAAGTCACCATCGACGTACACCGGGCCCGCTTCTGGGACATCACCGCCATCGGCGCCCTGGACAAGGCGGTGATCAAGTTCCGCCGCGAAGGCACCGAGGTGGAAGTGATCGGCCTGGACGAGGCCAGCGCCACTCTGGTGGATAAGTACGCCGTCCACGACAAGCCCGACGCCGTGGAAAAAATGATGGGCGGCCACTGAGCCACCCCCGGATTCGAGGATCGACCATGAGTCATGTGATTGCCTGCATCGACGGTTCCGCCGCGGCGGACACCATTTGCGACCACGCCGCCTGGGCGGCCCGGCGCCTGGACGCCCCCCTGATGTTGCTGCACGTGTTGGACGAGGAACGCTACCCCAGCGAGCCCAACCTGAGCGGCAGCATTGGTCTGGGCACCCGGGAAGCCCTGCTCAAGGAGCTGGCGGACCTGGATGCACGCCGCAACCGGCTGGCCCTGGAGGAGGGCAAGGCGCTGCTGGAGGCGGCCAAGGAGCGGCTGGCGTCGGCCGGCCAGCCGACGCCGGTGCTGCGCCAGCGCCATGGCAAGCTGCTCGACGCGGTGCGCGAGCTGGACGATGAGACCCGCCTGCTGGTGATCGGCAAACAGGGCACCGATCACCCCGGCCACGACCGGATCGGCGACAATGTGGAGAAACTGATTCGTGGCGTGGACCGCTCCGTGCTGGTGGCGGTGGGAGCGTTCAAGGCGCCCACCGGGCTGATGCTCGCCTACGACAACAGTCCTTCCATGCGCGACGGCGTGCGCCTGATCGCCAGCAGCCCGCTGCTGCGCGAGCTGCCTTGTCACCTGGTGCAGGTGAACGGTTCCGAGCGGGATCGGGAAGGCGCGGCCTGGGCGGCGCGGCGCCTGGAGGACAACGGGCACCCGGTGACCGTCGCGGCCCTGAAGGGGGATGTGGAAACGGAGTTGCACCTTTACCAGGAGGAGCACGATCTCGACCTGGTGGTGATGGGCGCCTACGGGCACTCGCGAATCCGTGAGTTCCTGATTGGCAGCACCACCGACCGGCTGATCCGCCATGCCCGGGTGCCGCACCTGATTCTGAGGTGACATTCATCGCGCGAATACCGGTTATCATCAAGATTGATTGTTTTTATGAGAAACGCGCTCCTAGAATGCGCGGCATCGGTAGTCGGCGTCGGGCGGGGCATGCCCCCGCGTGACCGGCGGCTTCGGTGTTCATTCTTCTACTGACAAGGATTGACCATGTCACAGTACCTCAAAGAGATCGAAGCACTGAGCTCCGTGGTTGGTGCCAACAAAACCTGGCACGACATCAACCCGGAATCCGCTGTCCGCATGCGTCTGCAGAACCGTTTCAACACGCATCTGGATATCGCCAAGTACACCGCGAAGATCATGCGCGAGGACATGGCGGCGTATGACGCGGACAACTCCAAGTACACTCAGTCCCTGGGTTGCTGGCACGGTTTCATCGGTCAGCAGAAGATGATTTCCATCAAGAAATACTTCGGCAACACCAAGGGCCGCTACCTGTACCTGTCCGGCTGGATGGTCGCCGCGCTGCGTTCCGAGTTCGGTCCGCTGCCCGACCAGTCCATGCATGAGAAGACCGCCGTCGCCGACCTGATCCGTGAACTGTACACCTTCCTCAAGCAAGCCGACGCCTGGGAACTGAACCACCTGTTCCGTGGCCTGGACGCCGCCAAGGAAGCGGGCGACGAAGCCAAGCAGAAAGAAATCATCAGCAAGATCGACAACTTCGAAACCCACGTTGTGCCGATCATCGCCGACATCGATGCTGGCTTCGGTAACCCGGAAGCCACCTACCTGCTGGCCAAGAAGCTGATCGAAGCCGGTGCTTGCTGCATCCAGATCGAGAACCAGGTTTCCGACGAGAAGCAGTGCGGTCACCAGGACGGTAAAGTGACCGTTCCCCATGCCGACTTCATCGCCAAGCTGAACGCCGTTCGCTACGCGTTCCTGGAACTGGGCGTTGACGATGGCGTGATCGTTGCCCGTACCGACTCCGAAGGCGCCGGCCTGACCAAGCAGATCGCCGTGACCAACGAGCCGGGCGACCTGGGCGACAAGTACAACAGCTTCCTGGATGGCGAGTTCATCGACTCTCCCGAGCAGATCAACAACGGCGACGTGGTGATCAAATCCGAAGGCAAGCTGCTCAAGCCGACCCGTCTGGCTTCCGGCCTGTTCCAGTTCCGCGAAGGCACCAACATCGACCGCGTGGTTCTGGACTGTGTCACCAGCCTGCAAAACGGCGCCGACCTGCTGTGGATCGAAACCCCGACCCCGAACGTGGCTCACATCAAGCACATGGTCGATCGCATCCGCGAGCAAGAGCCGAGCGCCAAGCTGGTGTACAACAACAGCCCGTCCTTCAACTGGACCCTGAACTTCCGTCAGCAGGTATTCGATGCCTGGAAGGAAGAAGGCAAGGACGTATCCGGTTACGACCGTGCCGACCTGATGAACGCCAAGTACGACGACAGCGATCTGGCCGCCGAAGCCGACCGCTGGACTCAGGAGTTCCAGGCCAAGGCATCCCGTGAAGCCGGTGTGTTCCACCACCTGATCACGCTGCCGACCTACCACACCGCTGCTCTGTCCACCGACCAGCTGGTGGAAGGCTACTTCGGTGAGGAAGGCATGCTGGCCTACGCCGCCGGCGTTCAGCGCAAGGAAATCCGCCGTGGCATCGCCACCGTGAAGCACCAGGACATGGCCGGTTCCAACATCGGTGATGACCACAAAGAGTACTTCTCTGGTGAAGCCGCTCTGAAAGCAGCGGGTAAAGACAACACCATGAACCAGTTCGGCTAATACGGTTCGGTGTTAAAAAAGAAGGGCGGGGTCCTCGGACCCCGCCCTTTTTTTATGTTGCTTGGTTCAGGCTGTGAAAGCCGTGCTAACGCGCCCTGGGAGAGGCTGTAGGAGCGACTTCAGTCGCGACTGAAGTCGCTCCTACGGTCGCTCCTGCGGTTTCTACAGCCGTTCCTGCACGTCCGCTCCCGTCAGCCTTTCTTGCCCAGCCATTCATCGGCCTGACGTTCCGCGTCCTCGCGGGTGGAGCCGTAACGCTCCTGGATCTTGCCCACCAGCTTGTCCTTGTGACCCTCTATCTGCTTGAGGTCGTCATCGGTGAACTTGGCCCACTGTTTTTTCACATCGCCTTTCAACTGTTTCCACTGGCCTTTCAGCGTGTCGCTGTTCATTACTACCTCCATGCGGTAACGATTTCGGAGCCTTCAGTATGCGCTGATGGAGGCGGTCCGTAAGGGGGTGAGACGAAGATTTAGCAGTTTTTATCGTACTTGCCGGCGGCGGGCGTTGGCCCCATCATGGGCGCCGCGCGGCCCCGGCGGACGGGGGCGCGGCGTGAATTCGGCGTGACCAGCGGAAGGAGAGGCATTCATGGCGGCGGTACTGGCGGGCGGCATCATCGTGATCTGGCTGGCGTTAAGCGGCGGCCGGGCCTTGCTCGGCGCCCTGGGCGTGACCTTGCACCGCCGCGCCGCCCTGACCGCGCCGCTGGCTCTGGCGGCGGTCGAAAGCGCGCTGTTCCTGCTGGCGGTGCCCGCCGGAGAGTTGCTGCCCGAGCCCCAGCGCTGGCCGGCGGCCTGGGCCCTGGTGGTCCTGGCCTGGCTGATCAACGGCGCCGTCAGCGCCCGCCTTTGGCGCGTTCGGATCGATCCGCTTTAGCCGCTATACCGCGACGCTCCGTCGAGCGTGCTGCACCATGGGGCGCGCTCAGCTTTCCCCTTTGGCCGCCACGACCCGGCCGTTCACCCAGGTGCGGCGGATGTCACCAGGGGTGGCGTTCAGAACGATCTTCTCGAACCATTGCTCATCGCTGGTGCGGCCTGGCCAGTAGCGCAGGCCGGAGCCCGATGATCCGGCGGCGATTTGCAGGGCGTCGAACTTGTAGCCCTCCGCCAGCCGACCCACCGGCAGGCCCAGGGTGTCGGCGCCGCCGGCCGTGGCCAGCCAGAAGGCCTCGCGCGCGGAAAGGGCGTCACCGGGCAGGCCTCTTTGTTCCGGTGCCAGGGTCGGGTCCACCCCCGAGGAACGCAGCCGTGATACCGCGATGCCCTGCCGGGCGCTGTCCAGAAGGAAGGGGCTGTACCCACCGGAAATGTCCGTGCCCAGGCCCACCCGCGCGCCGTGTTCCAGGGCGTGCCGCAACGGAAACACGGCGTTGGCGAAGTACAGATTGGAGAGCGGGCAATGGGCGACCCCGGCGCCCTGCGCGGTGATCAGCCGCAGGTCGTCGTCGCTGACGAAGTTGCAGTGCGCGAGCACGGTATGCTCGCGCAGCAGGCCGTGGCGATGCAGCACCTGGCAATCGGTACCGCCGTGTTCGGCTCGCACATAGCCCACCTCCCAGTCGCTTTCCGAACAGTGGGTCTGTATCCGGCAGCCGGTTTCCTCCGCCAGCCGGCCCAGACCACTCAACAATGCCGGCGTGCAGCTGGGGATGAAGCGGGGCGTGATCACCGGTTGCACCAGGGGCGTGTCGCCGTCGCACAGGGCGCGCACGTCCTCGATGAAAGCACGGCTGTCGGCCAGGGCGCGGGTGGCATCCGCGTCGCGGCAGTTGTCGGGGTTGGCGCGAGGGTCATCCATGGCCACCTTGCCGACCAGCGCGCGCTGGCCCCGGACGGCGCAGATTTCCGCCAGTGCCAGGGACGCTTCCCGATGCACGGTGGCGAAGTACAAGGCCGTGGTGGTGCCGTGATGGAGCAGGGTGTCCACCAGATCCTGGTACACCCGGCGGGCGAAATCCACGTTGGCGTATTCCGCTTCCAGCGGGAAGGTGTACTTCTGGAGCCAGACTTCCAGGGGATCATCCAGGGCGCCGCCCAGTTGCGGCCATTGGCTGGCATGGATGTGCAGGTCCACCAGACCTGGAATCAGGCAATGCCCGGTGGGCAGCGTGGATAACCGGCCCTGTTGCCGGGCCGCCCGCAAGCGCCGCTCGTAATCCGGTTGCCCGGGGACCGACACCCGTTCGATCCAGCCCTCGCCATCCACCAGAATCAGGGCGTCCTTGAGAACTTCCAGGTGCCCTTGCTCGGGGGTGTGAAAGGCGGTGCCGAGGATGGCGCCGCCGCGCGGATCATCGCCGTCCATTTCAGTAGGTCACCCCGAGCCGCTCCAGCAAATAGGTCTTGGAGTTGATCGGTGGGTAACGGCCAGCACCGCTCTCGTCCGCGCAGGCGGGCAGGCATTGGATATCGGATTCGTAGTTCGGGTGGCCGAAGAAGGCGATGGAATAGCGGTCCCGATGGGCATGCTCGGGCAGTGATGCGCCGACCCGGTGCGGCGTGGACTGGAACACATCGTTGGTCCATCGCTGCATCAAATCGCCGGTATTGACCAGGATGGTGCCGGGCAGCGGCGGGGCCGGACGCCATTGGCCGGACAGGTCGCGCACCTCCAGGCCGCCCACGTCATCCTGGAACAGCAGGGTGATGCTGCCGTAATCTGTGTGGCCGCCAGCGCGCGGCGCCGTCTCCGGCTTGCCGGCGCTCACTGGTGGGTAGTGCAGCAGTCGCAGGCCATGGTCATGCTTGTCATGGTGTTCGACGAAAAAGTCCCGGGGCAGATCCAGGTCCAGGGCGAAGGCGCGCAGCACCTGGTCGGACGTGGCCAGGCAGGCCCGGTAGAAGGCTTCCATCAGCGGCCGGAAACCGTCCGGCCGGTCCGGCCAGTAATTGTCCGGGCGGCGGCCCGCCGCCACCGGGTCCATGGCGGCGTCCTCGGTAATGTTGAAGGCTTCCTTGAAATCGCCGGGCTGCTCTGGGTCCAGGCTTTCCCGGCCGGTGGCCACATAGCCGAGATTGTCCTCGGCGGTGCGCCAGGCGACCCGGTTCTTGGCCTCGGCGGGCAGCGCGAAAAAGGCGGCGGAGGCCTCGAATACCGACCTGAGCAGCGCCGGGTCCACGCCATGGTGGCTGAGATAGAAAAATCCCACCTGCCGACAGGCGCGACCGATTTCCTCGGCCACCCTGGCCTGGTCCCGTGCGTTTCCGGTGATGAAGGCGGAGAAATTCACCACCGGAACCGGGTTGTTGCTGGTCTTCATGCACGTCTCCCCGTGGGCGGTCATTGCTGGTATCAGGGGCAAAGCGAGGCTTTGGCGGCGTCCGCCTTGGCGTCCTGTTCCGGGTGGTTGACGAAATGCAGGGTGTAGCCTTGCTGGTAGTCGAGATCCTCCGGCAGCACGCCGGCATCCACCATTTGTTCGAAGAAGGTTTCCCAGCGGGCGTGGTTCATGGTGCCGATGCCGTATTCCTCTGCGTCGCCGGAATCGACAATGCGGTACTCATGCATCTTGTCGAAGGAATACTGGATCAGGTCGTCGGTGAGCTCCGGGTTGCGTTTCTTGGCCTCGGCGTTGCCCAGCCGTGGATCCTCCAGGTAGCTTTTGTAGCCCTCGATGCTGGCGGCCACGAAGCGGCGCACGATGTCCGGGTGTTCGCACACCATTTCCCGGGTGGTGTCGATGGTGTAACCGTAGGGGCTCCAGCCGTAGTCGGCGATCAACAGGCTTTTGCCGTCCACCCCCGCCTGCGCCATGTAGTAGCCGTCGTTGGTGATGTAGCCCTGCTGGGCGGCTTTCGGGTCCTGGGCGAAGGGGCCGAGGGTGAAAGCGTAGGGGCGCAGCTGGGAATCGTCGAAGCCGTATTTGGATTTCAGCCACGGCCAATAGGCCACCCGGCCGGTGGTGGGGATCATCATGTAGGCATCGTCCAGATCGCCCAGGGAATCATAGCCCTGGCCATCGTGCACGATCAGAGTCTGCGGGTCGGTCTGCATAACCGCCGCCACGCTCACCAGGGGAATGCCTTCGCGCACAGCGTTGAAGGTGTTGAGGCTGAAGCCGGTGTGGAAATCCACAGCGCCACCCATCAATAGCTGCATGCCGTTGGTGCTGGGGCCGCCGTCGCGCACGGTCACGTCCAGGCCGTGCTTCTCGTAGAGGCCTTCCGCCAGAGCCTGGTAGAAGCCGCCTTGCTCCGCTTCGGCGTACCAGCTCATGCCGACGGTGATCTTATCCAGGCCATCGTCGGCGATGGCCTGGCCGGCGATCGCGATCAAGGCCGCGGCCAGCAGGCTCCGCGCTCGGGTGTCCGGCAGGTAGGTGGCGCGCATGGTGTTTCCCCCTTTTTTCATGACCGGTGGACGTTGATGACCGGCGAGGATGCAGATTCCATGCCATGGCGGGAGACAGTAATGTATACAGAATTTCGGAAAAACGGTGGGGAAGGGCCCGTTAAAGGCCCATCTTGGGGACGGGGAGGACCGGTTTTGGTGCAAGGCGCCCGGTGGAAGGTCGGGCGGTCGATTCAGAATGTATACAGGAAATCGTCAGAAAGTGGACCAGCCGGTGAACTCCATCACCCGGTACAGCCCGTAGCGCCAGCGGGAGTCGTCCGCGAATGCCTCGTAGGGCAGGCTGAACACCTCGCCGTCCGGATTCGACCAGCGTTTTTGAAACGTCTCCCGGGCCGCGCGAATCGCCGGGTTGGCGGCATCCGCCACCAGCTCCACGCTGGTTTCCAGATTCAGATTGTCCAGGTTGCGGCGTGTGTAGTTGGCCGAACCCAGGATCAGCATGGCCGGCCCCTGGCCACCGTGGCGCAACAGCATCTTGGTGTGGCATTGCTCGCCGTGGGTGGCGCACCAGCGTATCGGCACGCCGGCACGGTGCAGTTCCCAGGCCACCTGGCGGTTGGGCACGCCATTCTTCTCGCGGCCAAAGGCATCCTTGTTGGGGTCCAGCAGCAGACGCAGCCGTACGCCCCGTTCCCGGGCGGCCGCCAGGGCCTCCACCAGCGGTCGGTGGGACAAGTAGAACACGCCCACCTCCAGCTGCTGGCCGGCGCGGGCGCCGTTCACCGCGTCCAGCAGGGCGTCGCGGATCGCGCCTTCGCTGAGCACCCGCAGGCGGGCGCCGTTTTCCGGGGCGTCTTGTTCCGGCGGCATGGGCCAGTCATCCCCCAGCCGGACGCCGGAGAAACGTGCCGCCGCCAACTCCGAATGGAGCAGGTCCAGCGCCGCCGGGCCGCTGAAGCGCAGCGCCAGATTGGAGTGGGCACTGCTGGCGTCGTGGGCATTGGCGGAGGTCACCAGGCCGGTCCACCGGTCTCCCTCGTCCACCACCAGGGTCTTGCGGTGGTTGGCCTTGAAGTTGATCAGGGTGAGATAGGTGCGCAGGGTTACCTTGCCGTCGCCGGTGGGGTTGGGCAGCCAACCGCCCTGTGTGGTGTTGCCGAGCCACTGGCAGCACAGCCGCCACAGGCCGGACCAGGTGGGGTTGGAATCACGCAGCCGGTTGAGATCGGTGAACACCACCTCCACACCGGCCTGGCGCAGGCGCTCCAGATGCGGCGCGGCCACGCCACCGTACAGGGTGTTGAAGGGATCGGTGATCAGCACCATGCGCAGGTTCGGGCGCTGGCGTTTGCGGGTTACCAGGGCTTCGGTGAGCTGCTCGCTGAGTGGTCGCAGGCTGTCGGTGGTGGCGCCGGCCATGTTGTTGTAGAGGAACATGTCCACCACCACCAGTTTTTCCGCCTGGCCGATAAGGCGGAAGAATTCATCGAAGATCGCCTGGTCATAATGGCGTGCCGGGTCGTCGTCGGCGTTCGCGTCGACCCAGGTGTCGTCGGCCAGCAGCGCCAGGTTTCGCGCGTCGCGCGCCGGCCAGGCCCGGCCCACGTCCTCCGGGAGCGGCTTGTAGCGGTGATAGAGGGCGGTGAGCAGCCAGGCGGAAAGCAGTAGAAGCAGAAGCACGCGGATCGGGTGGCGTTTTTTCATGGGTTTTTGGGGCCAGCGGGCGAAGGGGGTAAAGCTACCTGTTCGGGGGTGTGGGCCGCAAGCGCCCGCGTCCTGGGTTCTCCATCCGGGCCGCGTCTCGGTGTGGGCCCCTTTCCGGGAACGCCGTGAACCCGTCCCTGGGGGCTCCCTGTTTGACATCCTGTCAAACAGGGTCCCGGAAAGGGGCCCACACCGAGACGCTTCGAGGTAGCGTCCCGTGCGGCTCCGTAGGGTGGGGGTTGGTGTAGGAGCGGCCGGGCGGCGTTCCGCTTCAGTGGCGATGCCGATGGCACGGCTTGTGATCGCGGCTAAAGCCGCTCCTACGGCGGTCTGCCTCCCGTGGCGGGCGCCTACCGATCCGGGAGGGCGTAGGTGATGACGTAGTCGCCGCTTGGGGTTTCCATGAAATGGTGTCCGGTGGCGACGATCATCAGGTACTGGCGTCCGTCCGCCTCGTAGATCAGCGGGTTGGCCTGGCCGCCGGCGGGGAGGGCGTCCTGCCAGACGGTCTCGCCGGTTTCGATATCAATGGCGCGGATCAGGTCGTCGGTGGCGGCGGCGATGAAGATCAGGCCGCCGGCGGTGACCACGGCGCCGCCATTATTGGGCGTGCCGATGGTGATCGGCAGACCGCTGCGAATGCCCCAGGGGCCGTTGGCGCGGGCGGTGCCGAACGGGCGGTCCCACAGGGTTTCGCCGGTTTTCACGTCCACCGCGCGGATGCCGCCATAGGGCGGCTGCTTGCACAGCAGGCCGGTCCATTTGACGCGCCAGCCGGCGTTGACGTCGATGGCGTAGGGCGTGCCGGCCTGCGGGTCGCCCTGGCCCTCGGCGCCGCCGTGGTCGCCGCCTTCCTTTTCCTCACGCGGTACCCAGCCGTATTCATCGGCCTTTTCCCGGGGCACCAGCCGGTTGTAGTTGGGGGTGATGTTGTAGTTGGCGATCATCACGCCCCGGTTCGGGTCAAGCGCCACGCTGCCCCAGTCGGAGCCGCCGTTGTAGCCGGTGAATTCGATCCAGGGCCGGTTGGCGTTGGGCGGTGTGTACATGCCCCGGTAGTCGGCCTGGCGGTATTGGATGCGGCAGTACATCTGGTCGAAGGGCGTCATGCCCCACATGTCATGTTCGGTGAGGTCCGGCTGTTTGAGCGAGTGATAGTTGGAGAACGGCTGGGTGGCGCTGCGTTGTTCCGGCTCGGCGCCGCCCTGGGGCACCGGTCGCTCCTCGATGTCCACCAGCGGTTCACCGGTGCGCCGGTTGAACACGTACACCTCGCCTTGCTTGGTGGGCAGCAGCAGGGCCGGCACCGGGCCGTCGTCGGTGGGGAAATCCAGCAGGGTGGGCTGGGAGCCCAGGTCGTAATCCCACACGTCCTTGTGCGCCACCTGGAAATGCCACACCGGCTTGCCGGTGGTTACGTCGAGGGCGACCAGGGACGTGCCCCATTCATTTTCCGCGTCGCTGCGCGGCGTGCTCCAGTAATCGGCGGCGGAATTGCCCATCGGCAGATAGACCAGGCCCAGTTGGTTGTCGCCCACCGCGGTGGTCCACATATTGGGAGAGCCGCGAGTATAAATCGCATCGCCGGTCAGCGGTTCGCTGTGGTCCGGGCGGCCCGCGTCCCAGGCCCATTTCAGTTCACCGGTGATGGCGTCGTACGCCTTGATGACGCCGGAGGGCGCGTCGCGGCGCTGGCCGTCGAGCACCTGATGGCCGGTGATCAGGGTGTCGCGGACGACCACCGGCGCCGAGTTGATGGACACGTAACCCGGTGGGGTTTCGCCCATGTTGTTCTTGATGTCGACCTGGCCGCCGTCGCCGAAGTCCTGGCAGGGTTCGCCGGTGGCCGCGTCCACGGCGATCAGGCGGCCGTCCAGGGTGCCGGAAAAAATGCGCTTGGCGCAGGCGCCGCCGTCGTCGACGTTACCGGTGCGCCGGGCGGCGGCTTCGCCGCTGGCCGCCACCAGGTGGTCGCCGTCGTTGTCCGGCGCGTCGCCGCCGGCTTCATTGCCGTCGCGACCGCCCGGCGGCACCTCATAGTAGGTAACACCCCGGCAGGCGGCGGTGTAGGGGATGGCGTCCTTGGACACCTCGGGGTCATGGCGCCAGTTTTCCTCGCCGCTGGCGGCGTCCAAGGAGATCAGGATGTTGCGTGATGTACACAGGAACACATCGTCGCCCACTTTCAAGGGCGTGGTCTCCGCGCCCCAGCGTTCCTCCAGCAGGTCGCCGGTGCGATAGGTCCAGGCCCGTTTCAGCTCGCCCACGTTGTCGCGGTTGATTTGCTCCAGAGTGGAATAGCGCTGGGCGGCGTGGTCGCCGCCATAGGCCGGCCAGTCGCCCGGTTCCGGGCGGTCGGCGGTCTGGTCCTGGCCGACATGGGTGCCCAGGGCGGCGCTGCCTGGCGCCGGCACCGGGTTCGGGTGGCTCACTCCGAACGGCATCAACACCAGGCCGAAACCGGCCACCACTGCCAGCACCAGCAGCCCGGCGACGCCGTAGCTGGCGCCACGGGCCACCCCGTCGCGCACCCGTGGCGCCACCAGGGCGACCAGCACCGCCAGGCCAGCGATCACGTCCATGCGCGGAATCCAGCCCCAGACGTTGGCGCCGGCTTCCCACAGGGTCCAGAGCAGGGAGCCGACGAACACCAGGGCGTACAGAGTGACCCCGAGACGCCGGCCGGCGGCCAGCAAGCCGCCGGAAAACAGCATCCCCAGGCCGGCGATCAGGTAGTACCAACTGCCGCCCAGCGATGCCAGCCAGCCACCACCGCCAATAAAGGCGGCGCCGACCAGGGCCACCAGAACGCCGATGAACATCAGGGGGAGGTCCCGCTTGCGAGCGTGATCGGCCATGATGCGACTCCTTCCTTTGTTTGTTTCCGGGCCATCCTTAGCCGGTCACTGTAACCACGAAAGAGGGTCAACACCTTATACGCTTCCGCCGGGTTCCCGCTTTTTAACCAATTTTTAAATTTGCCGCCGTCGCCGTGTAACACAGCTTTAACCGGTGTAACCAGGACGCAACGGTTGCGCAATAGTGTTCCTATCGCCCGCCGCCGACACTGGAATTCTGCCGGGTGACCGGCCTGAATCCAGGAGTCATAACAATGAAAAAAACGACCATGGCCGCCCTGCTGGCGGCGCTCTTCACGGTGACCGCCTGTGGCGGCGGGGGAGGTTCCTCCAGCGGCGCTGCAAGCGGCGGCGGTAACGACGGTGGCGGCACGCCGACCCCCTCGCAGCCGGACCCGGAACCGGAGGCCGGTGAGGGCCGCGTCCAGGTGCTTTCCAACCGCGCGGATCTGATCAGCGGCGGTGACGCCCTGATTCGCGTGGAAGCCGGGGACCCGGCCAACCTGCAAGGCGCCCGCCTGCTGGTCAACGGTGAACCGGCCACGGTGACCTGGGCGACCGGCACCGACGGCGCCGTCAAGGGCCTGGTCAGCGGCCTCGCCCTGGGCGAGAACCGGTTGCGCATGGTGCTCGCCGACGACACCGTGCTCGACCGCACCGTGATCAATCACCCCAATGGCGGGCCGGTGTTTTCCGGGCCGCAGGTCCAGCCCTGGCGCTGTACCAACGAGGCGGCGGTGGACGCGCAGTGCAATCAGCCGGCGGAGTACCGCTTCAAGTACGTGCCCGCCGATCGTCTGCAGGCACTGATCACCGGCTTCGATCCGATGAACCCGGGCTTGCCCGCCAGCTTCCTGGACTATGACCCGGCACAGCCGCCGGCCGCCGGGGACATCGCCACGGTGACCACCGACGAAGGCGTGGAGGTGCCGTTCATCGTGCGCGTGGAAACCGGTGTGCAGAACCGCGACCGCTACCAGATCATGACGCTTTACCGGCCTGGTGAACCCTGGACCGCCACCGCGCCCCAGGATCAATGGAACGGCAAATTGCTGATCCATCACGGTGGCAACGTGGGCGTCAGCTTCGGCATGGGCTCGCCGCCCAACGGCGATATCGCCGGCACCGCCCCGGACGGCGCCGAGCTGCTGCTGGGCGACAGCATCAGCGTGGCGCTGGGGCGCGGCTTCATGACCCTGTCCACCGCCCAGGCCAATCTGGGCCACAACGTCAATCTGGTGACCGCCGCCGAATCGCTGATGATGGCCAAGGAACGGATCGTCGAGCAGTACGGTGAGCTGCGCTACACCATCGGCACCGGCTGTTCCGGCGGCGCCATCGCCCAGCAGCATATCGCCAACGCCTACCCCGGTATCTACCAGGGGCTGATCGTGCAGTGCTCCTACCCGGATGTGTGGACCACCGCTTCTCAGTTCGCCGACTACAACCTGCTCAGTCGTTACTTCGGCAACCAGATCCCGGAAGGGCCGGAGGATTTCGTCTCGGTGATCAGCCGGCTGCTCGGCTCCGGCGTGATCCCGGTGGCCCAGTGGTCCGCTTTCTACGGCCATCTGCCGCTCAATCCGGTGGTGTCCGATCTGGCGTTTTTCCCGTCCGCCTATCCGGACCAGGACGACTGCCCGGGGCTGGAGGAAGGCGTCACCGTGTATGACAAGGAAGAAGCTCCGGACGGGCTGCGCTGCGGCTTGCTGGATTACATGAAGAACCAGTTCGGCACCCGCCCGCCGGAAGTGTGGAGCGCCAACGAGTCGCTGCTGTCGCGGGGCTTCACCGGTATACCGCTGGATAACACCGGCGTGCAGTACGGGCTGCGCGCGTTGCAGCAGGGGCTGATCAGCGGCGACCAGTTCATCAATCTGAACCGGGATATCGGCGGCCTGGACGTGGACATCGATCCGCAGCCGGCGCGCACCCTGGCCGACCCGCAAACCCTGGAAAATGCCTACCGCACCGGCGCCATCAACACCGCCGAGCACCTGGCCAGCGTGCCGATCATCGATCTGCGCGGGCCGGACCCGGGGCTGGCCCACGACGCCTACCATTCCTGGCAAATGCGCGCCCGGTTGGAAGCCGCCCAGGGCCATGCCGACAATCAGGTGATCTGGTACGGCGCCTTCCCGCTGGCCGGCGACACCGTTTACACCACCGAGGCGCTACTGGTGATGGACCGCTGGCTGGCCGACATCGAAGCGGACGATGGCGAGGCGCCGGTGGCGGACAAGGTGGTGGCGCACAAGCCGATCCAGGCCCGCGACCGCTGCCTGTCGGTGTCATCGCTGTTGGGCGCCGACGGACCGATCGTGCCGTTCACCGGCAATCTGCTGTACCCGGACCCGATCCTTCCGGGCCTCGACCCGGGCCTGCTGCCGCCGCCGCCCTCGGAGCTGGGCGTGGTGGTGGACGCGGTCACCGGGCAACTGTGCGGCCTGGACGTGGACGGGCTGGTGGACACGGTGGGCGGGTCCCTGGGCCTGGACGGCCTGCTGGGCCCGATTCTCAATCCACTGCTGGAGCTGGCGGACCCGCTGCTGGCGCTCACCGACCCGGTGGTGGACCTGCAACAACTGCTGGTGCAAACCCGCTTCGGCACGCCGCGCACCGTGGCCGGCGACGACGTCACCACGCTCACCAACAAATGCGCCCTGCGACCGGTGGACCCGGCGGATTATCCGGTCAATCCGCTGACAGGGGTGTTCAGTTCCGAGGCGTTCGCGGCCCGCGTCAGTGAAATCTTTCCGGACGGTGTCTGCGACTACTCACAACCGCCGGTGGGCCGGGTACCGACCCTGACCTGGCTGGGCTACGGCGATGCCGACAAGGTGATCACCGGCGGTGAACCGATGAAAGACGAAAGCGCCGGCGACTCCCGTGACGGCTGGGCCGCGCCGGCGTTTCAGGTGGGGATGTGATCATGGCGTATCGCGGTCGTTCGACCGCGATTCAACGGTACTCGTCGAAGCCGTGGTCGTCCTGGAACGTCAGCGGCTGGTCCCAGCCCGGCAGGCGAATGTCCTTGTCGGTGACGGTCAGGTCGTCGCCGTTCAGAACGCCGTCGTTGAAATGGTATTCCGGCACCACCTGGCCGGCCAGGGCACGGCGGTCGTAGTCGGCGGCGGCGTCCCGGGTGGCGGCCACCCGGTCGCGCCAGCCGTCCAGCGCCGCTTTGCCGTGGCGTCGGCGCAGCAGCTCGGTGGCACTGTCCGGCGACAACACCACGGCGGTGGCGTTATTACCGCCGAAGCCCTTGGAGTTGAGCAGTGCCGCCGAGGGGCGTCGTTCCTGATGGGTGATCGACAGCGACAGCCGGTCGGCGTGAAGGTCATCGGCGAAGCGGTCCACGGTGGCGATGCCCGGCAGGATGCCATCGTTGAAGGTACCCAGGCTGGCGGCCAACTGGTCGCCGCCGGCGCTGCCCAGGGAATGCCCCACATAGGCCTTGATCGCCGCCACCGGCCAATCGCGGATGCCGAACGCCTCCGCCACCTGGTTGATGACGTGGGATTCGGTAATCCGGTTCTGCGGCGTGCCGGTGCCATGGGCGTGCACCAGGGTGCCCTGGCGCAGGCCGTCCTCGCCCAGCAACTGGCGGACCAGGTGA
Source organism: Alloalcanivorax sp. C16-2 (assembly GCF_046507615.1). Classification (NCBI taxonomy): domain Bacteria; kingdom Pseudomonadati; phylum Pseudomonadota; class Gammaproteobacteria; order Oceanospirillales; family Alcanivoracaceae; genus Alloalcanivorax; species Alloalcanivorax sp. C16-2. The sequence continues at coordinate 435,212 of NZ_JBKFTL010000002.1, read as the reverse complement.
GCGCCACGGCCCAGGGTCAGATAGTTGCCGATGCCCGGGGAGGAAATGGATTTCTTGGCGCCATCGGCGTGCACGAACACGTCCGGCACGGCGCCCAGGATGTCGGCGCCCAGCTCCAGGGCCAGTTCATCGTCCATCAGCACCGCGAACTGGGCGGATTCCGCCATGGTGAAGCCGCAGTTGGCGCCGAACGGCCGACAGGCCCGGCGCAGGTCCGCGGTGGCGGCGCCGTCCAATGCCGCCAGGGCCTCGTCCTCGGCCAGGGCGCCCATGGCCCGGTAGCCTTCCATCACCTCCGGCACCAGCGGCGCCTCGCTGGTGCCGACCACCACCAGCCGCGCGCGACCGGCGCGGATCGCGTGCACCGCGCGCTCCAGGTTATAGAGGAAGGTGGCGCAGGCGCCCAGCAGGCCGCCGGTGCCGCCGGCGCTGCGTAGCACATAGGCGTTGATGAAGTCCGCGGTCATCTCGCCGAGGCCCAACGGGCATTGCTTGGAGGTGGTGCGTTGGCCCAGGGCGGGGGCGCGCATCATGCCACCCAGGCCCTGATCGTCGAGCTGGGCCATGGCGTTGGAGGCGAACACCGCCACCTGGTCCGGCGCCAGCCGACCGCGCAACTGCTCCCAGGGAATGCCGAGCATGCCGAAGGCATCGCTGACGCCATAGATGGCCATCTGCAGAGCCCGGGGATGGTTGCGCGACGCATACAGGGCACTCGGGTCGAAACCGTCCGGCAACTGGCCGGCGGCGCTCACCCGGCGAGCGATGGGGGTGGGCACACGCAAATCAGCGCCGGCGGGCACCGTGACCCGGCTACGCTGGCGGTTGATTGCTTCCACCCGCCAGCCGGCGGGCAGCGGGTCCGGCAGATCCAGGTTGCGCATCTCAAGGGTCACCGGCCCATCGCTATGGCCGTTCACCGCCAGGTTCAGGCGCCGGTCCTCGGGCAGGCCACGGATCAGCGTGCCGTCGAGCAGCGCCTGCCGCCCGGAGGCACCGGTCAGCGCCGCCAGGGCGCCCAGGGTGCTCTCCTGCCGGGCCGAATCCAGGGCATCGAACACCAGGCGACGGAAACCGTGGTGCATGGAAGTGCGGCCGGCGGCATTGATGCCACCCATGGCGGTAATGACGGGCAGGGCGGACATAGAACTCCCCAGAATGTGACTGAACGGTCAATTCTAGGCGTCCACGCTGGCTTTGCGTATTGGTCAGAGGGGTTGATGTTGCAACCGGATATTACGGCCGCCGCCACCCGCCGCTCAGATGATTTCCACCGCCACCGCCGTGGCCTCGCCGCCACCGATGCACAGGCTCGCCACGCCGCGCTTGCCGCCGGTGCGCTTGAGCGCGTGGATCAGCGTCAGAATGATGCGCGAACCGGTGGAGCCAATCGGATGACCCAGGGCACAGGCGCCGCCATGGATGTTGAGTTTCTCGTGGGGAATGCCCAGATCCAGCATCGGCATCATCGCCACCATGGCGAACGCCTCGTTGATCTCGAACAGATCCACGTCGTCCACGCTCCAGCCCACTTTCTTGAGCAGTTTCTCGGTGGCGCCGATGGGGGCCACGGTGAACTCGCTGGGATGGCGGCTGTTGGTGGCGTGGCCGAGCATCCGCGCCAGCGGTTGCAGGCCGCGCTGTTCGGCCACGCTTTCCCGGGCCAGCACCAGCGCCGAGGCGCCATCGGAAATCGAGCTGGCGTTGGCGGCGGTAACGGAGCCGTCCTTCTTGAACGCCGGCTTCAGGCCCGGGATCTTATCGATGTTGGCGTTGCCCGGTTGTTCGTCGGTGTCCACCACGGTTTCGCCTTTGCGGGTGGTCACCGTCACCGGCACGATCTCGTCGGCGAACCAGCCATTGGCGATGGCCGCCTGGGCCCGCTTCAGGGACTCGATGGCGAAGTCGTCCATCTGCTCGCGGCTGATGCCGCGCTGGTCCGCCACGTCCTGGGCGAAGGCGCCCATCAGGCGACCGGTTTCGGCGTCTTCCAGACCATCCAGGAACATATGGTCGAACACCTGACCGTGGCCCATGCGGTAACCGGCGCGGGCCTTGTCCAGCACGTAGGGGGCATTGCTCATGGATTCCATGCCGCCGCTGACCACGATGTCGTGACTGCCGGCCTTGATCATGTCGTGACAGAACATGGTGGCGCGCATGCCCGAGCCGCACAGTTTATTGACGGTGGTGGCGCCGGTGCCATCGGGCAGGCCGGCCAGGCGCATGGCCTGGCGGGCCGGGCCCTGCTTGAGACCGGCGGGCAGCACGCAGCCCATCACCACGTCCTCGATGTCGGTGGCCTGGAGGCCGGCGCGGGCCACTGCTTCACGGATGCTGGCCGCTCCCAATTGCGGTGCGCTCATCGGCGCCAGGGCACCCTGGAAGCCTCCCATGGCGGTGCGGGCACCGTTTACGATCACGATGGCGTCGTTGGACATGCTGTTACCTCCGGAAAACGAATTGGGCCCGCGTGGAATTCCACGCGAAAAAACGGCGTCATTCTACTTGAGAAGCGAGGGAACGTCCCCATGTGCCCCTTGCATACGTACTCGGACTTTTTTGAAAAGCAATCATTCTCAAATAGGCGTCAAAGAAGGTAAAACGCGGGCCGCGAAGCACTGTGTACTCAGTGGTTCACCCCCCGGACGCTTGTTATGATGCTTCCACATTTCACAGTCCGAATGGTTTTTCGACCAACAGTCAGGGGATATGACTATGGCTTTTGAACTTCCGGCGCTTCCGTACGAGAAAGACGCTCTCGAACCGCACATTTCCGCGGAGACCCTCGAATACCACCACGGCAAGCACCACAACGCCTACGTCACCAAGCTCAACGACATGATCAAGGGCACGGATGACGAAGGGAAATCCCTCGAAGACATCATCAAAAGCGCCAAGGGCGGCCTGTTCAATCAGGCGGCACAGGTGTGGAACCACACCTTCTACTGGAACAGCCTCAGCCCCAACGGCGGCGGCGAGCCGTCCGGCGCCGTGGCCGACGCCATCAACGCCAAGTTCGGTTCCTTCGACAAATTCAAGGAAGAGTTCAACGCCAAGGCCGCCGGCAACTTCGGCTCCGGCTGGACCTGGCTGGTGAAAACCGCCGATGGTGGCGTGGACATCGTCAACACCGACGACGCCGACACCCCGATCGCCCACGACAACGGCTACACCCCGCTGCTGACCGTGGACGTGTGGGAACACGCCTACTACATCGACTACCGCAATGCGCGTCCCAAGTATCTGGAATCCATCTGGAACCTGATCAACTGGGACTTCGCCGCCAAGAACTTCGGGTAAAGGAACCTCCGGACACTCCCCATCACCCGTTCCGCGGCCGCCGTTGGCGGCCGCCCTGCGGGGCGTCGAGAGCGGCCCGCCCTCCGCGTTGCGGCCTCTTGACGTAGCGCTGCTACGCCGGCGAGGCCGCGCCTTGATTGCGAACCGCTCTCGACGCCGGAACGGGTGCTGGGAAGCGCCCGAAGGTTCCGGCGCAATCAACGATCCTTATTTTACTCCCCGCCGCCTGACATCTCGTCGACCGGACGGTCGTGACGGCTGGGGTGGAACTTTCCCCCGCTTTCCCCACACCAAGCCCCACCGCCGTGCGCCGACTCCGGCGGACAGGTAAGATGCGTGTTTTCATCCAATCACACAGGAATCCGCCATGACCCGAGAGCGCGACGTCAAACTGGGTGATATCGACGACGTCCCCGTGGACGAACCCCGCCGCCGGCCCACCGGCGAACAACCGCGCCCGCCAAAAAGCGGCGGAGGTGGCAACGGTGGCGGCAATGGCAATGACAAAGGCGGTCGCCGGCCCACGCCGCGCCAGCCGGAACCACGCCGTGGCGGCGGTGGAGGCGGCTGGGTCTTCCTGACCCTGGTGCTGGCCGTGGTGCTGGCGGTAGCGTGCACTTACTTCTATCGCGAGATCAGCCGCCTGCAAGGGCAGATGGAAACCCGCATGGGCATGTCCTCCGAGCAACTGGAAAACCTCCAGGCACGGCTTTCCGCCACCGATGAATCCCTGGACCAATCCTCCGGCAAACTGCGCGACACGCTCAGCGAGCATAGCAAGGCCATCGACACCAACGGCGACGAAATCCGCAAACTCTGGGATGTCAGCAACAAACGCAACAAGGAATGGATCCAGGAAAACCAGAAAACCCTGGATAGCGTGGAGAAAGCTCTCAAGAGCAACCAGAACGCCCTGGCTGATCTCAAGAAGACCGTCGGTGGCTACGATCAGAGCATCAAACAGGTGCGCGGCCAGATCGACGAACTGCAGAAGAAAGTCGCCAGCGCCATCGAAGCGGTCAACGACAGCAGCGAGCAGTGGCGCACCCAGATCAACCAGGTGGAAACCCAGGTCGATGTGGTGGTCGACACCGTCAAGCAGCTCGAGCAACAAAACCAGACCCAGAAGCAGGCCATCGCCAGCCTGAAAAACAACCAGAGCGGCGCCGCCCAGCTCGACCAGCGCCTCTCCGAAATCGAGGACGCCATCCGCGCCTTCGACCAGTACCGCCTGCAGGTGAACAACCGCCTGGACAGCCTGGAACGATAACGCCGCCCACCGTAAGAACGGCTTCAAAAGCGTTCCGGTGGTATTCCGTCGGCCGGCTGCTACAATGGCCGGCCTGCGCCAGTGGTGGAATTGGTAGACACGTCAGGTTTAGGTCCTGATGCCGCGAGGTGTGGGGGTTCAAGTCCCTCCTGGCGCACCATTCCCTTTCTTCAGCCGATGCCCCGTCCGGATTGGCATCGCCTTACTCTCCAGTGAATCCGGGCTCGCGTTTGGCGAGAAAGGCGTTGATGCCTTCCTGGGCGTCCCGACCCTGTCCAAGCTCACTTTGCAGCGTCGCTTCGGCGTGAAGCTGTGCCTCCAGATCCTGTTCCGTGCTTCGGTCGATCAAGGACTTGATGCCCGCCAAGGCACGGGTGGGTTGTGCCGCCATCTTAAAAGCCAGCGACATGGCGTTGTCCATCAGCTGGTCGTTGTCGTGCACGGCATTGATCAGGCCCCAATCCAGAGCGGTCTCCGCTTTCAAGGCATCGCCACTCATCATCCACTGTAACGCCCTGGCGCGACCGATCAGGCGCGGTACGGTCCAGGTGCCGCCGGCATCGGGGATCAGCCCGAGCTTGATGAATGCCTGGATAAAGGTGGCGGATCGGGCGGCGAGGACGATGTCGCCGGCCAGGGCGAGGTTGCAGCCGGCACCGGCGGCAACACCGTTGACGGCGACGATAACGGGTTTTGGCATGCCGCGTAGCAGGCGAATGATGGGGTGATAGCTCTGGTGCAGGGCGGTTCCCAGGTCGGTGGCGTCTTCGCCGGCGCTGTCCGTGCCCTTGAAATGGCCCAGATCGGCACCGGCGCAAAAGCCGCGGCCATTGCCACTGAGTATCAGGGCGCGGCAGGAGGCGTCTTCGGCCACCGAGCCGATCGCCTGGCGCATTTCCTTGAGCATCAATGGTGACAGCGCGTTGAGGCGCTCCGGTTGATCCAGTAGAACCACGGCAACGGCGCCCTGGCGGGTGAGCCGGAGCGTGTGAAAGTCATGATCAGCGGCGTTCTTGGTCATGGGGTCTTTCCTTTCGAGTGTGAAAACAGGATCGGGCTTATAGCCACCAGGTCTGGAAGTCGGAGGGCCAGAACCATTCCAGAGTGAAAATGGTGACGCCATAGAAGGCGATGAGTTTGGCCCAGATTCTGGTGAAGTAGGGCATGGACTCCCGGTGGAAGCGCAGCTGCATCCACAGCGAGTAGAAAAAGAGAACAGTGGCGAGCGTGACCTGGATGGCGATGATCAGGTTGATGCGAGGGAGAACATCGACGGGGCTGGCGAACAGGTAGTGGCCGAAGGACAACCAGTTACCGACCACGAAGCCCTGGATCAGCGTGTAGACATGGTCGGGGTAATCCCCGGACACCGTGCTGGAGGCGCGCCAGGCGGCCAGGGCCAGCGGAATCCACAGGGCGGCGACAATGGGGGCGTTCAGCCAGGCGGGTTCCGGGTACTGATCGAAAAACACCACGTTGTCAAAGAAATGCAGGGTACAGCCGGCCAGGGTCAGCCAGATCAGCACCTTGAAAATCGTGAAGTACTTTGAATCGGGTTGCATAGTCGGTCCTTATGACGGTTGTTATAAGTCATGGCCGGACGGTATTCTATGACGATCGTTATATCAATGGCCGGAAGTGATGGAGATGAGAGAAAAGGCGTCACGGCAGCGGCTGGTCGCCGGTGCCGCGGATTTGCTCAGTCGCAGAGGCGTGAAGGCCACCAGTATCCGCGAACTGGCCAAGCATGCCCGGGCCCCTCTGGGTTCCACGTACCACTACTTTCCCGGTGGCAAGGCTCAACTGGTCACCGAGGCGGTGCGTTTTATCGGCGATAAGGTCAGCGAGGTATTGGCGAGCTCCCTTCAGCAAGGGCCTGTCACCGGGCTCCAGGAGTTTCTGGCGTTATGGCGCCGGGAAGTGGTGCGCTCGGATTATCGCGCCGGTTGCCCGGTGCTGTCGGTGGCGGTGGAGGAGCCGGACAATGAGGAGGGGATGGCGGCGCTGGCGGTGGCTGAGGCCGTTTTCGCCGACTGGATCGGTCTTCTGACACGCTCTCTGGTCAATCAGGGGGTCGAGGAACAGAAGGCTGAGCAATTGGCCATCTTGGTGGTTGCCTCGGTGGAGGGGACCATCGCGCTGTGCCGTGCGCGGCGCAGCGTCGAGCCTCTGGAGCAGGTATCGATGCAACTTGAAGCGCTGATCAGGCAGGCCCTGGGGGAATAACCGATGACTCCGGAACAGAAAGCGGAACAATACAATGGTCACGGTAGTAGCGGGTTGCCGGGCCTGGTGGGCGCGCGGATGACCCGTATCGACGACCGGACTGGAAGAGTCGAAGCGGAGCTGCCGGTGGCGGGTAAACTGATGGCTCCCAACGGGTTTCTGCATACCGCCTCGGTGCTTGCTCTGGCCGATACCTGCTGTGGCAACGGTACCATGGCCAGCCTGCCGACTGTTCCCACGATAGGCGTCGGTCGTGTCCAGAATGTATGACCGGCTTTTACTGGTCGCCATTGTCGTCGTTCCACTGGTGCCGATGCTGCTTTATAAATGGTCCTATTCGTTGGATACCTGGTATGTGCCCTGGGGCGAGAATCGCCTGGATTACTTCGACACGGGCTTCGAACAGGCTGCCCGACAATGGCTGCGCAAGGTGGCCGAGCGAGGCGACGCGGTCTATGTGATCACCGATAGTCAGTGTCCCTGCGCCAGACCCGTTTTGAAAAAAATGAACCGTGCGCTGGATGGTGATGTGCCGGTGCGGGTCCATGACCTCTACCGGGATCGGGCCGACCAAGACGGTTTGTCGTCATTGGTCCGCTATCTGCCTGCCGTGCCCACCGCACTGGTGGTGAAATCCGGAAAGCTCCGTTATGTCGGCCCGCTGGTCACCGGTAACCTTTGCTCCCGGGAAGCGCGATTCTCGCCACCTCTCGCCGCGTACCGGAGCGTCACCGACGGCACTGTGTTCAACTGGCTCTCGAAGGGCTGTTATTGCCGTGTTGTTCCGGAACGGCTGGATCAGGCGGCGGAGGCGTCGGAGAGCAGACCCAGAAGCCTTTCCGTGACTCTGTCGAAATAGCCGGTGTCGCCATAAATACGAGCCATCAGGATGGCCCCCTCATAGTCCGACACCGCTTGCCGGCCAATTTCCCGTGCCGCCTTCCGGGGAAGCTGGCTGCCGAGGATATGGGCCAGGGCCTGGGCCCATTCGTCCATGAAATCCCGCACCTGCTCCATCAGTTCGGGGGCATCGCCCATCGCGTCCACCGAGATGATCCCCATCAGGCAGCCGATGGTGGGGTTCATGAAGAGCTTTTTCCCCTTGCGTCCGAGTTTCGTCAGGCGATCCCGTGGGGCGTCATCCTGGTAGGCAATGCTGAACAGGCCATCGCGAATCTGTTCGTGTGTCCAGGCCAGAACGTCGTGTACCAGGGCTTCCTTGCTTCTGTAATGGTGGTAGAAGGAGGCCTTGGTCAGCCCACAGGCGGTGGCGAGCGCGTCCATGCTGGTACCGTGATAGCCGCTTTGTTTCAGGGTGTTGGCGCAGCGGGACAGCAGTTCCGCGCGGGGCAGCTTTTGCGGGCGCATGGAAGGTCTCCGGGGTAAGTGGGAAAGGAATGCTAGAACAGCGTCCTCGTATTCACAACTTGAAGTCTACCAAACGTTCATTTATAAACTAAACGTTCGGTAAGTAATCTGTTTGTTCTAGGAGAGAAAGATGTCGGAACTCAATAGTGGAGCAGGTCGGGTAAGCCGGGAAAAACGAGGCGCGGTATTCCTGATTGGCCTGGATCGCGCTGGCAAGCGCAACGCCTTCGACAGTGCCATGATCACGGATCTCTCCCTGGCGCTCGGGGAGTATGAGCGGGATGACGATTTGCGCTGCGCGGTGATTTTTGGTCATGGCGATGTATTCACCGCCGGCCTGGATCTGATGGAACTGGCGCCGAAACTGATGTCCGGGTTTGGCTATCCTGATAATGGCATCGACCCCTGGGGCTTGGAAGCGCCGCGCAGGACTAAACCGGTGGTGGTCGCGGTCCAGGGGGAATGTTGGACGGCGGGCATTGAGTTGATGTTGAACGCCGACATCGTGGTGGCCTCGGAGGAGGCCCGCTTCGCCCAGGTGGAGGTGCTGCGTGGCATCGCGCCGGTGGGTGGCGCCACGGTGCGCTTCGTGCAAGCCGCCGGCTGGCACAATGCGATGCTCTACATGCTGACCGGTGAGGCGTTCACCGCCGAGCGGGCCTTATCCATGCGTCTGGTGAACGAGGTGGTGGCGACCGGTGAAGCACTTCAGAGGGCGCTGGTGTACGCCGAGCGTATCGCCAAGGCGGCGCCGCTTGGCGTCAAGGCCACCTTGCAATCCGCCTTCAAGGCCCGGGATGAGGGCGAGGCGGCGGCGTTGTCGCAACTGAACAATACGCTGCTGGGGCTGATGAAAACACAGGACGTGCAGGAAGGTATCGCCGCGATGATGCAAAAGCGCGAACCTCAATTCAGGGGTCACTGAACCACGCCGGGAAGCAGAATAATAAAGGAGACATGCTCATGAGCGATTCGATACTGCTGAAACTGCACCTGTTCGGCGTGGCGTTCTGGTTCGGTGTGGTCGGTGTGGAGTTCATCGTTGAGCGGCAGCGGGCGGCCAGCCGGGAACAAGGTTTTCTGGTGGCCCGCGTTCATGAACGCATTGATCTTTTTCTCGAAATGCCGGCCTTTGTGCTCGTTCTGATCACCGGCGTCATGATGGTCGACATGGACCGTTTGACGGGCTTCTATCTATTGAAGGTGAGCGCCGGCGCGATCGCGGTGCTGGGCAATGTTTTGTGCCTGGCGCCGGTCTTCGCGCGAAAAAGCGCCGCGGACAGGCAGGACCTTGGTGCCGTGATTCGCTATTCCGCCGCCATCGATCGAATCACTCTGGTGGCCCTGCCCGCGGGTTTGCTGGCGTTTTGCCTGGGTGTCGCGTTGATGCTGAACGTGATTCAGTGAACGTCGCGCACCCAGGCCCGCTTTTCCTCAGTAGCTTACTTCCACGGACGCCATGTAGTTGCGCGGGTCGCCGTAGTAGTTGTTCACCCCGCTGCCCACTTTCTTGTAGTACTCCTTGTCGAGGATGTTGTTGGCGTTGAGCCGCAGGCGCAGGCCGTTGCCGAAGTCGTAGCTGGCCATCAGGTCGTAGACGGCGTAGCCGGCCTGGCGGTATTTCACGTCGCCGGAGCCGGTGGTGTAGATGTCGCTTTGCGCGCGCACGCCGCCGCCCACGGTGAGGCCCTGGGGGCGCTTGTTCAGGTTGTAGCTGGTGAACAGCCGGAACAGGTGGCGCGGGTCGGCGGTGCGGATCGGGTCGCCGATGTTGTCCGGGTCGTCGTCTTCCACGTATTCGGTGCGGTTGTTGGTGTAACCGGCCAGCAGTTGCCAGCCGGGCAGCACTTCGCCGGCGAGTTCCAGTTCCCAGCCTTCGCTTTGCGTTTCACCGTCGGCGACGCGGCAGTGGCCGTTGGTGTAGTAGGGGGTGCAGGGGTCGGGGCTGCTGGCGTCCTCGACGGCGGCACCTTCGTTGTTGATGCGGAAGGCGGCCAGGGTGACGTTGAGGCGGCCGTCGCGGAATTCCCCTTTGAGGCCGGCTTCGTAGTCCTTGCCGACGATGGGGTCGAGCAGGCTGCCGCTGGCGCTGTATTCATCCTGGGGCTGGAAAATGTCGGTGTAGCTGGCGTAGACGCTGTAGGTGTCGTTGAGGTCGTAGACCAGCCCGAAATAGGGGGTCAGTTCCTTGTCCACGTCGTAGTCGCTGTCCGGGTCGCTGGGCACTTCGAACTCCCACCAGGTGGCGCGGGCGCCGGCGATCACGGTGAGCGGGTCGGTTACCGAGAAGCGGGCGGTACCGTAGACGCCGTGCTGGCGGGTGTAGGTCACGCGGCCGGAGGTGGTGATGTTGGCGTAGGGTTCCGGAATGTCGTGGTAGGGGTCCCAGTCGCGGATGTCCACGTTGGTGAGCACGTTGGGGGTCCAGACGCCGGACGTGCCCCGGGTGCGCACGCGCTGGTGGTCGGCGCCGATCACCAGTTCATGCTCGCGGCCGAACAGGCGGAACGGGCCGTCGGCGGTGACCGAGTAGAAGCGCTGGTCGCTGGCGTCACCATCATAGATGGAGGTGGAGACGTTCATCAGATAGGGGTTGGTGGCGCTGGCGGGCTCGAAGTAGGTTTGCTTGAAGCCCTCGTCCTCCATGCGGAAGCGTGTCTTGGTGGCGGAGGCTTCCAGGTGCCAGCCGTTCTCGAAGTAATGGTCCAGCTCCAGGAACAGTTGCTCGTTGAAGCGGTTCCACTGGTTCCAGTCGGCGCCCAGATAGGTGTCCCGGGGCAGGTCGAGCTGGCTGCCGTCGAAGTCCGCGGGCAGGCCGCCCCAGGAGCCGGTGGCGTCCAGGTGGGTGTACTGGTAGCCGGAGGCCAGGGTAGTGCGGTCGGTGAGGTCCATTTCCAGCACGCCGTAGAACACCTTGCGGTCTTCCTGGCGGGCGTCCTGGAAGAATTCCCGATCATCGGAGACCGCCACCAGCCGGCCACGCAGCCGGCCGGAGGGGATCAGGGCCCCGGAGATGTCGCCTTCGATGCGCTGGCGTTCCCAGGAGCCGTAGGTGGCCTTGGCGGAGGCCTGGAACGCCTCGGTGGGTTTCTTGCGGACCATGTTCACGGTGGCGGAGGGGTTGCCGGTGCCCTTGAGCAGGCCGGCGGAGCCGCGCAGGATTTCCACCCGGTCCAGGGTGGCCATGTCCGGCTGGATGAAGATGGAGCCGCCCTGGTCGACGCGGCCGCCGTCGATCTGCAGGGATTCGATCCGGTAGCCTCGGGAGTAATAGTTGACCCGTTCGCTGTCGGTGTAGTCCACGGTGACGCCGGGGGTGGCGCTGAGTACGTCGTGCATATCCAGCAGGGCGCGGTCGTCCAGGCTGCGGCGGGTGACCACGGTCACCGGTTGCGGCGTGCGGCGTACCGACTGGGTGCCCTTGAAAGTGCTGATGGCGTTGGCGGTATAGCCGCCGGAGCCTTCGGTCATCGGCGTCAGGGCCACGTCATGCACGTTCACCGGCGCCAGCACGTTGCCGCCGGCCTTGATCAGCGTGATGCTGTCGTCGGCTTCCACCCGGTAGCTCAGGTCGGTGCCCTGGAGCAGGGTGTCGAGGCCCTCGCGGACGGTGAACTCGCCGTTCAGGCCGGGGCTGCGCTTGCCGGCGGTGAGGCTGCTGTCGCCGCTGAGGTAAACGCCGGCCCGTTCGGTGAAGCGGTTCAGGGCCTCGGACAACGGGCCCGGGGGAATGTCCACGCGCACGCGGGCGGCTTGGGCCTGGGCGTGGGCGGGCGCGGACCACAGTGCCGGCAGGGTGGTGGCGGCGATCCCGGCCAGACCGGTGACGCTGAGTTGAATCGCCAGGGCCAGCGAGCCGGCCCGGCGAGGGATGAACAAAGTGGGTGTCGAGGGCATGTCGTGCCTTCCTCCGGTTTCAATGTCGGCGTTCTACCTCTCAACACGGATGAGCCGGAAAAAGGGGAAGAAAAAGTTTCGCGGTTACGCCGGAACCAGGGTTACCCACCAGGGCAGCAGTCGCCGGGCACGCACCGGCAGGGCGTTTTCCAGCATCGCCAGGGCCTGTTCCGGGCGTCCGGTGGGGTAGGTGCCCAGCGCGCGCAGCTGGGCCACCGACGGGTCCACGCCCAGGTGACCGTGGCGGTAGCGGGCCAGCTCCGCGACCAGTTCGCCCAGGGGCAGGTCGTTGGCGACGATCAGCCCCTGGGACCAGGCTTGCCGGGCCGGGTCGGCGGGGCCGGCGGAATGAATCGAATCGGTCTGGAAGGTGGTTTGCCGACCGGCATTGATGATCGCCTCCCGACCGTTGCCGGTGCGGATCGCCACGGCGCCCTCATAGACCGCCAGAAAGCTGTGATCCGCATGTCGGCGCACGGTGAAGCGGGTGCCCAGGGCACGCAGACGGCCGTGCCGGGTGTCCACCACGAACGGGCGCTGGCGCGGGTCCGGGGCGGTCTGGATAAGGACCTCGCCATCATGGAGGGTGAGCCGGCGCAGGGCTTCGCCGTAGGCCAGGTCCACGGCGCTGGCGCTGTTCAGCCAGAGGTGCCCGCCGTCGGGCAGGGCCAGGTCGCGGATTTCGCCGGTGGCGGTGCGCTGATCGGCGCTCAATTCGGCCATCAGGCGCCCGCCGGCCTCCGGCAGTGGTGTGCGGCTCCACACCAGCCAGGCGGCGAGACCGGCGGCGCCGCCGGTCAGCAGACGCCGTCGGGTGAGGCGTTCGCCACGGGTGTGCCGCAGAATACGCCCGGCACCGTCGCGCCCGGCGCCATCGCGGGCCTGTTGGAAGCGGGCGCTGATCTGTTCCACGTAGCGCCAGGCACGGCGGTGCTCCGGGTGGTCCTCGATCCACTCGCGCCAGCGGTCGTGCTGCTCCGGGCCGGTGTCTTCGTCGCCGAGGGTGGCGAACCATTCCGCGGCCTGTTCAAGGATGTGCGGCTCGGGAAGCGGGGGCGCGTGCTCGGGTTTGTTATCCACGGGCGTCCTGGAAGCGGGCGTTGATCTTCATGCATTCGAGCATGGCCTTGGCCATGTAGCTTTTCACGGTGCGTTCGGACACCTCCAGGCGGTGGGCGATGTCCTTGTAGGTAAGTCCGTCGATCTGGGAAAGCAGGAAGGCGCGGGCCACCTTGGCCGGCAGGCGGCGTAGCATTTCGTCGATTTCACAGAAGGTTTCGACGATCACCGCCTGGTCTTCCGGCGAGATGTCCACTTCCTCGGGGCGTGCGGCGAGTACCTCCAGCCAGGCCTGCTCCACCGCCCGGCGTCGCCACAGGTCGATGCACAGGCGCTCGGCCACGGTGCGCAGATAGCCACGGGCACCGTGGGTATTGTTCAGGCTACGGGGCCGCGCCAGCAGGCGCACGAAAGTGTCGTGGGCGAGATCGGCGGCCAGCGCCGGGCAGCCCACGCGCTGGCTGAGCCATTGGCGCAGCCAGCGGTGATGCTCGGTGTAGAGGGTCTCCACCGTTTGGTGGGGTTTTGCCACCCCGGACATGATTTCCGCCCCCAGGCATGAATTCGCGTGAAGGGCGGATTATGAATGAGAATGGTTTTTATTACAATTATGGGCGTTTGAGCTTCGCCTTGAGTCGCTTGTCCATGCGCCGGAAAAATGGCTGGGTGTACTTCACCGCCGGGCCGGGCACCGCGGCCAGCACCAGGCTGCCCACCGTGCCCAGGGGGCTGCCGACCCGCGCCGGCTGGTCGCGCAGGGCCTTGAGAATCCAGCCGGCGGCGTCTTCCACCTTCATCATGCGCATATGCTTGTAGATCGACGTGCGATCGGACATGGGCGTGCGCACCATGGGGAAGTACACCACGGTGGCATGGATGCCCTTGTGGCCCAACTCCGCGTTCAGCGAGCGGGAGTAGGATTCCAGTGCCGCCTTGCTGGCCAGATAGGCGGAGAACAGGGGGATCGGCACCTGGGCGGACAGGGTGGAGGCATTCACCACATGGCCGTGGCCCTGTTCCAGAAAACGCGGGATCAACCCCATGGTCATGCGCAGGGCGCCGAAGTAGTTGAGCTGCATGGTGCGTTCGTAGTCGTGGATGCGGTCCAGGGCCTCGACGATGGGGCGGCGGATGGAGTGGGCGGCGTTGTTGACCAGGGCGTCCACCCGGGGGTGCTCGGCGAGCAGGGCGTCCAGGGCGGTGTCGACGCTGTCCGGGTGGGTCAGGTCCGTGGGATAGATCCAGGCCCGTCCGCCTTCGGCGTGGATATCAGCCTGTACCCTGGCCAGTTCCTCCTCGCGGCGGGCCAGCAGGCACAACCGCGCGCCCCGGCGCGCCAGTTGTCTCGCGGCTTCCTCGCCGATCCCGCTGGAAGCGCCGGTGAGCACGATGGTCTTGCCTTTGAAGCTCATGGAGGGTCTCCGCTGTGGGCATCCAAACACGCATGGTGACCGGCGCGGCGGGGAAAGAAAATGACCCGGTTCGCGATAGCTTTTGCTTTACTGTTGTTATGTTATAACATATTTATCCCCAAACGATTTCCCGGGAGACCTCCCATGACCGACCACCGCTTGCCGGTGACCGTGCTGTCCGGCTTTCTTGGCGCCGGCAAGACCACGGTGCTTAACCACATTCTCAATAATCGTGATGGCCGCCGGGTGGCGGTGATCGTCAACGACATGAGCGAAATCAACATCGACGCCAGCCTGGTGAACCAGCAGGTGAGCCTGAATCGCGCCGAGGAAAAACTGGTGGAGATGAGCAACGGCTGCATCTGCTGCACCCTGCGCGAGGATTTGCTGCTGGAGGTGCGGCGGCTGGCCGCCGAAGGCCGGTTCGATTACCTGGTGATCGAGTCCACCGGTATTTCCGAGCCGTTGCCGGTGGCCGAAACCTTCACCTTCGAGGATGAAAACGGCGAAAGCCTGTCGGCGGTGGCGCGGCTGGATACCCTGGTGACCGTGGTGGACGGCGCCAACTTCGCCAACGATTACCGGCGCGCGGCGGAGTTGCGTGACACCGGCGAGAGCCTGGGCGAGGACGACGAACGCAACGTGGCCGATCTGCTGGTGGATCAGATCGAGTTCTGCGACGTGCTGCTGGTGAGCAAGACCGATCTGATTGACGAAGCCGCGCGGCGGTCGGTCATCGGCACGTTGCGAGCGCTCAACCCGGAAGCGGAGATCATTCCCATCCGCCAGGGCGCGGTGCCCCTGGACAAGGTGCTCGACACCGGGCGCTTCGATTTCGAGCGCGCCAGCCTGGCGCCGGGCTGGCTCAAGGAAATGCGCGGTGAGCATACGCCGGAAACCGAGGAATACGGTATTTCCAGCTTCACCTACACGGCGCGCCGGCCGTTTCACCCGAAACGTTTTTATGACTTCCTGCACCGCCAGTGGGACAACGGCAAGCTGCTGCGCTCGAAAGGCTATTTCTGGCTCGCCACGCGACCGAGACTGGCCGGCACCTGGAGCCAGGCCGGCGGTATCGCCCACCATGGGGTGGCCGGCTTCTTCTGGAAGGCGGTGCCCGAGGCGCGCTGGCCGGAGGACGCCGAGACCCGGGCCTTCATCCTTGAGAAGTGGGAGGAGCCGTTCGGCGACATGCGCCAGGAACTGGTGTTCATCGGCCAGGACATGGACCCGGCTCTTGCACGCGCGGCTCTGGACGCCTGTCTGTTGGACGAGAAGGAGATGCTGGCCGGGGTGGAGTACTGGCGCACCCTGGAGGACCCGTTCCCTGACTGGGGGTTGGCCGAGGCGGTATGAACGGCCTGTTCAAGCGCTCCGGATGACCGGATAATGTAACACTCCGCCCGGTGTCGGGCGGAGTGCACCGGGTCGGGAGAGAACATGCCGTACACGCAGGAAGAACAACTGGATATCGCCCAACGGCGCTGCCACGAGCAGGGCCTGCGGCTGACGCCCCAGCGCCGTCAGGTGATGTCGCTGCTGCTTGGCCACCAGGGCCCGGTGAGCGCCTATGACCTGCTCGACGAGCTGCAGCGCGAGCACCAGCCGGGCGCCAAGCCGCCCACCATTTACCGGGCTCTGGATTTCCTGGTGTCCGCCGGCCTGGCGCACCGCCTGGCCTCCACCAATCGCTACCTGGCCTGCGATCACCTGGCCTGCGATCATGGCCACGACGCCGGCACGCTGTTTCTGGTGTGCGATGAATGCGGCACCGTGCGCGAGGCGCCCATGGACGCGGCGCTGCGCCGGCAGCTTAACCGCAGCCTGGGGCAGGAAGGTTTTCGCGCCGGCCCGCAACCGGTGGAGATACACGGCCGCTGCCGGGACTGCGCCTGATCCAGCCTCTAAAACAACCCCTTTTCGCGCGCCGCGTGGCGCACCAGCTCCCCGGTGATGCCCACCGGTCGCCCGAATGAACGGTCATAATGGGCCTGGTTCAGGGCGTGGCATTCCTTGCTGATCTGGTCATACAGCTCCCGGGGCGCCAGGCCTTGGGCCTCGGCCAGTGGTCGCAGCCCGAATACGGCGTAATCAAGCCGCTGGCGGCCGGCCGCCTTGAGCAGTTCCGGAACCCAGCCCTCCGGCGAGAGCTGGGTCTGGTAGCGCAGATTCTGATAGTCCAGCTGGGCGGCCAGGGCGGTCGCGTCCACCACCTCGAAGTAGTTGCGTACCACCAGGGTGAGCAGTTCGTCGAGACGCTGCCAGACCAGCCGTTTCTGTTCCTCGGAGTAGGCGTTCCAGTCCACCACTTCATGGCTGAAGCGGCGGCAGCCGCGACAGACCGTGTCGCCGAAGACGGTGGAACAGACGCCAATGCAGGGGGTGCCGATGCGGGTTTTGCTCATGGGCCGGATTGTAACGGGGAAGCGGGGAGGGGGTCGACGGTATCGTGCATCGGGCCGGCCACGGTAAAATGGAATCGTTGCCATCCAACGGATCGATCATGACCCAGTCTTCCGCCCGATTGTGGCGCGACCCGCGCCTGCCGTTCGTTGAGAGCCGGCGCGCCACGGACAGCCACGCCTGTTACCGCCCGCACAGCCACTCCACCTGGTCCATCGGTGTGGTCGATCGCGGTCGCAGTGATTTCAGCTGCCCTGGCGCTGGCCGCGTTCTGGAGCCGGGCACCTTGATCAGCATTCCAGCCTGGCTGCCGCACGCCTGTAACCCCTTGCCGGGGCGCACTTGGGGCTACCAGATGCTGTATGTGGACGTGGCCTGGATGCGGCGTTGGGCGGGCACGTTGCCCACCGGGGTCGAGGTGCGCCGGGACCGGTCCGCCTATGAGCGTTTCCAGCACCTCAATGATTGCCTGTTTTCACGTCGTGGCGCCGATGCCAAGGCCGCGGCGCTGGCGGCGTTTCTGAGCCGGAACGATTGGCGTGGCGAGCCCCTGGCGGGCCCGCCGCCGGCGGCGCCGGAGCTGGAACCGGTACGCCGCTGGTTGGCGGCGCCCCTCGCCGAGACGCCTTCGCTGCCGGCGCTGGCGGCGCGGCTGGGGTTGAGCCGTTATCAACTGAATCGCCGTTTCCAGGGCGCCACCGGCATGACCCCCCACGCCTACCGGCTGGACCGGCGCATCGACCGGGCAAGGCGCCTGCTTCGCGAGGGCGCGGCGCTTACCGAGGTGGCCCATGATCTCGGCTTCGCCGACCAGAGCCATTTTCAGCGTGCTTTCAAGGAGCGCGTGGCGATGACGCCGGGCGCCTATCAGCGGCCGCGCTGAGCGCACTTTTCTTCAATCCCGCCGTGCCGCTTTTCTCTAAGGTGCCCTCTCCGTGCACGGAGAGGCCCATGCTGGATTCGTTCATTCCCGTCGCCGGTGCCCATTTTCTTGCCCTGTTGAGCCCCGGCCCCGATTTCATTCTGATCGCGCGCAGCGCCCTGGTGTCCGGGTGGCGGGCGTCGGTGGCGGTTTGCCTGGGCGTGGCTTTGGGCAACGGCATCTTCATCGCCTTGGCGGTAAGCGGCTTCGCGCTGCTGGATTCCGGCGGGCTGCTGTTCCGGGTGGTGCAGTGGGCGGGGGCCGGCTATTTGCTCTACCTGGGCATGCGTTTCTGGCAGGCGGCCTCGGCGGCACGTGGTGGCATGATCGGGGTGGGCGGCGCCATCACAGACCCCCGGGCGGGGCTCCTGGCCGGGCTGGCCTCGGCGCTGCTCAACCCCAAGAACGGGCTGTTCTACATGAGCCTGTTTTCGGTGCTGGCCGCCCGGGGCACGCCCACCGCCGTGCAGGCGCTTTACGGGCTGTGGATGTTTCTGGTGGTGTTGTGTTGGGATCTGCTGGTGGCGCGGCTGCTGATCGTCCGGGGCCGGGCGCCGGCGGGGGCGCTGCGCCACGGGCCCTGGGTGGAGCGCGTCGCCGCCGTGTTGATGGTGGCTCTGGCGGTGGGGGTGCTGCTGGCGTGAATCGCGACTGAAGTCGTTCCTACGACGCGCGCCACCGAAGCCTTCCGCTGTAGGAGCGACCGGGCGGCGTTCCGCTTCAGTCGCGATCCGTCGCGATCAGAAACGCTCCGGGTCGATATCCCGTTCGGTGAGGCGCCGCTTGTTCTGCAACAGGGTCTTCCAGTCCTGCACGTATTCCGGCAGCGGCGGGGACACCAGATTCAGGCCGGTCATTTCCTGGAATGCCTGCGGGCTGATGGTCTTGCCGCCGTACATGTGCGCCAGCCGGTGCAGGGCGTGGGTATGCAGCTTGCGCTGTGATTCGAAGCGCTGGTCGTAGTAGCTGTATTTGTCGTCCCAGCCGAGCATGCGGGTGTGCACCTGGAAGCGCTGGTAGGGGCGCAGTTCGCGGATGTAGGCGATTTCGGTGTTGGCCACCACGGTGCTGGTGCGTGCCTCGACGGCGCGGTTCAGCAGGCCGGTGACCACGGCGTGTTCCAGCCGGCAGCGGTCCATGATCTTGACGTATTTGCCGGTATTGAGTTGCAGGTTCAGGTCGATGTCGAGCAGCCCGACGCGGAATTCCATCCGCACCGTGTCGAACAGGTCGTGGGTCGGCGTTCTCTTGCGGCGCCGTGCCGCGCTGATCAGTTCCAGCATGGATGCTCGTTCCTTCCCCGGTGGCGCCGCCGGTCCGGCGCGGTACAGACTTCAGGATACAGGATACAGCGCGGGCGGCCACACCGCGCGGCGGCGCTCGCTTTCGCCGCGGCCAACCGCCGGGCTATCGCGGCTGAAGCCGCTCCTACAGCGTTCGAGAATTACCGGACGGTTCCCCGATGGGGGCTCAGGCCGCGCGGGCCAGATGAATGCTGAACAGCTCCTCGTCGTCCACCCAGCTCGACAACGGCGCGAAACCGGCCTCCACCAGCTCCCGGGAAAACCCCTCCACGGTGAACTTGTAGGAGCTTTCGGTGTGGATGCGGGTGCCCGTCGGCAGCGCGATCCGTCGCCCGGCCACGCTGACGGTCTGGTCGCGGAGACATTCCAGGTGCATTTCAATGCGTTGCGCGGTCTCGTTATAGAAAGCCAGGTGCTCGAAGGCGTCCGGCTCGAAGCCGCAGTCCAGCCGCCGGTTGAGGTGGTGCAGGGCGTTGCGGTTAAAGGCGGCGGTGTGGCCCTCGGCGTCGTTGTAGGCGGCGTTGAGGCGGCCCGGGTCCTTTTGCAGGTCGGCGCCGATCAGCAGGAAACCGTCGTCACCGGCAAGGCGCCGCAGGCCGGCCAGGAAGTCCGCCCGCGCGACCGGTTCGAAGTTGCCGATGGTGGAACCCGGGAAAAACACCAGCCGTGGCCGGCCCTGGTCGTCGGCGGGGAAGCTGAGCGCCTGGGAATAGTCCGCGCACACGGCGGTAAAGTGCACCGAGGGGTGGCGCGGCGCCAGTGCGCGGGTGGCGTCGAGCAGGCATTCCCGGGAGATCTCCAGGGGCATATAGCCGCTCGGCCGCCAGCGGTCCAGCAGCAGGCGCGCCTTGTCGCAGCCGCCGGCGCCGGGCTCGGCGATCACCAGCTCGCCGGGCAGTTGCGCGGCCATGGCATCGGCGTGCTCGGTCAGCAGGGCCGCCTCGGTGCGCGTCGGGTAGTACTCCGGGGTGCGGGTGATGGCGTCGAACAGGGCGGAGCCGCGCTGATCGTAGAAGTACTTCGGGTCCAGGCTTGGCGAGGGGGCGGACAACGAGGCCGCCACCTCCCGGGCGGCGTCGGTCACCGGTGGCCGCAGGTCCAGGAAGGTCAGATTAGGCAATAGCTGTTGGGGATGGGCCACGGGGCGCCTCCATGCTTTGGGCCAGACGAACGCCGCTGAACTGCCAGCGCAGGTGGGGCTGGAAGAAATTGCGGTAACTGGCGCGCAGATGGTCGCGGCTGCTGGCGCAGGAGCCGCCGCGCAGTACCATCTGGTTGCTCATGAACTTGCCGTTGTATTCCCCCACGGCGCCTTCTTCCGGGGCGAAACCCGGGTAGGGCAGGTAGGCGCTGGCGGTCCATTCCCAGACGTCGCCGAACATCTGCAGCAGGGTGCCCGGCGCGTCGGCGCGGGCCACGGAGGGGTGAAACCGGCGGTTGTCCACGAAGCCGCCGGAAGCTACCGGCAGGCCGTTGGCGGCATGTTCCCATTCCGCTTCGGTGGGCAACCGCTTGCCGCACCAGCGGGCGAAAGCGTCCGCCTCGTAATGGTTGAGGTGGGCGACCGGCTCGTTGAGCCGGATCGGGCGCCGCCCGGCCAGGGTGTAGTATTGCGGGGCGCCATCGTCCAGAAACCAGTACAAAGGCGCCTTGGCGCCGGCCTGGCGCACCCAGTCCCAGCCGTCGGAGAGCCACAGCTCCGGGCGGCGGTAGCCGCCGTCCTCGATGAACGCCAGGTACTCCGCGCAGGTGCTGGGCCGGTTGGCCAGGGCGAAGGGTTCCAGCCACTGGCGGTGGCGTGGGGTCTCGTTGTCGAAGTGAAAGCCGTCGCCGGGCCGGGCGCCGATTTCCACCAGGCCGCCCGGGTGGTTGATCCAGGCGAACTCCGCTGCCCGGGCGTCCGCATCCTCCCGATCCTGGTAGACCGGCCACAGCGGGTTGTAGGAAAAGCTGTGTTTGATGTCGGTGAGCAGCAGTTCCTGATGTTGCTGTTCGTGCTCGATGCCCAGGGCCACCAGCGCCAGTAGAGCCGGGTTGTCATCACGGGCCAGAAGGTCCTGCATGGCGTCGTCCACCCGGGCCCGCCAGCGGTACACGGTGGCGGTGTCCGGGCGCGATAGCAGGTGCCGGCGCGGGCGCGGGTATTGGGCGCCGATGCCGTTGTAGTAACTGTTGAAGAGGTATTCGAAACGCTCGTCGAAGGGGTGGTAATCCGGGCAGTGGGGTTTGAGGATGAAGGTCTCGAAGAACCAGGTGGTATGCGCCAGATGCCAGCGTGGCGGGCTTACCTCCGGGCAAGCCTGCAGGCCCATGTCCTCGACGCTCAAGGGTTGGCACAGGGTTTCACTGAAACGCCGGGTGTTGGCCAGCCGGTCGGCGAGGCCGGGGTGGTTTGGCGGGCTGTCAGGCTGGCTCATGGGCAATCCCCTTGCTGGTGCCGGATGGTATCCAGAATGCGCACACCGTTGAGCGGAAGCAACAATGTCGGCACACCGGCGCTTCGTTATAGTGTGCTTTTAACAACCTTTGATCGCGGCTGAAGCGAAACGCCGCCGGGCCATAAAACAAGGAGTCAGTATGAACATTGAAGGTAAAGTCGCCGTGATCACCGGGGCCGCCTCCGGCCTGGGCCGGGCCACCGCCGAGGCGCTGATCGCCAAGGGCGGTAAGGTGATGATCCTGGACCGGGACGAGGAAAAGGGCGCCCAGGCCGCCGCCGAGTTGGGCGAGGCTGCCGGTTTCGTGGCCACCGACGTCACCGACGAAGCCTCGGTGAAGGCCGCCATCGACGCCACTCGGGACAGGTTCGGTGCCATCCACCTGTGCGTGAATTGCGCCGGCGTGGGGTCCGCCATGAAGACCGTGGGCCGGGACAACCAGCCCCATGATCTGGGCGTGTTCAACATGGTGGTGCAAATCAACCTGATCGGCACCTTCAACGTGGCGCGGCTGGCGGCGGCGGTGATGGCCGAGAACGAACCCGGCGAGGACAATGAGCGCGGCGTGATCGTCAACACCGCCTCGGTGGCCGCCTTCGACGGTCAGGTGGGTCAGGTGGCCTACGCCGCCACCAAGGGCGGCGTGGTGGGCATGACCCTGCCCATGGCCCGGGACCTGGCCAAGCTGGGCATCCGGGTGAACACCATCGCCCCGGGCATTTTCAACACCCCGCTGATGAACGCCGCCCCGGACAAGGTGAAAATGCCGCTGATCGAGATGACCCAGTTCCCGAAACGGCTCGGTGAACCGCCGGAGTACGCCGCCCTGGTGTGCCATATGGCGGAGAACACCTTCCTCAACGGCGAGACCATCCGCCTGGACGGCGGCATCCGCATGCAGCCCCGCTAAGCGGCCGGTGCATCGCGGTGGAACCACCGCGATTCCGCTTCTCGATCATTCCAAAACGTAGCAGGGCTGGTAATGGCTGCCCGGCAGCTTCATGCGGCTCTGCGCCACGAACGATTGCAGCAGGATGTCCAGCTGGGCCATCAGGCCCGGCTCCGCGGTGAGCCGGTAGGGGCCGTGTTCCTCGATGGCCTGGATGCCGGCTTCCTTGACGTTGCCGGCGACGATGCCGGAGAAGGCGCGGCGCAGGTTGGCGGCCAGATCGAACACCGGCAGGTCCTTGCGTAGGGCCAGCGCCGTCATGGCGGCGTGGGTGGGCTGAAACGGCTTCTGGAATTCCAGTGGTACCGTCAGGCGCCAGTTGTAGTAGAAGGCGTCGTCCTGCTTGCGGCGGAAGGCGGTCAGGTCGTCGACGCCCTCGCGCACCGCCAGCGCCACCGCCTCCGGGTCGTCGACGATGATCCGGTAGCGTTTGGCGGCGTCGTCGCCCAGGGCGTAGCGGATGAAGGTGTCGATCTGGCGGAAGTACTCGGCGCTTTCCGCCGGGCCGGTGAAGACCACCGGCAGCGGGATGTCCCGGTTGCTCGGGTGCAGCAGCACGCCCAGCAAATAAAGAATCTCCTCGGTGGTGCCGACGCCGCCGGGGAACACGATGATGCTATGAGCCATGCGCAGGAACGCCTCCAGCCGTTTCTCGATGTCCGGCATGATCACCAGTTCGTTGACGATCGGGTTGGGGGCTTCGGCGGCGATGATGCCCGGCTCGGAGATGCCCAGGTAGCGGCCCTGGCGGTTGCGCTGCTTGGCGTGCGCCACATGGGCGCCTTTCATCGGGCCCTTCATGGCGCCCGGGCCGCAGCCGGTGCAGATGTCCAGGCCGCGCAGGCCGAGCTGGTAGCCCACGCTCTTGGAGTAATCGTATTCCTCGCGGGAGATGGAGTGGCCGCCCCAGCACACCACCAGGTTGGGCAGCACGCCGGCATGCAGCACACCGGCGTTGCGCAGGATGTGGAACACCGCGTTGGAGATGCCGTCGGTGTCCTCCAGATCGAAGCGGCCACCATGCTCGATTTCGTTGGCCACGTAGACGATATCGCGCAGTACCGCCGAAAGGTGCTCGCGAATACCACGAATCATGCGGCCGTCCACGAAAGCACCGGCCGGCGCGTTGTCCAGCTTGAGCATCAGGCCCCTGTCCTCCTGAATCACCTGAATCTCGAAGTTTCGATAGGTTTCCAGCACCTGGCGGCTGTCGTCGGTGGGGGTGCCGGCGTTCAGCACCGCCAGGGCGCAGCGGCGCAGCAGGTCATGGAGCCCCTTGGTGGAGGTATCGCGCAGGCGCTCCACCTCTTGCTGGCTGAGAACTTCCAGGCTGCCTTCCGGGGCGACGATGGTGGATACGGTCGAAGTCATGGAATCCAGTGTGTGTTGAAAGTGAAAGGCGGGCAGTATAACCCCAGGGCCGTGACTCCCGTCTCGTTTGATGGAAATCAGTTTTTACAGGATTTCATGCCCGGAGACCGCCGGAGTCGCTGCCAAAACCCGCCAACTGGGTCACTATGGACCCATTGGCGTGGAGGCCCTGTCATGGGGGCGTCATTCCCGCCCCCTAGGCTGTGACGATCGCTGGAGTCTGGCATGTTGCTGAAGTATCTGAATCAACTCGATGACGCGGTGCATGAACTGCTGGCGCGCCCGGACCCGGATGCCCTGACACGATGCAACGAGTGCGTGCGGGTACTGGACCAATACCTGGAAACGCAGATGGAGCCGGTGGCCCGGCGTGGCCGCGAGATCATGGCCCAGTCCCTGGCCCGCCTGCCGACGCCGGTGGGCGAGGGCGCGACCCCGGTGGCGCGGGTGGCCGGCTGAAAGCGCCTCGCCATCGCGGCTGGCCTCAGGGCCCGCGGTGCTGGCGCAGGGCCTTCTCCCGTTCCTCGGGGAACAGATCGGGCTGTCGCGGGCTCTTCAGGTCCCTGAGCCGCACGCCCACGCCCAGCAGTCGCGCCGGCGCCGGATGGCGTTCCCACAGCTGGGTCAGCATCCGCTCGAAGGGTTCCCGCTCGACCCGGTCGCCACCCTGGTCGGTGCTGACGATGCGGAAGTCGTTGTAGCGCACCTTCACCGTCAAACCCTGGATAATGTAATTGGCGTCCAGCCGGTCGATGCGCTGGCGCAACCGCTCCAGAAGATCGTCCAGTTCCCGCAGCCATTCCGCCAGGGTACGTTTGTCCTCATGGTAGGTTTTCTCCACGCTGGCTGACTTGCGCCGCCGGCTGGTCTGCACCGGCCGGTCGTCCTCGCCCCGGGCCAGGTGGTAGAGGCGCTCGCCGAAGCTGCCGAAGTGGTGGGCCAGGTCCAGCCGGCTGATGCCCTGCAGGTCTCCGCAGGTATGAATGCCCAGCGCCGCCAGCTTTTCACCGGTGACCCGGCCTACCCCGGAAATGCGTTTCACCGGCAGGGCCGCGACGAAGGCCTCGACCTGCTCCGGTGGAATCACGAACAGGCCATCCGGCTTGTTCCAGTCGCTGGCCACCTTGGCCAGGAACTTGTTCGGGGCCACGCCGGCGGACACGGTGATATGGAGGGTGTCGCGCACTTTGGCGCGGATCGCCTCGGCGATGCGGGTGGCGCTGTTGGCGTGCAGCGGGCTCTCCGACACATCCAGAAACGCTTCGTCCAGGGAGAGGGGCTCGATAATGTTGGTAAAGGTGCGAAAAATATCGTGAATCTGCCCGGAGACCCGGCGGTATTTATCGAAATCCGGGCGCAGAATCACCAGTTCGGGACACAGCCTCAGGGCCTGGGACGAGGACATCGCCGAGCGCACGCCGAATTCCCGGGCCGGATAGTTGCAGGTGGCGATCACCCCGCGCCGGTTGGGATCGCCGCCCACCGCCACCGGTCGCCCGCGCAGGCGCGGGTCGTCGCGCACCTCGACGGCGGCGTAGAAACAATCACAATCCACGTGGATGATCTTGCGGCTCACGGAAGTCCGGTATGGTCGCGGGTAATGTAAGGAGTCAATTGCGCATGACGGGTTTTCATCGGGAAGCTCGATCCCGGTTCCAGGCAACCATGGTAGCACCACGATCATGATGACGGGATCCAACGCCCCCAAGGTATTGATCGTCGGCGCCGGGCCCACCGGCCTGACCCTGGGCATCAACCTGCTGCGCGCCGGCGTGCCCTGCCGGATCATCGACCGGCAGGAGGAACGCTCCGAGCACTCCCGGGCCCTGGGGCTGCATGCCCGCAGCCTGGAGATTTTCGATGCCATGGGCGTGCTGGACGCGGTGCTCGCCGAGGGGCGGCCCTTGTCCATGATCCGCGTGCATGGCGAAAAAGGGCCGCTCATGGACCTGGATTTCGGCGCGCTGGCCTCGCCGTTTCCCTATCTGCTGTGCTGCCCGCAACCACGCCTTGAAGCGATTCTGGAGCGGCGCTACCGGCGCCTGGGCGGCGACCTGTGGCGTGGCGCCGAGCTGCTGCAGGCGCAACAGGATGGCTCCGGCGTCACCGCCGTGGTGCGCCATGACGGCGACGAAGTGGCCATTGGCACGCAACTGATGGTGGGCGCCGACGGCGCCCACTCCAAGGTCCGGGAGCTGCTCGGCCTGCCGTTCGAAGGCCATGACTATCGGGAGCATTTCCTGCTTGCCGATGTGGACTGGGCGCCCAACCTGGCCGACGACGCTTTCCACGGCTTCCTGCTCGCCGACGGCAACCTGGCGGCGATACCCATGCCCGATGGCTGGCGCCTGGTGATCAGCGAAAACGGCGAGCCGGACGAGGAGGCCGGCGAACCCACCCTGGAGGATTTTCACGAACGCCTGCGCGCCGCCCTGGGGCCGGAGACGCCGCTGCCGGAGCAGGCCCGCTGGCTGAGCCGCTTCACCATCCAGCGGCGGTTGGTGAGCCACTACCGGCGCAACCGTATCCTGCTCGCCGGCGATGCCTGCCATGTGCAGAGCCCGCTGGGCGCCCAGGGCATGAACACCGGCATCGCCGACGCTTTCAATCTGGCCTGGAAACTGGTGCTGTTCTGCCGGGGTAGGGGCGGCGGCGCGCTACTGGACAGCTACCAGCGCGAGCGCCGGCCGGTGGCCGAGGACATGCTGCGCGGCGTGGATGCTCTGTCGCGGGCTTCCCTGGTGCGCGCCCGGGCGCTGCGCGGCGCCCGTGATTCCCTGCTGCGTCTGGCCGGTGGCCGGCCACAGCTGGCTCGCCGGCTGGTGCGCCGGGCCAGCCAGCTGGACGTGCATTACCGCCATTCACCGCTGGTGGAGGCGGGCCCGGACGCCGAGGTGGGCCGCCGCCGCCAGGGCCCGCTGCCCGGTGACCGGGTGCCGGACGCCGCCCTGGTGTCGCTGCGCGACGGTGGGCCAAGGCGGGTGCAGGGGCTGCTGCGCCAGCCGCTGCACCATCTCCTGCTGCAGTTGGATGAAGCGCCGGATCACCGCACCCGGGTGATTCTGCACGCGCTGTTGTCACGGCTGCCCGACGAGTATCTCAACGAACTGCGGGTGACGCTGATCGGTCGTGGTGATCTGGAGCTGGACCCGCCCCAGGGTGCCATGGCCAAGGCGGTGCATCGCTGGCGGGACGAGCACGGCGAATTCCAGGCCGCGTTCGGACCCGGCAGCCGGCTGTGGCTGATGCGCCCGGATGGCCATCTGGCCTACCGGGCGCCGCTCACCGACGCGGATTATCTGCTTGCCTATCTGGAGCGCATGCTGCGCGGGGTCTGAGCCGCGCGGGTAGGAAGATGGGTGGTTATCGCGACTGAAGTCGCTCCTACAGCGGGCCGCATCGGCGGTAGGAGCGACTTCAGTCGCGAAGCCTCAGCCGCGCTTGCGCAGCGCTCCGGCCAGCGCCAGCGCCAGGGCCGCCAAACCCAGGGTGCCGCCACCACCACCGCCGCCACCACCACCGCTGTCGGTGTCGGTGGTGGCGGAATAGGACAACGCCACCGCGTCCTGATTGTTGTCGGTGGGGAAGTCGCCGCCGTTGGCGTCCACGCTCAGCCCCAGGGTGCCGTTCTCGGCGGTGCCGGTGGCCAGGGTCAGGGTGAAGTCGGTGCTTTCGCCGGGGGCCAGATTCCCGGGGCTGCACACCGTGTCGCAGAGCACCGAGCTGTCGCGCACGGTGGTGCCGGCCGGCAGGGACAGGCTCACCGCCACCTGACTGGCGGCAGCGCCGTTCACGGTGGTCAGGTTGCTCACCGTCACCCGTACCCGCGCCACGCCCTGGCCGTCGCCGTCGCGGCTGGCCTCGGTGACCTGGCCGCTGACCGACAGGTCCGCCTGGTCGGAGAAAATCAGCGTCAGTTCGTGGCGATTGTTCTTGCTGCGGTATTCTTCCTGGTCGGCGCCGGCGTCCAGCGTCAGGGTGGCCCGGGCCGGCGTGGCCAGGCCGTCGTAGCGGGCGGTCAGCTCCACCTGCTCGGCGCGGTTGATAAGTGTGGTGCCCAGGGTGTTGGAGGAGGTGTAGCAGGTGTTGTTCAGCAGCGTGCAGCTTTGCCCGTCCAGGCGCACGTCCAGATCACCGCCACCGCTGACCGCGATGTTGGCGCCGGTGACGCTGTTGCTCTGGCCGCGGTTGGCCAGGGTCAGGGTGCGCGAGAGGGTGCCCGCCGCCGCCGTGTACAGCCGCTCGCCGGTATTCTCCAGAGCCAGGTCCACGAGCGGGTCGCCGGCATCGGCGGTGGCTGCTTCCACGAAGCCGATCTGGCTGCTCAGTTTGGTGTACACCGACGGCAATTCGTCGGCGCAGTTGACCTGACCATAGCTGGTCAGGCCGACCACATAGGGATCGCTGTCCTGGCCGATGAACAGCGGGCCGCCGCTGTCGCCGATGCAGGTATCCTGCTGCTGGCCGTCCGGCGGGTTCAGTTCATCGGCGCACACCATGGTGGCGGTATTGAAGTTGCCGCTGCCCCACTGGGCCAGGCAGCTGTCGGTGCGCACATAGTCCAGTTGCACTTCCTGAAGCCGGGACGCCGGGGTGTCGCCGCCGGGCTGGGTAACGCCCCAGCCGAGGGCGGTCAGCGCCTCGTCCCGTTCGGCGGCGGCTCGATTCTGCAGATCCTGGAACTGGGCATCCCCGATCAGGCTGGGGCGCTCGCTCATGGTCGGGCCGTTAATGCGCACCAGGGCGATGTCGTTGTCGAACTCGCGACCCTGGGTGCGCCGGAAACCGCTCGGAATATACAGCGCGGTACCGGTGTAGGCGGTGCCACCGTCCAGGAACACGCTGCCGAGCCGTACCTGCACATCGCCGGCGGTCACGCTTTGGTCGTTTTCGTTCACCACGCAGTGGCCGGCGGTGACGACCCAGTTCCGGGCCAGATGGGTGCCGCCGCACAGCCCCACTTGGCTGCTGGCGGAGAAAAATATGTCGACCTGGGCCATCCAGGGCCACTGCCCCTGTTGGGCGTCGTCGCCGCCGATGATGCGGGGGGCGGCGGTCTGGGCCCAGAGCGGCGTGCACAGCAAGGAGAGAAGGACGGGCGTCCAACGAATCATGGGTTTCCCCCGGTCATTGTTGTCCACCCGAGCATACGCCAACGGCGCGATGAAAAAGTGAGGAAACCGTTACCGTTTGGTTAAGGCCTTCACCATCAGGCCAGGGGCGTGGCGTGAGCCAGCCAGTGCCCGTCGTCCGGCCGGGTGCGCGGCATCGCGGTCTGCAGGTGGTGCAGCACCTGCTCCAGGGCGGCGTTGGCACTGTGCAGGGTGAGCAGGGCGGCGCGCAGCCCGGGCCGCGAACCGCGCAGGTCGGCGAGCAACTGCTCGGCGGCGCCGGTGGCGGTACACGGCAGCAGCAGGGCCAGGTGCTCCTCATCGTAGCGGGCGACGATATCGCTGCGCCGCAGCCGTTGGGCCACCGCGTCCGCCAGGGCGTTGAGGTCGTCGTCGTGCACCAGCACCAGAGTCAGCGGCGAGGACAGCCGGTCGTGCAGGGGAATCAACCAGCCGGCGGTGCTGGACAGGGCGGCGCGGCTGATGAAGCCGGTCTGCGGATCACGCCAGGCATTCTCCACCGACTGCCGGGCCAGTACCTGATTGCGCCAGATCATCAGGCCGAAATACAGCATGCACACGGTGAGCGCCGCCAGCAGAAACAGGCTGGCGGAGGCCGCCGGGTTGAGCAGCGCGCCGCTGTCATCCCCATAGCCCAGACGGATCGGCATGACGATGGCCAGCACCACCTCGGCGGCGGCCAGCATGATCAGGAAACGTCGCAGCCCGTACAGCAGCCCGTTGCTGAGCACCGCCAGAAACAACAGGGCCATGGTCGGCGGTGGCTGACCGGCGTCGATCAGAATCACCACGCCCAGGATCACCACATCCAGCCCGGAGGCGAGCAGGGTGGCATGGGGGACGCGTGCCAGCAGGAACAGCAGCTGCAGCCCCAGATAACTGCCGGCCAGCACCCAGGGCGTCACCGCCGGCAGGGCGAAAAAGAAGCCGTCGGAATG
Organism: Alloalcanivorax sp. C16-2; assembly: GCF_046507615.1. Classification (NCBI taxonomy): domain Bacteria; kingdom Pseudomonadati; phylum Pseudomonadota; class Gammaproteobacteria; order Oceanospirillales; family Alcanivoracaceae; genus Alloalcanivorax; species Alloalcanivorax sp. C16-2. The sequence goes on along the minus strand of NZ_JBKFTL010000002.1, from coordinate 405,220 downwards.
ATTGAAGTAGATCACCGCGAGAACGGCGAACAGTGCTCTGGCGACATATTGAAGGATGATCACGCCCTGTTCCGTGGACATGCGGCTTGGGGTTTCCATGAAGCTGTTTCCTCGATCCGATCCGCGCTATGTTGCGTCAGCCCCGCCATGGAATAAAGATATCCGGTGGACCCTTGTTGTAAAAAAGCGCTTCATCGAAGCGCTTCATAGAGAGTGACTATGGATCAGGACCCACACGCGCCATTGCGCGATGACGTTCGCCTGCTGGGCGAGGAACTGGGCGCGGTGCTGCGCGAGCAAGCCGGCGAGCGGTTGTTCGACACCGTGGAAACGATTCGCCAGGCGGCGGTGGAAAGCCGCTCCCAGGGTGAGGTGGAACTGACGCGCCTGCGCGAACTGCTCGGGCCCCTGGACGACGCCACCCTGCTGGAAGTGGCGCGCGCCTTCAGTCAGTTCCTCAACCTGGCCAACATCGCCGAGCAGCATCACCGCGAGCGCCTGCACCGGCGCCACGAACGTTACCCCGGCGACCCGGACACCGACCAGGGCCTGCGTCAGGTGCTGGCGGAGCTGAAAAAACAGGGTGTTTCCCCGGAGCGCATCCAGGAAACCCTGGCGCCGCTGTCCGTGGAACTGGTGCTCACCGCCCACCCCACCGAGGTGACCCGGCGCACCCTGATCCGCAAATACGATCAGATGGCGGACCTGCTCGCCGAACGGGACCGGCCGGACCTCACCACCGAGGAAGAGCATGGCCTGCGCCAGCGCCTGCGCGAACTGATCCTGTCCGCCTGGAGCACCGACGAAATCCGCCGCGAGCGGCCCACCCCGGTGGACGAAGCCAAGTGGGGTTTCGCGGTGATCGAGCAGTCCCTGTGGCGGGCGGTACCGCGCGCCATGCGTGACGTGGAAGCGGAGCTGGCGGTGGCCGGTCTGGACGCGCCGCCATCCGCCTGGGTGCCGATGCGCTTCGCCTCCTGGATGGGCGGTGACCGGGACGGCAATCCCAATGTCACCGCCTCGGTGACCCGGGAAGTGCTGCTGCTGGCCCGCTGGATGGCCGCCGACCTGTATCTGCGCGACGTGGAAAACCTGCTCGCGGATTTGTCCATGCACCGCGCCAGCGAGGAGTTGCTGGCCCGCACCGGCCCCAGCCATGAACCCTACCGGGTGGTGCTGCGCGATGTGCGCGACCGCCTCAAGATCACCCGCCGGCGTATGGAGGCCCTGGTGGAGGGGAGCCCGGTGCCCGACGGCGAGGGCTTCATCGAGGGCCGGCAGTTGCTTGACGAGCTGCTGCTCATCGATCGTTCCCTGCGTGCCGTGGGTCTGGCGGCCATCGCCGACGGTGAGCTCAAGGATACCCTGCGCCGCCTCAACTGCTTCGGTATCACGCTGCTGTGTCTGGACATCCGCCAGGAATCCACCCGCCACACCGCCGCTCTGGATGCCATCACCCGCTATCTGGGCCTGGGCGGCTACGGCGACTGGGACGAGGATCAGAAGCAGGCCTTCCTGCTCAGCGAACTGGAAAGCCGTCGCCCGCTGATCGACGAGGCGTTCTACCGCTCCGATCTGTGCGACGGCGACGTGCGCGAGGTGCTGGACACCTGCAAGGTGATCGCCGAGCAGGGCCCGGAAGGCCTGGGCGCCTATGTGATTTCCATGGCCCGGGGGCCGTCCGATGTGCTGGCGGTAATGCTGCTGCAGAAGATTGCCGGAGTGCGCCACCCGATGCGCGTGGTGCCCTTGTTCGAAACCCTGGACGACCTGGACAATGCCGGCGACACCATGACCGCCCTGCTCGGCATCCCGCTCTATAAACAGCGGGTGGTGGACGGTCAGGAAGTGATGATCGGCTACTCCGATTCCGCCAAGGACGCCGGTTTCCTGGGCGCCGCCTGGGCCCAGTTCCGCGCCCAGGAAAAACTCACCGGCCTGTTCCGTGACCATGGCGTGCCGCTGACCCTGTTCCACGGTCGGGGCGGCTCCATCTCCCGGGGGGGCTCACCGACCCGTATGGCGCTGCTGTCGCAGCCGCCAGGCTCGGTGGCCGGGCGCATCCGTGTTACCGAGCAGGGTGAGGTGATCCGCTTCAAGTACGGTCGTCCCTCGGTGGCCGCCTACAACCTGGAGCAGTACCTGGCCGCCACCCTGGAGGCCACGCTGCTGCCGCCCGGTGAGCCCGAGGATGCCTGGCGCGAACGTATGCAAGCGCTTACCGATGTGTCCGTGGACGGCTACCGCCAGGTGGTGCGGGACGACCCGGCTCTGGTCGGCTACCTGCGCACCGTTACCCCGGAAACCGAACTCAGCCGGCTCGCTCTGGGCAGCCGCCCGGCGCGCCGCAAACCCGGCGGTGGCGTGGAAACCCTGCGCGCCATCCCCTGGGTGTTCGCCTGGACCCAGATCCGCCTGATGCTGCCCGCCTGGCTGGGTACCGGCGCCGCCCTGGAAGCGGCCCTGGACAGCCCGGAGGAAACCGCCACGGTGCGGGCCATGGCCGAGCAATGGCCGTTCTTCCAGGGCGTCATCGACATGCTGGAGATGGTGCTCGCCAAAGCCGATCCGCGGGTGGCCGCCTGGTACGAGGAGCGCCTCACCGACGACCCGGACCTCAAGCGTTTGGGCGATACCCTGCGCCAACGCCTGGCCGCCAGCGTGGACGCCCTGCACCGGCTCACCGGCCGCGACGACCTGTTGGTCAACAACCCGGTGATGCGCTGGTCGATCCGCGTGCGTGACCCCTACACCGACCCACTGCATCTGTTGCAAGCGGAGCTGATGGCCCGTCTGCGTGACCGCGACGGAGACGACACCCTGGAAAGCGCCCTCATGGTGACCATCGCCGGCATCGCCGCCGGCATGCGCAACACCGGCTGAGTATCGCGGCTGAAGCCGCCCCTGCCGCGTGTATCGGGCGGCGGCGGGAGCGGCTTGAGCCGCGATCGATCAAGGCCCGCCGGCCACGAATCAAGGATTCCGTCGCGCCGCGAACCAGACCAGCAGCGCCTGCGGCACGGCCAGCACCCAGTCCACCACCAGTAGGACGGAGAAGTGCTGGCCGGTGGCGCGCAGGGTCTGCTCGATCTCCAGCGTCTGCATGCCCTCCAGCCAGGGCCTGCCGAGACCGCCAGCGCCGACCACGGCGTTGGCCATGATCAACCCGCTGATTACCATCAAGGCGGTGCGGCCGGCACGCACCGCGCTTAACGGCAGGCTACGCGGCCCGCCGGCACGGGTGGCGCCGCTGGCGGTGAGCCACAGGCCGGCGGTGAACCCCGCCTGCGGCATCAGCCAGGCGGTGGCTTTCTCGCCGATGCCCAGCAGCGCCAGACCGAACACCGGCAGGGCCACCAGCCAGCCGATCAGCAGCGTCCGCCAGGGCACCAACGCCAGAGCGGCGGCCACCGCCGGTCGCCGGGCCGGCCCGCGTCCCAGCAACCAGCCCGGCAACAGGCCCACCAGGGCGCCCAGCAGCACGCCGGGCACCGCCATTAACAAATAACCGAATTGGGCGGCCACCGCCGCGTCCCATTGGAACAGGCCGCCGAACAGCGCCGGCAGGGCGGACGAAAAGGAATACATTCGGGTCCTCCATAAAAGGCGGAAAGAAAACGGGGCATCGTGCCGGATTCGGTCGGCCGGGCCAATCGGCGGCGGCGCGCTGGCAGAACCATGGGGTTGCGGTAGGCTGGTGAAAAAAACACCACTCAAGGAGCGACCATGAACGCCAAGGACCCCCACCTGACCCACGTCACCCTGCCGGATGGCCACCGCATGCGTGCCCGCTGGTTTGTGCCCGAACAGCCTAACGGGCTGAATGCCGCGGTGATCGTGATCCACGATATCTTCGGTTTCAGCGACGACCAGGCGCGCATTGCCCGGCGTCTGGCGGATAACGGCTACCCGGTGCTGGCGCCGGATCTCTACGATCGCGCCGGGGCCCGCTCACTGTGCGTGGTTCGCACCCTTCGTGACCACGAACTCGGTCACGGCGCGGCCTTCGAGCAGCTTGAGGCCTGCCGCCTCTGGCTGCTGGAGCAGGACCAACAGCCGGTGACCAAGGTTGCGATGATGGGGTTCTGCATGGGCGGACGCTTCGCGCTGCTTTACGCCGCCCGGGGTGGCCTCCGGGTGGTGGCGCCGTTCTACGGTGGCGTGCCGCGCAAGGCCACGGCATTGACCGGCATCTGCCCAGTGGTGGGCGGTTGGGGGAAACAGGATCTGGTTTATGGCGGGCACGGTGAACGCCTGGCCCGGCACCTCTCCGAGCTGGGTGTGCCCCACGATGTCAAAACCTATCCCGACGCGGGCCACTCCTTCATGAATGATCACCAGACCTTTGTTTTCAAGCGCCTGTCCGGCTACAGCCCCCTTCGCGCCTACCATGAGCCGAACGCCGCCGAGGATAGCTGGCGACGGGTACTGCGGTTCTTTCAGCAAACCCTGGAAGAAAAATAAACACATGTACACATTGTGGCGAGTCAATGGCCTCGGTATCAGATTTGGTGATTAAAAGAAGGTTTATTAGATATTAGTTACGTCCCCTTTTTGCGTGAGCAACATGTTAATCAGAAAAAGGGGACGGACATATTTTAAAAGTGCTGTAACTAATTTATTTCGCAGGGTTTTGCGGCTAGACTATCGTCCAATAATAAAGCGTTATTAGAGGGATAGCATGCCGAGGAAGAGGCGCGTTGTTCTTCCGGGTTACCCCCACCATATACTTCACCGGGGCCATAATCGCCAGGCTGTATTCAAGGAAGAAGAGGACTACCTTAAATATCTGGCGGACGTAAAAGAACTAAAACATAGTTTCGGGGTTGATGTTTACGCATGGTGTTTGTTGCCCGAAGAAGTTCACTTGCTGATTAATCCCGGGCCCGACGAAGGGGCTCTTGGGAGTTTCATGAAATCACTGGCGGCCCGCATGACCCGGCATCGCAACCGGCGTGAGGAGCGGCGCGGCACCCTGTGGGAAAGCCGTTATCGTTCCAGCCCGGTTCAACCGAGCTGGCTGTTGGCCTGTGATCGGTATCTGGAGCAACTGCCGGTGCGTCTAGGCAGGGCCCGGAGCGTGGAGTGGTATCCCTGGAGCAGCTACTCGGAGCGCATGCAGCGGGGTGGCAAGCCGATTCTGGATCTGGACCCGGATTACCTGGCTCTGGCGGACGATGAGCTGCATCGCCGTATTATCTATGAACGTTACGCGCAACAGACCCCCAAGGCTTCGGAAACGGCTTTGATTCACGATGCCGTGGAGCGCAATCAGCTTACCGGCGACCCCGGCTTCACCGATGAGGTGGAAGCCCTGACCGGCCATCGTGTCAGTAACCGGGGCCGCGGGCGGCCACGCCGCCGCCGCGACTAACATCGACACACCCTACCGGGTGAAATACAACCCATTGATTCAGAAGATGATTCTTGATTTCTCTCATGAGGGCCCCGGGGAAATCCGGGGCTGAAAGGGAGGTAAACAAGCGTTCGCTTGTTTTTCTTTTCAGTTTCCCATTCAGGTTTGAACATAAAGGGAAAGCCGGTTGTCCGGCCCGTTCCGGATATGGATTTTAATCGGTTTTAAAGCGTTACTCAGAGTCGGTTTAACGCCAGCGCCGCCACCAGGGCGTTCTTTTTTTCAGGCCGACATGGGCGCCGTCGCAATGGGGCGGGCGGCTGGTGGCGCCACACCCGCAAAACAGCACGATCTCTTCCTTGGTGGCACTGTAAGGCACCCGGTCGCTTGCCGGGCAGCGCTCATCGGTGCAGAAGGGCGCCGCGTCGCTGTGCCCGCAGGCGCACCAGTAGCGGGTTTCGCCGGGCTGCATTCTGACCGGTTGCGGGTAGCGCGGCTCCGCCGCGGCTTCATCTCTCATTTTTATTCCTTCCCAAAAGGGCGTCCTGATCGTGGGCCCGCCCGTAAGCCCGGAGGCGCGAGGTGCTTCCAAAGGCTCCCAGGCTGTCGCGGGATGGTCATGTTTTTGTCACCGCGCGGCAACCGGCGGCTCCCAGACTGGCCGGAAAATAATGTTGGGAGCCCGTTATGCTTGCGCAAGCCGCTGGAAGGATCAAAGCCCTGCGTCCGCCGTTCCGACCCAGAAACCGGCCCAGGGACGCGGAGGAGGGCAGTCGCTTCAGTGCCTACTTTACCCGGTCGCGGCGGGAGATCCTCAAGGTACAACGGTTGCGTTACCGGATTTTTTCCCAGGAGTACGGCGCCAGTTTCAGCGCCCCCTTCGGCCTGGACCGGGACCGTTTCGACCGCCATTGCCTGCACCTGGTGGTGCGTGACAACCGCACCGGCGAGCTGGTCGGTTACACCCGCGTGCTACCCGGTGACCGGGTGGCGCGCACCGGCGGTTTCTATTCCGCCAGTGAGTTCCACATGCCGTTGGTGGACACGCTCTCTGGCGGCGTGGCGGAAATCGGTCGCACCTGCATTCACCCGGACCATCGCGGCGGGGCCGTGATCACGGTACTGTGGGCCCGGTTGGCCCGCTACATGCTCGAGAACGAGGTGCGCTATCTGATCGGCTGCGCCAGCATTGCCCTCGGCGAGGACTACAACGTGGCGGCCATTGACCAGCGTATTCGCGAGGACCATCTGGCGCCCGCCGGGTTGCGGGTCACACCCCGCTGCCGGCTGGCGCCGATGCCCGGCGACGCGGTGGCCGCCAAGGTTAGGATGCCGCCGCTACTGAAGGCATATTTGCGCATGGGCGCCCGGGTGTGTGGCGAGCCATGCTGGGACCCGGCATTCAATTGCCTGGATTACTTCATCCTGATGGAGGTGGACCGCCTGCCGGCCCGCTATGTGCAGCACTTTCTGCAGACCGGCCAGGCCGGGGTGGCGGAGCGCGCGGTCGCGATGGTATGAACGAACGGGACTGGTCCCTGGAGGGCGCGGCGCAAGGCCGCCCGCTGATACTGGCCCGCCGTCTGTGGCGGGCCGTACGCATTGTCGGCCATCTGATCGCCGGGGTGGTGGAGGCGGCCTGGCGGCGCGCCGCCCGCGACCCTCATCGACCGGAGATCCTGCTTGCCAAGCAGCGCTGGTGCCTGCGCTTGCTGGCGATCATGGGCGTCGAACTGCGCGTCCATGGGGCGCTGCGTGGTGGCCCGCTGTTCCTGGTGGCCAACCACGTCTCCTGGCTGGATATCCCGGTGATCGCGGCGGCCCGGCCCTGCCACTTTCTGTCCAAGGCGGAGGTGGCCCGGTGGCCGGTGATCGGCTGGCTGGCGCGTTCCGTGGGCACCCTGTTCATTCGTCGCGGCGCCGGTGAATCCCGGCTCAAGGCCGGGGAGATCCGCGAGCACCTTGGCCTTGGGCGCGCCATCCTGGTGTTCCCGGAAGGCACCACCACGGACGGCGCAAGCGTGCGTCGTTTCTTCCCCCAGCTTTTCGCCGCCGCCGAGGGCATGCCGGTGCAGACGGTGGCGCTGCGTTACCGGGACGCCGTCGGGCGGGCGGACCCGGCCCTGGCCTTCATCGACGATGATGAACTGCACCACCATCTGTGGCGCCTGCTGGGCCGCGAACGCATCGTCGTGGACCTCACCTTCGGCCCGCCGGTGCCCGCCGCCGAACCCCGCGAACGGGCCCGCCTGGCCCGCGAACAGATCATCGCCGGCCTCGGTTGAAACCCGCGCCACGCCCGAATCGCGACGAACCGTTTTTTTGCTACCATGAGCCCCGTTTCGTCCACCATGAGGAAGGCCCGTGACCCGAGCCAGTGACTTGAAGAAAGCCGATGTGATCGAGCACAACGGCGGCCTGTTCGTGATCCGCCAGATCGATGTCCAATCCCCCTCCGCCCGGGGCGCCGCCACCCTCTACCGGGTACGCGCGCAACAGGTAGGCGGTGGCTCCAAATTCGAAGAGCGCTTCAAAGGCGACGACGATGTCCCCACGGTGTCGCTGGTGCGCCGACCGGTGCATTTCTCCTACCTCGACGGCGACGACTATGTGTTCATGGACGATGAGGATTTCTCCCAGTACCCGATCAAGGGTGACGACATCGCCGACGAACTGGCCTTCATCACCGAGGATGGCGACGGCCTGCTGGCCCTGCGCGTGGGTGAAACGGTCATCGGCCTGGAGCTGCCCGCCTCGGTGGTGCTCACCATCACCGAAACGGCGCCGGCCATGAAGGCGGCCTCGGCCAGCGCCCGCACCAAGCCCGCCACCCTGGAAACCGGCCTGGTGGTGCAGGTGCCGGAGTACCTGCAGGAAGGCGAGAAGGTGCGCATCAATACCGCGGAACGGAAATTCATGTCCCGGGCGTAAAGATGGAGACAGGATTCAGGATAAAGGATACAGCGGGTATCGTGCCGTGCCGCGCCAAAAGCCGTGCCCGCGCTCGCGGGGCCGGCAGCGCGGGGGGCGCTGCTCTCCGTCATGCCGGCAGGCGCCTCACGCTGTACCCTGTAGCCTGCATCTTGTATCTGCTTTTATCCGGTTGCCAGCTTGGCTACTACGGCCAGGCGGTGAAGGGGCATTTCAGCCTGATGCATCAGCGCGAGCCGGTGGAGCGGGTGGTGGCCGATCCGGACACGCCGGCTCCGGTGCGCCAACAACTGATCCTGGTCGAGGACGTATTGCGCTTCGCCGACCGCGACATGGCACTGCCCGCCGATGGGGTGTACCGCGGCTATGTTCACCTGGATCGCGATGCGGTGGTGTGGAACGTGATGGCGGCGCCGCGTTTTTCCTTCGAGCCGAAGACCTGGTGCTTTCCGTTCGTCGGGTGCCTCAGCTATCGCGGTTATTTTCAGGAACAGGCGGCCCGCGAGGAAGCCGACAAACTGGCCGGCGAGGGGTGGGATACCTATGTGGGCGGCGCCATCGCCTATTCCACCCTGGGCTGGTTCGACGATCCTCTGACCACGCCCATGATCAATCGCTCCGGTCCGGCGCTGGTGGAACTGCTGCTCCACGAACTGGTACACCGGCGCCTGTACATCGCCGACCATACCCGCTTCAACGAATCCCTGGCCACCATGGTGGCCAGGGAGGGCACTCTGCGTTATCTGGCCCACCATGACCTGACCGTGGATCTGGACCGCTGGCGGCGCCGGGACCGTGCCAGGGATGCGTTCCTGGATCTGGTGGGTGATACCCGCGATAAACTGGCCGCCCTGTACGCCGGGGAGCTGCCCCCGGACACCATGGCGGCACGCAAGGCGGCCCTGATCGAGGAATTGCGCCGCGCCTTCCGTGCCCGTGCCGAGGCGGTGCCGGGCCTGGACGCCTACGGCGGGTTCTTCGAGGGCACGCTGAACAATGCCCGCCTTAATGGAGTCCATGATTATTACGGCCTGGTGGGGGACTTCCAGAAAATACTGCTAAGCTGCGGCGGGCAGTGGCCTTGCTTCTGGGAGCGGGTGGACGCGCTGGCCGAGGAGCTTGAGTGAGCGTCGCGACCGAAGGCATTCCCTCCGCGCGCCGTACCCAACCCGTAGGAGCGGCTGGAGCCGCGATTCACAACGAGGAAACCCATGCGGGAACTGGTCCGTATCAATAACGCCTCCCTGGCTAAACGTCTGGCCGACCTGTTGGCGCGGCGCGGCATCGACACGCGCACCGAGGAACGGGACGGGCACTACACCCTGTTTCTCCTCGACGCCGCCCGCCAGGACGAGGCCCGGGAACTGGCCCGTGAGTTTCTTAATAACCCGCTGGCCGGCAAGTGGCAGGATGACGCCTGGCAGGCCAGCGAACCGGTCACCGGGCTGCCCCGGGAGCGGGTGTTCTCCGGTGGCTGGTTCGCCAGCCTGGGGCCGGTGACCCGCACCGGGCTGATTGCCTGCGTGCTGATCTTTCTTTCTCCCTATGTGATCGGGCCGGGGCTCTACGAAGCGCTGATGTTCCCGGACACGGTGCAGGGGCTGGCGGCCCAGCCCTGGCGGCTGCTGACGCCCATGCTGCTGCACTTCTCGGTGTTGCACATCATCTTCAACCTGCTGTGGTGGTGCGACCTGGGGCGCCTGATCGAGCGTTTCCAGTCCAGCCTTCAGCTGCTGGCCATCACCCTGGTGGTGGCGGCGATTTCCAACTTCGCGCAGTACCTCGATACGGGCCCGCGTTTTGGTGGTCTGTCCGGTGTGGTGTATGGCCTGCTGGGCTATCTGTGGCTGTATGGCAAGGTCAATCCGGCGGCCGGGTATCAATTGCGCAAGGAGATTGTGGTATTGATGCTGGTCTGGCTGGTGATCTGCTACGTGGGCCTGTCCGGCGTGGTCGCCAACACCGCCCACCTGACCGGTTTGCTCAGTGGCGGCGCGCTCGGCGTGCTGGTCGGTTTGTACCGTCGCATGCGCTATTATCGCCGCTGACGTGGGGTCGCGGCTGAAGCCGCGACAGGGCGCGCAACGAATGGAGAGAGGTTTGAAGCAACGGACAATTGCCATCGCCGCGCTGGCTGGCCTGACCCTTGCCCTGCAGGGCTGTGGCCTGGCCCGGGTCGGCGACAGTCTGGGTCAGGGTGTGCGCCAGAACGGCGATCTGGCCACGGTGGAAGCGGGTCTGCCCAGTTATCTGCTGATGATCGACGGCCTGATCGTCAACTGGCCGGAGCGCGAATCCCTGCTCGCCACCGGCGCCGACCTCTACGGTGCCTACGCCGGTCTGTTCGTGGACGATCCGCGACGGGCCGCCCGCCTCAATGCCAAGGCCCTGGACTATGGTCTGCGCGCCGCTTGCGCCCACGATCACGCCTACTGCCGGGCCCGGGAGATGGACGTGCCGGCGCTGGAGACCCTGGTAGCCGGGGCCGACAAGGGAGACGTGCCGGCGCTGTTCACCCTGGGCGCCGCCTGGGCCGGCTACATCCAGACCCACTCCGACGATTGGAACGCGGTGGCCGAGCTGTCCCGGGTGCGCCTGCTCATGGAGCGGGTGGTGGTCCTGGACGAAGGCTATCAGCACGGCCAGGCACACATGTACCTGGGGGTGCTCAACAGCCTGCTGCCAGCCACCCTGGGCGGTCAGCCGGAGCAGGCCCGCGAGCACTTCCTGCGTGCCATTGCGTTGTCCGACGGCGACAACCTGCTGGCCCGGGTGTTCTACGCCGAGCACTACGCGCGCCTGGTATTCGACCGCGAACTGCACGACCGGCAACTGCGCCAGGTGCTGGACGCCGACGTGGACGTGGCCGACCTCACCTTGCAGAATGCCTACGCCAAGCGCGAGGCGCGTCGGCTGCTGGACAGCGCCGACGAGTATTTCTAGGAGACAATGATGTTGAGAACCGCCGTGGCCCTGCTGGCTCTGATGCCGATGCTGGCCTTCGCCACTACCCTGAAAATTTCCACGCTGTATCCGGACGGCACCGCCGTGGTCAAGGCGCTCAAGCAGGCCGGTGACACCATTGAGCAGGAAACCGATGGCCGGGTATCGCTGAAAATCTACCCCGGTGGCGTGATGGGCGATGACCAGGCGGTGCAGCGCAAGATCCGCGTTGGCCAGTTGCACGGACAGATGGCCCAGGGCGGTGCTTTCGCCCGTTACTACCGGGACAGCCAGATCCTCAATGTGCCGCTGACGTTCAACAATTACGCCGAGGTGGATGCCGCCCGCGAGAAGCTGGACCCGCTGATCAAGCAGGGGCTGGAGGACAACGGCTGGGTCAGCTTCGGGCTGGTGGACGGTGGTTTCGCCTACATCATGTCCGACAAGCCGGTGCGTGGCCTGGACGACCTGCGTGCCCAGAAACTGTGGCTGCCGTCCGGCGACAGCGCCTCGGCCAACGCCGCCGCCACGCTGGATTTGTCGCCCATCGTGCTGAATATCGGCAGCGTGCTCACCTCCTTGCAAACCGGTGCCATCGATGCCTACGCGGCGCCGCCGGTGGCGGCTCTGACCCTGCAGTGGTATTCCCGGGTCAACTACATCACCGACCTGCCGCTGCTTTACACCTATGGCTTGCTGGCGATTCAGAAGCGCCACTTCGAGCGGCTCTCCGAGGCCGATCAGAAGGTCGTGCGCCGGGTGTTGGAAGGTGCCTTCGAAGGCATCGACAAGGATAGCCGCGAGCAGAACAAGGCCGCCTTCAAGGCGGTGCGCAACCAGGGGCTGGAGCTGGTGTCGCCCGATGACGAGCAACGCGCGGAGTGGAAGCGCTACGCCGACAAGGCCACGCAAAAGCTGGTGCGGGACGGCCAGCTCAGCCAGGACATGCTTGACCGGCTGCACGCCATTCTCGAGGCCTACCGGAACAGCGGCTCCTGATGCGACGCCTGCTGGGCTGGATTCACCGTTTCGAGGACGGCCTGATTGTCTTCGTGGTGCTGATGATGGTGGCCCTGGCGGTGGCGCAGATCGTGCTGCGCAATCTGGTCGGCACCAGCCTGGTGTGGGCCGATCCACTGCTGCGCAACGCGGTTTTGTGGATTGGCCTGCTGGGCGCCATGATCGCGTCGCGCAAGGATGAACACATCCGCATCGACCTGGCCGCCAACTTCCTGCCCGAGCGTCTGCTGCCCTGGATCACCGGCCTGGTGGATCTGTTCACCGCCGGCATCTGCCTGCTCACCGCCTGGTATGGCCTGGGCTTCGTGATCGAGGAACGCCAGTTCGGCGGCGCCGCCTTCGCCGGCATCCCCAGTTGGTTGCTGCAGGCGGTGATTCCCCTCGGCTTCTCGGTGATGGCGCTGCGTTATCTGATTCTGTTCGGCCTGGGCCTGGTGGGCCGCCGGCCGCGCATGCGGGAGCCGGTGGCATGATCCTGGCCGGTGCCCTGATCCTGATTTTGCTGGCGCTGCTCGGCGCGCCCCTGTTCGCGGTGCTGCTGGGCGCCGCCGCTCTCGGTTTTTATGCGCTGGGCTCGCCGCTGGCGGTGCTGCACATCGATATCTATCAGCTGGCGGATTCGGTGGTACTGATGGCGCTGCCGCTGTTCACCTTCGCTGGCTTTCTGCTCAGCGAATCCCGCACCGCCGATCGATTGATGCGTCTCAGCCAGGCGGCGTTTGGCTGGATGCCCGGCGGCATGGCGTTCGTGGCGCTGATCGCCTGCGCCTTCTTCACCGCGCTTACCGGTGGCTCCGGGGTGACCATCGTGGCGCTGGGCGCCTTGCTGCTGCCGGCGCTGGTGAAGGCCGGCTACCCGCAACGCTTCAGCCTGGGGCTGGTGACTTCCTCCGGCAGCCTGGGGCTGTTGCTGGTGCCCTCGGTGCCGCTGCTGATCTACGGCATCATCGCCCAGCAGCTCTCCCAGCAACTGGCCATGCCGCCGGTGGAGATCGTCGATCTTTATCTGGCCGGCGTGGGTCCGGCGTTGCTGATGGTGGTGCTGCTGTACCTGTATTGCCTGTGGGCGACCCGGGCCGGCAACGCCGGGGGCGCCACCGCGGTGCCGCGCCAGGCGTTCAGTGGCCGGGAACTGCGCGCCGCCCTATGGGACGCGCGCTGGGAACTGCCGTTGCCACTGGTGGTGCTGGGCGGCGTGTTTTCCGGCGTATTGGTGGTCAGCGAGGCGGCGGCGGTGACCGCGCTTTATGTGCTGATCGCGGAAGTGTGGCTGTACCGGGAGATTCCCCTGCGGCGGCTGCCGGGCATTACCCGCGAAGCCATGGTGATGGTGGGTGGCATCCTGCTGATTCTGGCGGTGGCCCAGGCGTTCGCCGATTACCTGGTGTACGCTGAGGTGCCCGAGCAACTGTTCCAGTTCATCCAGACCCATGTGCATGGCAAGATCGCCTTCCTGATTCTGCTGAACATTCTGTTGCTGGTGCTCGGCGCCATGCTGGATATTTTCGCCGCCCTGGTGATCATGGTGCCGCTGATCCTGCCGGTGGCGCTGCGCTATGGCATCGACCCGGTGCACCTGGGCATTATCTTCGTGGCCAACATGCAGATCGGCTACATCACGCCACCGGTGGGCATGAACCTCTTCATCGCCAGTTACCGGTTCCGCAAGTCGATCACCGAGCTGTTCGCCGCCACCATTCCGTTCATGCTGGTGCTGATCGTGGCACTGCTGGCGATCACCTATATTCCCGCTCTGAGTCTCTGGCTGGTGCGTTAGGCCCACCGCGGCGTTGCGTTTCAGCCGTGATCCCGCCACTGGACACGGCGTTTCTCCTGTGCACATACTCCAGGGTATGTGGTTTCGATCAATAATATAACAACTCGGGAGAGAGCCATGTTCGCAGAGAAAACACCGTGGAAAGCCACGGTCACCGCTATTTTCCTTTCGTTTTTGTTTATCGCTCCAGGTCACGCCGCGCCCGCCGACAAGGAACCGGTCACCATCGCCATTATCGATCCGCTGACCGGGCCGATGGCCGGCGTGGGGCTGCCGCTGGTGGCGCATATGAAGTTCGAGGCGGAACGTCTTAACGCCGAAGGCGGCATGGATGGCCATCCGTTCCGCATTGTCGGTTTGGATAACAAGGTCAGCCCCCAGGAAAGCCTGGTGCAGTTGCAAAAGGCGGCGGACGACGGCATCCGTTATATCGTGCAGGGCAACGGCTCATCGGTGGGGTCGGCGCTGATCTCGGCGATCGATAAACACAACCGCCGCAATCCCGGCGAGGAGATGCTGTATCTGAATCATGGCGCGGTGGACCCGGTGCTCACCAACGAACGCTGTTCGTTCTGGCATTTCCGCTTCGATGCCGGCTCCGACATGAAGATGAATGCCCTGACCAACTGGATCAAGGATCAGAAGGACATCAAGAAGGTGTATCTGATCAACCAGGACTACAGTTTTGGTCATTCGGTGTCGTCCATGGCCCGCGAAATGCTCAAGGAAAAGCGCCCCGACATTGAAATCGTCGGCAACGATTTCCATCCGCTGGCCAAGGTCAAGGATTTCACTCCCTACGCCTCCAAGATCAAGGCCTCCGGCGCGGACGCGATCATCAGTGGTAACTGGGGGCAGGACATGGTGTTGCTGGCCAAGACGCTGGCGGACTTCGGCATCGACGCGCCGTTCCTGACCTATTACGCGGGCAGTCCCGGCACCGTGACCCAGGTCGGCGATCGCGGCGTGGACAGGATCTATGAAATCTACGCCTATTACGGCGATACCGAGGACCCGGAAATCGGCCAGCGCCAGAAGGATATGTACCAGCAAACCGATTGGGATTATTTCCTGTTCTACCCGCGTCTGACCACGATGATGGAGATGCTCAAGAAAGCCGCCGATGAGACCGGCAGCGTGGACCCGGTGGACATCGCTTTCGCCATGGAGGGCCTGTCCGTGGACATGGATACGGGTACCTACACCATGCGTAAGGATGACCACCAGATTCAGCAACCGATGGTGCTGTCGGTGATGAAGGGCGACATGCCCTATGGCGCCGAAGGCACCGATTACAATTTCGCCAAGGTGGCGCTGATTCCCGCCGAGGACGTGGCCATGCCCACCACCTGCAAAATGCGCCGCCCCCCGCGGGACTGAACCGGTCGGGCGCCGGCACGCCGGCGCCTGCCGCTAACCGCTCTTGCCGCCGCTTTTGCGCACGTTTTTGACCCTCAGGGCATTGTTGCCGCCGCCCACCGGCGCTACCTCGAACTGCTTCGGGTAGGCGCGCAGCAGGTCGCTAAGCTTCTTGAAGCCATACAACCGTGTGTCGAACTCCGGTCGGCGCTTGTTGATGTTCTGCCCAAGCGCGCCCAGGTGCACCCAGTCTTCCTCGTCGGCGATATCGTCGATCACCCGGGTGATCAGTTTCAGCGGCGGTTTTTCCTGATTGCCGCCGGTGGCGGCCTGTTCCTTGCCGGCGGGCTTGCCGTCGCTACCGGCGGCTTCGCCGCCGTCGTGGTCGGCGCGCAGGATTTCCGTATAGATGAACTTGTCACAGGCGGCCACCAGGGGCTTCGGCGTTTTGCGCTCGCCGAAGCCATAGACGATCAGCCCGCCTTCCCGCAGCCGCGCCGCCAGGCGGGTGAAGTCGCTGTCGCTGCTGACCAGGCAGAAGCCATCCAGTGCCCGGGTATAAAGCAGATCCATGGCGTCGATGATCAGCGAGCTGTCGGTGGCGTTCTTGCCGGTGGTGTAGGCGAACTGCTGCACCGGCTGAATCGAGTAATCCAGCAGCACCTGCTTCCAGCCGCCCAGGTTGGGCTTGGTCCAGTCGCCGTAGATGCGTTTCACGGTGGCGGTGCCGTACTTGGCGATTTCCTCGAACAGCCCCTCGACAATCGCCGGCGCTGCGTTGTCGGCGTCGATCAACACCGCCAACTGCTGGGGGGCGTCGGTTTGGTTGGCCATGGTCGGTTCCTTGCAATGGAATCCGACCACTGTACCAGTCATGCCCGCGGTCGGGTACGCGGGCCCAGGTCGAAGGGGCCGACGATCATGGCGCCGGAGTGCGCCCGGTGGTGCGCTTCCCGCGCCTTCCAGGCCTTGCCGTAGCGGTAGAACGGAATGGTCGGGTACAGGTGATGCATCAGGTGGTAGTTCTGATACATCAGCACCGGCGTGAGCCACCATTCCTGGCCCATGCGCATCAGGGCGGTGCGGTTCGGGTCCTGGTCCTGGCGGCCGGTGTGCGGGTAGTGGGGCAGCACCATGAATACCAGACACATGAGAAAGAACGCCAGGTAAGTGGGGATCAGCCACAGCGTGAGCATATAGAACGGCGCCCATACCCAGAGCGCGGCGATGATGGCGCCGGCCACCAGCATTTCACGGACCACCTCGGACACCTTCAGGCCCGGCACCCGGTTTGGATCACGCAGGAAAAAGATCACGTAGAAGTAGGGCCACAGGCCCCACAGCGGCATGGTCCAGAGGCTGCGGGCCATCCAGTGGTCCGGGTCATTCTCCTCGTTGGCGAAGCGGTGATGGCGCATGTGCAGCAGCCGGAATAACCGGCCCCGGCCGAAGGGCACCGCCACGAAGGTGGCCGCCGCCAGCAGGAAGTCGTTCATTTTCGGGCTGCGCGCGGCGCAGCGGTGAATCGCCTCATGGGCCGGGGTGAACAAGGCGTAGCCGGCCACGCCGTTGACCACCATGCCCACCCACAGCGGCCAGAGATGGTTCATGGTCAGCACCCAACTGGCGGCGATGGTGGCCACGCTGCCGATCAGAATCGCCACCGTGGGCCAGGCCAGGGTGGGGGACAGCCGCAGCCGGGCCAGCCGTTGTTTTTCCAGGGTGTCGGTCGCGTCGCTGTGCATCACGGGTCTCCGCCTCGTTACGTGCACACAGTGTTTACCAGGAAGGCGACGACGGGCAGACACGGAAATTGCCAACAGGGGGATAAAAAGTGACAGCGCGGGTTCAGGAACGGCGGAAGTCGCTGGGGTGGGTGCCATACCAGCGCCGGAAGGCGCGTCGGAAACTGGCCACATCGGTATAACCCAACTCCCGGGCCACCGCCGCCACGGTGTAGTGGGGCAGGCCCAGCAGTTCGGCGGCCCGTTGCGCCCGGGTGCGGTCGCGCAGGGCCTGGAAACGGGTGCCCTCGGCCTTGAGCCGGCGGATCAGAGTGCGCGGGCTGACGTGCAGCGTCCCGGCCACCGCCACCAGGTCCGGTTCCGGTTCGGCGCGTAGCCGCGCCAGCACCTGGTCGCTGAACGAGCCGTGCCGGCGCAGTGCTTCCTGGCGGGCCTCGCACTGGCGCACCGCCATCCACAGCAAATCCCGGTCGTGGCTGGGCACCGGCTCGTCACCGTAGTGAGCAGGCAAGGTCAACGCCACGCGGGGGGCGTCGAATTGCACCCGGATGCCGGCGAACGCTTCCCGATACAGGACGGCGTGCTCCGGCGGCGGATAGTTGAAATGCACGGCGCCGTCCTCGATGGGGCGGCCACGCAGCACGATATGGCAGGCAAAGGCGGAGGCCAGCGCCGATTCGGTGAGAAAGCGCACCGCGTAGTCCTGGGGCTCGATGAAATCCAGCCGCAGGGTAATGGCCTCCCGGTCTTCTTCCAGATGAGTGCTGAACACCCGGGTGCGGGTGTTGTTAAAGCGCGCGAACAGCACCATGGCGTCGCGCAAGGTGGCGCTGGCCATGGCCGCCATGCCCATGGGGCCATGCATGGCGGGCAGGGCGCGCAGGCCGGTGCGCAGGGCCAGGTCCGGCCGTGGCGACAGGGCCAGGGCATTGGCGATCAGCCGGCGTGCACCGGGCCAGTCGATGAAACCCTCGCCTTGCTCCAGAGTGGCCGCGTTGATGCCGGTGCCTTCGAGCAGAATGATCCGCCCGGCGTCATTGGTCTCCAGGGTGTCGGCGATCATGCGGCAGTAGGTAAGCGCCAGATCCGGGCTCACGGCGGGTCACCTTGCGGGGGTTGTCCCAGGTACCCGGCCACCATGCGCGTCAGTTCCCGGGCCAGCTCTTCTTCATCGATCAGATCGCCCTGGCTGACGTGGCGCACCATGGTGAACAGCACGCTGTTGGTGACGATGAACACGCGCACCTCCAGGTTCTCGATTGGATAATCCCGATAGTGGCGCAGAAAATACAGCCGCGACAGTTCCATGAAATGCTGCTGCAGCAGGTCCACCACCCGGTTGGTGGGCAGCCGATGCCAGTTGCGCACCAGCTCCAGATAGAGCCCGTCCCGGGAGCGCAGCACCGAGAAGCCGAAGCGGATCGAGCGGTGCACCATCTCGCCCAGGTCGGTGACCGCCATCAGCGGCAGCCGCCGCAGGCCGGCGGCGATGTCCTCGGCAAGGCGGTCCAGCAGTGCCGCGATCAAGGCGTCCTTGTCGCCGAAGTACTGGTACAGCGAACCGACGCTGACGCCGGCCTGTTCGGCGATACGCGCCGTGGTGGTGTCATCCAGGCCGTGGCGCTGGATGCACTGACCGGTGGCTTCCACCAGGGCTTTCACCATTTCCCGGGAACGTTTTTGCCGTGGCTGTTTACGCATGGAGCCTCAAAACGCGAATTGAACGCGAATAGATATTCGCATTAAGGTGCGATCATGAGCAAGTGCCCGCCAAAGCCACCAGGCCAAAGCCACCAGGAGAGCCCCATGAACGCACCGGCCCCCTCGACCACCTGTTCCGTGTCAGTATCCGCCCCGACCCGGGCGCGGCCGTTCGAAAAGACCGCCACGCCGACTCCGGCCTGGCTGCGCCGTCTGCTGGGCCGGGAACTGGCGCCCAGCCGCGAGGAATACCAGACCGCGCTGGACGATCTGTGGGTGGGCGACCCGGCCATGGATGCCCTGATCGAATGGATGTACGAGTATGGCCCGGCCCGGGCGCGCCCCCTGTTCGAAACGGCGGTGCGCGAGGGCGTGGAGGCGGTGCCGGATTGTCCGGCCCCGTTGAAGGCGTTCATGGACCGGGTGGCGGCACCGTCCTGGCTGGACCCGGCCCTGGTGGACGAAGGTGCCCGTTTCATTCAATCCACCGGCATGGCCGCGCCTTACGTGCTGCGTGATCTGGCGCTGATGGGCGGCTATTTGCTGTCCGGCTTCAACCAGTCCCTGGTGCTCACCGGCGCGCTCAGCCAGGGCACCGCCCGGCGGGTGGCGGAGACTGGAAAATGGTGGATCGATTGCACCGAGGAGGGCGGCCTGTTGGCCGGTGGGGAAGGGTATCGGGGCACGCTGCATGTGCGCATGGTGCATGGGCTGGTGCGGCGTAACCTGGATCGTCGCGACGAGTGGGAGCATGCCCGTTGGGGCCTGCCGCTCAACCAGGTGGATATGGCCGCCACCTATCTGGGCTTCTGCGTGGTGATGCTGGGCGGGCTGCGTAAGATGGGGATTCCGGTGACGGCGCGGGAATCCCGGGCGGTCATGCACCTGTGGAAATACGCCGGCTGGCTGATGGGCGTGGACGAACGCTGGCTGGTGGAGCGGGAGCGGGATGGCATCGTGTTGTTGCACCATGCCATGATGACCCAGAGCCGTCCGGACTGGACCAGCCAGGAACTGGGCCGGGCTCTGTCCCGGGAGCCGTTGTCGCAATCGTTCCCGCGCTGGGCCGGGGCGCGCCGGCGCTGGGCCTACTGGAGGCACTTGAGCGTCACCCGCTATTTCCTGAACCGGGAGAAAATGCGTCAGCTCGGCCTGCCGGACAACGTTGGCCCCTGGTTTCCGCTCGCCACCCTGGTGCCGCGTTTCGTCGGGCATACGCTACTGCGTTACCTGCCGGGGGCGCGTCGCTGGCAGCAACGTCATGGTCGGCGTGTACAGAACGCCGCCCTGCGCCATCTGTTCGCCGAGGGCGATCCCGGGCTGGTGCGGGCGGATCTATAAAAAAATCCGATCAATCCGTTCTTCTCACCCTCGTCCCTTCACACCAGCTTTATCTGTACAGTTCTAATCTCTTTCGGAAATGGACGAGGCTTAGAGCGATGAAACGGATTCTGGTGCTGTATTACTCCATGTACGGACACATCGAGTCACTGGCGGACGCCGTGGCCGAGGGCGCCCGTGGCGTGGACGGCGTGGAAGTGACCATCAAGCGGGTGCCGGAAACCATGCCCGAGGACGCGTTCAAGGCGGCCGGCGGCAAGACCGACCAGAACGCTCCGGAAGCCAGTCCGCAGGAACTCAAGGATTACGACGCCGTGATCGTCGGTACGCCCACCCGTTTTGGCAACATGAGCGGTCAGATGCGCACCTTTTGGGATCAGACCGGCGGTCTGTGGGCCCAGGGGGCTCTGGCCGGCAAGGTGGCCAGCGTATTTACTTCCACCGGCACCGGCGGCGGCAAGGAAACCACCATTATTTCCACCTGGCTGACCCTGGCTCACCACGGCTTCATCCTGGTGCCGCTGGGTTACGCGGACCCGGGCCAGGAGCAGAACGATATTAGCGAAACCCACGGTGCCTCGCCCTACGGGGCGGGTACCCTGGCCGGGCCGGACGGCAGCCGTCAGCCCAGTGCCAAGGAATTGTCCCTGGCCCGTTACCAGGGTGAGCAGGTCGCGAAGCTGACCGTGAAACTCTGAGATTTCCTCTCGTGTAAGAACTCATAGCGCTGATTCTTACCCCTTATACCGCCCTCCCCCGGGCGGTTTTTTTTGTTCATCGCGTTTTCGCTCCTACCGCGTGATCCAACCGCCCCCCGCAACATGCGGAGTCGCGCGGGAGGCCGGCGAAGTTTCAGGCCAGGCGCTTGCGCATGCGCCAGCGGGGCAGAGAGACGCCGCGCCGTTGCACGCTCTCCTCGCCGTCCACCTCGAACCCGAGGAAGGTGAAGAAATCCCGTGCCACCAGGCTCGCCTCGGTCACCAATTCGTCGAGCCCCCGTATCCGGGCTTCGTCCTCCAGATGATGATAGAGCAGGGTGGCGATGCCCAGGCGGGCTGCTTCCGGATGCACGTAGACGAAGGTGACGCGCCGTTCCACCAATTGCGCGAAGGCGGCGGGCCGGCCATCCCATTCCGCCACCATGGTCAGACCGTCCGCGAGCGCTTCCTGGAAACCGGGGGTGTCGGCGCCGGCGGCCCAGGCGGCCCGTTGGTTGGCGTCGTAGTGGTCGGCGGCGGTGGTGTGCACGGCGGCCTGAAACACCGCCACCAGAGCGGGACCGTCGGCGGGCTCGAAGGGGCGGATCAGGAAGGGCAGTCCGGGCAGGGCCGCCGGCGCGTCGGGTGAATCGTCGGCATCGTCGACATCGGGGGCATCGGCGGGCGCCGGCGCGCTGGCCGGCTCGGCGGCCCGGCTCGCCGGGGTTGGCTCGGTCGGCGCGGTGGCGCCGGTAAGCCACCGCCACAGGGCGCGGATCATGAGGCGCCGTCCCGCCGCTGTTGTTTCAGGGCCTCCACCTGGCGTTCCAGGGCTTTCAGGTAAGCCTCCTGTTTTTCCAGCAGGGCGTCGGTGGTGGCCTGCTGTTCGCGCAGGGCCTCGGCGCGGTCGCGCAGTTCCGCCTGCTCGCGGCGGGCGGCGTCGCCGGCTTCCTCCGCCGCCGCCCGGGTGGCTCCCTCGTCCCGGGATTCAGCGCCCAGGGCGGGCGCGGCCAGGGCGATCAGCAGCAATGGCCAGAGCAAACGCATGGAAGACTTCCCCCAGGGCTAAAACGTCGAGTCTAGCAGAGGTTCGGTGCCCGGACAGTGCCGCCCGTCGTCGGCGTTAGACCAGGCCGGTGCTCAGGGCGGCGCCGGCCACGGCCAGCAGCATGGCCCACAGCAGGGCACCCAGGGCCAGCGGGCGCCAGCCCGCCTGGCGCAGCAGGCTCAGGTGGGTGCTCAGTCCCAGCCCGGCCATGGCCAGGGTGAGCAGGAGATTGTCCAGGCTGGCCAGGGCCGGGCGCAGGGCGTCCGGCAGCCCGATCAAGCCGTTGACCACCATGGCCAGCGCGAACAGCAGGGCGAACGGCGGCACCGGAACCCGGCGGGCGGTGGCGCCGGCAGCGCCGCCGCGTAGCATCAGCGCCAGGCCCATCAGTACCGGCGCCAGCATCATCACCCGGGCCATCTTCACCAGCAGGGCGGTGTCCAGCAGCGCCGGCGACATGGCCTGGGCCGCCACCAGCACCTGGGCCACCTCCTGCACGGTGGCACCGGTGAACAGGGCATAGTCGGCGGGGTCGCCGAACAACCCGGGCCAGTGATGGAACATCACCGGCAGCAACAGCATGTTGAGGGTGCCGAACACCACCACCGCCGCCACCGCCATGGCGCCGTCCCGGTCACGGCCACGCAGTATCGGCTCGGCGGCCAGCACCGCGGCGGCCCCACAGATGCCGTTGCCGACACCGATCAGCAGGGCGGCGTTGCGTGGCATGCGGAACAGCAGTGGCCCCAGCCAGGCGGCCAGCAGCAGGCTGGCCAGGATCTGCAGCGCGTCCAGCAGCAACACTCCGGGGCCGAGCCGGGCCACCGCGTCCAGCGGAATGCGCAGCCCGTAAAGCACGATGGCGGTTTTCAGCACCGGGCCCTTGAACAGGGCCAGGGCCGGAATGGCCCGTTCACGCCACGGTGCCGGCAGGGGCTGCGCCACCAGCAGGCCGACCAGCAGCGCCAGGGCCAGTGCTCCCAGCCCCCAGGCGTGGGCCAGGGGCGTGGCCGCCAGGCCCATCCCGGCCATCCCGCAGGCCAGGATCAACGCAACGAACGGCCAGTCGGGGCGACGGGGAAGGGCCTGGGTCAGCATGGTCGGGCTCCGTGATGGATTCGAAGCCACTATGGCAATGTGATCGGCTTAAATATATTTAATAAATATAAAGATATAACTAAAATAAACTTATGAATGACACCACCTTGCGCCAGTGGCGCCTGTTTCTCGCCGTGGCCGATAGCGGCAGCGTCGCCGCCGCCGCCCGCCAGGTTGCCCTGACCCAGCCGGCGGTAAGCCAGGCACTGGCCCAGCTTGAGGATCGGTTGGGCGAGCGCCTGTTCGACCGGGTCGGGCGGGGGCTGCACCTGAACGCGGCGGGGCGGCGCCTGCGACCGGAAGCCCGTGCCCTGCTGGAGCAGGCGGCTCGCTGTGAGCGTCTGTTCGAAACGCCGGAGTTGGAAGTGGAGCTATCGGCCACCCATACACTGGGCAATTACTATCTGCCTCCCTTGCTGGCCGATTTCCGGGCCCGCCACCCGGCGGCCCGGGTGCGGCTGGACGTGGTCAACACACGCACCGCCGTGGCCCGCCTGCTGGCCCTGGAAACCGAACTGGCGCTGGTGGAGGGGCCGGTGTCCCATCGCCTGCTGGCGGTACGGCGCTGGCGGGATGACACCCTGGTGCGGGTGGCGGCTCCGTCGCTGGCGGCGGTCCTGGGGCCGGATCCGGCATCCTGGCCCTGGGTCATGCGCGAACCGGGCTCGGGAACCCGGGCGGTGATCGAGGCGCGCCTGGGCGAGGCGTTTCCGCCCGCCGAGCGCCTGCTGCAACTGGGGGCCGGGGAGGCGGTGCGCCAGGCGTTGCTGGCCGGCGCGGGGGTGGGCTACGTGAGCCTGATCGCCGCCGCCCGGGCTCTCGAAGACGGTCGTTTGGCGCGGGTGCCAGGGGCCGGCGCGGAGCTGCGCCGGCCGCTGTATCTTCTGCGTCACCGGCGGCGCTCGCCGGGGGAGGGGGAGCGGGCGCTGGAGACGCTGCTACTGGAGGGGGCGGCTCAGGGGTCGAGTCCGTAACGGCGCAGGACATGGCGGTTGCGGTTCGCCCAATGCTGGTAGCGTTGGCGCAATTCCTGGTCGTCGGGCACCGGCGCGCCGACCCATTGGCAGCGCTGAATCACCGCGCGTTTGAAGGCGCCGAAGCCGCCGTAGCGGCGAATCGAAAACCATCGCTTGCGGCCCCGGTTGGCGGTTACCGAGAAGTTGCCGCCGAGGGGCTTGTCGCGGAAGGTCACGGTGACGCCCACCAGGCCGAAGGGATTGCGGGTATTTTCCGCCGGGTCGTCCTGGTCGTCGCTGGCGTACAGCATCAACGGGCGACGGTCGCCCATGGCGGCGCGTACCGCCGGGTCCTGGATGGCTTGGTCGCGCCATTGGCGGGCCTGCTCCAGGGCCGCCGCCTTGCTGCCGTAGCGGCGGTCGCGGAAGGAGCGGCGCCGTTGCCGGCGGCGGCCGTGGCCGTCCAGCCAGGGGACCGCGCACCACCAGAACTCGCCGGTGTGATTACGATAGATGTACAAAAAGGAGTGCACGCGGGGTGCTCTTTTCATGGGCTGATTCATGATTCCGACTTCCGTCCTTGTCCTTTTTTGTTGCTTTAACGCAATACTGGAAATCAGGGTCATTAATGCAGAGCACTCCCTGGAAAGAGGGTTTTCGCTCTTTATATAAAGGCAGAGCGAATCCGGCTCCCGTTTTGAAGGGTCCTTAAAAGTCGGGGAAATCACCAAACAAATTCGCCAAGACGGCAAGATTTATGCGGCTTGCGCAAAGGTGGATCGGGCGGGGTGGCTTGTCTCGCGCGGCTCTGGCGCTTAAAGGAAGCGGAGCTGTATGGGCCCCGGATAGCGCTTTCGCGGGTTTTCCGCCAAAGCGCGATGAACCATGAAAAAAGGGGCGCCGGAGCGCCCCTTGTCGTTGCGGGTGGGGTGAGAAGAGGGATCAGCCCTCCATCATCTGCCGCAGCACATAGTGAAGGATGCCACCGTTCTTGAAGTAGGTGACCTCGGCACCGGTGTCCAGCCGGCTGATGCAGTTCACCCGCTCTTCCTTGCCGCCTTCCTTGCGGAACACTACCTCGATTTCCTGGCCGGGTTTGAGGTCGTTGCCCAGGTTGGGGATGTCCACTTCCTCGCTACCGTCCAGGTTCAGGGTTTTGCGGGTGGTGCCCTCGGGGAACTGCAGCGGCAGCACGCCCATGCCGATCAGGTTGGAGCGGTGAATGCGCTCGTAGCTCTCGGCGATCACCGCACGCACTCCCAGCAGGCGGGTGCCCTTGGCGGCCCAGTCGCGGCTCGAGCCGGTGCCGTATTCCTTGCCGGCCACCACCACGGTGGGGATGCCGTCTTTCTGGTAGCGCATGGCGGCGCCGTAGATGGGCATTTCCTCGCCGCCGGGCAGGTGCTTGGTGTAGCCGCCCTCGATGTCCGGCGTCATTTCGTTGCGAATGCGGATATTGGCGAAGGTGCCGCGCATCATCACCTCGTGGTTGCCGCGCCGGGAGCCGTAGGAGTTGAAGTCGATGGGCTCCACGTCGTGGCCCTGCAGGTAATGCCCGGCGGGGCTGTCCGCCTTGATGGCGCCGGCCGGGGAGATGTGGTCGGTGGTAATGGAATCGCCCAGCATCGCCAGGATGCGAGCGCTCTTCACCGGTTCCACGTCGTCCACTTCCTCGGTGAGGCCATCGAAGAACGGTGGGTTCTGGATGTAGGTGGATTTCGAATTCCATTCGTAGGTTTTGGATTCCGGAATCGGCAGGCTTTTCCAGGTCTCGTCGCCGTCGAACACACTGGCGTATTCTTTACTGAACATCTCCGTGTTCACCGCCACCATGGCATCCTGGATTTCCTTGCTGGAGGGCCACAGATCCTTCAGATAGACCTCGTTGCCGTCCTTGTCGCGGCCGATCGGGTCCTTGTCCATGTTGATGCGCACGGTGCCGGCCAGGGCGAAGGCCACCACCAGCGGCGGCGAGGCCAGCCAGTTGGTACGCACGCTCTGGTGAATCCGGCCCTCGAAGTTACGGTTGCCGGACAGCACCGAGGCCACGGTGAGGTCGCCCTCGGCGATGGCCTTGTCGATTTCGTCGGGCAGCGGCCCGGAATTGCCGATGCAGGTGGTACAGCCGTAGCCCACCAGGTCATAGCCGATCTGGTCCAGGTACTCCTGCAGACCGGCCTTGGCCAGGTAGTCGGTGACCACCTTGGAGCCCGGTGCCAGGGAGGTTTTTACCCAGGGTTTGCGGGTCAGTCCCTTCTCCACCGCCTTTTTGGCCACCAGGCCGGCGGCCAGCATGACGCTGGGGTTGGAGGTGTTGGTGCAGGAGGTGATGGCGGCGATCACCACGTCGCCATGGTCGAGATGGAAGGTCTGGCCGTCCATGGTCACCTCCACGCCGGAGCTCGGTTCGTGGTTGCCCACGGCGGTCTGGCCGCCTTCGCCCTCAAGCTTGGCGATTTCGCTGTCGTCCTTGTCCAGCTGCTCGGTGATGATGTCGGTAATGGTCTGCTTGATGCCGGTGAGCGGCACCCGGTCCTGGGGCCGTTTGGGGCCGGCCAGGCTGGGAACCACCTCGCCCAGGTCCAGCTCCAGGGTGTCGCTGAAAGCCGGCTCCGGGCTGTCGTTGTAGCGCCACAGCCCCTGCTGTTTACAGTAGGCTTCCACCAGCGCGATGTCCTGCTTGGGCCGACCGGTGAGTTCCAGGTATTCGATGGTGCGTTCGTCGATGGGGAAGAAGGCGCAGGTGGAGCCGAATTCCGGTGACATGTTGCCCATGGTGGCGCGGTCCGCCAGGCTCAGATCCGCCAGGCCCTCGCCGAAGAATTCCACGAACTTGCCGACCACGCCGCGCTGGCGGAGCATTTCGGTGACGGTAAGCACCAGGTCGGTGGCGGTGACGCCCTCGCGCAGCTTGCCGGTCATCTTGAAGCCCACTACTTCGGGGATCAGCATCGCCACAGGCTGGCCGAGCATGGCCGCTTCCGCCTCGATGCCGCCCACGCCCCAGCCGAGCACGCCCAGGCCGTTGATCATGGTGGTGTGGGAGTCGGTGCCCACCAGGGTGTCGGGGTAGGCGAAGGTCTTGCCGTCGTCGGTGTCGCTGGACCACACACCGCGGCCCAGGTACTCCAGGTTCACCTGGTGGCAGATGCCGGTGCCCGGTGGCACCACGCGGAAGTTATTGAAGGCTTTCTGACCCCAGCGCAGGAACTGATAGCGCTCCTTGTTACGCTCGTATTCCTTCTCCACGTTCTGCTCGAACGCCTGCGGGTTGCCGAACTTGTCCACCATCACCGAGTGGTCGATGACCAGATCCACCGGCGCCAGCGGATTGATCCGCTCCGGGTCGCCGCCGGCCTTGGCGATGGCGTCGCGCATGGCCGCCAGATCCACCACGCCGGGCACGCCGGTGAAGTCCTGCATCAGCACGCGGGCCGGGCGGTAGTTGATCTCCCGGTCGGAGGCGCGCTTCTCGGGCCATCGCACCAGCGCCTCGATATCCTCGGCGGTGACGGTGTCGCCGTCTTCGTGGCGGAGCAGGTTTTCGAGAAGAACCTTGAGGGTAAAGGGAAGCTTGCTGAGATCACCCCAGCCCTTGTCGGCGACGGCGTTAAGATCGAAGTAATGATAGGTCTTGCCGCCGACGTCCAGGGTCTTGGCGCTGTTCAGGGTGTCCTGGCCAATCCGTGTCACTGCGCACCTCCTTAGTTGGCGAGTCGTTCGCTTGGGGGGTTGTAACTCCATGATAGTACGCCCTTATGGCGGGCACATGAACCAGCCCGGCGGGCCGTCGCGCCTATCGCCGCGATGGTCCCGGTCGATGCCGCGGCCAGGTCCGCCCTGGCCTGGCGGCGCCCGCCGGCGACCTGCCTGGACGGCGCGGTTTTACACCTTTTCGCAAAGTGGCCCGGTGAGCCGCGTTAGGCTGCGCGCAAACAGCGAGGAGGGAACCCATGTTCGACTGGATTTCACAACACCAGAAAGTACTGAGCGTGATGATCAGCTTCGGCACCCTGCTGATCTGGCTGGTCTATGCTCAGTTGCTGTACCAGAGCTACCGCCGCCAGCGGCGGCCGCGCATCGTCATCAACCGGGGCAAGCATCGCAGCGTCAACGCCCTGTGCCTGATCAGCAACATGAGCGCGGAATCGGTGTTCGTGGAGCACATCGTGGCGCGGCTGGAAACCGACCGGGGAGTGTTGCGCGCCGACGTCACCGAGTTGGAACAGGATTACGAGCAGGGCGACGAAGACCGCCAGCAGCGTCACGGCACGGCCCCGGATTCATTACGCGACAGCACCCGGCAGGGGCCGTTGGCGCCCGGCGAATTCCTGCATATCGGCGCTTTCGGGGATGTCATCGAGCGGGTCTGCCGGGCCCGGGGCGTGTCCCTGGAAGCGGGTGACGGCGACGAGCGCATCGTGCGGGCCCGGGCCCTGACCATCCAGGTGGTGGCGATCTACGGTTCCGACGATCTGCCGATCGGCGTGGAGCGGCGCTTCCTGATCCACGAAACCAAGCGGGGCCATCTGCTGGTGCCGGACACCTGGGACAGCAAACGCCTGGCCAGCCGGCGCCAGCGGCGGCGCCTGCGTGACCTCATGGAAGAGCTGCGCAAGGAACAGTTGGCCGGGGATTGAGGAATCCGTTGTAATGGGGCTTTTGTGGAACAAGGGGGAAACACGATGCGGTTCGAGGCCGTGCATCCGGGCACCGTGGCGGTATGGCGAGTGCAGTCGCTGGTCGCGATCGCCGTGGCGTTGCTGGCGCTGGCGGCGTTGTTCGCGCCGCTGCTGGCCGGCGGCGCCCTGGCCATGGCGGCGTTGATCGCCTGGCTGGTGGCGCTGTTGGTGCTGGCGGCGCTGGGCTGGTGGTTGCCGGAGGCCTGGTACCGGCGCCTGCGGTATTGTCTGGATGAACGGGGCCTGAGCGTGGAGCGGGGGCTGCTGTGGCGCCACCGCATTACCGTGCCCCGGGTGCGGGTGCAGCATTCCGATGTCAGCCAGGGGCCGCTGCAGCGTATCTTCGGCGTGGCCACCCTGCGTTTGTACACCGCCGGTAGCCGTTTCACCGTGACCACCTTGCCGGGCCTGGAGCACGACACCGCCCTGGCGCTGCGTGAAAGGCTGCTCCGCGAGGGCGATGGCGATGCGGTATGAGAATGGCCACCCGGTGCCGGAACAGCGCCTGCATCCGCTGAGCTGGGTGTTCCACCTGGTCGGTGGGCTGGGTGCCTTGATCCCCCTGGGCATCGCCGCCGCCCTGGGCGCCGAGTGGGGGGGCGCCTTGTGGATGCTGGTGCCGCTGCTGTTGCTCGGCCCTCTGGCCGGGCTCTGGCACCAGTGGGTGTATCGCTACGATTACGGCCCGGACGGGCTGCTGATCCGCGAGGGGCTGGTGTTCCGCAACCTGCGCCAGATCGACTACCGGCGCATTGAGAACATCGATACCGAGCGCACCATATTGCACCGCTTGCTGGGCGTGGCCGACGTCAAGGTGGAGACTTCCAGCGGCGGTGGCGCGGAGGCCACCATCCGGGTGTTGTCGGTGGCCGGCGCCCGGGCATTGAGCGAGGCGGTGTTCGCCCGCCGCCGGGCCCTGGGTGACGAGGAGCGCCAGGAGCACGAAGATGATCCGTCCGCTGACGCGGTTGCCTCGCCGCTGCTGCGGCTGCCGGTCAGTGAACTGATCCTCATGGGGCTGATCGACAACCGTAATCTGTTCTGGCTGGGGGCGGTGATCGGTTCGCTGTTCCAGGTGGCCGGGGTGGAGACCCTGGAGCGGCTGTTTGGCCCCGCGCTGCGCGATGCCGGGGTGGCCTACGTGAATCAGCTCGGCCTGGCGCTGAAGATTTTTCTGGTGCTGGCTACCCTGGTCGGCGTGCTGGTGGTCGCCAAGCTGCTGTCGGTGATCACCGCCCTGGTGCAGTACCACGATTACACCCTGGATCGGGACGGCGATGACCTGCGGGCCCGCCATGGCCTGTTCACCCGTCGCACGGTGACCCTGCGGGTGCCCCGCATCCAGGTGGTGCACCAGCTGGCCACGCCGCTGCACCGCCTGTTCCGGCGCGTGATGCTGCAGGTGGATCTGGCCGGCGGCGCCGCGGAGCCGGGCCAGAGCGGCGGCGCCCGGCCGCTGGCGCCGATCTGCCGGCCGGATCAGGTGAGTGGCCTGATCGACCGGGCGCTGCCGGGCCTGGATCGCGCCGCCCCGGACTGGCGGCCCCTTTCCTCGCGCACCCGCCGGCGCCTCACCCGCCTGTGGCTGTGGTGCTGGGCGCTGCTGAGCCTGCCGCCGGCGCTGTGGTGGTGGGGCTGGCCGGGGCTGGCGGTGCTGCCCGCCGGCCTGCCGGTGGCCCTGTTGCACGGCCATCTTTACGCCCGCTATACCCGCTGGGCGCTGACCCCGGACCTGCTGCTGTTCCACCGGGGCTGGCTGTGGCGCCGGCTGGCGGTGGTGCCGCGCAATCGTATTCAGACCGTGCGCCTGGCCCGCAATCCGTTCGACCGGCGCTACCGCATGACCGAGTTGGAAATCGACACCGCCGGTGGCGGCCTGGCCAAGCGCCGGGTGCGGCTGGCCTACCTGGACCGTGATGTCGCCGCCCGGCTCGCCGGGTCGCTATTGGAGTAAGCCATGCTGGAATGGATCACTTCGCCGGAGGCGTGGATCGCCCTGGCCACCCTGACCGCGCTCGAGATCGTGCTGGGCATCGACAACATCATCTTTCTGTCGATTCTGGTGGACCGGCTGCCGGAGAAGCAGCGCCCCAAGGCGCGCCTTATCGGCCTGTCCATGGCCATGGTGATGCGGCTGTTGTTGCTGGCGTCCCTGGCCTGGCTCACCAAACTCACCGCCGATTTGTTCACCGTGCTCGGGCAGGGCATCTCCGGGCGCGATCTGGTGCTGATCCTGGGCGGGCTGTTCCTGCTCGCCAAGTCGGTGCTGGAGATTCACCATTCCATCG
Organism: Alloalcanivorax sp. C16-2; assembly: GCF_046507615.1. Classification (NCBI taxonomy): domain Bacteria; kingdom Pseudomonadati; phylum Pseudomonadota; class Gammaproteobacteria; order Oceanospirillales; family Alcanivoracaceae; genus Alloalcanivorax; species Alloalcanivorax sp. C16-2. The sequence continues at coordinate 374,277 of NZ_JBKFTL010000002.1, read as the reverse complement.
AGGACGCCGGCGAGGCGCCGCAGCTCGCCAAGGCGAAGGCCGGCGCCTCGTTCATGGTGATCCTGATTCAGATCGCGGTGCTGGACATGGTGTTCTCGCTGGACTCGGTGATCACCGCCGTGGGCATGGCCAACCACCTGGAAGTGATGGTGATCGCGGTGATCATCGCGGTGGGCTTCATGATGGTGTTCGCCAACGCCATCGGCCGCTTCATCACCGAGCACCCGACCCTGAAGATGCTGGCGCTGTCGTTCCTGGTGCTGGTGGGCACGGCGCTGATCGCCGACGGCCTGGAATTCCACATTCCCAAGGGCTACATCTACTTCGCCATGGCGTTCAGCTTCGGCGTCGAGATGCTCAACCTGCGCTTGCGCGCCAAGCGCAAGGCGGTCACCAGGAGCCGCTAGGGCTCCACGCGTTGCAGCTGGTCGAGCAGGCCCATCAGGGTTTTGTAGTTGTCGGCGCCGAGCTGGCGCTTGATGCGACGATACTGCCTGTGCATATCGTCGCTCATGGCGTCGAACAGCCGATGGCCTTGCTCGGTGAGCGACACGCACAGGCGGCGTTGATCGTTGGCCGGCTTCCAGCGTTTCACGTAGCCGGTTTTCTCCAGGCGCACCAGCACGCCGGTGAGGCTGGGCCGCAGAATGCAGGCGATCTCCGCCAGTTCCCGGCTTTCCAGCTGGTGCTCGGGCACTTCCTTGAGAATGCGGATCACGCGCCATTGCTGTTCGGTGAGGCCGTGCTCGTTGAGCAGCGGGCGGAAAAAGCCCATGGCGGCCTCGCGGGCCTGAAGCAGGGCCACGGTCAAAGAAGGCGTGGGTTTGGCCATGCGTACGGAATGCTCCTTGGGTACGGCGCGGCGGCTCACGGGTCCGCCACGCACAGATACTTCAATTCCAGATAATCATCGATACCGTGGCGCGAGCCTTCGCGGCCCAACCCGGATTCCTTGATGCCGCCGAAGGGGGCCAGTTCGGTCGAGATGATACCTTCGTTGACGCCGACCATGCCATATTCCAGCGCCTCCGCCACCCGCCAGGCACGCCCCGGATCGCCGCTGTAAAGATAGGCCGCCAGGCCCGAAGGGGTGTCGTTGGCCAGGGCCACGGCTTCCGCTTCGTCGTGGAAACGGAACACCGGCGCCAGGGGGCCGAAGGTTTCCTCCCGGGCCACGCGCATGGCCGGCGTCACTTCGCTGATCACCGTGGGCTGGAAAAAGCCGCCGCCCAGTTCGTGGGGGCCGCCGCCGCACAGCAGCCGGGCGCCGCCCTGAATGGCGTCGTCCACATGGCCGCGCACCTTGGTGAGCGCGCCGGCGTGGATCAGCGGGCCCTGTTGCGCGTGGGCGTCGCTGGCCGGGCCCACCTTGAGCGCGGCCACCGCCCGCGCCAGCTTTTCGCAGAAAGCATCGTGGATGCCGTCCTGCACCAGAAAGCGGTTGGTGCACACGCAGGTCTGGCCGCTGTTGCGGAATTTCGACGCCAGGGCGCCGTCCACGGCGGCGTCCAGGTTGGCGTCGTCGAACACGATGAAGGGCGCGTTGCCGCCCAGTTCCAGGCTCAGTTTTTTCACCGTGTCGGCGCATTGCGCCATGAGCAGTTTGCCCACCGCCGTGGAACCGGTGAACGACAGCTTGCGCACCCGCCGGTCGCCGGTGAGGCGGGCGCCGATGGCGGCGGCGTCACGCCCCGGCACCACATTGAACACCCCGGCGGGCAGGCCGGCGCGCCGCGCCAGCTCGGCCAGGGCCAGCGCCGACAGCGGCGTTTCCGGGTCCGGCTTGAGCACCAGGGTGCAGCCCGCCGCCAGGGCCGGGCCGGCCTTGCGGGTGACCATGGCACAGGGGAAATTCCAGGGGGTGATGGCCGCCACCACGCCCACCGGCTGTTTCAGGGTGACCAGTCGCCGCCCGGGTCGGTCGCCGGCCAGCAACTCGCCGTTGACGCGCTTGGCTTCCTCGGCGAACCATTCGATGAAGCTGGCGGCGTAGTCGATCTCGCCCCGGCTTTCCGCCAGCGGCTTGCCCTGTTCGCGGCTCAGCAGCCGGGCCAGGTCTTCCTTGTGCTCGACCATCAGATCGAACCAGCGGCGCAGCAGCCGCGAACGTTCCTTGGCGGGCCGTTGGCGCCAGGCGGGCAGAGCGCGGGCGGCGGCGTCGATGGCGCGGTCGGTGTCCGTGGCGCCGGCGTCCGCCACCTCGATGATCAGGCTCTGGTCCGCCGGGTCGCGCACCGGGAAGCGGGCGCCGCCGTCGGCGTCGAGCCATTGGCCGTCGATACAGGCCTGGTCGCGCAGCAGGCCGGTGTCGGCCAGGGCCAGGGGAGAGTCGGTCATGGCGATTCCTTGATGACGTCGGGCGCCGGTCAGTAAACGGAGGGGCCGGCGGGGGCCGGGGCGGCATCGCCCTTGAATTCGGCGGCCAGGCCCTTGAGGGCGCCCATCAGCAGGCTGGTGTCCACGCCCACCGCCACGAACAGGCAGCCCAGTTCCAGGTAGCGCCTTGCCAGGTCCCGGTTGGCGTTGAGAATGCCGGCGGCCTTGCCGGCCCGGCGTATACGGGCGATGGCGTCCTCGATGGCGGCCTGCACATCCGGGTGCGCCGGGTTGCCCCGGTGCCCCAGGGAGGCGCTCAGGTCCGCCGGCCCGATGAAGACCCCGTCCACGCCGTCCACGGCGGCGATCTCGTCCAGGTTGTTCAGGGCCTCGGAGCTCTCGATCTGCACCAGCAGGCACATCTGATCATCGGCCTGGTCCAGGTAGCCGGGCACGCTGTTCCAGCGCGATGCCCGGGCCAGGGCGCTGCCCACGCCGCGCACGCCGCCCGGCGGGTAGCGCATGGCACGCACCAGCCCGCGGGCCTGGTCGGCGCTGTCCACCATGGGCACCAGCAGGGTCTGGGCGCCGATGTCCAGGTACTGCTTGATCAAGGCGGTGTCGCCCACCGGCGGGCGCAGTACCGGCTGGGCCGGGTAGGGCGCCACCGCCTGGAGTTGCGCCAGCAGGGTGCGCAGGTCGTTGGGCGCGTGCTCGCCGTCCATCAGCAGCCAGTCGAAGCCGGCGTTGGCGGCCAGCTCCGCGCAATAGGCGTCGCACAGCCCCAGCCACAGGCCGATTTGCGGGCGACCCCGGGCGAGCGCCTGTTTGAAAGTGTTGACGGGCATCTCCATCTGTCTGTCCTTAGACGAACCGGCAGGCGATGGCGCCCAGGTCGTCGTAATCCACGTGGAAGGTGTCGCCGGGGCGTACCGCCACCGGCCGGGTGAAGGAACCGCCCAGGATCAGCTGGCCCGCTTCCAGGCCCACATCGTAGGGTGCCAGGCGGTTGGCCAGCCAGGCCACGCCCTTGGCCGGGTGGTTGAGCACGGCGGCGGCGACGCCGGATTCCTCGATCACGCCGTTGCGGTAGAGGATCGCGGAAACCCGGCGCAGGTCCAGGTCCATGGGCCGGATCGGGCGGCCGCCCATCACCACGCCGGCGTTGGCGGCGTTGTCGGAGATGGTGTCGAACACCTTGCGGGTGACGCCGCTTTCCTCGTCCACCTGCTGGATGCGCGCATCAATGATTTCCAGCGCCGGAATCACGTACTCGGTGGCGTCGAACACATCGAAGATGGTGCAGTTCGGTCCCTTGAGCGGCTTGCCGAGGATGAACGCCAGCTCCACTTCCAGGCGTGGCACGATAAAGCGATCGATGGGAATGTCGGTGCCCTCGTCGAACAGCATGTCATCGAGCAGGGCGCCGTAATCCGGCTCGCTGATGTTCGACGATACCTGCATGGCCCGTGACGTGAGGCCGATCTTGTGGCCGATCAGCTTACGGCCATCGGCGATTTTCTTTTCCACCCAGGCGCGCTGGATGGCGTAGGCGTCCTCGATGGTGATGTCCGGCTGGTCCAGGGAGAACTGGCGGACCTGCGTGCGTTGCCGCTCGGCGTCGTCGAGCCGTTGCGCGGCCTGGCGGATGAAAGCATCGTCGAGCATCAGCGCTCCCCCTTGAGAAAGGCGTGGATGTTGTTGTGTTTGAAGTTGAGATCCGGGTCCAGCTCGGTCATCTCGAAGGACACCGCCAGCAGGCGTTTTTCCTGCAGCGGCGCGAAGTGGGCCTTGATCGCCTCGAACAGGGTTTCGGCGACCGCTTTGCGGGTTTCCAGGTCGCGGCCACTGCCCACTTTCAGGCTCATATGGACGAAGGCGTAGTCGTGCTCGCCGTCGGCGATGCGGTAGGTATCGTGGCGGATGGCGCGGCTGCGGATGCCGCCCAGCGGGAATACACCGGACTCACCGAGCACCCGGTGCACGGTTTCGAACAGGGCGGGGAAGTCGGTTTCGCCTTCCAGGTTGGCGCTGTATTCGGCGATGAAATGGGGCATGAGAGTTCTCCTTAATGATGATCGTGGCGTTCCGCTTTAGCCGCGATGGGCCGCGAAGGGTTCACCAGGGCAGCGGAAAGACGGCATTGATCTGCCCGGTGCCGGAGCTGGCGTACAGATCGGTGAGCACTTCCACCGGCCGGTCGTAGTCCTCGCCGCCAAGCAGCCCCAGCAGCATGGCGGTGTCGTGCATGCCGCCCTCGCCGTAACAGTGTTCGGCGTAGTCCGGCAGCATGGCGCAGAATTCCTTGAAGCGGCCCTGCTTCCACAGCTCCACCACGCGCAGATCCATCTGCCGGTCGAACTCGCGGCTCCATTTGTGCAGGTTCTGGTCGGCCAACCGGTCGTCGGAGAAGCGGTGCGACAGGGAGCCGGACGCCAGCACCGCCACCTTGCGGTCGCTGGCCTCGATGGCGCGGCGCACGGCGGCGCCGAAGGTGAAGCTGTCCTCCAGCCGGTGCCAGGCGCACCAGGACGCCACCGACACCACCTTCAAATGCTGTTCCCGGGGCACGTCCATGTGCATGTAGCGCATCGGCACCAGGGTGCCGTACTCCAGGTGCAGGCTGGGAATATTGTGAGCCCGGGTGCGCACGTCGGCGGCGTTGGCCTGCTCGGCGATGAGTTCGCCCAGGTCCGGGGCGCCGTCGTACTGGTAGTGCATGTCCTTGATAAAGTGGGGCAGCTCGTTGCTGGTGTAGATGCCCTCGAACCGTTCACCGCAATTGATGTGGTAGCCGCTGTTGACCAGCCAGTGCACGTCGAACACCAGGGCGGTGTCGGCGCCCAGCTCGCGGGCGCGGCGGCCGATTTCCTTGTGGCCGTCGATGGCCGCCTGCCGGCACCCCTGATGGGGCCCCGGCAGTTCGGACAGATACATGGACGGCACGTGGCAGATCTTGGCGGCGAGAACGACCTCTCCCATTGTTTTTCTCCTTATCGCCGTGCCGGGGTCAGACGCCCCAGCGCGGAATGTGATGGTGGCCCATGGCGACGCAGACGTTCTTCACCTCGGTGAACACCTCGAAACTGTATTCACCGCCCTCGCGGCCGGTGCCGGATTGCTTGATGCCACCGAACGGCTGGCGCAGGTCGCGCACGTTCTGGCTGTTGATGAACACCATGCCCGCCTCGATGCCGCGCGCCACCCGGTGGGCCTTGGCCAGGTTCTCGGTCCAGACGTAGGAGGCCAGGCCGTACTGCACGTCGTTGGCCAGTTCCAGGGCGTGGACCTCGTCGGTGAACTTGCCCAGGCACACCACCGGGCCGAAGATTTCCTCCTGGCAAATGCGCATTTTGTTGTCCACGTCGGCGAACACCGTGGGCTGGATGAACTGGCCGTTGGCGACCCGGTCGGGCAAACCCTCGGGACGCTCCAGGCCACCGGCCACCAGTTTGGCGCCTTCCTCGATGCCGATGCGGATGTAGCCGGTGACTTTTTCGTAGTGCTGCCGGGTGATCATGGAGCCCACCTGCGTGTCCGGGTTTTCCGGATCGCCCACCTTCAGTTTTTTGGCCCGTTCGGCGAACTTCTTCACGAACTCGTCGTAGACGCTTTCCTGAATGAAGATGCGGCTACCGGCGGTGCAGCGCTCGCCGTTCAGCGAGAAGATGGTGAACAGGGCGGCGTCCAGGGCGCGATCCAGATCCGCGTCCTCGAACACCAGCACCGGCGACTTGCCGCCCAGTTCCATGGAGTATTTCTTCATGCCGCCGTTCTGAACGATCTTGCGGCCGGTGGCGGTGCCGCCGGTGAAGGACACGGCGCGCACGTCCGGGTGGCGCACCAGGGCGTCGCCGGCGGTGGACCCGTAACCCTGAATCACGTTGAACACGCCGTCCGGGATGCCCGCCTCCTTGGTCAGCTTGCCCAGCTCGGCGGCGGTCATCGGCGACAGCTCGGACATCTTGAGCACGGCGGTGTTGCCCAGCGCCAGGCAGGGGGCGGTCTTCCAGGTGGCGGTCATGAACGGCACGTTCCACGGCGACACCAATGCGCACACTCCCACCGGCTGGTGCAGGGTGTAGTTGAGCATCTGGTCATCCACCGGGTAGGTGTGGCCGTTCATGCGCGTGCAGACTTCGGCGAAAAAGTTGAAGTTGTGCGAGGCGCGGGGGATCAGCACGTTCCTGGTCTGGTGGATCGGCAGGCCGGTATCCAGGGTCTCCAGTTCCGCCAGGCGTGGCACGTTTTCGTCGATCAGCTCGCCGAGGCGGCGCATCAGCCGGGCCCGTTCCTTGGCCGGGGTGTTGGCCCAGCCGGGAAAGGCGGCCTTGGCGGCGGCCACCGCTTCGTTTACTTCCTTCTCGGTGCCGCTGGCCACCGGGCCGATCACTTCGCCGGTGGCCGGGTTGATGTTGTCGAACGTTTCCGGGCTTTCCACTTCCCGGCCGTTAATCCAATGCTTGATCACGATGACTGCTCCTTCGCGTTCTTGAAGAATTCACTTTCGCTGAGCATGGTGTTGCGCAGCCGACCAATGCCCTCGATCTCCACGTCCACCACGTCGCCGGGTTGCACGTCCGCCATGCCCTTGGGCGTGCCGGTGGCGATCATGTCGCCGGGCTGCAGGGTCATGAAGCCGGACAGGTATTCGATCAGGAAGGGCACGTCGAAAATCATGTCGGCGGTGCTGCCTTCCTGTTTCAGTTCGCCGTTGATGTAGGTGCGCAGGGTCAGGTTGTTGGGCTCCGGAACCTGGCTCCTGTCGATGATCCAGGGGCCCACCGGGGTGGTGCTGTCACGGTTTTTCACGCGCAGGTTGGGCCGGTAGTAATTTTCCAGGTAGTCGCGGATGGCGTAGTCGTTGCACAGGGTGTAGCCGGCCACGTACTCCAGGGCGTCGGCGCGGCTGACGTTACGCGCGGTCTTGCCGATCACCGCCACCAGCTCGCACTCGTAGTGCATGTAATCCACGTTGTCCGGGCGCCAGCTGTAACCGTCGTGGCCGGTGTAGGCGTTGGGCGCCTTGACGAACACCAGGGGTTCCTTGGGTGCCGATTTGAAGCTCAGTTCGGCGGCGTGGTCGGCGTAGTTGAGGCCCAGAGCGAACATGGTGCCGGTGGCCGGCGGCAGCCAGGTCACCTGGCCGGCATCGAGCGGCGTGCCGTCGGCCAGCAGGATATCGCCGTCGTCGTTGACGGTGACGTCGAGCACTTCGCCGTTATGCCGGATGCGAGCGTGTTTCATGAGCGGTCTCCTTCCCGGGGGGCGCCTTCTTCCGTCACGAACGACACCAGAGTGCCGACCCGGTCGATTTCCACCGCCACTTCGTCGCCGGGCTGGACGTCCACACGGCCCGCCGGCACGCCGGCGATCAGCACGTCGCCTTCGTGCAGGGTCATGAATTCGCTGAGCTCGGCGATCAGGCGCGCCACCGGGCGCACGAAATTGGCGGTATTGCCTTCCTGTTTGAGTTCGCCGTTAACGGACAGCCGCACGGCCAGGCCAGCCGGGTCGCCCACTTCGTCGGCGCTGGTTACCCAGGGGCCCAGCGGGCAGAAGCCGTCCCGGCATTTGGCCTTCACCGCTGGCCGGTAGTAGCTGTCTTCGGGCAGGCTGAACTCGTTGACCACGGTGTAGCCGGCCACGTAATCCAGGGCATCCGCTTCGCGGACGCGGCTGGCGCTTTTACCGATCACCACGCCCAGGGATGGGCCCGGTTGCAGACGCTCTCCGGCGGGCCGCGACACTGCCCGTTGATGTCCGTTACGGGTGTTCGGAGTCTTGATGAACAGCACCGGTCTTGTCGGCGGCTTTTCGTAGGGGGGATGGTTGAAGCTGTCCAGGTGGGACTCCAGCAAGGCCCGGTCATTGAGAGCGATGCCGAACACGGTGCCGGACACCGGCGGCAGCCAGCGCAGGCGGTCGGTGCCGACCAGGTCGCCGTTGGCGCGACGCAGGCCATCGTCGTCGACCGTGACGGCGACCGGGTCGCCGTTGATTTCCACGAGAGCGTGGCGCATGGGAACTCCTGTTTGTTCTTTGCTGGATTTTGTACATTAAGATGTTAATGAATTCAAGCGGCCGGCGCGATCGGTTATGCTGGGTTCCGGAGAGCCCTATGAAGAACAATGAACCGATTCCCAACATCAACATCGGCCAGGTGTACGATCAGCGCTACGCCGATGCCGAGGTGCACTACGACGCCCTGGGACCGATGGCGGATTTCTTTGGCCGCAACATGCCGGCCCATCGCCACGATCGTTTTTTCCAGGTGCACTTCGTCAAAAGCGGTTTGGTGCGCGTCTACCTGGACGAACGCCAGCATCACCAGCACGGGCCCCTGTTCTTTCTTACGCCGCCCACGGTGACCCATGCTTTCGTGACCCAGGCGGACGCCGACGGCCACGTGCTCACCGTGCGCCAGCAGCTGGTTTGGAGCCTGCTGGAGGAAAGTGGTGATCTCGCCGATCCCACCGAAGTGCGGCCGCTGTGCGTGGCCCGCGCGCAATTGGAACCGCACCGGCACGCCGAACTGGAGCGCCTGGAGCGGTTGTTCGACGCGCTCGGCGACGAAGCCGCCAGCGACGGCCCCGGGCGTGAAGTGGCGGTGCGCAGCCTGGCGCGGCTGATCTTCATCCGTCTGTTCCGGTTGTCCTCCAGTGCGTTGCCGTCGCAGCCGGCCCGCCATGAGGACCTGGCGGTGTTTCAGCGTTTCCAGATGCTGATCGAGGACCACCACGCGCATCATTGGACGCTCTCCCAGTATGCCGAGGCCCTGGATATCACCGAGAACCGGCTTAACGAGATCTGCCGGCGCACCGCCGGCAAGCCCAGCAAGCGGCTGGTGTTCGACCGGCGGGTCCAGGAGGCGCGGCGGCTGCTGATCTTCACCACCGCTTCCATCAACGAGATCGGCTACCGCCTGGGTTTCAACGATCCGGCCTACTTTTCCCGCTTCTTCACCCGTGAGACGGGCATGACGCCGGGGCGCTATCGCCGCCACAACCGGCGCGGCTGATCGTCTCAGCCCGGGCGTCGGGTATTGGCCTCGAAGAACGCCGCCAGTTCATCCACCGCCTCGAACGGCAGCACCTGGGACACATAGTGGTCCGGGCGCACCACGATCACGGCGCCGCCACGGTCGACGCCGCGCGCCTCGAAGATGTCGCGCTCCGGGTCGATGGCGTAAACCTTTTCGTAGTCGGTGAGCTGGAAGGGGCCCACCCGGGGTTGGAACAGCGGCGGAATGGACGGGCCGAACTCCACTTCGCCGTGGGGTTGCTGATAGATCACCTTGATGTCGAACAGGCTGTCCAGATCGGCGCCGTCCGGGGTAAAGCGCGCCACCGGCGAGGCGGCGGCGTTGAGCATCCATTCCGCCCAGTCGTTCAGCCGTTCGGCGCCGGCGTCGGCGAAGGCATAGATCCGCCAGCGGCCGTCAGCGGTGGCGTGGTGGCCCAGGTGCACATCGTTGCCGTCGCAGACCCGCATCACCGGCGCCGATTTAAAGCGCTTGCCCACCGGGAAACCGGTGGCCAGTGACTGGTGGCGGGTGTCGCCGGTGATCATGGAGGGGCGGTACTCGGTCATGAAGCCGGCGGGAAATTCCGCGGTTTTCACATAGAAGTCCGCCAGTTCCTTGGGGTCCTCGAAGTCCTCGGTGGGCCTGGCCATCAGGCTCGACCACTCGCGGTCGAAGTCGATCAGGTTCTGCGCCACCTCCTGGCGTTCCTCGGAATAGGTGGCCAGCAGTTCCGCCGGCGCCTGGCCGGACAGCACCTGACCCAATTTCCAGGCGATGTTCCAGCCGTCCTGCATGGAGACGTTCATGCCCTGGCCGGCCTTGGCACTGTGGGTATGGCAGGCGTCGCCGGCGATAAAGACGCGCGGCGCATGCCGGCCCTCGTCACCCGGGTCCACGTCGTCGAACTTGTCGGTGACCCGGTGGCCCACCTCGTAGACCGTGTACCAGGCACAGTCCTTCACCTCCAGCGTGTAGGGATGGAGGATGCGGTTGGCCTTGGCCACGGTGGTCTCCAGGGTGGTCTGGCGCACCTGACGGTTATCGTCGGCGGACACCTCGCCCAGGTCCACGTACATGCGGAACAAATGGCCGCCTTCGCGGGGAATGTGCAGGATACTGCCGCCGCTGGCGGACTGGATCGCGCATTTGGTGCGGATGTCCGGGAAGTCGGTGGTGGCGAGTACGTCCATCACGCCCCAGGCGTGGTTGGCCACCTTGCCCACGTGCTGGCGGCCAATGGCCTCGCGCACCTTGCTGTGGGCGCCGTCGCAGCCGACCACGTATTTGGCGCGCACGGTGCGTTCCTCGCCTTCCCGTTCGCCGCTCACATGCCGCAGGGTCACGGTGACCGGGTATTCGGCGGCCCGGTCGATGTCCAGGCCAACAAACTCCAGACCGTAGTCCGGCGTGATGCGCGCCGGGGCGTTGCGGGCAAATTCGGCGAAGTAATCCAGAACCCGGGCCTGATTAACGATCAGATGAGGGAATTCGCTGATCTCGCCGGTGCCGTCATCCAGCGCCACCGAGGCGCGGGTGATGTTGTCCGGGTTGGCCGGGTCCGGGGACCAGAACGCCATTTCCGTGATCCGGTAGGCCTCGTCGGTGATGCGCCCGGCGAAGCCGAATGCCTGGAAAGTCTCCACGCTGCGTGCCTGGATGCCGTCGGCCTGGCCCAGTTTCAGGCGGCCCGGGCGGCGCTCGACAATGCGGGTGGTGACGTTCGGGTATTTAGCCAGTTGCGCGGCGGCGATCATGCCCGCCGGGCCGCTGCCGACGATCAGCACGTCGACGTGCTCGGGCAGGTCCGCGGGACGGTCGATGCCGGTGCCGGCGGCGTCCTCGACGCGGGGGTCGCTGGAAACGTAACCGTGATGATGGAACTGCACTGGGATTTCTCCTTTGTTTTTCTGATCGGCCTTGCCAGCTTCATCGCGACTGAAGTCGCTCCTACGCAATCTCCAAGCCACGGAGGCGACCGTGATGAACCGTTGTTTGCGTTGCTTTTTTCATCATCGGCGAGAGAAGAGGGGAGTCCCAGGTGTTTTCCGAGGGAAAAATTGCACTTTCCAACGGCGGGGTGCGCGAATGTATACCCACCCGGGAAGGAAACGATTTTATTCATGCCGGCGCATTGACCGGCCGCTCGGAGGCTGTTTAGTATTCATTAACAAATTAATGGATTGCGGCGTGCCCGGCAGGGGCGTCGCCATCAAGAACAACAAGCAAAGACAGACGAGGTCATCATGAAAGCAAGCATAAGAAACCTCCCCCTCTGGATTGCCGGCACCGCCCTGGGCCTGACCCTGGGGCTGACCGGTGCCCACGCCGACGACACCGTTACTCTGCGTATCGAGCATTTCCTGCCGGCCAACTCCAACGCCCAGCAGAACGTGATCGAACCCTGGTGCGAGGACATGAAGGCGGCGTCGGACGGTCGCATCCAATGTGAGATCTATCCCTCCATGCAGCTCGGCGGTACGCCGGGACAATTGGCGGACATGGCGCGCAACGGCGTGGTGGACGTGGTGTGGACAGCGCTGGGTTACTCCGCCGGCCGTTTCCCGCGCAGTGAGGCGCTGGAATTGCCGTTCGTTTTGCCGGCCGGTGGCGAGACCGCCAGCCGCATCATCTGGGACTATTCCACGACCTACGCCAAGGATGATTTCAAGGACTACAAGGTGCTGGCGGTGTACAGCGATGGCGGCGGCACCCTGCACACCGCGAAGAAGCCAGTGAGCAACCTGGATGATATGAAGGGCCTGCGGATTCGCGCTTCCACCCGGCTGGCATCCCGCTTTCTCACCTCCGTGGGCGCCACGCCGGTGAGCATGCCGCCGTCGCAAATCGCCGACACCTTGTCCAAGGGGGTGATCGACGGCGCCCTGGCGGTATGGGAAGTGGTACCGCCCACCAAGCTGGACGAAACCACCTTCCATCACATGCAAACGGCACCGGATCAGGCCACCACCACGGTGACCACACTGGCCATGCTGATGAACCAGCAACGCTACCAGGGCTTGCCGGACGACCTGAAAAAGATCGTCGACGAGTACAGTGGCGAGGCGCTTACCGTGCGCTTCGGCAAGGCCTGGGATCAGGCCATCGATCAGGTGAAAAACCGCATCGCCGCCGACGACAAGCACACCATCGTTACCCTGGACGACGCCGCCTATCGGGCCATGGTTCAGGCCTCGCAAAGCGTGGTCGATGACTGGGTGGGCAACGACGACGGCGGCCTGGACCGCCAGGCCCTGTTCGACGGCCTGCGCCAAACGGTTAAGGAATACACCCCGGAACTGGCGCGCTGAAGCGCGCCTCCCTGTGAGCGGAGTGAACAATGGCGGGCGTTATTCTGCGTCGGTTGTCGCTGGGGTTCGCCCTGGCCGGTGGCGCCATCGTCCTGGTGCTGATTGTCATGTCGCTGGTGTCACTGGTGGGGCGCAAGCTGTTTTCCGCGCCGATCCCCGGTGACATTGAAATGCTGCAAATGGCCATTGCCGTGGCGGTGACGGCTTTTCTGCCCCTGTGCGAGATGACCGACAACCATATTCGCGTGGATCTGATAGCGGGCTTTCTGCCGGCGCCGGTGAACCGGGGGCTGCTGGCCATCGGCCATCTGCTGTTGGCGGCGGTGGCGGCGTTGATGGGCTGGCGCACCTTTCTGCTGATGCAGAACAGCCAGGATTACGGTTCCACCTCCACCATGCTTGGCGTGCCGCTGTGGTGGCCTCAGGGGCTGATGGTGCCGAGCCTGGCGCTGCTTGCGCTTTGCGGGCTGTACCGGGCGGCGCGGGAGATCAGACCATGAGCGGCATGCAAACCGGACTGCTGGTGCTGGCGGTGCTGATGGGCTTGCTGGCTCTGCGCGTGCACGTGGGCATCGGCATGTTCCTGGCGGGCATTCTCTGTTACGTGCTGGTCAACCATGGCAACCTCAACGCCCTGTTGTTCACCATCAACAATCTGGTCTACGCGCGGGTGTCCGATTACGACCTGGCGGTGATTCCGTTGTTCGTGCTGATGGGGCAGTTCGCCATCCACGGCGGCTTGTCCCGGGCGCTGTTCCGCGCCGCCTCGGCGTTCATCGGCCACTGGCGGGGCGGGCTGGCGATGTCCGCCGCCGGCGCCTGCGCCGGCTTTGGCGCCATCTGCGGCTCGTCCCTGGCCACCGCCGCCACCATGAGCCAGGTGGCGCTGCCGGAGCTGGAGAAACACCACTACCCAAGCAGGCTGGCGGCCGGCACCATCGCCGCCGGCGGTACCCTGGGTATTCTGATCCCGCCTTCGGTGCCACTGATCGTCTACGCGGTGCTCACCCAGGAATCCATCGGCAAGCTGTTCGTGGCGGCCATCATCCCCGGCCTGGTGGCCATGCTCGGTTATTTGATCGTGATCCGTCTGGTGGCCATGCGCACCATGCGCGACGCGCCGCGTATCCCCAAGGCGGCCTGGGGCACGCGTTTGCGCGCCCTGGCGGAAGTGTCGCCGGTGCTGCTGGTGTTCCTGGTGGTGATCTTCGGCATCTATGGCGGCTGGGCTAACCTCACCGAGGCGGCTTCCATCGGCGCCGGCGCCTGCGGTCTGTTCGCCGTGGTACGTGGCGGCATGCGTGGCGAGGGCCTGGTGAAAAGCCTGATCGGTACCGCCGAGGCATCCGCCATGATCTATCTGGTGGTGATCGGCGCCGACCTGCTGAACAGCGGCCTGGCGCTCAGCCGCATGCCGGTGGAACTGGCGAACTGGGTGCAGGCCAGCGGCATGGCGCCGTTCGCGGTGCTGTGTTCGATCCTGGTGATCTACCTGCTGCTGGGCTGCGTAATGGATTCCCTGTCCATGATTCTGCTTACCGTGCCGATTTTCTATCCGATCGTGGTGGGGCTGCCGTTCTTCGACCTTACCCAGACACAGATTTCCATCTGGTTCGGCATCATCGCCTTGATGGTGGTGGAGATCGGACTGATTACCCCGCCCATGGGCATGAATCTGTTCATCGTGCAGAAGTTCAGCGAACGCACCTCCCTGGGGGCGGTCAGCCGTGGCATCGTGCCTTTCCTGGGCGCGGACCTGGTGCGCATCGTGTTGCTGGTGGCGGTGCCGGCACTGTCGTTGTTGTTGTTGCCGGCGGCCTGAGCCGCCGGCTCGCCGTTCAGGCCGGTTCCCCCACTCAGGCCGGTTCCAGAACATCGGCGGTGACCGGCTTGGCGCGGGTTTCCTGGTGGCCGATGCGCACGCTGCCGTCATCCGGGGAGACCTGGTAGAACACAGTGGTCATGCTGTCCTCGTTCAGTTCCACCCAGACGAAACCGTAGTCGCTGTCGTTCTGGTAGCGCACCGGGTTGCGGTTGGCGTCCTTGAAGTCGTCGGTCTTGGCGCCGGCGCCGGACACGATCAGTTCGGTGCGGCCCATGGCTTGCGCCGGTTGCAGCCATTGCAGGGAATGGTCGTGGCCGGTGAGCAACAGGTCGGCCCGGTCGGCGAAGCATTCCTCCAGAAAAGCCTTGTAGCGCAGGCCATCGGCGTCCGGGTTATTGAACATCCAGCGCAGGTGGGCGTCCAGGTCGCCGGCGTTGCCGTGCTTGCCATTGGAGCGGTAGGGCACATGGGTCATGGCGATTTTCCAGTGGGCCTGGCTTTTGCCGACGGCGCGCTTCATCCAGGTTTGTTGCGGGTAGCCGTAGTTGCTCCAGTTGAAGTTCTCGTCGTGGTCCAGATAGAAGCTGGTGAGCGGGTTGGAGTCCACCACGAACAGTTCCAGAAAGGGCGTTTCCCGTGAGGTGGCGAAGGCCTGGCTGTAGAAGCGGGCCGGCATGTGCCACTTGTTGGAATAGCGGTCGCGGCTGTAGTGGTACATGACCTGGTAATCACCGCGCTGATTGTCCGAGCCGCCGCCGAACACGGTGCTGGCGCAATCGTGATTGCCCAGGCAGAGGAAGAATGGCAGATCCAGGTTCTGGTAGGGATACTCGAATTTTTCCAGAAACTGGGGGTCGTCCACGGCGGTGACGCCGGCTTCGTAGATGTTGTCGCCGGTGAGCAGCACCAGGTCGCAGCCGCGCTCGGCCACCACCGCTTCCATGGCGGCGGCCACCTGATACTGGCCCTGGCCGCCACTGCCGGTGTCGCCGACGGCGATAAAACGCAGCGTGCGGGGTGCCTCCGGAGTATCCGGCGTGTTGCCGGTTTCCTCGCCGCCCCCCGGCGTGGCGCCTTGGTCGTCGCCGCCACCTCCGCCGCCGCCGCCGCAGGCGCTGAGTACCGGTACGCTGGCGCCGCCGATCAACAGGTTACGAATAAAGTCACGTCGTTTCAGGCTCATGGCTTGACCCCTTGGGTTGAAGGCGCCAGCGGCGGCGCGTCGGGTTTCGGAGCGCTGGGTTGGGAAGCCCGCTCCACATGGTTCTGGCCATCGCGGGTCAGGTAGGAGCGGGCGAAGAACTCGCTGTCGTCCGGTTCGCTGACCGTGTTGAGGTGGAACCAGTCGGCTTTGCAATGTTCACCGGTGAGGTCGAGGACCAGATAGCCACGGCGGAACAGGTCCACCCATTTCAGATGCGGATTGAGCGGCACCAGGGCGGCGCGGGCCAGGTCGGAGAGCCCCTTGGTGGGCGCCGCTGGCGAGGTCACCGCCGGGGTCACGAACTCCACCGCCAGGGAGCCCTCGCCGGTGAAGCGGTTGTAGACCAGGGCGTTGCCCGGGTCGGTGCTTACGTCCATGGCCCAGGAACTGTGGATGTCGCCGGTGAGCACCACGGTGTTGTCCAGGGCCATGGCCTCGATGCGGCCGAGCAGGGCGCGGCGGCTGGTTTCGTAACCGTCCCATTGGTCGTAGTTCAGCTGGGCGCCGCCGCCCAGGTCCCAGTTGGGCATGTCCGGCAGGGTGCCCAGGGTAAGCGGCGAGAGCATCACCTGCTGGCCGATCACATGCCAGCGGGCGCCGCGTCCCCGGGAATATTCCAGTTGTTCGAACAGCCATTCGCGCTGGTCCTGGCCGAGCAACTGGCGGTTCCGGTCGCGGGCCGCCGAAGGGCTGCTGACTTGCTGGTCGCGACCGATCAGACGGGTATCGAGCATCACCAGGGTGAGCAGGTCGCCATAGTCGAAGCGCCGGTAGATACGCATGTCCCGGTCCGGGAAGCCCATGCGAATGGGCATCCATTCGTAGTAGGCGCGCACCGCCGCGCGCTTGCGGTCGGCGAAGTCGCCTTCGCCTTCGTTGTGGTTCTCGGCGCCGTTCATCCAGGCGTCGTTGGCGATCTCGTGGTCGTCCCAGACACAGATGAAGGGGTGCTGCCGGTGGCACTCTTGCAGGTCCGGGTCGCGGCGATAGCAGGCATAGCGACGGCGGTAGTCCTCCAGCGTGATGATCTCGTTGGGCGGGTCCACCGGGCGCAGCGCCGCCAGGTCCGGGTCGTTGTATTCCCCCTGGGCGTATTCATAGATGTAGTCGCCCAGGTGCAGCACGGCGTCCAGATCGGCGCGCCGCGCCACCCGGCCGTAGGCGTTGAACCAGCCATAGGGCAGGTTGGAACAGGACATCACCGCCAGGCGCAGGTGATCGACCCGGGCGCCGGGGGCCGGGGCGGTGCGGGTGCGCCCCACCGGGCTGGTGAAGCCAAGGCTGCGGAAGCGGTAGAAATAGGTGGTCTCCGGGTCCGGCAGCAGCGGGTCCAGCTTGACGGTGAAATCGTTCTGGGAGCGCGCGTAGCCGACGCCCTGGTACACCGGCGTGGTAAAGGCCGGGTCCCGGGCCACCTCCACGATGACCGGGATTTCGTCCAGATTGGCGGCGCTGATCCGGGTCCAGAGGATCACCTGATTGGCCAGCGGATCGCCGCTGGCGACGCCATGCTGGAACGGGTCCGGGCCGTCATAGGCGGGCATCTCCGGAGCGTTCGGTGTGCCGTTGCCGGGCTGGCCGGTATCGCCGTTGTCCGGGGAGTTGGAGCCGCCGCCCCCGCAGGCGGACAACACGCCCAGGGACAGCCCGGCGGTGGCGGAACGGGTGAGGAATTCGCGTCGTTTCATGACCTGCCTCGATATGGAAAATCTGGCGGCACGCTACGGCTCGGTCATGATTCGAATATGACAGTTTTTCTCAACAATCCGGCCCGGCTATGGATGGCGTTGCTGTGCAACGGGGGAAACGCCCATGGCACGGGCGTTTCAGGCCTCCTTAGCGGTAAATGTTTTGATTGGTTTTGTTTTGTAACCCGTCACCGGTTTCCGTCCCGGCGCCACTCCGGCGGCTTCCATAAATGTTTGAGCCGCTGGCCCGGCGAGCCGCGTTGGGCCATGTCGCGAAACATATCCCGGTATTCATGGCACCAGTTGACGATCAGGCTGTGGCTGTACACCGGGCGGGTGATGCCGTACTCCACCGGTTCATCGTCCCGTTCTTCGGTGAAGGTGCCGAACAGGCGGTCAAAGACGATGAAGACGCCGCCGTAGTTACGGTCGATGTAGTCCGGGTTGCGGGCATGGTGCACGCGGTGGTGGCTGGGAGTATTGAAGAGCCACTCGATCCACGGATGCAGGCGGCCCACCAGGGTGGTGTGGATGAAGAACTGGTAGACCAGGGACAGGGCATAACAGACGCCAATCCACACCGGATTGAAGCCGATCAGGGCCAACGGCACATAGACCAGCCAGCCGCCGTTGAAGATGTTGGTGGCGTTCTGGCGCATGGCGGTGGAGAAGTTCATGCGCTCGGAGGAATGGTGGGTGACATGGGCGGCCCACAGCCAGCGCACCCGGTGGGAACCACGATGGAACCAGTAGAAACAGAAGTCGGTGAGTACCCAGAGCAGGGCGCCGGTGGCCCAGTTGAGCGGGATATCCAGCAGCCGGTAATGGTAGGCGAGGGCGAACACCGGAAAGGAAATCACGCCGGCGAACAGCAACTCGGTGGTCTGGTAGCCGGCGCCAAGCAGAAAATTACGCAGCGATTCCCGCGGTTCCACCCGCGCCGGGTCGTGGCGGATCTTCAGGTATTCCCACAGGAATACGCCAATAAAGACCGGCGTCGCGACGACGAAGATCATCTGTCGTTCGTCCAGCGCCAGCCAGGGCGACAGAGTCAGCCACAGGCTCTCCAGGCCACTGTCGCGCCAGACATCGTGGAACATTTCCATCAGGGGCATCGATTCTGTCTCCAGGTCGCTGAGCCTCCATTGTGCGGGCGACGCTAAGGGGTGTATTGACGAATGACGCCGTGTTTTTGACAATTCATGCCATCATCACCATTCACCATCATTCATGGGGAAGCGCCATGGCCACGTCCATGCGGGTTACCGGGGCCTGGGTGCAACTGCTCACCGACTGGCTGGACAAGGAAAATCTGCCGGCGCCGGAATTGCGCTCGATACTGGATAGCCGGGGCCCGGCGGACATCGTGGCGTTACCGCTGTGGCGCGAGTTGCTGGCGCGGGCGGTGGCGCTGCGCCCGGAGCTGCCGGCGCCAGGCCTGGCGATCGGTGCCCTGGTGCAGCCGCGTCATGTGGGCGTGCTGGGTTATCTGACCCTGACTTGCCAGACCCTGGGCGAGGTGATGCT
Organism: Alloalcanivorax sp. C16-2; assembly: GCF_046507615.1. Lineage (NCBI taxonomy): Bacteria > Pseudomonadati > Pseudomonadota > Gammaproteobacteria > Oceanospirillales > Alcanivoracaceae > Alloalcanivorax > Alloalcanivorax sp. C16-2. The sequence goes on along the minus strand of NZ_JBKFTL010000002.1, from coordinate 355,382 downwards.
GGCCTACCAGCGTTACGAGAGCCTGTTCTATGGTCGGGATCTGGTGGAGGTGGAGGCCGGCGCGGACCGCATGACGATGCGCTGGCCGGCGGCGGTAGCGGTGGGCGAACTGGCGGACAGCGTGTCGGTGGCGGCGATGATCACTTTCATACGCCGCCTGCTGGAGCGGCGTCTGGTGCCGCTGCGGGTGAGTTTCGTGTTCGCGGCGCCGGACGCCGGCGTGCGGCGGGCATACCGGGAATTCCTTGGCTGCCCGGTGGCGTTCGGCGCGGGCCATACCAGCGTGAGTTTTCCGCTGTCGTTCCTCGGCCTGAGCCTGCCACGCAGCGATGCCGCCTCCCGGGCGTTGCTTGATCATCAGGCCCGGGCGTTGCTGCGGGCCCTGCCGGATTCCGATGATTTCGACCGGGCCCTGCAGCGCACCCTGGTGGGGTTGTTGCCGGAGGGGCGGGTAAGCCTCAGGCGGGTGGCCGAGCGCCTGCATGTGTCGCCGCGCACCTTGCAGCGGCGCCTGGCGGGGCGGGCCCTGAGCTGGCAAATGCTGCTCGACCGTACCCGGGAACAGCTCGCCGACCAGTACCTGGCGGACCGGTCCCTGACCCTGGGGGAGATCGCCCTGCTGTTGGGTTACTCGGAGCACAGTGCTTTCAGCCGGGCCTACCGCCAGTGGACCGGGCGCACGCCGGAGCGGGCCCGGCGCTCCGCTTCAGGGCGGTGATTGGCGGCGGTTATCGCGACTGAAGTCGCTCCTACAAGGTCGGTATGCTCCTACAAGGTCGGTATGTAGGAGCGACTTCAGTCGCGATGCGCTCTAGCCGCCGAGCAGTTTCTCCTCGGCGGCTTCCACGGCTTCCAGGGGACCATAGAGGATCAGGATGTCGCCGTCGCGCAGCTCGGTGTCGCCGGCGGGGTAGTCCAGGCTGCGGTCATCGCGGCGCAGGGACTGCACCTCCACCTTGCCCTCCTTGAGGTCGAGCTGATCGAGGCGCTTGCCGATGCAGGCCGCCTGGCCGCTCACCGTGACCGCGTGCAGCAGCCGGTAGGGATTGCCGGCGCTGTCGGCGGTGGGCAGGGACTCACCGTGGTAGTAGCCGCGCAGCAGCTTGTAACGCTCACGGCGGCTCTGACGCAGCATGGCCAGCACCTTGCCGAACGGTGTGTCGAGCATCATCAGGGCATGGGCCACCAGCATCAGCGAGGCTTCCAGCACCTCCGGCACGACCTCGGCGGCGCCGGCGCCGAGCAGATCGTCCAGATGGGTGTCGTCCCGGGTGCGCACCAGCACGCGCAGATCCGGACAAAGCTGGTGGGCGGTATGCAGAATGCGTTCCGCCTGGCGTGGATCGTCGAAGGTCACCACCAGCAGGCTGGCCCGGTGGATGCCGGCCCGTTCCAGAATCTCCTTGCGGGTGGCGTCGCCGAACAGGATTCGCTCGCCGGCCTGGCTGGCTTCCTGGATGCGCACCAGGTCGGTGTCGATGGCCACCGCCTGGTGATGGAAGCGGTGCAGGTAGCGCATCAGGTTCTGGCCCACGCGGCCATAGCCGCACAGCAGCACATGGCCGTGGGTGTCTTCGTCCACGGACGGGGTGTCCGGTTCCTTCTCCCACTGGCGCAGCAAACGGCGGGTCAGGGTGCCGCTGTGTTCCAGCAGGGCGGGGGTGGCGGCCATGGTGAGCACGGTGATGGACACCAGCACGCCGGCCTGCTCATTGGTGATCAGGTCGTGGGTCACCGCCAGAGCCACCAGCACGAAGCCGAACTCGCCGCCCTGGGCGAGCAGGATGCCGGTGCGCAGGGCGGTCTCCTTGCGCTCGCCGAGCACCCGCAGCAGCCCGGCGATCAGCACCAGCTTGCACACCATCAGCAAGGCCGCGCCGATCAGAATCCAGTGCCAGTACTGGGCGAACAGGGCCGGCGAGATGAGCATGCCCACGCCCATGAAGAACAGCCCCAGCAGCAGGTCCCGGAACGGGCGGATGTCCGCCTCGATCTGATGGCGGAAGTGGCTCTCGCCGAGCATCATGCCGGCCAGGAAGGCGCCCAGGGCCATGGACAGCCCCAGGGCGTGGGTCACCCAGGCGGCCAGCAGCGCCAGCAGCAGGGCGGTCATCACGAACACTTCGTCGGAACGGGCGCGGCCGGTTTCCTCCAGGGCCCGGGGCAGCACCCATTTGCCGATCACATAGATGCCGGCGAACAACAGCACCGCCTTGCCCAGGGTGGCGCTGGCGGTGATCAGCGGGTCGCCGGCGCTGGGATCGGCGAGCACCGGCAGCAGCACCAGCATGATCACCGCCGCCAGGTCCTGGAACAGCAGTACACCGGTGGTGGCGCGCCCGTAGCCGGTGTTCACCGCGCCCCGGGTGATCAGATCGCGGATCACGATGGCGGTGGAGGAGAGCGCGAAGGCGCCGCCGCCGATCAGGGCCACCGCCGGCGACAAGCCCACCAGCCATAACACCGCCGCCACCGGCACGGCGGTGAGCACCAGTTGCAGCGGCCCGGCGCCGAACACTACCCGGCGCAGGGCCAGCAGCCGTGGGATGGAAAATTCCAGACCCAGGGAGAACAGCAGGAAGACGATGCCGAACTCCGCCAGGTGACGCATGCCGGAGGTGTCGCCTACCCAGCCGAAGCCGCCGGGGCCGGCGAGCACGCCGGCGCCCAGGTAGGCGAGGATGGGGGGCAGATGCAGGCGGCGGAACACCACCACGGCGAACACCGCCGTGGCGAGCAGGATCACCACCAGGGTCAGGGTATCGGTCATGGTTGAACGTCGTCGGGCATGAAGATCAGATCCGTGGTGCCGAAGTCCCGACCGAGCTGGCTGAGCGCGGCGGTGAGCTGGCCCCGGTGGTGGGTCTGATGGTTGAACAGGTGCGTCAGGCACAGGCGCAGGGGAAGGGTGCGCGGCGAACCGGTGGAGGTCAGATAGTGGAGGTCGTCGTCCAGACCCGGTTCTTCCAGGGTGGCTACGTAGTCGGCCAGATCCCGGTCGGTGCGGTTGCGCTCCTGGCACAGGGTGTGGAAGTCGCCGTACAGCTCCTGGGCCAGGCTTTCCACCGCGAACGGACTGCCGGTGAAGCGGCCCAGCCACAGGCGGTCGGTGAGCAGCAGGTGGTTCAGGGTGCCGTGGATGGAATGGAAGAACAGCCCGCGTTCCGCCTTGCGCTCACCGTCGTCGAGGGTGGCGCAGGCGTTCAGGACCTGGCCGTTCTGCCAATGGTTGTAGCGCGCCAGGCGCGCATAGTGATCCCGCCACATGGAAAGGTCCCCGTTATCTCAATGGGCCTACTGTAATGTAATGCAGCGGCGCGCGGAAACGCCGCGAGGCAGCGTCACGCGCGGGCGGGCCGGCGGGCTCAGACCTTGCTGCTGAGCTCGCGGATTTCCTGGTTGAGGATACGGTCGTTCATGCTGTAGTCCACCGCCACGTCGACCACGTGCACGCCGCCGGTGGCGTAGCACTCCTCCACCTTGGGCACCAGGTCGCCGGTGCTTTCCACGCGGTGCCCCTGGGCGCCGTAGGCCTTGGCGTAGGCGACGAAGTCCGGGTTGTGGAAGTCCAGGCCGAAGTCGTGGAAATCCATCTGCTTCTGCTTCCACTTGATCATGCCGTAGCCGTCGTCGCGCAGGATCAGGATCACCAGATCCAGATTCAGGCGCACGGCGGTTTCCAACTCCTGGGAGTTCATCATGAAACCGCCGTCGCCGCATACCGCCATCACCCGGCGTTCCGGGTGCACCATCTTGGCGGCCATGGCCGAAGGCAGGCCGGCGCCCATGCTGGCCAGGGCGTTGTCCAGCAGCACGGTGTTGGGGTGGGTGGCCGGATAGTTGCGCGCGAACCAGATTTTGTACATGCCGTTGTCGAGGGCGATGATGCCGTCGCTGGGCATGACCCGGCGAATCTCGCGCACCAGCCGCTGGGGCAGGATTGGGAAGCGATCGTCGCGGGCGCCCTCGGCGATGTGTTTCTGCAGGGCGTCACGGACCCGGTGGAAATCGGCGAAGCTCCAGTGCTCCTGGGGGGCCAGGCGTTCCTTGAGCTGCCACAGGCTGTTGGCGATGTCGCCCACCACCTCGATCTGCGGAAAGTAGACCGGGTCCACCTGGGCGGAGTTGAAGTTGATGTGCACCACTTCGGCGCCGCCGGGTTGCATGAAGAAGGGCGGTTTCTCCACCACGTCGTGGCCGACGTTGATGATCAGGTCGGCGGCGTCGATGGCGCGGTGCACGAAGTCACCGTCGGAGAGCGCGGTGTTGCCCAGGAAGTGGGCGCCGGTCTCGTCCACCACGCCCTTGCCCATCTGGGTGGTGATGGCGGGGATGCCGAGTTTTTCGATGAACTGGCGCAGCATCTTGCTGGTGAGCTTGCGGTTGGCGCCGGCGCCCACCACGATGAGCGGCTTGCGGGCGCCCTTGATGGCCTCCACGGCGCGGCAGATGGCCTTGTCCTCGGCGATCGGACGGCGCGTCAGGCTCGGCTCCAGCACCGGCATGGTGGAATGCTCCCGGGCGATGTCCTCGGGCAGCTCCAGGTGGGTGGCGCCGGGGCGCTCCTCCTGGGCCAGCCGGAATGCTTCGCGCACCCGGGCGGGGATGGTGTCGCCGCTGACCACGGTCTTGGTGAACTTGGTCAGCGGGCGCATCATGTCGACCACGTCGATGATCTGAAACTGCCCCTGCTTGCTGGACTTGATCGGTTTCTGTCCGGTGATCATCACCATCGGCATGGCGCCCAGTTGGGCGTAGGCGGCGGCGGTCACGAAGTTGGTGGCGCCGGGGCCCAGGGTGGACAGGCAGGCGCAGGCCTTGCCGGTGAGCCGGCCGTAGGTGGCGGCCATGAAGCCGGCGGCCTGTTCGTGACGGGTGATCACCAGCTGGATGGAACGGGAGCCGCGCAGGGCTTCCAGCAAATCCAGGTTTTCCTCGCCGGGGATGGCGAAGACGTATTCCACGCCTTCCGCTTCCAGGGCCCTGACGAACAAATCCGAAGCTTTCATTCAGGCTCTCCTTACCGGCACGCGGTTCGCGCGCCCTTCATTCTTCGATTGGCGGGGATCGTCATGCTGGGGGGTACTATAACGCGTCGATGGCGCGGGCGGGTATGGTGAATACTGATGCGTGGTATTGGTCGGGGCGATCCTCAGTGCCAGGTGCCCTCGATGTTCTCGCACTGTTCCAGGAATTCCTCGGCGCTCATTTCCACGGTGTCTTCATCGCCGTCGATGTGGGCGGTGACCTGCTCCTTGAGCTGGCTCACCACGGTGGTCATCATCGCCAGGGTTTCCTCGACCTGCTCGATGGCGGAGATAAGGTCCCGGGCTTCCTCCTGGAAATCGTCGTGGTCTTGATCGCTCATGCGGCCTCCGTGAATGGTCCTTACTATGGTGCCAAAGGACGGGGGCGGGGACAAACCCCGCCCCATGGAGCCGGCACTCAATCCCAGGACAGGGCGCCGCCCACCTGGTACTCGGTGACGCGGGTTTCGAAGAAGTTCTTCTCTTTCCGCAGGTCCATGATCTCGCTCATCCAGGGGAACGGGTTGGTGACGCCCTTGAACTGCTCGGGCAGGCCCAACTGGGTGAGACGACGGTTGGCGATGAACTGCAGGTACTCTTCCATCATCGAGGCGTTCATGCCCAGTACGCCGCGCGGCATGGTGTCGCGGGCGTATTGGATTTCCAGCTCGGTGCCTTCCAGGATCATCTGGGTGACCTTGTCGCGCATTTCCTGGTCCCACAGGTGCGGGTTTTCCAGTTTGATCTGGTTGATCACGTCGACGCCGAAGTTCACGTGCATGGACTCGTCGCGCAGGATGTACTGGAACTGCTCGGCCACGCCGGTCATCTTGTTGCGGCGGCCCATGGACAGGATCTGGGTGAAGCCGCAATAGAAGAACACCCCTTCCAGCACGCAGTAGAACGCGATCAGGTTCTTGAGCAGCGCCTTGTCGGTTTCCACGGTGCCGGTGGTGAACGACGGGTCGGAGATCTCACGGGTGTACTCGATGCCCCATTGCGCCTTCTTGGCCACCGAGGGGATTTCCCGGTACATGTTGAAGATCTCGCCTTCGTCCATGCCCAGGGACTCAATGCAGTACTGGTAGGCGTGGGTGTGGATCGCCTCCTCGAACGCCTGGCGCAGGATGTACTGGCGACACTCCGGGTTGGTGATCAGCCGGTAGGTGGCGAGCACCAGGTTGTTGGCGACCAGGGAATCGGCGGTGGAGAAGAAGCCCAGGTTGCGCTTGACGATGCGGCGCTCGTCCTCGGTGAGGCCACCTTCCTTCTTCCACAGCGCCAGGTCGGCGTTCATGTTGATTTCCTGGGGCATCCAGTGGTTGGCGCAGCCGTCCAGGTATTTTTGCCAGGCCCAGTCGTACTTGAAGGGCACCAGCTGGTTGAGGTCGGCGCGACAATTGATCATGCGCTTGTCGTCGACCTGCACGCGGCCGGCGGCGCCTTCCAGCTCCGCCACGCCCTCGGCGTCGTCCATCTTGGCCACGGCCTGTTGGGCGCGCAGCACGGCGTCGGTCACCGCTGTGTCGGTTCGTCCGCGCAGCTCTTCGTGTCCAGGGTGCGCTTGCGCTCCTCGGTCATCTCCTGCATGCGCACCACTTCCCGCTGCCGGTGCTTGAGGTGCAGATGCCGCTTCCTCAGATACCGGCGCAGATTGCGCCGGCGTTGACCCGGCGCCACCGGGCTGCTTGGCGTTCGGCGTCTCTTGCGCATGAAAATCATCCCAGCTCAGCATGTCTCTCTCCATTCTTTCAGGGTGGCGCCTTGGCGTCACGGATGGTGCATTCTTTAAAGAAGCCGCTTGCACGCAACACGCTTCACGCTGGCACGCGAAAAGGCGTGATGCGTGCCGGCGTGTAAGCGTGCTTGCGTCTTTTATTGGCAGGCCTCGCAGTCCGGGTCGTCGATGGAGCAGGCCTGGGGCACGTCCGCGGCCTGGCTGAAATCACCGCCGGAAGCCTCGGCGCCGTTGGCGGCGGCCGCGCCACCCTCGGCACCGGAAGAAACGCGATTGAGCTTGCCGTCATTGATGGTGGACTTCTCGGCCTGGGTGGCGCCGATGGCGCGCAGGTAATAGGTGGTCTTCAGACCCAGCAGCCACGCCATCTTGTAGGTGACGTCCAGCTTCTTGCCGTTGGCCTCGGCGATGTACAGGTTCAGGGACTGCGCCTGGTCGATCCATTTCTGGCGGCGGCTGGCGGCTTCCACCATCCAGCGCGGCTCGATCTCGAAGGCGGTGCGGAAGCGCTCTTTCAGGTCCGCCGGCACACGCTCGATGGGCAGCACGGAGCCGTCGTAGTACTTGAGGTCGTTGACCATCACGTTGTCCCACAGACCGCGTTCCTTGAGCGCGTTCACCAGGTACGGGTTGACCACGGTGAATTCGCCGGACAGGTTCGATTTCACGTACAGGTTCTGGTACGTGGGCTCGATGGACTGCGATACGCCGGTGATGTTGGCGATGGTGGCGGTGGGCGCGATCGCCATCACGTTGGAGTTGCGCATGCCTTTCCGGGCGGTCTCGCGCAGGCTGTCCCAATCCAGGGTCTGGCTACGATCCACCTGGCAGTAGTCCTCGCCACGCTGCTTGACCAGGATGTCGATGGAATCGATCGGCAGCACGCCCTGGCTCCACAGGGAACCCTCGAAGGTCTGGTAGGCGCCACGTTCCTCGGCCAGTTTGGCGGACGCCTGGATGGCGTAGTAGCTGACCGCTTCCATGGACTGGTCGGCGAAGTCCACCGCTTCCCGGGAGGCGTAGCTGTAGCCCTGCTTATAAAGCGCGTCCTGGAAGCCCATGATGCCCAGGCCCACGGGGCGGTGCTTCATGTTGGAACGTTCCGCCTGGGGCACGCTGTAGTAGTTGATGTCGATGACGTTGTCGAGCATGCGCACCGCGGTTTTCACCGTGCTGGCCAGCTTGTCGCGGTCCAGCTTGCCGTCAACGATGTGCTGGGCCAGGTTCACGGAGCCCAGGTTGCACACCGCGATTTCGTCCTCGCTGGTGTTCAGGGTGATCTCGGTGCACAGGTTGGAAGAGTGCACCACGCCCACGTGCTGCTGCGGGCTGCGCAGGTTGCACGGGTCCTTGAAGGTGAACCACGGGTGGCCGGTTTCGAACAGCATGGAGAGCATCTTGCGCCACAGATTGATGGCGGGCAGACGCTTGTAGAGCTTCATGCGGCCGTCGCGGGTCATCGCCTCGTACTCTTCGTAGCGCTTCTCGAACGCTTCGCCGTAGAGGTCGTGCAGGTCCGGCACGTCGTTGGGGCTGAACAGGGTCCAGTCCTGCTCGTTGATCACCCGCTTCATGAACAGGTCCGGAATCCAGTTGGCGGAGTTCATGTCGTGGGTACGGCGGCGGTCGTCACCGGTGTTCTTGCGCAGCTCGATGAATTCCTCGATGTCCATGTGCCAGGTTTCCAGGTAGGCACAGACCGCGCCCTTGCGCTTGCCGCCCTGGTTGACCGCCACGGCGGTGTCGTTGACCACCTTCAGGAACGGCACCACGCCCTGGGATTTGCCGTTGGTGCCTTTAATGTAGGCACCCAGCGCGCGCACCGGAGTCCAGTCGTTGCCCAGGCCGCCGGCGAATTTACTGAGCATGGCGTTGTCGTGGATGGCGCTGTAAATGCCGGACAGGTCATCGGGCACCGTGGTCAGGTAGCAGCTGGACAGCTGCGGACGCAGGGTGCCGGCGTTGAACAGGGTCGGCGTGGAGCTCATGTAGTCGAAGCTGGAGAGCAGATTGTAGAACTCGATGGCCCGTTCCTCGCGCTGCTCCTCGCGCACCGCCAGGCCCATGGCCACGCGCATGAAGAAGCACTGCGGCAGCTCGATGCGGGTCTCGTTGTGGTGGATGAAGTAGCGGTCGTAGAGGGTCTGCAGGCCCAGGTAGGAGAACTGCAGGTCGCGCTTGCCGTCGATGGCGGCGCCCAGCTTGTTGAGGTCGAATTCGGCCAGTTCCGGGCTCAGCAGTTCGAACTCGATGCCTTTTTCCACGTAGGCGGCCAGCGCCTTGGCGTAGAGGTCTTCCATCTCTTCCTGGTTGGCGCGCTCGGCCACGCCCAGGTATTGCAGGGCCTCGGCGCGGATCTTGTCCATCAGCAGCCGGGCGGTGACCTGGGAATAGTTGGGCTCCATCTCGATCATGGTGCGGGCGGTCATCACCATGGAGGTGTTGACGTCCTTGATGGAGACGCCGTCGTACAGGTTCTTGACGGTTTCGGCGATGATCTTGTCCGGATAGACCTCTTCCAGGCCGCTGCAGGCCTCGCGGATCAGGTGCTCCAGGCGCGCCATGTCGAGCGGCGCGCGGCTGCCGTCCTCCATGGTGACGGACATGTCCACCTTATGCTTGGGCTCCGGCAGCTCGCGCTCCCGTTCGGCGCGTTTGCGGGACTGCTCCTCACGGTAGAGTACGTAGTCGCGGGCCACTTTGTGCTCGCCGTTGCGCATCAGCGCCAGTTCCACCTGGTCCTGGATTTCCTCGATGTGGATGGTGCCACCGGAGGGCATGCGGCGCTTGAAGGTGGCGGAGACCTGCTCGGTAAGGCGCTCCACGGTTTCGTGGATGCGCGAGCTGGCAGCGGCGGTACCGCCTTCCACGGCCAGGAACGCCTTGGTGATGGCGACGGTGATCTTATCGTCGTCGTAGGAGACCACCTTGCCATTGCGCTTGATCACGCGCAGTTGGCCGGGCGCGGTGGTGGTGACGTCCTGCTGCGCGTCGTCGCCGGCGGGAACGCCGGAGGCGGCCTGATCACGATTCATATCCGTTTGCATGATGCCCTCTCCGTTCGATATCGGTGCGTTGTGTGCTGTCTGTGTTGAGTACTGTTCGCGTTGTGTGCCGTTCGCTTCGGGTTCGCGCCGCCGGTCACCGGACGGGATGGCGGGGGCCGGGGATGCGCTCCGGCGGCGCGAACACCATATATAGTGTTCAGTATGCTGCTGCGTGGGTCGGGCCTGGCGCCTTTTCTGGTCCCTCGGGGGCCGTAAATGGCTGATCCGGCTGGGTTTTCCGGGGAAGGTAAAGCGAGGGGCCGTCCGTCCGGAAAGTGGCCTGAAAACCCAATATCTTGGGGTCGCTGCCCGATAAGGCTACAATTTATAGGTGAGGCCGCGTTTTTGCAATGCCTCCCGCTGGGGAAATCCTGTGGATAATCTGTGAGGGGAATGTGGGTCTTTGTGAGCAAAAACCCGGGGTGCTTGGGCCCGGCGCCGAAACCCTATATATTGTGCCGCCGCCCGGCACTACGCGCGGTTGCCCGCGCGCACCGGTATGCGTATAAAAGAATGCGAACGGCTCAACAACCAAAAAGGACAAGGACGGGATGACCACCGTGCAGGATAACCCGCCGACGATCATGATCGTCGAAGATGACGAGCGTCTCGCCGATCTCACCTGTGAATATCTGCAATCCAACGGTCTTGATGTCACCGTGGTGAGTGACGGCGAGGAAGCAATCCGCCGCATCCGTTCCGAGCAGCCGGACCTGGTGGTGCTGGATCTGATGCTGCCCGGCGCCGACGGCCTCACCGTGTGCCGGGAGGTGCGCGGCGGCTACAAGAATCCCATCCTCATGCTCACCGCCCGCACCGACGACATGGATCAGGTGCTGGGGCTGGAGATGGGCGCCGACGACTACGTCGCCAAGCCGGTCAAGCCACGGGTGTTGCTGGCGCGTATCCGGGCCCTGTTGCGCCGGGTGGAAACCGACAGCGAGCGCGACAGCTCGCCGTCACGGCTGGAGTTCGGTGTTCTGGTGATCGACAACTCCGCCCGCGAGGTGACCCTGCGCGGCGAGTCCGTGGACCTCACCAGCGCCGAGTACGATCTGCTCTGGCTGCTGGCGTCCAACGCCGGCACCGTGCTGTCCCGGGAGACCATCTTCGAAAAGTTGCGCGGCATCCAGTACGACGGCCAGGACCGTTCCATCGATGTGCGTATTTCCCGCATCCGCCCCAAGGTGGGCGACGATCCGGAGAACCCCAAGCGTATCAAGACGGTGCGTTCCAAGGGCTATCTGTTCGTCAAGGAAATGAGCTCCGGCTAATTGAACAGTATCTTCGTCCGCATCTACGGCGGCATCCTGGTCGCGCTGCTGATCATCGGCGCGCTCACCTGGGCCGGCGTGGATCTGGTCAACGACTACCGTTCCCTGCTGTACCGCGAGCGCATGGCCAAGGGCACTTTCCACCTGATGGCGGACAGCTACCGGGGCCTGGACCAGTCCGGTCGCGAGGCCCGTTCCCTGGAACTGACCCGGTTATTCGGCGCGCCGGTGGAGGTGCGCACCGGTAGCAGCCTCGAATTGTCCTACCGGGAAGCCCTGCATCTGGACGAGCAGCGCGTGGTGCTGCGCGGCGAGCCGGATGGCAACGCCGTCACCGTGCTGTATCCGCTGCCCGACGCCGACCTCTATCTGCGCGCCCGCCTGAGCCGCCTGTCCGAGCAGCAGGCCCGCGCCACCGCCCGCCTGGTGCTCGACCACCTGCGCGACCAGCCCCGGGCCCGCTGGGACGAGGTGCTGGTCGAGCTCAACCGGCAGTTCGGTTATCCGCTCGTGATACAGCGGCAATCCTCCCTGGAGCTGGATGGCGAGCAACGCCGCCGGCTGGGGCGCGACGAGGTGGTGTTGTCGTTGTCCGACAGCACCCGCCGCGACGCCGGCGTGCGTGTGCTGATGCCGGTGGACGACGGCGCCACCGATCCGCGCGTGCTGGTGATGGGCCCGCTGCATCTGTTCGATCAGTTTCCCTGGCAGTTGCTGAGCATCGCCGGTGTGCTGGCGCTGTTGCTGGTGGCGGTGTCCACCTACCTTCAGGTGCGTCCCCTGCAAACCCGCCTGCGCCGCCTGGACCGGGCGGTGAAACGCCTGGGCAGCGGTGATCTCGGTGCCTACGCGGATATTCCCGGTAACGACCCCATCGGTCAGGTGGCCGCCACCTTCAATGGCATGACCGCCCACATCCGGCGTCTGATCGAAGCCCAGAGGGAGCTGACACGGGCGGTATCCCATGAACTGCGCACGCCGGTGGCGAGGCTGCGTTTCGGTTTGGAAATGCTGGCGGACTGCGAATCCGCCGAAGAGCGCCGCGGCAAGCTCAATGCCCTGGACAAGGACATCGACCAGCTCGACCGCCTGATCGATGAGATCCTCACCTACGCGCGCCTGGAGGAGGGCACTCCCAACATCGAATTCCAGCCGGTGATGGTGCGTGATATCTGCGAGCAACTGGCCGCCGAGCTGGAGGACATTCGCGGTGACATCGCCGTGGAGGTGGCCGGCGCCACCGATCTGACCCTGGACGGCGACCCCCGCTACCTGCACCGTATTCTGCAGAACCTGGTCACCAATGCCCTGCGCTATGCCAGCAGCCGCGTGCGCATGACCCTGAGCGAGGAGGGCGATCAGGTGGTGCTGGATGTGGACGATGACGGCAAGGGTATCCCCGAGCACCAGCGCGAGCGGGTCTTCAAGCCGTTCGCCCGGCTTGATAAAAGCCGCCACCGGGCCAGTGGCGGCTACGGCCTGGGGTTGTCCATCGTCAAACGCATCGTCGATTGGCACGGTGGCGCGATCCAGGTTTCCGAAAGCGAATGGGGTGGCGCCCGCTTTCGTGTCATTCTGCCCCGGCACCAGCAAAAACAGCACGTACTCGGCCGCCGCCGCGGCCTATAACAAAACGGCAGGAGCGGCCTTCGCCGCGATTGGCAAGCCGGACCATGAAAGGAAGTGTGAACATGCCATCGTATCTTCTCGCCATCGACCAGGGCACCACCAGTTCCCGCGCCATCGTGTTCGACCGTGACGGCGAAGCCGTGGGCCAGGCGCAGAAGGAATTCCGCCAGCATTTCCCCCGCGATGGCTGGGTCGAGCACGATGCCACGGAGATCTGGAACGATGTCCTGGCGCTGTGTCGCCAGGCGTTGCGAAACGCGGCGGTGGAAGCCGCCGACCTGGCCGGCATCGGCATCACCAACCAGCGCGAGACCACGGTGCTGTGGGACCGGCGCACCGGCGAGCCCCTGGCCCGCGCCATTGTCTGGCAGGATCGGCGCACCGCCGACCAATGCCAGAAGCTCAAGGAGGCCGGCCACGAGGACCGGGTACGCGAGCGCACCGGCCTGCTGCTGGACCCTTATTTTTCCGCCACCAAGCTGGGCTGGTTGCTCGACAACGTGGACGGTGCCCGGCGGCGCGCCGAAGCCGGCGAACTGGCGTTCGGCACCATCGACTGCTGGTTGTTGTGGAAGCTCACCGGGGGGCGGGTGCACGCCACCGACGCCACCAACGCCTCGCGCACCCTGCTGTTCAATATCCACGAGCAGCGTTGGGACCCGGACCTGCTGGCACTGTTCCAGATACCCGCTTCGCTGCTACCGGAGGTGGGCGACAGCGCCGGTGAATTCGGTCGTACCGACACCGGCCTGCTGGGCGCGCCGGTGCCGGTGGCGGGCATCGCCGGCGACCAGCAGGCGGCGCTGGTCGGCCAGGCCTGCTTCGAACCGGGCATGGTGAAGAGCACCTATGGCACCGGCTGCTTCATGGTCATGAACACCGGGCAGGCGGTGCATTCGGACAACCGCCTGCTGACCACCGTCGGCTATCGGCTCAATGGTCGTACCACCTATGCGCTGGAAGGTTCCATCTTCGTGGCCGGCGCCGCTATTCAGTGGCTGCGCGACGGTCTCAACCTGATTTCCCACGCCAGCGAGACCGAGGCCCTGGCGCGCCGGGTGGGGTCCGCCGGCGGCGTATACCTGGTGCCGGCCTTTACCGGCCTGGGAGCGCCTTGGTGGGACCCCCACGCCCGCGGCGCCCTGCTCGGGCTGACCCGGGACACCGGCATCGCCGAGGTGGTTACCGCCGGCCTGGAAGCGGTTTGCTACCAGTCCCGGGATCTTCTCGAGGCCATGGCGGCGGACTGTGGCCGCCGGCCCACCGCCCTGCGCGTGGACGGCGGCATGGTGGTCAACAACTGGCTTGGGCAGACCCTGGCCGATGTGCTCGGCGTGCGTGTGGACCGCCCCCGGGTCACCGAAACCACCGCCCTGGGCGCCGCTTACCTGGCCGGTCTGGGAGTGGGCTGGTTCGATGATCTGTCGGCGGTGGCCGAGCACTGGCAGCGCGAGCGCGCGTTCGAGCCGGCTCTTGAAGAGGTCGAGCGCGAGCGTCGTTACCGGGGCTGGTGCGAAGCGGTGCAGCGTGTGTGTTCGGATAGTCGGCGGTGAATTCCCGACCAAAAATGTGATTTGATGCACATTTTTAATTATCATCGGTGGCAATCGCCGGTGTCTTGTCGATCCATCATCCTTCTCCCCGGGAGACGCTCGTCGTCGCCGGCGGGGACGCATGCGTTGAACGCCGGTTCGTTGCATCATGGCCTTGGGGGAAGGAGCGTATGCGCGGATGGCGCTGCACGGCGCCTGACCGGCGCCAGGAATTCTACCTGCGCCGGCTGGCGTTCGCCTTGCTGGCGGGCGGCGCGGCGCACACCCTGGTGTGCTGGCTGACGCTGCAATGGGGCCTTTTCCGGGGCGGCGAACCCGCCTTCTGGCGTCTGTTCGCGGTCATCTGGGGCGGCCATCTGGCGCTGCTCGCCTTTGCCCAGGCCGGTGCCAACCGCCGTTTGAACGACCCCTCCCTGACCGAACCCCTGATGATCTGGTCCACCCTGGCGCTGCTTCTTTCGGTGGGATTCGTGGAGCAGGCCCAACTGGCGGTGATGACCTTCTTTTTCGCGGTGTTGCATCAGGGCGTGTTCCGGGTGCGGCGCCGCGCCGTGGCGCGGGCCGCCGCCATCGCCGTGGCCGGCTATGGCCTGGTGCTGCTGACCTTGCGCCTGCAGGGCGATCTGACCCGGCCCGCCGCCGCCTGGAGTCAGTGGCTGCTGTTCGCTTTCACCACCCTGGCCATGGTGTTGCTGGCCAGCGAGATATCCACCATCCGCCTGCGTCTGCGCCAGCGTAACGGCCAGCTTACCGACCTGCTGGAGCGGATTCAGGATCTGGCGGTGAAGGATGAACTCACCGGCCTGTATTCGCGCCGCCATGCCATGGAGCTGCTGGCCAAAAGCTGTGGCCAGGCGCGCCGGGGGGCCTTCCTGCTGGCGGTGGCGTTCGTCGACCTGGATCACTTCAAACGCATCAACGACCGCCACGGCCACCTGTTCGGAGATCGGGTATTGATGCGGTTCGCCGATCTCACCCGCCGCTACCTGGGTGAAAAGGACATCGCCGCGCGCCTGGGCGGGGAAGAGTTTCTGCTGGTGTTGCCGGTGCTCGATCTGGACCAGGCCAGGACCACGGTGGAAGGCCTGATGACGGCGTTGCGTGCCCAGCGCTTCATGGCGGCGCCGGCTCTGGAAGTCACCGCGTCCGTGGGGCTTACGGTGGCGGCGGCGACGGAGAGCCCGGATCAGGTGCTGGCCCGGGCCGACCGGCTGCTTTACCAGGCCAAGACCGGCGGTCGCGACCGGATCGTGATGGCGGGGCCGCCATGAAGGCGGGGGATTGGCGCCGGGTTGGCCGGCTTACCGTCAATGAGCAGCGTCTGCTCAGCCGCCATGGACGCGCCCTGGTGGCGGTGGCCGGCCTGCACGCATTGCTGACGGTGCTGTTGTGTTGGCTGGGCGCGCTGAGTCTGGACCCCGGGGTGCTGCTGGGAATGCTGGCGGTGCTGGTCGCCGTGGCGGCACCGTATCTTGCCCTGGTGGAAAGCGGGGCGACCGCGGAGTGGTCGGAGCCGAGTCTGTCCTTTCCCATGGCGCTGCTGCTGTTGGCCGCCTTCCTGGTTACCGCCTTCGGGCTGGACGAGGCACGCATTAGTGCCCTGATGCTTTTTTTCCCGTTGCTGTTGCTGGTTTCTTTCCGGCTTGGCGCTGGCGCGCTGCTGGTGCTGGCGTTGCTCGCCGGCCTCGGGTACGCCGCCATGCTGGCGCTGGCCTGGTGGTATCACGGCGTGCGCATGAGTCCGGTGCTGGAGGCGCTGCAATGGCTGGTGTTCACCCTGGTGAGCCTGAGTTTCGCGGTCACCGGCAGCGGCGTGAACGGATTGAGACGACGGTTGGCGGTGAAGAACCTGGCGCTGGCCGACGCGCTGGAACAGGTCCGTGATCTGGCCATCCGCGATGATCTTACCGGCCTGTTCAACCGGCGCCATATCATGGAGGTGCTGGAGCGCCAGAAAGGGCTGGCGGACAGCGGCATCTACCCCTTTTCGGTGTGCTACGTGGACCTGGATCACTTCAAGGCGATCAATGATGCCTTCGGCCATGGCTGGGGCGACCGGGTACTGCGGGATTTCGCCGAACACGCGCTGGCGGATCTGCGTGAAGGGGACTATCTGGCCCGGCTGGGAGGCGAGGAGTTCATTCTGGTGCTGCCGCAGAGCGACCTGGACGGCGCCGAACTGGTCGCCGAGCGCCTGCGGCGGCGCTGGGGCGAGCGGAGTTTCCGGGCGCTCAACGGGCCGCCCAAGGTGAGTCTGTCCGCGGGCGTGGCCTGCTACCGGGAAGGGGAAACCATCGATCAGTTGCTGGCCCGGGCCGACCGCGCGCTCTATCTGGCCAAGAGCGGCGGCCGCGACCGGGTTTGCCGCGAAGAGCGGTCGTAGGCCTTCCTAATTCTGACCGGCGACCAGAAACTCCAGCAGCGCCTTCTGGGCGTGCAGCCGGTTCTCCGCCTGGTCCCAGACCACGGAACGGGGATCATCCAGCATGTCGTGGCTGATTTCCTCGCCACGGTGGGCGGGCAGGCAGTGCATGAACAACGCCTCGGGATCGGCGTGGTCCATGAGCGCCGGGCTCACCTGATAGTCGGCGAAGCGCCGTGCCCGTTCCGCCTGTTCCTGTTCCTGGCCCATGGAGGCCCACACGTCAGTGGAAACCAGGTGGGCGCCGGCCACGGCCTTGGCCGGGTCCGGTTCCAGGGTCACCCGGTGGGCGAATTCCGCCACCAGTTCCGGCGGCGGCTCGAAGCCTTCCGGGCAGGACACCACCAGCTCGAAACCGAACTGCTCGGCGGCGTTGATGTAGCTCGCGCACATGTTGTTGCCGTCGCCGATCCAGGCCACCTTGCGGCCCTCGATGGCGCCGCGATGCTCCACGTAGGTCTGCATGTCGGCGAGCAACTGGCAGGGGTGAAACTGGTCGGTGAGGGCATTGATCACCGGCACCCGGGAATAGCCGGCGAAGGTTTCCACGGTGGCGTGATCGAAGGTACGGATCATCACCACGTCGACCATGCGCGAGAGCACCCGGGCGGAGTCCTCCACCGGTTCACCGCGACCGAGCTGGGTGTCACGGGGCGACAGGAACACGCTGGCGCCGCCGAACTGGGTCATCGCCACTTCGAAGGACACCCGGGTACGGGTGGAGGATTTCTCGAAAATCATGCCCAGCGTCTTGCCGCGCAGCGGCTCGTGGAACTGGCCGGTGTGCAGCATGGTTTTCAGTTCCACGGCACGCTGGATCAGGTAACCCAGTTCCTTGGGCGTCAGGTCCATCAGGGTAAGGAAGTGACGGGTACTCATGAGCCCTCCTGGTCGCGGGCGAAATCGTGGATCACCCGGGTCAGGGTGTCGGCGAGGAAGCGTAGTTCCTGGTCGTCGATGATCAGTGGCGGCAGCAGACGCACCACGGAACCGGCGGTGACATTGATCAGCAGCCCGGTTTCCCGGGCCCGGCCCACCAGCTCCACGCACGGACGGTCGAGCTGGATGCCGATGATCAGGCCACGGCCACGTACCTCGGTGACCATGGGCAGGTCGGCGAGGCCCTCGCGCAGGGCGGCGCGCAGCCGCTCACCCTTGGCCGCCACGTCCGGAATCACCGCTTCCAGGGCATCCACCACCGCCAGGGCGGTGGCGCAGCCCAGCGGATTGCCGCCGAAGGTACTGCCGTGGCTGCCCGGACCGAACAGCTCGGTGGCGGCGCCGGCCACCAGGCAGGCGCCGATCGGGAAGCCGTTGCCGAGCCCCTTGGCGGTGGTCAGCACGTCCGGGGTGACTCCCTGGGCCTGGCAGGCGAAGTAGGTGCCGGTACGGCCGTTGCCGGTCTGGATTTCATCGAGCATGAGCAGCAGGCCATGCCGGTCGCAGCGTTCGCGCAGGGCCGGCAGGAAACCGTCTTCGGGCAGGCGCACGCCGCCTTCACCCTGGATCGGCTCGGCCAGCACCGCCACCACGTCGGGTTCCGCCAGGGCCCGGTCCAGCGCCTCGAGATCACCATAGGGCAGGGCGCGGAAGCCCTCCACCAGCGGTTCGAAGCCTTCCTTCACCTTGGCGTTGCCGGTGGCGGACAGGGTCGCCAGGGTCCGGCCGTGGAAGCTGTTTTCCATCACCAGCACCACCGGCTTGTCCACGCCACGGCGGTGACCGTGCAGGCGCGCCAGTTTGATCGCCGCCTCGTTGGCCTCGGCGCCGGAGTTGGAGAAGAACACCTTCTCCATGCCGCTCAGGCGGCAAAGACGCTCGGCCAGGGCTTCCTGAACCGGGATGCGGTACAGGTTGGAGGTGTGCACCAGGCGTCCGGCCTGGTCGGCCAGGGCGCGGGTCACCGCCGGGTGGGCGTGACCCAGGTTGCACACCGCGATGCCGGATACCGCGTCGAGATAACGCTCGCCGGCCTGGTCATAAAGCCATACTCCCTCGCCGCGCTCGAAGGCGACCGGCTGACGGGCGTAGGTGGGGATCAGAAACTGCTCGCTCATTTGTTTCTCACCAAACGAAAAACGGCAGCCTTGGCTGCCGGGTGGATTGTGGATAATACTGGCGCGCGGGATATGACGCAATTGGCCGGATCGCGACGGAGGCTCCCCATGGACCCGATTCAACTGAGCATTTTCGCTAACCGCCTGGCCGGCATTTGCGACGAAATGGGCGCGCTGCTGCGCGCCAGCGCCCTGTCTCCGAACATCAAGGACCGTCTGGATTTCTCCTGCGCCATTTTCGACGCCGACGGAGGGCTCTGCGCCCAGGCCGCGCACATCCCCGTGCACCTGGGCTCCATGGCCTACGCCATGGCCGATCTGGTGGACGGCCGCGACTGGCGGCCCGGCGATCTGCTGGTGGTCAATGACCCTTACCTGGGGGGAACCCATCTGCCGGATGTCACCGTGGTGGCGCCGGTGTTCGTGGACGATGCCCCGCGCGCCTTTACCGTGACCCGTGCCCACCACGCCAACATTGGCGCCCACAGCCCCGGCTCCATGCCGGTGTCGAGGACTCTGGAAGAGGAAGGGCTGGTGATCGCGCCCCAATGGCTCAAGCGCGCCGGCCAGTGGCAACTGCCCCTGTGCCAGCAACTGGCCGGGCTGGCACCGGACCCGGCCACCACCACGCCGCCCCTGTCGGTGCCCCGGTTCGCCGATTTCGCCGCCCAGGCCAGTGCCTGCCAGGCCGGCGCCCGACGGCTGGCGGAGCTGATCGCCGAGCGAGGTCCGGCGGCCCTGGAGCGGGCGCTGGCGGCGCTCAACGATTACGGTGAGCGGCGCATGCGCCAGCGTCTCGCCGATCTCGCCGACGGCAGCTACCGCTTTCGCGACTGGATGGACGACGACGGCCAGGGCCAGGAGGACATCGTCATCGCGGTCACCCTGACCGTGGACGGCGACCGCGCCCATCTGGATTTCACCGGTACCGCCGACCAGGTGGCCGGCAACATCAACTGCCCGCTGTCGGTGGCGGCGGCGGCGGCCTGGTACTGCTTCCGCTGCCTGCTGCCCGATGACGCGCCGTCCTGCGCCGGGCTGTTCCGGCCGCTCACCCTGACGGCGCCGGAAGGCAGCCTGGTCAATGCCCGCCGCCCCGGTGCCGTGGCCGCCGGCAACGTGGAAACCAGCTCGCGTATCGTCGACGTGGTACTGGGCGCCCTGGCGGAGGCGCTGCCGGAGGCGATTCCGGCGGCCAGCCAGGGCACCATGAACAATCTGGCCATGGGAGCGGGCGGTGAGTGTCCCTGGGATTACTACGAGACCATGGCCGGCGGCATGGGGGCCCATGCCGCCGGTGACGGCCTGTCGGCGGTGCACAGCCACATGACCAACACCCTGAACACACCGATTGAAAGCCTGGAGGAGCATTACCCCTTGCGGGTGCTGCGTTACGCGCTGCGGCGCGGCAGTGGCGGCGCTGGCCTGCATCGCGGCGGCGACGGCATCGAGCGGGTGCTGGAGTTCCTGGCGCCAGCGCGCTTCACCTTGCTCACCGAGCGCCGCCGCCACCGGCCCTGGGGGCTGGCGGGGGGCGAGCCCGGCGCCGCCGGCGAGAATCGTCTTAACGGTGAGAGCCTGCCGCCCAAGTACAGCGCGGAGGCGGGTCCCGGTGACCGCTTGTCGCTGGCGTCACCGGGGGGCGGCGGGTACCGGGTGGCGCGCTGAGCGGCGCGGCTCTTGAAAGGCCGGCGTGGTGCCCCCACCCTGATGCAACGCGGCCACGGGTGCTATACTCGCGGTCCTCACACAGATTGCTCAGAGGTTTCCTATGGAGGATGTGATTCAGGTCATCAAGGACCAGATCGCGAAGAACCCGGTGCTGCTGTACATGAAAGGCACCCCCCAGTTTCCCCAGTGCGGTTTCTCCGCCCAGGTGGTGGAAGCCATGTCCAACGTGGGCAAACCGTTTGCCTACGTGAACATTCTGGAAGCCCCGGAGATCCGGCAGAACCTGAAGGAATTCGCCAATTGGCCGACTTTCCCGCAGCTGTGGATCAACGGCGAGCTGGTGGGTGGCTGCGACATCGTGATGGAGATGTTCCGGTCCGGTCAGCTCAAGGAACTGGTGGACGGCGCGGCGGTGGAAGGCGACGCCTGAACCGTCTTCCCGCCCCCGCCCACGAAAAAGGCGCCGATCCGGCGCCTTTTTTTGTCCTTAATCCAGGGCGTTGGCCAGGGTGGGGGGCATGTCGGCGGCCGGCGGCGGCGGCCAGCCGCCCAGATCCCGGAACCGGTTGACCATCGAGCAGAACAGCTCGGCGGTGCGGGTGGCGTCGTACAGCGCCGAATGGGCGTCGCGCTGGCTGAAGGGAATGCTCGCCGCCTCGCAGGCCTTGGCCAGCACCGTCTGACCGTACACCAGGCCGGCCAGGGTGGCGGTATCGAAACTGGAGAACGGGTGAAACGGATTGCGCTTCACGTCGGTGCGTTCCGCCGCCGCGTTCAGGAAGCCCTGATCGAAGAAGCTGTTGTGGCCCACCAGCACCGCCCGGTTGCAGCCATGCTGCTTGACCGCCTTGCGTACCGGCGCGAACACGCCCTTCAGGGCGGTGTCCTCGTCCACGGCGCCGCGCAGCGGGTTGTTCGGATCAATGCCGGTGAAATCCAGGGCCGCCTGTTCGATGTTGGCGCCCGGAAACGGGTCCACGTGGAAGTGCACCCGGGTGGACGGTCGCAGGTAACCGCGGGCGTCCATGTCCAGCAACACCGCGGCGATTTCCAGCAGCGCGTCGTTGCGGGCATCGAAGCCGCCGGTTTCCACATCCACCACCACGGGCAGGAATCCCCGGAACCGCAAGGCCAGGGAAGGGTGCTTGTCGCTCATGCCATCTCCCATCAAAGCGGCGCTCATGCTACCCCATAACCGCCCCCCGGGACAGGTGACGGCGGCGGACCCCGGCGGGTACAATACGCGGCTTTCGTAACATCAGTCCGTGGAGTGTGGCATGTCGGATATCAAGAAGGTGGTGCTGGCCTATTCCGGAGGCCTGGATACCTCCGTGATCGTCAAGTGGTTGCAGGAAACCTATGACTGCGAGGTGGTTACCTTCACCGCCGACATCGGTCAGGGCGAGGAAGTGGAGCCCGCCCGCGCCAAGGCCGAGGCCATGGGCGTGAAGGAAATCTACATCGAGGACCTGCGCGAGGAGTTCGTGCGCGACTATGTGTACCCGATGTTCCGCGCCAACACCCTCTACGAAGGCGAGTATCTGCTGGGCACCTCCATCGCCCGCCCGCTGATCGCCAAGCGGCTGGTGGAAATCGCCGAGGAAACCGGCGCCGACGCCATTTCCCACGGCGCCACCGGCAAGGGCAACGACCAGGTGCGCTTCGAGCTGGGCGCCTATGCCCTGGCCCCGGGCATCCAGGTGATCGCCCCGTGGCGCGAATGGGACCTGAATTCCCGCGAGAAGCTGATGCAGTTCTGCGAGGACCACCAGATCCCCGTGGATTTCACCGGCAAGAAGAAAAAGTCCCCGTACTCCATGGACGCCAACCTGCTGCACATCTCCTATGAGGGCGGCAACCTGGAAGATCCCTGGTGGGAGCCGGAAGAGGACATGTGGCGCTGGAGCGTGAGCCCGGAAGCGGCCCCGGACGCGCCCACCTACATCACCCTGACCTATGAAAAGGGCGATATCGTCGCCATCGACGGGGAGCGTCTGAGCCCCGCCGACGTGCTGAGCAAGCTCAACAAGCTGGCCGGCGACAACGGTATCGGTCGTCTCGACATCGTCGAGAACCGTTATGTGGGCATGAAATCCCGGGGCTGCTATGAAACCCCCGGCGGCACCATCATGCTGCCCGCGCATCGCGCCATCGAGTCGCTGACCCTGGACCGGGAATCCGCCCACCTGAAGGATTCGGTGATGCCCAAGTACGCCGAGCTGATCTACAACGGCTACTGGTGGAGCCCGGAGCGCCTGGCGTTGCAGAAACTGATCGACGCCACCCAGGACAACGTCAACGGTGAAGTGCGCATGAAGTTGTACAAGGGCGCCGCCACGGTGGTGGGTCGCCGCTCCGACAACGACAGTCTGTTCGACGCCTCCATCGCCACCTTCGAGGACGATGCCGGCGCCTACGATCAGAAGGACGCGGAAGGCTTCATCAAGCTCAATGCTCTGCGTTTGCGCATCGCCGCCAAGAACGGCCGCAAGCTGTCCTGACGCGGCGGTGGTCGGGTCGCGGTGGTCCCACCGCGATCCATCGCTTCCGTCGGCCCGCCGCGCGTTGCGGCTAGCGCCGGCCTGGCTCCCTGTGTAGGCTGCCGGTAAGCCAAAGCAGGGAACAGGAACCCCCGGATGAATAAAACCACCGTGGGCTGGCGCGAATGGGCCAGCCTCCCGGACCTGGGTATCAAGGCCATCAAAGTGAAAGTGGACACCGGCGCGCGGACCTCCGCGCTGCACGCTTTCGAGGTCGGCAGCTTTGAACGGGATGGTCGCGAATGGATTCGCTTTCGCATCCACCCGTTTCAGGACTCCGATGAAGTCCGTGAATGCGAGGCACCGCTGCTCGACCGGCGAGTGGTGTCCGATTCCGGTGGCCACCGCGAGGAGCGACCGGTGATCCGCACGCTGCTGGCAATGGGCGGGCGGCGCTGGCCGGCGGAGATCACCCTCACCGATCGGGAAACCATGAAATTCCGCATGCTGTTGGGGCGCACCGCCATGGAGCAACTGGTGGTGCATCCCCAGGCATCCTTTTTACTCGGCGGCAACGAGCGTCAACCATGAAGATTGCGATTCTGTCCCGGAACAAACACCTCTATTCCACCCGCCGCATGGTGCAGGCGGGGCAGGATCTTGGCCACGACATGCACGTGATCGACACCCTGCGCTGTTACATGAGCATGGTGTCGCACAAGCCCGAGATTCACTTCAAGGGCGAGGTACTGGAAGGCTTCGACGCGGTGATTCCCCGTATCGGCGCCTCCATCACCCAGTACGGTACCGCCGTGCTGCGGCAGTTCGAGATGATGGGGGTGTTTCCGGTCAATGAATCGGTGGCCATTTCCCGTTCCCGGGACAAGCTGCGTTCGCTGCAGCTGCTGTCGCGCAAGGGGGTGGGCCTGCCGGTGACCGGTTTCGCCCACTCCCCGGACGACATTCCCGACCTGATCAACATGGTCGGTGGCGCGCCCCTGGTGATCAAGATGCTGGAAGGCACCCAGGGCATCGGCGTGGTGCTGGCGGAAACCCGCAAGGCGGCGGAATCGGTGATCGAGGCGTTCATGGGCCTGAACGTGTCGGTGATGGTGCAGGAATACATCAAGGAAGCCGGTGGCGCCGACATTCGCTGCTTCGTGGTCGGCGGCAAGGTGATCGCCGCCATGAAACGCCAGGCGCTGCCCGGTGAGTTCCGTTCCAACCTGCACCGGGGCGGCAGCGCCAGCCTGATCCGCATCACCCCGGAAGAGCGCGCCACCGCCGTGCGCGCGGCGCGCATCATGGGCCTTAACGTGGCCGGCGTGGACATCCTGCGCTCCAACCACGGCCCGCTGGTGATGGAGGTGAATTCCTCGCCGGGGCTGGAAGGCATCGAGGCGGCCACCAACAAGGACGTGGCCGGCATGATGATCAAGTTCATCGAGACCAACGCGCGGCCCAATCGCACCCAGACCAAGGGAGCCAAGGGTTGAGCCGTGACGACAAGGTGGCCCCGTTCGAGATCAACGGCGTCACCGTGCAGCCGGGCACCCGCGCCAAGGTGGAGCTGCCGCTGGCGCAGCTTTACACCCAGACGCCCCTGAACGTACCGATCCATGTGATTCATGGCCGCCGCCCGGGGCCGGTGCTGCTGGTCAGTGCCGCCATCCACGGCGACGAGCTCAACGGCGTGGAGATTATCCGTCGTCTGCTGCGCCACTCGGCCCTGCGCCGCCTGTCCGGCACGGTGCTGGCGGTGCCGGTGGTGAACGTGTTCGGATTCATCCACAAGACCCGCTATCTGCCCGACCGCCGCGATCTGAACCGCTGCTTCCCGGGCTCGGAGACCGGCAGCCTGGGTGCGCGCATGGCCTGGCAGTTCAAGACCCAGGTGCTGGACCGGGCCACCCACGCCGTGGATCTGCACACCGGCGCCATCCACCGCGCCAATTTGCCGCAGATTCGCGCCGATTTATCCAACGACGACACCGCCGCCATGGCCGCCGCCTTTGGCGTGCCGGTGGTGATCAATTCGGTGCTCGGCGAGGGCACCCTGCGCGAGGTGGCGGAGGCCCAGGGTATCCCCGTGGTTACCTATGAGGCCGGCGAGGCGCTGCGCTTCGACGAGAGCTGCATCCGCGCCGGCGTCAAGGGCGTGCTCAATGTCATGCATTATCTGCGCATGACCGGCACTCGCCGTACCCGGCCCCCCCTGGAGCCGAACATCGCGCGCGCTTCCAGCTGGGTGCGCGCGGAGCGTGATGGCGTGTTCCTGCCATTGGTGGCGCTGGGTGCCTGGTTGCGCAAGGGCCAGTTGATCGGGCGTATCTCCAGCCCGTTCGGCGGTGAGGACGTCAACATCGAATCGCCCTGCGCCGGCATTCTGGTGGGGCGCAACAACCTGCCGCTGGTCAACGAAGGCGAGGCGCTCTACCACATCGCCCGCTTCGAGGAAGTGCGTGAAGTGGCGCAGAACCTGGAAGTATTCACCTCGGACATCGAGCGCGGCCCGGGCCTGGCCGGTGAACCGCCGATCGTATAGGTAACGATGAACCTGCCCACCCCGCGAAAACTGTATCGTGGCCTGCGTAAGATGTTGCGCTTCCTGGCGCGCCCGGCGCGGCGCGGCGGGCGCCGTGGCGGGCGGGTGATCCAGACCTATCGGGGCTATGGCTCGCGGCGCTCGGTGTTCCTGATCGGGCGGGTGTTCCGCCAGCCGGGCATCGGTCTGAACCTCAAGGAAGGCCCCCTGGACGACATCGTCAACATCGTTCGCCGCACGGTGCGCTGGGGGGTGCGCGATGCCCGCCTTACGGTGACCGTGGGCGCCGCCAGCGTGGATGTGATCACCGACCGGGACGGTTATTTCCATGTCACCCTGGACGTGGACGAGGATTGGCCGGACCAGGCCTTCTGGCAGCAGGCGCGGTTGCGCCTGCACCCGGGGCGGCGCGAGGGTGAGCGCGAGCCCGTGGAGGCCAGCGCCGACATCTACATCCCGCCCCGGGGTCTGGACCACGCCGTGATCAGCGATATCGACGACACCGTGATCTACACCGGCGTGGCCAGCAAGCTGACCATGATGTATCAGCTGTTCGTGCTCAAGGCCCGCCACCGCACCGCCTTCCCCGGCGTATCCGCCTTTTATCGCGCGCTCTTTCACGGCGACACCGGCGAGCGCCGCCGGCCCATGCTGTACGTGTCACGGGGGCCTTGGAGCATCTACGACGTGCTCGAGGAGTTCTTCCACCTTAACCGCATTCCCCATGGCCCGATTCTGTTCCTGCGCGAATGGGGCGTGACCCTGCAGCGGCCGCTGCCGATCCGCGCCAAGGACCACAAGGCGATGCTGATCCGCCGTATGCTGGCGCTTTACGATCAGGTTCCGTTCGTGCTGATCGGCGACAGTGGCCAGCGCGATCCGGAAGTTTACGCCGAGCTGGTGGAGCAATACCCGGATCGCATCCGCGCCATCTACATCCGCCATGTGCACCGGGGCAGCGCCCGGGACGAGGCCATCCAGGCGCTGGCCGAGCGCGCCGCCGCCGGCGGTTGCGAGATGATTCTCGCCAAGGACAGCCTGGAGATGGCGCAGCACGCGTTCCAGAAAGGCTTGATCGCCCGCGACGGATTGGAGGAAGTGCGCCAGGATTGCCGCCGGCGCCCGGCGGAGTGACACAGGATCGCGACTGAAGTCGCTCCTACGAACAAGACGGCAGGAGCGACTCCGGTCGCGATCGCCGAAGGCACCGCGCCAACCGGGCCCGGGTAACGAGGTTCCGCCTTAACCCCCTGGTTCCTCCACCTCCCCACCGGTCTCCCGCCAGGCCTTGAACCCGCCCTCGATATCGCACACCGGCCCGAACCCCATGTCCTGGAGCTGGGCGGCGGCCAGGGCCGAGCGCTGGCCCAGAGCGCAGAACAGCACGAAGCGCTGGCCGCTGGCGAAATCGGGTTTGTGGTAGGGCGAATCCGGGTCGACCCAGAATTCCAGCATGCCCCGGGGCGCGTGCAGGGCGCCGGGCAGGGTGCCCTCGCGCCTGAGCTCGCGCACGTCGCGGATATCCACGAAGCGCACGCCCGGGTCGTCCAGCAGATCCCGGGCCTGCTCGGCGCTGATCCGTTCGATGCGCGCCTCGGCGGCGGCCACCAGGGTGGCCACCCCTTGTTTCAAAGCCATGTCGCTCTCCCGTGTCAGGCCGGGCGGCCGGGCTTGTCCACCAGGCCGTCATTGATCAGCGTGGCGGCGATTTCATCCAGGATCGCCGGGTCGTCGATGGTGGACGGCAGCGGGAAGTCCTGGCCGTTGACCATCTTGCGCAGGGCCGCCCGCAGGGTCTTGCCGGAGCGGGTCTTGGGCAGGCGTTTGACCACCAGCGCCCGGCGGAAGCGGGCCACCGCGCCCACCTGTTCGCGGATCAGCGCCACCAGCTCCCGTTCCAGTTGGTCCGGGGCGATGTCGGCACCGTCCTTGAGCACCACCAGCCCCACCGGCACCTCGCCGCACAGTTCGTCGTGCATACCCACCACGGCGGATTCCGCCACCGCCGGGTGGGTGGCGATGTGTTCCTCCATGACGCCGGTGGAAAGCCGGTGGCCGGACACGTTAATCACGTCGTCGGTGCGGCCCATGATGTGCACGAAACCGTCCGCGTCCAGGTAGCCGCCGTCGCCGGTATGGTAGTAGCCCGGATAGGTGTTCAGGTAGGCGGCCAGGTAGCGGTCGTGGTCGTTCCACAGGGTCTGGGCGCAGCCCGGTGGCAATGGCAGACGCAGGGCGATGGCGCCTTCGGTGTCCGCCGGCAGCGGCTCGCCGGTTTCCGGGTCCAGCACCATCACCTCGTAGCCGGGCACCGCCCGGTTGGTGGAGCCGGCGCGCACCTCCGCCTCGCCGTGGCGGGTCAGCGGCGCGGTCACCGGCCAGCCGGTTTCGGTCTGCCACCAGTGGTCGTAGACCGGGCGGCCGGTGAGTTCGCTGAGCCATTGGTAGGTAGGGCCATCCAGCTTCTCGCCGGCCACGAACAGGTGCTTGAGGCTGGATACGTCGTGGCGTCGGAACAGCTCGCCATCCGGGTCCTCCTTGCGGATCGCCCGGAATGCGGTGGGCGCCGCGAACAGGCCATTGACGCCGTGCTCGGCCACCACCCGCCAGTAGGCGCCCGCGTCCGGGGTGCGCACCGGCTTGCCCTCGTAGAGTACCGTGGTGCAGCCGCCGATCAGCGGCGCGTAGACGATGAACGAGTGACCCACCACCCAGCCCACGTCGGAGCAGCCCCACCACACCTCCCCGGGTTGCATGCCGTAGATCTCGCGCAGGGCGTAGAGCTGGGCCACGGCATGGCCGCCATTGTCGCGGACGATGCCCTTGGGCTTACCGGTGGTGCCGGAGGTGTACATGATGTAGAGCGGGTCGCTGGCGGCCAGGGGCACCGGGTCCGCCGGTTCGCTGCCGTCCACCACCGCGTGCCAGTCCTCGAACCCCAGGGCTTGCAGATCCGCCGGGCCCTGTTCGCGCTGTAGCACCAGCACGTGTTCCACCGTATGGGTGGCCTTGTCCAGGGCGCCGCGTACCAGGGCGGTGTAGTCGATCACCCGGTCGATTTCGATGCCGCAGGAGGCGGTAAGGATCACCTTGGGGCGGGCGTCGTCGATGCGGATCGCCAGCTCATGGGCGGCGAAGCCGCCGAATACCACCGAGTGCACCGCGCCGATGCGGGCGCAGGC
Organism: Alloalcanivorax sp. C16-2; assembly: GCF_046507615.1. NCBI lineage: Bacteria > Pseudomonadati > Pseudomonadota > Gammaproteobacteria > Oceanospirillales > Alcanivoracaceae > Alloalcanivorax > Alloalcanivorax sp. C16-2. The sequence goes on along the minus strand of NZ_JBKFTL010000002.1, from coordinate 326,757 downwards.
GAGCATGGCGATGGCCGCCTCCGGCACCATCGGCAGATAGATCACCACGCCGTCGCCCCGGCCCACGCCCAGGCGGCGCAGGGCACCGGCCAGCTCCGCTACCCGGTCGCGCAGCTCCAGGAACGTGAAGCGGCGGCCAGTGCCGGTGACCGGGGAATCGTAAATCAGCGCGGTCTGCTCGCCGCGCCCTTGTTCGATCTGGTGGTCCAGGGCCAGATAGCTGGTGTTCAGCTCGCCGTCGCCGAACCAGCGGTGGGTGCCGTCGTCGAGGGTCTCCAGAATCCGTTCCGGGGGCCGGTACCAGGCCAGTTCACGGGCCTGTTCGGCCCAGAAGGCATCCGGCTCCTGGCGGGCCTTGTCGAAGGCATTCCGATAGCGCATTTCCCGCTCCTTGCATGATTGTTGTTCTGCGTGCCGGCGCCCTGTGTACACGGGGGCGCCACCCTCTCATGCAAGCAGGGAGGGGAACGTCATGCCAGTAGACCATGGTCGCGAATCGGGCCGCCGGGGCGGCGGCCCTTGCGGCAGGAGCGGCCGGGCGGCGTTCCCAAGGGAAGTGACCCGGGAAGCCGCCGTGAACCGAAAAAAGGGGGGAAGGGGGTCAGGAGGCGGTGTTGGCGGCCGGGCGGCGACGGCGACGACGGCGGGTGCCGTTGCCATTGTTGTTGCCGTTGTCGCCCGCGTTGCCGCCATTGCCACCATTGCCACCATTGCCACCATTGGTATTGCCGCCGCCCTGGGCGCGGCCACCGCCGTTGCCCCGGCCGCGACCGTTGCCGCCCCCACCGCCAGCGCTGTTGCGGCCATTGCCGCCGCCACCGCCGCCGCCCCGGGCGCGGTTGCCGCCGCCGTTATTGCGGCTCCGGCCGGCGCCACCGGAGGAGCGACCGCCGCCGGCGCCTTTCTCCGGCAGCTTCTCTTCCGGCTCGAAGCCTTCCTGGGGACGCCGCTCCAGAGGCCGGCTGATCACTTTTTCGATATCGAACAACTGCTTGCTCTCATCGGCGCTGACCAGGGACACCGCCTGGCCGGAGGCGCCGGCGCGGCCGGTGCGGCCGATGCGGTGCACGTAGTCCTCGGGCACGTTGGGCAGATCGAAGTTGACCACCTGGGGCAACTGGTCGATGTCCAGGCCTCGGGCGGCGATGTCGGTGGCCACCAGGGCGCGCACATCACCGCTCTTGAAGTCCGCCAGGGCCCGGGTACGGGCGCTCTGGCTCTTGTTGCCGTGGATCGCCGCCGCCTCGATGCCCTGGGCGTTGAGCTGCTTGGCGAGCTTGTTGGCACCGTGCTTGGTGCGGGTGAACACCAGCACCTGGAACCAGCCGCCGTCGGTGATCAGCTTGACCAGCAGCGGCGCCTTGCGGTTCTTGTCCACCGGCACGATCCACTGCAGTACCCGCTCGGCGGTGCTGTTGCGCGGGCTGACGTCCACCTCCACCGGATCGCGCACCAGGGTCTTGGCCAGGGCGCGGATGTCGTTGGAGAAGGTGGCCGAGAACATCAGCGTCTGGCGCTGGGCCGGCAGCAGCCGCAGCACCTTGCGGATGTCATGGATAAAGCCCATGTCGAGCATGCGGTCGGCTTCGTCCAGGACCAGGATTTCCAGATCATCGAAGCGCACCGCGCCCTGCTGGTGCAGGTCCAGCAGCCGGCCCGGGGTGGCCACCAGCACGTCCACGCCGCCTTTCAGGGCCTGGATTTGCGGGTTGATGCCGACGCCGCCGAACACCACCGTGGAGCGGCTGTTCAGGTGGCGACCGTAGGTGGCGACGCTGTCGCCAACCTGGGCGGCCAGCTCCCGGGTCGGGGTGAGCACCAGGGCGCGGGCCTGACGGGGCGCGCGCCGTCCACCGTCCAGCAGCTGCAGCAGCGGCAGGGTGAAGCCGGCGGTCTTGCCGGTGCCGGTCTGGGCGGCGGCCATCACGTCGCGGCCCTCCAGCACGGCGGGGATCGCCTGGGCCTGGATCGGGGAAGGCTGGTCATAACCCTGTTCGGCCACGGCACGCAGCAGGGGTTCGGATAAACCGAGGGAAGCAAAATCCATAGGGTGGGAAATTCCGAAAACACGAGGGGGAGGAAAGGCGATGCAGCCTAACGGATTGTGGCGCGGACTTCGAGGGGTTTTTGGTGTCGGGGTGAGAGGAAAAAGGGGGGATCGCGACTGAAGTCGCTCCTACCGGGGACGATCCCCGGTTGTAGGAGCGACTTCAGTCGCGATTACCGGCTCAGCGGTTGATCAAAGCCAGCTCCGCGTCGCGTTGCATCACCACCCACCAGCGATGGCCGTGATCGGCGTCGAAGCCCACCAGGGGCTGATCGGCGCAGGCGGCGGGCCGGGTCGGGGCGCTGCTCAGAAAGGCGCTGTTGAACGGTTGTTCCACCACGCACTCGGCGGGGGTAACCGCCTGCCAGCCGTCGGCGGTGCGCCAGCCCAGGGTCAGTGCCGCCGGGTCCAGATTGTCCGCTGCGTCGAAGGTCAGGCCATAGGCGTCGGAGACGGCGGTGGCCAGGTCCCAGTCCTTGCTGGCGGTGGCCGGCAGGGTGTGCGGCTGCTTGGCGGTGCCATCCGGCTGGCTGCCTGGCAGGCCGGTGTCGGTCTCCAGATCCTTGGCGGCGCCGTAGGCGCTGGAGTAGGTACCGGTCTGGTTCTGGGTGCCGCTGACGATAAGCACGTCCGAGGCGGTGTCGGTGCCAGCCTCCTGCCAGCTCATGGTGACCAGTTCCTTGAGATCGATGGTGGTCTCCGGAATATCCAGCACGGCATCGTCGCTGGCATTGGGCACCACGCGATTCTCCGCGTTCAGATTGGGCGTCCAGGACTCGTTCATCTGGAACAGGAACTGGTAGGCCAGACGGGCCAGCTCGATAACGGTGCCGGCGCGGCTGAAGCCCGGTGTCACTTCCATGTCGCGGGTGCGGCTTTCCACCCGGTTGAAGGTGTCGTTGGTGCCGGCCACCATGCGCGCCACGCTGCCGTCATGGGCCAGGCAGTCGTTGCTGATGTACTGGCTGTCCAGGTACATCACCGGGCGCGTGTCCTCGGGAATCGAGGTCGGGTAAACCAGGCGCTCGCAGCGGTTTCCGGTGCGCGAGAATCGGTCCAGCAGTTTCCACTGGGGATCGGCCAGCTCTTTCTCGCCGTCCTCGTTGGCGCCGATGGTGTGCTCGGTGTACCAGGATTCATAGTCCACCCGGTCGCCGTCGAAGCTCAGCACGGAGGCGTTCACGTCATAGGCGGTGGAGCCATTGTCGCGGGTGTTCATTTTCTGCGCGACGATGCGTTGCACCAGCTCGCGCTCCCCGTAGCGGAATTCATAGCCTTTGTAGGACGCGTTGCCGGACATGATCTGGGTGTATTGCGGCAGCCGGTAGTTGCCGTCTTCCCGGGTCCAGGAGGTGGGGTCCACCCAGATTGGCGCCTGAATCACCGAGCGCTGGTACATGTGTTCGTGGCCCTGCACCCAGAGCACGTCATACTTGGAGAAGAACGCGCGGATCTCGTCCCACTGGTTCATCAGGTGGTTGTCGCCTTCCACCCCTTCCACGATCATCTCCCGGGTCTCGCCGTATTTGGCGCCGATCAGACCGTCGTGGCTGGCGATCACCAGATGATCGAACTCGCCTTCATGGGCGCTGACTTCCTGCTTGATCCAGTCGAAGGCGATCGGCAGGTTGTAGTACTTGAGCAGGAAGATCATCACGTTGCCGCGCATCACGTAGTAGTTCAGATACTGCGCGCCGCTCATGTGCACCGCATCCTCGGGGATGTAGTGCTTCATGTTCTCGATCCACTCCACGGAGTAGGCGTAGCTGTCCTCGTGGTTACCCATCAGCGGCAGGAACTCGATGCCGGCGTCGCGGTAGCTTTGCGCCACCGAGGTCCATTGCTCGAATTCCCGGGTGGTGCCGTGGTCGGTGAGGTCGCCCACCGGAATCACGATGTTGGCGCCCAGTTCCACTTCCTTGTCGAGCACCGCCTTCATGGGGTGCATGGCGACATTGTCGCCGCCGCCCTGGGTGTCGGGCAGCAGGCCGATGCGCACCGCGGTGCGCTCGGCGGGCGGCGTGCCACCACCGTCATTACCGTTGCCGTCGTTATTGCTGGAATGGGAGGAGTCGCCGCCACAGGCGGTCAGGGCCAGCGCCATGGCCATGGCGGCGGCCCCGAAGAGAAACGGTTTCATAATTATCCCCAGATATACCCGAAAAAGTCGGAGCCGCGCACGGCTCCATGACAAAGCGCTGACAGCATGGCCGGGTAAAACGTCATTTCGATAAACGCCAAATGAATTTTATTTGAAGGTGGTGCCGTGCTATGAAGGGCGTCCTTGACTTGCCATGCGAGGAATGACAATGAAACTTGATGCAGCCGCTCTGGTGGCCCGCAAGGGTCAGGACCCGATCGCCATGCTGACCGCCTATACCTGTCCGGTGGCCCGTGGCGTGGAGCGCGCCGGCGTGCCGGTGATTCTGGTGGGCGACACCGTGGGGATGGTGGAGATGGGCTTCGACAGCACCCGCGACGTGACCCTGGAACACATGGAATACCACCTCGGCGCGGTACGGCGCGGCGCGCCGGACACCCACGTGATCGGCGATCTGCCCTACGGCACCGACGCCGACCCGGACACCGCCCTGGCCAGTGCCCGGCGCCTGATCGCCGCCGGCGCCGACAGCGTCAAGCTGGAGGGGGACAAGTACGCGGTGATCGAACATCTGGTGGCCAACGGCATCGACGTGGTCGGCCACACCGGCCTGCTGCCGCAGACCGCCGAAAGCTTCGCCAAGGTGGGGCGCGGCGAGGCCGAGGCCCGGCGTATCCGTGACGAGGCCCGGGCTATTCAGGACGCCGGCGCCTTCATGGTGGTGATCGAGCATGTGCCCTATGAGCTGGCGGGTGTGATCACCGCCGATCTGGCGATTCCCACCATTGGCATCGGCGCCGGGCCGGACTGCGACGGTCAGGTTCTGGTGATCAACGATGCCCTGGGGCTGGGTGACTACTGGCCGCCGTTCTCCAAGCAGTACGCCCACGCCAGTGACACCATCCTTGATGTGGCCCGGGCGTTTTCCCGGGAAGTGGCAAGCCGGGAATTCCCCAACAACATCATCAAGCTGACCGGCACCGGGCGGGGCTAACGGCGATCGCGACTGAAGCGGAACGCCGCCTGGTCGCTCCTACGGTGCCATACCCATTCTGTAGGAGCGACCTGTAGGAGCGACTTCAGTCGCGATCAAAGGCGCTAGGAGTGGGCGAGAATCGCCCGGCGCACGCAGTGCAGCACGCCGGTGGGGTAGTCGTCGCTGAGAAACTCGCGCACCTGACGGTAACTGAAGGTGTCATCGCCCAGGTTGGGCTGGGCGAGCAGGGCATCCTGGATGATGCCCAGCTCCGCCTGGGGCAGGCCCAGGGCCTGCTCCAGATCCAGGCGACCGCCCGCCACCAGATCGGCCAGTGCCCGGTATACCTCCGCCTCGCCCAGGCCCTGGCGATGGGCGATGGCGTCCGGTGTCATACCGGCCCGGGCCAGAGCCTCCAGTTCGTCCTGGTCGCTGTCCGGGGCGCGGCGTGGGTCGCGTACCTCGGTGGCCTGCTGGCTGGCGGCGCCCTCGTTGAGCACCGCCAGGAAGGCATCGCCGTAGGCGTCCAGCTTGCGGTCGCCGACGCCGCTGACGGCGGCCATCTCGTGGCGGTCCCGGGGGCGCAGGGCGAGCATGTCCATCAGGGTGGCGTCGTGGAAGATCACATAGGGCGGCACCCCTTCCTCCTCGGCCAGCCGTTTGCGGCAAGCGCGCAGGGCTTCCCACAGGGTGCGGTCGGCGTCGGCCACCTGGGGTTTGTCGCGGCGCGTGCGTTCGGTGGCCTTGGCGGTGTCCTTGCGCAGGTGCAGCACCTGCTCGCCGCGCAGATAGGGACGGCAGGTTTCGGTGAGTTTGAGGGCGCCGTAGCCCTCCGCGTCCACCGCCAGCAGGCCGCGCGCCACCAGTTGCCGGTAAATGGCGCGCCACTGGCCGGCGGAGAACTCACCGCCGATGTTCCAGGTGGAGACGTGATCGTGGCCGGCGGAAGCCACCTTGTCGCTGCGATTGCCGGTGAGCACATCCACCAGATGGTTGACGCCGAAGCGCTGGCCGGTGCGGTACACGCAGCTCAGCGCCATCTGCGCCGCCTTGGTGGCGTCGAAGGTCTTGGGCGGGTTCAGGCAGGTGTCGCAGTTGCCGCAGGGTTTTGCCAGTTCCTCGCCGAAGTAGTGCAGCAGTGCCTGGCGGCGACAGTGAGTCACCTCGCAGAGCCCGAGCATGGCTTCCAGGCGCTGGTTCTCGTGGCGCTTGAACTGCTCGCCGCCTTCCGACTGGGCCTGCATCTGCTTGTGGCGGATGGCGTCTTCCAGGCCATAGGCCATCCAGGCGGTGGCCGGTTCGCCGTCGCGGCCGGCGCGGCCGGTTTCCTGGTAATAGGCCTCGATGCTCTTGGGCATGTCCAGGTGCGCCACGAAGCGCACGTCCGGTTTGTCGATGCCCATGCCGAACGCCACCGTGGCCACCATCACCAGGCCCTCCTCGCGCAGGAAGCGCTGCTGGTGTTGGGCGCGGGTGCGGGCGTCCAGGCCGGCGTGGTAGGGCAGGGCGGCGATGCCTTGCTGGTTGAGCCAGTCGGCGGTCTGGTCCACCTTGTTCCGTGACAGGCAGTAAACGATGCCGGCGTCGCCGTTGTGCTCGGTGCGCAGCAGGCGCAGCAACTGTCGGCGGGCACCGTCCTTGCGTTCGATCCGGTACTGGATATTGGGCCGGTCGAAGCTGGACACGAAATGGCGCGCTTCGGTGAGGTCCAGCCGTTCGGCGATCTCGGCCCGGGTACGCGGGTCGGCGGTGGCGGTGAGCGCGATGCGCGGTACCTTGGGAAATTCCCGGTGCAGCAAGGACAGCTGCAGATAGTCGCTGCGGAAATCGTGCCCCCACTGGCTGACGCAATGGGCTTCGTCGATGGCGAACAGAGCCAGCGGCGATTGGTGCAGCAGCTCCAGGGTGCGCGGCTGGATCAGCCGCTCCGGCGCCACGTACAGCAGGTCCAGTTCACCACGGCGCACCTGTTCCTGCAGGGCGAAGCTCTGCTCGCCGGTGAGCGTGGAATTGAGAAAGGCGGCGCGCACGCCCAGGGCGTTGAGCGCGTCCACCTGGTCCTGCATCAACGCGATCAGCGGGCTGACCACCACGCCCACGCCGTCGCGCACCAGGGCCGGAATCTGGTAACACAACGACTTGCCGCCGCCGGTGGGCATCAGCACCAGAGCGTCGCCGCCATCGGTGACCGTGTCGATGATGGCGGCCTGCTCGCCGCGAAATTCGTGGTAGCCAAAAACGTGCTGTAAAACGGAGAGGGGATCGCGTTGCATGGCGGCGAGTATACCCGCCCGCCGGTCCCCTGACATCCGGATGACACGACCTGGCGGTAATCTCTTACAACAACTTCAGCATTCGGACATGCATGGCGATCTGGACCGTCTTTCGCGAATTTCTCTGGCTGGGCTGCGTGAGCTTCGGCGGGCCCGCTGCCCACGTGGGTTATTTCCACCGTCGCTTCGTTACCGGCCTGGGCTGGCTGGACAACGACACCTTCGCGCGGCTGCTGGCGCTCACCCAGTTCCTGCCCGGCCCCGCCTCCAGCCAGCTCGGCTTCGCCATCGGTCGCCACCGGGCCGGTTTGCCCGGCGCCCTGGTCGCTTTCGTCGGCTTCACCCTGCCGTCGTTTCTGCTGATGCTGGCGCTGGCCCTGTACGCCACTCATCTGCCGGAGACCGTGCTGGGCGGATTGGTCCAGGGGCTCAAGTGGCTGGCGGCGGTAGTGGTGGCCGACGCCGTGCTCAACATGGCCGGCAAGTTCTGCCGGGACCGCCTCACTCTCGCCCTGGCGGTGTTCACCGCCGCCGCGCTGTGGTTGTGGCCGGGCATCGCCACCCAGCTGGTGGCGCTGCTGGTGGCGACCCTGATCGCCCAGACCCGTCACCAGGACAGGCAGGGCGACCCGGCCAGCGCCACCGCCGCCGCCCCGCGCCGCTGGCCGCTGCTCGCGTTCGCTCTGATCTGGGCGCTGCTCTGGCTGCTCCCCGACGACGGCCTGGCCCGCCTGGCCGGCGATTTCTACAGCGCCGGCGCCCTGGTGTTCGGCGGTGGCCATGTGGTGCTACCGCTGCTGCAGGGCCTGGTGGGTGAACGCCTCCCCGGCGACGCTTTCCTGACCGGTTACGCCGCCGCCCAGGCGGTGCCCGGGCCGATGTTTTCCCTGGCCGCCTATCTGGGCGCGTTGCTGGCCCCCGGCGCGCCCTGGATCGGCGCGCTCACCGCTACCCTGGCGATCTTCCTGCCCGGCTTCCTGCTGGTGCTGGGCCTGGGCGACGCCTGGCAACGCCTCGCCAACCGCCCGGCCCTGGCCGGCGCCGTCACCGGCATCAACGCCGCCGTGGTCGGCCTGCTGCTGGCCGCCTTCTACGACCCGGTGTTGCGCTCGGCGGTGCACGGGGGGCTGGATCTGGTGATGGTGGGGGTGGGGTTTTTGTTGGTGCGGTGGGGGCGGGTGCCATTGGTCTGGCTGGTGGTTGGCATGGCGGTTTTGGGTCTGGTGGTTGAGTGGGTTTGAGGTTCTTCTCTCCAGAAGGGGGGCGTTTCGGCGTGGTGGGCCCATCCCGGACACGCGGCAAGTACGTCCCTGTAGCTCGTTTCCGGCATCCCTGCCTCCAACGGTCCGGGATGGGCCCACCACGCCGAAACGCCCGAGCGAAAGCCAGCCCCCGGTGGGTATAGAGGTGGCGGCTTCGTAGCCGGTTGAGAGGTTTGGATTCGCTTCGTTATCGCGGCTGAAGCCGCTCCTACAGGAGCTTGCCATGTCTTCAACGGTCCGGGCCGGGGGCCACCGCTCCGAAACGCCCGGAGGGGAGCCAGCCGCCGGTGGGTATAGAGGCGGCGGCTTCGTAGTGGGGCGAGAGGTTCAGCCAACCGCCAATCCTTTCTGGAGGGTTCCTCTCCTTAACCCACCCAAAGCGGCGGCGATTCACCCCCGCGCGCCCCTCTGGAGGGAATCACCAACCCAATCCAACCCAAAACCAGCCAGACCCGCCGCTTGCCCCAAACCCGGAATGATGATTCAATCCTTGAAAGATCGGAACCCGGATTCCACTCATGGCTTATCGAGAAACCGCCCAGGTAAAAGCCCGCAAGGCCGCCCAGCGCGACCATCTGCTGGCCAGCGCCGAAACCCTGGTCCGCGAAAGTGGCTTCGCCGCCATGACCATGCAGGCCGTGGCCGACCGCGCCGGCGTTGGCGTGGGCACTCTCTACCGCTACTTCGACAACAAGGCGACGCTGGCCGCCGCCGTGTTCGAAGCCGCCACCCGCCGCGAGGTGGACGCCGTGGCCCGCGCCCTGGGCCACGACGGCCCCGCCGCCGAGCGCCTGGAACACGCCCTGCGGGTGTTCGCCCGCCGCGCCATGGCGGCGCCGCGCCTGGCCTGGGCGCTGATCGCCGAACCGGTGGAGCCGGAGGTGGATGCCGCCCGGCTGCGTTACCGGGCCGCCTACGCGGACCTCTACAAAAGAGTGCTGGACGACGGTGTGGCCCGGGGCGAACTGCCAGCCCAGTCCACCGCCCTGGGCGCCGCCGCCCTGGTAGGCGCCATCGCCGAAGCGCTGGTGGGCCCGTTGTCGGCGCCCCTGGCCGACGCCGATCTGCCGAATCAGCTCACCGCGTTCGCGTTGCGCGCGGTGGGCGCCGTGACGACTTCCTGAAGCAACCCGACAACCGCGACAACAGGCGCGCCGCCGGCGCGCGGGAGGATGGCACCATGAACGCCAAGCACGACGATCTTCACCTGGACCCCCTGGCCAGCACCCACGAGGTGTTCAACCAGGCACCGCCGCTGGAAAACTACGACGCCTTCACCGGCGACACCGCGCTCAAGGAAGCGGTGGTTCGCGAAGGCGGTGACTGGGGGCTGGGCGACCTGAGCCGCTATGGCTATGAAACCACCCGGCCGGAAGTGATCGAGTGGGGCTACCAGGCCAATGCCAGCAAGCCCGAGTTCGAGCCCCATGATCGCTATGGTCACCGCGTCGACCAGGTTAATTATCACCCGGCCTACCACAGCCTGATGAACATGGCTCTGCGCGAGGGGCTGCATTCCTCGCCCTGGACCGATCCCGGCCCCGGTGCCCATGTGGTGCGCGCCGCCAAGTACTACATGCACGCCCAGGTGGAAGGTGGCCACGGCTGCCCGATCACCATGACTTTCGCCGCCGTGCCCAGCCTCAAGCTGACGCCGTCCATCGCCGAGCGCTGGCTCGCCAAGGTGACCGCCCGGGATTATGACCCACGCAACGTGAGTCACCAGGACAAGCAGGCGCTCACCATCGGCATGGGCATGACCGAGAAGCAGGGCGGCTCCGATGTGCGCGCCAACACCACCCGGGCTTACCCGGTGGGCGCCGAGGGCCCCGGCGAACTGTACGAACTGGTGGGCCACAAGTGGTTCATGTCGGCGCCCATGTGCGACGCCTTCCTGATGCTGGCTCAGGCGCCCGGCGGGCTGAGCTGCTTCCTGGTGCCGCGCTGGCGCGAGGACGGCGGCAAGAACCCGCTGCAGGTGCAGCGCCTCAAGAACAAGGTGGGCAACGTCTCCAACGCCTCCTCCGAGGTGGAGCTGCGCGGTGCCCACGGCTGGATGGTGGGCGAGGAGGGGCGTGGCGTGCCGGCGATCATCGAGATGGTCGCCATGACCCGCTTCGACTGCATGATCGGCTCGTCCTCCGGCCAGCGCCAGGTGATGGCCCAGGCGGTGCATCATGTGGCGCACCGGGCCGCCTTCGGCGAGACTCTGCTGGACCAGCCGCTGATGCGCAACGTGATCGCCGACCTGCAGCTGGAGGTGGAAGGCTCCGTGGCCATGACCTGGCGCATGGCCCGCGCCCTGGATCACCAGGAGGATGAGCACGAGAAGCTGTTCGCGCGGCTGGGCGCGGCGGTGGGCAAGTACTGGATCTGCAAGCGCACCCCGCACCATGCCTACGAGAGCATGGAGTGCCTGGGCGGCAACGGCGTCACCGAGAACTTCATTCTCGCCCGCCTCTACCGGGACGCGCCCATCAACGCCATCTGGGAAGGTTCCGGAAACGTCCAGGCTCTGGATCTGCTGCGCGCCATGGGCAAGAGCCCCAAGGTGCTGGATGCCTGGTTCGCGGAGCTGGCCGGGGCCCAGGGGCGCAATCCGGTGCTCGACAAGGCGGTCAATGCTCTCAGGAAGGAACTGGGCGACAGCGAGGCCCTGCCGTATCGGGCCCGGGATCTGGTTGATCGCATGGCCCTGACCATGCAGGCCGCGCAGTTGGTGAAGGCCGGCAACGAGGCGGTCAGCGACGCCTTTATCACCGCCCGTCTGGACAGCGGCCACACCCGCAACTACGGCAGCCTGCCGCGCGGCGTGGACGTCGATACCCTGGTGGCCCGCGCCAACCCCTGGAACGCCTAGGGCGGCGCCCTGGTAGGAGAGGCGTCAGTAGGCGCCGCGGATGATGTCGATGCCGGGCTGGATGGTCTGCCGCCAGATCGCTTCCAGCTCGGCGTCGAATTGCGGGTCGTGGCGGCGCAGGGTTTCCATCAGCGCGTCCAGCCACAGGCCGTACCATTGCGGGTCGATATCCAGCTGGCGGCGCGAGTGGCTTTCGCCCAGGGCGCGCAGTTTGGTGGGCGGCATGCCACGGGCGTGCAGCACCAGCTGCATGATGCCGTTGCGCAGCAAATGGCGCTGGGCGGGCATGTCGGTATTGACGAACCGCTCGCGCACGGCCGGGGAACTGGCCATGAAGCGGTCATAGAAGTCGATGAAGAACTGCTCTTTGTTGCAGCAACGTCCGTAGCTTTGAAACACCCGGTCGCTGTCGATAATAGGCACGCTTGATCATCCGGTTGAGGCGGAAATGGCCGGCGGCCGGCAACGGCGCGCCGCGGGGCGCGCCATTATACAAGGAATGGCAGGCCGTGCGCGCGGGTCAGAGCTTGAGCCGTTCGGCGATTTCGAACCACATGGCCCGGTACGCCTGGGCGGCGGGGGTGTAGGGGGCGATCTCGCCCACCGGCGCCCGGTGGTCGCCCATCTGCTCCACATGGGTCGAGTAGGGCACCCAGGTATTCAGCCCGTTTTTCATCTCCGGTGGGCGCTTGACCAGCATCTGCACGTGCAGATCACGGCGCCGGTCCACCATGTTGAAAAACGGGACCACCTCAAGATGTTTGAATTTCTTGTCGGCCAGCCAGTCCAGCACCTGCTGGAAGGCGCGCAGGGACAGGTGGGTGGGAATCACCGGCACGAACAGGTAATCCGCCGCCGCGAAGATGCTCTCGGCCAGGGGGCTTAGGGTGGGCGGGCAATCCAGCACCACCAGTTCGTAGCTCTCGCCGAACGGCGCGATAAGCTGTTTGAGCCGGTTGCGGGCGCCGCCGGCCTCCACCAGCTTGACGTCGGCGTTGCGCATGCTGATATCGGCGGGTATCACTTCCAGATTGGGCCAGCGGGTTTCGCGCTTGAAACGGCCCACCGGCTGCTTGCCCTTGAGCAGGCCGCCGGCCTTGTAGCCCGGTTCCTCGTCGTCGACGCCGAGATAGAAGCTGGCGGCGCCCTGGGGGTCGAGATCCCACAGCAGGGTGCGGTGTTTCCAGCGGGCGGCGTGCCAGGCCATGTTGACGGCGGTGGTGGTTTTGCCCACGCCCCCCTTCAGGTTGTAAAAGGCGATGGTCTGCATGACATCCACATCCGGTTTTGGCGACGGCTCAGAGGCTAGCATGAAACGGCGTGCATCACACTTTGCCGGCCGGGCGTGTTTTAATACATGGCCCGGCAAAATCAACGCACGGCCCGGAGCAAGGAGAACGGGGTGACCGTCGACAAACGCTATCAGGTGTACATCAGTACCACCTACCCGGACATGCAGTCCGCCCGCCAGGCACTGATGCTGCCCCTGCTGGACCTGGGCCTGATGCCCATGGGCATGGACATGCACAGCGGCGAAAGCCACAACCTGATGCCCGTGGTCCAGCGCATGATCGACGACAGCGATTATTTCGTGATCCTGCTGGGTGGTCGTTACGGCACCCTGTCGCCGCTGGGGCTGAGCTACACCCACCGTGAGTACATCTTCGCCGCCACCAAACGCAAGCCGGTGGTGAGTTTCATCCACGACGATCCGCTCAACCTGCCCGACGATGTGCGCGAGCCCACCCGTGAAGGTCAGGTACGCCGGGATGACTTCGCCCGACTATTGGAAAACAAAACCCTCAGTTTCCGCTGGCGCGATGAAAGCGATCTGCGTGAGCGGGTGGCCCGGGTGATGCCCGACGTAATGCGCCAGTATCCGGCTCCGGGCTGGGTGCAGGCGGGCTCCGCCGGTGCCGCCGACGATGCCGGCAGCCGGGCGCTGCGCCGCCGGGTGGAGGAGCTGGAGAAGGAACGGGAGGAATTGCTGGCCGCGCAGCGGGGGGCGCTGCGCAATCTGGCCCGGGGCACCGACCGGGTGGCGCTGGATTATTCCTGCAACGTCTACGAGGGCGGCGATTGCAAGGTGGCCATGGCCAGTTGTGAACTGGACTGGAATCGCATCTTCGCCTGCGTGGCGCCGCTGATGCTCAACCCGGTGTCCGAGCCGGTGATGCAGAAGGCCCTGGAGGATTACATCGCCCGCCAGGCCCTGGACAATGTCACCGCCGATTTCCCCAAGGCCCACGCGGTGCGCAATGTGGTGCTGGCGGGCCATGCCTTCAATCAGGTCAAGGTGCAGTTGCGCACCCTGGGGCTGATCACCCGCACCTCGGAGACCGACAGCCGTGGCCTGCCGTTGTGGCGGCTCACCGCCCAGGGCGACGCCGCCATGAGCCAGACCATGGCGCGCCGGCGTTGAGGGGGTGCCGCTGGCCGCTTTGCCACCAGCACCGTCTTGCTGTTTCAGGCCTTTAGTTTTTCCTTCAGGAAATCAACGATGCCATCCACCGGCACGTCGGTGTTTTCCGCGTCGGTGCGGCCCTTGTATTCCAGGGTGCCGTTGTCCATGCCGCGCTCGGCGATCACCACCCGGTGGGGAATGCCCAGCAGTTCGGTGTCCGCCAGCTTGACGCCCAGCCGTTCCTTCTCGCGGTCGTCGAACAGCACTTCCACGCCGGCGTCCTCGAGCTCGCGATGGAGCTGCTCGGCCAGCTCTCTCTCGCGCGGGCTTTTCTTGATGTTCACCGGCACCAGGGCCACCTGGAACGGAGCGATGGCCGCCGGCCAGATAATGCCGCGATCATCGTGGTTTTGCTCGATGGCGGCGGCCACCACCCGGCTCACGCCAATGCCGTAGCAGCCCATGGGCATCACCACCGCCTTGCCGTTCTCGTCCAGCACCGAGGCGTTGAGCGCCTGGGAGTACTTGGTGCCGAGCTGGAAGATATGACCCACCTCGATACCGCGCTTGATGGTCAGGGTGCCCTGGCCATCCGGGCTGGGGTCGCCTTCCACCACGTTGCGCAGGTCCGCCACTTCCGGCAACGCCACGTCACGTTCCCAGTTGATGTTGAAGTAGTGCTTGCCGTCCTCGTTGGCGCCGGCGGCGAAGTCACCCATCACCGCCACGCCGCGGTCGGCGACGCAGGGGATCGGCAGGTTCACCGGGCCCAGGGAGCCGGGGCCGGCGCCGATGGCCGCGCGGATTTCTTCCTCGGAGGCGAATTCCAGGGGCGCGGCCACCGCGTCCAGTTTCTCCGCCTTGACGTCGTTGAGCTCGTGGTCGCCGCGCACCAGCAGAGCCACCAGGGCGCCTTCCTCGCTGCCTTTCACCACCAGGGTCTTGATGGTTTTCTCAATGGGCAACTGGAACTGGCTCACCAGGTCGTCGATGGTGCGCGCCTTGGGGGTATCCACTTTTTCCATGTCGGCGCCCGGGGCGGGGCGTTCCACCGCCGGTGCCAGAGCCTCGGCCAGCTCCACGTTGGCGGCGTAGTCGGACTGGTTCGAGAAGGCGATATCGTCCTCGCCGGATTCCGCCAGCACGTGGAATTCGTGACTGGCGGCGCCGCCGATGGCGCCGGTGTCCGCTTCCACCGGGCGGTAGTCCAGACCCAGGCGATCGAAGATGGCGCAATAGGCGCGGTGCATGATCCGGTAGGTTTGCTCCAGGGAGTCCATGTCGACGTGGAAGGAGTAGGCGTCCTTCATGACGAATTCCCGGGAGCGCATGATGCCGAAGCGCGGCCGGATCTCGTCGCGGAACTTGGTCTGGATCTGGTAAAAAGTGGCCGGCAACTGCTTATAGCTGTGCAGCTCGTTGCGCGCCAGATCGGTGATCACTTCCTCATGGGTGGGCCCCAGGCAGAAGGGATTGTCGTGGCGGTCGGTGAAGCGCAACAGCTCCGGGCCGTAGTCGTCGGCGCGGCCGGATTCCTGCCACAGTTCCAGCGGCTGCACCGCCGGCATCAGTACCTCCTGGGCACCGGCCCGGTCCATTTCCTCGCGCACCACGCGTTCCACCTTGCGCAGCACGCGCAGCCCGGATGGCATCCAGGTATAGAGGCCGGAGGCGAGCTTGCGGATCATGCCGGCGCGCAGCATCAACTGGTGGCTGATCACCACGGCGTCGGAGGGGGTTTCCTTGATGGTGCCAAGCAGGTACTGGGAGGTGCGCATGAGCGGTTTTGATTCCCTGGTCGGTGTGGAAGTCGATGGATGAAAGCCAAACGGGCATTCTAGTCAAACGTGGGCGCACCGGCCACAGCTGGCGGCGCTGGCCTTTCGCGACTGAAGCGGAACGCCGCCCGGGATTGCAGCCTGATGTCCGCCGCCGTATGTTCCAGGTTTCGTTTGCGGAGAGAAGCATGCTGACAGCGAAACAGGTGGAGGGTCTGATCCGTGGCGGCCTGCCGGCGGCGGCGGAGCAGGGTGTCGTGGTGGAGGAAGTGGGCGAACACCGGGCCCGGGTTCGCTACCGGTTCGACGCCTCCATGGTGCGCCCCGGTGGCACGGTGTCCGGCCCCACCCTGATGAGCCTGGCGGACGCGGCCATGTACGCCGCCATTCTCGCCAACCTGGACGGCCAGGAAATGGCCGTAACCCAGAATCTGAATATCAACTTTCTCAGCAAGCCGGCGCCGGCGGATCTGATCGGCGAAGCGGAGATCATCCGCCTGGGCCGCCGCTCGGCGGTGCTGGAGGTGCGCATTTACAGCGAGGGCAGCGCGCCCATGGTGGCGCACGTGACCGGCACCTACGCGATCCCGGCGGGCAAACCGTCGTAGGAGCGGTCGTTCGACCGCTCCTAGCGCAATTCCTTTTCCCAGATCAGGTCGATGGCCTGGGCCTTGGTGCTGGATTCCGCCTCCAGATGCAGGGTGCGGGTCAGGGTGTAGCGCAGCATCACCGTGGAAATGGCGTCGAACAGGCCCACCGCGTAGGTCAGATAAAGCCGCTCGGAAAGCCGCTTGCCGAGCATCAGGGCGGCGTCCTCGGTTTCCCAGTCGCTGCCGATGGAAATCTCGTCCAGGCCCAGGGTGTCGCCGAGTTTTTCGGTGACGCCGGCGCCTTTCTGCAGACCGTACAGGGCCAGCGCCTGGGCCACCTTGGCGGAGTCGCTGTCCGAGCCCCGGTTCAGGGAACGGCCGGTGATCAGGTACGACATTGCCTCGCTTTCCTCCACCGTCGGGTCGGAGAAAATACGCGCCTCCGGTTGCTGCAGGGTGCCGGAAAGCTGCACCCCCACCACCTGGTTTTCGCTGGGGATCTTGCGGATGGCGCGGATGTCCAGGCCCGGGTTATCCGGCGCGCCCTGGAACAGCAGGCGACCGTTCTCGATGGCCAGGTTCTGGCCATAGGCCCGGTAGCGGCCCTCCACGATCACCAGCTCACCGTTGAGCTGGGCCGGTTGGCCGGGCTGCTGGGTCACGCGCAGGTCGCCGTCCAGGGTAGCGGTGAGGCCGAAGCCCTCGAAGTGCACCTTGTCGCCCAGGCTCACGCCCACCGCCATGGCCAGGGGCAGGCCGCTGGTTTGTTCCGCGCGGGCATCCACCAGCACCTGATCGGAACTGACGGTAACCGCGCTTTCCGGCAGTTCCCGGGGTTTTAAATCCGCTTCCGGTACCGCCAGATCGCCGCTCAGCCGCAGCACCTCGCCATCGCCTTCCAGGGTCAGGTCCGGGCTGACATAGACCACCGCGTCGCCACGGTTGGCCACGCGCAGGCGCTCGCCGCGCAGGGTCAGGGCCACGGCCAGTGGTGAGCGGGTGGGAGCCCAGGTGCCGTCCAGCACCAGCTCCCCGTCGCCCAGGCGGGCGCCGCCGTCCAGGCGCAGTTCCCCGGACGGATCACCGTGCACGGCCAGATGGATCTGCTCGGCGGTGATGCCCAGGTCGGGGACGGTGGCACGCCCGTCGCGCAGCGCCAGTTCGCCGCTCACCGCCGGGTGGTCACGCTGCCCGCCCAGGCTGAGATCGCCGCTGAGGCGGCCGGCCACCTCGCCGACCCGGGGGATCAGCGGCGCCAGATCCGCCAGACTGGGCACGTCCATTTGAATGTCGCCTTCCAGGGGCGCGTTGGCGTCCAGGCCGGTACCGATGCGCGCGTGCAGTTCGCCCTGGTCGGTGACCACCAGGTCCAGGCGGTTGTCGAGGCGGCCGTCGGCCAGCTTGCCTTCCAGGCGGGCGGTGGCCAATTCGAAGGTGGTGGGTTCCTCCAGAGTGGTGAGGGTGATGGCGGCGCCGTCCAGGCTCAACCGCCACTGGCCGCTGGGCGCCGTCACGCGACCGTCCACCCGGGCGCTGCCGTTGAGTTGGCCGCGCAGCTTCAGGCCTTCCCCCAACCAGGGCTCCGCCAGCGCCAGGGGCAGGGCCTCGATGTCGAGGTCGCCATCCAGGGCTCCACCGCGGTGGCTGCCGGCCAGGCACAGGCGGCCCTCGCTGTGTTCGCCGGCCAGGCACAGGGTCTCCAGGGACTGGCGGTCGGCCGCCACCTGGAAAGCCGCCGGCTGACGCAGCGCCCAGCGCCCCACCCGGGGCTCCTCCAGGCGCCAGTCCAGCAGCCGTCCACGCCAGCGGTTGGTATTGTCCAGCGCCGCTTCCAGGGTCAGCTCGGTGCGTGCCTGGTCGGCCTCCGCCGAGACGGTCAAACGGTGATCGGAGCGGCGTCCCTCCAGGGCCAGGCCGAGCCGGTCCAGGCGGGTGACGCCGGCCTGGCTCAGTTCGCCGCCGTCCAGGGTCAGTGACAGCGGCGCATCCGCCGGGGTCAGGTCCTGGAAGCGTGCCCGCAAACCTGCCAGGTGCCAGTCCTGGTAGGCCAGCTCGCGGCCCTCGGCGGTGCCGCTCAGGCGCGGCGCCTTGAGCGGGCCACGCAGGCGCCAGTCGGCACTCAGGGCGCCTCGCGCCGGCGCGTACCAACGGGTCAACCGCGCCACCGCCAGGCTGCCATCCAGATTCCAGCGGTCGCCCACGCTGCCCCGGGCACGCAGCCGGTCCTCGCCCCAGCGGCCATCCAGGGTGATCATCAGGTCGCCGCCGGCGGGCTGGCGGGCGCGGCCGGTGACGGTCAGCGGGCTGTTCTTGAGGGTGCCTTGCAGGCGCAGCGGGTCGGCGCCCAGGCTCCAGTCATCGGCGCTTCGCCAATGCCCCTTGGTGTGCGCGTCCAGGGCCAGATCCCCGTTCCAGGCCGGTGCCAGCAGCGCCGGGTCAAGATGCTGGCCGCTGGCCTCCAGGTCCCAGGCCAGGCCGTCGGCGTAGTTCAGTTGCCCCTGCAAGGAAAGCGTTTGCTTGCCGCTGGTGATCGCCAACCGGGTCAGGCTTGCGTCGCGCAGTCCGGCCTGGCCGGCCACCTCCACGCGCACGGGATGGCCGTCGGCGGTGAGATCGGCGGCACCGTCCAGGTCCACCCGGTCCAGGTCGCCCCGGGTGGTGAGGTGGCCGGCGCCCAGGGACACCGGCACCGGTGTGCCCAGCGGCAGCGCCTGGGCCGGCCAGCGGTGCGTCAGGTCCAGGTGCACGGTGCCATTCCGGTAGCCCAGCTCACCCTCGCTGCGCAGTCGCGCCGGGGCGGTCAGGTCGTGGGTGACGGTAAGCGCCTGCGGCGTGCCGGCCAGGGTGAGGTGTCCTTGCAGGGGGCCGGCGCTGGTGGTGCCATTATCGGCATCGGCATCGGCATCGGCATCGGCATCGGCATCGGCATCGGCATCGGCATCGGTCGTCGCCGGGCGTCGCCAGTCCAGTTCTCCCTCCATTCGGTAGGGCTGTTCGAGTTGCCCTTGCAGCGCCGCCCGCAGGCGGGTGTCCGCCACGGTAAGCGCCAGGTCCGCCACCGCCAGCTCGCTGCGGGCGGCCAGGTCGTCGCCGCGCAGGTGGTCGATCACCAGCGGCGACTCGCCGGTGAGCGTGAAGCGGCCCAGGCGCAGGGTGTCCACGCGCAGGCCCAGGGGCGGTGCCAGCGAATCGGGCAGGGCGAACGGCGGGGCATCCGGGTCCGCCGGCGCGCCGGCGGGCAGGGTCAGGGTGAGGCCGCTGGCGCGCAGGTGGCGCAGGTGCAGCCAGCCGTACCAGAGCTGGCGTGGGGCCGCTTCCAGATCCAGGTCGGTGAGAGTTACTTCCAGAGTCTGGTCGCCTTCGCCCTGGCGGTAATGAAGCCGCTCCAGGGTGACGCCGGTGAGCAGGCTGCCGCGCCAGTTGTGCACGGTCAGTTCCCCGGGCAGATAGGGACGCGCCCGCTCCAGCAGCCAGAGGTTGCCGGGCCGGGTGCCGAGCAGGCCCAGGAAAGCACCCAGCAGCACCAGCAGGACAATCAGTACGATCAGCAGGATGCGCTTCACAGGTCCGGCCCCATGCTCAGGTGCAGGCGCCAGTCGCGGTGTTCCTGGACGCCACGGGCCAGATCCACCCGGATCGGCCCCAGCGGCGAGCGCCAGCGCACCCCGAAGCCGGCGCTGCGGCGGATCTCATAGTCGTCGAAATCGTTGAAGGCGTTACCGGCGTCGGAGAACACCGCCATGCTCCAGCGCTCGGTGATCGGGTAGTCGTATTCCACGCTGCCCACCAGCAGGTGGCGGCCGCCGGTGACGTCGCCGTCGTCATTTTCCGGGCCCAGCGATTCATAGGCGAAGCCTCGCACGCTGGCGTCGCCGCCGGCGAAGAAACGCAGCGAGGCGGGCAGCTCGGTGACGTCCACCACGTCGGTGAAGCCGAATTCGCCACGGGTGATGAAGCGGCCCTTGAACACCGGCAGGATCAATTTGCCCCACAAATCGTACTGAGTGAAGGTGGCGGATGACGACAGCGCCTTGTGGGCGCCGCGCACCTTGCCGCCCAGGCGCCAGCCGAAACGCGGGTGTACCGGATCATCGGATTTGACGCGGCTGAGCTGGAAGCCGGGGATCACCAGCTCCGCCTGGTCCACCTGATCGGCCACGTTGTAGGTTTCGCGCAGGTATTCCAGGGACGGCGTGGCGATCCAGCCGGATTCCAGCTTGAGGATGTAGTCGGCGCCGACACTGAGTTTTTCGCTTTCGCTGGTGTCGGTGTCCTCGTTGACATAGCTGGTGCGCAGTTCCAGCTTCTCGTTGAGCGGATCGCTGAGCGGGATGGTGTAGCCGGCGCCGACCCCCTGGCGCACGCTGGACAGCTCGGTTTCCGCCCGCGCCGTGTGGCCGGCGGCGTTAAGGCGCCGGTTCTCCACCCCCAGACGCAGACGCGGGCCAGTATCGGTGCTGATGCCGGCCCCGGCCAGCAGCGCCCATTCGTTGCGCGGGCTGAAATGCACGGTCACGTCGATGGTGTGCCGTTGCTGGTCGGGTTCGCCGCGCTCCACGCGCACCGCGCTGAAGTAGCCGGCCCCCAGGTAAGCCTGCTGGGTGGTCAGCAGACGCTCGTTGCTGAACGGCTCACCGGACTGAAAGTTCAGGTAGGCGCGCAGCAGAGTGTCGTTGAGCTGGGCGTCACCGGCGAGGCTCACCTCGCCGAAGCGGTAGCGCGGGCCGCTGTCCACGTGCAGTACCACCCGGGCGCGATGGCGGTCGCGGTCCACTTCCAGCCGGTGGCGGCTGAGAACGCCTTCGGCGTAGCCACGGTTGATCAGCAGCTGCTGGAGGGTGCGTTTGAGGCTTTCGTACTGATCGTGGCGCAGGCGTTCCCCTTCGCGCAGGGGGCTTTCGTCGAGCACGCGCTGGAACGCCGGATCGTTCGCCGCGTCGCCGCTCAATGCAACGTCCAGGGTTTCCACCAGGGTCGGCGGGCCCGGGTCCACGGTCAGCGTCAGGCGAAAGCAGTGTTCCTGGTCGGCGGCCTGGTAGTCCTGGGTCAGGCGCGGCTGGTAGAACCCCAGGGCCTGCAGGGCGCCTCGGGCGTCGTCGCGTACCTGGCGGCGGATCAGGGTTTGCTGGCCGGGGCCGGGCCGGCAGGGGTAGCGACCGAGGTCCACCAGGGTGCGGATGTTGGCCGCCACCGCTTCTGGCGGGTCGCCTTTCAAGATCAGGCCGGGGGTCTCATCGGCACGGGCCGGCGAGGTCAACGCCAGGCTGCCCAGAAAAATCAATGCCGTCAGGAATGCCTGGCTGTGAAAACTGCTCATCGACCGCCTTACTTGGTCCCGGTCCGTGGGGGAAACACCACATTGTCGGTACGGCGCTGCCCTGGAGCAAGCCCGGGCAACGTTCAATCGCGCTGGAAATGCGTCGGGCTGGGGCGTTTTTTAAGGCGCCGTTGCAGGGTGCGGCGGTGGATGCCGAGCGCTTGCGCCGCCCGGGAGATATTGCCCCGGTGGGCGTCAAGAACCCGTTGAATGTGTTCCCATTCCAGGCGCTGCAGGGAGGGGGGCGCGTCCGGCAGGCTGTCCAGGTCCGAGGGATCGCGCTCCAGGGCGTCGAGGATATCGCCGACGCTGGCCGGCTTGGTCAGGTAGTTGTGGGCGCCCCGTCGGGTGGCGGCCACCGCCGCGGCGATGCTGCCGTAGCCGGTGAGCACGATGACCCGGCAATCGGGAAAACGGTCCAGCAGCGGCGTGATCAGGTCCAGGCCGTTGTCGGTGCCCAGATTCTGGTCGAGCACCGCCGCGTCCAGGGTCGGCAACGCGTCGAGCAGCCGCCGGGCCTGTTCCAGGTCGGCGGCCCAGTGGGTTTCGCAGCCGTGGCGGGCCAGGGCGCGGCGGGTCTGGTTCGCCAGCAGGTCGTCGTCTTCCAGCAGCAGCAGGGATTCAGGCGTGGTCATGGGTGGGTGCCTCCGGGCTCCACATAATCCGGGCCTGGCTCCACTGGTGATGGAAATCCAGGGCCAGGGTGGCGCCGAGGGTAGCCAGGGTGGTTTCCACCAGCGCCAGACCGATGCCCAGGCCTTCGCGGTCCCGGTTGCGTTCGTGGCGTGGGCCATCGTCGCTGACCTGCAGCAGGGCCCGGCGCCCATCATTCTCGAGCCGCAGCACCAGGTGTTCGGCGCCGGCGTCGATGGCGTTATAGCCCAGGTTGGCGAGTACCCGGAACCAGGCCGGCGCGTCCTGGAATTCGGTGTTCTGGGAGCCTTCCACGGTCAGGGTAAGGGTCGGGCACAGGTGCCGCAGGTGCTGGCGCAACCGCTCGCCGAGTTCCTGATAATGGCATTGCTCCGGTGGTTCGCTGGTGTCGGTTTGGCGCAGCCGGTCCGCCAGCCGCCGTGCCAGGGTTTCGATTTGCGCCAGGTCTTCCCGGGTGGCATCGGGCAGGCCCGGTTCCTGGCCGGCGTTGTCGGCCAGCATCACCAGGCTGCTCAGCGGCGTGTTCAGTTCATGGGCCTGGTGGGCCAGGGTGGCGGCCACCTGGTAGAGCCGTTCCCGGCGGCCGGCCAGTTCCAGCAGCCGTTCCTGCTGACGTTGCTGTTCCCGGCTCAGGGACTGGATCACCTGGCCCAGCAGGGTCAGCACCACGGCCAGGGCGGCGAATACCACCGCCATGCCCAGGCCATGGGTGGGGCTCAGCTCACGGCTCAGGGCGTGCAGGGTGGAGTGCGGGGCCGGCGCGCTGTGCCACAGGCCCACCACGGTATAGCCGAGCAGGGTCATCGCCAGCAGCGACCAGGCCGCCCTGGGGGGAAGGGTCAGCGCGGCGAGCAGCAGGGGCACCAATAAATAGAAGGACAGCGGATTGGCGGCGCCGCCCAGTTGCCGTACCAGGGCGAGCATCAGCAGCAGGTCCAGGGCCAGTTCGATCCCCAGCATGAGCCGTTGCCGGGGCGGTGTCAGGTTCAGGGTGCACACCGCCAGCAAGCTGGGCAGCAGCAGGGCGGCAAGACCGGCTAGCAGAGCCGGTGGCGGCAACAGATCCGGGGAGAAGCGTGGCAGGGTCAGCAGTGCCAGCGCCAGGCACACCACCAGCAGGCTGCGCAGGGCGATCAGGCGGCGTCGCCAGGTTCTGTGCGGGTTGGGGTAGGTGGTCATGGGGGGGATTGTAGCCGGGTTCGGGGTGGGGGCGTGTGGCGTTTTGTCGCAGCGGACTTCTGGGCGGGCTGTTGTTCTATCCAGGGGGCCACACCTGGACGCTCCGAGGTGAACTTCGGCGGCTACGCTCCTTTCCTGGGCGGCGGATGCATGGCTCGGCGGTTTGGGATGTGGCGTATGAAACCGCGGGTATGGTGGCGGCAGGGGCGGTTATCGGGGTTTGGCGGTGCCTTCGAGGAATTCCTGGACCAGGCCGGGGATTTTGGGGTGGTCGAAGACGCGGGTGCCGGCGAGGTCGAAGCCGGCGGCGGCGAGGGTGTCGGCGGTGGGACGGTCAAGCTGGCAGCCGCAGGCCAGGTGGCGCCACACCGGGTTGAGGCGGCGTTGCCAGCGGAGTACGCGGGGGCGGTGGCTGGCGACGTGCTCGAGCACCAGCAACTCGCCGTGGTCGGCGAGCACGCGGCGCATTTCCCGGGCGGCGCGGGCCGGGTCGGGGATGGTGCAGAGCACCAGGCAGGCGACCACGGTGTCGAAGTGGCCGTCCGGGTAGGGCAACTGGTGGGCGTCGCCTTGCAGCAAATGAAAGCGTTCCGGTGACCGCGCCTGGTCGCGGGCGCGGCCGGCCCGCGCCAGCAGGGCAACGTCCGGCTCCAGGCCGTGGATCTCGGTGGCGGCGTCGCCGTAGAGCGGCAGGTTGGCGCCGTTGCCGACGCCGATTTCCAGTACCCGGCCGCGGGCGTGGCGGATCAGGCGCTGGCGGTCCCGGTACAGGGCCCGGGTGGCGCGGTCGAGCAGCGGTGGGAAGATCCGTTCGCTATAAAAGCCCATGGTGCCGCCGGTGTCAGGCGCCGGCCCGTTCGAGGATGGCCACGAACGGTTCGCTCTTGCCGTGGCCGCGCACGATGTCCAGCAGGGTACGGCCCTGGGTGTCGGTGGCGCGAAGATCGCGGCCCTGTTCCTGGAAGAACGCCACGAAGCGTTCGAAGTCCTCCACGCGCAGGGCGCGGTAGGCCTTGAGCAGAACGTGGAAATCCGGGTTCTCGCCATCTTCCGGCGGGAAGTCCAGGAACACCTTGATCTGCTCGTCGGTCATCGGCTCGCCGATGACTTTTTGTTTGTCCTTGCGTTCAGCCATGGAAATACCTTGGTCCAGCCTGATGATTCGGGGCCGGAGATTATAGGTGCGGGACGGTTCGATTGACACCGCCAGGGGCGGGCGGGTGTCGGGGAAGGGGGTTCGGCTGGGGCGGCCCGGGTGCCGGCGGGGATTTCCGAGCCGGCGCGGACGCCGGCCCGGCTCCGCATTACTGCGCCATATCCTTGAGTTTCTTGAGCGGGCGTACCTTGACCACGGTGCGCGCCGGCTTGGCGGCGAAGGTGGTTTCCTCGCCGGTGAACGGGTTGATGCCCTTGCGTGCCTTGGTGGCCGGTTTCTTCTGGGTGACCGCCTTGAACAGACCCGGCAGGGTGAATTGGCCGGCGCCGCCACGTTTCTTGAGATGGCCTTCCATGATTTCGGTCAGCTCATCGAAAACGCCGTTGACGTCCTTCTTGGTGAGACCGGTTTTGTCGCTGATCTGAGTGATGATCTGGGACTTGGTCATCGGCTCGGCGATGGCCTTGACCCGACGCGTGGTGGATGCCGTGGCGGCCTTCTTCGCCGCTTTTTTCTTTGCAGCCATAGGATCGCTTACCCCTTAGGTTAGTGACTTCCTGCGATGAATGAATGTTCGCTTGCCTGTCAGGAGCGCCCCGGGATAGGGAGCCTCTGATTGGGTGCGCATCCAGTTATATGCCAAGCAAAACCCGGGTACAAGGCGTCCAGACCCTATTTTTTGTGTGTTTCGGCACGGATTGGCATTCATGAGGGCAGCCTGGCGCGGGGTTAGCAGGTCCAACCCCGAATCGCTATACTAGGCCGCCTTTTCAGCCACCCCCGGCGGCGCCCGGCGGTGGTCTCATCGGATACAACGACGGACAGTGGAAATGCGAAGCCATTATTGCGGTGATTTGCGGGCCTCCCACGACGGGGAAACGGTACGGTTGTGTGGCTGGGTGCACCGCCGCCGCGACCACGGCGGGGTGATCTTCCTGGATGTGCGCGACCGCACCGGCCTGGTGCAGGTGGTGTTCGATCCGGACACCGAGGACGCCTTCGCCCTGGCCGACAAGGTGCGCGGCGAATACGTGCTCCAGCTTGAAGGCCGGGTGCGTCTGCGCGACGAGGCGGTTCGCAATCCGCGCATGGATACCGGTGACATCGAGGTGCTGGGCAAGAGCCTGACCATCCTCAATGAAGCCCAGACGCCGCCGTTCGAGCTGGACGAATACTCCGCCGCCGGCGAGGAGGTGCGCCTCAAGTACCGCTACCTGGATCTGCGTCGTCCGGAGGCGCTGAAGCGCTTCCAGTTCCGTTCGCGGCTCACCCACGCGGTGCGCGCCCATCTGGAAGGCCAGGGTTTCATGGACGTGGAAACGCCGATCCTGACCCGGGCCACCCCGGAAGGCGCCCGCGATTATCTGGTGCCGAGCCGCACCCACGCCGGCAGTTTCTTCGCGCTGCCGCAGTCGCCGCAGCTGTTCAAGCAGCTTCTGATGGTGGCCGGTTTCGACCGCTACTACCAGATCGCCAAGTGCTTCCGCGACGAGGACCTGCGTGCCGACCGCCAGCCGGAATTCACCCAGATCGACCTGGAGGCGTCCTTCGTCGAGGAGGAGGACATCATGGCGATCACCGAGGCCATGGTGAAAAGCGTGTTCAAGGACATGCTCGACGTGACGCTGCCCGAATTCCCGCGCATGACCTATGAAGAGGCGATGCGTCGCTATGGCTCCGACAAGCCGGATCTGCGCGTGCCCATGGAGTTGATCGACATCGCCGACCTGATGGACGGGGTGGAGTTCAAGGTGTTCGCCGGCCCGGCCAAGGACCCGAAAGGCCGGGTGGTGGCCATGAAGGTGCCCGGTGGCGGTGACCTGTCGCGCAAGGAAATCGACGAGTACACCAAGTTCGTCGGCATCTATGGCGCCAAGGGCCTGGCCTACATCAAGGTCAACGACCTGGACGCCGGTGCCGAGGGGCTGCAGTCGCCGATCCTCAAGTTCCTCACCGAGGAGGCGATCCAGGGCATCCTGGAGCGCACCGGCGCGGCCACCGGCGATCTGATTTTCTTCGGGGCCGACAAGGCCAAGGTGGTCAACGAGGCGATTGGCGCGTTGCGCGTCAAGGTCGGCCACGAACGCGGCCTGGCCCAGGGCGAGTGGGCGCCGCTGTGGGTGGTGGACTTCCCCATGTTCGAGGAGGAGGACGGCCGCTACTACGCGCTGCACCATCCGTTCACCATGCCCAAGTGCGATCCGCAAGAGCTCAAGAGCAACCCGGAAGGCGCCCTGTCGCGTGCCTATGACATGGTGCTCAACGGCACCGAGCTGGGCGGCGGTTCAATCCGTATCCACCGTCCGGACATGCAGCGGGCGGTGTTCGAGGCGCTGGGCATCAGCGATCAGGAAGCGGACGAGAAATTCGGCTTCCTGCTGGATGGCCTCAAATACGGCGCGCCGCCCCATGGCGGCCTGGCCTTCGGCCTGGACCGCATGGTGATGCTGATGACCGGCGGCGAATCGATCCGCGACGTGATCGCCTTCCCGAAAACCCAGACCGCCGCCTGCCTGATGACCGACGCGCCGTCGCCGGTGGATAATCAGCAGCTTCGGGAAGTGGGTATCCAGGTTCGTAAGGACGATAATTAAGGCGCTGACACGCTTGCACGCATCACGCCGGCACGCTAAAACCGCGGGCCTCGATCAACAGCGTGCGAGCATGCAAGCGTGTTGCGTGCAAGCGGAGGTTATTTATGGCCGGTCATAGCAAATGGGCCAATATCAAGCACCGTAAGGCGGCTCAGGACGCCAAGCGGGGCAAGATCTTCACCAAACTGATTCGCGAGATCACCGTCGCCGCCCGCATGGGCGGCGCGGAGATCAACGACAACCCGCGCCTGCGCGCCGCGGTCGACAAGGCGCTCGGCAACAACATGACCCGGGACACCATCGACCGGGCCATCAAGCGCGGCGCTGGCGGTGACGACACCTCCAACATGGAGGAGATCACCTACGAAGGCTACGGCAAGAACGGCGTGGCGGTATTGGTGGAAACCATGACCGACAACGTCAACCGGACCGTCTCCGAGGTGCGTCACGCCTTCTCCAAGTTCGGCGGCAACCTGGGCACCAGCGGTTCGGTGGCCTTCCTGTTCACCAAGCGTGGCGAGTTGTTCTTCGAACCCGGCGTGGACGAAGAGAAGCTGATGGAAGCGGCCCTGGAGGCCGGCGCCGAGGACGTGGAAGAGAACGAGGACGGCAGCTATCTGGTGATCACCGCGCCGGACAAGAGCTTCGGCGAGGTGGTGGACGCCCTGCGCGAAGCGGGCCTGGAGCCGGCGGACGCGGAAGTCACCATGAGCCCCTCCACCCGCGCCGACCTGGACGCCGACACCGCCGAGACGGTGAGCAAGATGATCGACCTGTTGGAAGACCTGGACGATGTCCAGAACGTCTACACCAACGCCAACTGGCCGGACGAAGAATAACCCTTTCGCGACTAAAGCGGTACGCCGCCCGGTCGCTTCTACGGCGAGAATGCCATTGTAGGAGCGACTTTAGTCGCGAGTCGCGATACCTCGGTCACTCCTACTGGACATAAGAACAGCAGGCAGGTTAGATAGACCTGCCTTTTTTATAGAGCGGCCACAGGCGCACCATGACCATTCTGATGGGCATCGACCCCGGCTCGCGCCACACCGGCTACGGGATCATCGAGCAGGTGGGAAATCGCACCACGGCGGTGGATTTCGGCACCATTCACACCACCGGTGCCGAAATGGCGCCGAGGCTGGGGGAGATTTTCGCCGGGCTGCGCCAGGTGATCGCCCTGCACCGGCCCGACGAAGTGAGCATCGAAAAGGTGTTCATGGCCCGCAACCCGGATTCCGCCCTGAAACTCGGCCAGGCCCGTGGCGCCGCCCTTACCGCGGTGGTGCAGGGCGGCGTGCCGGTGTTCGAGTATTCCGCCCGCCAGGTAAAGCAGGCGGTGGTGGGGCGCGGTGGCGCGGAAAAAGCGCAGGTGGCGGAAATGGTGCGCCATCTGCTGAAACTGGAAAAGCGCCCGCAATCGGACGCCGCCGACGCCCTGGCCATTGCCCTGTGCCACGCGCACATGCGCGTGTCCCTGGCGCGGCTGGGCGGCGCCACGGCGGTGCGGCGCGGACGGATACGGTGATCAGGCAGCCATGATCGGACAACTGAAAGGCATACTCATCGAGAAGCGACCGCCCCAACTGCTGCTGGACGTGGGCGGCGTGGGCTACGAGGTGGAGGCGCCGATGACGGTGTTCTACGACCTGCCCGAAGCCGGTGGCGAGCTGTTGTTGCACACCCATTTCGTGGTGCGCGAGGACGCCCAACTGCTGTTCGGGTTCGCCAGCCGCTACGAGCGCGAACTGTTCCGCAGCCTGATCAAGGTCAACGGCGTGGGGCCGAAGATGGCTCTGGCGATCCTTTCCGGCATCGAGGCGGACCGGCTGGCGGCCTGTATCCGTGACCAGGACACCACCTCCCTGGTGAAGGTGCCTGGCATCGGCAAGAAGACCGCGGAGCGGCTGGTCATCGAAATGTCCGACCGGCTGGATAAGCTGGAGGGCGGGCCGGCGCGCCTGCCCGGGCCGGTGGTGCTGGACGGCGCGCCGGACGCCCGCGCCGACGCCATCGCCGCCCTGGAGGCTCTGGGCTACCGTAATAAGGAAGCGGCCGCCGCGGTGGGGCGCGCCGCCGATGACGGCGAGGCCGGTAGCGAGGAACTGATTCGCCGGGCCCTGCGAACTCTGGCAAGGTGATTTCCCATGGACAATGACCGCCTGATCAGCGCCGATGCCGTGGATGGCCGCGAGGACCAGCAGGACCGCGCCATCCGTCCCGCCAGCCTGGCGGACTACCACGGCCAGCCCAAGGTGCGCGAGCGCCTGGAGATCTTCATCGATGCCGCGCGCGGGCGTGGCGAGGCGCTCGACCATACCCTGATTTTCGGTCCGCCGGGGCTGGGCAAGACCACCCTGGCGCACATCATCGCCCGGGAAATGGGCTCGGAACTCAAGTCGACCTCCGGGCCGGTGCTGGAAAAAGCCGGCGACCTGGCCGCCATCCTCACCAATCTGGAGGAGGGTGACGTGCTGTTCGTGGACGAGATCCACCGGCTGTCCCCGGTAGTGGAGGAGATCCTCTATCCCGCCATGGAGGACTACCAGCTCGACATCATGATCGGCGAGGGCCCCGCCGCCCGCTCCATCAAGCTGGACCTGCCGCCGTTCACTCTGGTCGGCGCCACCACCCGCGCCGGTCTGCTCACCGCGCCGTTGCGCGACCGCTTCGGCATCGTTCAGCGGTTGGAGTTCTACAACGTTGACGACCTGGCGGGCATTGTCGCCCGCTCCTGCGAGATTCTCGCCATCGCGGTGGACGACGACGGTGCCCGCGAAGTGGCCCGTCGCGCCCGGGGCACGCCACGCATCGCCAACCGCCTGCTGCGCCGGGTGCGTGATTATGCCCAGGTAAAAAGCGATGGCCGCATCACCGGTCCGGTGGCGGAAAGTGCCCTGGACATGCTGGAAGTGGACAGCCATGGCCTGGACGGCACCGACCGCCGCCTGCTGAACATGATGATGCACAAGTTCGATGGCGGTCCGGTGGGGCTCGACTCCCTGGCCGCCGCCCTTAACGAGGACGCCGGCACCCTGGAAGAGGTGGTGGAACCCTACCTGATTCAGCAGGGCTTCATTCAGCGCACCCCGCGCGGACGACAGGTGACCAACCATGCCTGGCGTCACTTCGGCCTGCGCGCTCCGAGCCGGGAAGGTGATTTGTTTAAATGAGTGCAAAATCTTCGCCAACTTCGGAATTTGTCCTACCCGTTCGCGTCTACATCGAAGACACTGACGCCGGTGGCATCGTCTACTACGTGAACTACCTGAAGTTCATGGAGCGGGCGAGAACCGAATTCATGCGCTCGCTGGGGTATCAGCATTACGCCCTGGCGGAAGAGAATTTTCAGTTCGTCGTGCATTCCTGTCAGGTGCGTTATCACAAGCCCGGCCGGATCGACGATGACCTGCGGGTGAGCGCCCGTTTAACGCATCTGGGCCGCGCCACCCTGCTGTTCGCCCAATCGGTGACCCGGAATGGGGAACTGCTGTGCGAGGCGCAGATCAAGGTGGCCTGCGTGAGCGCCGATGGCATCAAGCCCAAGGCGCTGCCGAAGCCCTTGTTTGCAAAGTTCAAGGCTCAAGTCGAGGAGTTGGGGTAAATGGATGACGCATCGTCCAGCATGTCGATCCTGTCGCTAGTCACCAATGCCGGGCCGGTGGTCCAGGCGGTGATGGCGGTGTTGCTGCTGGCCTCTTTGATTTCCTGGTACATGATCGTCAACCGCTACCGGATTCTGGGTCGTGCGCGCCGCGCCGATCGCGCCTTCGAGGAGAAGTTCTGGTCCGGTGAGGATCTGTCCAGCCTTTATAACCAGGTCCGTAAGAAGCCCAATCCGGACTCCGCCAGCGAAGCGGTGTTCCGCGCCGGCTTCCAGGAATTCGTGCGGTTGTCCAAGACCACCCGCGGGCCCGATGCCATCATGGAAGGCGCTCAGCGCTCCATGCGGGTGGCCCTGCAGCGCGAGCAGTCGCGCCTGACCAAGCACCTGCCATTCCTGGCCACGGTGGGCTCCACCAGTCCCTACATCGGCCTGTTTGGTACCGTCTGGGGCATCATGAATTCCTTCCGCGCCCTGGCCAACGTCAGCCAGGCCACCCTCAGCGTGGTGGCGCCGGGCATCGCCGAGGCGCTGGTGGCCACCGCCATGGGGTTGTTCGCCGCGATTCCGGCGGTGATGGCCTACAACCGTTACGCGGCCCAGTCCGAATCCCTGGTGGGCGATTGTGAAGTGTTCGCCGAGGAGTTTTCCTCCGTGCTGCACCGCCAGGCCCACGGCCGGGACGCTTGAGCCCGGGGAGACGACCATGAACAGTGGTATACGAGTTCGCAAGCCGCGCAAGATGATGGCCGACATCAACGTGGTGCCCTACATCGACGTGATGCTGGTGCTGCTGGTGATCTTCATGGCCACCGCGCCGATGATGACCCAGGGCGTGTCCGTGGACTTGCCGCAAACCGACAGCGCGCCGATCGCCAATAAGGACGAGCCGGTGCTGATCACGGTGCGCGCCGACGGCAGCTACCACATCAATGTGGGCGAGGATGGCGGTCGCAACGCCGCCAGCCTGGAAACCGTCAAGGGGCACGTGCTCACCATCCGTAAGCAGAAACCCAAGACGCTGTTCCTGGTGGAGGGCGACCAGAACGTGCCCTATGGCAAGGTGGTGGTGCTGATGTCCGAGCTGCAGCAGGCCGGCGTCACCAACCTGGGGCTGGTCACGGAGCCTCCGGGGCGTTCATGAGCGATCGGAGCGTCGCGGTCGGGTTCTCGGCCCTGCTGCACCTGGTGGTGCTGGGGCTGATGGTGTTCACCTGGTCCTCGGACCCGGAGCTGCGCCGGCCGCCGGAGATCCCGCCCCATGTGATGGCCACGGTGATGGAAGAGACCCGGCGCGCGCCGGACGCCAACACCGCGCCGGCCCGGGAAGAAAAGGATCAGAAGCCGGTTCAGGAAAAGAAACCCGAGCCGAAGCCTGAACCGAAGTCCAAGCCCGAGCCTAAGCCGGAACCGAAGCCAAAGCCAAAGCCTAAGCCTAAGCCGGAACCGAAGCCCGAGCCGAAACCCAAGCCGGCGCCCAAGCCCGAACCCAAGCCGGAGCCTAAGCCCGAACCCAAGCCGGAGCCGAAACCCGAGCCCAAGCCGGAGCCGAAACCCGAGCCCAAGCCGGAGCCGAAACCCGAGCCCAAGCCGGAATCCAAGCCTGAGCCGAAGCCGGAACCGAAGCAGGAATCGAAACCCGCTCCGGAGTTCGAGCAGCCGAGCATGGAAGAGCTGATGGCCGAGGAAGAGCTGGAAATGGCGCGCAAAAAGCGTGAGCAGGTGGCCGAGAAGCCCGGTTCCGGTCCGTCGGACAGCGACGTCACCGAGGAAACCGCCAGCTACGAGGACGCCATCCGCAATGCCATCTCCCAGCGCTGGCGGATTCCGGGCAATTATCGCAACCGCGACGACCTCAGCGTGCGGGTTCGCATCCGGGTGATTCCCGGTGGCGAGGTGGTCAATGTTCAGGTGGCCAAGTCCAGCGGTTATCCGAACTTCGACGAATCGCTGGTCAACGCCGTGGAACTGGCCAGCCCGCTGCCCGTGCCCGAGGGCAAGCTGTTCGAACAGTTCCGTACTTTCGTGATCGTTTTCAGTCCCAGGGATGTGCAATGATGCGAGTTAACAAGATCCGATCCATCGCCGCCCGCGCCACCGCCGTCATGGCCCTGTCCATGCTGGCGCTGGCCGCCCGCGCCGAACTTCTGATCCAGATCACCGAGGGCCGGGTGGACGCCGTGCCCATCGCCGTGGTGCCCTTTGGCGGCGCCGCCAACGCTCCGGAGAACGTCTCCGACATCGTGCGTGCCGATCTGCACCGCAGCGGCCAGTTCAAGACCCTCGAACCCGGAGACATGCTGAGCCGGCCGACCAGCGCCGACCAGCTCAGCTACCGGGATTTCCGGGTGCTTGATCAGGAGTACGTGGTGGTGGGCAGCGTCAAGGCCACCGAAACCGGTGCCTATGAAGTGCGCTATGGCCTTTATGACGTGGCCCGCGAGAAGGAGCTGCTTACCGAAAGCTACCGGCCGCCGGCGTCGCAGTTGCGTGACGTGGCTCACGCTATCTCCGACCGCATCTATGAGGAGCTCACCGGCATCCAGGGCGCGTTTTCCACCAAGATTCTGTACGTGACCCACAACCGAGGCGCCGACCGGCCCTATCAGCTCCAGTACGCCGACGCCGATGGCGCCCGGGTGCACACCATCGTACGCAGCCGCGAGCCGATCATGAGCCCGTCCTGGTCACCGGATGGCTCGAAGATTGCTTACGTATCCTTCGAGGGCAACGGCCTGCCCAAGATCTACGTGCACGATCTTGGCAGCGCCGAGCGCCGGGTGGTGGCCCAGTACAAGGGCATCAACGGGGCGCCGGCCTGGGCACCGGACGGCCAGAAGCTTGCGATCACGTTGTCCAAGGATGGCAATCCGGAAATTTATACCCTGGACCTCAACAGCGGTGCCCTGGAACGGCTCACCAACCATTACGGCATCGACACCGAGCCGCGCTGGATGCCGGATGGCGACCATCTGATGTTCACCTCCAGCCGTTCCGGCGGGCCGCAGATCTACGAGCTCAACGTGCACGACAAGTCGACCCGCCGGGTGTCCTTCGAGGGGGCTTACAACGCCCGCCCGGACGTCACCCCGGACGGTCGTTATCTGGTTTATGTACACCGGCGTAACGGGTCATTCCACGTCGGTGTGCAGGATCTCCAACGCGGTACATTCGATATTGTGACCCAGACCAATATGGATGAATCGCCCAGTGTTGCCCCTAATGGAAGTATGATAATTTACGGGACGCAACACCGGGGTACGGGGGTCCTGCAAGCCGTGTCCATCGACGGGAGAGTGAAGGTGGAGCTTCCGTCGAAGGAAGGGGAAGTCAGGGAACCGGCCTGGTCGCCGTTCCTCTGAACGGATCTCAGAGTCCAATACCGGAAATCAATAGGAGTTTTCGTATGCGTTCATTCATCAATCCGTTTTTCGCCGTGATTCTTGCTGGCTTGCTGGCGGCGTGTTCCAGCACTCCCTCCGAGGAAGACACTTCTTCCACGGACACCATGCCGCAGGAAACTCAAACCACTCCCACCCAGCCGGTGGAGCGTCCCGAGCCGGCCAAGCCGGAAACCAGCTCCATTCCGCTGACCGCCGACAACTTCCATAACCACCCGTCCAACTACGACGGCACCACCGATACCCGCGTGATCTACTTCGCGTTCGACAGCAACACCGTGCCGGCCGCCGCGTTCGAAACCCTGCGTGCCCACGCCAAGTACCTGAAGGAAAACCCGAACGCCAAGGTTCGTCTGGAAGGTCATGCCGATGAGCGCGGTACCCGCGAGTACAACGTGGCTCTGTCCGAGCGTCGTTCCGAAGCGGTCGAGAAGTTCCTGCGCGTGCAGGGCGTGAGCGCTTCCCAGATCAACACCGTGGCCTACGGCGAAGAGAAACCCGCCGCTTTCGGTCACAGTGAAATGGACTGGGCCAAGAACCGTCGCGTGGTACTCAACTACACCGCCGGTCGTCCGTAACCGATGATGCGGTTCAAGCAGGTATTCAAGCGCGCCGGCCTGGCGCTCCTGCTTGCCGGCCCGGTGCTCGGCCAGGCGCAGAGCACCGGACCCCTGGTCGTCGAGGAGCGTGGCTCCTCCGGCGGCCAGGGCCCGGCCGCCGCCAGCGGCGCCCAGGGTGGCAACGATGGCCTCTATGTGCTGATGCAGCAGATGGAGCAGTACGAACGGCAAATCCAGAATCTGCAGGGTCAGGTGGAAGAGCTGCGCCACGAGGTGGAGGGTCTCAAGGCCGCCGAGCGTGAGCGTTACCTGGACCTGGACACCCGTATCAACGCGCTGGTCGATCAGGCCAAGAGCGCGCCCCAGACCGACGCCGAAGCCGGTGACGACGGTGGCAACGACGCCGCCCCCGCCGACCCGGAAGCGGACCGGGCCGCCTATTCCGCCGCCCGTGGCAAATTACTCGAGCGGGATTTCGACGCCGCGGCCACCGCCTTCGAAAACTATCTCAAGGATTTCCCCGAAGGGCAGTTTCGCGCCCACGCTCATTTCTGGCTGGGTGAGGTGTACAGCAACCAGAAGACCCCCCGGTTGGACAAGGCCCGCGAGCAGTTCCAGACCGTGGTCGACGACTACCCCAACCACAGCCGGGCGCCGACCAGCCTGTACAAGCTGGCCGGTCTGCAGGCCAAGGCCGGGGACGTCACCGAAGCCAGGGTCACGCTGCACAAGCTGATCAAGCAGTTCCCGGATGCGTCCGAATCCGAGATGGCCAAGTCCATGCTGAAGCAGCTCGGCGGTAATTGAAAATCGGAGCGCGGCTGGCGGGTATCGCCCGGCCGCCGCCCCACCTATCATTTCGCCGTCCCAGGCCCTAGAATCCCCGACCCAGTCCCCAAGCCCGGAACCATCGTGGAACTGCGTCTCACCGAAATCTTCCATTCCCTGCAGGGGGAAGCCCGCACCGTGGGGCGGCCCACCGTGTTCGTGCGTCTCACCGGCTGCCCCCAGCGCTGCGTCTGGTGCGATACCGAATACGCCTTCCAGGGCGGCGAGAAATGGTCCCTGGAGCGTATTCTCCAGGAGGTGGAGCGGCACGGCGCGCGCTATGTAACGGTCACCGGCGGCGAGCCGCTGGCCCAGCCCAACTGTTTGCCGCTGCTCGCCGCCCTGTGCGACGAGGGCTACGAAGTGAGCCTGGAAACCGGCGGCGCCATGGACATCGCGCCGGTGGACGAGCGCGTCTCCGTGGTCATGGATCTCAAGGCGCCGGGCTCCGGCGAGCAGCACAACAACCGGCTGGACAACATCGCCCACCTGCGCTCCCATCATCAGGTGAAGTTCGTGCTCGCCGACCGCCGTGACTACGACTGGGCACGCTTCATGCTTGACCAGCACCGCCTGGCGGAGCGGGTCTCCGACGTCCTGTTCTCGCCGGTGCACGGCAGCCTTGATGCCGCCCGACTGGCGGACTGGATCGTCGCCGACCGTCTGCCGGTGCGCTTCCAGCTACAACTGCACAAGCTGCTTTGGAACGACGCCAAGGGGCGCTGACTCCGATCAATGAGGAGAACCAACATGAACACCGCCGTGGTGTTACTGTCCGGTGGCCTGGATTCCGCCACCTGCCTGGCCATCGCCCGCGACCAGGGCTACCGCTGCCACACCATCGCCTTCGACTACGGCCAGCGCACCCGCTCGGAGCTGGACGCCGCCGCCCGTGTATCCACCGCCCTGGGTGCCGAATCCCACCGGGTCATCGAGCTGGGCCTGGGCACCATCGGTGGCTCCGCGCTCACCGACCACGACATCGAGGTGCCGGAGGAGGGCGGCGACGGCATTCCGGTGACCTATGTGCCGGCCCGCAACACCGTGTTCCTGTCCCTGGCCCTGGGCCTGGCGGAGGTGGTGGACGCCGACGCCATCTTCATCGGCGTCAACGCGGTGGACTATTCCGGCTACCCGGATTGCCGCCCGGAATTCATCGATGCCTTCCAGACCCTGGCCAGGCTGGCCACCAAGGCCGGCGTGGAGGGTCACCCCATTGAGATCGCCACGCCGCTGATGCATCTGTCCAAGGCCGACATCATCCGCCGGGGCACCGGACTGGGCCTGGACTACGGCCTGACCGTGTCCTGCTACCAGGCGGACGAGGCCGGTCGCGCCTGTGGACGCTGCGACAGTTGCCGCCTTCGGCGCCAGGGGTTCGAGGAAGCAGTGGTCAAAGATCCAACGGTCTATCGCTGATTCGGTAAAAAAGTGGCCTCAGGCCCTTGTCATCGGGAAATAAATCCGTATTATTTGCGCCTCATTCGGCGGGTCGTTAGCTCAGTTGGTAGAGCAGTTGGCTTTTAACCAATTGGTCGAAGGTTCGAATCCTTCACGACCCACCACTCTTCATAGAAAGGCCGCCCATCGGGCGGCCTTTTTTTTGTTCATCGCGCTTTGGCGGGAAATCGATGCGGGCGGTTTCTATCCGGGACGCGGATCTGTGTGGGTGCCTTCCGGGATCGCTCAAGCCGTCCATGGGCGCTCCCGTTTTTGGCATCCTTGCCAAAAAGGGTCCCGGAAGGCACCCACACAGCTCCGCTTCGAGGTGGCGGCACCGTTCCGAGTGCGAACAACGATGAACCAGGGTGGGTTGAGGGGCGGCTTCGTAGAGCCGGTGGCGTCGCGCCCTGAGTCGCGCCCGGCTGGAGCGAGATTTCCCGCCAAAGCGCGATGAACAAAAAAAAGGCCACCTGGGGGGAGGTGGCCTTGGGGGTTCCTTCATTGCCTGAAGGAAGGGGGATTACGTCGCTTGACGCTCTGGGGGAAGCGTTGACCTTCCGTGGCCGGCGACGTGGGAATACTGTCTCACGATTCCCGGTGGCTGTGTGTAAAACAGCTTTAAATGTGCCCCCGCCCCAAGCTTCACAATCCGTTCATCGGTACGCCGGCAAACTTGTACAACATCAAACATTTGTACAGGTTGTGTAACCGATGACCGAGTCCTCCCCAACGCGCCCCGACGACCGCATCCCGGTGGGTATCAGCGCTTGCCTGCTGGGCCGGGAAGTGCGCCACGACGGCGGCCATAAGCATTCGCGTTACTGCACCGAGGTGCTGGCGCGTCACTTTCAGTTCCGCTCCCTGTGCCCGGAAATGGGCGCCGGCCTGGGCGCGCCCCGGCAGGCCATGCACCTGGTCGACACCGACCAGGGCATGCGGTTGCGCGCCACCCGGGGGGAACAGGACTTCACGGCTCCGATGCAGGGGTTCGTCGCCGACACCCTGGAAGGGCTGGCGGACCTGCGCGGCTACATCCTGATGGCCAAGTCGCCCAGTTGCGGCATGGAGCGAATCCGCGTTTACCGGGAGGATGGCGAGGTGGTCCGCCGCGACGCCAGTGGCCTGTTCGCCGCCGCCCTGATGGAGCGCTATCCGCTGCTGCCGGTGGAAGAAGAAGGCCGCCTCAATGATGACCGCCTGCGCGAGAACTTCGTCGAGCGGGTGTTCATCCACGACGACTGGTGCCGGCTGCGCGAGGCCGGCCTGACGCCGGGCGGGCTGATCGGCTTCCACAGCCGCCACAAGTTCCAGTTGCTGGCCCACTGCGAGGCCACCTACCGGCGTCTGGGGCCGATGCTGGCCGACCTGAAGCGTCGTCCCCTGGAGGAGATCGCCGACGATTACATCGCCGACTTCATGACGGCCATGGCCAAGCGCATCAGCCCTGGCGCCCACGTCAACACCATGCTGCATCTGGTCGGTTTTCTGCGCGACGGGCTGGAGGCGGCGGATCTGGCGCTGATCCATGAGCAAATCCAGGCCTACCAGCGTGGCGAGGTGCCCCTGGTGGTGCCCATGACCCTGCTGCGCGGCGCGCAAAGCAAGGTGGGCCAGCCCTATCTGGCGGAACAGCGCTACCTGACCCCCTATCCGGATGCGCTGGGTCTGAGGAACCGGGTATGAACCGCGGCACCTTGAGCATTCAGACCGTCAGCGAACGCTGTGGCATCAACCCGGTGACCCTGCGTGCCTGGGAGCGGCGCTATGGCCTGATCCGCCCGGCGCGTACCGAGCGCGGCCACCGCCGCTACAGCGAAGCGGACGTGGCCCGCATCCGGCGCATTCTCGCCTGGCTGGATCGTGGCCTGCCGATCGGTCAGGTGCGCGCGGTGCTGGATGGCCAGACACCGACGGCTCTGCCTGGAGACCCCTGGCGTGAAGCCGGTGACGAGGGTCTGGCCGCCCTGGCGGAACTGAATACCCGGCGGTTGGAGCAATGGTTTCAGCGGCTGACCGGTGATTACCCCCTGGAGGCGGTGATCGGCCAATGCTGCGATCCGCTGCGTGAACACCTGCGCGCGCGGCCGGACGGGGCCGCGTCGCGCACTCTGCTGGATACCTTTCTGCGCCAGAAACTGGCCGGTCGCCTGTTGGCCCGGGCACCTTCGCGCCGCGAGCGCGGCTGGTTACTGATGGCGGTGGGCGATCCGTTGCCGGCCCTGACCCGGGCGGTGTTGGCGGGCACGCCGGTGTGGTGTCTGGAAACAGCGCTGCCCTGGTCGGCGCTGGCGGCCTGGCTGGCCGGCGATCGGGTGATCGGCGTGGCCTGGGTCCTTGGCGAGCACCCGGGTCGTCGCCGCGCCGAGCAATTGTGGCCTTTAACGGCGGCGCCGGACCGGCCCGCCCTGTGCGCCGGACCGGCGCTCACCGAGAAGCTGATCACGCCGCCCTGGTTGCGACGCGTGGTCGGTGACCGGGCCGCGTTCGTGGCGGCCCTGGATGAACACCAGCAACGAGGAGAACGCGGTGCGACTGGTCTGGTTTCGTAACGATCTGCGCTGTCACGGACACACGCCGCTGACCCAGGCCCTGGCCGGCGGCGGCCCGGTGCGGGCGGTCCATGTGTTGTGCCCGGATCAGTGGGAGGTCCATGACGTGGCGCCGTTGCGCCGCTGGTACGTGCTGGAAAGCCTGATCGAGCTGGGCGAGGCACTGGCCGCCAAGGGCGTCGACCTGCACGTGCTGGACGGCGGCGACTTCGGCGGCGCCGTGGACGCCCTGGAGGCATTCGTCGCCGAGCACGGCATCACCGAGATTTTCTGCAACCGGGAATACCCGCTCAACGAAATGAATCGTGACCGGGCCGTGGCCCGGCGTCTGGAAGGGCAGGGCGTGCGCCTGCACGGCTTCGATGACGGCATGCTGGTGCCGCCACGTACCCTGAGCACCGGCAAGGGCACCCCCTACACGGTGTTCACCGCCTACAAAAAACGTTGGGATGCCTGGATCGAGGAATGGGACCCGGGGGCGGTACCGGCGCCGGCCTGGCCCGGTGGCGAGGGCCGTTTCCACGGCCGCGACCGGGTCGAGGCGCTGCGTGACGGTCTTGGGCTGGACAGCGCGCTGACCCGGCCGTGGCGTCCCGGGGAGTCCGCCGCCTACAAGCAGCTCTATGATTTCGTCGAGCACCAGCTGGGTGACTACAAGGCGTACCGGGACTTCCCCGCCGAACCGGCCACCAGCATTCTGTCCACGGCGCTGTCGGCGGGCACCCTGGCACCCATGGACGCATACCTGGCGGCCCGCCGGGCGATGGCGGATGCCGCCGTGCGCGAGGGCGCGGTCACCTGGATCGGTGAACTGGCCTGGCGCGACTTTTATCGCCAGATCATGCATCGTTTTCCTGAGTTGGCGAAGGGCGCGCCCTTCCGCCCGGAAACCCGGTTGCTGGAGTGGAACGACAACGACGAGCATTTCCAGGCCTGGTGCGAGGGCCGTACCGGTTACCCGCTGGTGGACGCGGCCATGCGCCAGCTGGTCACCACCGGCTGGATGCACAACCGGCTTCGCATGCTCACCGCCATGTTCCTCACCAAGCATCTGTTCATTGACTGGCGCAAGGGAGAGCGCTTCTTCATGCGGCATCTGATCGATGGCGACTTCGCCAGCAACAATGGCGGCTGGCAGTGGAGCGCCTCCACCGGCACCGACGCGGCGCCGTATTTCCGGGTGTTCAGCCCGCTGCGCCAGAGCCAGCGCTTCGATCCCCATGGCCGCTTTATCGCCCGTTACCTGCCGGAACTGGCGGAGCTGGATGACAAGACCATCCACGAACCCGGCAAGCAGCCGTTGCTATGCCCGGAGTACCCGGCGCCGATCGTCGCTCATCAGGGTGTCAAACAGCGCGTGGAAAAGGCCTTCCGCCAGGCCCGCGATGCCTGGGATCAGCAGCGGGAGGGCGACCAATGAGCCAGCGTATCGCCGTGGTCGGCGGCGGCATCAGCGGGCTGACCGCCGCCTGGTATCTGAGCCGCCACCATGAAGTGACGGTGTTCGAGGCGGAACCGGAGCTGGGCGGCCATACCTATACCCGGGATGTGTGCCGTGAGCACGGTGATTACGCCGTGGACATGGGCTTCATCGTGTTCAACGACCGCACCTACCCCCACTTCGAAGCACTGCTGGGGGAGCTGGGCATCGGTCGTCAGCCCACCGCCATGGGCTTCGCGGTGAGTGATGCCGCCAGCGGTCTGGAATACTGCGGCGACGGCCTGACCGGCTTTTTCGGCCAGCGCCGTAACTGGGCGAGCCGTCGCCACTGGCGCCTGCTTGCCGACATCCTGCGCTTCAACCGGGAAGCGCCGGCGCTGTTGGAACGGCGGGAGGGCGAGCAGCCCCTGGGCGATTACCTGCGTGCCCACGGTTATGGCGAGGCGTTCAAACGCCATTACATCCTGCCCATGGGGGGCGCCATCTGGTCCTGTTCCCTGGCGCGGATGGAGGCGTTTCCGGCCCGTTTTTTCGTGCGCTTCTTTATCAATCATGGCCTGCTGGCGCTGCGTAACCGCCCGCAGTGGTATGTGGTACCCGGCGGCTCGCGGAGCTATGTGCGAGCCCTGCGCGCGCGCTGCGCGGCACGCTTCGTCACCGCCACGGCGGTGACCTCGGTGCGGCGCCGGGACGACGGCGTCACCGTCAGCGCTGGCGGTGCCGACCAGGATTTCGACCAGGTGATCCTGGCCTGCCACAGTGATCAGGCCCTGGCGTTGCTGGCCGACCCGGACCGCCGCGAGCGCGATTGTCTGGCACGGCTGCCTTACCAGAGCAACGAGGTGGTGCTGCACACCGATACCCGCCTGCTGCCGCGCCATCGCCGGGTGTGGTCGAGCTGGAACGCCCTGCTCGGCGCCGGCCGGGACGATGAACCGGTGCAGGTTACCTACAACATGAACATCCTGCAGGGCCTGCGGGCGCCGGAAACCTTCTGCGTGACCCTGAACGCCGGCGAACGCATCGACCCGGCCCATGTTCTGCACCGGGTCCGTTTCGACCACCCTCTGTTCACCCTGGATGGTCTCGCCGCCCGCGACACCCTGCTTGCCGATAACGGCGCCCGCCGCACCTGGTTCTGTGGCGCCTGGTGCCGCAACGGCTTCCATGAGGATGGCGTGGCCTCGGCGCTGGACGTGGTCCAGGCCCTGGGAGTCCGGCCATGATCCCCGATTTCGCTCTCGCCCGGGGCCACGTCTGGCACCACCGTTATACACCGGTGGAGCACCGCTTCCGGGTGCCATTGTGGTTGGTCTGGAGCGACCTGGATGGGCCCGACCGGCTGCTCGCCCGGCACCCGCTGTGGGGACGCCGCTGGCGACCGGTGACCTTCCGCGACCGGGACTTCGTGGACACCTCCGAACGTCCGCTGGCCGACAAGGTGCGCGAGCGCGCCGCGGCCCAGGGCCTGGACTGGTCCGCCGGGCGCCTGTACATGCTCGGCCAGTGGCGCACCTTCGGCGTGCTGTTCAATCCCCTGGTGCTGTACTTCCATTTTCCGGAGGGCGCCGAGCGGCCGGATTCGGCCCTGGCGGAGGTGCGCAACACCCCCTGGCGGGAGCGTCATTTCTACCCCCTGCGGCTGCGCCAGGAGGGCGACGAGCAGGTCGTGGAACATGACAAGACCTTCCATGTGTCGCCGTTCCTGCCGCTGGCGCTGCGTTACCACTGGACCCTTCACGCCTTATTTCCCGAGCTGCGCCTAACGTTGCGGGACCGGGATGGCACGGAGACGGTATTCGCCGCCGGCCTCAAGCTGGCCATGGTCGAGCCCCGCGTGGCGGCCATGGGCGCGGTGATCGGGCGCTTCGGCGCCCAGGGTGCGCGCACCCTGGCGGGCATCTACTGGCAGGCGTGGAAATTGTGGCGCAAGGGCGTCCGGTTTTACCCGCATCCGGGTCGTGACAAGCATGAACAAGGGGAGAAGACGAATGATGGACGGTGAAAAAGCACTGGCGGCTCCGCGCCCGTCCTGGATTCAGAACCTGGCGCGGAATCGGGTGCATGCCCACTTGTCGCGGCTGCCCCATGGCGGGGTGGTGCTGCGCGAGCCGGACGGGACAACGGTGACCCTGGGCGACGCCGGGGTATTCGACGCGCGCATCGATATTCATGACTGGGACAGCTACCGGATGATGATGACCGGCGGTGCTCTGGGGGCGGCGGAAGCCTACCTGGACAAGAGCTGGGACAGCCCGGATCTGGTCGCCGTGATCCGCTACTTCGCCGCCAACGTGGACGCCATGCGCGCTCTGGAAGGCGGGGCCGTCACCCTGGCCAAGCCGGCCCTGAAGCTGCTGCACCTGGCCAACCGCAACACCCGCGCCGGTTCGCGCCGCAACATCGCCGCCCATTACGACCTGGGCAACGATTTTTTCGCGCTGTTCCTGGATCGGGCCATGATGTACTCCAGCGCCATCTATCCCAGCCCGGACACCGACCTGGAAACCGCCGCCACTCACAAGCTGGACGTGATCTGCCAGCGGCTGGAGCTGGCTCCCGGCCAGCATCTGCTGGAAATCGGCACCGGCTGGGGCGGTCTCGCCCTGCACGCCGCCCGCCACTACGGCGTGCGCGTGACCACCACCACCATCTCCCGGGAGCAGGCCCGCCATGCCCGCGAGCAGGTCCGCCAGGCCGGCCTGGAAGATCGCATCGAGGTGCTCGAAAAGGACTACCGGGAGCTCACCGGTCGCTACGACCGGGTGGTGTCGGTGGAAATGATCGAGGCGGTGGGGCACCAGTTCCTGGGTGGCTACTTCACGATGCTGGGCGAACGGCTCAAACCCGATGGCCTGCTGCTGCTGCAGGCGATCACGGTGCCGGACCATCGCTACCAGTACGCCCGCGACAACGTGGACTTCATCAAGCGTTATATCTTCCCCGGTGGCTTCCTGCCGTCGGTGTCGGTGATGTGCGACGGTCTGCGCCGCCACACCCGCCTCTCGCCCCTGGCCCTGGACGACATCGGCACTGATTATGGCCGCACCCTGGCCGACTGGCGCGAGCGCTTCCTGGGTGCGCTGCCGCGCATCCGCGAGCTCGGCTTCGACGAGCGTTTCTGCCGCATGTGGGACTATTACCTGTGCTATTGCCAGGGCGCCTTCATGGAGCGGGCCATCAGCACCGTCCATCTGCTCGCCG
This sequence comes from Alloalcanivorax sp. C16-2, assembly GCF_046507615.1. Lineage (NCBI taxonomy): Bacteria > Pseudomonadati > Pseudomonadota > Gammaproteobacteria > Oceanospirillales > Alcanivoracaceae > Alloalcanivorax > Alloalcanivorax sp. C16-2. The sequence goes on along the minus strand of NZ_JBKFTL010000002.1, from coordinate 282,536 downwards.
CCGGCCCCGACTACCGGCGCGCCTGAGGTCCGTCCCGATCCATTGTGGTATAGTTGCCGGTCCACGCCCCGGCGGTCACCGTCGCCGGCGGTGTCCGAGGATTCAGAAAAGGCCCTTACCCGGGGTGATGCCTTATGACCGTACAGGCTCAAGAGATCGTGCGCGCCCACCTGGCGGGCACCGGGGAACAACCCGAACTGACCGATGACCAGCGTTCACTGTACCGCCAGCGCATTAAGCAACGGTTACAGGAACGCGACGCCGTGATGGTGGCGCACTATTACACCGACCCGGAAATCCAGGCCCTGGCCGAGGAAACCGGCGGCTGCGTGGCCGACTCCCTGGAAATGGCCCGCTTCGGCCGTGACCACCCGGCCAGCACCCTGATCGTCGCCGGCGTGCGCTTCATGGGCGAGACCGCCAAGATTCTCAGCCCCGAGAAACGCGTCTTCATGCCCACCCTGGAAGCGACCTGCTCCCTGGACATCGGTTGCCCGGAAGACCAGTTCGCCGCCTTTTGCGACCAGCACCCGGATCGCACCGTGGTGGTCTACGCCAACACCTCGGCGGCGGTGAAAGCCCGTGCCGACTGGGTGGTGACCTCATCCATCGCCGTGGAGCTGATCGAGTACCTGGATCAGCGCGGCGAAAAAATCCTGTGGGCTCCGGACAAGCACCTGGGCGGCTATGTGCGCGACAAAACCGGCGCCGACGTGCTGTGCTGGGATGGCGCCTGCATCGTCCACGAGGAATTCAAGGCCCAGGGCCTGCTCGACCTCAAGGCCGCTCACCCTGGCGCGGCGGTGCTGGTGCACCCGGAATCACCGGCGGCGGTGGTGGAGATCGCCGACGTGGTCGGCTCCACCTCCCAACTGATCAAGGCGGCCACGGAGATGGACAACGACACCTTCATCGTCGCCACCGACAAGGGCATCTTCTACAAGATGCAGCAGCTGGCCCCGCACAAGACCTTCGTGGAAGCGCCCACCGGCGGCAGCGGCGCCCAGTGCCGCAGCTGCGCCCATTGCCCGTGGATGGCCATGAACGGCCTGGAGAACACCCTGGCGGTGCTGCAGGACGAAAACGGCTGCGGGCAGGAAATCTTCGTCGATCCGGCCCTGGCCGAAAAAGCGATGAAGCCCCTGGACCGCATGCTCGACTTCGGCGCCCGCCTGAAGGGCTGAAGTCGTCGCCCGGTTGTTTTTTTGAAAATGATTCTCACTGACGCTAAGGTGGCGACCGTTCCGCCCCGTCCGGGGCCCGCCAATAACCCAGTGGGGCCGTTTTGCAACCGCACGCCGAGCGCTATTCCCTGTCCACTCTCAACCGCCTGGGCGCCCCCCACGGCGCCGACTACCGCCTGCTGAGCGCCGACGGCGGCGACCGGGACGTGCTCGAAGGCCGCGTCGAGCAGCGATCGCTGGCGTTCGGTGGCTTGCTGGTGCTGTCCCGGGTACGTGCCCTGCACGCCTATGAGGCGCGCTCACGACCGGACTTCTGCCTGTCCCTGGCCTGGCTGGATGCAGGCGAGGCCCATCTGCGCACCCGCCGGGACGGCCCGCTGCGCATGACCGGTACCACCGCCGTGACCATGCTGGAAACCGGTGACACGCCATTGCTCGCCTCCCACCCGGCGGGCCCGTTGCTGCATGGCTTGAACCTGTCGGTGCGTGACATCCAGGGACTCGGCGATGAGCGCCTCCAGAGCCGGCTCAGTGCCCTGCGACGGGCCGGACGCTCGCGGCTGGCGCCCTGGCGGGTGCCGCCAGCGCTGCGCGAAAGCCTGGGCTCGCTGCTGGAGGACCAGTGGGACGGGGATCTGGCGACCCTGCTTTGGGAGGGCACCGCCCTGCAATTGCTGGCCCATGCCCTGCATGCCCTGGACAATAGCCCGGCCCCGGAGCCGGTGTCCGAGCGTGACCGCCGTCTATTGCGCCGCGTCCGCGAGCGCCTGGCGGAAGAGCCGGAGGCGGCCCACACCCTGGCATCCCTGGCGGCGCTCGCGTGCATGAGCCCCAGCACCCTGCGCGCCAAATTCCCCCGTGTTTATGGCCAAAGCGTGTTCGACTGTCTGCGCGAACAGCGACTGGAACGGGCCGGGCGTTATCTGCGCGAAGGGGCCACGGTGCAACAGGCCGCCCATTTTGTCGGTTACCGCCATGCCAGCAACTTCACCACCGCCTTCCGTGCCCACTTCGGCATGCCGCCTGGAGAGTGGCGGCGGGGCCGGGTTCCCGTGCCGACGCGTCGCCCATAATCTTCCTGGCGTTCCCCATAACCGGAACCACCCTCAATAAAGAACAATTCTCATTCCTGTTCATTGTCGAGGAGTAAGGGGTATGGGGCGTGGTTGCCACCGTTTTGCATGGAAACCGGGTGTGGTCGGCCTGGCGCTGGCCGGGGGATTGAGCATGGCGCCCTGGGTGGCGGCGGATGACGACGGTGACGGCACGGGTAACGCCGGCCAGCGGCGGACGCTGGCGCCGGTCACCGTGTCCGCCGGGGATCTGGCCCGGGAAAACAGCAGCGAGGAGCGTGGCGGCTATACCCTGGGCGCCACTCAGAGCGCCACCGGGCTGCTGCTGGCGCCCCGGGAAACGCCCCAGTCCATGAGCATCATCACCCGCCAGCAGATCGAGGACGAAGGCCTGGAGGATACCCGCGAGATTCTGCGTCGCGCCCCCGGCGTGTCACTGACTCGCAGCGACAGCAACCGCTATTCATTTTCGTCCCGGGGTTTCACCATTCGCCAGTTCCAGTTCGACGGCCTGCTTACGCCGATTTCCAACTATTGGAACTTCGGCGCCACCGATATGGACGCCGCCATCTATGATCGGGTCGAGGTGATTCGTGGCTCCACCGGCCTGATGAGCGGTGCCGGCGAACCCTCCGCCCTGGTCAACTTCGTACGCAAGCGTCCGGGGCGGGAGTTCGCCGCCAGCGGCGCGCTCTCCGTGGGCTCCTGGGATGCACGCCGTGCCGAGCTGGATCTGACCATGCCGCTCACCGAGGATGGCCGGGTGTCATCCCGGGTGGTGGCGGTACGTGATGACAGCGAGAGCTATATGCGGCTGTTCGACGATGACCGGCGCACCCTGTACGGCGTGGTCAGCGCCGAGCTGACACCGCGCACCCTGCTGGTCGCCGGGGTCGAGCACCAGAACAACCAGAGCAACGGCATGGGCGCCGGCTTTCCCATGTTTTACAGCGACGGTACCCGCACCGACTTTCCGCGCTCGGTGGTCAACAGCACCGATTGGGCCGGCTTCGAAACCACCTCCACCACCGCCTTCCTGGACCTGACCCAGGCTCTGGGCAACGGCTGGCAACTGCGTGGTGCTTTCAGCTACAACGAGGGCGACTACTTCATGGAGTACCTGTTCCGGGGTGGCTATCCGGACCCGGACACCGGCGAGGGCATGAGCGGTTCGTTCATCAAGTACGAGGGCGACCGCCGCTATCACCAGATGCACCTTACCGCCAGCGGGCCGGTGGAGGCCTTCGGCCGTTTCCATGAGGTATCGCTGGGCTGGATGAACATCAAGGATGACTACCTGATGCGCGCCGCCTACCCGGTCACCGCGCCGGACATCGGCAGCTTCTTTGACTGGCGGCACGGCGACGTGCCGCGCCCGGAGTGGGGGCCCCTGGGCGATGTGGATGACAGCGTGATCCGCCAGAGCGGCGGCTACGCGGTGGCGCGGTTGTCCCTGGCGGACCCGCTGCACGCCATCGTCGGTGCCCGCGTCAGTCAGTGGGAAATCGACCAGATGTATTTCGGCTCGCCCACGGACTACCGGGTCAGTGACGAAGTCACCCCCTATGCCGGCCTGATTTATGATTTCAGTCCGGTGTATTCGGGCTATCTGAGCTACACCCGGATCTTCCAGCCGCAAAGCAACCGGGACCCGCGCGGCGATCTGCTTGATCCGGTGCGCGGCACCAGCCAGGAGGTGGGCCTCAAGGCGGAATGGCTGGCCGGACGGCTCACCGGCGCGGTGGCCGCTTACCGCATGGAACAGGACAACCTGGCCGAGGAAATCCCCGGTGCCTCCCAGCCGGGCCGACCGGACACCGCCGCCTACCGGGCTGTGGACGGCGCCACCGTGGAGGGCTTCGACATGGAACTGACCGGCGAGCTGACCCGCCATTGGCAGGTTTCCACCAGCTACACCCACTTCACCGCCAAGGACGCCGATGGCAGGACGCTTAACCGCACCCACCCGCGCAGCCAGTTCAAGCTGTTCACCCGCTACCAGCCGCCGGCACCACGACGGCGCCTGACCCTGGGGGCCGGCGTGACCTGGCAGAGCGGGTTTTCCCGTTATACTTCCGCGCGGGTGCCGGTGCACGGCCGGACCAAGGTGGGGCAGGGCAGCTATGCCCTGGTGGACCTGATGGTCCGCTACCAGATCACGCCGTCGCTGAGCGCCACCGCCCGGGTCAACAACGTGCTGGATCGGGAGTACTACACCCAGGCCGGTTTCTATGATCAGGCCTGGTGGGGGGAGCCGCGCAGCGCCACCCTGAGCCTGCGCCTGGATCTCTAGACGGTGGACCGCCCCTAGAACTCTTCTTTGGCTAGAACTCTTCCTTGGAGAGCCGCTCCATTTCGTCCCGACGGGCGCCCAGCTTGCTGCGCAGTGCGAACTGGTCGCCGGCTTCCTTGAGGGCGAAGTCCATCTGCCGCAGGGCCGGCTGGTCCTGGCCGCGCAGGAACAGCACCTCGGCCCGGGCCCGGTGGGCGCGGGCCTGGTCGCCGCCGTTGCCCCAGGCGTCCGCGGCCAGCGACCAGACGGCCGGGTCGTCGGGCCGCTTGAGCACCAGCGGTTCGAGCAGTGGCGCGGCTTTCTCCGGCTGCTTGGCGAGCAGGTAGGCCCGGCTCATCAGCATGGAGGTGGCGTAATCCCCGGGGTTGATGTCGAGCAGGTGCTCGCCGCGCTCGATCACCGCCGGGTAGCGTCCCTGGTCCATGTCCACTTCCATCAAGCCGAGCTGGTACCAGGGCTGGTAGCCGCCGCCGTCGTCCACCAGTGCCTGGAAGCGCTGCCGGGCCACGTCGTAGCGGTCGTCGCGCAGGGCGATCAGCGCCAGACCGTAGCGGGCCGCCTGGGCCTGGATGCCGGCTCCTTTCTCCTGCTGGCCCTGAAAGTATTCCCGTGCCTTGTCGGTGTTTTCGAAGTAGCGGGCCTGGACGCGGGCGCGTACCAGTTGGAAGGGCAGGTTCGGTTTGCTGTCCGGGTGCGGTAGATTGCGCGCCCGGGCCCGGGAATCCGCCACCCGCTCCTCGGTGAGGGGGTGGGTGAGCAGGAACTCCGGGGGATCACCGGCGTAACGTTGCTGTTCGAGCATGCGCTCGAAGAAACGCGGCATGGCGGTGGGGTCCATGCCGGCGCGGGACAGGGTCTGCATGCCGACCCGGTCGGCCTCGTATTCATTCTGCCGTGAGTAGGCCAGTTGCGCCTGGATCGAGGCCGCCTGGGTGGCGGCCATGCCCGCCATGCCGGCGTCGCCGGCGCCGGCCACCGCCAGGGCGATGCTCGCCAGCATGGCGGCCAGCACCGCCGGGCCGCGCCGCTTGGAATCCATGTAGCGGCGGGTAAAGTGGCGCTGGCTGACGTGGGCGATTTCGTGGGCCACCACGCTGGCCACCTCGTCCTCGCTGGCGGCGTTGAGGAACAGGCCGGCGTTGAGACCGATGACCCCGCCCGGTACCGCGAAGGCGTTGATGGCCGGGCTGTTGATCACCACGATGGCCAGATTCGGTTCATTGAGATCGCTGAACGAGGCCAGCCGGTAGACCAGGTTCTCCACGTATTCCTGAACCAGGGCGTCTTCCATGATCGGCGTCTGGCCGCGCAGGTCGCGCAGCCAGGAGCGCCCCAGGCGGTGCTCCTGGTCCGCGGACAGGACCGCCACCGTGGGGTCGCCCAGCTCGGGGAGATCGTTGGTCTGGGCCCGGCCGGCGGCGGCCAGCAGGCACAACAGGCCAATGAACAGAAGGCGGACCGCGGTCAAAAGTGAACTCCTCTGAAGAATACGCATGGCTGCCCTATAATGACGGCCCCGGCGAAAGGATCACACCATGGACACGACATTTTTGGATGCCCGCGGGCTCAATTGCCCGCTGCCGTTGCTCAAGACCCGCCAGGCACTGCGTGGTCTGGCGCCCGGCGCGCTACTGGAAGTGGCCGCCACGGATGCCGGCTCGGCCCGGGACATTCCCAACTATCTCGGACAATCTCCTCATGAGCTGGTTCGCCGGGACGAAAACGAACAGGAATTCCGTTTCCTGATCCGCCGTGGCAAAGAGGAAAGCGACTGATGCTGGACGTGCTCAAGGGCTGGTTTCATACCTGGTTCTCCGACGAGGAGGCGGTTTATCTGCTGTTCGTGCTGCTGCTCGGTTTCGCCGTGGTGGTGTTGTTCGGCGGCATGCTGGCGCCGGTGCTTACCGCCCTGGTGCTGGCCTATCTGATGCAGGGGCTGGTGGCCCAACTCAACCGTCTGGGGCTGTCGTCGGGCTGGTCGGTGAACCTGGTGTTTCTGCTGTTTCTGGCCGCCCTGGTGGCGGTGCTGGTGGTGGTGATGCCGCTGGTGTGGCGCCAGACCGTGCTGCTGGTCCGTGATCAGTTGCCCAATATCCTGCACAGTTCGGAGAACTGGCTGCGCGGCCTGCCGGAGCGTTATCCGGAGATGATCTCCATGGAGCAGGTCAACACCCTGGTCAACGTGACCCAGCGGGAGCTGGCCCAGTTCGGCCAATCGGTGCTGACCCTGTCGCTGTCGTCGATTCCCAGCCTGCTGGAGATCCTGGTGTTTCTGGTGCTGGTGCCGGTACTGGTGTTTTTCTTCCTCAAGGACCGGGCGGCGCTCACCGACTGGGCGTTGAGTTTCCTGCCGGCGCGGCGGCGAATCCTGTCCCACGTCTGGGAGGAGATGGACCAGCAGATCGCCAACTATGTGCGTGGCAAGGCGGTGGAAATCCTGCTGGTGGGTTGTGTCACCTTCCTGGCGTTTCTGGTGCTGGGGCTCAACTATACGGTGTTGCTGGCGGTGCTGGTGGGGTTGTCGGTGTTGATTCCCTATATCGGCGCGACCATCGTCACCCTGCCGGTGGCGGCGGTGGCCTATCTGCAATTTGGCTGGAGCGGCGACTTTGCCCTGGTGATGGTGGTCTACGGGGTGATTCAGTTCATCGATGGCAACATCCTGGTGCCATTGCTGTTTTCCGAGGCGGTCAATCTGCATCCGGTGGTGATCATTACCGCGATTCTGTTTTTTGGCGGGATCTGGGGGCTGTGGGGCGTGTTCTTCGCGATCCCCCTGGCGACCCTGCTGAAGGCGGTGATCAACGCCTGGCCCCGTCGTCAGGGTCGTCCCGAGCAAATACCCGAGAGCTGATTGTTCTCTTTGGCTGGCGCCGGGCCCTCCAGCAGGGACGCGTCTCGGTGTGGCCCCCTTTCCGGGAACGCCGTCCGGTCGCCCCCACCGCGGGCGTGGCTCAGAGGCCGTGGACGGCTTCCAGCACTTCCTCGGCGTGGCCCTTGACCTTCACCTTGCGCCAGATTTCGCGCACCACGCCTTCCTGGTCGATCAGGAAGGTGCTGCGCTCGATGCCCTCGAATTCGCGGCCATACATCTTCTTGAGCTTGATCACGTCGAACAGCCGGCACACGGTTTCGTCCTCGTCGCTGATCAGCTCGAACGGGAATTCCTGCTTGGCCTTGAAGTTTTCGTGGCGGCGCAGGGAGTCCTTGGAGACGCCGAGGATCTCGCAGCCTTCTTCCTGGAAGTTGGGGTAGAGGTCGCGGAAATTCTGGCCCTCGGTGGTGCAACCCGGAGTGCTGTCCTTGGGGTAGAAATACAGCACTACCTTGCGGCCGCGCAGTTCGGACAGGGTAACGGTGGTGTCGCCGGTGGCCGGCGCGGTGAAGTCCGGGGCCGGCTGGCCCGTTTTGATGGTCATCGATGAATCCTTGTTCACGGCTCGGTCGGGGCGGGGATTATCGCCGCGGGGTCGGGGAGGCGTCCAGGCCGGCAAGGCACGAATCAGCCCGCCGGAGGCGCCGGTGGGCCGGTAGAGGTTCCCTTGCCCCCGGCGCCGGGTTTACCATAGCGCCCTTTGCACGCAGAGAGATAACGGCATGATTCGTGGCAGCATCGTGGCTCTGGTCACCCCCATGCGCGAGGACGGTTCCGTGGACTGGGAACGCCTGCGCGCGCTGGTGAACTGGCATGTGGAGCAAGGCACCCACGGGATCGTGGCGGTGGGCACCACCGGTGAATCCGCTACCCTGGGTTTCGAGGAACACGACAGCGTGATCCGTGAGGTGGTGGCGATCGCCGATAAACGCATTCCGGTGATCGCCGGTACCGGCGCCAACAGTACCGAGGAAGCAATTCGCCTCACCCGCGACGCCAAGCGCGACGGCGCCGATGCCTGTCTGCTGGTCACGCCGTACTACAACAAGCCGCCCCAGGAAGGCCTCTACCAGCACTTTCTGAAGGTGGCCCGGGCGGTGGATATTCCGCAGATTCTCTACAACGTGCCCGGTCGCACCGCTTGCGATCTGTTGCCCGAGACCGTGGAGCGCCTCAGCAAGGTGCCGAACATCGTCGGCATCAAGGAAGCCACCGGCAATCTGGAGCGGGCACGGGAAATCCGTGAGCGCTGCGGCGACGACTTCCTGATCTACTCCGGTGACGATGCCACCGCCCTGGAACTGATGCTGGGTGGCGGCGATGGCGATATCTCGGTGACCGCCAACGTGGCGCCGGCCAAGATGGCGGCCATGTGCCAGGCGGCTCTGGACGGCGATGTGGAGAAGGCCCGTGAACTGAATGCGGAACTTGAACCCCTGCATCGTGATCTGTTCATCGAGCCCAGCCCCATTCCCACGAAGTGGGCGCTGTACGAAATGGGCCTGATCGACAATGGTATCCGGCTGCCGCTGGTGCCGTTGTCCAAGGCCGCCCAGCCGCGGCTGCGCGAAACGCTGCGTGGCTGTGGACTTCTGGAGGGATAATGCATCGCAGTATTGCTGTATTCGCCGCCGCCCTGGCCCTGACCGGCTGCGGCCTGCTCCCCGACAACAGCCTGCGCTATCGCGAGGCCAAGGTCCTGGAGCCGATGACCCCGCCCGATGACATGGTGTTCATCGGCGAGGAACCACTCTACGCGGTGCCGGAAATGGACCGCCGCCTGACCGGTGAAGAGGAGGGCGAGAAGGGCTTCAAGGCACCACGCCCGCCGCAACTGGTGGCCGCCGCCCCGGACGCCGGCGACGAGGACGACGCCGAGGCGCCGGCCCCGCCGCCGGGCCAGCAGGGTCGGCCGGTGCTGGGCAAGGACGGCAGTGGTTATCCGATCATCATGATGCCGACCAGCTTCGCCTGGGCCTGGGAACGGGTCGGCCAGGCGCTTACCCAGACCGACCTGCGCGTTACCGACCGCAACCGGGATCAGGGCGTGTTTTTCCTGACCGCGCCGGAGCGCTACCAGCTCCAGCCGCCGCAGGCTCAGCTCAAGCTCAGCCATACCACCAACGGTATCCAGGTGGCGGTGCTGAACGGCGAAGGCACGGCGTTGGCGGCCAAGGACTCCGGCCTGGCGATTCTGGAAAGCATTCACGACGAACTGTAAGCGCGCCGCGACGGAGGGCGGGTATTGCGACTGGCATCCCTGGGCAGTGGCAGTAAAGGCAACGGCACCCTGGTGCGCGCCGGCGATACCCTGGTTCTGGTGGACTGCGGCTTCACGCTGCGCGAAACCACCCAGCGGCTGGCCAGCCTGGGCCTGGCTCCGGAGGATCTGAGCGCGGTGCTGATCACCCATGAACACGGTGATCATGTGCGTGGCGCCGGGGCCCTGGCCCGCAAGCACGGCACACCGCTGTACAGCACCTTTGGCACCGCCCGGGCGGTGTCCGGCAAGGCGGCCGGATTCCACGGCGCCGACTGGCGCGAGGTGCGGCCCGGGCGGGGGTTCCCGCTGGCGGACCTGATGGTGACGCCGGTGACCGTGCCCCACGACGCCCTGGAACCCTGCCAGTACCGGTTTGGCTGGCGAGGCCGTGAGCTGGGCGTGCTCACCGACCTGGGTTCGGTGACCCCCCACGTGGTGGCGGCCTACCAGGACTGCGACGCCCTGGTGCTGGAGTGCAACCATGAACCGGAGCTGCTCGCCGTCGGTCCCTATCCGGCCTCGCTGAAGCGGCGCGTGGGCGGCAATCTGGGGCATCTGAGCAATCAACAGGCGGCGACGCTGCTGGCGCAATGCAATCTGGACCGCCTGCAGCATCTCGTGCTTTCTCATCTGAGCGAGCAGAATAATACTCCGGCGCACGCCCTTGATCAGGTGCACCGGGTCATGGACATCGGGCAGGAACGAATCCGCGTCGCCAGCCAGCGGCACGGCTTCGACTGGCTGGAGATTCACTGAGGCGCCCGCCGGCGCCCGGATCAGCGACACCACACTCAGCGACACCACAATACGGGTATTTCATGGAAAAGCGCGACGAACTCTACGCGGGCAAGGCCAAGTCCGTTTTCACCACCGACGATCCGGACCGGCTGGTGATCGTCTTCCGCGACGACACCTCCGCCTTCGACGGCAAGAAAAAGGAGGCGCTGGATCGCAAGGGCGCGGTGAACAACCAGTTCAACGCCGCCATCATGGAGAAACTGCAGGCCGCCGGCATCCCCACCCATTTCGAGAAGCGGCTGTCCAGCAATGAATCCCTGGTCAAGAAGCTGGAGATGATTCCGGTGGAGTGCGTGGTGCGCAATATCGCCGCCGGTTCCATCGTGCGTCGCCTGGGCGTGGAGGAGGGCAAGGCGCTGAATCCGCCCACCTTCGAGATGTTCCTCAAGGACGATGCCCTCGGCGACCCGATGATCAACGAATACCACGTGCGCAGTTTCGGCTGGGCCACGGATGAGCAGATCGCCACCATGAAGGACCTGACCTTCAAGGTGAACGACGTGCTCAAGAAGCTGTTCCTGGACGGCGACATGCTGCTGGTGGACTACAAGCTGGAGTTTGGCCTGTTCCACGGCGAGGTGGTGCTCGGCGACGAGTTTTCCCCGGACGGCTGCCGGCTGTGGGACAAGGACACCCGCGAGAAGATGGACAAGGACCGCTTCCGTCAGGATCTGGGCGGTGTCATCGAGGCCTACGAGGAAGTGGGCCGCCGCCTGGGCATCACCTTCGAGCACTGAAGCCGCCGGTCGGCACGGGCTGGCCAAAGCGGCGGTTTTCCGGGAGGCTGTGGGAAAACAACAACCACGGCCGATCGGAGAATCGCCATGTTCCGCATCCGCACCCATAACCGGATCGCCCTGCGCGGTCTGGAGCGCTTCCCCCGCGACCGCTTCGAGGTCGCCAGCGAGCTGTCCGATCCGGACGCCATTCTGCTGCGCAGTCACCCCCTGGACGCCGACGGCCTGCCCGTCACGGTGAAGGCGGTGGCGCGTGCCGGCGCCGGCGTCAACAACATCGATGTGGGCCAGTGCAGTGATCGGGGCATTCCGGTGTTCAACACCCCGGGGGCCAATGCCAACGCGGTCAAGGAGCTGGTGCTGGCCGGTTTGCTGCTGGCCTCGCGGCACCTGCGCCAGGGCATGGACTGGGTGGCGGGCTTGAGTGCCACCGACGAGGCCGATCTGCACCGTCAGGTGGAGGCCGGCAAGAAACACTTCCTGGGCCGTGAATTGCAGGGCCGTACCCTGGGCGTGGTGGGGCTCGGCGCCATCGGCTCGCGGGTGGCGCGCACCGCTCTGGATCTGGGCATGCAGGTGCTCGGCTACGATCCGGCGCTGAGTGTCGATGCGGCCTGGCGGTTGCCCAGCCAGGTGCGTCCCATGGCCAGCCTGGAAGCGCTGCTGGCGCGGGCCGATTACGTCACCCTGCACCTGCCGCTGCTGGACGCCACCCGGGATTTGATCGGTGCTCAACAACTGGCGGTGATGAACCCGGACGCGGTGCTGTTGAATTTCGCCCGCCAGGGCATCGTCGACGACCGCGCGGTGGCCGCGGCCCTGGGCGCGGAGCAACTGCGCGGCTTCGTCACCGACTTCCCGAGCCTGGCCCTGAGCGGTGTGCCCGGGGTGCTGGCCCTGCCGCACCTGGGTGCCAGCACCGGTGAATCCGAGGAGAACTGCGCCATGATGGCCGCCGATGCCCTGGTGGATTTTCTGGAAAACGGCAACATCCGTCACTCGGTGAATTTTCCGGACCTGATACTGGAGCCGGGCCCGGGCGCGCGGCTGGCGGTGACCAACCGCAACGTGCCGCGCATGCTCGGGCCGGTGCTCTCGGAACTGGCCGAGGCCAACCTCAACGTGCTCGACATGCTCAACAAGAGCCGCGACGACCTGGCCTACAATCTGCTGGACCTGGCACAGCAGCCGGAACCGGCGGTGCTGGAGCGGATCGCCGCCCTGCAGGGGGTGATCAATGTGCGCCTGGTGCGCGGGCTTCCCGCGGACGGCTGAGCCGGCCCCCGAACGGTGCATGAAGCGCACCAAGGGTCAAGAGTTTTGCACAGTGAATGTGCACTTTTCATTTCACTTTTAGCTAGTCGACGTAACCGATTGATTTTTCCTGGACAATATTTTAAGTCGTTGATTTTATTGGCTTTTAACAGGATGGATATTTTTTCGTCATTTAGGGGTCATCGCCGTCATCTCGGGGGCTCGACGGATTTCCTGACAGAAAGTTCACAGACTTATCCACAGATTCTGTGAGTAACTTTCCCTGAAGCTTGTCAGCTTGTCGCTAGGTGGTCTGTAAGCCGATCGCGTTCATCAGCAGGCGCATGGCCCCGGCGGCAAGGGCCAGGGTCAACACGCTTGCACTCCAGATCAGCAACAGCCAGCCCAGCCGACGCAGCCGGGAAGGGGGTGGGGTGCTCGTCGGTTGCCGCATGGCCTTCTCCTCCCATCAGTGATAGCCGGCGTCGCCGGGGCGCACCTTGCCCCGGAACACATAGTAGGAAAACGCCGTGTACATGAGGATGAACGGCACGATGAACAGCGCTCCCACCAGCGCGAAGCCCAGGCTCTGGGGCGGGGCCGCCGCCTGCCAGATATCGATGTTCGGGGGCAGGATGCGCGGCCAGCCGCTGATCGCCAGCCCGGCGTAGCCGAGAAACATCAGCAGCAGGGTCAATACGAACGGCGTCACTTGGGCGCCCCGGCGCAGCGCCCGCTGCATCAGCACCATGGCCACCACCACCAGCGCCGGCACCGGCGCGAACCAGGGCAGATGGGGCAGGCTGAACCAGCGCTCGGCGATGGCCGGGTCGCGCAGCGGGGTCCACACGCTGACCACCACGATCGCCGCCAGCAGCCCCCAGGACAGCGGGCGCGCCAGCCGAGCCATGCGCGCCTGCAGCACGCCGTCGGTTTTCATGATCAGCCAGGTGCAGCCCAGCAGGGCGTAGGCGCACACCAGGCCCAGGCCGGTGAACAGTGGGAAGGGGGCGAGCCAGTCCAGCGGCCCGCCCAGGTAAACGCCGTTCTCCACCGGCAGGCCGCTGATGAAGGCGCCCAGCACCACGCCCTGGAAAAAAGTGGCGGTGAAGGAGCCGCCGATGAAGGCCTTGTCCCAGATCGGGCGTTCCCGTTCCCGGGCCTTGAAGCGGAACTCAAAGGCGATACCCCGGAAGATCAGTCCCAGCAGCATCAACACCAGGGGAATATAAAGAGCGGTCAGCACCACCGAGTAGACCACCGGGAAGGCCGCCAGCAGACCGGCGCCGCCCAGTACCAGCCAGGTTTCGTTGCCGTCCCACACCGGCGCCACCGTGTTCATGGCCACATCACGATGGTGTTTGTCCGGCAACCAGGGATAGAGGATGCCGATGCCGAGATCAAAGCCGTCCATCAGCACGTACATCATGACCCCGAAACCGATGATCAGGGCCCAAAGCAACGGCAGATCGATACCCATGTTCACTGCTCCTCCGCCACCGCGGACAGCGGCCGCATGGCATGTCGTTGTTGGCCCGGCCCGCCGGGCGTCGTGCCGGTGCCTTCCTCGGCCACCGGTCCCTTGCGCACCAGCCGCAGCACATAGGCGATGCCGGCGCCGAACACGAACAGATAGACCACCACGAACAGAGCCAGTGACAACGCCAGAGTGGCCGGCGCGTGCGGCGAAACCGCGTCACCGGTGCGCAGCAGCCCCTGTACCACCCAGGGCTGGCGACCGATCTCGGTGGTGTACCAGCCGGCCAGGATCGCCACCAGCCCGGCCGGGCCCATGGCCAGGGCGAAGCGCAGGAACGCCCGCGACCGATAGAGCCGGCCCCGCCGGCGCAGCAGCAGACCGAGCCCGCCGAGCAGGATCATCAGCAGCCCCAGCCCGACCATCACCCGGAACGACCAGAACACCACGGTGGCGTTGGGCCGGTCCTCGGCGGGAAAGTCCTTCAGGCCGGGGATGGTGCCATCCCAACTGTGGGTCAGGATGAGGCTGCCCAGGCGCGGCACGCCGACCGCGAAGCGGGTGGTCTCCGCCGCCATGTCCGGCCAGCCGAACAGCAGCAGCGGAAAGCCCTCGCCGGGCTCGCTTTTACCGCCCCAATGGCCCTCCATGGCCGCCACCTTGGCGGGCTGGTGCTTCAGGGTGTTGAGGCCGTGCAGATCGCCGATCAGGGCCTGCACCGGTGCCACCACCAGCACCATCCACAGGGCCATGGAGAACATCTTGCGGACCGCCGGCGCGTCATTGCCGCGCAGCAGATGCCAGGCCGCCGACGCGCCCACGAACAGAGCCGTGGCCAGGAACGCCGCCACCGACATGTGCAACAGGCGGTAGGGGAAGGAGGGATTGAAGATCACCGCCAGCCAGTCGGTGGGCACCACCCGACCGTCGATGATCTCGAAGCCCTGGGGCGTCTGCATCCAGCTGTTGGAGGCCAGAATCCAGAACGCGGAGATCAGGGTGCCCACCGCCACCGCCAGGGTGGACAGGAAATGCAGCCCCGGGCCCACCCGGTTCCAACCGAACAGCATCACGCCGAGAAAGCCGGCTTCCAGGAAAAAGGCGGTGAGCACCTCGTAGGCCAGTAACGGGCCGGTAATGCCGCCGGCGAACTCCGAGAAAAAGCTCCAGTTGGTGCCGAACTGGTAGGCCATCACCAGGCCGGAGACCACGCCCATGCCGAAATTCACCGCGAAGATACGGGCCCAGAAATGGTAGAGATCCCGATACAGGGGCTTGCGGGTATACAGCCACAGCCCCTCGAGCACCGCCAGATAGCTCGCCAGGCCAATGGTGATGGCGGGAAAAATGATGTGGAAGGAGATGGTGAACCCGAACTGGACGCGGGCCAGATCAAGGGCCAGTGAGTCCGGCATGGCTGCCTCCCGGCGTGGTTGGTGGCGAACACCATGCTAGGCGGCGCGGCGGTGCCGCCGCGATTAGGCAAATCGCCCTTGGGCGGTTTGTCCTTGGGCGAAATGTCCCGGGGCGCGGGTCAGAGGCGCAGCATCGGCAGGGGCCGCCAGGGCCGGGTAAACAACTGTCGGGCGGTCAGGGAGGCGAGCAGGGCGTGGAAGCCGGCGTTGGGGAAGCGGCGGTGGATCTCGCGCAGCCGTTCCCGGGATACGCCAAACCGCACCAGCCCCAGGGAAACATCGATCCAGTCGGCGCGGCGGAAGGCTTCCACCAGGCTGTCCCGGCCCTGGCCGGAGGTGGTGATTTTGTGGTGATCAAGCACCATGGCGTGGATTTCGTCGCGCCACGCCTCCAGACCGTGCTCGGTGAGGTAGTGGCAGGCCAGCCGGGCGGAAGGCGCCAGGTAGTCGAAGGTGCCCGCCAGCCAGATGCCGGCGTCGTGGAAAAAGCCGGCCAGCTCCACCTTGCGCAGATCGTCGCCGCTCAGCGGGCGCTGGGCGGCCACCAGGTTGATCACCCGGTAAACGTGGTTGCGGTAGGGCGTCTGGTCGCGACCGAAACGCTCCGCGTACTGATCGAACAGGCCGTCCAGTTCCGGCAGTTCGGTGATCAACCTTCTCATTGTTGTCCTTGGCGGCCCGGCCGCCCGACTGCATTCCTTTATTACCCGCAATTAACCACGCCCGGCTTTGGATGTCATTGGGCGCGTCGGCAAATTTCGCACCATGGTACCCGCCGGCGGTGCCCCGCCGGTCCCTTGGTGGGCCGGGTGGATTGTTTTATAGTCGGACAATCGTGGAAATTGTTGGACAAAGCATGACGTTCAAAGCCAGGGAAAGCCTCTCCGAACAGATCGCCGGTCACCTGGCCGGGCAGATCATCCGTGGTGAGATGCTGGCCGGAGACCGGATTCAGGAGCTGCGCGTGGCCGGTGAGCTGGAGGTCAGCCGGGGCTCGGTGCGCGAAGCGCTGCTGATTCTTCAACGCCGCCACCTGATCGATATCCTGCCGCGCCGGGGCGCGGTGGTGAAGGACATGTCCGAGTCCCATGTACGCGGGCTCTACGAACTGATCCAGGTGCTGCTCGGCCTGGTCATCCGCAAGGCCATCAAGAACGTGCGCGAGGAGGATCTGGACCCGATTATCGCGCTGATCCACGAGCTTCAGGTGGCCGCCTCCGACCGTGATGTGGAGCGCTTCTTCGACCTCAGCTTCCAGTTCCTGGAGCACGCCTACCCGTTCGCCCGCAATGCCTTCGTGGAGGAGGTGCTCACCGACCTGCACCCGGCCCTGCAGCGCACCTACTTCATGGCCCTGCATCTGGACGGCGACGAAATGAAGGAATGTCTGTCCTTCTTCAAGGCGTTGGTGGAAACCATCTTCCGGCGCGACGTGCGCTCGGCCCTGGAAATCATCCGTGAATTCGCCGAACGGCAGTCCGAGCTGGTGCAGGAATCCATCACCCGGGCCCGCCAGATCGAGGCCGCCTGGCGCGGTCGCCGCAACCGCTAGTGGCGCTTCCCCGCGACAGCCGCGCCCGCCCTATAGCAGCCACGCCAGTGCCAGCCCGGTGCCCAGGGCCGCGCCCATGGGCAGCAAGATCGAGCGTCCCAGGCGCCCGCCGCCGATGAACAGCGCCATGCCGGTCTTGACCAGGTTATTGACCACCGCCGCCAGCACGATGGCGGTGACGGCGGTTGAGGTACTCAGCCCCTGTCGGGACAGCCGGGTCAGCGACAGGGTGATGGCGTCCACGTCGGTGATCCCGGAGGTGGCGGCAAGCAGATAGACCCCGGCATCGCCCAGCCAATCCTGCAGCAGCGCGCCCAGCGACAGGATCGCCAGCAGCAGCAGGCCGAAGAACAACGCCGATTTCAGTTCCAGAGGGTTCTGTTTGAGCGCCGGCTGGCCAACGCTGATGTCGTCGCGATGACGCAGCGTGATGACCAGCGCCGAGCCATACAGCAGCGCGGCCATGGCCAGGATCGGCGCGGCCAGCGCCGGCAGCAGCTCGCGGTTGAGCAGCAGGCAGTAAACCAGGATGCGAGGGAACATGGTGCCGCAGGCCAGCAGGATGCCGGCGGCCAGCAGTGGTGACAGCGCCGGGGTGCGCCGCGCCAGGCGGGCGAAATGCAAGGTCAGCGCGGTGGAGGAACTGAGCCCGGCGAACACGCTGGTGAACAGCAATCCCCGGCGGGTGCCGCCCACCTTCACCGCGAAATACCCCAGGAAGGAGATCGAGGCGATCAGCACCACCATCCACCAGATCTCGTAGGGGTTGACCATGCCGCCCGGGCCGTAGCCCTGGTTCGGCAGTAGCGGCAGCACCACCACCGAGATCAACAGCAGTTTGAGGGCCGCGTCCAGTTCCCGCTCTTCCAGCTTGCGCAGCAGATCGTGCGCCTCTTTCTTGTTGTCCAGCACGATGGTGGTGACCACCGCCACCGCGGCCGCCACCGTCGGGCTCCCCAGTACCGCCAGGGCACCCACCAGGAAGGTCAGCAGCAGGCCGATCAGGCCGGTGATGCTGTAATCATCGACCCGGTAGGCGCGCAGGCCGGAGGCCAGGGTGGCGATGGCGGCCAGGGTGGCGAAGGCGACCGGCAGCAGGGGCTTTCCGGTATACGGCACCAGCACCGCGCAAACGCCGCCGAGCAGCCCCACCAGGGCATGGGTGCGCACCCCGGCCACCCGCTGGCCGGCGGTCTGCTCCCGGTCCCGCCAGCCGCGTTGAATCCCCACCAGCAGCCCGAGAATGAGCGCCAGCCCGAGCCGAATCAGCAGGGTGGTCTCGGCGGGCAGATCGTTGACGAATTGGTCCATGGGGGTCCCGTATGGCCGGCGGTGACAAGGGCTCACTATAACCGCCGGGCGGCCATCATGGGCGTCCGGTCGTCATCGCCGCCGGGCCGGGGTCAATAAAGCCGCCGCCGGGGCTTGCCAGGGGCGCCCTGTCTGCCTAGAATTGCGCCCCTCTGCAGGCACGTAGCTCAGTTGGTTAGAGCACCACCTTGACATGGTGGGGGTCGGTGGTTCGAATCCACTCGTGCCTACCAGTTCTTTTCGCGCCATTCTCCAGGTTTGCACTGCTCCGTGCCCCGGTGGGTTTACGGCTGGCGGGGCGTGACCTAGAATATCCGGCTATCCATAAGGATGGCGCGGGCCCGGAAGGGCCATGTTCGAATAACTAACCGGAGGTTCACGACATTAAGCGTGGAGGCAAGGGCCGCGAGCAGCGGGCCAGAATCAATCAGCAAATCCAGGCGTCCCAGGTTCGTCTGATCGACCCTGACGGCGAACAAGTCGGCATCGTGCCCCTCGAGGAAGCCCTCGAGCAGGCCAGTGGCAAGCAGCTGGATCTGGTGGAAATCTCTCCCGACGCGGAACCGCCGGTGTGCCGGATCATGGATTACGGCAAGCATCTGTTCGAACAGAAGCAGAAGGCGAGGGAGTCGCGTAAGAAAACGCGTCAGACTCAGCTTAAGGAAATCAAATTCCGTCCCGGCACCGATTCCGGCGACTATGAGGTGAAACTGCGTAACCTCAAGCGCTTTCTGGAAGCCGGCGACAAGACCAAGGTCACCGTGCGTTTCCGCGGTCGCGAAATGGCTCACCAGGAGCTGGGTCGCGAACTGCTGGAACGGGTGGAGGCCGATCTCGCGGAGCATGGCTCCGTGGAGCAACGCCCGAACATGGAAGGGCGCCAGATGATCATGGTGCTCAGCCCGGGCAGCAAGAAGAAGAAATAACCGGCTCGCCGGTTGTTTCCGTTTCAATCACACACGAACTTGAGATAGGTACCATGCCCAAGATCAAGACAAACCGCGGGGCCGCAAAGCGTTTCAAGAAAACCGCCTCCGGTTTCAAGCGTAAGCAGGCATTCAAAAACCACATCCTGACGAAGAAGTCGGCCAAGACCATTCGTCATCTGCGTCCGCGCACCCAGGTCCACGAAGCTGACGTGGCACTGGTCAAGCGCATGATGCCCTACACCTGATATACCGGTTTTTGGAGGTCTGAATAATGGCTCGAGTAAAGCGTGGTGTGCAGGCGCGTCGCCGGCACAAGAAAGTTCTCAAGCAAGCCAAGGGTTACTACGGTGCCCGCAGTCGCGTTTACCGCGTGGCGATTCAGGCGGTCATCAAGGCCGGCCAGTACGCCTACCGGGACCGCAAGGTACGCAAGCGTCAGTTCCGTCGTCTCTGGATCGTGCGGATCAACGCGGCGGCGCGTCTCAACGGCCTGTCCTACAGCCGTATGATCGACGGCCTGAAAAAGGCGTCCATCGAGATCGACCGTAAGGTACTGGCGGACCTGGCGGTTCGTGATCAGGTGGCTTTTGGCGCTTTGGCGGAAAAAGCCAAAGCGAGTCTCGCCGCCTGAGCCGACTGTCGGTCAGTCCGTAACAAGACGACAGTACTCATGAAACGGGGGAAGAGCTCGCGCTCTTCCCCCGTTTTCGTTGGGAAGTCCCAATACAGATAACACGGGAACGGGTAAATCGTATGATGGACAACCTGGAAAGCCTGGTGGAAGCGGCGCTGGCCGAGGTGGCCGCGGCGGCGGACGCCCGTGCGCTGGACGAGGCACGGGTCCGTTATCTGGGCAAAAAAGGCGAAATCAGCGCGCTGCTGAAAGGCCTGGGGGGCCTGAGCGCGGAAGAGCGGCCCAAGGCCGGGGCGCTGATCAACGAAGGCAAGCAGCGCGTGCAGACGGCTATCGACGAACGCCGGGCCGCCCTTGAGGAAGCGGCGCTCAACGAGCAATTGGGCGCGGAATCCCTGGACGTGACCCTGCCCGGTCGTGGCGAGCGCCCCGGTGCCTTGCACCCGGTGACCCGCATGCGCCGGCGCATGGAAGACTTTTTCCAGCGCCTCGGCTTCGACATCGCCGAGGGCCCGGAAGTGGAAGACGACTTCCACAACTTCGAAGCCCTTAATATCCCGGCCCACCACCCGGCCCGGGCCATGCACGACACCTTCTACTTCGGTGACGGCCGGCTGCTGCGCACCCACACCTCTCCGGTGCAGGTGCGGGTGATGCAGAAAGGCGAGCCGCCGTTCCGCATCATCGCCCCGGGCCGCGTCTATCGCTGCGACTCGGACCTGACCCACACGCCCATGTTCCACCAGGTGGAAGGGCTGCTGGTGGATGAGAACATCACCTTCGCCGATCTCAAGGGCACGGTGGCGGCGTTCCTGAAGTTCATCTTCGAAGTGGATGATCTGCCAGTGCGGTTCCGGCCCAGCTATTTCCCGTTCACCGAGCCCAGCGCCGAAGTGGACGTGGGCTGCGTGAGCTGTGCAGGCGAGGGCTGCCGGGTGTGCTCGCACAGCGGCTGGATCGAGATCATGGGCTGCGGCATGGTGCACCCCAAGGTGCTCGAGCATGGCGGCGTGGACCCGACGCGCTACAGCGGCTTCGCCTTCGGCATGGGCATCGAACGGCTGGCCATGCTGCGTTACGGCGTCAACGACCTGCGTCTGTTCTTCGAGAACGACGCCCGTTTCCTGTCGCAATTCGCCTGAGTCCACCACGCCACGGAATCCGAGGATAACCAAGAATGCGTTTCAACGAAGCCTGGTTGCGGGAATGGGTCAATCCCGACATCGACACCGACACCCTGGTCCACCAACTGACCATGGCCGGCCTGGAAGTGGACGCCGTGGAACCGGCGGCCGCCCCCTTCACCGGCGTGGTGGTGGGCGAGATCGTCAGTTGCCAGCCACACCCGGACGCCGACAAACTGCGTCTGTGCCAGGTCAGCGATGGCGAAACCACCTTTCCGGTGGTATGCGGCGCGCCCAATGCCCGCGAGGGCCTCAAGGCGCCGTTCGCCAAGGTCGGCGCGCAACTGCCCGGCGACCTCAAGATCAAGAAAGCCAAGCTGCGCGGTCAGCCCTCCGAGGGCATGCTCTGCGGCGGTTCGGAACTGGGCCTGGAAGACCTGATCGACGGCCTGCTGGAGCTGCCGGCGGACGCGCCGGTGGGCGCCGACATCCGCGCCTGGCTGAACCTGGATGACACCGTCATCGAGGTGGACCTGACCCCCAACCGGGCGGATTGCCTGAGCCTGCGCGGCATCGCCCGGGAAGTGGGCGTGCTCAACCGGGCCGCGGTGAGCGAGCCCGCCGCCGAGACCCTGGCCGCCGCCGTGGACGCCACCTTCCCGGTCACCGTGGAAGACGTGGAAGGCTGCCCGCGCTACCTGGGCCGGGTGATCCGGGGCATCGACCCGGCCGCCGCCACGCCACTGTGGATGGTGGAGCGGTTGCGCCGCGCCGGGCTGCGTTCCATCGACCCGATCGTCGACGTGACCAACTATGTGCTGCTGGAGCTGGGCCAGCCCCTGCACGCCTTCGATCTGAATAAACTGGACGGTGGCATCGTGGTGCGCAAGGCCCGCGCCGGCGAGCAACTGCATACCCTGGACGACCAGACTCTGGAACTGCGCGACGACACCCTGGTGATCGCCGACGGCAGTGGCCCGGTGGCCCTGGCCGGCATCATGGGCGGGCGGCCCAGCGCCGTGTCCGAAGGCACCACGGATCTGTTCCTGGAATGCGCTTTCTTCAACCCGCTGACCATCGTCGGCAAGGCCCGCGGCTATGGTCTGCACACGGACTCCTCGCACCGCTACGAGCGTGGCGTGGACCCGGCCCTGCAGCAGCGCGCCATCGAGCGTGCCAGCGCCCTGATCGTCGCCATCGCCGGCGGTGAAGCCGGCCCGGTCACCGAGCAGGGTGATCCGGCCCGGCTGCCGGTGGCGGCACCGATCCCGCTGCGCGCGGCCAGGGTAACCGCGCTGCTCGGCGCCGCCCTGGCGGACGCCGACATCGAGGACATCCTCGCCCGCCTGGGCATGGACATGGCCGCCGAGGGCGAAGGGCACTGGTCGGTGACCCCGCCGAGCTGGCGCTTCGACATGGCCATCGAGGAAGACCTGATCGAGGAACTGGCCCGGGTGCACGGCTACGAGAACCTGCCCAGCCGGGTACCGGCGGGCACCCCCGCCGGTGAGCCCGAAGGCGAGCATGTTCTGCCCGTGCGCCGGCTGGCGGATACCCTGCGCGACCGGGGTTATCTGGAAGCCATCACCTACAGCTTCGTGGCCCCGGACCTGCTTGCCAAGGTCGATCCGGAGCATCCGCCCCTGCCGCTGCTCAACCCGATCTCCGCCGACCTGGGCGTGATGCGCACCAATCTGTTCGCCGGTCTGCTCAACGCCGCCGGCCGCAACCTGAACCGTCAGATCGACCGGTTGCGCTTGTTCGAGACCGGCTTGCGCTTCGTGCCCGGCGCCGACGGCCTGAATCAGGAACCGATGATCGCCGGCCTGCTGTACGGCAGCGCCCAACCGGCCCACTGGCAGGCGAAACCCCGCCAGGTGGATTTCTACGACCTCAAGGGGGACGTGGAAGCCCTGTTGGCCCTGTCCGACGCCGATGCCTTCGATTTCCGGCCCGGCCAGCATCCGGCCCTGCACCCGGGCCAGTGCGCCGAGCTGGTTCGCGACGGCGCCGTGGTGGGCTATCTGGGCAAGCTGCACCCGCGCCTGGCCAAGGCGCTGGACCTGCCCAAGGACCTGTACCTGTTCGAACTGGCCCTGGCGCCCCTGCGTGACGGCCTGCTGCCCCGTTTCGAGCCGGTCTCCGATCAGCCCCGGGTCCAGCGTGACCTGGCCTTCGTCATGGATGACCAGGTGGCCGCCGGCGATCTGGTGGCGGCGGTGCGCGCCGCCTGCGACGAGCGTCTGCGGGACGTGCGCATCTTCGATGTCTATCAAGGCGAGCACATTGAGGCCGGCCGCAAAAGCCTGGCCCTGACCTTGACCTTCCAGGATCCTTCGCGCACTCTTAGAGACACCCAGGTCAACGACCTGGTTGATCAGGTTGTAACCCAGTTAAAACAACAGTTTAACGCAACCCTCAGGGACTGATTGCGGGGGCTGATTCGAGGCATTTTCCATGGCGCTGACCAAGGCAGACATGGCCGACCGGCTGCATGAGGAGCTCGGTCTCAATAAGCGTGAAGCCAAGGAACTGGTGGAAGCCTTCTTCGAGGAAATCCGGGATTCACTGGCCGAGAACCGGCCGGTGAAGCTCTCCGGTTTCGGCAATTTCGATCTGCGTGACAAAAGCGAGCGCCCCGGTCGCAACCCCAAGACCGGCGAGGAAATCCCGATCTCCGCGCGGCGCGTGGTGACCTTCCGGCCCGGTCAGAAACTCAAGCAGCGGGTGGAAGACTATGCTCGAACCCAGTCATAACGACGAATTGCCGGCGATCCCCGGCAAGCGTTACTTCACCATTGGTGAGGTCAGTGAGCTGTGCGACGTGAAGCCGCACGTGCTGCGTTACTGGGAGCAGGAGTTTCCCCAGCTCAAACCGGTGAAGCGGCGCGGCAACCGCCGTTACTACCAGCGCCAGGACGTGCTCACCATCCGCCAGATCCGCAGCCTGCTCTACGAGCAGGGCTTCACCATCGGCGGCGCCCGCCAGCAGCTCTCCGGTGATGCCAACGCCGAGCACGCCACTCGCTACCATCAAATGATCCGACAGATGATCGTGGAGCTGGAAGACGTGCTTGAAGTGCTCAACACCTGATCAAACAGACGAGATCCGGGTTCCATCCCCCGCCCTGATCCGTTATGATTCACGCCGCTTCGCCACGGTGCCCGTGACGAAGCCAGACGATTCGGGGCGTAGCGCAGCCTGGTAGCGCACTTGCATGGGGTGCAAGGGGTCGAAGGTTCAAATCCTTCCGTCCCGACCAAATCGAAAGAAAAAGGCCCGGCGTAACTGCCGGGCCTTTTTTTGTTTCCGCGAGGCGTGGGGCGGATTGCCGGCCCTCGGCCTGCATGCCTCGGGCGTTCGCCAGGGCGCAAGCGGTGCTTGCACCGGGAACCTGGCGAACCCTTCCGTCCCGACCAAATCGAAAGAAAAAGGCCCGGCGTGACTGCCGGGCCTTTTTCGTTTCCGGCATTTTTGCCCCACTTTTTGCCCCACCGATAATGGCTCGGCCTCGGCGGCGACCCTGACCCGGGAGCCGGGTGGAGCCTCCCGCCGCCGGAAGCGGTCGCCCTTGCCATGACTGTATTCTTGGCGCCGAAAGCGCCATGCTTGGGGCACCCGACCAGGGAATAAGGTCCCAGGCTTGATGGCGCAGAAACGCTTCCGCAAAACACACTTTTTCTGGCTGCTCCCCCTGCTCGTGCTGTTGGTGCCGGTGCTGGCGCTGCTGGCGGCGCCGCTGTTCGGCGTGCACTGGCAGGGCCTCGGCTGGCGCCAGGGGCCGAGCCTGGATGCGCTCTGGTACGAGAGCGATGGCTGCCGCCAGGTGGACGTGCACGGGGCGCGGCTGAGCGGCCTGTGGCCGCTCACCCTGACCCTGGATACGGTGGGGGTTCACGATTGCCCCGATGACGGCACGCCGTTCCGGCTGCCGTCTCTGCCGCCCGTGGATATCACCGTCTGGGCTCTGCAGTACCAGGATTACCCGCCGCTGATGGCGCACCTGAGCCAGGCCGGCGGCCGCTGGCGGGGGCGGACGGAATTCCGTGGCAGTGAGCTGGAGGCGGAATACCGCCGCGATCGGGGCCGCTGGCGGTTCACCGGAGACCTGCAGGCGGCGCCGTTCGCCGCCGTGCTGGGCAGCGGCCCGCTCACCGGCGGGGTGCGCTTGCAGGGCGATGGCCAGTGGCTTCCCGGGCAGCGCTTCCAGGGCAAGCTGGTGGCCCTGGGCCGGGATCTGGGCGTGTCCGGGCAGGGCCCACGCGGCGACCTGACCGTGCGGGCGCGTTGGCACAATGACTATTGGCGCGTGCGCGCCGCCCTGGATGAGCCCCTGGCCCTGGGAGGTGGCTGGGTGGTCAGCCCGGGGCGGGATCTGATCGCCGAAGGCCGTGGCCTGGCACTGAGCCAGGCGGATGGCCGGCTGGTGGTGAACGGGCCTTGGGGTCGGGCCGCTCTGGCGTTGAGCAGCGACGCCGAGCGGTTCGGGGAGGGGCAGGGTCGGTTGCTGCTCAGCGAGGGCTGGCGGGGCCGGCTCGACGTTGACTGGCGCGATGGCCAGCTGCGGCTGGCCCCCTTTCAGGTGAACCTGCCGGAGCCCGCCGTCACCCTGCGCCTGCGTGAGCCGGCGACGCTGCCCCTGGCCCTGGAGGGCGAGGCGGTACTGCCTCTGGAGGCGGTTTATCAGGGCCTGACGCTGACCACCTCCGGCAGCCGGGTCTACTGGCGGCCCAACGACGTGCAGTGGCGGGGCGGTTTGAACCTGACCGGCCAGTGGGGCGGCTATCGGCTCACGGGCCAATGGCAGGGCGACGCCGGCCCCACCGGCGTGCACGGTGAGCCCGCCCGGGTGCGGCTGAGCGACGCCGACCTGGATGTCACAGCCACCTTGCCGCTGGACGGGGTAACGCCACCCCATTGGCCGCTGGCCGCCACCCTGGAAGGCCGTTATCAATCGATTCCCTTCCGCGCCCGGGCCGACGCCCGCCTGGACGGCGACACCTGGAGCGGCGCGCTGAACGGGCGGGGCGGGCCGCTCCCGGAGCTGGACGGCGGGGTGCTCACCCTGGACGGTCGCTGGGACTACGCCGACCGGCCACGCCTGCTGGCCGGCGCCACCGTGAAGCTGTCGCGGGCGGTACGCGAGCGCTTGCTGATCCGACCGATCAACGCCCGTCTGACCACGCCGCTGGTGTTGGACGATGATGGGCCCCATGGCCATCTGTCACTCGACGGGGAAGGCCTGGTGGCGGAGCGCTGGACCCTGCCGCCGGTGACCGGAGACGCGCACCTGGATGGCGATACCTTCGGCGCCGAACTGCGGGTGCCGGCCTGGCAAACCCAAATCAACCTGAGTGGCCGTGCCCGCACACGGGGGTACGCCGGTACCCTGAGCGGCGTCACGCCCCTGGCGCCGGCCATGAGCCGGGGGTTGCCGTTCACCTTTCAGGGGGGAGACCTGAACCTGGAGGGAAACTGGCGCTGGGCCGGCAGCGCGCACCTGGATGGCCGGCTCACCGGCCACGGCCTGGATCTGGACTGGGGCAGCGTTCAGGCCCGGGGGCTGGACGCGGAGCTGGCCCTCGGCTGGGACGACGGCGCCGCCGCCCTGGCCACGGTAACGCCGCTGACCCTGGCGTCCCTGGACGTGGGCGTGCCGATCACCGATTTGCGCCTGGATCTGGACAGCGACCTGAACACCTGGACGGTCCGCCGCGCCCACGCCCGGGTACTGGGCGGCGAGATCCGTACCCCCGGGCTTAGCTGGCCGTCGCCGGCCTGGCAGCCGGTGGTGGTCACGCAAATCGAGCTGTCGCGACTGGCCGCCCTGCAGGGTGAGCCGGCCGTGGCCCTGTCCGGCCGGGTGGGCGGTTACGTGCCCCTGCGGCTGCTGCGCGACAGCATCGCCGTGCGCCAGGGCCGGCTCGCCAACGAGACGCCGCTGTCGCTGTCGATCCTGCCGTCCAGCGGCGCCCAGGCCATGGCGCAATCCA
The DNA here is from genome assembly GCF_046507615.1 of Alloalcanivorax sp. C16-2. NCBI lineage: Bacteria > Pseudomonadati > Pseudomonadota > Gammaproteobacteria > Oceanospirillales > Alcanivoracaceae > Alloalcanivorax > Alloalcanivorax sp. C16-2. The sequence continues at coordinate 255,623 of NZ_JBKFTL010000002.1, read as the reverse complement.
ATCGCGCCGTGTCGATCGCCCTGGAGGCCCTCAACCCGCTGCGCATCCAGCAATTCCAGGCCGGCGTGGACATGGCGGCGGACGGTTGGCTGGATGCCGCCGTGCGCATCCAGGGCGTCAACCCGCAACGAAACGGTCTGCCGGTGGTCTTTAATTACACTCACCGGGAAAATGTGCTGGAATTGTTGCGCAGTCTGCGCATCGGTGACCGCATCACCGATCAGGTCATGACGGAGTCGAAACGATGAAACCATTCTGGCTGGTGCTTGCGTTCCTGCCTCTTGCCGCCTGTACCCCACGGGTGGCGCTGGAGGCGCCCAAGGAGCCGATCACCATCAATTTGAACGTGAAGATCGACCATGAAATCCGCCTCAAGGTGGAGAAGGACATCGATCAGCTCTTCGACGAAGACAGCGAGCTGTTCTGATCAGGGCATTGAGGAGAGGACCCATGACATTGATACGATACCTGGTGCTGGCCGCGGCCCTGCTGCTGTCGGTGACCGCCGCCGCTCTGGATCTCAACCAGGCCAAGGCGGAGGGCTTGGTGGGCGAGCAGCCGAACGGTTATCTGGGAGTGGTGAAGGCCACGCCGGCGGCGGTGGAGCTGGTCTCCGACATCAACGAAAAGCGGCGCGCCGCCTACGAGCGCATCGCCAAGCAGAATGGCATCACTCTGGATCAGGTGGCCAATCTGGCCGGCCAGAAAGCCATCGAGAAAACGCCGACCGGTGAGTACATCAAAACTCCCACCGGCCAGTGGGTGGAAAAATAGGTTCACCGCGCCCGGCCCCTGTAGCAGCGACTGGGCGGCACCCACGCAGATCCGCGTCCCGGATAGAGACCGCCCGCATCGATTTTCCGCCAAAGCGCGATGAACCAAAAAACAGCCGTTTGCTAGCCGTCCCGCTGGTTGGGTGGCGTTAGCCGGTAGCGGCGCATGCGCCGGTACACGGTGGGCCGGGAAATGCCCAGGGCACGGGCTACCGGGCTGATGCGCCAGTGGTGTTGTTTGAGCAGGCGCTCCAGGGCGTTGCGGCGCGGATCGCCGGCGTCCTGGTCGGCACTGGCCGTCGGCGCGCTGGGCCCGATCACCCGCTCCAGGCATTCCTCCGGCAGGTCGGCGACGGTGATTTCCTGGCCGTCGCAGGTGGCCTCGGCGAAGCCGAGGGCGTTGGCCAGCTGGCGGATATTACCGGGCCAGGGGCAGGCGAGCAGGGCGCTCATGGCGTCGGCGCGCAGACGCGGCGCCGGTCGGCCCAGTTGTTTTTCCAGTTCGGCCAGGGTGGCACCGATCACATGCTGCTTGTCGGCCCGTTCGCGCAATGGAGGCAGCCGCAGGGTGGCGCCGTTGAGGCGATAGTAGAGATCCTCGCGGAAGCGGCCCTCGGCGATCAGCCGGGCCGGGTCCCGGTGGGTGGCGGCGATCACCCGGCAGTTCACCTTCACCGGCTGTTCCGCCCCCAGGGGCAGTACCTCGCCCTCCGCCAGTACTCTTAGCAGGCGGGTTTGCAGGGGCAACGGCATGTCGCCGATTTCATCCAGAAACAGGGTGCCGCCATCGGCCAGTTGAATCAGGCCCCGGGCGCCTTTGGCCCGTGCCCCGGTGAAGGTGCCGGGCCGGTAACCGAACAGCTCGCTTTCGATCAGGGATTCCGGGATCGCGGCGCAGTTCACCGCCACGAACGGTCGCCGATGGCGGCGGCCACTGTCGTGGATGGCGCGGGCCAGGACTTCCTTGCCGGTGCCGGTGTCGCCCAGGATCAGCAGGCTCACGTCGCGGTGACGCAGGCGCTTGGCCAGCCCCAGGGTGCGGCGCATGGCCGGGTCGTCGGCGGCCAGGCGATCCAGGGCCGGCACCCGCTCCTGGTTCGCGGCGGCCGGTGGCCGGGGCGGGCGGCGCGGTTCGATGAGGGTACCGAACAGGGTGGTGCCCAGGGCGGAGACCCGGAAGGCGCGCACCTGGTCGTCGCACTGCTGGGGAATGCTCCACAGATCCGCCGGGTCGCAATCGAACAGCTCCGGCAGGGTCGCCCGTTCCGGATCGGGCAGGGTGCGGCGCAGCAGCGCCCGGCCGGCGCCATTGGCGGCCAGCACCGTGCCGTCGCCGTCCACCGCGAACAGATGCTGGCCGTTGACCTGCACGAACTCCCGGGAGGCATCGCAGCGGAACACGGTGTGATGGCGGTAGTGACGCAGGAAATAGGCGTCCTCGATCATGCGCGCGTAGAGGCGGATCAAATGCAGCGCGAAGTTCTGGCTGTCCCGGCCCGGGGCCGAATCCAGCGCGGAAATATCCAGCACCGCCAGCAGGCGTCCCTGGGGGTCGGTGATCGGCGCCGAGGTGCAGGTCAGGCCGATGTGGGTCGCGTCGAAGTGGTCCTGGCGGTGGCAGGTCAGCGCCCGCCCTTCCAGGATGCAGGTGCCCACCGCGCAGGTGCCGGCATGGTGTTCGTTCCAGTCCGCGCCCAGGTACAGGCCGGCCTGGCGCAGGCGCTGGTCGTGCCGACGGTCGCCGAGGAACTGCACGGTGATGCCGCGCTGGTCGGTGAGCAGCAGCACATAGCCGAGCCGGGCGATCTGCCCGTAGAGCTGCTCGACCCCGGCGCGCGCCACGTTGAGGAACTCATCGGCGCTTTCCTGATGCTCGCGCAGAATCCGCTGGGTGACGATGCGCGCCGGCCGGGGCCTGGCCGGGTCGAGGCCGTATTCCTCGATGCAGCGCTTCCAGGAACGGCCGATCGGGTTATCCGGCAGCGGGCCGCCGGTCGCGTAGCGCAGAACCCGGTCGATATGGTGGCGTTGCTGCTGCTCCAGGGCACTCATGGCACCTCCGCCTTTCTTTTTGGTATCCGGCACGATCCAGGCTAGCGCGCCCCGGGCGGGCCCACCATGCGACTTGAGTACCAGTTACACCTGTAACGCCGGCCCGTTACAGGGCGTTACGGGTGTTCGCCCGAAACCGCCGGGCCAGGGCGTCTTTCCGGGCCGTGGCTCAACCGGTTTTTCCTTGCACTTCAGCCGGTTGCGGCGCCCGCCGAGCGGCCGGCGGCGCCTTGGCACGGGTTCTGCTCAACAGCGGACGAGCCCCGTTCCGTGATGGGGCCGGAAAACAACAACGCAGCGAGGAGAACATCATGACCCCGACCCCCACCGCGCAAGCGCGGCAATGGCTCGACGCCTGGAACCATGCCCTGCGGGGCGATAACCCCGCGGACGCCGCCGGGCTGTTCGAGGACAACGGCTTCTGGCGAGACCTGGTGGCCTTCACCTGGAACCTGAAAACCGCCGAGGGCGTCGACCAACTGCGCGCCATGCTCGACGCCACGGTGGCCTCCACGGTGCCTTCCGACTGGGCCGTGGACGGCGAGGCCAGCGAGGCTGACGGCGTGGTCGAAGCCTGGATCACCTTTGAAACCCGGCTCGGTCGTGGCGAGGGCCATCTGCGCCTGCGCGATGGCAAGGCCTGGACCCTGCTCACCACGTTGAAGGAGCTGCGCGATTACCCGGAACCACGGGGCAGCAACCGGCCCAAGGGCGCCCGCCATGGCGTGTTCAAGGAACGCCGCAGCTGGCTGGAGGAGCGCCAGGCGGAGCAGACGGAGCTGGGCTACAGTCGCCAGCCCTACTGCGTGATCATCGGCGGCGGCCAGGGCGGCATCGGCCTGGCGGCGCGGCTGCGGCAACTGAACGTGCCCACCATCGTGGTGGAGAAGAACCCGCGCCCGGGGGATTCCTGGCGCAATCGCTACAAATCCCTGTGCCTGCATGACCCGGTCTGGTACGACCATCTGCCCTATCTGCCGTTTCCCGATAACTGGCCGGTGTTTTCGCCCAAGGACAAGATCGGCGACTGGCTGGAGATGTACACCCGGATCATGGAGATCAACTACTGGGGCAGCAGCGAATGCACCGGCGCCCACTATGACGAGCAGGCCGGCGAATGGCGGGTGGAGGTGCGCCGCGACGGTGAAACCGTGACCCTGCGGCCCAAACAGCTGGTGCTGGCTACCGGGATGTCCGGCATGCCCAATGTGCCGGACATCCCGGGCATGGACAGCTTTGAAGGCGAGCAGCACCACTCCAGCCAGCACCCCGGCGGCGAAGGCTACGCCGGCAAGCGTTGCGTGGTGCTGGGCGCCAACAACTCCGCCCACGACATCTGCGCGGCGCTCTGGGAGCATGGCGCCGACGTCACCATGGTCCAGCGCTCCTCCACCCATGTGATCAAGTCCGCCACCCTGATGGATCTGGTGCTTGGCCCGCTGTATTCCGAGGAAGCGGTGGCCAGTGGCGTCACCACCGAACGGGCTGATCTGACCTTCGCGTCCATGCCCTACCGGGTGATGCCCGAGTTCCACATCCCGGTGTACCGCCAGGTGGCCGAGCGGGACGCGGATTTTTACCAGCGCTTGCGCGACGCCGGCTTCATGCTCGATTTCGGCGAGGACGGCTCCGGCCTGTTCATGAAGTATCTGCGCCGGGGCTCCGGTTACTACATTGACGTGGGCGCCTGTGACCTGGTGGCCAGCGGCGATATCAAGCTGCGCAGCGGCGTCGGCATCGAGCAAATCAACCCGCGCTCGGTGACCCTCACCGACGGCGTCGAGCTGCCCGCCGACCTGATCGTTTACGCCACCGGCTTCGGCTCCATGAACGGCTGGGCGGCCCGCATCATCTCCCAGGAGGTGGCCGACAAGGTGGGCAAGTGCTGGGGCATGGGTTCCGGCACCACCAAGGACCCGGGGCCCTGGGAGGGCGAGCTGCGCAACATGTGGAAGCCCACCGCCCAGCAGGGGCTCTGGTTTCACGGCGGCAATCTGCATCAGTCCCGGTTCTATTCCCACTTCCTGGCCCTGCAGCTCAAGGCGCGGATGGAAGGCCTGGAAACGCCGGTGTACGGGCGCCAGGAAGTACACCACCTGGCCTGATGGCGCGACGCCAACTTCTTGACCTGGTGCAATGGCGGGCCGCGACGGCCCGCCTAGACTGGGTTCGGTATGTGCAAAAAGGAGAGCATCATGGAACTGAAAGGACGAGTCGCTCTGGTCACCGGCGGTGGCCGGGGCATCGGGCAGGGCATAGCCCTGGCACTGGCGCGTGCCGGCGCTGACGTGGCGGTGGCCGATCTGGACGCCGACATCGCCGCGCAAACCGCCGCCGAGGTGGAGGCCCTGGGCCGCCGCTCGCTGGCATTGCGGGTGGACGTCACCGACCCGGATTCCGTGGCCGCCATGGTGGCCGGCGTGCAGGATAAGCTGGGGCGCCTGGATATCGCGGTGAACAACGCCGGCATCATCAAGATCCAGTCCATCGAGGAGATAAGCGCGGAGGACTTCGACGCCATTCTGGCGGTGAACACCAAGGGGGTGTTTTTGTGCACCCAGGCGGCGGTACGCGCCATGCGGCCCAATGGCTGGGGGCGCATCATCAATGTGGCCTCGATCGCCGGCAAGACCGGCTTCCCGGATTTGTCCCATTATTCCGCCTCCAAGTTCGCGGTGATCGGTTTCACCAACGCGGTGGCCAAGGAAGTGGCTCAGGAAGGCATCACCGTCAACGCCCTGTGTCCGGGCATCGTCGGTACCGGCATGTGGCGCGGCGACAACGGCCTGGCCGGTCGCTGGCGGGAAGAAGGGGAGAGCGAGGAAGCATCCTGGGAACGCCATCAGAAGACGCTGTTGCCCCAGGGCGTGGCGCAGACCCCGGAGGACATGGGGCAGCTGGTGGTCTATCTGGCTTGCGCGGAGCACGTCACCGGGCAGGCAATCGCCGTGGACGGCGGCTGTACTCTGTAACCCTGCCTGGAAACGAACTGTTGTAGGGCGGTGGTAGGAGCGGCTTCAGCCGCTCCTACCGTCTCTGCAAGGTCAGTCCTTGAACTGCGGTTCCTTGTTTTCGCCCTCGACGATAATGTCGGCGCGGCGGTTTTTCTCGCGGCCTTCGGCGGTGTCATTGGGCGCCACCGGGCGGCTCTCGCCATAGCCCCGGGTTTCCACTTTATCCGGGTCGATGCGGTACTCCTCGATCAACTGTTTCTTCACCGAGTCGGCGCGGCGTTCGGAGAGCCCCTGGTTGTACTGCTCGCTACCGATGCTGTCGGTGTGACCCTCGATGCGAATCTGGCCCTTGGCGCCTTCGCGGGATTGCTGCGCCGCGTCGCGGACTTCATCGCTGAACTGGCCACGCACGTCGGACTGGTCGAACTCGAAGTAAATGGTCTTGATGGTCTGCTCGTTCACCATCTTGTAGATCTGGCAGCCGTTGGCATCGACGCGGGCGTTGGGCGCGGTGCCAGGGCAGTCGTCGCGATCGTCCGGCACGCCGTCGTTATCGCTGTCCGCCATGGAGATCACTTCCTCGGGCTGGTCATCCGCCTCGCGTTGTGCGTTTTCGCCCTCGCGCCCGCTGACCGCGAACATCAGATTCAGGCCGGCGTACACCTGGCCTTGCCAGAATTCCCGGTCGAGGCTGTAGGCATGGCGGGTGCCCAGGTCCAGCAGCACATGCTTGAACAGGGCACGTTGAATGCCCAGCTCCACGCCGGCCAGGGTTTCGTCGTTGTCGTTGACTTCCTGCACGCCGGCGTTGATGCCGGTGTAGGGCTCGAAGCCCAGGAAGCTGGTGCCGTCGAAGTGGTGGCGCAGGCTGGCGTAGTAATCGATGACCTCCGATTCCCGGTCGGTGTACTTGTGGTCAACGTCGTCGTTTTTTTCGTACCAGGCTTGAACCGACCATTTCGGGCTGAAGCGCCAGCCGATCTGGCCGCCAGGGAATGCGGAGTCATCCAGGCCGTCGACGTCGCCGGTCACCTGATTGTCGTAGAAGAAATACTCGCTGACGTGGCCGCCGATGTAACCGTAGCGATCGGGGACGTTTTCCCCCGCCTGGGCGGACACCGCGATGAACAACGGCGAAAGCACGGCGGCGGTCATTATGGACTTCTTCATGGCAAGCTCCTTTGCAAAAACCGAATGCGGAATAGCCCTATATTAAAAGGGAAAACAGGAGCAATTGGGTTGAAGAAACGTAAACAACGGGAAAATGTTGGTTTGTCTTTTTTTTATAAAATTATTTTTTTTTGTAAAAAAAGAAGGGTTTTTTATAAAAGTCGAAGGAGTGGCGGCCCCATCGGCGGCCATTTCGCGACTGAAGTCGCTCCTACAAGACGCGGTAGGAGCGACTTCAGTCGCGATAACGGCTGGCCGCTTCAGTCGAGCTTGCCGGCCAGGCCGGAAGCGCGCCAGGTGCGCCGGCGCACGGCCTGGTCGAGCACCGTGGGCGGGCCGTATTCCACCAGGGTGAAAGCACGCCGGGCACGGGTGGCGGCGGTGTAGATGAGCTCCCGGGTGAGCAGCGGGTGGGGCCGGTCCGGCAGCGCCAGCAGCACATGGTCGAACTCAGAGCCCTGGGATTTGTGCACCGTCATGGCGTAGACCGTGTCCACCGCGTCCAGACGGCTGGGCAGCACCCAGCGTACCCGACCGTCCGGCAGTTGGAAGGCTACCCGCAGACCGTCCGGGTGGGGCAGGGTCAGACCCACGTCGCCGTTCATCAGGCCCAGTTGATAGTCGTTGCGGGTCATCATCACCGGTCGGCCCGGGTACCAGTCGTGGTCGCCGGCCAGGCCGTCGCGGCGCAGATGGTCGGTGATCAGCCGGTTGAGCCGGTCGACGCCGAACGGGCCGCCGCGCAGGCCGCTGAGCAGTTGCTGGCCGGTGAGCCGTGCGAGCAGATCCCGGGCCCGCTGGTCGGCCGCTTCCGGGTCGGCGACCGGGTCGGCGGCGTCGGTCACCAGCGCCCTCAGGCCTTCGCCGTGGGCACCGCCGTGCAGCAGAAGGGTGGCGAGTTCGCCGGGATCGTCGCCATGGCGGCGCTCCAGGGTGGCGTGGCCGTGGTCGAACACCCGCTTTACCGCCGGCGCGTCGCCGGCGTTGATGGCGGTGGCCAGATCGCCGATGCCGGCGGCGTCCTGGAAGCGCCAGTTGCGGCGCAGCATGGCGGTCTGCTGGGCCAGGGCGCCGCCGTCGCCGGCCCAGGGCGACAGGTCGGCGCCGCTGGTGGCGCGGGCGTATTCCAGCGTCTCGGGGCGGTAGCGGCCCTGTTCGGCGTGGCGGCACAGATCCCCCATCACGGCGCCGGCCTCGACGCTGGCGAGCTGATCCTTGTCACCGAGCAGGATCAACTTGCAGGCCGGTGGCAGGGCGTCCAGCAAGCTGGCCATCATGTCCATGTCGATCATGCTGGCCTCATCCACCACCACCAGGTCGGCATGCACCGGGTTGTGGCGGTGATGGCGGAAGTGGCGACTGTCCGGACGGGTGCCGAGCAGGCGGTGCAGGGTACTGACTTCGGTGGGGATGGCGTCGCGCACCGCCGGGTCCACGTCCAGGGCACGTACCTGGCGCCCGATGGATTCGGTGAGCCGGGCGGCGGCCTTGCCGGTGGGGGCCGCCAGCCGGATGCGCAGGCGCCTGCCCTGGTCCATGGCGAGCCCCTGGAGCAGGCCCAGCAGGCGTACCACGGTGGTGGTCTTGCCGGTGCCGGGGCCGCCGGTGATCAGGGTCAGGCCGGCGCGGGCCGCCAGAGCGCAGGCCACTTGTTGCCAGTCCGGCTCGCCATCGGTGGGCGGCTCCGGGAACAGCGCGCGCACTCGCGGTGCCAACAGGTCTGGCGGCGGCGCGTTGTCGTCCAGGCGCGCGCGGATGCGCTCCGCCACGGCGTTTTCCTGGGCCCAGTGGCGGCGCAGGTAGAGGCGGCGACCGTCGAACACCAGCGGCGCGCAGGCACGCTCCGTGTCCTGTTCGGCGCCGCTGACCAGCGGGCTGGCGTCGAGCGGGAGGGCCCAGTCGGTTACCGCGTCGGGGAGCAGCCCGGCCAGTTCCGGGGGGCGGCCCTGGGGCCACAGCCGCGCTTCCAGTTCCGGTTCATGCAGGTCCAGGCACAGATGGCCGGCGGCCAGCTGGCCGCTGGTGAGCGCCGCCAGCAGCAGGGCCGCCGGTTCCGCCTCCGGTGCCTGGCGGTGCAGGAATTCCGCCACCGCCAGGTCCAGGTCGCGCAGCAGGCCCTGGTCACGGAGCGCCGCCAGGGCGTCGCGCCAGGCGGGCGCGGTAAACAGATCAGCCTGCATCATGGCCTCCGGGTACGAACAGTTCGTCCAGGGCGGTGATCAGCCCGGTGGCCGGGCGCTCGAACACGGCACCGGCGTCCGGGCCGTGGAGACCGCGCAGGAACACATAGACGGCGCCGCCCAGGTGCCGGTCCGGATGGTAGTGGTCGCCGAGCCGGCCACGCAATAAACGGTGCAGGGCCAGCAGGTAGAGGGCGTACTGCACCTCGTAGCGGCTCTCCAGGATCGCCGTGGTCATGGTGGCGCGGGTATAGGCGCGTTCGTCCGGGCCCAGCCAGTTGGATTTGTAATCCAGCACGTAATAGCGGCCATCGTGCTCGAACACCAGGTCGATGAACCCCTTGAGCATGCCGTTCAGGGTGTCCGCTTCCAGGCGCGGGCGCGGCACACCCGGGGCGATGTGCTCGCGGATCAGCCGGTCCAGGGCTTCCACCGAGACCCGGCGGGCCGGGAACAGGAACTCCATTTCCGGCACCGCCGTGGGCAGATCCGCGAGCGCCGCCCGGTCACCGCCCAGCTCGAAGGGCGTGCGCAATGCCGCCCGCCACCAGTCCTGGAGCATGTTCTGGTGATCCTGCCAATGGCGCGCCGCCAGACTTTCCTCCACGCGCCGGTCCAGTTCCTCCGGCGCCGCCAGGGTGGCGGCGAAGCCGTCGCGGCCGGCCTGTTCCAGCAGGTCGTGGAGCAGCAGGCCGGGCAGCGGACCGCGCGGGAAGGCATGGATGCCCCGGGGCTCGATGTCGTCCGCCGCCGGCGCCGCCTCGCCATCGTGTTCCGCCAGCCGGTCGCCGCGCGGGTCCGAGGGTGCCAGGGTGTCGTCCTCCACCTGTTTGAGGGCGCTGTAACTGGCGATCCACCAGGTCTCCGCACGCCGGCCAGGGAAGCGGGCGGCGCCGCGCCAGGGCCGTTCCTGGTCGGCGGGGCGGTGCACGGTGTCGTTGTCCCGCGGCGGGGCGGTGACGCGCACGGCCTCGTCGGCCAGCGGCGCCAGGGCGGCGCTCAGGCGGTTGTTGGCGACGCCGTCCGGGCCGAACAGCAGCCGGCCGATGGCGCTGCCTTCCAGTTGGTTGCGCTTGCCGTTGCCGCGCGCGTAGGGCGACAGCCCCAGCCAACAGGCGTGGCGCGCCCGGGTCAGGGCCACGTAGAGCAGCCGCATGTCCTCGGCCAGGCGTTCCCGGTCCGCCAGGGCGCCGGCGGCCTCGTCCGGCTCCAGGTTGACCACCAGCTTGCCGTCCTGGTGATAGCGCAGCGGCGGCTTGCTGGTTTCCGCCGGGCGGAAGCCGCAGATGAAGGGCAGGAACACCAGCGGGTACTCCAGGCCCTTGGATTTATGAATGGTGATCACCCGCACCCGGTCGTCGTCGCTTTCCAGGCGCAGGATGCTGTCGTCGCCGCCGCGACCACCGTCTTCCACCGCCTCGCGCAGGTGGCGGATCAGCGCCTGCTCGCCGTCCAACTGGCTGGCGGCCTGCTGCAGCAGTTCCGCCAGATGGAGCAGGTTGGTGAGCGACCGCTCGCCGTCCAGGGTCCGGCTGAGCCGCTCCGGCACCTGAAAATCCAGCAGCAAGCTGCGCAGCATGGGCAGCACGCCCTGGCGTTGCCACTGGTGCTTGTAGCCGTGGAAGCGATCGACCATGGCTTCCCAGGCCCGTTCGTCCCGGTTGAGATGATCCAGAACCGGGTAAGGCTGGTCCAGGGTGGCGCAGGCCAGGGCGCCACGCACCCGGGCGTCCGCCTCCGGCGCCGCGCAGGCACTCAGCAGGCGCAGCAGGTCGGTGGCCTCCGGGGTGGCGAACACCGAGTCCTGATCGGACATATAGACGCTGCGCACCCGGCGCGCGGCCAAAGCCTGGCGGATCGCCGCCGCCTCGTTGCGGTCGCGCACCAGCACGGCGATGTCCCGGGAGCGCAGCGCGGTGAGTTCGCGATCGCCCCGGCGGAAGCCGGTGCGGCCGGCCTCGGCGCCGTTGAGCAGCCGCGCGATTTCGCCGGCGGCGCGCTGCGCCTGGCGGTGCCGGTAGGCGCCGCTGCTGACCGCCTTGTCGTCGTCTTCCACCCACAGGGTGAGGCCGGCCCGGGGCTCGCCATCGATTTCCAGATGCTCCTCGCGGCCCTTGGCGGTGACCGGCTGGAACGGAATCCGGCCGTCCATCAGGAACACATCCCCGGACAGCCGCTCGCCGTGTTCGAACAGGTTGTTCACTGCCGTGACCATGGCCTTGGTGGAGCGGTAGTTGCGATCCAGTGTGTGCTGGCTCTCGGTGTCGGCCCGGGCCGCCAGATAGGTGTGCACGTCGGCGCCCCGGAACGCGTAGATGGCCTGTTTGGGATCACCGATCATGAACCAGCCGATGTCCGCCTGGCCGGCGTACAGGGTCGAGAAGATGCCGTACTGCACCGGGTCGGTGTCCTGGAATTCGTCGATCAGGGCCACCGGAAACTGGGCGCGGATCACCCGCGCCAGGCGTGGGCCGTTGGCCGGGTCCGCCAGAGCGTCGCGCAGCCGGGTGAGCATGTCATCGAAGCCCATGGTGGCGGTCTGGCGGCGCATGGTCGCCACCCGGTCCTCGATCCAGGCGGCGGCGTGCTCCAGCAGCGCGGCCCGGGGCAGGGCATTGTCCTGGCGGCTTTCCAGCACCCGCTGCAGGGCCTCGAAGCAGGCCAGCTCCGGCACCTGGTCCTGGCCGGCCTTGGTCACTTTCAGGCCGTCCAGGGAAAAGCGCTCCAGGGCCTTGAGATCGTCCCGGTGGGTGCCGGGGAAACCCTCCGCGTAACGGGCCAGGGCGTCGAGCATGGCGGGTACGGAGCCGGCCCGGTAGCTGTTGCCGTTGAGCCACTTGTTGTCCAGGGCTTCGCCGACCCAGGCGCGCAGAGCCGGCAACTCGGCGGCCAGGGTGGCGCGGGCCTGGTCCTCAAGCCGGCGCTGCGGCGCCACCGTGTCCAGCCAGTGGCGTACCGTGTCCGGCAGGCCGGCTTCGCCACGGGCATGCCCGAACAGGGGCCGGGCGGCGGCCAGCAGCGCCTCCGGGCCGTCCAGGCCGGCGCCGCGCAGCGCCGGCGCCGCGGCTGCCGGGAAGCGGGCGATCACCGTGCGCCAGTAATCGCAGGCGGCGCGGAACTGCTCCTCGCTGGCATCCTCGTTGAGTTCCAGATTGAACAGGCTGCCGGAATCGAAGGCATGCTGTTTGAGCATGCGGTTGCAGAAGCCGTGGATGGTGTAAATGGCGGCTTCGTCCATCCATTGGGCGGCGGCGTCCAGGCGCCGGGCGGCGGCGGCGCGCTGCTCCGGGTCCGGGTAGTCGGCCAACAGCTCGTCGAGGATCGGGTCGGTGGCGACCGGGTCGTCGGCGAAGGCGCGGGCGGCCTCGGCGAGCCGGTCGCGGATGCGTTCGCGCAGCTCCTCCGTGGCTGCCTCGGTAAAGGTCACCACCAGGATTTCCGGTGGCAACAGCGGGCGCGGGAACGCCGCCTCGCCGCCGTGGCCGAGTACCAGCCTCAGATACAGGGCGGCCAGGGTGAAGGTCTTGCCGGTGCCGGCGCTGGCCTCGATCAGGCGGGTGCCGTGCAGCGGGAAGGTCAGCGGCAGGGGGCGTTCGCTCATTGGGCGTCCTCCCCGGGCCGGCGCCATTGCACCTGGTCGAACAGGGGCCGGTAGAGCCGTTCCGCCCAGGCCGCCAGGGCCGGGCCGCCGTCTTCCTCGGCGGCCAGCAGGCTGTCGAAATCCGGCCAGGCGCGGCGCAGGGCGGCGTCCCGGTCCGCTTCGCCCACATGGCTGAAGCCGGACTCGAAGGCGGCGCGGGCGTCCAGTTCCTCGCGTTCCTTTTCCAGGCCGCCCAGCCAGGCGAAGGCGGTGTCGCAGGCCACTGGCAGGGGCCGGCACAAGCCTTCGGTCCAGCCCCGCGCCAGCGTCACCAGATGGTCCCGGGCCGCATCCGCGCCCAGCGGTGGCAGCACCGCGCCGCCGTCCTGGGCCACCAGCTCGGTGGTCAGCGCCAGGCCCTCGGCGCAGGCCAGCAGGTGCACCGCCCAGGGCGTGCACAGCTTGCGCCAGCGGCCCTGCAGGCCGCCGGTGATCAGCAGCAGCCGGCGCGGGCCCTGGTCGCCGTCCAGCAGATCGGTGAGCCAGTCTTCCACGGTCAGGGTGCCCAGGGTCAGGCTCACTTCCTGCTGCGGCAGGGAGCCCCGGGTTTGTGCCAGGCTCTGGAAATAGGCGCGCAGGGGCCGGTTCAGCGGCAGGCTGAGGGACTCCCGGCTGGCCTCGGTGAACGGCGCCAGGGGCAGGGCGCCGCCGCCGGCCAGATGGTCCAGGGCGTCGGCCAGCGCTGCCTCGAAGCCGTCACCGCCGGCACGGCGCGCCGCTTCCAGCAGGCGGTCCTGGAGCTGCCAGCGGTCCAGGCCGTCCAGGGTGAACGGCTCGGTGTCTTCCAGGGTCTGGTGGTCCTGTTCCAGGCCCGCCTTGAGCCGCTCGCGGAAGAAATGCGCCACCGGCTGCTTGAGGAAGCGGCCCAGAGCCTCGGCGGCCAGCGGCTCGCTGTCGGCGGGGGGCGGCAGATCGCCGGCGTCGGCGGCGTCCGGCGCCGGCCGGTGTAGGGGTTCCCATTCGCCGGCGTAGGTGGGCGGCGGCGCCGGCTCGCCGTCGGCGGGCCCGTGAAAATAGCGGGCGCTGAACGGCTGCAACGGGTGTTCCTCGGTAAGCCGTGCGCTGAGCGGCGTGCCATCCGCGCTGGCCCAGCGCTGGTCCAGGTGGTCGCGCAATTGCGCCACCAGCACCGAGGGCGGGCGCTCGCTATTGTCGCGGGCGTGGCGACCGCTCCAGCTTATGTAGAGGCTGTCGCGGGCGCTCAGCAGGGCTTCCAGGAACAGGTAGCGGTCGTCTTCCCGGCGCGAACGATCGCCGGGGCGGTACAGGCTGCGCCGCCGGCCATCGTCGCCGGGTGGGCCCCAGTGGCGCATCAGGTCGAAATCCATGGGCTGTTGCTGACGCGGGTAGTCGCCGTCCTTCATGCCCAGCAGGCAGACATGGCGGAACGGAATGGCGCGCATCGGCATCAGGGTGCAGAAATTGATGCGCCCGGCCATGAAGCGTTGCGCCAGGCTTTCCGCGTTGAGCGCGTCGAGCAGTGGCCGGCGCGCCACCGTGATCGGCAGCGGGGTATGGAAATCCGCCTGCTCGCAGGCCGCCAGCCAGTCGTTGAGGGCATCGCGCAGGCCGGCGTCCAGGGCCTGATCGTCGGTCTCTTCCGGCTCGAACAGATCGTCCAGCAGGGCGCCGAAGCGCTGTCGCCAGGCGGGTGGCGGCGCCGGTTCACGGAACGCCCGCCAATGGTGGTCCAGGGTGTCCAGCAGCCGCGCCAGGCGACCGGCCAGCTCGGCGCCCAGGCCGGCCACTTCGTCCAGAGGTTCGATGCCGCGCCACGCCGGGCCATCGCCGATCAGGTAACCGGCCAGCATGCGGCGCAGACCGAATGCCCAACTGTTTTGCTCGAAGCCGGGCAGGTCCAGGCTGGCGCGTTGACGCTCGTGCAGGCCCCAGCGAATGTTGGCCTGCTCGATCCAGCGGCTCAGTTGCGGCAGGGCGCTTTCCGGGATGCCGAAGCGTTGGCGCAGGGCGGGCACGTCCAGCAGGTCGAGGATGTCGGCGGCGGTGAAGCGCCATTGCGGCAGATGCAGCAGTGCTTCCACCGCGTTGGCCAGGGGCGAGGCGGCGCCGGCGCTGCGGTCGCTGAGCGTGTACGGCAGGTGGCGCGGGTCATCCCGTTCCAGGCGGCCGAACACGGCGTCGATGTGCGGCGCGTAGGTTTCGATGTCCGGCACCATCACGATCACGTCCCGGGGGCGCAGCTCCGGGTCGGCGGCGAAGCGCGCCAGCAGGGCGTCCTGAAGGATCTCCACTTCCCGCTGCGGGCCGTGGGCGATGCTGAATCGCAGGGAGCCGTCGGCGTGCGCCGGTGGGCGCTCCGCCGGCGGCGGGTTGGGCGCCAGCTCCAGCACGTCCTGCTGGAGTTGTCGCAGCAGGGTGAGCGGGCCGTCCTGGTCCAGGAACAGGTCGATCTGGTTCTGGAACGCAGCCTGGTAGTGGTCCGGGTCGTCGTGGCCGTACAGCAGGCCGATGAAATCGCGGCCCTGTTTGCCCCAGGCGGCCAGCAGCGGGTGTACCGGGTTGTCCGGCGGCACGCTCAGGTGGCGCCGCCGGCTGTCCAACTGGGCGCGCAGCAGGTGGCGGTCCTCGACGATGTCCGCCCAATAATGCTTGCAGGGATTCTGCACCAGCATCAGCACCTGGGCGTGGCGGCTGATCGCCGCCAGCGCGTCCAGGGCCTGCTGGGGCAGGGCGCTGATGCCGAACACCAGCACCCGGGGTGGCAGCCCCGGCGGCGGCGTATCGGTGTCCAGGCGCTTGATGAAGGCGTCGTGGATGGCGGCCCGGCTCAGGTGTCGCTGGCCCTCGGGCAAATCGGCGAGCAGCGCCCGCCACAGGGCCGGCTGCCAGTGCTGGCCCGGTGGCAAGTCGTCGGCGTCGCGGCGGTCCGGTGCCCGGCGCAGGCGATCGTCGCCGGCCTCCCAATCCGCCAGCCAGTCCGCCCGGTACACCTGGTAGGCGTCGAACAGATCGGCCAGCCGTTCCGCCAGCTGGTGGCGCTTGCGACCGTCGCCGTCGTCGTCGAGGAAATGACGCAAGGGCTCGAAGGCATCTTCATGGAGCAGGGTGGGCAGCAGCCGGTACAGACGCCACAGCAGGCGCGACTTGTCGAACGGCGAGGTGCGTGGCACCTGGTCCTCGCCGAGCACCATGCGGTAGGCGCTCCACAGAAAGCGGGCCGGCATTTGGAAGCTGAAACCGGCGGCGATGCCCAGGGCCTCCGGCTCGGCCAGGTTGAGCTTGAGCCACTGGGCCATGCCGTTGGACTGCACCAGCACGGTCTCTTCCGCCAGCGGCGGCAGCGGATGGCGCTTGAGCCAGTCGGCGACCACGCCGGTGAGTGCTTCCAGACGGTTGCTGTGCAGCACCATCAGCCCGTTTTGCATGATATTCCCTGGGACGGCTTTTCAAGGGAGTAAGCCTAAGGGAGACGGCGGGGCGGAGGAAGGTCCGGCGCCGGCGCCCGGCGATTATTTCAGCGGGACGGAGCCGGCGCGGCCTACATTACGCTCATCCACCAGGGCGGACGTCCCGGCTCCGGCGCTGGCGCGGGGCTCGTTTGTTCACGCTCGTCGGCGTGGCCCGGCTGAATGCCGAAGGTGGGGTAGAGCGACGCCACCAGCAAAAGCGCCATGGCCCGGTTGAACACCGCCAGGCGGTGCCCCTGGTGCAGCCGGCTTTTCAACGCCGCGCCGAACAGGTTCCAGGCGCTGATCAGTGGCAGGCCGATGATCAGGAAGGCGCCGGCCACCAGCGTCACGCTGGCGGTGAAGTGGGCCGGCTGGGTGAAAGTGGCCATGCCGGTAAGGATCATCATCCAGGCCTTGGGATTGACCCACTGGAACAGCGCCGCCTGGGCGAAAGTCAGCGGTCGCGCATCCCGATGGTCCTGCTTCAGGTGGCGGGTACGCGCCAGTCGCCAGGCCAGATAGAGCAGATACAGGGCGCCGCCGATACGCAGCGCGGTCACCGCCTCTGGAAAGCGGCTCAGTAACGAGCCAAGGCCCAGGGCCACGCACAACAGCATTACCTGACAGCCGAAGGCGATGCCGAGAATGTGCGGCAGCGAGCGCCGGAAACCGGCGTTGGCGCCGCTCGCCATCAGCATCAGATTGTTGGGGCCCGGGGTGCCGGTCATTACGGCGACGAAGCCGATCAAAGCGACGAACTGTTCGGCGGGCATGGGCGTCTCCGTAAGTCTGTTGATTGGCACAGCCTAGGTGGACAGCGGGGGTTAATACAGATATAAAAATACGAAATTGAACCGGTACAGTTTGTCATTGTGGAAAACTGTACCGATGCTTTGGGCGGCAACTGTATGCACCGCCATGGAGAGGGCATGACCTACGCGGACAAACGCTATGAACAACTGGCGGATCAGTTGCAAACGCTGATCGGTGATCAGGTCTATCCGGTGGGCAGCCGTCTGCCCGGGGTGCGTAAGCTCAGCGAGCAGCACGGCGTCAGCGTGGCCACGGCGGTGAGCGCCTGCCGGGAGCTGGAGCAGCGTGGCGTGCTGGAAGCGCGGCCACGCTCAGGGTTTTTCGTGTGCCCGCCGCCGGCACGGCGGGCGACGCCCAGCCTGCCCAGCGCGGGGCGGCGTCCGCGCCCGGTAACCGGTCAGGAGCGAGTGCTGCGCATGGTGCAGGCGGTCAACGACCCGGCCGTGGTGAACCTGGGGGCGGCGGTGGCCGACCCGGACTTCCTGCCGGTGGCGCGGATGGAGCGGGCTTTCCGCACCGTGCTGCGCGAACAGCGCCGCCGCTGCGTGGGCTACGCGTTCCCGCCCGGGGCCCCGGAGCTGCGCGCCGGCCTGGCCCGGCGGTTGGCGGCGCTGCGCTGCCCGGTATCCCCGGACCAGGTGCTGATCACCAACAGCTGCCAGGAATCCGTGGCCATCGCCCTGCGCATGCTGACCCGTCCCGGCGACACCGTGGCGATTGAATCGCCTACCTATTACGGCCTGCTGCAGGTGATCGAGTCCCTGGGGCTGAAAGCCCTGGAAATCCCCACCGACCCGATTCGTGGGCTGTCCCTGGAAGCGCTCACCCTGGCCCTGGAGCGCTGGCCGGTGGCGGCCTGCGTGGTGGTGCCCAACTTCTCCAACCCGCTGGGCAGCCGTATGCCGGACGACCGCAAACAGGCCCTGCTGAGACTGCTGGGGGAGCATGACGTGCCTCTGGTGGAGGACGATATCTACGGCGATCTGCCGCTCAACGGTCCGCGCCCGCTGCCGATCAAGGCCTGGGACCGGGACGGCCGGGTGTTCTACTGCGCGTCCTGCTCGAAGACGCTGTCGGCGGGTATGCGGGTGGGCTGGCTGGTGCCCGGCCACGATTTCGAACGGGCCCAGTACCTGCAATTCATCAACACCGTGTCGGTGGCCACGCCGTCGCAATTGGCGCTGGCCCACTTTCTGGACCACGGTCATTACGACCGTTATTTGCGGCGGGTGCGGGATCAGCATGTCCGGGCGGTGGCGCGCATGACGGACCGGGTCACCGAGCTGTTCCCGGCGGAAACCAGGGTCAGCCGGCCCGCCGGCGGCTTTGTGCTGTGGCTGGAATTGCCCGGCGCGGTGAACACCACGGAACTGGCGGAACGGGCCCTGGACGCCGGCGTCAGTTTCGCGCCGGGGCCGTTGTTCTCCGCTTCCGGCAAGTTCGATCACTGCCTGCGACTGAACTGCGCGGTGCGCTGGGACAACCGGGTGGAGCGGGCCCTGGCGCGGCTGGCGGCGCTGCTGTAGCGCCTGCTCCCTCCGATCAGCCTTCCATCTCGGCCAATTCGTCGTCGAAGAAAAACCGCTCCTCGCCGAACGCCGGTTCCAGATGGTTGAGCCAGGTGGCATCCGGGTTGTACTTGGCGAAGAACGGACGCTGCACCCAGTCCGCGTTGCGGCCCTGGATCAGGCGCAGCACGAACACCTTCTCGCCATGGATCTCGGTGACGCCCTGGATCTCCACCTTGCCCGGGTGGCTGGACATGCTCGGGCCGCGGGCGGTGCGGGCCAGGCCGGATACCCGCTGCATGGCATCACGATAGATTTCCCAGGCGCGGGCCAGGGGCACCTCGAAGTAATGCCGCGCGCCGGTGTCGCGCTCCACGAACATGTAATAGGGCACGATGCCCAGCTCCACCTGGGTTTGCCACAGGCGCGCCCAATCGTCGGCGTTGTCGTTGATGTGCGCCAGCAGCGGACCCTGGGCACGGATCTGGGCGCCGGTCTCGCGCACCCGGCGGATCGCTTCCCGGGCGATGGCCGGTTCCATTTCCTGCCAGTGGTTGTAATGGGCCATCAGCGCCAGGTGCTTGCCGGCGGCGCGCACTTCACGGAACAGGTCCAGCAGGTCGTCGGCGTCCTTGTCGGAGACGAAGCGGTGGGGCCAGAAGGTGAGCGCCTTGGAACCGATGCGGATGGTGCGCACCTGCTCCAGTTCCAGCAGCGGCTCGATGTGGGCGCGCAGGTTCTTGGTCTTCATCACCAGCGGGTCGCCGCCGGTGATCAGGATATCGGTGATCTCGGGATGGGCCTGCACATAG
Organism: Alloalcanivorax sp. C16-2; assembly: GCF_046507615.1. Lineage (NCBI taxonomy): Bacteria > Pseudomonadati > Pseudomonadota > Gammaproteobacteria > Oceanospirillales > Alcanivoracaceae > Alloalcanivorax > Alloalcanivorax sp. C16-2. The sequence goes on along the minus strand of NZ_JBKFTL010000002.1, from coordinate 236,311 downwards.
CGCTTAAGCTGGCCGGCTTCCTTGGCGGCGATCTTGAGATCGTTGTCACCGATGAACTGGGCCCAGCGGAAGCAGAAAGTGCAGTAGCTGTGGCACACCTGCCCCTGGCTGGGGAAGAACAGCACCGTCTCGTTGTACTTGTGCTGGATGCCGTCGATTTTTTCGCCGTCCACCTCGGGAATGTTGTGCTCGATCTGGCCGGCGGGGTGCGGGTTGAGCGCTTCCCGGACTTCCGACACGGCGGCGTCGATCTCGCTCTTGTCACCGCCGCGCATGGCTTCGGCCACCTTTTCGAAGTGCTCCGGCGCGAGCATGTCCTTTTGCGGGAAGGTGAGCTGGTAGATGGGGTCGTCGGGCACCTTGTCCCAGTTGATCAGCTCCTCGATGACGTATTCATTGACCCGGAACGGTAGCACATTGGCCACCACGCGCATGGCGAAACGGGTCTCCTCGTCGAGCCGCGCCAACGGTTCGATCTTGTCCAGTTGGCGGGCGGTGAACACTTTGAAACGGCGCGGTTCCTGATGGGCCGGCTCCTGGTGCTCGCGCAGAGGGATGACCGTGTTGGCTTCTGACATGGTTTTCGCTCCTCATCATGCCGGCGTGCGAGGGGCGCGCGCCGGTGGACTGGCCGCTTAAGGAGGGTGCAAGGCTCCTTCACCAGTGTGATCGAATTATTTCTACTGACAGCCGGTGACACCGGCGCGATTCGGGCTCTATCCAAGAGCCGGGGGAACCCGGGGGTTCCGTGTGTCTCCGGTGGTGCTTGAACCGGAGCAGGGCGCGTGCGGGACGCGGAGGGTCGAGGTGCCGCCCGGCGGCTCCTCAAGGCGCGCTATTCTACGGTCTGGCCCGGCAAAGCGCAAAAGCGCCCCCGGCGCGCCGGGCAGCCGGGTCCGGCGCGGCCATCCGTGTTATGTTTGCCCGGTTTCCAGGAGATCGAAATGCAGGACATGGTCGCCGGGATCGCCGCGCCCGTGGAACGCGGCCTGGCCTGGCTGAACACCTTTTGGCCGGCGATCGCCGCCACCGTCGGCGTGGTGCTGGCGGTGTGGGTGACGCTGCATGTCGCCCAGCACAAGCGCGACGCCCGCGCCGCCGCCGCCTGGACCGGCCTGGTCTGGCTGGTACCGGTGCTGGGCGCGTTGCTCTACCTCATGCTGGGGGTCAACCGCATCCAGCGGCGCGCCCGCCAGCTTACCGGCGGCGGCATCGATGCCGCCCTGCGCGCCGGGGCGGAGCAGGGCACGCCGCTGCAGACCGATCGCTTGCAGGTGCTGGCGCGCCTGGTGGGCCGTCTCACCCGGCTGCCGCTCACCGGCGGCAACCGGGTGGAGTTGATGGAGGCGCCGGCGGCCCTGGCGGCCATGATCGAGGCGGTGGAGCAGGCCCGTGAAAGCGTTTTCCTGGCCACCTACATCTTCGGTAACGATGCCGCCGGCCGCCCCCTGGCGGACGCCCTGGTGCGCGCCCATCGTCGCGGCGTCCAGGTGCGGGTGCTGGTGGACGGTGTCGGTGCCCTCTATTCACTGCCGCCGATCACCGGTTACCTGCGCCGACGGGGCGTGCCGGTGCAACGCTTCCTGCACTCCGTGGCGCCCTGGCGCATGCCCTATATGAACCTGCGCAACCACCGCAAGCTGATGGTGGTGGACCGGGCCCTGGGCTTTACCGGCGGCGCCAACATCCGCGCCGGTTACATCCAGACCCCGGCGCGTATCCAGGACCTGCACGCCCGCCTGGAAGGGCCGGCGGTGGCTCATTTGCTGCACAGTTTCGTGGCCGACTGGGTGTTCACTTGTGGCGAGGTGCTGGACGACAACTATGTCGGCGAGCTGGACGCCGGCACCGTCCAGGCACGGGGTATCAACGCCGGGCCGGATGCGGATTTCGACAAGCGCCGTCTGACCCTGATGGCGGCGATCGGCGCCGCCCAGCGGGAGATCCGCATCGTCACTCCCTATTTCGTGCCCGACCAGACCCTGCTGGCGACCCTGCAGCTGGCGATCCTGCGCGGCGTGCGGCTGGTGATCCTGGTACCGGAAAAGAACAATCTGCGGCTGGTGCAGTGGGCGAGCCTGCACGTGATCAAATGGCTGGCCAAGGAAGGCGCCGAGGTCTATTTCTCGGCGCCGCCGTTCGACCACACCAAGCTGCTCACCGTGGACGGCCACTGGGTGCAGTTCGGCTCCGGTAACTGGGATGCCCGCAGCCTGCGCCTTAATTTCGAGTTCGACCTGGAATGCTATGATGACCCGCTCGCGGACACCGCCAACGCCCTTATCGACCAGCGCCTGGCGTGCGCCCGACCGATGGGCGACGCGGACTTCCGCGCCATGGCCCGCTGGCGCCACATCCGCAACGCCCTGGCCCATTTGCTCGAACCCTATCTCTGACCGTCGCTGAAACCCGATAAGGAGCCCCGATGCGCCTGCCTCGCGCCCCGGAACTGCCCGATACCCTGGTGACCCTGTCTCGCCTGCAATTCGTCCACGGCTTCGTGGTGGTGGCCATGGCCTCCGCCATCTGGCTGCCGGACCCGGTCACCGCCCGGCCCTGGGTGCCGATCGTGCACCTGCTGGTGGCGCTCTACGTGTTGCTTCAGGTGGGGCTTTACTTTGGCGCCGAACTGGCGCGCGAAGGGAGCAGCCTGGCGCCGCTGGCCTCGCTGCTGCTGGTGATGGCCTGCGCCACGCCGTTTCTGCCGTCCTGGCTGGGGGCACCGCTGATGGCGGTGGCGGTAATGCTGCTGTTTGGCGTGGAGAAGGTGGCGGCGGTGCGCGATTACTGGCCGGAAGCCTGGCTGCGTGGCCGCAAGCAGCACATGCAGTTTCTCATGGTGTCCCTGGCCAGCGTGCTGTTCTGGCTGATCAGCCGCGACAATCAGGCCCTGCTCAAGGCCGCCGGCGGCTGACCGACGGCCCGACCGCGTCGCGCGACCGGGCCGCCGCCCTTTCGCCGGGTTCCGGTAGGAGCGGCTTCAGCCGCGATAACCCGGCGGGCCGCTATTTCTTAACCGGTGAACCCGGGCCCAACAGCGCCCAGATAATCAGGCCCAGCAGCGGTAGCACCACCACCAACAGCACCCACAGCACCTTCTCGCCGGTGCTGGCGCCGGACTGGATGATTTTGATGATCGCCAGAATATCCAGCACCAGAATGACCAAACCGATCAGCTTACTCATGATTCCCTCTCCCTAGGTATTGTCGTTAAGGTCTTTCCGACGCTAGCCCGGCTTGTCGCTCCGGTAAAGCCGGTGGAGGTAAAAGCCGGTAAAGCCCGGCACTGGCATCCCCGGCCCGGATCACTACAATAGGCCCCCGTACCGCCGCCGGGCATCGCGGCTGAAGCCGCTCCTACAGGGGCCAGGGCTTCGTCGCAGGAACGGCTTCAGCCGCGAGGCCGGAGCCCGGAGGGCGAGCGGCGCCATAAAAAGCGCGCTCGCTCCATTCCGAGCACTCGGACAGGTGAATGCAAGACAACGGTTTTAGAAAGCCCCGGTAGCTCAGTTGGGTGAACGCGGGGCCTTCCGGCGCATAGCGCCGGCCGCGTTCACGCCTCGCGGATACCGCCGCGAGGCCGGAGCCCGGAGGGCGAGCGGCGCCATAAAAAGTGCGCTCGCTCCATTCCGAGCACTCGGACAGGTGAATGCAGGACAACGGTTTTAGAAAGCCCCGGTAGCTCAGTTGGGTGAACGCGGGGCCTTCCGGCGCATAGCGCCGGCCGCGTTC
>NZ_JBKFTL010000002.1:0-232479 GCF_046507615.1 Alloalcanivorax sp. C16-2 | reverse complement strand
TGCGCTCGCTCCATTCCGAGCACTCGGACAGGTGAATGCAGGACAACGGTTTTAGAAAGCCCCGGTAGCTCAGTTGGATAGAGCGAGCGCCTCCTAAGCGCTAGGTCGCAGGTTCGACTCCTGCTCGGGGCGCCACTTCCTTTCGGGTGATGCCCGCCTTTCTTGTAATGAGACTGATTCGCGTTTAATGTGTGGCTCGTCACACCGTGCCGCCTGGCAGGGTCCGTCCAAGAGCCGCCGTGAATCATGTCCGCCTCCGACCCCGAAGCCTCCCGTTTCACCACCCTGTACCGTGATCATCACGGCTGGTTGTACCACTGGCTGCGCCGCCGGCTGGGATGCACCGAGCAGGCCGCGGATCTGGCCCAGGACACCTTCGTGCGGGTGCTGGCACGGGGCGAGCCGGTCACCGGCACCGCACCGCGCGCTTTTCTGGGCACCATCGCGCGGGGGCTGGTGATCGATTTCTGGCGTCGAAGCGCCCTGGAAAAAGCCTACCTGGAAGCCCTGGCGCAACTGCCACCACGAACCTGTCCCTCCGCCGAGGCCCGTCACGAGGCGTTGCAGATGCTGGAGCGCACCGCCGCCATGCTGGATGGTCTCAAGCCCCGTGTGCGCCAGGCGTTCCTGCTCCATCAACTGGGCGGACGGACCCACCGCCAGGTGGCCGAGGCACTGGGCGTGTCCACCCGCAGCGCGGAGCGGTACGTGGCGGAAGCGCTGATGCACTGCTACCGGCTGCGTTACCAACTGGAGGAGGGGTGATGGCGCTGGATCGGCACACGCCGTTGCCGGAATCCGTGGTGCGGGCGGCGATCCAATGGCAACTGCGTCTTGATGAAGCGGAGGACCCGGCATCGCTGCGCGAGCGCCTTCGCGAGTGGTGCACGGATCATCCTTCCCATGCTTTGGCCTGGGCGCGGCTGTGCGAGCTGCGCGGCGATTTCCGCGCCATGCTCGACAGCCTGCCGGAGCGAGGCATGGCGGTGCCCGTGTTGCGCGACGCCGCCGTCGACCCGCGCCGGCGCCGTGCCTTGAAGGGGCTGCTGGCGCTGATGGTGGCGGCGCCGGTGGGGTGGTCCGCCTATCGACACTCGCCGCTCAGCGCCGACCTGCGCACCGGCGCCGGGGAGCAGCGCCGGTTGACCCTGGAGGATGGCACCCGCCTGTTCCTGAATACCCGCTCCTCGCTGGACGTGCGTTATGACGCCAGCGAGCGGCGCCTGGCCCTGCACCATGGCGAGATCTGGGTGCGCAGTGGCGCCGATGGGGGCCGACCGGTTCCCCGGCCATTGCGGGTGGCGCATGAATTCGGGGTATGCGAAACCCTCGACGCGGACTTTCTGCTGCGCGACGTGGGCGACGATCACGCCACGCTCTGGGTGGCTCGCGGCGTGGTAATCGCGACGCCCCGGGGCGGCGCGGCGCGACACTGTGGCGAGGGGACGGGGTGGCGCCTCTCCGACAACGCGGTGACGCCGACGGCGCTCCGTGAACATCCCGACGACTGGACCCGGGGACACCTGATGGTGGACGACATGCGCCTGGGGGATTTTCTCGCCGAACTGGGCCGTTACCGCAACGGGTACACCGGCTGCGACCCGGCGGTGGCCGGCCTGCGTTTGTCCGGGGTATTCCAGCTGCGGGACCCGGATGCCTTGATCGACGATCTGGCGCGGCTGTTGCCGGTGGCGGTGGCATGGCGCACGCCCTGGTGGGTGAAAGTGGAGGCGGCCTGAAAAAAGTTCGGAAAGTCTGTCGGGTTTCGCCGGCGGGTTCGGTTAAGGAAAGGACACGTCCTTAATCGACAACGGAATCCATCATGTTCTTGACCGCTTGCCCTTTCGATGGCCGCCAGCACTGGCGCCGTCACGCTCTCGCCGCCGCCTTGGCCCTGACCCTGGGCGGCCCGGCCCTGGCCGCGACGCCGCCCGGTGAGCCGGCGCCGGCCGTGCTGAACGCCATCGACATTCCCGCCGGGCCGCTGGCGCCGGCCCTGAGCCGCTTCGCCGAACGCACCGGCATCACGCTGTCGTTCTCGCCGGGTCTGACCCGCGACCGCCGCACCGGCGGCGTGCGCCAGCCCGCCTCGGTGCGCGACGGGCTCAACCAACTGCTCGCTGGTACCGGCCTGGTGGCCGAGGCTGGCGACGGCGGTTACGTGGTGGTGCCCCTGGAAGGCCGGACCCATGCGTTGGAGGCGGTCACCGTGGACGGGCAGGGCGAGGAGGCCAATGGCCCGGTAAGCGGGTACCGCGCGGACCAGAGCCTTACCGCCACCAAAACCGGCACGCCGATTCTGGAAACAGCCCGCAGCATCAGCGTGGTTACCGCCGACCAGATCGCCGACCGCAAGGCTGGCAGCGTGGAGGAGGCGGTGGCGTACACCGCCGGCGTCAGCATTGGCGATTCCGGCCTGGACCCGCGCTTCGACCAGATCAAGGTGCGCGGTTACGCGGTCACCACCGACGCCGACTTCCTGGACGGCCTGCGCCAGCCCAACACCGGCTGGCTGTCCTACTTCACCAGCGAGCCCTATGCCCTGGAACGGGTGGAGGTGCTGAAGGGGCCGTCCTCGGTGTTGTACGGCCAGATCAGCCCCGGTGGCCTGGTCAACCGGGTCAGCAAGCGCCCCAGCGCGCAGGCGCGCCAGGAAGTCGGCGTGCAGGTGGGCAGCCACGATCATCGCCAGGCCCAGTTCGACGTAGGCGGTCGCGCCGACGATCAGGGCGAGGTGTTGTACCGGCTGGTGGGCGTGGCGCGGGATGCCAATACCGACATTGAGCAGGTCGACAACGACCTGACCCTGCTGGCCCCCTCCTTGAGCTGGCGGCCGGATGAGGACACCCGCTTCACCCTGCTGACTCAGTACAGCGACCGGCTGACCAGTGGTTCGCCGCGCCCCTACCAGGACGGCGACACGCTCACCCGCTTCTGGGCCGGTGACGAGGACTTCGACAAACTGGATCAGCGCCAGTGGCTGCTGGGCTATGAGTTCGAACACGCCTTCAGCGATACGGTCAGCGTCCAGCACAACCTGCGCTACGGCAACGTGGACACCACCAACCAGTATCTCAGCGTCACCGGCGTCAACGCCGGCAACGCGGATCTGCTGGACCGGGTCAGCTACGGCATCTACGAAACCATGGAGTCGGTGACCACCGACACCCGCCTGGTCACCGAACTGGATACCGGAGCGGTCCGCCACACCCTGCTCACCGGCGTGGATTACGCCTGGTTGAATTACGACGTGGAATACGCCTCCGGCGCCGCGCCCTCCATTGATCGCACCAACCCGGATTACGACCAACCGGTGGCGCGGCCGGATCAGGTGTTCGCCGACCAGACCGGTATTTCCCATCGCGGCGGCCTCTATCTGCAGGACCAGATGGCCATCGGCCAGTGGCGGTTGTCCGCCGGCCTGCGTCAGGACTGGCTGCAAACCCGCAAGGAAGATCACTTGAACCTGGCCCGCACCAAGACCCATGACGACAAGACCACCGGTCAGCTTGGCGCGCTTTACCTGTTCGACAACGGCCTGGCGCCCTACGCCAGTTACGCGCAATCCTTCCTGCCGCAAAGCGGCACCAGCCTGGAAGGCGATGCGTTCGATCCCTCCGAGGGGGAGCAGTTCGAGCTGGGGCTGAAATACCAGCCGCCGGGCAGCGGCACCCGGCTTACCGCTTCGCTCTACCAACTGACCCGCAGCCACGTGCTGACCCAGGACCCGCGCAACGTGGCGTTCAGCGTGGAGACCGGCGAGGAGCGTTCCCGGGGCGTGGAACTGGAAGCCGTTTCCGATCTTTCCGACGCCCTGAGCCTGACCGCCGCCTACGCGTACAACGACGCGGAAATTACTGAAAGCAACGATGGCGACGAAGGCAACCGACCCACCAACCGGCCCCGTCATCTGGCCAGCCTGTGGATGGAATACCGCCAGTTCGGCGGGATGCTGGACGGTCTCGGCGTGGCCGGTGGCGCGCGCTATGTGGGCAGCGGTTACGACGATGCCGCCAACACCCGCAAGAACGAAAGCTATACCCTGGTGGACCTGGGCGCCCACTACGACCTGCGCGGCGCGCTGGCCGGGTTCCGGGTGGGGGTCAACGCCAAGAACGTCACGGACAAGGAATACGTGGTTTGCGAGGCGGGCTATTGCTACCGGGGTGCCGGCCGCAGCGTGATCGGCAGCGTCAGCTACTTCTGGTGAGGGCAATGGCCATGATGATCCTCACGGATTCCTGGCGGGCGGTGATGAGCCTGGCTCTGGTGGCGCTGGCGGTCAGTGCCGCCGCCGAGCCGGTGGCGCTCAGCGGTACGCGCGAATGGCAACTGCGCAACGCCGACGGCGATGCCTATCGCATCATGATCAGCGAGCCCCAGGGCGAGCTGCCCTACACCGGTGGCTACCCGGTGCTCTATGTGCTCGACGCCAACGCCTATTTCGCTTCTCTGCATGAGGCCAAGCGGGCGCAAAAGGCGTGGCGGCGGGCGTTGATCGTGGGTATCGGCTACCCGGGAGACGAACCGCTGAATTTCCGGCGCCGTTCCTATGATTTCTCGCCGCCGGTGCCCGAGGAGCGCAACGATCCGCCTCAGGGCGGCCAGGACAAGCTGCTCGATTTTCTCGCCAACACGGTGATGCCGAAAGTGGCCGCCGAATACCCGGTGGACCCCGGCCAACAAAGCCTGTACGGCCATTCCTTCGGCGGCATGTTCGCGGTCTACGCGTTTTTCACCCGGCCCGGGCTGTTCGACCACGTGGTGGCCGCCAGCCCCAGCCTGTGGTGGCACGACCGCTATCTGCTGGCCCCGGAACACCACTTCAGCGAACGGGTGAAAGCCGGCGACATCGATGTCACCCACGCCAGCCTGGCGCTGATTCTGGCGGAACGGGATTCGCCCCAGGAAATTCAGGATGCCGGCGCCCTGCAACGGCGGCTTGAGCCGCTCTCCGGCCACGGGCTGCGCGCCAGCATGACGGTGATCGACGGTGAGGATCATATGTCGCTGCCGTTTCGCATCGAGAACCGGGTATTGAGGGAGGTGCTCACCGCGCGGCGCCGTTAGCGCCGGGCCGGGTTTTGACGTAACGTTTCCTTCCAACATGCATCCATGGGGGCATGAACGCGGTCCCTACCCCGAGGAGCACGCCATGAAGGACACCCGGCCCCTGTTGCTGCGCAGCCGAACGGATTTCCCGCCGTTGCGCCGGCGGCGCACCCGCATTCTGCAGGTGAATCTGGGCTACCTGTGCAATCTGAGCTGCGTGCACTGCCATGTGAACGCCGGCCCCACCCGCACCGAGCTGATGAGCCGGAAGGTGGTGGAGCAGGTGATCGCGGTGCTCGATCAGGGCGAGGTACGGGTGTTGGATCTGACCGGCGGCGCTCCGGAGATGAACCCGCACTTCCGGGATCTGGTGCGCGCCGCCCGCGCCCGCGATGTCACCGTGATCGACCGTTGCAACCTGACCATCGTGCTCGAGGAAGGCTACCAGGATCTGCCCGAATTCCTGGCCGGGCAGGGCGTGCAGGTGGTGGCGTCGCTGCCGTGCTATCTGGAAGACAACGTCAACCAGCAGCGCGGCAAGGGCGTTTACCAGGGCAGCATCGAGGCGATTCGCCGGCTTAACGCCGCCGGCTACGGTGACAGCGAGGCGTTGCCGCTGGACCTGGTTTACAACCCGGTGGGCGCCCATCTTCCCCCTCCCCAGGCGGCCCTGGAAGCGGATTACAAACGCGAGCTGGGCGAGCGCTTCGGCATCCGGTTCAACCACCTGCTGACCATCACCAACATGCCGATCAGCCGTTTCGGCGCGGTGCTGCTGGCCCAGGACCGCTTCAACGATTACATGCGGCTGCTGCGCGACAGCCACAATGACGCTAACCTGGACGCGGTGATGTGCCGCGATACCCTGAGCGTGGACTATCGTGGCTATCTCTATGATTGCGATTTCAACCAGATGCTGGATCTGCCCCAGGGTGGCGGCGAGCGCCACCCGCATCTCGAGGAGTTGCTGGCGGCGGACAAGGACGGCGAAGGCATTTACGTGGCCGATCATTGCTTTGGCTGCACCGCCGGCGCCGGCAGCAGTTGCGGAGGAGCGCTGGAATGAGCCTGAGCGTGGTGATCCCGGTGCTGGACGAAGCCAAATGCCTGGAGGCTTTCCTGGCCGGCTTGCGTGAGCGCCTGACGGAGGATGACGAAATCATCGTGGTGGACGGCGGCAGCCAGGACGGCAGCCCGCTGATCGCCCGCCAATACGCCGACGTGGTGTTGCACTGTGATCGTGGCCGGGCGCGCCAGATGAACCTGGGCGCTGAGCGTGCCAAAGGGGATTGGCTGTGGTTTCTGCACGCCGATTGCGGCCGGGTCAAACGCGGTCATCTGCGTGCCCTGCGGGCCCTGCCCGAGGACGCCCTCTGGGGCCGCTTCGATGTGCGCCTCTCCGGTGACCACCGGCTGTTCCCGATGATTGGCCATGCCATGAACCTGCGCTCGCGCTGGACCGGCATCGCCACCGGCGACCAGGGCATCTTCGTGCGCCGGGATCTGTTCCTGGAACTGGGCGGCTTCCCGATGCAACCGCTGATGGAGGACGTGGCGCTCAGCACCCGCCTGCGCGGCCGCGCCAAGCCGGTGTGCCTGCGCCCGCGCCTGGAGGCGGACAGCCGCCGCTGGGAGGAGAACGGCGTGCTGCGCACCACCCTGCTGATGTGGCAGTTGCGCTGGCGCTACTGGCGCGGCGAGGACCCGGCGCGGTTGCACCGGGACTACTACCGCCACCATTATTATCAACGCTGAGGCCGGCATGGGCGGCGAGACCCTGCTGATGGTGTTCGCCCGGGCTCCCCGCCTGGGCCAGGTGAAAACCCGCCTGATTCCGGCTTTGGGCGAGCAGGGCGCGCTGGCGGTGCACCAACGGCTGCTGGATCGGACCCTGACCGAGGCCGCCGCCTTCGCCGGCCCGGCCCGGCTGATGCTGGACCAGCCCGACGAGACCCTGGCGCGGCGTGCCGCCGCGATCAATCTCTCCGTGGGTTACCAGCAGGGCGCGGACCTGGGTGAGCGCATGGCCCGCGCCCTGGCCGCCGGCCTGGCCGACCATGCCCGGGTGTTGCTGGTGGGCTGCGACTGCCCGGTGCTGGATCAGGCTTATCTGGCCCTGGCCGAGGACCGCCTGCGGCACGGTCGGGTGGTGCTCGGCGCCAGTGAAGACGGCGGCTTCGTGCTGATCGGCGGCGGCGACGCCAAGGTCTGGCGGGCGGACCGTTTCGAGGGTGTGCGACTCGGTGGTGGTTACGCCCTGGCGGACACCCTGGTGGCCCTCAACGACGAAAGCGGCGTGGAGGTCCTGCCGCCCCTGTGGGACGTGGATCGTCCCGAAGATGTGCGCAGAGCCCGGAATCTGGGCGTACTTCCCTGAAATCGTCTCATATTATGAGACGGAAACCGTGAGCTACGCGGTTGCCCCCCCTATACTCGAAATCGCGGATATGCCTCCGGTCGTGGTTCCGGTCGGAGAGCCCGAGGCCCAGCGTCCGGGTGTCGGCGCGGTTGGAAGAGGGCGCCATCTTCGACTCAAGGGAGTGACACATGCAACAGCCTCCAGTGCTGGATGAGACCGTGCTCGCGGAGCTACGCGAGGTGATGGGCAGCGACTTCGAGACCCTGGTTGAGTCCTATGGCCGCGACGGCGGCCAGCGTCTGGCCGCCCTGCGCCAGGCGGTCGCCCAGGGCGACGCCGATCTGGCGCGCCAGCAGGCACACAGTTTCAAGGGTAGCAGCGGTAATCTCGGCGCCCGGCGGGTGGCGGCGCTGTGCCTGGAGCTGGAACAGCTGGCCCGGGCCGGCGACCTGGCCGCAGTGGACGAGCGCCTCGATCCCCTGGAAGACGCCTTCAATGAATCCTGTCGCTCACTGCGCGCTCTCACCGCGGTAGCGGGTTGACGGCCGGTCGCCGTTTGGCACGCAAAAAAAACCCCTCTTCCAAAGGGGGTGGAAGAGGGGGGGTTGTGAGCGCTATTTCTAGCGCCTTGGGGGGATACCTTCGATGCCTTGAATGCTACAGGTCACAATCCGCGGGTGCAGTAAAAAGCAGTGAGCGATTGTAAAAAGTTGACGTTCTTGTAACGGGAGTCTGTTGCAAGATTCGCGCTGGGATCACTTTCCGGACCCTGGCAATGGCCATCGTTTGTAAGAGATATCTTACAAGACTGTAAGCATTTCTACCAATCTTCTGTCCTAGTATGCCCTCAATTTCCAGGGGGCGAATCGCTAAGTCATTGATAAATCAGAGAAAGAGCCGGTGGGGCTGATTTCCGGGCAGGAAATTTTATAGATCTTTAACCCTCGGTAACGAAACGGGTTGCTATAGTGGTTTCCGTGTTCAGGGATAAAGAGCACAGGGATTGGCTAAGGATGGCGGACACGGAAGTCCAGGTGAGCGCAATCGGGTAAGGACGACTCGACGCAAAAAGGGCGGCAGGATGCCGCCCTTTCTCATTTCCGGCCCACCGGGCTTGTTTCAAGCCGCCGGTTTCAGACCACTGGCGCCGCGGACAGTGTTCCGGCCGGCGCGCCGCCCGCCGAAACACTCACGCCTGACTCACCATTCCTTGACGAGTTTCTCGCGCTTGTTGGCCACGCCGTCCCATTCGTCGGCGTCGTCCGGGGAGTCCTTCATCTCGGTGATGTTTGGCCACTTCTCCGCCAGCTCGGCGTTGATCTCCAGAAAATCCTGCTGATCGTCCGGCAGCTCATCCTCCGAGAAGATGGCGTTCACCGGGCACTCCGGTTCGCACAGCGCGCAGTCAATGCACTCGTCCGGGTGAATGACCAGGAAGTTGGGGCCTTCATAGAAGCAATCCACCGGACATACTTCCACGCAGTCCGTGTGTTTGCAGTTGATGCAGTTTTCACCTACTACGAACGTCATTAGCCTGTCCTCGCCAGGTGTATTCTCGTCTCGTTCCGGGGCCGGAGCCGCATATTAGCAGACACCGATGAACTTGGGGGCGGCGCTAGTCTACCGGACTGCCAGCCTCAGGCAAGCGCCGCAACCCGTCCCTGTACGCATATGGATATAACGCGTCACCCTTTGCCCAACGCCTTCAACGCGTACAACCGCTCCAGCGCCTGCCGGGGCGTCAGCTCGTCCGGGTCGATATCCGCCAGGGCTTTCTCCACCGCGCCGGGCGCGCCGAACAGATCCGCCTGGGCCGGCGCGGTGGCCGGGGCCGGGGCCGCCGACTTGGGTCGCTCGCCCTGTTCCAGCTCGCTCAGCTTCTCCGTGGCGCGGTGGATCACGCCCGCCGGCACCCCGGCCAGTTGCGCCACCTGCAAGCCGTAGCTGCGGCTCGCCGGCCCCTCCTGCACCCGGTGCAGAAACACGATGCGGTTGTTGTGCTCGCTGGCGGTGAGGTGGGCGTTGTACACCCCGGGCAATTGCTCCGGCAGTTGCGTCAGTTCGAAGTAATGGGTGGCGAACAAAGTGAACGCCCTGAGATTACGCGCCAGGTGCTCCGCCGCCGCCCACGCCAGGCTCAGGCCATCGAAGGTGCTGGTGCCACGACCGATCTCGTCCATCAGCACCAGGCTTTCCGGGGTGGCGTTGTTAAGGATGTTGGCGGTCTCCGACATCTCCACCATGAAGGTGGAGCGGCCGCCTGCCAGATCGTCGGAGGAGCCGATGCGGGTAAAGATGCGGTCCAGCTTGCCCACCCGGGCGCTGGCCGCCGGCACCGCGCTGCCGATATGGGCGAGCAGGGCGACCAGGGCGGTCTGGCGCATATAGGTGGACTTACCGCCCATGTTCGGGCCGGTGATGATCACCATGCGGCGCTGGTCGTCCAGATGCAGGCTGTTGGGCACGAACGCATCGTCCAGCACCTGCTCCACCACCGGGTGGCGGCCATCGACGATCTCCACCACCGGTTCGGTCACCAGCTGCGGCTGCACCCAGCCCAGCGCCTCGGCACGCTCCGCGAAGGCGGCCAGCACATCCACCTCGGCCACCGCCGCGGCGCTCGCCTGCAGCGGGCCCAGGTCCGCCGCCAGGGTCTCGATCAACTGCTCGTAGAGCCGCTTCTCCAGGGTCAGCGCCTTGCTCGACGCGGACAACGCCTTGTCCTCGAACTCCTTGAGCTCCGGCGTGATGAAACGCTCCGCGTTCTTCAGCGTCTGGCGACGCTGGTAATCCATCGGCGCGTTGTCCGCCTCGCGGCGGGACAGCTCGATGTAATAGCCGTGCACCCGATTGTACTTCACCCGCAGGGTAGAGAAGCCGGTGCGCTCGCGTTCCCGGGTCTCGATATCCACCAGCACCTGGCCGGCGTTTTCGCTGATCGAACGCAGCTCGTCCAGCTCCGCGCTGTAGCCCTCGGCGATCACGCCGCCATCGCGGATCAGCATCGGTGGATTCTCGATCACCGCCTGGTCCAGCAAGCCGGCCTGCTCCGGAAATTCATTGAGCCGCTCATGCAGGCCCTGGAACGCCTCGTGGTCCGGCAGCGCCGCGTGCAACGCCGGCAACGCCTCCAGACTGGCGCGCAGGCGGGTCAGGTCCCGGGGCCGCGCCGAGCGTAACGCCACCCGACCCAGAATCCGCTCCATATCGCCGATCCGGTCCAGCACCTCGCGCACCGCCTCGAACCGCCAGCCATCGCGCAACGCCGCCACCCGCTGCTGGCGTTCGCCCAGCACCGTGCGGTCGCGCAATGGTCGATGAATCCAGCGCTTCAGAAGGCGCGCCCCCATGGCCGTCTCGGTGCTGTCCAGCACCCAGGCCAGGGTCGGCACCTCGTCGCCGTTCAGGGTCTCGGTCAGCTCCAGATTGCGGCGCGTGGCCGCGTCCATGGCCACGCCGTCGTCGAACGCCTCCATGGCCAGACCCGTCACATGGGGCAGGGCACTGCGCTGGGTATCCCGGGCGTACTGCAGCAACGCCCCGGCGGCGGCCACCGCCACCGCCGGCGGCTGCCCGAACCCGGACAAATCCTGCACCCCGAACTGCTGGCACAACTGGCGCACCGCCGCCTCGCCGTCAAACTCCCACGGCGGACGCTTGCGGCACCCCGGCCGCTCCACCAACGACGCCGGCAGACCATGGTCCTCGCACACCAGCAACTCCGCCGGCTGCCAGCGCTCCAGCAACGCCTGCAACTGCTCGTGGCCCTCCACCCGGGTCACCACGAACCGGCCCGCCGCCACATCCAGGCTCGCCGCGCCCACCGCCGGCCCGTCCTCGAACAACGCGCACAGCAGCGTATCCCGGCGCTCCTCCAGCAACGCCTCATCGCTCACCGTCCCCGGCGTCACGATGCGCACCACCTTGCGCTCCACCGGCCCCTTCGCCAGCGCCGGATCGCCGACCTGCTCGCAAATCACCACCGACTCGCCCAGCTTCACCAGCCGCGCCAGATAGCCCTCCGCCGCGTGATACGGAATCCCGGCCATGGGAATCGGCTTGCCATTGCTCTGCCCGCGCTGGGTCAGCGTGATGTCCAGCAACCGCGCCGCCTTCTGCGCGTCGCCGAAAAACAGCTCGTAGAAATCCCCCATCCGGTAGAACAGCAACTGATCCGGATGGTCGGCCTTCAGGCCGAGATACTGCTTCATCATCGGGGTGTGGCCGGAAAGGTCGTCCATTGCCATAAGCGCGGTATCGCCTGTTTTCTGAAAAGAGTGGAGCGGCTCAAGGGCAGGGCGCGGGAACGCTGGCTGTAGGAGCGGCTTCAGCCGCGATCCCACCCAAACGGAGCCAAGCGCGAAAGAATAGCAAACCCTTGCGCATGGCTCTATTAGAGGGCGCGGGCACAGCGTTTCGTTTATTGCGATTTTCGTTTGTTTCGAATACTTTATGGATATCGCGCGATATCGCTGTCAGAGGTAACCCATGAACACCGCGCAAGATCACGACAAGCTCCCGGACCCCCAGGCTGCGGACCTGGCCCGGGAAAGCGCCGCCGCCCTGGCGCGGCTGCTGAAGGACCACCCCCGGCAGGATCGTGCCAGGGTGCGCATGGACGACACCGATCTGGTGCTGCCCCGGCACGCCCTGGAACTGCTGCGCAACATCCTCACGGAAATGGCCCAGGGCAATGCCGTCACCCTGATGCCGGTGCACGCCGAAGTGACCACCCAGGAAGCGGCCAATCTGCTGAACGTCTCCCGCCCCCACCTGGTCAAGCTGCTGGAGGAGGGTGCCATCCCCTTCACCCGGGTTGGGACGCACCGACGCATCCGCTTTCAGGATGTCATGGCGTATCGGACGGCTCGCGCCGCCGAAAGCGAAGCCGCGCTGCAGGCGCTGGCGGATCAGGCCCAAGAGCACGATATGGGGTACTGATGCGCTTTTCGGTCATCTACGACGCCTGCGTTTTGTACCCGGCTCCGCTCCGCGATTTTCTAATTCGGCTGGCGCTATCGGGTTTGTTCGCAGCGAGATGGTCGGACGATATTCAGAACGAATGGTCCCGGAATCTGCTGGAGGACCGACCGGAACTCGCCGGACATCTGCCTCGCACCATCGAATTGATGAACCAGGCCGTGCCGGACTGCCGAGTTACCGGCTACGAAAACCTGATCGCGGGGCTGACATTGCCAGACCCCGACGACAGACATGTACTCGCGGCGGCCATTGTGGCCGGTGCTCAACTGATCGTTACCTTTAACCTAAGAGATTTTCCAGAGGCCGTGCTGGCGAGGTTCGGAATAGAGGCAGTTCATCCGGATGATTTTGTTGTTCAGCAGTTCGATCTTCACGAAGCAAGGGTTATTGAAACGGCGAAAAACCATAGGGGTTCGTTGAAAAAACCTCCGAAAGGGGTGGAAGAGTATCTTGAGACGCTGGCCGCTCAGGGCCTGGTCGTGACCGTCGATAGGTTGCGGGAATATGAGGGCTTTATCTAAACGCGGAGCCAAGTGCGAAGGAATAGTAAACCCGTGAGCACGGCTTTATTGGCGCGACAGGGAGGATGGACGGAAGCCCCGCACGTGCCTAGGGTATTACCTTTCGATACGAGGCCGCCATGGCAACCTCCATCAAAATTGACGACGAGCTGAAAGGCCGCGTCCGGGCACTGGCCAGCCAGCGCCGCCGCTCACCGCACTGGATCATGCTGGAAGCCATCAGGCAATATGTGGCCCGCGAAGAGACCCATGAGAGCTTCAAGCGGGAAGCCCTGGAGTCCTGGCGGTCCTACCGCGAGACCGAGCGCCACCTCACGGTCCAGGAAACCAATGAGTGGCTGGAGTCCTGGGGCCGTGGCGATAAGGCGCCACCCGGGTGCCACGAGTAATCGTCACCGAAGGCGCCGTTCGGGGACTGGCGCGGTGCCGGGCCATCCTGGAAGCCGGAGAATTGTCCGCCCGTGCCGGCCAGGCCATCGCGCGGCCTATGCGAGTGCTGGAGACCGCGCCGGACATGGACCGCCCGGCATGATCGAGAAAAAGATCGTTCTGATCGACGGCCAGGAACTGGCCAGGCTGATGATCCAGTACAACCTGGGCGTGGCCACCAAGGAAACCTACGACGTCAAACACATCGACAGCGATTACTTCAACGAGGAATAACAGCAACCCCATGATCACCGGCGAACTCAAATCCAAGGTCGATAAAATCTGGGACACCATGTGGTCCGGCGGCGTCTCCAACCCGCTGTCCGTGATCGAGCAGCTCACCTACCTGCTGTTCATCAAGCGGCTGGATGAGATACATACCCGCCAGGAGAACAAGGCGCAGCGCTTCAGCAAGACCATCGAAAACCCGGTGTTCGGCCCCGACCAGGACCACCTGCGCTGGTCCCGCTTCAAGGACTTCGCCCCGGAGGACATGTTCAACACCGTGCGGGATCAGGTGTTCCCGTTTATCAAAACCCTGGGCAACAAGGGTGAGGAAGACGGGGAGGGCGGCAGCACCTACACCCACCACATGAAGGATGCGCTCTTCATGATGCCCACCCCGCGGGTGTTGGCCAACGTGGTGGACCAGCTCGACAGCATCGATATGAGCAATGCGGACACCAAGGGCGACCTGTACGAATACATGCTCGGCAAGATCGCCAGCGCTGGCCAGAACGGCCAGTTCCGCACCCCGCGCCATATCATCAAGCTGATGGTGGAGATGACCGCGCCCACCCCCAAGGATGTGATCTGCGACCCGGCCTGCGGCACCGCCGGTTTCCTGGTGGCGGCCTCCGAATACATCCAGCAGCACCACAGCAAGGCCATCTACAAAAACGACGAGGCCCGCCGCCGCTTTAACGAGGGCACCTTCCACGGCTACGACTTCGACAGCACCATGCTGCGCATCGGCAGCATGAACATGCTGCTCCACGGCGTGGAAAACCCGGACATCGGCTACAAGGACTCCCTGGCCCAGGCGGACGACCTGGACGAGGAGAAATACTCCCTGATCCTGGCCAATCCACCCTTCGCCGGCAGCCTGGACTATGAATCCACCGCCAAGGACCTGCTGCAAACGGTCAAAACCAAGAAAACCGAGCTGCTGTTCCTGGCCCTGTTCCTGCGCCTGCTGCAAACCGGCGGCCGCGCGGCGGTGATCGTCCCCGACGGCGTGCTGTTCGGCTCGTCCAAGGCCCACAAGAGCCTGCGCAAGATGCTGGTGGAAGAGCAGAAACTGGACGGGGTGATCTCCATGCCTTCCGGCGTGTTCAAACCCTACGCCGGGGTCTCCACTGCCATCCTGCTGTTCACCAAGACCAACTCCGGAGGCACCGACAACGTCTGGTTCTACAAGATGGCGGCGGACGGCTTCTCCCTGGACGACAAACGCACCCCGCAGCCGGACAAGACCGACCTGCCCGATCTGCTCGCCCGCTGGCAAAACCGGGAGAACGAAGGCGAACGCAAGCGCACCGAACAGAGCTTCCTGGTGCCCCGCGAGGAAATCGCCGGCAACGACTATGACCTGTCCATCAACCGTTATAAGGAAGTGGAGTATGAGGCGGTGGAATATGAATCGCCGCAGGTGATTTTGGAGCGGTTGGCAGAGCTGGAGGAGGAGATTTCAAAGGGGCGGAAAGAGCTGGAGGGGCTGCTCAAATGAGTTGGCAATCAGTTACTCTCGGTGATCACGCAGCTTTGATTCGAGGCGTTACCTATAAGCCTGCGGATATTCGAGATTACCTTGAGCATGGTGCAGTTGCGTGTATGAGGACTAAAAATGTCCAGGAGCAACTTGATCAATCTGACATTGTTGGAATTCCGGGGGAAATAGTTAAGCGCAGCGATAAGATACTCCGGGCTGGAGATATTCTGGTTTCCAGTGCAAATAGCTGGAATCTGGTTGGCAAATGTTGCTGGGTTCCTCAGCTAGATTATCAGGCAACGGCAGGAGGCTTCATTTCAATATTAAGGCCAAAGGACGAGAAGCTTGATAATCGCTATCTGTATCACTGGTTTTCATCTGGGGCGGTTCAGCACGTTGTTCGATCTTTTGGTAATAAGACAACGAATATTTCCAATTTGAGTCACAAGCGTTGTCTTGGCATGAAGATTCCTCTGCCTCCCCTGGACGAACAAAAACGCATTGCGAAAATTCTGGATGAGGCGGACGCGCTGCGGGCCAAGCGCCGCGAGTCCCTCGCCCAGCTCGATGCGCTCCTGCAATCCGCCTTTCTCGATCTCTTTGGTGATCCTGTTGAGAACCCCAAGAAATGGAAAACGTTACCCTTTTCAGAAGTTGGCTCCTTTAAGAGCGGAGGCACACCAAGTAAGGCGAATAACCTTTACTGGGGTGAGGGGTTTCCTTGGGTTAGCCCAAAAGATATGAAAGTCGATAGAGTATATGAATCCAAAGATTCAATAACTTCTCTGGCATTGTCAGAAACCAATATGAGGCTTGTTGATCCTGGCCATATTCTTATTGTTGTAAGAGGGATGATCTTGGCGCACTCATTCCCAGTTGCCGTCAACAATGTTTCGGTGGCTATTAACCAGGATATGAAAGCAATACGGCCGATTGAGAGTATTAATTCTGATTATTTGCTGTATTGTTTAAAGGCAAAAAAAAGGGAGGTTATGGATTTGGTGTCATCCGCAGGGCATGGCACTCGTAGGTTTGATAGGAATGCAATGAATGAGTTGCAAGTGCCTGTTCCAGATATTGCGCTCCAGGAAAAATTTTCGATTCTTTGTAATTCTTTGCAGAAGCAAAAGATTAGGTTGGTTAAGTATGCGGAAGAACTGAATGGGCTTTTCGGTGCTCTTCAAACTAAAGCCTTCTCCGGGGAGCTATAAAGCACGATGACCAATTTCGCCTTCCTGCCCAACGACTTCAAGGACTTGAGTCAGGCCGCCAGCCGGGCGGAAGGCCATATTCTCGGTGATCCCCGCGCCGCCTGCTTCCACGCCCGCTTCGCGCTGGAGGCGGCGGTGCACTGGCTGTATCGCCATGATGCCAGCCTGCGCATGCCCTACGACAACAAGCTGGGGGCGCTGCTGCACGAACCCACCTTTATGAACCTGCTGCCGGAGGCGGTGTTCCAGAAGGCCCGGGTGATCCAGAAGGTGGGTAATATCGCGGTTCACCAGACCAAACCGATCAAGGCCGAGCAGGCCATGCAGGTGGTGAAGGAACTGCACCATGTCTGCTATTGGCTGGTGCGGACCTACACTCCCAGTGCCTCCCGCGAAGGCGCGGCCTGGCGGGATGATCGGGTGCCGCAACCGCTGGATACGGACAAGGTGGTGCCGCGGGCTGAGTTGGAGGCCCTGGAGAAAGAGCTCGCAGCCCAGCATGAGGCGGCGCTCAAGCAGCAGAAAGAGCGCGACGCCCTGGATCAGGAGCTGCAGGCGCTGCGCCAGGAGCTGGCGGCCCTGCGTCAGGTCCGGGAGCAGGTGCCGGATAGTCACGATTACACCGAGGCGGAGACCCGCCGCTACCTGATTGATCTGGAGCTGCACCGGGCCGGCTGGCCGCTGGACCAGGAACAGGACCGGGAGTACGAAGTCACCGGCATGCCCAACAACAAGGGCATTGGCTATGTGGACTATGTGCTCTGGGGTGACGATGGCAAGCCGCTGGCGCTGGTGGAAGCCAAGAAGACCACCGTGGACGCCACGGTGGGCAAACAGCAGGCCAAGCTCTACGCGGACTGCCTGGAGGCAATGCACGGCCAGCGGCCGCTGATTTTCTTCACCAACGGCTACGACACCTGGCTATGGGATGATCAGGCCTACCCGGCCCGGGAAGTGGCGGGCTTCTACAAGAAGGACGAACTCACCCGCCTGATTCGTCGCCGGGACAGCCGCAAGCCGCTGGATGTGGCCGCCATCAACACCGACGTCGTTGAGCGCTATTACCAGAAGCGCGCCATCGGCAGTATTTTCGAGCAGCTTAAGAACGCACAACGTAAGGCCCTGCTGGTGATGGCCACCGGCACCGGCAAGACCCGTACCGCCATTGCCCTGGTGGACGTGCTGCAACGGGCCAACTGGGTCAAGCGTGCCCTGTTCCTGGCGGACCGGGTGTCGCTGGTGAATCAGGCGGTAAATGCCTTCAAGGCCCACCTGCCGGAATCCAGCCCGGTGAACCTGGTCACCGAGAAGGACACCGAAGGCCGGGTGTATGTGTGTACCTATCCGACCATGATGGGTCTGATCGATGCTAACAACGGTTCGGATACCGACGAGGCCCGTTTCGGGGTGGGGCACTTCGATCTGATCATCATCGATGAAGCCCACCGCTCGGTGTACCAGCGCTACCGGGCTATTTTCAGCTATTTCGACGCCATGCTGTTCGGCCTTACCGCCACGCCCCGGGAGCAGGTGGACAAGAACACCTATGACCTGTTCGATCTGGAACAGGGCGTGCCCACGGACGCCTATGAGCTGGGCAAGGCGGTCAGCGATGGCTACCTAGTGCCGCCCAGGGTGCAGCAAGTGGATCTGCGCTTCCCCCGGAAAGGCATCCGTTACGACGACCTGAGCGAGGACGAAAAGGCCCAGTGGGAATCCCTGGAGTGGGGTGACAATGTGCCCGAAGGCACCCTGATTCCGGAGCAGGTGGACGCTACCGCCCTGAACAATTGGCTGTTCAACGAGGATACCGTGGACAAGGGCCTCAAGCATCTTATGGAGCACGGCCATAAGGTGGAGGGTGGCGACCGCCTGGGCAAGACCATCATCTTCGCCCGCAACCAGGCCCATGCGGACTTTATCGCAAAGCGCTTCGACCACCATTACCCGAAACACGCCGGGCACTTTGCCCGGGTGATTTCCTACAAGGTCAAATACGTCCAGACGTTGATCGACGATTTCTCCCAGAAGGACAAGGCACCCCATATCGCCATTTCCGTGGACATGCTGGACACCGGCATCGATGTGCCGGAGGTGGTGAATCTGGTGTTCTTCAAGCCGGTGTATTCCAAGATCAAGTTCTGGCAGATGATCGGGCGGGGCACACGGCTGTGCCCGGACCTCTTTGGTCCGGGGGAGGACAAGGCGGACTTTCGTATCTTCGATTTCTGCTGCAACTTCGATTTCTTCAACGAGAACCCGGAAGGCATCGAGGCCGGCGGTAGCGAGCCGCTCAGTACCCGTGTCTTTCGTGCCCGAGTGAATTTGTTGGGTTTGTTGCAACTGTCCCCGGAGGCCGATCCGGAGGCCAAGGTGGCCGGTAACACCACGGAAGCGCTTTATCGCGAAGTGGCCGCCATGAACCCGGACAACTTTATCGTTCGCATGAAGCGCCAAGCCGTGGACCACTTCAAGGATCGCAAGCGTTGGGACCGGCTAAGCGAGGACGACCAGCGGCTGTTAAACGCGGAGGTGGCGACCCTGCCCACCGAGCTGGAGTACGACGACGTCGCTTCCCGCATGTTCGATCTCACCGCCTTGCGTCTGCAGCTTGCCGTGCTCACCGCCGACCAGGCGGCCTTTGAACGCTATCGCAAGCGGGTGGTGGAGATCGCCACCATGCTGGAAGAGAAAACCAGCATTCCCGCCGTTGCCCGGCAGCTTGAATACCTGCAGGCGGTGCAGGACCCGGCTTTCTGGGACGGCATGGACGTGCGCACCTTGGAAGAAATGCGGCTGCGTCTGCGCGGCGTGGTGCCGTTTCTGAACAAGAAACGGCGCGAGGTGGTGTACACGGATTTCGAGGACGAGGTCATGGGGGTACGCGATGGCACCGTGCTGCCACTGCCGAGGATGACCAGCGTGCAGTACGAGAAGAAAGTTCGGGAGTACCTGCGCAACCACCTGGATAACATTGTGATCCACCGGTTGAGAACCAACCGGCCGCTTACTGCCAGTGACCTGGAAGCGCTGGAAGATATGCTCGCTGGCCTGGGCGAGGATGACGGCAGGACGTTGCTGTCCGATCTGCTGGAGCGCACCGAAGCGCCTTCCCTGGCGCACTTTGTCCGTAGCCTGGTGGGCATGGACGAAGCCACCGCCAAGGACGCCTTCGCCCGTTTCCTGGACGATACCAGCCTCACCGCCCCGCAGATCCGCTTCGTGGAAATGATCATCGAACAGCTCACTTCACGGGGCGTAATGGAGCCCGCCGCGCTCTATGAGCCGCCCTTCAGTGCCTTGCATAGCGGCGGCCCGGAGGCGCTTTTTGCCGGAAGAGATACGGTGGTCGAGGGCCTCTTTGACGCACTGGATGGCTTGATGCCCGAGGTGAACGAAAGCTAGACGAAGAGAGGTATCGTGACCTGGGGCCATTGTTCATGCTCCATGGCCCATATCCCACCTTTCATGAATCCCATTCATGACTACATTCGATTGAGCCCGGTTTATTCATAGGCCGGCGCCATACTTAAATGGTCATCCAGGGTCATGCCCTCTCGCTTACGGCGCAGGACAACCCGCCAAAAGGAGTGCCGACGGTTCCGCCGGCGCTCTCCCATCGATCCGAAAACGTAAGGCAAGGCAATGACTCAGAACGGCCAAGACGAGGCGGCAGCTCGCATGCGCCGCCCGGGGCGCTGATCAGGCATGGTGGAGACCACGAAACAATCCGGCGACGGGCTGACGTTCGTCGCCGCCAGCCTGTCCCTGGTGATGGCCTACGCGGCGTCGGCGACGCCGATTCCGCTGTATGGCATTTACCAGGCGGTGGACGGGGTGAGCTACGGGGCGCTGTCGTTGAGCGCGGTGGTGTATTTCGCCGGTGCGGTGATGGCGTTATTGGTGTTCGGGCGGTTGTCGAACCATCTGGGGCGGCGCGCGGTGTCGTTGCTGGCGGTGGCACTGGCCGGGCTGGCGAGTGTCACGTTGATGACGGTGCATGAGGCGGCGCCGCTGATTATCGGGCGGTTGTTCCAGGGGTTGTCCTGCGGGTTGGCGTCCACGGCGCTGGCGGCGTGGCTGGTGGATACGGCGCCGGTGTCCCCGTCCTGGGTGGCGCCGGCGATTCTCAGTTGCGGGCCGATGACCGGCTTGACCCTGGGCGGGGTGGCGTCCGGCGTGATGGTGGAATACGGGCCGTCTCCGCGCACCTTGCCTTACCTGGTGATTCTCGGCGTGCTGGTGGTGTGCGCGCTGTTGCTGCTGCGCGGTCGGGAGACGGTGGCCGGTGAGCCGGGCTGGCGGGCGTCGTTGCGACCCCGGTTCGGGTTGCCGCCGTCGGCGCGCAAGGCCTATCCGGTGGCCGCCTGCACCTTTGTGTGCACCTGGGCGCTGGGCGGTTTTTACCAGGCGTTCGGGCCGATCATGGCCCGCGAGCAGCTGCATTCCAGCAATGCGCTGGCCGCCGCGCTGGTGTTCGCGTCGCTGATGGCGCCGAGCGTGATCGGCGCCTCCATCGCCGGCCGGTTGCGGCCTTCCAGCGCCCAGTGCCTGGGCATGCTGGCGTTCACCGCCGGGCTGGCGGGGGTGCTGCTGTCGTTGAAGCTGGGGCTGCTGGTGCCGTTCCTGATCACCAGCGTGCTGGCGGGTATCGCCCAGGGCACCACCCTGAGCGGCGGCATTCAGATGATGGTGGCGGGTACCGAACAGGAGGAGCGCGCCGGTATTCTGTCGGTGATCTACGCCACCTCCTACACCGGGGCGGCGGTGCCGACCCTGGTGGCCGGTCAGCTTTCCGGGCGGCTGAGCTTGCTGCAGGTGGCTTCCGGCTACGGGGTGCTGGCGCTGTTCGGCTGTATCGTGGTGTTGCTGGCCGCTGCCCGTCGCCGGCGCGCGACCGCCGCCGTTCAAGAGACTTAACACTCGGGAGTCGATCATGCGGCTTTATCTGGACATCGAAGGCATCACGCTTACCGCCACCCTGGACGATAGCGACAGTGCCCGGGACTTCGCGTCCCTGCTGCCGCTGGAGCTGACCCTGGAGGATTTCGCCGCCACCGAGAAGATCAGCGATCTGCCCCGGCGGCTGTCCACGGAGGGAGCGCCGGCGGGCATCACGCCCCGCGCCGGCGATCTCACCTACTACGCGCCCTGGGGCAACCTGGCCCTGTTCCACAAGGACTTCAAGCACGCCAGCGGACTGGTGAAGCTGGGCGCGCTGGATGGCGGCGTGGAGGTCCTGCGCCGGTCGGGGCCGCTCCAGGCCACCTTCCACCTTTAAGCAAGGAGGTACGGCGTGCGCGGGACGGAATTTGCTGAGCTACAGGGGTTCATGGCCATCGTTACTCATGGCAGCTTCGTGCGTGGGGCCGAGTCACTGAACATAACGCCATCGGCATTGAGCCAGAGCATGAAGGCGTTGGAGGCGCGCCTTGGCGTGCAGCTACTGCATCGAACCACACGTCGCGTTCGGCTTACGGAAGCGGGGGAGCGCCTGGCGGCGAGGCTGGAGCCCGCTCTTGGTGAGCTCTCGGCGGCGCTGGCCGATGCCTCGCTGCTCGCGGACCGGCCACGTGGGAAGATCCGTATCCATGCCATGCGTTTGGGGTCGCGGCTTTATCTGGAGCCGCATTTGCCCGAGTTCCTCGATGAATACCCCGAAATCAAGGTGGATGTGTGCGTCGACGATGCGGCCGTCGATACGGTGGCGGACGGCTACGATGTGTCGATTCGCCTTGGCGAGATGCTTGATCAGGATTTCGTGGCGTTGCCCCTTGGTCCGCCTATCCGGCAAATCGCCGCGGCGGCGCCCGATTATCTTGAGCGGTTCGGTCATCCGGCCAGCCCGGCCGATCTTCGCGATCATCGGTGTATCACTTGGCGTTGGCCCGGCCACCTGGGTTGCTATCAGTGGGAGTTCTTCAGGAATGATCGCTGGTTGCGGGTCACCTTGCAGGGCGTTCTGTCTTTCAACGATCAGCGTCTGGCGCTTGAGGCGGCTGTAAGGGGCGCCGGTGTGGCCTTTTGGGCCGAGGATCAGATCAAGCCCTATGTGGCACGAGGAGAGCTGGTGCCATTGCTCGAGGATTGGTCGGCGCCGTTCGAGGGCTTCTATTTGTGCTTCCCCAAGCAGAATCAAAAATCGTCCGTGTTGAGGTGCTTTATCGACTTCATGAAGGAAAGAAGCCCCTCTCCGCGAATTGGTTAGTAGTACTTAATAATGCATTCACTTTGAACGGGATTATTCATTGCTCCCCGGTCGTTACTGTGTCCGCTCGTGCCGCCAGCGAGCGGGCATTTCGAACTGTGAGGAGTGAGACATGAGTGATCTGAATCGGGAGTTTGAAGGAAAGGTGGTCATAGTGACCGGCGCCGCTGGCGGCGTGGGTGGCGAGACGGCCAGGCTATTCGCTGATCGTGGCGCCTGTGTCGTGGCGGAGGATGTCAAAGCAGGGGTGGTTGAGTTGGAAGACTATTCGGACCGTATTGTTACCTTGACCGGTGACCTGTCCGAAGAGACAACGGCGACTCGCGCGGTGGAGTTGGCGCTGCGGCGCTTTGGTCGTCTCGACATCCTGATCAATAACGCGGCGCGCATCATTAATAAGACCGTTGCCGAAATGTCCCTCGAGGACTGGGATTCGGTGCTCAACGTTAATTTGAGAGGGAGCTTTCTGCACTGCCGGGAAGCGATGAAAGTCATGATGCCGGCGCGGCGGGGAAGCATCGTGAACGTGGGGTCTTATGCGTGCCAGGTCGCCTTCCCGACGATTGGAGCCTATGCCGCGTCAAAAGGCGCCATCGCGCAATTGACGCGGGTTCTGTCACTGGAAGGCGCGCAATACGGTATTCGGGCGAACGTGGTCGCTCCCGGTGATATCGTCACCGGGATCCTTGATGATGTGATGCCGAACGGGCGTGACTTTCTTGCCGAGCATGGCAAGGGATCTCCCATTGGCCGCGCCGCCGAGCCGTCGGAGATCGCCGAGGTAATTGCCTTCGCGGCCAGTGATCGCGCCAGTTACATGACCGGGACCGTGGTCATGGCGGATGGTGGATACACCGCTGTTTAGCCAAGGTACATACCGGCGTCGCCTTCGCGTTGCTCACCCCACGAACCCGGAAGGCGTCTCCCCGGTCACCTGCCGGAACGCATAGGAAAACGCCGAGGTACTACTAAACCCCGCCAGCCCCGCCGCCTGGGCGATGGTCTTGCCGCGCGCGAGATGGTCGATGGCCATGACGATGCGCGCCCGTTGCCGCCAGGCGCGGAAGGTGAGGCCGGTTTCGGCGGGGAACAGGCGGCTGAGGGTGCGCACGGAGGTGGCGGCGCCGGCGGCCAGGTCCGGGGTGGTGAGGGCGAGGCCGGTGTCGGAGAGCGCCAGGTGGGCGACGCGCCGGCCCACGTTGCTGGTGGGCAGGGGCAGGTAGGTGGGGGCGTCCACCACGGTGCTGAGTTCATGGAGTACCAGTTGCGCGATGAGGGTTTGTTTGTCGGCGTCGGTGTTGGGGGCGAAGGCGGCGTGGATCAGTTCGCGCAGCAGCGGCGAGACGCGCAGGGCGAATTCCCGGTCCAGGTTGGCGTTGGGGGCCCAGCGCTGGATCGCTTCGGGGTGCCAGTGGAGCAGCCGCATTTCCGCCCCGGAGAGCACGTCCAGGCGGTGGGTGATGCCGGCGGGAATCCATACCGCCAACTGCGGCGGCACCAGCCAGCGGCCGGTGTCGGTGTAGATCTGGGTGGTGCCGGAGAGGGCGAGAATGAGTTGGGCTTCGTCGTGATGGTGGGCGCCGATGGTCTCGCCACGTTGTCGTGCCCGTTGGCGGGTTCGGAAAAGCGGGGCGGAGGTGGATTGGCGCTTCATCGATAATCGTTGGCGTAAAGTGTGAATGCGCTGATGCTAGCATGGCCCGATTGTGATGGTCGACCGGGTGCTCCGGGCCGGCGGTCCGGTCTCGGGAGCCCTTTATCCAAATGCGTGACACCACCTCTGCGTCGTCGTCTTCCCCGTCCTTGATTGGCGACGGTTTGCCGCCTGGCGAGCGGCGTTGGGCGGCATTGGCCGTTTTGCTGGGTATTGCCCTGAGCAATCTGAGCACGGCGGTGGTGAACATCGCCTTGCCGGACATGGCCTTGTCCCTGGGCGCCAGCGACGCGGCCACGGTGTGGGTGGTCAACGGCTATCAGCTGGCGGCGGTGGTGTGTTTGCTGCCGGTGGCGGCGATGGTGGAGGCGCTGGGTCTGAGGCGCTTGTTCATTACCGGTTTGACGGTGTTCACCCTGGCGTCGTTGGTGTGCGCGGTGGCGCCGACGTTGGGCACACTGGTGGCGGCCCGGGTGTTGCAGGGGGCCGGCGGCGCCTTTCTGTCGGTGGCCGGGGTGGCGCTGGTGCGGGTGATATACCCGCGCCATCTGGTGGGCAAGGGCATGGCGTGGCTGGCTCTGGCGGTGGCGGTGCCGGCGGCGCTGGGGCCGACGTTCGCGGCCATGGTGCTGGCGGTGGCGTCCTGGCCCTGGGTGTTTCTGATCAACGTGCCGCTGGGCGTGGTGGCGCTGTGGTTGTTCTGGCGGACGATGCCGGGCAGCGCGCGGACGCCCCATCGGTTCGATGCCCTGGGTACGCTGCTGAACGCACTGGCTTTTGGTTTGCTGGTGGTGGGCGTGGGTACCTTGGGTGGTGGTGATACGCGCTGGGCGGTGGCGGAGATCGTGGTCGGATTGCTGTGTTTCGTGCTGTTGTTCGTTCAGCAGCGCCGCCATCCGTCGCCGATGCTGCCGTTTGATCTGCTGCGGCTACCGGTGTTTTCCCTGGCGCTGCTGACCTCGTCCTGTTCCTATACGGCGCAGATTCTGGCCTATGTGTCGTTGCCGTTTCTGTTCGAGCGGGTGCTGCAGATGACGCCGGTGCAGAGCGGGCTGCTGATCACGCCCTGGCCGTTGACCACCGCCGTCGCTGCCCAGTTGGCCGGGCGGTTGGTGGTCCGTTATCCGGCGGCGGTGCTCAGTAGTCTCGGCTTGGGGATTATGGCGGCGGGCCTGGTGCTGATGGTGTTTCTGCCGACGGAGCCGGCCTATTGGCAGATTGGTTGGCGCATGGCGCTGTGCGGGGTCGGCTTCGGTCTGTTCCAGACCCCCAACAACACCGCCATGATGACCACCGGCCCGGCGTCGCGCAGTGGCGCCGCCTCCGGCATGAACGCGGTGGCCCGGTTCGCCGGCTGGACCCTGGGTTCGGCGCTGGTGACGCTGTTGTTCGCTCTGGGCGGCGAGCGCGGGCCGGCGTTGTGCCTGGCGGTGGGCGCCACCTTCGCTGGCGCCGGCGCGGTGGCCAGCGCCGCGCGCCGCTGGCGGGAAGTGCGCGCGAACGCGGTTTGACGCCCACATTATCCGAGCGCCGGCCTCGGCCCGTGCCCGGGTTGTGCGGGCGGGTTCTTTAGCCGGTTCAAGAATGTTTGTCCGTGGTGATGAATCAGGAAACAATGCCTGGCTTTGCCATTGGCCGGGGATAACCAGGATGAACGATCGGAGTTTCGAGCTTCCCGAACACGTACAGCGGGGCAATATCTGGCGGCTGTCGGTGTCCCAGGCGCTGGCCGGCGCCAACGCGGTGGTGGTGTACGCCACCGGCGCCATCGTCGGCGATGCGCTGGCGCCGTCGCCGGTGCTGGCTACCTTGCCGGTGTCCATCTTCGTGGTGGGCATGGCGGCTTCGATCATGCCGGTGGGGATGGTGGCCCGGCGCCATGGTCGGCGCACGGCGTTCTTGCTCGGCGCCGGGGCCGGTGTGCTGGCTGGCCTGGTGGCCACGGTGGCGGTGTTGGTGGCGTCGTTCTGGCTGTTCTGCCTGTCCACTTTCTTTGGCGGTGCCTACGCGGCGGTGGTGGTGTCCTACCGGTTCGCCGCGGCGGACGGTGTGGCGCCGGCGCGGCGGGCGCGGGCCCTGTCCCTGGTGATGGCCGGCGGCGTGGCCGCCGGGGTGATCGGGCCCCAACTGGTGACCTGGACCATGGATCTGTGGCCGCCGGTGACCTTCTCCGCCACTTTCGTGGTGCAGGCGGTGGTGGCGGCGTTGTCCGCGCTGCTGTTGCTTGGCGTGCGCCTGCCGCCGCCCTCGGCGGCGGAGCAGGCCGGTGGCCGGCCATTGGCGGTGATCGCCCGCCAGCCGCTGTTCGTGGCGGCGGCGATTTGCGGCGCCGTTTCCTACCTGGTGATGAACTTCCTGATGACCTCGGCGCCGCTGGCCATGCATTTCTGCGGGCACTCCCAGGCGTCCGCCAATATGGGGCTGCAGTGGCACGTGATCGCCATGTACGGGCCGAGCTTTTTCACCGGCAATCTGATCACCCGCTTCGGCGCCGGCCGGGTGGCCGCCGTGGGCCTGGTGCTCACCGGTGTGTCCGCCGCCGTCGGTTTGATGGGCGTCGAGGTGCTGCACTTCTGGTGGATGCTGGTGCTGCTGGGCCTGGGCTGGAACTTCGGCTTCCTGGGCGCCTCCGCCATGGTGCTGGAATGCCACCGCCCGGAAGAGAAAACCCGGGTGCAATCCCTCAACGACTTTATCGTCTTCGGCCTGATGGCGCTGGGCTCGTTCTCCTCCGGCGGCCTGCTCAGCGCCTACGGCTGGGAGCGGGTGCTGTGGGTGTCGTTCCTGCCCCTGACGCTGGCGGCCCTGGCGCTGCTGGTGGCGCTGCGCCGCCGGGCGGCGGCGCCAGTGGGCTGATCGTCACACCTCTTCCATGAAATCCAGGGCGCCCTGCTGGCGGATCACGCGGCGGTGTTGCTCCCACAGGTCGCGGATGCGTTCCTGGTTGAGTTGCTGGCGGTCCACCAGTACCCGGGTGTTGAGCTCGCCCACCGGGATCGGGCTGGGCACCTTGCTGAACACGAACTGGTTGCTGATCAGGTCCAGGAAGGGGCCGGCCTTGCTGGTGGGCATGATGAAGATCAGTTGCAGGCCCAGGGTTTCGGTGAGGTAGCGGATCACGCTTTTGGAGCGGTTTTCGTCCATGTGCATGAAGGCTTCGTCGACGATCACCATACGCAGGTGGCTGTCGCCTTCGTTGAAGCGGAAGGCGCTGGTGATGGCGGCGGCGCGGATGATGTAGGCCGGCGTTTCCAGTTGCCCGCCGGAGCCGGTGCCGTACTGGCTGAGGCTGATCGGCGCCTTGTTTTCCGGGTGTTTGAGGATGTCGTACTGGCGGTAGCGGCGGTAGTCGCTGATCCGTTCCAGCTCGCGCAGGGCCTGTTGTTCGTCGCCGTCCAGCAGCAGGCCGAGCAGCCGGTCGCGTACCTGTTCGGCCTTGGTCGAGAGCGGGGTGTCGAACAGGCTGGCTCCGTCGCCCAGGTTGGGAATATCGATCACTTCCTTGAAGAAGTTCCAGTATTCCTTGTACTCGGGAATCCAGTCCCATTCGAAGGAGAAGCGTTCCCGGTCGGCGCCGAACTGGTGGTGTTCCAGCTCGCTGTTGAGGCTTTTCAGAATCCGTTCGCCGTCCTTGATGGCCTGGTGGATCTGGCTGCACAGGTCACTGATGAAGGTGGTGTTGAAGGTGTTGCGCAGGTCCGCCAGTTTTTCCTGTTTTTCCAGTAGCACATTGTTGCGCAGCCGATTGTGCAGGTTGTCCAGTTGCTGGTTGAGCGTGTGCACGTGGCCGAAGAAGGGGGCGCCGTGCAGGGCCTCCTGGCTGTCGGCGAGTACCTGATCGGCGGGCTGTGCTTGCTGGTTGTAGTGGTCCAGGGTTTTCTGCAGGGCCACGGCGTTCTTGGTGAGCTGTTCGGTGAGGGCGTTTTCCTCGGCGACGAAGTCGATGTCGCCCTGGGCGTCGCGCAGGCGCCGGTCCATGGCCTCGATGCGTGGTTCCACGTCCAGTTCCGGCCAGTAGCGGGTGCTGGCGTGCAGGTTGGCCTCGGCGTCGTCCTGTTCCTGCTGGAAGCGGTCGCTCTGGTCCGCCAGCTTGCGCAGGGTGACGCCGCAGGCGGCCAGTTCCGCGCCGAGTTTGCCGTGGGCTTCGGTGAGCGTCTTTTGCCGGGCTTCCAGGTCCTGGTGCAGGGCGCGGGCCTGGCGTTGTTTCTCCTCCAGTTCTTCATGGTCGCCCAGGTCCAGGTTGGCCAGGGCGTTTTCGGTTTCCTGGAGCTGGTGCTGGGCGTCCAGCAGGTGGCTGGCGGCGCCGATCCAGTTGAGGGGCTGGAACGCCTTGACCTGATCGTGGAGCTGTTTGACCGCCTGATAGCCCTGGGCGGCCTGTTGGTACTGTTCCTCCAGGGCCAGCTGTTCGTTGCGTTTGGCCTGCAGGTTGCGTTCCCGGGCGCCTTCGCCGAACACCAGTTGACCGTCGTCCAGGTCGCAGCGGAACAGGGCATAGTTGCCGGAGCCCAGGCCGTCGGCGGTGATGCCCCGTCGGGTGGTGCGCAGGGTGTCGGCGTCGTCCACCCGCACCACGTTGCCGTAGGAGGCTTTCAGGTAATGCTCGGTGGTGCGGTGACTGAAGCGCAGGGCGTGGAACAGGGAGTGCTCGGGCAGGGACAGTTTTTCCGCGTCGCGGCGTGCCTGCTCGCCCTGAATCACCCGGGCCCGGTTGCGTTGCTTGCCGGCCAGCCGGCGCACGATGCGGATCGCCTCGGCTTCGTATTCGGCTTCCACCAGAATGCCGAAACGGGCGCCGCCAATGTAGCCCTCGATGGCCATCTGCCAGAGCGGGTCGGCCACTTCCACATGATCACACAGCACCCGGGGTTGCGCCTGGGGGCATTCCTGGCGGATCGCTTGCAGGGCGATCTCCACGTCCTGCGGGTAGTTCACCCGTTTGGATTCCAGGTTGCGGATCTGCTGTTCAATGGTTTTTTGTCGTTGCTCCAGGGCTTCCAGGTTCTGGCCCCGTTTGCCCACCAGCCGGTCCAGGCGCTGGGCCAGGGAGGCGGCGTCCTGGCCCGGTTGTTCCTGGCGCTCGCCATGCAGGTGTTCGGCGATCTGGTTGTGCAGTTGTTGCTCGCCGCGTACCCGGGTGAGGCCCTCTTCCAGGGGCGACAGGTCGATCCAGTCCCGGGCCAGCATCTGGTTCAGGTCCGGCAGCGGGTTGTGCTGCTCGGCGATTAGCGCCTTGCTGGTTTGGCGCCAGTGCTTGCTGGAGAAGGCCGGCAGTTCCAGCTCAATGCTGTGGCGGGTCAGCAGGCCAAGCATGTTGCGCAGGGCTTCCAGGTTAGTGGTTCGTTGCTGGTCCTGTTCGAGCAGCGGTCGGGCACCGTCGCGCAGTTGCTGGCTGAGCTGCTGGTGGCGTTGCTCCAGTTGCTGCTTGTCGCGCAGGGCGGGGATGCCAAGGATGCGCGCCTGCAGTTCCACCAGCTCCTGGTGGGCCTGATCCAGGCGCCGTTGCACCTGCTCCGCTTCTTCCTGGTTGCTTTCCTGTTGCTGGCGCAGGCGATTTTGCTCTTCCTTGCGTTCCAGGTAGTCCGCCTGGTTGCGCTGGAATTGCCGGGCGGCGGCGCCGTAGGCCTGGGTGGTGCGTTCCAGCCAGTTTTCCAGGTAGGCGTCGGCCTGGTCGCGGGCCTGGCCGAGCAGGTCCACGTTGCGCTGCAGTTGCTCCGCTTCTTCCGCCATGCCGTGGACGGTGCGCATCAGGTCGCGGATGCGGCGCAGGGTGTCGCCCATGTCGTGGGGTTCGAGCACCTCGCTGGCGACGAACTGGTTGATCGATTCCACCGGCTTGTAGGCCATGAAGCGGGCGAAGGTGCGCGCCGCGTTGCGCGCTTCGTTGCGCGATACCGCGTCGCGCTTGCCGCGCAGGGCGCCGTACAACCGCGCCAGGTAGGCGCCTTTCTTGTCGTAGGTTTCCACCGCTTTCTTGCCGAACCGCCGGCGTAGCTGGTTGGCGATGTCGGTGATCGCCACCGTGTGTTTGCCGTCCACGTGCTCGTGCACGAAGTCCGACAGGCTCAGCATTTCGCCGGCCACGATCATCAGCAGCAGTTCGTCCTGGCGGGCCTGGGCGCTGCTGCCGGCCCGGTCCAGGTGGGCGCGCACGCCGATCACGGCGGTGAACGGCTCGGCGGTTTCGCCCTTGGTGGGGTGGAACACGCCGGCGATGTAGCCGTCGCTGTCGTAGGGGCGGGCGAAGGCGCCATCGTCACAGCCCAGGACGTAGGAGGCCAGGGTGCGCACCTGCTTGCCACCGCGCCCGCGCTGGGTGGTTTCGTCCTGGCCCGGGTTGTAGGTGAACAGGTTGTCGTGGGCGGCGGTCATCAGGGTTTGCAGGGCGTCGGCGGCGGTGGTCTTGCCGGAACCGTTGCCGCCGGAAAACAGGTTTACCGGCCCGTATTCGAACTCGCCGGCGGGCAGGTTGCCCCAGTTCACGGTGATTGAGCGTTTCAGGTACATGGTTGGTCGTCCTCGCGCTCGATCAGGGTGGCCAGCACCGCGTCGGTGACCAGGCTGGTGATGTCGGGGCGAATCGTCAGCCAGGCTTCGCCGTCTTCCAGCCCGCCGTCGCCGGCGCCGCGGATCAGCCGCAGCTGGCGCATGCGCCGGAACAGCGCCTCCCGTTCGGTGCGCCCGTCCGGCAGCGGCCGGCCGAGCAGGTTCTTGCTGGCCAGGTTGAGTGCTTCCAGGGGCAGGGTGGCCTGGCCGTGTTCGTCGATCTGGCCGTCGCGCAGGGATTTGTCGTATTCCGCGCGCAGCACCAGGATCAGCGCCACTTCCTGCTGGCTGAGCCGGTTGCGCAGGCCGCTGTTGAAGCCCTCGTCCTGGTCCGCCTCGCCGGGGATCTCGGCGCCGGGCGGAAACAGCCGCAAGGAGGCGAAACGGCGCTCATGGTGCAGGCGCACCCGCAGCACGCTCAGGTAGTCCTCCACCAGTTCGGGGATGTGCAGGTAACGGTCGTACAGCTCCGCCTCCTTCTTGCTTTCGTCGCGGCACAGCACGCCGTGGTCGAGCAGGCGGATCATCAGTTCCGAGAACTGCGCCGGGGTGACGCCACGGGCGTCCAGGGCGTCATTCAGGGCTTGCCTTGGAGTCATCCTGTTCCAGTTCCAGCAGGAAGCCGTCGCGATGCACGAAATAGTGCTCGTCGCGGACGACGTCGGTGGGTTCGATGCGCAGCCGGAAGCCGGCGGCGGCGTGGTCGGCGCTGCCCAGTTCGATAACGTGGCTCAGGGCCAGCAGGTCACGGGCGTTGTTGACGGGCAGGTCGCGGTTATCGATGCGGCGGCTGGCGCCCAGGGCCTCGCGCAGGTAGTCCCGCAGGGCGCCGCCGTTGATGTTGAAGGCTTTTTCCAGCAGTTGTTCGGTGGCCAGATCGCGCAGGGTGTCGCGGTCCGGCTCGTCCAGTTCCACCATTTGATGATGCACGGTCCGTTGCGCGCGCTGTTCGCGCAGGCGTATCTGGGCCGGGTCGATCAGCCCCAGGTGCAGGCTGGCCATGGCGTCGCCGGCCTGGCGCAACCGCTCCCCGTAGGTGGCGTCGTCCAGTTCCGACAGGCTTTGACACAGCCCGACGATGTCGTTGTGCTTCTGGGTGTGCAGATAGCTGAGCTGGCGGATGATGATGTCGGCGCGCCGGGTGAAGCTCTGCAGGGTGCGGCGCAGGGCCGGCAGCATGATCTCCGAGGCATTGCGCATGCGCATGTCGATGCTGTCCAGCAGTTGGAACAGCACCGAGGCATCCTGGCTGACGATCAGGTCCGGGGCCCGGTGGCGCAGGTCCCGTTCCGCCTGGGCTTTCCAGCTCTTCGGCTTTCTCTTGATCCGTTCCACGGCGCTTTGGACGCGGTCGCGGTGTTTCTCGACGCTGTCGGCGGACATGCGGATCGCCACGTCCGGCTGAAAGCGCCGCTCCATGAATTCGAAGAACTGGTCACTGGCCTGCTGCACCAGTTGCCGGGCTTCCACCTCCTTCACCAGTTCCCGTTTGCGCTCCTCCAGCTCGGCGATGATGTCGGTGAAGTCGGCGATGATGCGCTCGGAATGCTCGTGGGCGTCGAGCAGGTCATACACCTCGCCCCGTTCCGCGAAGGCGTTCAGCGCGTTGAGGGTGTTGCGGGTATTGCGGTGTCGGGTGCGCACGCTGCGCCCGTCCACCTCCACCAGGGTCTGGGTGAACAGCCGCCCGCTGCGGCTGAACGGGTAGGTGGACTGGAACGAGGCTTCGTCCTTGTCGCGCTTGAGCCAGCCGTGCTCCACCAGCAGGTTGAGAATCCAGCCGGCCTGTTCCCGATTGTTGCGAAAGCGCCCGGCTTCGTCGTCGCCTTCCAGCAGCGGCGCCCGTTCCAGAGCCTCGCCGAACACGTCCAGCACCTGGTCGCGCTTGAGCGATTCGCCGTAGTCCGCCTGGCTGCTGTACAGCCGCTCGTGGAGCAGGCGCACGCACTCCACCACCTGCTCGCGGTACTTGCCGGTCAGCGGTTTGAAGAACTGCTCGCGTTCGTCCGTGAAGAACATGGGGCTTGCCGTCGGCTCAAACCGCCTATTTTAGTCCGGTTGCCGGGGGGCTCCAAGTGCGGGGTGGGCGTCGCGGCGCTTGAATCGCCGATCAGGCCAGGTGTAAAAAAGCAGGCATCAATAGGGACAGATGGGGACGGCGTTGACGGCGTATCGGTATCAGAGGTTGGAGGCCTGGCTTTCCCGGGGCATCGAGGAGGGCCGTTGGCGGCTGGGCGAGAAACTGCCTTCGATCCGGACCCTGTGCCGCGAGCACGGGCTGTCCAAGGCCACGGTGCAGCATGCCCTGCGCCGTTTGGAGGCGCGCGGTTTGCTGGAGGCGCGGCCCAAGGCTGGCTATTTCCTCAGCCTGCGCCCCGAGAGTCCGCGCGCGCCGCGCAGCCGGGCACGCATCGCCGCGCCCCGTCCCGCCAGCGTCAGCGATCTGCTGCTGGACATCATGGCCCGTGGCGCCGCTTTCGACCTGGTGCCGGACCCGCTGGCGGGCAGCCTGCCGCCGGGGGTGCTGGGGCTGAATCGCGCCATCGGCCGTGCCCTGCGGCGCCAGCGCGGCGGCGCTTACCAGTACTATGACGCGCCGGCCGGTGAGCCGGAATTGCGCGAGCAACTGGCGTTGCACCACGCCCGGCGCGGCTGGCCGGTGGAGCCGGAGCGATTGTGCGTGACCTCCGGCTGCCAGCACGCGCTGTTTCTGGCGTTGATGGCCTGCTGCGAGCGCGGTGATGTGGTGGCGGTGGAATCGCCGGGTTTCTATGGCGTGTTGCAGTTGCTCGAACAGCTCCAGTTGCAGGTGGTGGAAATCCCGGCGTCGCCGGAAACCGGCATGGATATGGAGGCGCTGGAAGCGGTGCTGGGGCGTTGGAAGGTGAAGGCCTGCGTGGTGTCGCCGGCGTTCGCCACCCCGGGCGGCGCGCTGATGCCGGAGGCGGCGCGGCGCCGGCTGCTGGCGCTGGCGGAGCAGCACGATCTGGCGGTGATCGAGGACGACATCTACGCCGAGACCGCCCTGGGCCCGGTGCCGGACCCGCTCAAGGCTCTGGATAGCCACGACCGGGTGATCCTGTGCGGCTCCTTCTCGAAGTGCCTGGCCCGGGACCTGCGGCTGGGCTGGGTATCCGGTGCCCGCTGGCACCAGCGGGTGGTGCGCCTCAAGCTGGTGACGCAACTGGCCGGCAGCCGCTTCCTGCAGCAAGGGGTGGCCGATTTCATGGCCGATGGCGGGTTCGCCGCCCATCTGCGTCGCCAGCGGCACGACCTGCGCGTCAACCGGGACCAGCTGATCGACCGGCTGCGGAGCTGGCCCGGCGAGGTGAGGGTAAGCCGGCCCCAGGGCGGCCTGGCGGTGTGGGTGGAGCTGGATGCCCGCATCGATACGCTGGCCGCCTATGGCCGCGCTCTGGAGCAGGGCGTGGTGATCACCCCGGGGCCGCTGTTCTCCGGTTCCGGCCAGTTCCGCCATTGCCTGCGGATCGGCTTCGCGCACCCCTGGCACCCGGATCGGCTCGCTGCTCTGGAGCGGCTGCCCGGGCTGCTGCGTGCCGCCTGAGGAGGCCGGCATTTTATAACTGTCCCTATCCGATTTAAAAAAATTGCGCCTGAACCTATCACCGGTCGGGCGCTACAGTGGCGCCCGGATTAACCGTCATCAGGGGCAGGCCGAGTGTACAACTACGACAGCTTCGACCGTGATCTGGTCCAGGCACGGGTGGCTCAGTTCAGGGATCAGGTCAATCGCCGGCTGGGCGGCGAACTCAGCGAGGAGGAGTTCCTGCCGCTGCGGCTGCAGAACGGTGTCTACCTTCAACGCCACGCCTACATGCTGCGCGTGGCGATTCCCTACGGCACCCTGTCGGCGGAGCAGATGCGGGTGCTGGCGCGGATCGCCGAGGAATACGACCGGGGCTACGGGCATTTCACCACCCGCCAGAATATCCAGTTCAACTGGGTGGCTCTGGAGCAGGTGCCGGACATTCTGCAGGTGCTGGCGGACCGCGACATGCACGCCATTCAGACCTCCGGCAACTGCGTGCGCAACATCACCACCGAGGCCTTCGCCGGCGTCGCCGCGGATGAGATCATCGATCCTCGACCGCTGGCCGAGATCATGCGCCAGTGGTCCACCATCAACCCGGAATTCCTGTTCCTGCCG
This sequence comes from Alloalcanivorax sp. C16-2, assembly GCF_046507615.1. Lineage (NCBI taxonomy): Bacteria > Pseudomonadati > Pseudomonadota > Gammaproteobacteria > Oceanospirillales > Alcanivoracaceae > Alloalcanivorax > Alloalcanivorax sp. C16-2. The sequence goes on along the minus strand of NZ_JBKFTL010000002.1, from coordinate 197,637 downwards.
CGCAAGTTCAAGATCGCCATTTCCTCCTCGGCCCAGGACCGGGCCGCCGTGCGTGCCCATGATATCGGCCTGTACCTGTACCGCGATGACGGCGGCGAAATGCGTCTGCGGGTGATGGTGGGCGGCGGCCTGGGCCGCACGCCGATTCTCAACCAGACCATTCGCGAGGGGCTACCCTGGCGGCACCTGCTGACCTACGTGGAAGCGGTGCTGCGCGTCTACAACCGGTACGGGCGCCGCGACAACAAATACAAGGCGAGAATCAAGATTCTGGTCAAGGCGTTGGGCGTGGAGGCGTTCGCCGCCGAGGTGGAGCGGGAGTGGGAGCAAATCCGCGACGGCGCCGCCGAGCTGACCGAGGCGGAGTACCAGCGGGTGGCCGGCGATTTCAACCCGCCACGCTATGAGCCGGTGGCCGGCCAGGACCCGGGCCACCTGGACCGGCTTGCCGGGGAGCGGGCGTTCGCCACCTGGGTGCACAACAACACCCGGGCGCACAAGGTGGCCGGCTACGCCTCGGTGGTGCTGTCCACCAAGCCCGGCGCGGCGGCGCCGCCCGGGGACGTGACCGCCGCGCAGATGCGCGCGGTGGCGGAGTTGGCCGAGCGCTACGGCTTCGCCGAGATCCGTGTCACCCACGAGCAGAATCTGGTGTTGCCGGACGTGCGTGAGCGGGATCTGTACGCGCTGTGGTCGGTACTTCGCGAGCACGGTCTGGCGACGCCGAACATCGGTCTGCTTACCGATGTGATCGCCTGCCCGGGCGGGGACTATTGCTCTCTGGCGAACACCCGCTCGTTGCCCGTGGCGCGGGCCATCCAGGAACGTTTCGACGATCTGGATTTTCTCCACGACCTGGGCGAGCTGAGCCTGAATATTTCCGGCTGCGTCAACGCCTGCGGCCACCACCACATTGGCAACATCGGCATTCTCGGTGTGAACAAGAACGACGAGGAATTCTTCCAGATCACCATTGGCGGCGCGCAAGGGCGGGACAGCGCCCTGGGCAAGGTGATTGGCCGTGCCTTCCGGGTCGAGGAGGTGCCGGACGCCATCGGCCGGTTGCTGGATACCTATCTGGCCCGCCGCGAGGTGGACGAGCCGTTCGCCGAGACCGTGCGACGCCTGGGGCTGGAGCCGTTCAAGGAAAGCGTTTACGGCCCGGCCCGGGGAGCGGTGCAATGAACAATACCATCGGTTATCTCGAGGGCGTGGCCACGCCGCTCCAGGACGATCCCTGGTACCTGGACGAGGCCGGGGCCGGTGCCCCCCACGCGGTGCTGGGCTGGCCCCGCTGGCAAACGCGGGTGGAGAGGGAAGGAGGCGATCCGTCCCGCCTTGGCGTGCTGCTGGAACCGGACCAGGACCCGGAAGTATTACGAGCGGAGATCACCCGCCTTCCTCTGATCGCTCTGCGTTTTCCCAGCTTTCGCGATGGCCGCGCCTACAGCCAGGCGAGCCTGCTGCGAATCCGATATGGCTTCCTGGGCGATCTGCGCGCGGTGGGCGATGTGCTGCGGGACCAGTTGGCGCTGATGCGCCACTGTGGCTTCTCGTCGTTCGCCGTGCGCGAGGACAAGAGCGTGACCGACGCCCTCAAGGGGCTGGCGGATTTCGAGCGCGTTTACGCGCGCTCGGTGGCGCAGCCCGAACCCCGCTTCCGCCGCCATTCTTCAGTCAGGAGCGACCATGGGTAGCAATTCCAGTAACGACGACCCCCGTTCTCCGTCGCCGGATCAGAAAAAAGCCAGCCTTCTGGATGTGTGCCAGGGCGTGCTGGCGGGACTGTTCGGCGTGCAGAGCCAGAAAAACCGTGAGCGGGATTTCAAGAGTGGCCGGGGCGGTGACTACCTGCTGATCTACGCGTTGATGGTGGTCGGCCTGGTGCTCGGCGTGATGGTGGTGGTCGCCATGGTGGTGCCCTGACGATCCCGTTACCTTTCTCCAACAAGAAAGGAACAGTGGCGTTTCACGCTTCAGCGTGGTGGTCATGTTTCCGGCCTAGCCTGGGTTCAATCTGGATCTGAAGGGTTGGACCATGACGATTTCCCGACGCGATATTCTGCAACTGATGTTCCTGGGTGGCGGTGGCGCCGCTCTGGCCGCCTGTGGTGGCGGTTCTTCCTCCGGCTCGTCGTCCGACGGCGACAATGGAACACCCCGCGACCCGGACGATGGCGGCGGCACGCCGGAGCCGATCCCGGAGCCACAGCCTCCGGCCCGGGAGCTGCCCCTGCGGGCCGGGCCGTTGTCCGGCATTGGCCCGCTGGTGGATTCCGGCGTCGATGGTGTGTTGATCCCCGAGGGGTTCTCCCTGCGCTTGGTGGCCACCGCCGGCCGGCAGCCGGTGCCCGGGGTGCCGCTGTTCCTGTGGCACCCATTGCCGGACGGCGGCGCCGTCTTTCCGATGGCCGATGGTGGCTGGGTGTACGTCTCCAACAGCGAATTCCTGCCTGGCGGGGTGGGGGCGCTGCGTTTCGGCGCCGACGGTGAACTGCTGGACGCTTACCCGATTCTCAAGAACACCCGCATCAACTGCGCCGGTGGCGCCACGCCCTGGGGAACCTGGTTGTCCTGCGAGGAAGTGGAGGATGGTCTGGTCCATGAATGCGACCCCCGGGGCACGCCCCGCCAGGCCCGGTCCCACCCGGCCATGGGGCGCTTCAAGCACGAGGCCGCCGCCGTGGACATGGCCACCGGCTCGGTGTTCATGACCGAGGACGAGGGCGATGGCCGTCTGTACCGCTTCCGCTCCGCCGGCCGGGTCAGCGCCATCAACGGTAACCAGGGCCTGGATCTGGACAATGGCGTGCTGCAGGTTCTGGAGGTGGAAGAATTCGAGAACGGCGCCTACATGGAAGAGTTGGAAAGCGCCCGCCAGATTCGTCGGGTCAAATGGGTGGACGTTCAGTCCCCGGACCAGCCGCAAAGCAGGGTGCGCTCCAGCATCGAGGATGGCACCGGCCAGGGCGCGCCGGGCACTCGCTTCAAAGGCGGTGAGGGCATCTGGATTCAGTACTGGCCGGAGGGTGAGCAGCCCCAAGTGTCCGGTTTCGAGCATCCGCTGCGGGCGGTGGTGTTCTTCGCCTGCAAGGGCGATAACCGGGTGCATGCCCTGGACGTGGACAACGATCTGATCGAGGTGGTGTTCGACAACGAGCAGTTGATCACCGCTGGTGAGGACAAGTTCGACGACGTGGACAACCTGGTGGTGAGTCCCATGGGGGACGTGGTAGTGGCCGAGGACGGCGACGCCATGCGTCTGATGGTAATGGTGCCCAACCAGCCGGCGAAAATTCTGCTGCAGGTGCCCGGCGGTGGCAGCGAACTGACCGGTCCGGCGTTCACGCCGGATGGCGGGCGGCTTTACTTCAGCTCCCAGCGGGCGCCGTCCGGGGTCACCGGCATTCTGCCTCTGGGGCGCACCTACGAGCTCACCGTGCCGGCCTCGTTCCGGCCCTGAAGCGGCTTTGATCGTTGCATCCAACCGGCCTTGTGCCTAGGCTTTCCGGTCCGGCACACCGAGAGAGATGGCGACAATGGCATTCAAGGTTTATGTAGACGGTCAGGAAGGCACCACCGGGCTGCGCCTGTTCGACTACCTGGAAACCCGCGACGACGTCGAGCTGCTGCGCATCGACAGCGCCCTGCGCAAGGACCCGGTCGAGCGCGCCCGTCTGCTGAACGCCGCCGACGTGGCCTTTCTGTGCCTGCCCGACGCCGCCTCCCGGGAGGCGGCCGCCATGGTCGATAACCCGGACACCTGCCTGATCGACGCCAGCACCGCCTTTCGGGTAGCGGACGATTGGGTGTACGGCCTGCCGGAGTTGGCCCCGGGCCAGCGTGAGGCGATCCGCGCCAGCAAGCGGATCGCCAACGTGGGCTGCCACGCCAGCGCCTTCATCCTGGCGGTGCGGCCGCTGGTGGACGCCGGCCTGCTGCCGGCGGACTACCCGCTCACCGCCACCTCCATCACCGGCTACAGCGGCGGCGGCAAGAAGATGATCGCCGACTACGACGCCGACAGCGAAGGCCGCTTGAGCGCGCCCCGCTCCTACGCGCTGGGCCTGGAGCACAAGCACCTGCCGGAAATGCAGCGCTACGCCGGCCTGGGGTCGGCGCCGGTATTCGTGCCCACGGTGGGGCCCTTTCTGAAGGGCCTGGCGGTGACCGTGCCGCTGCACCTGTCGCACCTGAAGGCCGGCACCGACGCGGACGCGCTCTACCAGACCTTCAAGGAACGTTACGCCGGCGAGCCGTTCGTGCGCGTGCACGCCCCCGGTGACCCGGATGCGCTGGACGGTGGCTTCTTCGATGTGCAGGGCAGCAACGACACCAATCGGGTGGAGCTGTTCCTGTTTGGCAACGGCGAGCGCCAGTGCGTGGTCGCCCGGCTCGACAACCTGGGCAAGGGCGCCGCCGGCGCCGCCGTGCAGAACATGAATGTGCATCTGGGCCTGGACGAGACCACCGGCCTGACGGTCTGACGTGTTCGCCCGTCGCGGCTGGGGCGGTGTTCCGCTTCAGCCGCGATACTCCTTTTCCGATACCTCCCTCTTTCCCCATACCTCCGCGGCTTGGATTCTGCCCAATCCCGGTTGAGAATGGGTATCATTACAATAATGCATGGCGATGTGACGCCGTTCACGGTGGGAGATGTGAACCCGGGGCGTTTCGTTCGTCTATAGGGAGAGAGGAACAAGGAGGTAGCGGTAATGAGTCGAGAACGTCAGGTCCTGGCGCGGGCGGGGCTGAAGGCCACGGCGGCCCGGGAACGGATCTTTCAGTTGCTGGAGTCGGCCATGCCGGAGCGCCACCACCTGAGCGCCGACGATATCTACGCGCGGCTGCGTCAGGCCGGGGAGCGCATGGGCATATCCTCCATCTACCGGGTGCTCACCGATCTCGAGGAAGCCGGCCTGGTGCATCGCCATCACTTCGACCGGCATGCCATGGGGCGCAGCCTGTTCGAGCTGGCCGATGGCGCCGAGCATGACCACATGGTGTGCGTGGAAACCGGCCGTATCCTGGAATTCCAGGACCCGCTGATCGAGGCCCGGCAACGGGCCATCGCCGAGCGCCACGGCTTCGAGATCGTGGGGCGCAAGCTGGTGATCCGGGTGCGCCGCTCCGGAGCGGATCGCGCTCCGTAGTGCCCCGTAGAGCCTCGTAGGAGCGACTTCAGTCGCGATCTCCGGCGCCGAATCGCGGCTAAAGCCGCTCCTACGGGGGGCGATCAGCCACCGCTCGCCGCCTTCGCCAACTGGTCCGTGTCCACGCGCACGAACACGGAGTCGGCGGTGGCGGTGAGCACGTCGCCGGCCCACACTTCGCAGATCACCCGGCTTTTGCGGCCCACGTCGCCTTCCACCCAGGCTTTCAGGCGCAGCGGCACGCCCATGGGCGTGGGTTTCAGGTAGCGGATGTCGAGCCGGCCAGTGACGCAATTGATGATCGGCTCGCTGCCGGGTTCCCGGTTTTCGGCCCGGTAGTGCCAGGCCATGGCGGTCCAGTTGGAGTGGCAGTCGATCAGCATCGCCAGCAGGCCGCCGTACACCAGCCCGGGCCAGCCGGTGAACTCCGGTGCCGGGGTGTGGGTGGCGATCACGTGCCGGCCTTCTTCGTCCCAATGGCTCTTCAGACGCAGGCCGCTGGGGTGGGCGCTGCCGCAGCCGTAACAGACGCCGTCCGGATGGCCCCGGTCCTGCAGGGCAAGGGGGTGTTCGCTCATGATGGGTTTCCCGTAGCCAGGGTTCCCGCCTTGAGCCTCAAGCCTCCCTTGCTCATGGCGGGAACGGTTCTTATGATCGGTTGCTCTTTGCAAGCGCCGCATAATAACGAGGATCGCGCATCATGAGTACGGCCCTGTTCCGCCGCGACGGCGACCTGTATCACCCCTCCGAGAATGCCCAGGGCCCGTGGAGCCCGGATTACCTGCATGGCGGTTCCCCGGCGGGGCTGCTGGCCTCGGTGCTGGAGCCGGTGGGCACGGAAGGCGGCCTGCGGCTGGCCCGCTTCACCCTGGACCTGCTGCGGCCGGTGCCCGCCGCGCCGTTGTCGGTGCGCGTGGAGACCGTGCGTGATGGTCGCCGCCTGCGTCTGCTGCAGGGTGATCTGTTCGCCGGCGAGGTGCTGGTATGCCGGGCCACGGCGCTGTATCTGGAACAGGTGCCGCTGGACGTGCCGGAAGCGGCGCGCTTCGAACCCGGAAATCTGCCGCCCCGGGAGCCGGGCGGGGAGGCCAGCCTGGCGGATCTGGCGGCGCGCGGTGAGCGGGAAGCCCTGCCGTTGCCGGGCCTGCACCACACCGTGGCGGTGACGCTGGTGGACGGGGTGGAAGGGCACGGACGCGGCCGTGTCTGGATGCGTCTGCCGGTGCCGGTGGTGGCGGGGCAGGTGTGCTCGCCGTCGGTGCAGGCCGCCACCCTGTCGGATTTCGGCAACGGCGTCGGCCAGCTCCAGGTCAACGAAAACACCGGCAGCATCAACGCTGACATCAGTCTTTATCTGCACCGCGCGCCGGAGGGGGAGTGGCTGGGTCTGGACGCGCGGGCGCGCATGCACACCAATGGCAATGGCCTGGTGGAGACCACGCTCCATGACGAGCGCGGTCCCGTGGGCCGGATTCTGCAGGCAACCCTGGCGATGCCGGTGTACGGTGGTTAAGCCATGGCGCCGGATCAGTTCACCTTGCCGAGGTAGTCGGCGAAGCGCCCCTTGTTCATGGCCATGCCGGCGCTGAGCGTCCCGGCTTTCTCCTTGGCGGCGTCCAGATTGCCGGCGGCGCCAACCTGGATCACGCCCACCATGCCCAGCGGCATGTGCGGGTCGCACTGATACAGGTATACCCCTTCCTTGGACAGGGTCACCGTGACTTTCTCATTGAGCTGGCCCTGCCAGGCGTCGGCGCCGGCCGGGGTGAACACGGCGTGGCTGTTATGGGCCGCGTCCTCGGGCACGAAGGTGACGGTGTCGCCGGGGGCCACTTTCAGGTAACCGGGTTCGAACACCATGGTGCCGTCGGCACCCTGGTTCTTCATATGGACTTCGTGATCGGCGGCCAGCGCCGGAGCGGTGGCGATCAGGCCGGAAACCAGGACGGCCAGGGCGGAGCGGGAAACGCGCATCGATGAACTCCTCGACAGGAAAGTGATAAGCGGCGCCCAGGGTAACGCGCCGGGCGCGGCGCCCCATGACCTGGGTCAAGCACGGCGTTATGATGGCGGCTTCATTGGCCGGCGACGCGAGGAGCCTTCGTGACGGACATCGACCAGACGGTGCGGGCCTTGGCCCGTGACCTGCTTGAGCGGGGCCTGAAGGTGGCCACCGCGGAATCCTGCACCGGCGGCGGCATTGCCCAGGCGCTCACCGAGGTGGCCGGTTCCTCGGACTGGTTCGAGCGCGGCTTCGTCACCTATTCCAATGATGCCAAGATGGAGATGCTGGGCGTGGCTGCCGCGACCCTGGAGCGCCACGGCGCGGTCAGCGAGGCCACGGTGCTGGAAATGGCGCGCGGCGCCCTGGCCCGCTCGCGGGCGGATCTCAGCGTGGCGGTGAGCGGCGTGGCCGGCCCCGGCGGCGGCACTGACGACAAGCCGGTGGGCACGGTCTGGATCGGCTGGGCGCAGACGCCAGGCTGGTCCCGTGCCGAGCGGTTCCACTTTCCCGGTGACCGCTCCGCGGTGCGCCGGGCCACCATCGTCGCCGCTCTGGAAGGGCTCCGGGCCCGTCTGGCGGCGCTTTGAGCGCCGGGGGTTGCAGCCCGGCCAAACACTGCCCATAATGCTGTCCAAATAGACAGTGCTGGTCATCGGGTCAGGATTGGATGACTGTTATCACGATGGCGGCACACGGAATCGAAGAGGGGTTCACCAATGAGCGACAAGAGCAAGGCACTGTCCGCGGCGCTGTCCCAGATCGAGCGTCAATTCGGCAAAGGGTCGGTGATGCGCATGGGCGACCAGAAGCGCGAGCGTATTCCCGCCATCTCCACCGGTTCCCTGGGGCTGGATATCGCCCTGGGCATCGGTGGTCTGCCCAAGGGCCGCATCGTGGAAATCTACGGTCCGGAATCCTCCGGTAAGACCACCCTGACCCTGAGCGTGATCGCCCAGGCGCAGAAGAAAGGCGCCACCTGCGCCTTCGTCGACGCCGAACACGCCCTGGACCCGGACTACGCCGAGAAGCTGGGCGTCAACGTGGATGACCTGATCGTGTCGCAGCCGGACACCGGCGAGCAGGCGCTGGAAATCACCGACATGCTGGTGCGCTCCGGCGCCGTGGACGTGGTGATCGTGGACTCGGTGGCCGCTCTGGTACCGAAGGCCGAGATCGAAGGCGAAATGGGTGATGCCCACGTGGGCCTGCAGGCCCGCCTGATGAGCCAGGCGCTGCGCAAGATCACCGGCAACGTGAAGAACGCCAACTGTCTGGTGGTGTTCATCAACCAGATCCGCATGAAGATCGGCGTCATGTTCGGCAATCCGGAAACCACCACCGGTGGTAACGCCCTCAAGTTCTACTCCTCCGTGCGCCTGGACATCCGCCGCATCGGCGCGGTCAAGCAGGGTGATGAAGTAATCGGCAACGAGACCCGCGTCAAGGTGGTCAAGAACAAGGTGGCGCCGCCGTTCAAGCAGGCCGAATTCCAGATTCTCTATGGCCAGGGCATCAATCAGCTCGGCGAAGTGCTGGACCTGGGCGTGCAGCAGGGGCTGGTGGACAAGTCCGGCGCCTGGTACGCCTACCAGGGCGACAAGATCGGCCAGGGCAAGCAGAACGCCTGTGATTATCTGGCTGAGCATCCGGACGTGGCCCAGGCCATCGAGAAGGAAATCCGCTCCCGTCTGCTGGCGGTGCCCGGCGACGCACCCGCCGAGGCCGACGAGAAGTCCGAAGCCACGGATGAGTGAACGGCATGACGGGGCCGGCGACGGCCCCGTGGATGAGGCCACCCTGCGCCAGTACGCCATCAAGCTGCTGGCGCGGCGGGACCACGGCCACCACGAACTGCGCGGCAAGATGCGGCGCAAGTTCGGTGACGCGGCGGCGCTGGACCCGGTGCTGGAATGGTGCCAGGAGCACGACTTTCTCAATGACCGGCGTTTCGCCGGTTTTTTCGTGCGCTCGCGCATCGAGCGTGGCCAGGGGCCCCTGCGTATCCGCGCCGAACTGCGGGAGAAAGGGCTGGGCGACGAACTGATCGGCGCGGCCCTGGATGAAGCGGACTGCGACTGGTTTGCCCTGGCCCGCGAAGTCCACGGCCGCCGCTTCCGGCATCCGCCGGCGGATCGTAAGGAAAAAGGCAAACAGTTACGCTTTCTGCAGGCCCGGGGGTTTGACGCGGAGCAGTGCTTCGCGGCTCTGGATGCTTTCGAGGATTAAGGCGCTTCCCAATGGAATACCTCGCCGACCCCTGGCTGGTCGCCGCACTGCTGGGCTCCGGCGTGATCGCCGGCTTTATCAACACCCTGGCCGGCGGTGGTGGCTTGCTGATTCTACCGTTGCTGATGCTCACCGGCATGGGCCCGGCTCTCGCCAACGGCACCATGCGCGTGGGCGTGCTGATCCAGTGCCTGGAGGGCGTGCGCCAGTTTCACCGCCACGGCTCCATGCCATTCGACACCTTGCCTGGCATCCTGGTGCCGACCCTGGCCGGCGCCTTGCTGGGTAGTCTGGCCGCTTCCTTTCTGCCCAGCGATATTCTGGAACCGGTGCTGCTCGGCACTCTGGTGCTGATGGCGGTGGTCATGGTGCTCAAACCGGCCACCCTGGTGGCCGGCCCCGATGAAGCGCCCCGGGCGCTGGCCTCCACGCCGGCGGCCTGGGTGGGCCTGTTCCTCACCGGCGCCTACGGCGGCTTCGCCCAGGCCGGGGTGGGTTTTCTGCTGATCGCCGTGCTGGCGGGCCAGCTCCGCTATGATCTGGTGCGCACCAACGGCCTCAAGCTGGCCATCACCGGTGGCTTTACCGTGCTCGCCCTGAGTGTTTTCGCCTGGCGCGGGCAGGTGGCCTGGCTGCCGGGATTGCTGGTGGGGGCGGGGATGCTGTTGGGCGTGCGGCTGGGCGTGGGCTTCGCCCACCAGGTCTCGCAGAAAGTGCTCAAGTGGATTCTTCTGGTGATGGTCGTGCTGGTTTGCGCCGCCGCTTTCATTCGTTGATCGAATCAGCGTTGGCCACTCATGATGGTCTGCAAACGTTGTAGCAAGCTCATGGCCGGCAGCACCGAGTGAATGCTGCTTTCGGGAGTGTCACCGTCACGAACCGCCTTCAGGAAAGCCCGGTCCTGCTCCAGGAAAGCATCGCCGTTGTCGGTCAGGGTTCTGTCTTCGCTATCGGTCAACGTATTGCGAAATACCCGGTAGGTTTGTTCCTCTCCGATGTAGCGGTAGAAACCACCGAAGGGACCGCGATTGTTGAATGACAGCGCCATGGATGCCAGTTGCCCGCCCGTGAGCGAGCGCATTCCCACGGTCATGTCCATGGGAATCCCAAGTTGCGAATGCGGTGGTCCGCATTGTCCCCACACATCGAATTCATGGCCCTCCAGCAGCCATGTGAACAGATCGATGCTGTGACAGGCATGGTGCCATAGGAGGTTATCGGTCCAGTCCCGGGGTTCACCGAACATGTTGAGGTTTTCGCGGCGGAAGAAATAGGTCTCCGATACCAGGTGCTGAAGATGAAAGCGGCCATTTTGCAGGTGTTCGCGCAATATCCTGTGTGCTGGCGAAAAACGGCGGCTATGCGCGACCATCAGTGGCACGCCGGCGCGGCGCTGTGCGGCCGCCAGAGCCTTGCAGTCTTCAAAATTGAGCGCCGCCGGAATTTCCACCAGGCAGGGCAGGCCGGCATTTATTGCCTGCAATGCCTGCTTGGCATGAAGGGTGGATGGTGAGGCGAGAATTACCGCGTCCAGGTCGCGGCGGGTCAGGATGGTCTCATAGTGGGTTGTGACTTCATCGATCCCGTGCCGCCGGGCCAGCTCGCTACCCCGTCGCGGCTTCTTGGCCACCAACAGGGTGATGCGTGCGCCATCGAGACGGGCCAGGGTGTCCGCATGGGTGGCGCCCATGGCCCCCTCACCAATCAGAGCAATGCGCAGCGGGTCAGTCATGACAGGACCCCTTCATTACGCCACCAGTCATCCAGTAGCCGGTTGAACCGGTCCGGCGCTTCAAAATAGGGTGAATGCCCGACGCCGGAGAAACAATGAAAACCGGAGCCGGCTATTTGCTCATGAAGTAAGGCGATTTCCCGGGCGGGGAACAGCACATCCTCATCGCCCGCTACCAGCAGGATGGGAACGCCGGTGGCGGCGAGGGCGGCGGGTGAATGCTGTTGTTGGTGACCGCTCAGGGTGCGCACATTGGTGATGTTGAAGGATGCGATGGCGCTGTACAGCGCGACCTGGTCGGGATGTTTTTCGATAAAGGTACGGCCCAGTACTCGCTCGATTTGTGACCGTTGCGCGTTGCGGTCGCTGAGCGCTTGCATCCGTTGTGCCTGAGCCGCGGGCAGTTCGAAGCCGAACAGAGTATCCACCAGTACCAGACCACGGACCCGTTCCGGGTACCGGCAGGTAAAGGTCACGGCGGTCCCTCCCCCCATGGATTGCGCCACCAGCACGGCGCGTTCCACCCCGGCGTGGTCGAGAATCGTCTCCAGGTCCTCGACGAAACGGTCCCGCCCCAACCGGCCGGGGTCGGTGGAACGGCCGAAGCCTCGCGCGTCGGCGATTAACAGCCGGTAACGCGAGCGCCAGTGGGCGACCTGGTGGAACCAGCTGGCGTGATTGCCGCCCACGCCGTGCAGAAATACCAGGGTGTCCCGGCTTGGTGCCTCGTCATGATACTCGTAGTAGAGATGCGCCTGGTCGGCCTCCACCCACATTAGTGCCACACCGCGAAAGCCATGGCACAGCCGGTGCCGGCGGGGCTGCGATAGCAGGGCACATAATCGATCAGATCCATCTTCATACCCTGGACGGCGCCGGCCAGAGCCGACCAGCAACGGAACTCGGAGTTACCTGATTGGAGTTTCTCTCTCGGTAAGGAGGCATGGTCTTCCAGGGTGCCGGTGGCCATGATATCCAGGAAGCGGCGATCAAAATCCTCGTCGACCACGAAATGGCTCAAGCCGCCTGTCGCGATCACCGCCACGCGCAGATCCGCGGGCCAGCCCTCGATAATCTCGCGAATCGCGCCACCCAGATTATAGGCGCGAGCCGGGGTGATCTGGTTGGGCGGATAATAGGTGTTGATGCTTACCGGAACGATGGGAATCGGATCGCCTTCGATCATCTTGTAGTACACATACCCGAATGAGTGACTCATGCCCTGTTCAGGTTGATAGTGGCGTGAATGGGCCACGTCGAAATCGCGTTGCATAAGCGATTCGATCAACGAACGGGCCAGCTTCGAGGCAACCGGGTATTCCCGCTCTTCCTGCGGATACCAGTCCGTGGCACGAAGATCCTGGTCATACTTCCATTTCATCATGCCCTGCGGCTTATAGGGCAATGTTTCGCCCCAGTACACGGACAGCGCCGGCATATTGTCGTCCTGGAATACTTCCTTATGATCATCTCCGATGACCAGAATCACATCCGGCTTAGCTTCGCCAAGGATGGTCCTTATCTCCGCCACGGCTTTCTGGTTTGCTTCATGGCGCTTCCAAAGAACATCCATCTCGATTTCCTTGAGAATCGCCGGGCTGGCCTTGGCGAGCAGCTCCTCATAGCTGACCCGGGCACCTTCGAAGTCATGCAGGGCATGAATGTGTACATCGTCCTGCCCCGCGCGCGCCAACCAGGCGGGCGGTTCCATCAAGAGAGTGGGGCTGTGGGATGAGCCCACGCCGAGAATCACCTTTGCCATAGTTTTTTCCTCACGATACCGGAGAGAGAAGGCTCCGAGTCAATTTGCCAACTACGGTTATAGAAAACGTGGTTGGGGTGGACAAACGATTTGTCGCGGCTACACCCATGAGTTATGTTCATGTATGTCTCGAACGGCGATCAGCCAGGAGTCGATCATGCCGGTCCGTTACCCACCTTTGCTTTCGTTGCGCGCTTTTGAAGCGGCCGCACGGCACCTTTCCTTTACCCACGCGGCTGACGAGTTGTGCTTGACGCAGAGCGCGGTGAGCCGTCATGTCCGCTCCCTGGAAGATTATCTGGGCCAGCGAATGTTCGACCGCCTGACTCGCCGCGTGGAGCTGACACCGGCGGGAGAGGAATATTTCCGTGCCGTGCATCATGCTTTGGCCGAGATCGAGAAGGCCACGCGGGATGTCATGCAGCCGGACCGAAAAGCCTCGCTTACCCTCAGCGTCATGCCGACGCTGGGTGCCAATTGGCTGATGCCTCGCCTTGGTAGCTTCAGCGAAACCTACCCGGACATCGAAGTGCGCATGATTTCTTCCATTGAGCCGGTTAACTTCGACGCTCGGGAAATCGATGTGGCGATTCGCGTGGGGTCGCCTCCCGGCGTGCTGCGTGACAAGCATTTGCCACGCGTGGAAATGGACATGGTCACCAATTGGAAAGGCGTGACGGCTGAGTACCTGTTTCCCGATCTTCTGGTGCCGGTACTGTCGAGCAAGCTGTTGTCCCAGGGCGCGGCCATCAATGAAGCGCGGGACCTGCTTAAGTATCGGCTGATTCATAATGCCAGCCGCGAATACGCCTGGCCGGACTGGCTGGCCGCTCACGATGTCACCCTGACCGAGAAAACCGATGCCATTACCTATGGCCATTTCTTCATGACCATTCGTGCCGCCCTGAACTGCAAGGGCGTGGCCCTGATCCCTTCCGTGATCCTCAACAACTGCCTGGAAGGCATGGATCTTGTGCAGCCTTTGAAGGGCGATGTGGAAAGCGCGGGTTCCTACTATTTGCTGACCCGGGAAGAAAATCGCAACGAATACGCGGTGCGCACTTTTTGCAACTGGCTTCTGGCCGAGGCCGATAACGAAAAAACGCGTGATCTGGCGGTGGCCCCGGATGATCTGGAAGACGTTCAACAGTAACGACGCATGGCTAGCCACTCGCCTAACGCGACCAGGCCGTACAACACCAGACCAATAGCACAGAGAATCAGAATCGCGGCCAGAATCAGCGCGGTATCGGCTTGTGACGACGCGAATACGATCAGATAGCCCAGCCCTCGTTCGGCGCTGATGAATTCAGCGACGATGACGCCAATCATGGCCAGGGTAATAGCGATTTTCATGCCGCTGAAAATATACGGCACGGCATAGGGAAGGCGTACCAGGAAAAAAACCTGCCATGGCGTCGCGGTCAGTCCCTGACAAAGGCGCAGGGCGTCGCCTGGCGTGGCGCGTAAACCGGCCATCGTCGAAATCACCACGGGAAAAAACGCCATGAAGGCGGCGAACTCGATACGAGTAGTGCTTCCGATCCCCATCCAGACGACGAACAGAGGAGCCAGCGCGATTTTGGGGATCAGTTGGAAGAACACGACGATCGGGTAAAAGGAGGCGTTCATCAACGTCGATGATGTCAATGCCAGTGCCAGTACCACGCCTCCGACGGTGGCGATGAGAAAGCTGACCATGGTTTCCAGGGTGGTTGGCCAGGCATTGGTCATCAAAGGCGAGAAGGTGGTGCGCATGCGTTCGTACACATAACTGGGCGCGGGCAGCAAACTGCGTGGAATGTCCATATGATGGACCGTGAACTCCCAGCCGCCCAGGAACACCGTGACCACCATCAGCGGCATGAGTACGCGTTGAAGAAGTTGTACCTGCGCGGGGGTCAATGTGGGCCTTGATGGTCGTTGCGCTCGGGCATGCGCCGACGGAACAGTCGCGCGCGCACTGCCTCGGGGCGTGCAGGGCACGGTGGAATGGTAGCCGTTGGTTTTTCCGATTCTCATGTGGAGACATCCTCCGTGCGCTTATGCCCGCTTTGAATGTATTGTTTGAGTTCGCCACACAGCTTGTTGAATGCCGGGCTTTCCGCGATATCGTCGGGCCGTGGTCGACCGAACGGAATTTTGATATCACACACCACTTTGGAAGGGCGGCCGCCCATCACCAACACCCGATCGGAGAGCAGAACCGCCTCACGAATGCTGTGGGTGATGAATACGCCGGTCTTCGGGTTCCTCTGCCAGATATCGAGCAGGGCAAGATTCATTTCGTCACGGGTGATGGCATCCAGGGCGCTGAACGGTTCATCCATCATCAACAGCGGGGGATCAAGAATCAGGGCGCGGCAGATTGACACCCGCTGGCGCATACCACCGGATAGCTGCGAGGGGCGGTGATTCTCGAACTTCGAAAGGCCTACCATGGCGAGCAGGTCATGCGCGCGTCGTAGATATTCGTTTCTTGGTTTTTTCAGTATTTTCACCGGGAACAGGACATTGTCCAATACCGACAGCCAGGGGAGCAGGGTGGCGTCCTGGAAGATCAGGCCCACGTCTTCCCGTGGGCCGGTCACCTGTCTGCCGTGTTCGACCACGACGCCGTCGGTGATACTTTCCAGACCGGCAAGCATCATCATCAAGGTGGATTTTCCACAGCCACTAGGGCCGAGGATGGAGACAAAATCTCCCTCCTCGATGGACAAGGTGACGTCACTGACCGCCTCCACTGGCCCTTGGGCACTTTGGTAGGTCTTGCTGACCTGCCAGAGATCCAGGTGCTTGGCTTTGGCTGTCATGCCGCGCCTCCGGACAGCATCGCCGGGAAGGCGGCACTGTAATCCTTGACCTGCTTCCACTCCCCGGCACTGAGGGTGGTGGAGCCGATGAAACGGTTGGTGAACAGCACCTCGGGATCAGGACGTTTGGCGGATTCCGGTGCCGCGTATTGCATGATCAGATCGGTCATCTCGGCGACGCGGTCCAGATCGCTATAGCCCAGGGCGTGATCCATGGCTTCAGGATAGGGCAGTGATGCCAACATGAAGCCCATGCTCAGGCGTACGTTTTCCTTGCCCGCTTCGCTCAGCGCCAGTTGAGGTTGTTTTTCGAGCAGAATGTCGGCGGCTTTTTGCGGGTCCCGGGCGGTGAAGGCAAGGGCCTCCAGCAGGGCGTCGCAAACGTCTTCGCACAATTGTGGGTCGCTTTCCAGAACTTCCGGGCGGGTCACGATGTTGTTGGAGTAGAACGACATGCCGTAATCACTCAACAGCATGGCGCGGGTCTCCACACCGAGACCCTTCGCCACCGCGTAGGAGCTGCTGGTGACACAGTAAGAAGCGTCCACTTTACGCTCCACCAGCAGCCGCTCAAGGATGCGCGGATCGGCCTGAACGATTTCCACATCCTCCGGTTTAATCCCGGCCTTCAGCGCGAAGGCCTCCCAAAGCGGAAACTCCACTGATGAAGGCACGCCGCCCATGCGTTTCCCGACCAGGTCCTTGGCGGTCTTGATGGGTGAGTCGGCTCTTACCAGCGCGCCCAGATAGGCTTCATAGTTGGTGGTGCCCAGGGCCACCAACGGCAGGCCGGTGGCGGCGGAAAGGATGGTTGAGCTAGCGGAAACCAAACCAAAGTCGAACTGCTTGTTGGCGATCGACTGCGCGGCCGCCAGCGAGCCATGCCCGCGTGTTACTTCCGCTTCGATTCCCCGTTTTTTGAACATGCCCTGATCCTGTGCCACGTAGGCATAGGCGGTGGCGCCCTGCGGTAGCCAGGGGAGAGTAAACTTGATGTTTCGTGTTTTTTTGGCGAGCACCGCGGGCGCCATCGCCACGGCGCCGGCCGCGGCCGCGCCTTTCAAAAAAGTACGACGATCGAGTTTAAAACCTTCTTTACTGGACATGCTGGTTCACTCCGTTGCAGGGAACGGCCACAGGGCCTGGATGATTTTTATGCAAGATATGGGCACAGAATCATGGGCGGCAAATGATTAATCGGGCCCTGATGCATGAGTCTTAATCAGGCATGACGGATGACTTGAATGAATGCATGGCGGGGAAAAAAGTCGTTTGTTCGAAGCCGCCCTGTTTCGTCACCATCCGCTCCATGAATCATTCAGGGCGGAGAGCCGATATGACATTGAACAACCACGCCGGTGTGATCAGAGTGGGAATCGCCGGGTTGGGAACCGTGGGACGGGACGTGGCGACCGCCCTGAATGGAAGGGTCCCTGGCGTGGCGCTGAGCGCGGTGTCGGCGCGTAACGTGGAAGCGGCCCGAGACTGGCTGCGGGAAGCGGGGCTGGACGTGCCGGTGGTGGGCATCGATCAGTTGGAACCCCACTGTGACGTGGTCATCGAGTGCGCGCCATCCGCGTTGATGCGGCGCCTGGCCGAGCCGGTACTGCGTGCCGGTAAGAAGCTGGTGGTACTCAGTTCCGGGGCCATGCTCGACAATATGGACCTGATCGAACTGGCCGATCGGCACGGTGCGCGGATTATCGTACCCACCGGTGCCTTGTTGGGGCTGGATGCGGTCAAAGCCGCGGCCGAGGGCCGCATAGAGTCGGTGAAAATGGTGTCGCGCAAGCCCGTGGAGGGATTTCGCGGGGCGCCATTCCTGGTCGCCAATGGCATCGATATAGAAGGGATAGACGTTCCCAAACGCCTGTTTTCCGGCAAGGCCCGCGAGGCGGCCACCGGCTTTCCCGCCAATCTGAACGTGGCGATTTCCCTGTCGCTGGCGGGCATCGGTGTTGACCAGACCCAACTGGAGATCTGGGCGGACCCGACCATTCAACGCAACACCCATACCATTACGGTGGTTTCAGACAGCGCTTTGTTCTCCATGACCATTGAGAACATCCCCACCAGTAATCCGAAGACCGGGCGGATCACGGCACAGAGCGTGCTTGCCGTATTGCGACAGATGACCGCCCCGATGCGGGTAGGCACCTGAAAACATCGCTCACCCCCGAAGACCCAAGGAGAAAACGATCATGAGTGAAACAAGACACGCGGAAATCGCCGGCGCGGGCTTCGCCGGCCTGGCCAGCGCCATCGCCCTGAAACAGCGCGGCTGGTCGGTACGGGTGCACGAAAGCAGCCCGGAACTGCGTGCGTTCGGTGCCGGCATCTATATTTGGGACAATGGTCTGCACGTGCTCGATTCCCTGGGCGCCTACCAACAGGTGCTCGATGGTGCCTTCGCGGCACCGGCGTACGAAACGCGCACCAACGGAGAGCGGCTTTCCTACCAGCGTATCAACCAGCCGGGCTATCGCCGTTTGCTGACCATGACCCGACAACATCTTTATGAGGCCATGCTGGACTCGGCCCGGCGCCACGACATCGAGATCGTTACCCGTTCGCAGGTGGTGGCGGCGGACCCGGAAGGGCGCTTGAAGGTGGCCGGCGGTCGCTGGTTCGAAGCTGATCTGGTGATCGGCGCCGACGGCGTCAAATCAAAGGTGCGCGACTCCCTGGATATCCCCTTGGAGCGGCAGCGCTATCACGACGGCCTGACCCGGGTGCTGGCGCCGCGCGGACCGCTCAAGGGGGGTGATTGGGACAACGTGATCGATTTCTGGCACAAGGGCGAGGATGGGCGAACCCTGCGCATTCTCTATACGCCGTGTAGCGAGGACACCTTGTACATGGCGATGATGGCGGGGCTTGACGACCACGAAGCGGCGGCCATTCCGGTTAACCCCACCCCCTGGGTGGAGGCTTTCCCGGGCCTGCGTCCGGCTCTCGAGAGTCTGGGTGATCGGGGGCGTTACGATCTCTACGAAAAAACCGTTTTGAAGGAATGGGCTATCGGCAAGGTGGCCGTGGTGGGCGATTCCGCCCACGCCATGCCCCCGACCCTGGCGCAGGGCGCCGGCTGCGCGATGATGAACGCGCTGGGCCTGGCGGTGGCGATGGAGGAAAGCGATACCGTGGAGGAGGGGCTGGCCTTGTGGCAACGGCGCGAACGGCCGCTTACCGACCATACCCAGGGCCGGGCGGCGGAGCTGGCCGCATCCCGGGAACTGGCCCATGGCATGTCCTGGTCGGATACTGATATGCGTGCCGCCGGGCATCTGCCCACCGGCACTTCCGCCGCGTTCAGCGCCTAGGAGCCGGTGATGCCCGTTTGCCTGATCGCTGAACCGATCCACCCGGTGGCCACCGAGAAACTGGAGCAGGGCGGCGTTACCGTGCGCGCCGCCTCCAGCCCTCGCCTGGAGACCATCGCCAACGAACTGACCGACGTGGATGCGATCATCGTCCGTGACGCGCTGCCGGCCGCGGCCATGGATTTGGCGCCACGCCTGGCGATCATCGCCAACCATGGTACCGGCACCAATGCGGTGGATGTGGCCCATGCCCACCGGCTCGGTATTCCGGTGGCCTATACGCCGACCAGCAATGTCCGCTCGGTGGCCGAGCACACCATCATGCTGATGCTCGCCGCTCTGCGTCGGGTGGTGCCCGCCGATGAGGCCACGCGCGCCGCCGACACCCGTTTCCGCTATGACCAGCCGATCCACTCGGTGTATGAGAAGACCCTGGCGGTGATCGGCTTCGGTCATGTCGGCAAGCTGGTGATCGCCATGGCCCGTGAGTTTGGCATGCGGGTGCGGGTGTTCTCGCCCAGCGCCGACCCGGATGAAGTCCGAGCCTATGGCGTGGAATACCACTCGACCCTGGCCAGTGCACTGGACGGCGTCGATGTGGTGACCCTGCACCGCCCCCTGCGCGACGACACCCGGCACACCCTGAATCGCGAGAATCTGGCGCTGCTGCCGCCCTCGGCGGTGGTGATCAACACCTCCCGGGGCGGGTTGATCGACGAGCAGGCCCTGGCACAAGCACTTCGCGACAAACGCCTGTTCGCGGCGGGGCTGGATGTGCTCGATCAGGAACCGATGGCGCCGGATTCGCCGCTGGCGGGGCTGGATAACGTGGTGTTTACCCCGCACATGGCCGGGTCCAGTCAGGAGGCCCTGCTGAAAACCGCGTTGCAATGCGCGGACCATGTGCTCAATGGCCTGAGTGGGCGCCGCCCTTCCGCCTTGGTGGACCCGGACGTGTGGCAGCGTCGCCGCTTCCCCTATGTGAGCACCTTCTGAGCCGCCCCTTAAGAACCACCAAAAAAGGAAACGTTATGGCACTGCAACCTTTTCATTTGGCGATCCCGGTGCACGACCTGGCCCTCGCGCGCCATTTCTATGGCACCGTCTTCGGGTGCTCGGAGGGTCGCAGCAGCGATCATTGGGTGGATTTCGATTTTTTCGGCCACCAACTGGTGATCCATTACCAGGCGCCGGCGCCCGCCCATCCGGCGGCCACCAGCGGCGTGGGCGATCATGACGTGCCGGTGCCGCATTTCGGCGTGGTGTTGAGCTGGGAGGGCTGGGAGACACTGGCGGCCCGGTTGCGCGAACAGGGCGTACGTTTCGAGATCGAGCCCTGTATCCGCTTTGCCGGGCAGGTCGGCGAGCAGGGCACCATGTTCCTTTACGATCCCTGTGGTAACGCGCTGGAGTTCAAGTGCTTCAAGGATATTGACCAGCTTTTCGCCCGTTGAGCGGCTCCGTCACGGCGGTCGGACGTCAGTCCGCCGCCGGCCACACCACGGGAAACAGGTCCGAGTCCATCGGGTCGCCATCGCGCAGACCCGGATCGCGGATTGGCCGGGTCACGTTCGGGTGCTCCCGGTACGTCACGTCATCCCCCATCCAGCGAGTGGAGATTACCCGGCGCCGGCGCTTGCCATGGCGGTTGCCGCTGGCGCCATGCACGGCCATGGCGTGAAAGGCTATGCAGTCGCCGGGCTCCACATGCTCCCAGGTCAGCACCGGGTAGCGCTCCGGGTCGGCGTCAATGTCCGGTAACGGGGCAAGCTCGGAGGCGTAATCGGTCTTGAACTGGAAATCCGGCGCCCGAAAATGCGTCGGCCAGCGGTGTGAGCCGCGCACGAAGCGCAGCATGCCGCCATCCCGGTCCACCGGGTCCAGCGCCACCCACAGCGAGCACAGCTGGTCACCGCGTACACACCAGTAAGGCAGGTCCTGATGCCAGGGCGTGGGCGCCTCGGAACCGGGCTCCTTGACCAGTAAATGATCATAGAACAGTCGCGTTCGGGTGGCCCCCATCAGCCGCGCCGCGATCGCGCCGCCCGGGCCGTTCAGGACATAGTCGTGGAATCCAGCGTCGAAGGTCCACATATAGCGGTCCCCATGGAAGGTTCCCGCATGGCTGCTTTTCCCATAGCGGGTACCGAGCGGGCCCGGCTGCTCCAGGTTGCGCCGCACCGCATCGCGCAGCGGTTCCACCCAGTCGCTGAACAGGCCGGGCAGGTGCACGGCTCCGTCTTCCTGGTAACGCGCTACCTCGGTGTCGGAAATCAGGGGTGAGCATGCTGGCATGGGGCCTCCGGGTGTGAATGACATGCTGGAATTCAGACAGTCCGGGCCAGCGCCGACAAACGATTATTCCGTCGCCGTGCCATGACTTTGGCTTATCCGTGGCCAGCCCCATCGCCCATCGCAACGATCCCGGGACAACGCTATACTGCCGTTCCCCAATTTCCGGTAAGTGTTTGTTCCGTATGAAGAGCGCTGAGATTCGCCAGGCCTTTCTCGATTACTTCGCCCGCCAGGGCCACGCCAAGGTGCCGTCGTCCTCCCTGGTGCCGGAGAACGACCCGACCCTGTTGTTCACCAACGCGGGGATGAACCAGTTCAAGGATGTGTTCCTGGGCCGCGAGAAGCGGGACTACACCCGCGCCACCAGCGCCCAGCGCTGCGTGCGCGCCGGCGGTAAGCACAACGACCTGGAAAACGTGGGCTACACCGCCCGCCACCACACCTTCTTCGAGATGCTGGGCAACTTCAGCTTCGGCGATTACTTCAAGCGCGACGCGATCCGCTTCGCCTGGGAATTCCTCACCGGGGAGCTGGGTCTGCCGGCGGAGCGTCTGTGGGTTACCGTGCATGTGTCCGACGACGAGGCCGCCGATATCTGGCTCAAGGAGATGGGTGTCAGCGCCGAGCGCTTCTCGCGCCTGGACGAGGACAACTTCTGGCAGATGGGCGACACCGGCCCCTGTGGCCCCAGCTCCGAGATCTTCTATGACCACGGCCCGGACGTGCCCGGCGGCCCGCCCGGCTCCGAGGATGGCGATCTGGATCGCTACATCGAAATCTGGAACCTGGTGTTCATGCAATACGACCGCCAGGACGACGGCGAGCTGCTGCCGCTGCCCAAGCCCAGCGTGGATACCGGCATGGGCCTGGAGCGCATCGCCGCGGTGAAGCAGGGGGTGCACTCCAACTACGAGATCGATCTGTTCCAGAACCTGCTCAAGGCGGCGGCCGGGGCCACCGGTTGCGACGATCTGGAAGAGAAATCCCTGCGCGTGATCGCCGACCACATCCGTTCCGCCGGTTTCCTGATCACCGACGGCGTGGTGCCCTCCAACGAGGGTCGTGGCTATGTACTGCGCCGCATCATCCGTCGCGCCCTGCGCCATGGCCACAAGCTGGGCCAGGACAAGCCATTCTTCCACACCCTGGTCCGGGCCCTGGTGGACGAGATGGGCGACGCCTATCCCGAACTGGCCCGGGAGCAGGCCCGGGTGGAGAGGGCGCTGCTCGCCGAGGAAGAGCAGTTCGGTCGCACCCTGGCCGCCGGGATGAAGGTGCTGGAAGGCGCCATGGCCGAGCTGGACGGCGACACCCTGCCGGGGCAGGTGGTGTTTCAACTCTACGACACCCACGGCTTCCCGCCGGATCTGACCGCCGACGTGGCCCGCGAGCGCGGCCTGGGCGTGGACATGGACGGCTTCGAGAAGGAAATGGAAGCCCAGCGCGAACGGGCCCGGGGCGCCGGTGCCTTCGGCAACGACTACGGCGACCGCCTCAGCATCGATTCAGTCACTGATTTCTCCGGCTACGAGAAGCATGAGGATCAGGCGGAAGTGGAAGGCCTGTATCGGGACGGTGCCGCCGTGGACCGCCTGGAAGCCGGCGACACCGGCATGGTGGTGCTCAAGCGCACGCCGTTCTACGCCGAATCCGGCGGCCAGGTGGGCGACCGTGGCGTGCTGGCCGGCGCCGACGGTCGCTTCGACGTGGAAGATACCCGCAAGCGTGGCCAGGCGCACATCCACATCGGCACGGTGCGCGAGGGCAGCCTCAAGGTGGGCGACAAGGTGGACGCCTATGTGGACCTGGAGCGGCGCCGCGCCATCATGCGCCATCACTCCGCCACCCACCTGTTGCACGCCGCCCTGCGCCAGGTGCTCGGCGAGCATGTGCAGCAGAAAGGCTCCCTGGTGGCGCCGGACTACCTGCGCTTCGATTTCTCCCACGGCGAGGCGCTCAGCGCCGAGCAGCGCGACGAGATCGAGACCCTGGTCAACCGACAGATTCTGGCCAACGCCGCCGTCACCACCGAGCTGATGGACATGGACGCCGCCCGCAAAGCCGGCGCCATGGCCCTGTTCGGCGAGAAGTACGCGGACGAGGTGCGGGTGCTGACCATGGGCACCGACGGCTTCTCCAAGGAACTGTGCGGCGGTACCCACGTACAACGCACCGGTGATATCGGCCTGTTCAAGATCACCCTGGAAACCTCCGCCGCCGCCGGCGTGCGCCGCATCGAGGCGGTCACCGGCGAGTACGCCCTGGCGGCCGTGCGCGACCAGGAGCGGGCCCTGGGTGAAATCGCCGCCACCGTGAAGAGCAGCCCGGAGCTGGCCGCCGAGCGGGTGGCCGCCCAGGTCCGCCGCCTGCGCGAGCTGGAAAAGGAAGTGGACCGCCTGAAGCAGAAACTGGCCTCCGGCGCCGGTGGCGATCTCACCGCCGAGGCCCGCGAGGTGAACGGTGTCAAGGTGCTCGCCATCAAGGTGGATGGCGCCGACGCCAAGACCCTGCGCGTGACCATGGACAAGGTGAAGGACAAGCTGGGATCGGCGGTGATCCTGCTGGCCGCCGCCGACGGCGATAAGGTGGCCCTGGTGGCCGGCGTCACCAAGGACCTTACCGACCGGGTCAAGGCCGGCGACCTGATGAAGCACGTGGCCGAACAGGTGGGCGGCAAGGGCGGCGGTCGCCCGGACATGGCCCAGGGCGGCGGCACCGACGCGGCGGCTCTGCCCGCGGCTCTGGAAGGTGTGTACGGCTGGGTGGAAGAGCGGCTCTGAAAACCCATCGCGGCGCGCGGAATCGCGGTCGGACCACCGCTCCTGCGGTGCCTTTAACCCGGTAGGAGCGGTGGTTCCACCGCGATCCTCCGCCCCTTCACATGAAACCCCGGCGCGAAAATGCTATCCTTTCGCGCCCCTTTTTGCAGAAAAAGTCATTTATGGCACTCATCGTTCAGAAATACGGCGGCACCTCGGTTGGTACCGTCGAACGCATCCAGGCCGTCGCCGAACGGGTGGCGCGCTTCCAGGAACGGGGGGATCAGGTGGTCGTGGTGGTCTCCGCCATGAGCGGCGAAACCAACCGCCTGATCGAGCTGGCCAATGGTGTTTCCGACAATCCCAGCACCCGGGAAATGGACGTGCTGGTGTCCACCGGCGAGCAGGTCACCATTGCTCTGTTGTCCATGGCGCTGCACCAGCGCGGCGTCGACGCCCGTTCCTACACTGGCTGGCAGGTGCCGATCCGCACCGATCACAGCCACTCCAAGGCCCGCATCGAGGACATCGACGAGAACAAGATGCGCGGCGACCTGAATGCCGGTCGCGTGGTGGTGGTCGCCGGTTTCCAGGGCATCGACGACGACGGCAACATCACCACCCTGGGACGGGGTGGCTCCGACACTACCGCCGTGGCCCTGGCCGCCGCGCTGAAGGCCGATGAATGCCAGATCTACACCGACGTGGACGGCGTCTACACCACTGATCCCCGGGTGGTCGACAACGCCCGCCGTCTGGACAAGATCACCTTCGAGGAAATGCTGGAAATGGCCAGCCTCGGTTCCAAGGTGTTGCAGATCCGTTCGGTGGAATTCGCCGGCAAATACAATGTGCCGCTGCGCGTACTGTCCAGTTTTCAGGAGGGCCCGGGCACCCTCATTACCGTCGACGACGAGGTGGATATGGAAAAGCCGGTTATCTCTGGCATTGCTTTTACCCGTGATGAAGCAAAGATCACCGTGCGCGGTGCCCCGGACACCCCGGGCATCGCCTTCAAGATTCTCGGCCCGGTGAGCGACGCCAACATCGAGGTGGACATGATTGTGCAGAACGTGGGCGCCGACGGCGCCACGGACTTCACCTTCACCGTGCACCGCAACGATTTCGCCAAGGCCAAGGAGGCCCTCAAGAAGGCCGCCGAGGAACTGGGCAACCCGGAAATCATCGGTGACGACAAGATCGCCAAGATTTCCCTGGTGGGTGTGGGCATGCGCTCCCACGCCGGCGTGGCCAGCAAGATGTTCGAGACCCTGGCCGCCGAGGGCGTCAACATCACCATGATTTCCACGTCCGAGATTAAAGTCTCCGTGGTGGTCGCCGAGAAGTATCTGGAACTGGCCGTGCGCGCGCTGCACCAGGCCTTCGAACTGGACCAGCCGGCGGCCTGATGGCCCCGTCGCGCCGGCCGCCAGGGCGGTCGGCGCCGGATTCCCGGAGGCGGGAAGACTTTGCCGGTTCGTTGCTGCATAATGCGGCCTTCGTACCCCGGTGCGAGTGAGGGATTCGCATGATAACGACCGAGGTGCGATAACGCGCTCACTGAATAATCTGATGGACCCAGGAGGGATTTTCCATGCTGATACTTACGCGCCGCGTTGGCGAGACGCTGATGGTTGGCGATGACGTCACCGTCACCGTGCTCGGCGTCAAGGGCAATCAGGTCCGCATTGGCGTTAACGCGCCCAAGGAAGTCGCCGTGCACCGGGAAGAGATCTACCAACGCATTCAGCACGAAAAAACCGGCGACGGCAGCGAGAATGTGTAATTTTTGGGCTGTATTTTCCAGCTAAGCTGGTATGATGCGCGCCAATAAAGTTCCGGAGAGGTGGGTGAGTGGCTGAAACCAGTTCCCTGCTAAGGAACCATACGTATTACTCGTATCGAGGGTTCGAATCCCTCCCTCTCCGCCAGATACTAAAAAGCCCGGCCTGAGCCGGGCTTTTTAGTATCTGGCGGAGAGGGAGCACTTCATTCGAACCCTCCGGTTCGACAAGCCGGCCCGGCGGGCCGGCGCAGGACGCCGCCGCAAAGCGGCGGCGCCCCGAAGGGGTGAGACGGCGAAGCCGGCGAATCAATCCCTCCCTCTCGGCGCGCGTAGCGCGCCCAAGCGCCCGAAGCCACCCCACACGCCGAATCGCGACTGAAGCCGGAACGCCGCCCGGCCGCTCCTACAAACATCGCGCCCAAGCCCAAGCCCAAGCGTTAGCAGCGATCCCTACCGCTGGATCGCGACTGAAGCGGGGTGCCGCCCAGCCGCTCCTACAGCAACCAGGTCCATCCCGAAGCCCCCGTAGGAGCGACCGGGCGGCGTACCGCTTCAGCCGGGATAGCCCGGCAAACGCCGGGCTCCAACGTCCTCCTCAATAAACGAACACCGCCCCACTGTTCGAGGCGCCATTCCCGGTGCCATCGTCATTCGGCGCCCCCACCGCCAGCGTGTCGCAGTCGGCGGCCAGGGCTAGCCCCTGGCCGAACCGGTCGTCGGAATCCGGCGTCGGGGCTTTCAGGTAATGGCGCTGCGCCCAGACTCCGCCATCCAGACGGAACAGGTACACCGCGCCGGCGCCATCGGAAACGTTGTCCGCTTGGCTGCCGTCGATACCGGCGGCGGTGCTTTGTTCGCCCTGGGCGGACACCGCCAGGGCTTCGCCGGCGGCGTCCAGGGCCACCCGGAAACCGAAGCCGTCATCGGCATCGCTGTTGGCGGCCTTTACATAGGCGCTCTGGGCCCAGGCGCTGCCGTTATGGTGGAAGACGTAGGCGGCGCCGCTGCTGAGCGCGCCGTTGTCGGCCTGGCCGGCATCGACGCTGTCGCTGTCGCTGTCTTCCTGGTTGGCGCCCACCGCCAGGGTGTCGCCGTCCCGGTTCAGGGCCAGGCTGCGCCCGAAGTTGTCCGCGGACTCGGTGTTGGAGGCCTTGATGTAGGCGTCCTGGTTCCAGCCACCGTTCAGGCGGAACAGATAGACGGCGCCGGCGGTGGCCGCCGTGTCGTCGTTTTGTTCGTGGTTCACGCCGGTGGCGGCGCTGGCTTCGCGCAGGGCGTTGGCGGCCAGCACCGTGCCGTCGCCGGACAGGGCCACCTGGTGGCCGAACCAGTCCGAGGCGGCCAGGTTGGACGCCTTGAGATAGGCCTCCTGGGCCCAGGTGCCGTTGTCGAGGTGGAACAGGTAGACCGCGCCGGCCTGGCTGGCGCCGTTGTCGTCGCCGTCGCCGGCCACGCCGCTGGCCTCGAACGGCGCGCCCACCGCCAGCCGCTCGCCGCTGTCCGACAGGGCCAGGTCGAAGCCGAAGTAATCGCCGGCATCGGTGTTGTCGGCCTTGATGTAGGCCTCCTGATGCCAGGCGTCGCCGTCGCGGCGGAACACATAGGCGGCGCCGCTGCTGGCGGCATTGTCGTTGGCGCCGTCGCCATCGATGCCGGTGGCGTCGCTGCTTTCGCGGACCGCGCCCGCCGCCAGCACGGTGCCGTCCGCGTTCAGCGCCAGGGCCTCGCCCAATTGGTCGTACTGGCCGGGATGGTCGGCGCGCAGCACCGCCTCCCGGCTCCAGTCCGCGCCGTCACGGCGGAACACCTGAACGGCGCCGGCGTAGGCCACGGTGCCGTCCGTGCCCTCGTCACCGG
Organism: Alloalcanivorax sp. C16-2; assembly: GCF_046507615.1. Lineage (NCBI taxonomy): Bacteria > Pseudomonadati > Pseudomonadota > Gammaproteobacteria > Oceanospirillales > Alcanivoracaceae > Alloalcanivorax > Alloalcanivorax sp. C16-2. The sequence goes on along the minus strand of NZ_JBKFTL010000002.1, from coordinate 169,926 downwards.
GGGTGCCCACCGCCAGGGTGGAGCCGTCAGCGGACAGCGCCACATCCGTTCCAAAGTAGCCGTTCACGGCGTTGTCGTCCCTGCGCAGCGCGCCGATAGCCTGATTCAGGCCGCCGCTCACGTAAACCGCCTCGGAGCTGGCGCAGCCCCGGCTGTTGCAGGCTTCCAACATGTAGGCGGCGTTCAGACGGTCGGGCAGAAAAACGATCTGGTCGTAACGGTCCCGGGGGCCGCTGAACCCGGCCGCCAGGCTGTAGCCGGAGGCACCGTCCGGATTCACCAGCAGGCGGTAACGGGTGGCGGCGCCGTTGTCATCCCACTCGAAACGCAGTGTTTTCGCGTTCGTGGGGGTCATCGTCAAGGTGGGTGCGTCCGTGTCCTGGACCGGTGGATCGGCGTCATCCTCGCTGCAGCCGACGAGTGCCAGCGCCGTGGTGATCAATGCCACCAACGGCGCGTGGCGCGACCGTTGAGAGCGTATGCCGTATCCCCCAACCCGATAAAAGGGGCTCTCGTAGTACGTCATGATGTATAGCCTTTTGTTTTGTGTATCCGGCACCTTGCATGCCGTGTCGGTGAGTAAGTGGCGAGGCTGGTTATTTGAGTGAGAAGGGCCCCGTCACCCCGGGGCACTATAGACAGGGGGACGAGCCCCCCGCAATGCGCCGCCGCCGCCGGCCGCCATTCACCAAGCCTTCACAATATCCATACACCACTTCACGCCGAAACGTCGTACAACCGTACCAATCGCTGCACCCGACAACACAAAAGCAAGAGGGCAGGATGATGACAAGCGAGACTCAGAGATATTCAGCGGTGGCCTGGGTACTGGCCGCCATTCTGACGTTGACCGCCTGCGGCGGCGGGGGCTCCGGCGGGGGAGGTAACGACGGTGGCGCCGATCCCACGCCCAATCAGCCCGAGGAAGAGGTGCCGGACCGTTTCACCGAGGGCCGCACCTTCCGGGTGGAACCGGGCCCGGACGCCACCGCCGACATGGTGGACGCCATGATCCGCCTCAAGCCCCGCGACACCCTGGAATTCGGCTGCGGCTATTTCGACCTGGACGAGGGCCTGCTGATCCAGGCCACGGAGAACGTGCGGGTGAAAGGCTGCGGCAAGGACAAAACGGTGTTGTCGTTCCGCGACAGCGTCAATGTCACCGGGCTGGAAGCGCTCAACGTGAGCGGCCTGGTGGTGGAAGGGATCACCATCCTCGATTCCCCCGGCGATGCCTTCAAGCTCAAGGGCGTGAAATGGGGCACCCTGAGCGACGTGCGCGCCCTGTGGTCCGGCGGCGGCGGGGTGATCACCAAGGATAACTATGCCCAGCGCATCAACGTGGCCTGTACCGCGCCGCCGTTCAACGAAGGCGACCCGGCGCCGGACTACGTGCCCAGTTCCGACAGTGGCCGCTATGGCATCTATCCGGTGGAGTCGGAAAATATCCTGGTGGAGAACTCGGAATCCATCGGCGCCTCCGACGCCGGCATCTACGTGGGCCAGACCAACACCGCCATCATCCGCGACAGCCGCGCCGCCTATAACGTCATGGGCTTCGAGATCGAGAACGTGCAGGGCGGCGAGTACGACAACAACGTGGCCGAGTGCAACACCGGCGGCTTCCTGATCTACGATCTGGAGAACATCACCCAGTACGGCGACACCTCGGTGATGGTCAACAACCTGGCGCGCAACAACAACACCTACAACTTCGCCCACAGTGGCCTGGTGTCCGTGGTGCCCCGGGGCGTGGGGTTCATCACCCTGGGCTACGACAACATCGAGGTGTTCGACAATGTGTTCGAGGACCACAGCACCGCGGCGGTGCTGTACATCAGCTATGAGCTGATCGACGGCCCCGGCAACACCGCCGACAAAAAACTGGACCCCTACACCGAGGGGCTGCACATCCACGATAACGTGATGACGAACTCCGGCTATGACCTGCCTCCGCCGGATTTGCAGAAAACCCTGGCCGGCGACATCGAAAGCGTGCTGCCCACCCTGATCGGGCTGAAGAACCTGCCCACGCTCAATAACCCGACCGAGTTGCTGTCCAGCCTGCAAAACCTGGCCAACCTGGGCAAGGGCGCGCACATCATCTGGGACGGCCTGCTTGATGACCTGGACGAGGACTGTCCCTATCCGCTGGACGCCCAGGGCAACCCGGTGCCCCAGGACGAGAATGGCAAGCCGCTGCACACCAACGAGCACCCCAACCCGTCCTGCCACTACAACGCCTACAAGTTCGACGACCAGGGCGAACGCAAGCAGCCTACCTGGGGCTCCTGCATCCACGATAACGAGCTGTCCGACGACAGCGCGCCCTACCTGAACTTCCATGGCACCGATGGCCTGGAACTGGTCATGGGCCTGCTTGATCAGGATCTGTCGATCCTTACCCCGGGCGGCCTGGTGGACATCATCGGCGGCCTGTTGAACTTCCCCTCCGATACCCGGCTCGAGGACCATGATTGCCAGGCGCGCTTTGGCCGGGTGCTGGAGCCGCTGCCCCGGGTGGAGATCCCGCCGTTCGAGCCCAGCGGCGACTACGATCCGGCCACCACCGAGGAATACATTGCCCATCTCTGCGAGCAGGAGGTGGAAGAGGGCGAGGTCAACCGCGCCGCCCTGGAAGTGGACTGCCCGCTGCTGTCGCAATACAACCTGTTCGCCGACGCCGAGGACCCGCGTAGCCTGCCCCATGAAGGTGGCGTGCCGTTCGTGCTCAATACCAAGCTGTTCTCCGATTACGCCACCAAGTACCGGGTGGCGTTCATCCCGCCGGGCGAGCAGGCGGTGTACCGGGACGGCCAGGACGGCAACAACCTGAACGGCGCCATCGACTTCCCGGTGGGCACGGTGATCGCCAAGACCTTCGCCTTCACCGATGAAGCCAACGGCAGCGAGGAGCTGGTGGAAACCCGCCTTCTGATCAAACGCACCAGCCAGAGCGGCAAGGCGTTCTGGGCCGGGTTGCCCTACATCTGGGAACAGCAGGACGGCGAGATGGTGGCGCGCTTTGCCCCCGGTGGCGGCAGCCGCGCGGTGCACTGGCATTACCGGGACGCCAACACCGGCCAGGTGGTGAGCGGCGAGACCGCCGGCTATTCGGTGCCCAATGCCAACCAGTGCATCACCTGTCACGGCAACGACGACCGGCCGGCGGGCAGCGCGCCGATCGGGCCCAAGCCCCGCAACCTGAATCGTGCCTACCAGCCGGAAAGCACCTTCATGGGCACCTCCGGCCAGGCCGGTTTCCCGCGCGTCAACCAGCTCCAGTACTGGATCGACCAGGGTCTGCTGGCCGGCACCCCGGATCTGGAACTGGATGGCCAGGGCGTGGCCACCAATATCGAACGCCTGCCGCGTTGGAACGTGCCCGGCGACGGTGGCGCGGCGGCGCATTCGGCGGCGGATGTGGAGCAGCGGGTACGCGCCTATCTGGAGGTGAACTGCCAGCACTGCCATAACGACAAGGGCGCCGCCTCCAACACCGGCTATTACCTGGATCATTATCGGGACGTGGATGCCGGCTATGGCGTCTGCAAGAAACCCACCGCCACCGGTGGCGGGTCCTGCGGGCGGCAGCACGTGCTGGTGCCAGGCAGCAGCGCGGATTCCATCGTCGCCTGCCGGCTGGCCGCCGAGAATGATCCTCAGCGGATGATGCCGCCGATCGCCCGCAGCGTGGCCCACGACGAAGCTTCGGCGCTGATGAATCAGTGGATCGACACCGTGGTGGATGGCGATTACACCAATGCCGGCGGCTGCACCAATTAAGCATTTCGCGCTTTCCTTGCTCCTCCTCCTCGGGCGGCCTTCGGGCCGCTTTTTTTATTCAAGTTAATGGGTTTTTTGCCGATGACATGGCTGTAGTCCGGGCGCCGTGAGGGCGTTTCCGGGAAAAGCCTGATTCCTTGATGTGTGTTAGGAAAACGGTGGTTCATCGCGCAATCGCCGTGCTTCGGAAGTAGGCTGCGGATCATTGCCAAGCTGGTGGGAGACAAAGATGAAGTGGCTCGACGACCTGACCGTGAAAAGCAGCTGGAGCCTGGTGCTGGCCGCTTTCACCCTGATGGTGCTGCTGATCGGTGGGGTGAGCGGATACGCCAACCACCATAACGGGGAGGCCTTCGAGGCGCTCAACCAGTTGCACGCCGAACGCACCGAGACCCTGCGTGGCGCCTACATCGAGTTGCTGCGCGGGGAGCGCGGTTTGAACGCGGAAGCGGCGGCGGCGGAAGCCGACGCCCTGCTGGCGGATTCCGGCGACAAAGTGCGTGCCCGGGTGGACGAGTTCCACGCCATGGCTGGCCGGCTCGACGCGGTATTGGCCGGGGTGCTGGTGCTGTCCCTGGGGCTGGTGGCGGTGGTGTTGTGGGGCATCACCGTGAACGTGATCCAGCCGCTGCGCCGGGTGGCCGCCCACTGCGAGCGCATGGCCGCCGGGGATCTGTCCGAGCCGGTGGAGCGCCGTGGCAACAACGAAATCGGCCAGCTCTACAATGGCCTGGGCCGCATGCGCGATAACCTGGCCGCCATCGTCGGCCAGGTGCGTGCCAGCAGCGATACCATCCACGCCGGCTCCCGGGAAATCGCCGCCGGCAACACCGACCTGTCCGCCCGGTTCGAGCAACTGGCCGCCTCCCTGGAAGAAACCTCGGCGAGCATGGAGGAGCTCACCGCCACGGTGCAGAACAATGACGAGCACGCCCGCCAGGCGGATGATCTCACCCAGGGCGCCAGCCGGGTGGCTCACCGGGGTGGTGAGGCGGTGCGCGAGGTGGCGGCCACCATGAGTGGTATTCGCGATGGCTCCGAACGCATTCAGGAGATCACCGGGCGCATCGAGGGCATCGCTTTCCAGACCAACATCCTGGCGATTAACGCTTCGGTGGAGGCGGCGCGCGCGGGCGACCATGGACGGGGCTTCGCGGTGGTGGCTTCCGAGGTGCGCCAACTGGCGCAGAACACCGCCGGCCTGGCCAAGGAAATCCGCGGCCTGATCGAGGACACGGTGGAACGGGTGGGGCAGGGCGCCGAGAGGGTCAACCAGGCCGGCGAAACCATGTCGGAAATGCTTGCCTCCGTTGATCGGGTCACCGAGATCATGGCGGCGATCCGGGTCGCCTCCGGGGAGCAGACCCAGGGCATTGAACAGGTGGGGCGCGCGGTGGTGGAGATGGACCGGGTTACCCAGGACAACGTGGCGTTGGTGGCGGACGCCGCCAAGGCCGCCGGGCGGCTGGAGGCCCAGGCGCGCACGCTGCGTCGGGAAATGGCGGTGTTCAATCTCACCGCCGAGGGCGAGGCGGCGGAGCCGGCGGAGGAAGGGGCGCCGGCCCCGGTGCCCGCCTAGCTAGAGGTTTTTGGCCAGGTCGTTGAGGGCCGCTTCGGTGTCGTCCCAGCCCAGGCAGGCATCGGTGATCGACACGCCATAGCGCAGGTCCGGACCCAGGGCCTGCTGGCCGCTGTGCAGGTGGCTTTCCAGCATCACGCCGGCCACGGTGCGGTCGCCGGCCCGGCGTTGGGCGAGCAGCTCGTCCAGCACCGCCGGCTGGCGCGCCGGGTCCTTGCCGCTGTTGGCGTGGCTGCAGTCCACCACCACGCGCGGATTGAGGCCGGCGCTCTCCAGGGCATCACGGGCCGCCGCCACGCTGGCGGCGTCGTAGTTGGGACCACGGCGGCCACCGCGCAGCACCAGATGGGTGTCCGGGTTGCCGGCGGTCTGGATCAGCGCCGGGTGGCCGTGATCATCGATGCCCAGGTGGGCATGGGGATGAGCGGCGGCACCCATGGCGTCCCGGGCCGCGCCCAGTTCGCCGTCGGTACCGTTCTTGAAGCCCACCGGCAGATCCAGGCCGCTGACCATTTCCCGGTGAATCTGGGATTCCGTGGTGCGCGCGCCAATCGCCGCCCAGCTCAGGGTATCGGCCAGGTAATCCGCCGCCAGCGGGCTGAGCAGCTCGGTGGCCACCGGCAGGCCCAAATCCACCAGATCCAGCAGCAGCGCCCGGGAGCGGCGCAGGCCCTCCGCCAGGTCGCCCCGGCCGTCCAGGTGCGGATCGTAGAGCATGCCTTTCCAGCCCACGGTAGTGCGCGGCTTCTCCACGTAGGCACGCATCACCAGCAGCAGGCGGTCGCCGAGGCGGTCGTTGAGCGCCTTCAGGCGGCGGCCATAGTCCAGGGCGGCGTCCCGGTCATGCAGCGAGCAGGGCCCGGTGATCACCAGCAGGCGCGGGTCCTCGCCGCGCAGGATGGCGCGTACCTGATCGCGGTGGGCGCGCACCTGGTCGGCTTGCGCCGGTGTCAGCGGCAGGGCTTCGCGCAGGGCGGCGGGGCCTGGCAGGGGGTGAGCTCGCCGTGGGGCGGGCGAAACGTCCGCGTCCTCGCGGACGGCGGCAAGACTGGCGTTCATATGATCCTTCCTTCCTCTGAAAACCTCTGAAAATGAAAAACCCCCGGTGGGTCGCCAACCGGGGGTTTCTGGGTCTTCGGCAGGCGGCCCCAACGGGCGCGCCTGTCCGGGTACGGTCAGGCGCGCGAGCGGCTAAACCAATACCCGAAGAAGAAGACGACGGCGCACGCCAACATGCCCCGGGCCGAAGGCCGGGTGCCGGGAAGCAGGCGTTGTGACGTGATACCGTGCATTGAATTCTCCTGATAATGGCCGAGCTTACTAAGGAAACGCCTCCGTGTACACCCTGATCAAACACCTGCACGTCAGTCTGGCGGCCGCCAGCATCACCCTGTTCACCCTTCGCGCCTGGTGGTCGGTGCGCGATGCCCCGAGCTTGCAACGGCGCTGGGTGCGGGTGCTGCCCCATGTGATCGACACCGGGCTGCTGGCCTGCGGCGTGACCCTGATGGTAATGCTGCGCGCCTGGCCCCAGCAGACCCCCTGGCTGGCGGCCAAGCTGGTGGCGCTGCTGGTCTACATCGGCCTGGGCACGGTGGCCATCAAACGCGGTCGTTCCGCCACCACCCGTGCCGTCTTCGCGCTGCTGGCGATGACGGTATTCGCCTACATGATAGGTGTGGCGGTGCGCCACCACCCGGCCTCCTGGCTGAGCTAACCCCCCGCAGGAGCGGCTTCAGCCGCGATAACCCCGAATGGCGGCTATCCCGCCAGGCCTTTATCGCGGCTAAAGCCGCTCCTACATAGATGTCAGGACGTCAGCGCGTCAGGCGTCAGGCGCCAGGGTCAGCTTCTCCGGCAGGCGATCCGCCTGGCGGCGGTCGTGGGTGACCATGATCAGCAGCCGGTCCGCCAGTTCGCTTTGCAGGGTCTCGAACAGGGCGTCGGCGGTGGCCGGCTCCAGGCCGGTGAACGGCTCGTCGAGCAGCACCACCGGGCTATCGCGCAGCAGCACCCGGGCCAGGGACAGGCGCCGGCCCTGGCCGCCGGACAGGCGCAGGCCCTCGGTGCCGATCCACAGATCCAGACCGCCGCGCTGGTGCACCAGGTCCGCCAGCCGGGCCTGTTCCAGGGCCCGCCACAGGGTGTCGTCGTCGGCGTCCGGCCGGGCCAGGCGCAGATTGTCGCGCAGGGTGCCGGTGAACAGTTGCTGGCGCTGCAGCAGCAGGCTGAAGCAGCGGCGCCAGGCCTCGCCGTCGGCCTCCGCCTGGGCCACGCCGCCGAAGCGGATCTCGCCACCGGTGGGCCGCTGCAGGCCCATCAGGCAGTGCAACAACGTGCTCTTGCCGGCGCCGCTGGGGCCGACGATGGCCAGCGGCGCGCCGGCGCGCACTTCCAGGTCCAGGTGCTCGAACAGGGGGGGCTGGCCCGGCCAGGAGAAGCTCAGCCCCCGGGTGGTGAGCAGGCCGTCGGGCGTCGGTGTCTGGTCGCCCTCGGCGGCGGCGCGGGGCAGCGGCGCTTCGGTGAGGCCGGCCAGCCGCGACACCGTGGAGCGGGTATCCGACCAACCCTGCCAGGCCGCCGCCAGCGGCAAGGTGACCTCGGCGGCGGCCAGCACCAGCAGCATCAGCGCCAGGGCCATGGGGGCGTCCACGGTGCCGTTGCGCACCGGGCCGATCAGCACCAGCAGCATGGCGACGGCCAGCCACTGCATCAGGCTCTGAATCAGGGTCTGGGTAAGAGCCTGCCGCCAGGCCAGCCGGTGTTCCAGGTCCGCCAGGCCGGACAACCGCTGGCGCCATTGCGTCAGCAGGGTGGGGCGCAGGCCGTAGGCGAGCACGTCGGGCAGGCCGTTCAGGGCCTGCACCAGATCGCCGCGCAGCCGCTCGCGCTCCGTGGCCCGTTGCCGCAGTGGCGCGTCCGACACCCGCGCCAGCCGGATCAGCAGCGCCGCCATCAGCACGAAACCGATCAGCAGCGCCAGGGCCGCCACCGGACCGGCCAGGGCATAGCCGGCCCCGAGCAGTACCAGGGCGGTGGCGGCGGCCACCAGGGTCGGCTGGCCCTGGCCCAGCCAGGCGTTTTCCAGCCGTTCCACGTCGCCCAGCAGCCGTTCCAACAGATGGCCGGTGCTCAGGTGCGACAGCGGCCCGGGCACGCGCGGCAGGATGGCGCCGAACAGCCGGGTGCGCAGGCGCTGCATCACATGGAAGGTGGCGTCGTGGCTCACCAGCCGCTCGAAATAACGGGACACGGTGCGCCCCACAGCCAGGGCGCGGATGCCGGCGCTGGGTGCCAGCAGGTTGAAGGAGATGGCGCCGATGCCGCCGGCGGCCAGGCCGGCCAGGGCGGCGGCGCTGATGAACCAGCCGGACAGGCCGAGCAGCGCCATCGCCGACAGGGCGGTGATCAGTGCCAGCAGCCAGGCGTTGCGCAGGCGTCGGCCCTCGCCCTTGAACTGCTGGCGCAGCCAGTGGCGGGGAGAAACGGGACGGTCATTCATGAGCCATTCCCTCCAGTTCGCGGCCACGTCTCCGAAGGAGCGGTTGGGCGGCACCCCGCTTCAGCCGCGATGGTCGAGGCCGTTGAGGCCCCCGACGCCCCCAACCAAACACTCTGGTCGCCCAGGGCCGCCAGGGCCGGGGAATGGGTGGCGATCACCAGGGTGCGGTCGCCCTTACGGGCGGCCAGGGTGGCGACGATGCGGGCCTCCAGCGCCTGGTCCAGTTCCGCGCTGGGTTCATCCAGCAGCAACAGCGGCGCCGGGCTGAGCAGGGCCCGGGCCAGCGCCAGCCGCCGGCCCTGGCCGCCGGACAGGCCGCCGCCGTTCTCGTCCAGGGGCGTGGCCAGGCCGGCGGGCAGATCCGCCAGACCACAGTCGGCGAGCACCTGCCGCAGGTCGGCGTCGTCCGCGTCCGGGGCCACCAGGCGCAGGTTTTCCGCCACCGTGCCGTGCACGAACCAGGGGTGCTGGCCGGCCCATGCCAGCCGGCCATTGGCCCGGTCCAGTCGCGGCGCCGGCTGGCCGTCATGCAGCACGCGGCCACCATCGGCGGGCAGCAGACCGGCGATTACCTTGAGCAGGGTGCTCTTGCCGGTGCCGCTGTCGCCACGCAGCACCAGGCACTGGCCGGCGGCCACGCTGGCATTCAGGTTCTCGAACAGCGGCTCGCCGTCGTCGTCCGCGTAGCGGAAGCTCAGCCCCTCCAGGGTCAGAGCACCCTGGGGATTCCCGACCGCTCCTGCATGAGAGGAATCCTCGACAACCGGGTCGGCCAGCAACGGTGCCAGGGTGTCGGCGGCGGCCTGGGCGGCGGCCCGGTCATGGTAGCCGGCGGCGAGCTGGCGCAGCGGCTGGTAGAACTCCGGCGCCAGCAGTAACAGCCACAGGCCGGTGCCGAAATCCAGCCCCGGGCCGGGGCCGAAAGCCACCAGATCGAGCAGGTGCAGGCCCACATAGAGCGCCACCAGCGCCACCGACAGGGCGGCGAACAGCTCCAGCACCGCGGAGGTGAGGAAGGCGATGCGCAGGACCTTCATGGTGCGGCGCCGGTATTCGCCGTTGGCGATGTCCACCGCGTCCCGTTCCGCCTGCTCGCGGGCAAAGGCGCGCAGCGTCAGCACGCCGCGCAGCCGGTCCAGGAAGTAACCCCCCAGAAAGCGCAGGCTCTCCAACTGCCGGTCGGCGGCCCGTTGGGCGCCGGTGCCCACCAGCATCATGAACACCGGAATCAGCGGTGCGGTGCACAGAAATATCAGCCCCACCACCCAGTCCACCGCGAAGGCCGCGACCAGGAACAGCATGGTGGCCAGGCTCGCCACCCGCCTTTGCACGGCGAAACCGGCGTGGTAGCGGCCCACTGCCTCGGTCTGTTCCAGCAGGGCGGTGCTGGCCTCGCCGGGGGGCATGGCACCGCCGGCGCCACGCAACAGGGCGTCGGCCACCCGCTCGCGAATCGCCAGGCCGATGTCGGCGGCGGCACCGGCGCTGAAGCGCGCCCGGGCCGCGCCGGCCAGGGCGCGCAGCGCCAGGGTCAGCAGCAACAGCAGGGCCGGGGTCCAGAGACGGCCCGCGCCGGCCACCAGGTTGGCGGCCAGCCAGGCCAGCATGGTCGCCTGCAGGAGCGCCAGGGGCGCGTCCGCCAGGGCGGTCAGCAACAACCGTCTCAGCATCCGTGGCGCGTGGCGCCGTTGGTCCGCCAGCCAGGCGGCCGGGTCGGCTTGATGTGGATCAATGGGCATGGCGTTGGTTGGTTCCACTTTGCTCAATGTGACGTGAAGCGGCTCGGGCGCGATGCTATCCTGACCATGGTGCCAGGAGCGCTAACCGGGACGGCGCTCAATGGTAGACGTGATCCGGCGGGCTTTCACCCGCGTCATCCTGATCTCGCTCAAGGCACCGTCATTCGGTTGCGTGTAATGTCACGCATGCTGTACCTCGAACTGGAAGGCCATGGAGGACCTTCCGTGCACAGGCGGGCCGGTCGGTGGCTCGCCGGTTTGTAGTCAGGGGAGAACATCAATGATCGACGCCACGCTGGTCGAGTTGTCGCGGCTGCAGTTCGCCATGACGGCCATGTACCACTTCCTCTTTGTTCCTTTGACACTGGGCCTGTCCTTCATGCTCGCCATCATGGAGAGCGTCTATGTAATGACCGGACGCACCATCTGGCGGGACATGACCAAGTTCTGGGGGCTGTTGTTCGGCATTAATTTCGCCATGGGCGTCGCCACCGGCATCGTCATGGAGTTCCAGTTTGGTACCAACTGGGCGTTCTACAGTCACTACGTGGGCGACATCTTCGGCGCGCCCCTGGCCATCGAGGGCCTGATGGCCTTCTTCCTGGAAGCCACCCTGGTGGGGTTGTTCTTCTTCGGCTGGGACAAGCTTGGCAAGGTGCAGCATCTGGCGGTGACCTGGCTGGTGGCGCTGGGCTCCAACCTGTCGGCGCTGTGGATTCTGGTGGCCAACGGCTGGATGCAGAACCCGGTGGGGTCGGTGTTCAACCCGGACACCATGCGCATGGAAGTGGTGGATTTCGCCGCGGTGATCTTCAACCCGGTGGCCCAGGCCAAGTTCGTGCACACCGTGGCCGCCGGTTACGTTACCGGGGCCGTGTTCGTGCTGGCGATCAGCGCCTACTATCTGCTTCGTCACCGTCACGAAGCGCTGGCCAAGCGCTCCTTCACGGTGGCCGCGTCCTTCGGTCTGGCGGCGGCCCTGTCCGTGGTGGTGCTGGGTGACGAATCCGGTTACACCATCACCGACAACCAGAAAATGAAGCTGGCGATGATCGAGGGCATGTGGCACACCGAGGAGGCGCCGGCGCCGTTCGCCCTGTTCGGTATCCCCGACCGCGAGGCCCAGGAGACTCACTATGAGTTGAAAATTCCCTGGGTCATGGGGCTGATCGCCACCCGTAGCATCGATCAGGAAATTCCCGGCATCCGCGAGTTGATGGCGCTCTCGGAGTTGCACATCCGCGACGGGTTGCTCGCCTATGACGCCCTGGAAACCCTCAAGGTGGATGAGAGCAACGCGGAGGCCCGCCAGACCTTCCTGGAGAACCAGGAATACCTGGGCTACGCCTTGATGCTCAAGAAATACGTGGAGGACCCCCGCGACGCCAGCGATGAGCAGATCGCCATGGCGACCCGCGACGCGCTGCCCAATGTGTTCGCGCTGTTCTGGTCGTTCCGTTTCATGGTGGTGATCGGCTTCTACATGATCGCCTTGTTCGGCCTGGCGTTTTATATGGTCTCCCTGCGCCGCCGGGTGCCGCGCTGGTTCCTGCGCGTGGCGTTCTACACCCTGCCGTTGCCCTGGGTGGCCGCGGAGCTGGGCTGGCTGGTGGCGGAGTACGGTCGTCAGCCGTGGGTAATCGAAGGGGTGCTGCCCACCTTCCTGGGCGTCAGCAGCCTGACCGTCACCGATCTGCTGATCACGGTGGCCGGCTTCCTGGTGATTTACACCACCCTGGCGGTGATCGAGGTCAAGCTGATGCTCAAGTACATCCGCAAGGGCCCCGAGGAAGAGGAGAGCGCGGACAACCCGGCCCGGCTCGACGAGCGCTTTTCACCGGCCTTCAACCGGCCTCAGGAATAAGGAGACAACGCCATGCTGTTCGACTATGAAGTGTTGCGGTTGATCTGGTGGGCTCTGCTCGGCGTGTTGCTGGTGGCGTTCGCGGTGACCGACGGGTTCGACATGGGCGTGGCCGCGCTGCTGCCGGCGGTGGCCCGCGGTGATGGCCAGCGCCGTCAGGTGATCAATACGGTGGGCCCGGTTTGGGAAGGCAACCAGGTATGGTTCGTGCTGGGCGGCGGCGCCATCTTCGCTGCCTGGCCGGCGCTTTACGCGGTCAGCTTTTCCGGCTTTTACCTGGCCATGTTCCTGATCCTGGTGGCGCTGATCATCCGCCCGGTGGCGTTCAAGTTCCGCTCCAAGCGTGACGATGCCGGCTGGCGCGCCCGCTGGGACGCGGCGCTGTGCTTCAGTGGCGTGGTGCCGGCGCTGATCTTCGGCGTCGCCGTGGGCAATGTGCTGCAGGGCGTGCCGTTCCACTTCGACAGCGACCTGAGACCGTTCTACACCGGTTCCTTCTTTGCCTTGCTGAACCCGTTCGCGCTGCTGTGCGGGCTGGTGTCGCTGGCCATGCTGGTACTGCACGGCGCCACCTGGCTGCAGATCAAGGCGGATGGCGAGCCCGCGGAACGGGCCCGGCGCATTGGTCTGATCGCCGCCGCCGTGGTGATCGTGCTGTTCGCGATCGGCGGTTTCTGGGTCAGCAATATGGAAGGCTACCGCGTGGTGGGTGCCATGGACCCGATGGGCCCCAGCAATCCGCTGCGTAAGGAAGTGGTCACCGAGGCCGGTGTGTGGCTGGCCAACTACGGTGCCCAGCCGCTGCTGTGGCTGGTGCCGCTGGTGGGTTTTGGCGGGGCCGCCCTGGCCATGCTCGGCTTGTTCACCCGTATCGGGGCGCTCAGCTTCCTGGGCTCCAAGCTGTCGGTGGCGGGCATCATCACCACGGTGGGCGTGTCCATGTTCCCGGTGATCCTGCCCAGCAGTTCCGATCCCGGCCACAGCCTGATGGTGTGGGATGCGTCCTCCAGCCACTACACCCTGGGCATCATGCTGATCGCCACCGTGATCCTGCTGCCCATCGTGCTGCTCTACACCGCCTGGGTGTACAAGGTGCTGTGGGGCAAGGTCCGCGAAAGCGACGTCAACAAGGACATGTACTGAGGAGAACCGACAATGTGGTATTTCGCCTGGATTCTGGGTGTCGGTCTGGCCTGCACCTTCGCCATTCTCAACGCCATGTGGTTTGAGCTGAACGAAGTGACCGAGCAGGCCGAGCAGGCCAAACAGCAAGGCCAGGAGGACTGACCCTCCGGCCCGTCCCTCCGATCAGGCGCCGGCTTGCGGCGCCTGATCCCCTTCCCGCAGCCGCAACGGCGGCACCAGCCCGGCGGCGATCGCCATCCCCACCAGATCCGGCAGGCGCTCGGCGCCCATGCGCTTCATTACCCGGGAGCGGTACAGATCCACGGTTTTCACGCTGACATTCAGTTGCGCGGCGATTTCCCGGTTGGTGTAGCCCTTCACCAGGGGCAGCAGCACATCCCGTTCCCGGGGGGTGAGCCGGGCCAGCCGTTCGTCCACGCTCCGGCGCCCGGCATCGCGGCCTTGGGCCCGGCGTTCCCGGTCCAGCGCTTGCTGCACGCTGTCCAGCAGCAGTTGCTCGTTGTAGGGCTTCTCGATGAAATCCACGGCGCCGGCCTTGAAGGCGCGTACCACGATGGGCACGTCGGCGTGACCGCTGACGAAGATGACCGGGTGGCCCAGGCCCTGTTCCTTCATGGTTTTTTGCACCTGCAGGCCGCCCATGGCGGGCATGCGCACATCCAGCAGCACGCAGGCATGCTGGTCCGGCGTGCAGGCGGCCAGGAAGTCGGCGCCATTGGTGAACGGCCGTGCCGTCAACCCCACGGATTCCAGCAGCCAGACCGTGGATTCCAGCATGCCGGCGTCGTCGTCGACCACATAAACGATCTGTTCGGCGGCGCTCATTGATTCTCCTCGTGGCGGGCCAGCGGCAGCCGGCAATACATTTCCAGCCCCTGCTCAAGGCAGCGGGCGTTCAGTTCGCCGCCCAGGCTTTCCACCACCGAGCGGCTGATCGGCAGGCCCAGGCCAAGGCCGTCGGGCTTGCTGGTGTAGAACGGGCTGAACAGGCGCTCCAGGGTGTCCGGGTCGGCGCCGGGCCCCTGGTCGATGACCCGGATCACCAGGGCCCGGTCCTGGTGGGCGGTTTCCACGGTCACCTCGGAGCCGGCGTCGCCGTGGCGCTCCCGGTTGGCGTCCAGGGCGTTGCGTAGCAGGTTCACCAGCACCTGCTCCAGCAGAATGCGGTCCGCCTGCAACGGCGGCGGGTCCGGCATCAAATGCTCGCGCAGGGTAATACGCTGAGCCCGGGCTTCCCAGGCGCACAGCCGGATCGCCTGGCGCGCCACGGTATTGATGTCCAACGGCTCCAGGCGGCGTTGGCCCTTGCGCAGGAAGGCCCGCAGGCGGCGGATCACCTCGGAGGCATGGTGGGCATGTTCACCGACCCGCTCCAGGCTCCGCGCCACTTTGTCCAGATCGGCCTGGTCGCCGTCCCCGGCACGGAACGCGCTCAGGTGGCGCTGGCCGGCGGCGGCGTAATTGCTGATCGCCGCCAGCGGCTGGTTGATCTCGTGGGCAATGCCCGAGGCCAGCTCGCCCATGGCGATCAACCGGCTGCTGCGCGCCAGTTCGTCCTGGTGGCGGCGCTGCTGCGCTTCCATTACCTCGGCCAGGCGCCGCCGGTTTTGCTCCGCGCGCACCCGGGCGGTGATGTCCCGGCTCACGCTGACCACCTCCACCACGGCGCCGGTGTAGGTTTCGCGGATGGCGTGGCTGGCGGTCTCGAACCACAGGTAGTGGCCGTCCCGGTGGCGGATGCGGTAGGTCATGGTGTGGTAGCCCTTTTCCTCCAGGGCCTCGGCGGCTTCCCGGCGGCGGCGCTCCCGGTCCTGTTCGTGGAACAGGTCCAGGACGGCGTGTCCGCGCAGCTGTTCCGGCCAGTAGCCCAGCAGCCCCCAGGACGCCGGCGAAGCGTCCAGGAACACGCCGTCCGGCCGGTGGCGGGAAATCAGGTCGGTGGTGTTCTCGGTGATCAGCCGGTACAGACGGCGGGCCCGGTAGGCGGCCTTTTCGTTGCCGAGCTGTTCGGTGGCGTCGCGGCCCCGGGCCAGCACCCGGTCGCCGGGCAGGGGAATGAAGGTCCACAGCAGCAGCCGCTCGCCCAGCCGTGCTTCCACCTCGGCGATGGCCCGCCGTTGGCACAGGCAGGCGGCGGCCAGCGCCGGGTAATTGGCGGGCAGGGCAGCGCCGGTGTCGGCGCCTTGATCGCGCAGCAGGGCGTGCAGGGCCGGATTGGCGTCCAGGGGCTGGCCGGCGGCGTCCAGTACCAGCGCCGGTTGCGGGTCCTGGTCGAGCAGGGCGGGGGCGGGGTCCGTGGCCATCCCGGGTCACCCAAAACGGCATCTAGTAGATATACTATAAGACTCTGGTTTTATTTCCATATCTGTTCTTTTTCGTCTATAAAGTTGCCCCGGCGTTACGGGTCAATACCGTAACTCTACCCGAATAATACCGCGAACAACCACGGGACCATCGTTATGTCCATTTACGAGCAGGGCCTGGCGCCCACCGAGGTCAACCACGTTCCCCTGACCCCCCTCAGCTTCATCGAGCGCACCGCCTCGGTGTACCCGGATTATCCGGCGGTGATTCACGGCGACATCCGTCGCACCTGGCGCGAGACTTATCAGCGCTGCCGGAGTCTGGCTTCGGCCCTGGCCGGGCGTGGCATCGGCAAGGGTGACACCGTGGCGGTGATGCTGCCGAACATCCCGGCGATGCTGGAAGCCCACTTCGGCGTGCCGATGATCGGCGCCGTGCTGAACACCCTGAATGTGCGCCTGGACGCGGATGCCATCGCCTACATGCTGGAGCACGGCGAGGCCAAGGCGCTGATCGTCGACCGGGAATTCCACGCCGTGATCGCCGACGCCCTGGCGCGGTTGGACACGCCGCCCCTGGTGATCGACGTGGACGATCCGGAATACGACGAAGGCGAACCGGTCAGCGACCTGGACTATGAAGCCTTCCTTGCCGAGGGCGATCCGGAGTACCACTGGCACTGGCCGGACAATGAGTGGAACGCCATCTCCCTCAACTACACCTCCGGCACCACCGGTGATCCCAAAGGCGTGGTCTACCATCATCGTGGCGCCTATCTGAATTCCCTGGGCAACCAGGCCACCTGGTCCATGGGGCTGCACCCGGTGTATCTGTGGACGCTGCCCATGTTCCACTGCAACGGCTGGTGCTACCCCTGGACCGTCACCGCCCAGGCCGGCGTGCATGTGTGCCTGCGGCGTGTGGACCCGCGGCGCATCCTGACTCTGATCCGGCAGCACCGGGTTTCCCATCTGTGCGGCGCGCCGGTGGTGCTCAACGCCCTGATCAACATGCCCGAGGAGGCCAAGGCGGCCATCGAGCATCCCGTGGACGCCATGACCGCCGGCGCCGCGCCGCCGGCAAAGGTGATCGGCGCGGTGGAGGAAATGGGGCTGCGCGTCACCCATGTGTACGGCCTCACCGAAGTGTACGGCCCGGTGACGGTGTGCGCCTGGCACGGCCATTGGGATGAGCTGCCGCTGGAGGAGCGCGCCGCCATTAAGTCCCGCCAGGGGGTGCGCTATCCGACCCTGGAAGGGGTGATGGTGGCCGACCCGGAGACCCTGGAACCGGTGCCCCGGGACGGCGAGACCATCGGCGAGATCTTCATGCGCGGCAACACCGTGATGAAGGGCTATCTCAAAAACGAGGCCGCCACCCGGGAATCATTCCAGGGCGGCTGGTTCCACACCGGTGATCTGGCGGTCTGGCATCCGGATGGCTACGTGGAGATCAAGGATCGTCTCAAGGACATCATCATTTCCGGTGGCGAGAACATTTCCACCATCGAGGTGGAGAACGTGCTCTACCGTCACGGCGACGTCATGGAGGCGGCGGTGGTGGCGCGCCCGGACGAAAAATGGGGCGAGACCCCCTGTGCCTTCGTCACCCTCAAGGCGGGTCGCGAAGGCGTCTCCGAACAGGACGTGATCGGCTTCTGCCGGGATCACCTGGCCGGCTTCAAGGTGCCCAAGACGGTGGTGTTTGGTGAGCTGCCGAAAACCTCCACCGGCAAGATTCAGAAGTACGTGCTGCGTGACCGCGCCCGGGCGCTGTAAGGCCCGCGCCGCCATGGCGTGGACCTATCCGTGCCGTGGTGGTCGCCTGAACGGCGGTTAGCGCCTAAAATGGCCGCCTTTCGCTGAATCCTGTTGTCGTTTGAACGAGGGAGAATCGCATGCAAGACGTGGTCATTGTCGCCGCTACCCGTACCGCCATCGGCCGCTTTCAGGGTGGTCTGGCGGATCAGCCCGCCACCCGGCTGGGTGAAATCGTGGTGCGCCGGCTGCTGGCGGACACCGGCCTGGAGCCGTCCGCGGTCAGCGAGGTGATCCTGGGCCAGGTGCTCACCGCCGGCGCCGGCCAGAACCCCGCGCGCCAGACCAGCATTCAGGCCGGTCTGCCCCAGGAAGTACCGGCCCTGACCATCAACAAGGTGTGCGGTTCCGGCCTCAAGGCGGTGCACCTGGGCAGCCAGGCGATCCGCTGCGGCGAAGCCGAGGTGGTGATCGCCGGCGGCCAGGAGAGCATGAGCCTGGCGCCCTATGTGCTGCCCAAGGCGCGCACCGGCCTGCGCATGGGTCACGCCAGCCTGGTGGATTCCATGATCCAGGACGGTCTGTGGGACGCCTTCAACGACTACCACATGGGCATCACCGCCGAGAACCTGGTGGAGAAATATGGCCTCACCCGGGAGCAGCAGGACGAATTCTCCGCCGCCTCCCATCGCAAGGCCGCCGCGGCCATCGAGTCCGGCCGCTTCAAGGATGAAATCACCCCGGTGGAAGTGCCCCAGCGCAAGGGCGAGCCGAAAATCGTCGACACCGACGAACAGCCCCGCGCCGACACCACCGCCGAGTCCCTGGGCGGCCTGCGTCCGGCCTTCAAGAAGGACGGTTCGGTGACCGCCGGCAACGCCTCCGCGCTCAACGATGGCGCCGCCGTGGTGATGCTGATGAGTGAAGCCCGCGCCAAGCAACTGGGTCTGCCGATCCTGGCGCGGCTGGCTGGCCAGGCCAGTGCCGGTGTCGACCCGGCGATCATGGGCATTGGCCCGGTGTCCGCCACCCGCCGCTGCCTGGAGCGCGCTGGCTGGAGCCTGGACCAGGTGGATCTGATCGAAGCCAACGAAGCCTTCGCCGCGCAATCCCTGGCGGTGGGCAAGGAACTGGAGTGGGACCCGGCCAAGGTCAACGTCAACGGCGGTGCCATCGCCCTGGGTCACCCGATCGGTGCCTCCGGCTGTCGGGTGCTGGTGACCCTGCTGCACGAAATGCAGCGCCGGGATGTGAAAAAGGGCCTGGCCACCCTGTGCATTGGTGGCGGTCAGGGCGTGGCCTTGGCGGTGGAACGCTAGCCGTTTACGTAAACCGCCAGGCGGTCGCGGATCGCCCGGCGGATGCCGTTGATCTCCATGGCCGAGATGTCGCTCAGTCGCTCCGGTAGCAGCCGGTGCAGATGCAGGCTGGGGTTGTCCTTGTCGAAGGCGCGCAGATCGCCCTTGGTGATCACCGGCAGGAACGGCCGTTCCCCGGTTTCCTGACGCAGCAGGGCGCGCAGGCCGGTGGCCAGCGGCACCCGCCGCATGGTACGACCGGTCTTGCCGCGCAGCGGAATCAGCATATGCAGGCCGCTGCCGCCGGCCAGTTCGCCGGGGATGATGGTGATACCGGTGGGGCGCGCGCCGTCCTCCGGCAGCCCGTTGAAGGTGTCGTGGTAGGCGTAGGGATTGGGCAGAATGATCAATGACCGGTCCTGGCCTTCCGGCACGGCGATCTCATAGTTGGTGTACAGCTGGCCCACCGGACCGCTGAACACGCACAGGGTATCCTGGAACTGCCGCACGAAGCGGATCGCGCGCCGGTGATTCTCGAAGTGATCCAGCTGCCAGACCAGGTGTCCCGGCGTGGAAGGTTGTTCCGCGGTGCGCCCCATTGCTCCCCCTTGCACACGGCCTCAAACATGCCAAGCCGTGTAATGCCATCGACTGGTTCAGATTATCATAGGAATTTCCGAGGCTTACTCATCGCCGGCTCACGGTTTGATCGCGTTTCCCTCGATCGGAACCCGGGGCTGGAAAAGCCGGCGGAAAGCGTAGGCGCCGCCGCCACCGACTTCAAAAGCAACCGCCGAAAGGGTGCGCCCGGTCGCACGGCAACTGTGGAGCGCCGGGAATTTTGCGTATCATGAGCATCCCCTCCGGCCCACAGGACATCCGCCATGACCGATACCCTGACCATCACCCGACCCGACGACTGGCACCTGCATTTCCGGGACGGCGAGATGCTGGCGGAAACGGTGCCCGCCACCGCCCGGGTTTTCCGCCGTGCCATCGTCATGCCGAATTTGACGCCGCCGGTAACCAGCGTGGCCCAGGCCGAGGCCTACCGGGAGCGCATCCTGGCGCGTATTCCGGCCGGCAGCGGCTTCGAGCCGCTGATGGTGTTGTACCTTACCGATGCCACGCCGGTGGAAGAGGTGGCGCGCGCCGCGCAAAGTGATTTCGTGCACGCCTTCAAACTGTACCCCGCCGGCGCCACCACCAACTCCGACAGCGGCGTCACCGATCCGGGCCGCATCGGCCACCTCTACGAAGCCATGGAAAAGCACGACGTGCCCTTGCTGGTGCACGGCGAGGTGACCGAGCCGGAAATCGATATCTTTGATCGCGAGCGGGTGTTCATCGACCGGTATCTGGCCGATATCCGCGAGCGCTTTCCAACGCTGCGCATCGTGTTCGAGCACGTCACCACCGGTGAGGCGGTGGATTTCGTGCGCGAGTCCGGCGAGTTCAGCGCCGCCACCGTCACTCCGCAACATTTGCTGATGAACCGCAACGATCTGCTGGTCGGCGGGGTGCGACCGCACAACTACTGCCTGCCGGTGCTGAAACGACGTACCCATCAGGAGCGTATCCAGCGTGCCGTGTTGGACGGCCACCCACGCTTTTTCCTGGGCACCGATTCCGCGCCCCATGCCCGCGACAAAAAGGAAGCCGCCTGCGGCTGCGCGGGCTGCTACTCGGCGCGGGCGGCGCTGCCGTTGTACGCCAGTTTCCTGGACCGTTACGGCGCTCTGGACAAGCTGGAAGGATTTGCCAGCCACTTTGGCGCCGACTTCTATCGGCTGCCGCGCAACACCGACACCGTGACCCTGGAGCGCCGCGACTGGTCCGTGCCGGACACGGTCACCGCCGGCGGCGAGGCGATGGTGCCGTTCATGGCCGGCCAGGCGTTGCCCTGGGCCATGCGGGAGGCTTGATGACGGCGGCAGGCGGAATGAGCGCGCCCACGCCCCTGGTGGTGCTGACCGGTTTCCTGGGCAGTGGCAAAACCACGCTGCTCAATCGCTGGCTCGGCGAGCGCGGTGACCTGGCGGTGATCATCAACGAGCTGGGCGACATCGGCATTGATCAGGATCTCGCCCGCAAGGTGGGCGCGCCGGTGAGTCTGCTGGCCGGTGGCTGTGTGTGCTGCGCGGTGCAGGGCACTCTGCGCACCACCCTGCGCAACCTTTACATGGCCCGGGCCGCCGGTGATCTGCCGGCCTTCTCGCTGGTGCTGCTGGAAACCACCGGGGCCGCCGATCCGTTTGGCGTGGTGTCGGTGCTGGAGCAGGACCCCTGGCTGCGCAAGCGTTTCTCGCTGCGCTCCATCCTCACCACCGTGGACGCGGTGGCCGGCGAGGCGGCCCTGGCACGGTATCCGGAAGCCCTGGAGCAGGTCACCGCCGCCGACCGCTTGCTGCTCACCAAGGTCGACCGGGTGGACGGCGCCGCCCGCCAGGCGCTGGCCGAGGCTCTGGCGCGCCTCAATCCGGACGCCGATGTGGTCGATGCCGCCGCCGTTGACGCCACCGTGCTGGACCGGGATTTTCCCCGTCGCTGTCGCATCACCGGCGTGCTGGCGCCGCTGTCCGGGGTGATGTCGGCGTCCATTTCGCCGATGGCGCCTTCCACCACCCCGGCCGGTCGCGGGCACGCCCTGCAGCCCGCCGGGCTGCGCTGGCGCGGGCGCATCGCCTATGAGCAATTGCAGGCGGCGCTGGCGGCCCTGCGCGCCGCCGCCGGCGATGATCTGGTGCGGCTCAAGGGGCTGGTGGCGATCGAAAAACTGGATGGCCCCTTGCTGATCCAGGGGGTCGGGGCGCAGCCTCTGGAGATGACGCCGCTGCCGGCGTGGCCCGGTGGCGATGAGGACAGCCGGCTGGTGGTGATCACCGCCGGCGACGACCCGGCGGTGCCGCGAAAGCTGCTGGCGGACTGGGGCCGCCGTCTGGATATGGGCAGCTTGGATATGGAGAGCGCCACGGATTCCCCTGTTATGGACGAGGATGGAGGGTAACGAGCATGGTGAAATCCCTACTGGCCGCTCTGCTGGTACTGGCGAGCGCCGCGGGCGCCGCTGACGGGGCCGGCGCCGAACCGGTCGCCGGCAGCCTGGAGATCGCGCTCAAGGGCCATGCCCTGGTGGCGCGGCTGTCTCTGCCCGCCGGGCAGGTGGTGGGCTTCGAGCATGCCCCCGGCACCGATGAGGAAAGGATGGCGGTGCGCGACGCTCTGGGTCGCCTTAGCGAAGCCCGCAACGTGCTTGAGCCGGCCCCGGAGGCGCTCTGTTCGGTGACGCGCCAGAACGCGGGTTCCAGCCTGTCGCCGCCGGTTTCCACGCCACCGGCGCGGTTCACCGGCCGTTACGCCTGGCGCTGCCAGCAGCCGGACGCGCTGTTGGCTCTGGACGTGCCGCTGCTGGAGTTCATCAACGGCGTGCCCCTGGACATTCTGCTGCTGACCCCGTCCGGTGAACGGGCCTGGACCCTGAAAGCACCGGACACCCGCATTCCGGTCTTGGAGGACTGATATGGGGTATTGGTATCTGGCGGTGGCCATCCTCAGCGAGGTGGTGGGCACCTCCGCGCTCAATGCTTCCCACGGCTTCACTCGTCTCTGGCCCTCGGCGGTGACCGTGGTCGGCTATTGCCTGGCCTTCTATTTTTTGTCGCTGACTTTGCGTACCGTGCCCATGGGGATTGCCTACGCCGTGTGGGCCGGCAGCGGTATCGTGCTGATCGCCCTGGTGGGGGTTTTATTTTTCAAACAAATACCCGACGCGCCGGCGGTGTTGGGTATGCTCCTCATCGTGATCGGCGTGATTCTGGTCAGCGCCGTCTCCGGTACCGGGGGGCACTGACGCCCAGGACCAATACAACAAGGAGCCCGACGTGCCCGAGCAACTGGACGATGCTTTCAAGGCCGCTGACCGCGTGATCGAACTCACCGGTGGCGATATCCGCCTCGGCTTGCCGTTGGGGCTGGGCAAGCCCAACCGTCTGGTCAACGCCCTCTACCAGCGCGCCCAGGCCGACGCCTCGATCCGGCTGGATATCTACACCGCGCTGTCCCTGGGCCGGCCCGCCGCCGGCAGCGATCTGGAGCGCCGTTTCCTGGAGCCCTTCGCCGACCGGGTGTTCGGTGACTACGAGGAACTGGATTACCTGCACGCGCTGCGCAAGGATGACCTGCCGGACAACGTGCGCGTGTTTGAATTTTTTTTCCAGCCCGGCAGCCTGCTGAACAGCGAGAGCGCCCAGCGCCGCTATATCAGTGTCAACTACACTCACGCCGCCCGTGACATCAACGCCCGTGGCGTCAATGTGGTGGCGCAGATGCTGGCGGTGGAGGGGGAAGGCAAGACGCGCCGCTACAGTTACGCCTGCAACCCGGAGGTGACCCTGGAGCTGCTGCCCATGCTCAAGGCCCGCCGTGACGCCGGCGAGACCATTGTCGCCGTGGGCCAGGTGCACCACGACCTGCCGTTCATGGGCAACGACGCCGAGCTGGGTCCCTGGTACGACGAAATGGACATCGTCATTGACGACGCCAAGGCCCAGACCCGGCTGTTCAGCACCCCCAACATGCCGGTGAACCTGCAGGATCACTTTGTCGGCCTGCACGCCAGCGCCCTGGTGCGCGATGGTGGCACGCTGCAGATCGGCATTGGCGCCCTGGGTGATGCGCTGGTGCATCACCTCCGCCGCCGGGAGCGCTACAACCAGGACTACCGCCGGCTGCTGGATGCCCTGGCGCTGCCCGAGACGCACCGCGAGCTGATCGGCCGCGAAGGCGGCGAGCGGCCCTTCGAACTGGGGCTCTACGGCTGCAGCGAGATGATGACCCACGGTCTGCTGCGGCTGATCGACGACGGCATCATCCGCCGCCCGGTGTACGACTGGAAAGCGCTGCAGGCGGAGTGCCTCAAGCACGCCAACTGCGTGCCCGGCCTGGAGCTCATCGACGGCCTGCGCCGCCGGCGCGGCATTCTCTCCCCATTGCCGCCGGAACACCTCAAGCGGCTCACCGATTTCGGCGTGCTGCGTTACGGCCTCACCGTGGAAGGCAATCGCCTGCGACTGCCCAACGATGACAGCGTGCCCAACGATCTGGATCATCCGGACACCCGCGAAGCCCTGGAAACCTGGCGCGGCGACAGCCTCAACGGCGGGATCATCATGCACGGCGGTTTCTTCCTGGGGCCGGCGGCGTTTTACCAGCGTCTGCGCGAGCTGGACGCGGACACCCGGGGCAAGATCAACATGACCCGGGTGAACCAGATCAACGACCTCTACGGTGGCGAGGAACTGCGCATCCTGCAGCGCCGCGACGCCCGCTTCGTCAACACCGCCTTCACCGTCACCCTGCTGGGGGCGGCGGTGTCCGATCAACTTGACGACGGGCGCGTGCTCAGCGGCGTGGGTGGCCAGTACAACTTCGTCAGCCAGGCCCACGAGCTGCCCGGCGCGCGCTCCATTCTGATGACCCGGGCCTGGCGTCAGCGTGGCGGCGAGGCCGCCTCCAACGTCTTGTTTTCCTACGCCCACAACACCATTCCCCGGCACCTGCGCGACATCGTCATCACCGAGTACGGCATCGCCGACCTGCGCGGCAAGACCGATGAAGAGGTGGTCATGGCCATGCTCAACGTGGCCGACAGCCGCTTTCAGGTGGAACTCATGGAACAGGCCTGGCAAGCCGGCAAGCTGCGTCGCGACTACCGCATCCCGGAGCGCTTTCGACACAATAACCCGGAATTTCTGCGCCGCCTCAAGGCCGACGCCGGCGCCGATGCCTTTCCGGATTTTCCCCTCGGCACGGATTTCGACACCACCGAACAGCGGCTGCTGAAGGGGCTCACCTGGCTGAAGGAAACGGTGAGCCAGAAGGACTATCTGAAGCTCGCCCGGGAAGCGTTGCTGCACGAGCACGACGCCGACGCCCACGCCGACGAACTCAAGCGCATGGGGTTGCACGAGCCGGATGGCTTGCGCGAACGCCTTTACCAGCGGTTGCTGCTGACCGCGCTGGACGCCAATCGCGGCTGAAGCCGCTCCTGCGGCGGCTTTAGAATGCGCTAGGAGCGGCCGGGCTTTAGCCGCGATCGGCGGTCACTCCCCTGGCAACGGAATCCACTCGGTCTCGCCGGGGATATCGTCGAACCGGCGCGCCCGCCAATCCTCCTTGGCCTGCTCGATGCGCTCCGCTCTGGACGACACGAAATTCCAGTAAATATGGCGAGGGTGGGGCAGCGGCGCGCCGCCGAACAGCATCAGCCGGGCCGGGCCGTCGAAGGTTTCCAGAAGCCAGCTGCGGTCGCTGTCCAGGGTGGCCACGTGGTGGGTGGGCAGCGGCAGATCGCCGGCCCGGGGCGTGCCCTCCGCCACGTACAGGGCCCGTTCATGGTCGCTGGCCGGTAGCGGCAGGGACGCGCCTTCCTCCAGCAGAATATCCACGTACAGGGTGGGCGAGGGCACTGGCACCGGTGATTCCAGGCCGAAGGCCCGGCCCAGCAGCACCCGGGCGGTCACGCCCCGGTCCTGGTATACGGGCAGCGCCTTGGCCGGATGGTGGCTGAAGCAGGGCGCGTCCTCCTCCTGGTCCACCGGCAGCGCCAGCCAGGTCTGGATGCCCTCCACCGCCGCGCCATTGGCGCGGGTGTCCTCGGGAATCCGCTCCGAATGGGCGATGCCCCGGCCCGCCGTCATCAGATTGATGGCGCCGGGCTCGATGCGCTGCTCCGTACCGAGGCTGTCGCGGTGCATCATCGAGCCGGAGAACAGATAGGTCACCGTGGCCAGGCCGATGTGCGGGTGCGGTCGTACATCGCCCTCGCGGCTGGCGGCGGGAAACACATGGGGACCCATGTGATCGAAGAAAATAAACGGGCCCACGCGCTGCCGCCCGGCGGCGGGCAAAAGCCGGCGCACCGGGAAACCGATATCGCGGGTATGGGGTTTGAGCACATCCATGATGGCGACTCCATGCGGGGAGAGGCCTTCAGCATACACCCGCCGGAGGCGGTCAGGATGTGTGCGAGTCGTCCTCTGGAGCCGCGCGCCCGCCACGCCGGCGGGTGCCGGCCAGCACCCGCCAGAATGGAATGCGGCGGGTCACCGACACCATCTCATCCACGGAATCACCAATGCCGGACAGCCGGTCCACGGTGTCGCGCAGCCCCACCAACTGGTCCACATGCTCGGAGATTTTGAACACCACCATGTAGAACTCCAGCAGCGCACGCAGCAGGGTGGCGGAAAACAGAAACAGCAGCGGCCCGCCGATGAACAGGAAGAACAGACCCCGCCAGGTGGAGGCCACGAACGCTTCGAAACACAGGTACAGCAAGCCCAGGCCGATGGCGGTGAGCGCCACCCCGTACACCCCCGGGATGACCTGGATGATCATGTACTTATCGAAGCGGAAGTTGAACAGCTCGCGCCAGTATTCCAGGGCCCAGAACAGGCCGCGCCGCAGCCGCTCGTTGACCGGCTCCGACGCCGGCGGCGTATCCGGATCACCGTCCGGCTGTTTTTGCTCGTCTACCATTTCGCGTATTGCTCCTCGACGAAACCGTGCAGGCCGCGCACGGCCAGCGGCGCCCCGTCGGCGGGCCGCAACTCGCCATCGAAACGCCCGAACAGTTGATGAAAGTTGCTGGCGAACAGTCCCAGGTTGAGCCGTTCGCGATGACGCCCCAGGGGCGTGAAGGTCAGATCCACCCGACCGCAGCGGCTCACCACCCGCCACGGGGCCTGGAGATCATCGCGCCGATAATCGAACCGGGTGCCCTCCACCTTGATCAATTCGCCGTCCAGCCACAAACAGTTTTCGCTGACACTGGTCTCGTTGACCCCGCAGGACAGATTCAGGCCCACCCGGTGGCCCTCCAGCCGGCCGGACAGGCAGGCCCAGTTCCAGAACGTTTCCCTGCGCATGTAACCCGCGGAAAAATCATGGTGGCCACCGGCGCCGGGCAGGGCGCCCAGGTCCCGCTCGCCATCCTGGTCGCGCAGGGTGCCGGTCACGTCCACCCCGGCCACTTTGTTGGCGTAGGTCCAGCCGTTCACTCCAGTGCGCGTGCACAGCGACATGGGCCGGTAACCCACCGGCTCGGTTAGCGCCGTGCTCAGTTCCAGGTCGTTCAAGGACACCGTCAGGCTCTTGCGCCGTTCACCGTCGTCATTCTGTTCGTAACCCAGCCGGATCGACACGCCGCCTTGCTGGAAACGGCTCTCGCCCTGCAGGGGCGAATCGCTCATGGTCAGTGCCCGCCCCAGCGGCGAGCGCCAGGTATGCTCGCGCAACCGGCCACTGGCCGGCTCGAACACATAGAAAAACGCCAGCCCCAGGTAAGCGGTGTCCGCCAGGGCGCAGCCAATCAGCATCTCGTCGCTGACCAGCCCGAAATACTGGAACTGCTTGTAATGGAAACGACGCGCCCGTCGCGACGCCGGCGATCCCATGGGGCGCCGGTAATCGTGATCGCGGCCGTTGACGCGGGCCACGGTATCCGGAAACAGGCCCAGGCGGACCTGGCCATCCGGAGCGATCAGTTGAGAGGGTTGATCATCGAAGTGCATGCGGTGGGTCCCGATCCCCGGTGATTGTTCAAACGCCAACATAGCCAGGGCCCCCCGGAGGAGCAAGCGGGGCAAGGATCATGTCGGACAAGGACGCCCCGGCGCGCACGCCGGGGCCGGGGTCACGGGGTGGCGCTGCTCACGGACAGGTCTTCCAGGGTGCGGCGTACTTCTTCCGCCCATTGCAACCAGGCCCGTTGGTCGAGGATGCCGCGCCGCACGGTGAGATAGTTGAAGAGGTTGTCCTCCAGGCCCTCGTCGTCGAGACGCTTGGCCAGTGCCTCGAAGGTGGCGAGCCGTTCCCGTCTCTGTTTGGCCAGTTGCTCCAGTTCAGAGAGCAGGCTCTGGGTATCCGCCAGTTGCCCGCCGGCCACCTTCACCATGAAGGCATCGCGGATGCGCGCCGGGCCCGCCGGCTTCTTTAGCCATCGGATCAGTTCCTCGCGGCCCTCGTCGGTGAGTTGGTAAAGCTTTTTGTCCGGTTTCCCTTCCTGGGGAACATGGCGGTAGCTGACCATGTTCTGTTCATTGAGTTTTCCCAACTCCAGATAAATCTGTTGATGGGTGGCGTTCCAGACCAGGCCAATGCTGTTGGCGAATTCCCTTGCGAGGTCATAGCCGCTCGCTTCCTGGTCTTGCAGTAGGACAAGAATGGCATGGCGCAATGACACGGCGGGCTCCTCGTTCGTTCGTTATCGTCATTCTGTTTTGATAGTAGAGAGCCGCCGAAGCGCTGCGCAATCCGTTGTATAAGCACTTTTGTAAAAACTTAGTGACGTTCGTTCCGTTCCCGGTACGAGCGTAAGTATTTGTTATCAGGGTGTTTTCTTGAGTGACCGAAAAGGCGGTGGTCACCGCCGGCGATCGTCAGTGACGCACCTGCATACCCAGGTAGTAAAGCGCTGATTGGGTCAACTGTTCGTCACTAAGATTTGGAATCACCTTGTTGATAACGCCGTAGCTGGCCTTGCGGGTGGTGTCCACGCCCACCGAAGCCACCCGGCGCAGGATCGGGCCGAAGCCGAGCAGGTCGATGGGTTTATTGAAATACCAGTGCAGAGCCTGGTCGGTAATGCCGCGCAGGTAATGGACCATGTCCTCGCGGGCCCCCTCGAAATGGCCTTCCTCGGTGCGTTGCGCCAGCCGCCGCCCGCGCTCGGCCAGGCCCGGCTCGACCGGGAAGGCCACGTACCAGAAGGCGTGCCGTGGCCCGGGGAAACGGATGCTGTCCATGTAGTCCGCGGCGGCGCGATTCTGGTTCAGATCCATTTTGCGCGCGCTGCGACCGATCACCAGGCGGGTCGCCTTGGAGATGGTGTCCGCCGCCAGCCGTACCAGGCGTTGCTGGGTGGTGCTCAGGCCGGAGTAGGACGCCGGGGTCAGGAAGAAGGCGTCCAACGATTCCTGAATGAAGGTGGTCATGATGTCTTCCACCACCTTCGGTTCCGGCGCGCGAGCCCCATGGCGCATGCGTTCGATGAAGCCGTCGGTGAGTTGGTGGAGGCGGGCGCTGCTGCGGAAGGCGATATAGGTTTTTGTTGTCATGAACGGAAAATCCCTGAAAGGTAAACAGCTTGTATCGCGGGCAATGATAACCACCGTCGTGGCGGCGGGCGCAAGCGCCGCTTTTTTCCGATGCGGGCCTTTCCTTTGTGGCGGGAATGCCGGATCATGCGCCCCCGGATAAAGGAGTGAGCCGATGCTGACGGTGGTCACGCCGGACGCGGAACAAGTCACGCGCTGGCTGGAACAGGCCAACATTCAATACTACATCTGCGATCAGTGCCATGGTCTGCACCTGTCCGAGCTGCAAGGCCGGGAAGGGGTGCTGGACGCCCGCCTGTTCGTGGAGGAAGACGGCGTGTTGCTGTCCACGGAACTGGAGCTGCGGCCCGCGGCGATCTTCGTGGCGCAGGCTGATCTGTCCCGGCTCAACGTGGATTACCCCTCCCTGAAAGTGTTCCTGGACGTCAACGACGATGCCATGCCGCGCATGGTGGCCTGCGACCTGCTGTTCGGTCGCCAGGGCGTCACCTTCGACCAGTTCATCTACTTCGTGCAGGCGACGCTGGACGCCACCGTGCAGTTGCTGGAAGATTGCCAGCAGGCGGACTGGCTGATCTGGCCGGACCCGGACGAGGAAGACGGCCCCGCGGAGCCCGGCGCCCTGCACTGAGGACACGACCCTGAACAATCCTGCCGATTGGATCGGCGGCCCCGGCGGCGATCGTTGCCAGCGGCTGATCGATGATCTGGTGGCGCGCCACTATGCGGTGGCGCCGGACTATTTCCCCGCCCATCTGGTGCGCGCCCTGCGCCGCGAGGCATTGCTGCGCCACCGCCGTGGCGAATTCCAGGAAGCCGGCATCGGTCGTGGCCAGGAGCAGCACCGCAATACCCGCGTACGCCGGGACCGCACCCGCTGGCTGGATGGCTCCACCCTGGCCCAGTGTCACCTGCTCGATGAAATGGAGCAGCTGCGGCTGTCCGTGAACCGGGCCCTGTTCCTGGGGCTGTTCGACCTGGAAGCCCACTTCGCCGTCTATGACCCCGGCGCCTTCTACCGCCGCCACCTGGACGCCTTCAACGGCAACAATGGCCGTGTGCTCTCGGCGGTGCTGTATCTGAATGACCAGTGGCGCGACGACGACGGTGGCCGCCTGCGCCTGTGGGCGCGGCCGGATGCGGTGACGCCGGCCATGGAGGTGACGCCCCGGGCCGGTACCCTGGTGTGCTTTCTCAGCGAGCACATTCCCCACGAGGTGATGGAAGCAAGCCGCCAGCGGCTCAGCATCGCCGGCTGGTTCCGCTGCAACAACAGCACCACCCTGGCCGCCGACCCGGCCCGCTGATCGCGGGCCGCGTCAAAAAAGCCCTTGAAATCCGTTCCCCGACCCCTAAATAAGAAAGCGTGACAGCTTTAGCCGGCTAACCCGTCACGACACTGACTTTGTCCTTTCGGTCGCCTTCGGGGACCGTTCGAGATGGATTGGAGGTAACGTGATGAACACCTTGGCCCCCCTGTTCCGACATTCCGTGGGGTTTGACCGCTTCGACGACTGGTTGGAAAGCGTGCTGCGCTCCGATCAGTCCAATGGCTACCCGCCCTACGACATCATCCGCGAGGAAGACGGCACCTACCGCGTGATCATGGCGGTGGCCGGTTTCTCCCGCGATGAGCTGGACATCACCGTCCAGGAGAACCTGCTGCGCATCACCGGTAAGCCCCGCGATGGCGAGGACCCGAACCGGACCTGGTTGCACCGCGGCATCGCCCGCCGTGCTTTCGAGCGCAGCTTCCGCCTGGCCGACCATGTGCAGGTGGAAGGCGCCCGCTTCGAGGACGGCCTGCTGGTGGTGGCCCTGACCCGGGTCGTGCCCGAGTCCGCCAAGCCCCGCCAGGTACCGATCAACGGCGGTGGCGACACCCTGGACGGGCAATCCGCCGAATAAATCGGCGCCCGGCGCGCCGGCCCGGCCCGGGTGCTTGCAAAGCCCCGGGCCTTTGGCCACAATGCGCGCTCGCTGAAAGGCGAGCGATGGCCGACCCGCCGGTCCCCCCGCAACGACAGACTGTGAACCCCGCCAGGCCCGGAAGGGAGCAACGGTAGCAGTGGACTCGTGTGCCGGGGTGCGGCTGGCGGGAAGGCCTCCATTCCTTCCCCCCGCTTTCCCCGATTCGCTGTCTAAAACGCTCCGGATTCGCTAGCATACGGGTTTTCCTGAAGCCCCGAATGCCGTCCGGCTGGAGAGCGATGAGTTACCAGGTTCTAGCCCGCAAGTACCGCCCGCGCACCTTCGATGAACTGGTGGGCCAGGAGCACGTCTCCCGGGCGCTGACCCATGCCCTGGACCAGGACCGCCTGCACCACGCCTACCTGTTCACCGGTACCCGAGGCGTGGGCAAGACCACCATCGCGAGGATTCTGTCGCGCTGCCTCAATTGCGAGGAGGGCGTCAGCAGCCAGCCCTGCGGCGTGTGCCCCACCTGCCAGGAAATCAACGAAGGCCGCTTCGTGGACCTGATCGAGGTGGACGCCGCCAGCCGCACCAAGGTGGAGGACACTCGCGAGCTGCTGGAGAACGTGCAGTACGCGCCCACCCGGGGCCGCTACAAGGTGTACCTGATCGACGAGGTGCACATGCTCTCGGCCCATTCCTTCAACGCCTTGCTGAAGACGCTGGAGGAGCCGCCGCCCCATGTGAAATTCCTGCTCGCCACCACCGATCCGCAGAAGATGCCGGTGACGATCCTGTCGCGCTGCCTGCAGTTCAGCCTCAAGGCGCTGCCGGCGGAGCTGATCGCCGGGCATCTCAAGACGCTGCTGGAACGGGAGATGATCCGTTTCGAGGAGCCGGCGCTGTTGGCCCTGGGCCGTGCCGCCCAGGGTTCCATGCGCGACGCCCTCAGCCTCACCGACCAGGCCATCGCCTTCGGCGGCGAGCAGCTCACGGAGCAGGCGGTGGCGGCCATGCTCGGCACCGTCGACCGTGGCCATGTGCGTACCCTGCTGCAGGCCCTGGGCGGCGGCGAGGCGGCCGGCGTGCTGCGTGCCCTGGCCGGCATCGCCGAGCACGCGCCGGATGAGCTGGCGCTGCTCGACGAGGTGGTGGCGGCACTGCACGAACTGGCGGTGATCCAGGCGCTGGGCGGCGAAGGCGCCGACGCGGACATGGTGGCGCTGGCCGCCGTGTTCCAGGCGGAACAGATTCAGCTGTATTACGACGTGGCGCTGCGGGGGCGCCGGGATGTCCAGGAGGCGCCGGATGCCCGCGCCGCCCTGGAGATGATCCTGTTGCGCATGGTGCTGTTTTCTCCGCGCGGCGTCCTGCCTGGCGGGGAGGCCCGGGCCCCGGCAAAAAAGCCTGAGCCGGCGCCCGCCGCCGGTGCCACCGGCGACGTCCCCTCCACCATGAACACCCCGGTCGGGGACGTGGCGGCCAGCACGCCCACCGCCACCCCCGGTGACCTGCGCGCGCTGCTCGGCGACGACCGGGCGCCCCGGCGCCAGGCCGCCGCCGAACCTCCGGCGCGGCCCGCCCCGGCCAGCCCGGCGCCGGCCCCGTCCTCCGGTGACGGTGACGGTGACGGTAACGACGCGCCGCCCTGGAACGAGGAGCCGCCACCCTGGGACGAAGCACCTCCGGCCATGACGGATGGCGCGCCGCCGGCGCCCCCGGCGGACACGCCGCCCCGGGCTCCGGCGAGTTCCCAGGCTCCGGCGCCTGACAGGGCTCCAGTGCCTGACAGGAGCGCGGCCCGGACCGAGGCCCAAGCGCCGGCCCCGGCCCCGGCCAAGGCCCAGGAACCGCCGCTGCCGCTGGCCGAGCCCGAATCCGACCGGGACGTGGGCTCCTGGTGGGCGGCCCTGGTGGAGCGCCTGCCCCTGGAGGGCACGGTACGCAACCTGGCCCGCAACGCGGTGCTGGCCCAGCGTCAGGACGACCAGTGGACCCTCAAGCTGGCCACCGGCCACCAGGTGCTGGTCAACCAGGATCGCACCCAGGAACTGGCCGGCGCCTTGAGCGATTATTTCCAGCGCCGCATCCGGCTCAGCCTGGAATTCGAGGCGGACGCCGGCGACACCCCGGAGGCCCTGGACCAGGAGCGGCGGCGGCAACGTCTGGCGGAGGCCCGCCAGGCGCTGCTCGACGACGGCACCGTCAAGACCCTGATGGAACGCTTCAATGCCCGGCTGGATGAAGCCAGCATCCGTCCCCGGGAAGACTGAACCGACAACCGAGGTTGCCATGGATTTCGACATGAACAACCTCCTGCAGCAGGCCCAGGCCATGCAGGAGAAGATGAAAAAGGCCCAGGAAGACGCCGCCAATGCCGAGGTCACCGGCGAAGCCGGGGCCGGCCTGGTCAAGGTGGTCATGAACGGTCGCCACGACGTCAAGAGCGTGGCCATCGATGACAGCCTGATGAGCGAGGACAAGGACATGCTCGAGGATCTGCTCGCCGCCGCGGTCAATGACGCCGTGCGTCGCGTGGAGCGCCAGCAGCAGGAATCCATGAAGGGCATGGCTGAAGGCTTTCCGTTCCCGCCGGGCTTCAAGCCGTGAAGCATCCGCCCCTGGTGGAAACGCTGATCGAGGCCTTTACCTGCCTGCCCGGGGTGGGGCCCCGATCCGCTCAGCGCATGGCCTATACCCTGCTGGAAAGGGGCCGCGACGATGGCCGCGCCCTGGCCGCCGCGCTCTCCGGGGCCATGGACGGCGTGCGCCAGTGCAAGCGCTGCCGCAACTACGCCGAGGACGAGCTGTGCCCGATCTGC
This sequence comes from Alloalcanivorax sp. C16-2, assembly GCF_046507615.1. NCBI lineage: Bacteria > Pseudomonadati > Pseudomonadota > Gammaproteobacteria > Oceanospirillales > Alcanivoracaceae > Alloalcanivorax > Alloalcanivorax sp. C16-2. The sequence goes on along the minus strand of NZ_JBKFTL010000002.1, from coordinate 136,097 downwards.
CAGGACCCGCGCCGTGATGCCGGGCTGGTGTGCATCGTCGCGTCGCCGGCGGATGTGCTGGCGGTGGAACAATCCGGCGAGTACCGGGGCCATTATTTCGTGCTCATGGGCCAGCTTTCACCGCTGGACGGCATCGGCCCCCGCGAACTGGGGCTGGACGTGCTTGAAGCGCGCCTCAACGAAGGGCAGATTCAGGAACTGATCCTGGCCACAGGCACCACCGTGGAAGGTGAGGCCACCGCCCATTACGTGCTCGATCTGGCCCGGGAGGCCGGCGTCAATGTGTCGCGCATCGCCCAGGGCGTGCCCATGGGCGGGGACCTGGAATTCGTCGACGGCGCCACCCTGGCCCAGGCCCTGCGCGGCCGCCGACCGTTCTGATGGACTCGGGATGCAGGATGCATCCTGAAGCGCGCCTCGCCAGGGGCGCAAAGGAGGAGTGATGAAAACGATTCTGGTCACCGGCGGAGCCGGTTACATCGGCTCGCACACGGTGCTGCGGCTGCTCGAGGATGGCCACCCGGTGGTGGTGCTCGACAATCTTTCCAACGGCAGCCGTGAAGCGGTGCGCCGGGTGGAAGCGATCACCGGCCGCCAGGCCGTGTTCGTGGAAGGGGATATTCGCGACGGGGCGCTGCTGGACCGCCTCTTCGACGAGCACGACGTGGGCGCGGTGATTCACTTCGCGGGCCTCAAGGCGGTGGGCGAATCGGTGGCCCAGCCGCTGCGCTACTACGACTGCAATGTGGGCGGCTCCCTGCGGTTGTTCGAGGCGATGGAGCGCGCCGGCGTGCGCACCCTGGTATTCAGTTCCTCGGCCACGGTCTACGGTGACCCGGCCACGGTGCCGATCCGCGAGGACTTCCCGCTCAGCGCCACCAACCCCTACGGCGCCACCAAGCTGCACATCGAGGACATGCTGCGCGACCTGCACGTCGCCGACCCATCCTGGCGCATTGCCTTGCTGCGCTACTTCAACCCGGTGGGTGCCCACGAAAGCGGCCGCATCGGCGAGGACCCCAGCGACATCCCCAACAACCTGATGCCCTACGTGGCCCAGGTGGCGGTGGGCAAGCGCGAGCAACTGAGCGTCTTCGGCGGCGATTATCCGACCCCGGATGGCACCGGCGTGCGCGATTACATCCACGTCATGGACCTGGCCCAGGGCCACCTGGCGGCCATGGATGCTCTGTTCGAACGGGGCGGGCTGATCACCACCAACCTGGGCACCGGTCGGGGCTACAGCGTGCTGGAAATGGTCCAGGCGTTCGCCCGCGCCAGCGGGCGTGAAGTGCCTTACCGCATCGTCGAGCGCCGCCCCGGCGACGTGGCGGTGTGCTACGCCGACCCGGCCCACGCGGAGAAGGTTCTGGGCTGGCGGGCCCGCCGTGGCATCGACGAAATGTGCGCCGATCACTGGCGCTGGCAGGAGCGAAATCCGGACGGGTACCGCTAACGCCCATTACCCGTACGGACGCCATCATGGCGTGAAAAAGTCGTAAAAAATTCAAAAATCCCCCTGATCCGGGGGTGTTTTACCGACTGTGTCTCGGTTCCGGTACCACTCGGTGTGGCACCTTCTGCCCGACCCGTTTTGGACCGGATGCAGTATGGCGCCACGCCAGATTCAACCCTTCGAGCCGTTGCCCGCGCAGGATGACCGGCTTGCCCCGCAGGACGCTTTTCAGTGGGCCCGGGATGCCATGGCGGCGCGGCAGTGGGAAACCGCCGCGCGCCGCTGGGCCACTCTGCGCGCCGTTTACCCCGATCAGCCCCCGGTATGGATCCAGGCGGCGGTGGCCTATAAGCAACTGGGCCGCCATGATGCCGCCGCCGGCTTCCTCGCCGAGGCCCGCCGCCGTTTCCCGTCGCACCCGGGTGGCTGGGTGCAGGGCGCCAACGTCGCTCTCGCCCGGGGCGACCACGGCGAAGCCGCGCGCCTGCTCGCCGAGGCCCGCTGTCGCTTCCCGGACGACCCGCCGGTATGGCTGCGCAGCGCCGGGCTTGCCCTGGCCGACGGCGACCCGGATGCCGCCCTGGTGTACAACCGCCACGTCCGGGAAGCCTTTCCGGACGACCCCGGCGGCCCGATTCAGTACGCGGAACTGGCCATGGAAGCCGGCGACTGGGAGGAAGCTCTGGCCCGCTGGGCCCTGGTGCGCGAACGCTTCCCGGACCTGCCCGCCGGCTATCGCCGCGCCGCCGACGCGCAGGACCGGCTCGGTCGGCCCCGCGAAGCCCGACGCCTGCGCCTGGCCGAGGAGTATGGTGCGGACTGGCTGGCCGAGACGGACCAGGACCCGCCGTCACCGGTGGCTCCGCCCCAACGCCGGAATGGCCGTAACTTCTTGGATCTGGTGCTCACCAAGGCGCGCCTGAATCTGAAGTCGGAAGCCAACCGCAACCACCTGCGCTACCTATGGTGGGTACTCGACCCGCTGCTCTACATGGCGGTGTTCTATGTGGTGTTCGGCATGCTCCTGCACCGTGGCGGGGAAGGCTTCGTCGCCTATCTGCTCACCGGCCTGGTGCCGTTCCAGTGGTTCGCCAAGACCGTGCAGCACGCCTCCAACACCATCGTCGAAGGCCGTGGCCTGATGAACCAGGTGCGGGTCTCGCCACTGTTCTTCCCTCTGGTGGCGGTGGCGCAGAACGCCGGCAAGCAAAGCCTGGTGTTTCTGATGCTGGCGGTGTTCCTGATTTTCTACGGCCTGCCGCCCACTCCCCACTGGTTGGCACTGGCGCCGGTGGTGGCGCTACAGCTTCTACTCATGGTGGTGGTGGGCTGCGCCCTGGCGATGCTGATTCCCTTCGTGCGCGACCTGCTCAACCTGGTGCCCACCGGCCTGCAGTTCCTGCTGTTCTGCAGTGGCGTGTTCTACACCCTGGACACCATTCCCGAACGCTGGCGGGACCTGTTCCTCGCCAACCCCATGGCCAACCTGCTGCATCAGTACCGGCGCATTCTGCTCGAACACCAGTGGCCGGACTGGGGCCAACTCGGCTGGCTGGCGCTGGCCTCGCTGTTCGGTCTGGCGTTGGTGCTGCTCGCCTATCGGCGCCTTGAAGGGGTGTTTCCCCGGGTGGTGGTGGAATGAGCAGCATCGCGGATGCTTCGCCGGTGATCTCGGTACGAGACCTGGGTGTTCGCTATAAGCGTTCGGGTAGTCTGTTCCGGCCTGCTCGCTACTATCAGGTATTCGAGGGCATCAGCTTCGAACTCTACCGTGGTGAGACCCTGGGAATAGTCGGTCATAACGGGGCCGGCAAGTCGACGCTGTTGCGGGCGCTGGCGGGAATCATTCAGCCGGATAGCGGTACCGTCATCAATCACGGTGTAACGGTGTCCCTGTTGGCTCTGCAAGCGGGGTTCGATGGAGAGCTTCCGGGTACCGACAATGCCGTGCTCAGTGCCATGTTGCTTGGCTATACCCGCCGTCAGGCTCGCGAGCGCTTACCCGGCATCGCGGAATTCGCCGAGCTTGGCGAGTTCATGCATGAACCGGTCAAGACCTATTCCTCTGGCATGCGTGCCCGGCTCGGTTTTTCCGTGGCCATGCATTTGACTCCGGACGTACTGCTGCTCGATGAGGTGCTCGCCGTGGGTGATAAGCACTTCAGAAAGAAAGCGGAACGGGAAATGCTCAAAAAGATGCATTCCGACCAGACCATCGTGTTCGTTTCTCATTCCGAACAACAGGTCCAGCGTTTGTGTGACCGCGTCTTCGATTTCGACCGACTATGAGGTCCTCATGAAACGTATTATTTTGCACGTCGGCACCCACAAGACCGGCAGTTCCACGATTCAGGAAACCCTCTTCCGGCAACGTCACCGATTGACGGAGGCGGGCCTGCATTACCTGTCCATTGGCGCCAACCATTGGGATCTGTATTCGGCGTTCATGGATGAACCATGGGAGTGGTTCGAGAACCGTCGCCGGGGCCTTGATCGAGCTCAGGTGGATGCCCGCAATCGCCACACCCTGGACGTGGTGCGCGCGGAGATCGAGAACACCCCATGCCCGTGGGTAATGATCTCGGCGGAGCATCTTTCAATGCTGCCGTCCCACGCTATCGAGGCGCTTCGTGATTGGCTGGCGCCCCTTGGCGAAGTCCAGGTGGTGTACTTCGTACGCCAGATTGAATCCTGGATCGCTTCCGATTCCCAGCAATGCGCGAAGGTGGGCATTCGTGCGCGACCCACACCGTATACGGTGGCGATTCAACGTCTGTTCGATTTTCCCGTGGCATGGCTGGAGGCTTTCGGTAAGCGCCGCGTCAGCCTGGTGCGTTTCGAGGACGCTCTACAAACCGGCCTGACCGATACTCTGTTGGCGCTAGCCGGTCTACCAGGACTGGCCGCACTCGGTATGGAGGAAATGCGGTTCAACGAATCCATCTCTGCTGAGGCGGTGGAATGTTTCTATTGTCTTAATCGGATCGCGCCGGTGGGAAAGGCGGGGCGCAACGAACATCTTGTTGGGCTGTTGATGTCCATGCCCGGGAGTAAGTACCGGGCGGCCGCTTTGTCTCAGGCGGAGGTGGAGGATCACAACCGAAAGATGAACCGGTTGCGGGCACGTTACCACCTGGATCTCTATCCCGCGCTGCATTACCGCGGTGAGGACGACGGGCGAGCCCCTTTTTCCGAGGACGCCCTCTATTACCTGGTCAACACCCTCAACGACACCATGAACCGTCTGGAAGCTTTGGAGAGCCAAGTTTCCGAACGGGTCGGTCCCTGAAGGAAAGCCATGCGAATTCTTTACTACAACTGGGTTGATTACCTGGACCCCGAAAAACGCGGCGGTGGCGTCAGTGTTTATCAGAAGAATCTGATTCACTCCCTGGCCGGAGGCGATGGACAGGACGTTAGTTTTATCGCTTCCGGAATTGCCTATGACCTTAGCCACAAGGCGCCTCATGTTCGCGAGATCAAGGCCGATGGTCCGGTGCGTAGGTTCGAGCTGGTCAATTCCGAGGTGCTTTCGCCAGGCCACCTGAGCTTCCATAGCGAAGCGTCGGTGCAGGCGCCGGCCACCACCGCCGCTTTCCGTGATTTCCTGGATCGGGAAGGTCCCTTCGACGTGATTCACTTCAATAACCTGGAGGGGTTGCCCGCCGAGGTTCTGGCGCTAAAACGTCATTATCCGAACACTCGCTTTATTTATTCGCTGCATAACTATTTCGCGGTGTGCCCACAGGTGAATCTTTGGTTCCAGGAGCGCGAGAACTGCACCGACTACGATGGCGGACGTAAATGCGCCACTTGCCTGATGTTTGAACCAAACAGTGGCGGTGCTCGTAAGGCCAATGCTCTGGCCTCGATGCTGAAACGCTTGGGTATCATGCCAGGGACACGCCTGTTTAATCTGGCGTTTCGTTACGCGCCAGGCGTATACCGTCTCGGCAAGCGGCTTCTGGCCAGGATCAAGGGAGAGCGGGACGCGGACACCAGCGCGGATAACGGTAGTGGCCTGATCCGGCTGGTACCGGAATCGCCGCCACGCAGTGCCTATTTTGCTCACCGACGGGAGCGGTTCTGCCAGTACATCAATGAGTACTGTGACCAGGTACTGGCGGTATCGGAACGGGTAAAGGAAGTAGCGGCCCGCTTCGGCATTGACGAAAGGTTGATCACCACGTCCTACATCGGCACCCGCGTGGCCGAGGAATATCAGGCACCGGATACGGAGGCGCTTGCCCGCCGGCTGGCGGGACGTGATCACATCAGCCTGGGCTACCTGGGCTATATGCGTCGCGACAAAGGTTTCTATTTTCTGCTTGAAGCGCTTGAGGCGTTTCCCGCGGAACTGGCCGCCCGGGTAAAACTGGTGATCGCCGCCCGGTTCGCGGACCCGGCTGCCTGGCAGAGGCTCAATTTGCTCGCCGAGAAGTTCAAGTCAATCGACTACGCCGACGGTTACAACCATGACACCCTTGACGATTTGTACGAAAGGATCGACCTGGCGGTGGTACCGGTGCTGTGGGAAGACAACCTTCCACAAGTGGCGATCGAGGCGCTCTGCCATCAGGTTCCGGTGTTGGCAAGCAACCTGGGTGGGGCCCAGGAGCTGGGTGGCAAGAATCCCGATTTCGTTTTTCGCGCCGGCGATGCCGATGCATTCATTAACCGGGTGACTCGTTTCGTCGAGCATCCGGGCCGTCTCGTGGATTTCTGGGGTCATGCATCAGCGCCGGTGACCATGGATGAGCACCTGGATCAATTACGAGCCCTGTACGCCGGGCGTGAGACGGTGTCGACCGCACAAAGGGAGGCAGTATGAATATCTTGATGGTGGGCGCGGGCTTTTCCTGCGCGGTAATCGGTCGGGAACTGGCCAAGGCGGGCCATTCCGTGACCCTGGTGGAGCAGCGCGATCATATCGCGGGTAACTGCCACACCGAACGGGACCCGGAAACCGGGGTCATGGTGCACGTCTACGGGCCGCATATTTTTCACACCGATGATCAGGAAGTGTGGGATTACGTGCGCCACTTTTCCACGTTCATGCCCTATGTAAACCGGGTCAAGAGCACGGTGGGCGGGCGGGTCTATCTGCTGCCGATCAACCTGCACACCATCAATCAGTTCTTCGGTACCAGCCTGCGGCCGGAAGAAGCCCGGGAATTCATCGAGTCCCAGGCGGCCACCGACATTGAGCGACCGGCGACCTTCGAGGAACAGGGTATGCGTTTCGTCGGCCCGGATCTGTACAAGGCGTTTTTTCACGGCTACACCAAGAAGCAGTGGGGCTGCGATCCGTCGGAGCTGCCGGCCAGCATCCTTAAACGGTTGCCGGTGCGGTTCAACTACAACGACAACTATTTCTTCCATCGCTTCCAAGGCATGCCGGAGCACGGCTATACGCCACTGGTGGAGGGCATCCTGGATCATCCGCGCCTGCGAGTGCATCTGAACACCGCCTTTGATCCGGCCATGGCGCGGGATTACGACCATGTGTTCTATTCCGGGCCCCTGGACGGTTACTTCGGTTACAGCGAGGGACGCCTGGGGTATCGCACCCTGGATTTCGAGCGCTTTACCCATGACGGCGATTATCAGGGCTGCGCGGTGATGAACTACGGCGACGAGTCGGTGCCGTACACGCGCATCACCGAGCACAAGCATTTCTCCCCGTGGGAAGAGCACCGCGCCAGTGTCTGCTACCGGGAATACAGTCGCGCCTGCGGGCCGGACGACATTCCCTATTATCCGATCCGGCTGGTCAACGAGAAGGCGATGCTGTCGCGCTACGTGGACAAGGCGGAACACGCCGAGGGCGTGACCTTCGTCGGTCGCCTGGGTACCTACCGCTACCTGGACATGGATGTGACCATCCGCGAAGCCCTGGACACAGCGCGCGCCTTCCTGGACCGCCAGGCGCGCGGGGAACCTCAGCCGGCTTTCTTTACCCGGCCACTGTGAACCCGAGAGGTTCGTCCCCCGCACAACGAGAGGTGCACGCATGAACAACCGACTGGCCGCCGTGGTGGTCACCTTCAACCGCCTTGACCATCTGCGTACTTGCGTGGCTGCGCTGCTGCAGGAAGACTGCGACGCGGTGCTGGTGGTGGACAACGGCTCCACCGATGGCACCCGCGAATGGCTGCGCGAGCAGGCCGAGCGCCACGAACGCCTGGATGTGCTGCATACGCCGCGCAATCTGGGCGGTGCCGGTGGCTTCGAAGTGGGGTTCTGGCATGCCCAGGCTCGCTATCGGCCGGAGTGGATCGTCTGCTTCGATGACGATGCCCACCCTCAGCCCGGCGCTTTCCGGGCGTTTCTGGAGTCCGATCTGGAAGGTGTCGACGCGGCGGCGGCGGCGGTCTATTACCCGGATGGCCGCATCTGCGAGATGAACCGGCCCAGCCGCAACCCGTTCTGGCACTGGCGGCTGTTCTGTCGCACGCTGCTGGGCGGGCGCGACGGCTTTCATATCGACGACCGGGATTACCGCGCCGCGCGACCGGTATCCGTGGACGCCACCTCCTTCGTGGGATTCTTCCTGCGTGGCGAATTACTGCAGGAGGTGGGGTTGCCGGCGGGGGAGTTGTTCATCTACGGCGACGACGTGCTCTATTCGCTGAACATTCGCCGTGCCGGTGGCCGTATCCGTTTCCTGCCCTGGGTACGCTTCACCCACGATTGCAGCACCTTCGATAACGACGAACCGGTGTACCGGCCATTATGGAAAGCCTACTACACCTATCGTAACGGCCTGCGCGTCTACCATGCGGCCGCCGGCTGGCTGTTTTGGGGCATCGCGCCGCTGAAAATCCTGCAATGGGTGCTCAAGGCTCGTTTCTATCAGGCGCCGGGGACGTATCTGAAAGTGCTGGGCATGGCATTGGGGGATGCCATGCTGCGCCGCTATGACCGGCCCCATGAGAGCGTGGTGCGGATGTGCCAGGGCGGCCGGCGCTCCCTGGATGCCGCCTAGGACAACCAGCCCAGCCGGCGCGCCAGGCGCGGCAGCCGGCTTCGCAGCAGGCCACGCAGGGCATAGTGGCTGAAATAATAGAGGCTTACCGGCACGGAAAGACCCTCCACTTCCCGATATAACCGCCAGTTGTAGCCGGCGCTACGGGTCTTGTTGGCGGACAATGACTGCTCGCGAATTCGGTAGCGGGTCCAGGCGCGGTCGATGCCATAGGCATAGGGCGTGCGCTTGAGCAGGCGCAGCCACAGGCCGAAGTCCTGGCGCCGGCGAATGTCCGGCATGGCGACCTTGCCCAGGGTTTCGCTGTCGTAAATGGCGGTGGAGCAGCCGATGTAGTTGGTCTTCAGCAGTTGCCGATAGTCGACCCGTTCCGGCACACCCACCCGGCCAAGCTGGCGTTCCGCGCCATCCACCTTGTGATAGGCGGTGAAGGTGAGCGGCCAGCCCCGTTCGCGCATTAGCGCCAACTGGCCGGACAGCTTCTCCGGCACCCATGCGTCGTCGGCGTCCAGAAAAGCGATATAGCGTCCGCGCGCCAGCTCGATGCCGCGGTTGCGGGCCCGCGCCGCGCCGCCGTTTTCCACCATGCGCACGTAGCGAACCCGGGCGTCCCGCTCGGCGAAGCCACGGGCCACCGCCTCGGTGGCGTCGGTGGAGCAATCGTCCACCAGCAGCAACTCCCAGTCACCAAAATCCTGAGCCAGGATCGAGCCCACGGTTTCCGGCAGGGTGTCGGCGGCGTTATAGCAGGGGGTGATGATGGAAACGCTGGGGCTCATTAGCGACGCTCCATGCGTCCGTTGCACAGCAGGCGCAGGGTTTCGGCCATCTCCACGAACCACAGGGCGGTTTGTACCCGCAGCACGGTGAGCTTTTGGCGAGGCGTGACCTTGTCGCTACGGAGCGCGTACCAGAACGCCCACACCGGCGGCACGAAGGTCTTGATCAGAAACTTCAGCCGCCTTTTCCATGGGCCGGAGCGTATCTGGCCGCCCTTGACCCGTTTCAGTTTGGTGGTCAGCTCCGGCCAGTCCCGGCGCGCCGGGTGATCCACCGCCGCCTCCGCGTCGTAGAACAGAGGGATGCCGGCGGCACCGGCGCGCAGGCAGAATTCCGCGTCACCACCGGAAAAGCGTGCCGCGTCGAATGGACCCAGGCGCTCGAAGGCGGTGCGTGGCACCGACAGGTTGGCGGTGGCCGCGTAGCCGCGTCGCGCGTAGCGCGCCTGGGGAATTCCCATGGCGGTGTCGTAGGTCTCCACCGCGTTGGGCGGCGCCGCGTCGAACTTGCAGACCCGTACGCCGCCGGCGATCAGTCGGCCCCCCGGGTTCTCCCGGTGCCGCGCCCAGTGCCGTTCGAGCCAATCCGGCCGTGGTCGGCAATCGGCGTCGGTGAACACCAACAGCTCACCGCTGGCTCGTTCCAGGGCGGTGTTGCGGGCTGCGTAGGAACCCGGTCGGGGGCACTCCAGCAGGGTCACGAAGTCGGGCAGGGTGGCCGGGTCCGGCACCTGGTCGGAACCGTTGTCGACGATGAAGCATTCCCAGCGGTCCTTGGGCAGGGTCTGGGCGTCCAGCGCCGCGATCAGAGTGGGTGCCAGCTCCCAGTGCTGGTACATGGGGATGATGACCGAGATCGGAATCCCGGTGCCGTGGGTATCCGGCATCGCTCAGAGGGCTCCGAAGCCGGTGAACACGGTTCTCACGGTGCGCATCAGGATCAGCAGATCCAGGCCCAGGGAAAGGTTCTTGATGTAGTAGAAGTCGTGCTCCACTTTCTGGCGGGTGGATTCGGTATCCGTGGCGTAGCCATGGGCCACCTGGGCCCAGCCGGTAATGCCCGGGCGGATGATATGGCGGTAGCTGTAGAAGGGCACTTCCTGCTCGAAGCGCTCGACGAAGCCGGGCTGCTCCGGGCGCGGGCCGATCAGGCTCATATCGCCGCGCAGCACGTTGAAAATCTGCGGCAACTCGTCGATGCGAAACTTGCGGATGAACGCCCCCAGCCGGGTGATGCGGTGGGCGTCCTCGTCGGCGAACTGGGGCTCGCGGCCATCATCCGGGCGCATGGAGCGGAACTTGTACATGCGGAACACCCGGTTGCCCCGGCCCACGCGCTCCTGCACGAACAGCGCCGGCCCCGGCGAATCCAGCCGGATCAACAGCGCCACCACCAGGCACACCGGGATGATCAACGGCAGCATCAGCAACGACAGCACCAGATCCAGGGCGCGCTTGGCGGACAGGTACACCGGTGATGGTTGCAGGGTGCCCAGGTCCTTGCTCTTCAGGCGGGTCAGATCGACCTTGCCCTGAATCGCCTCCAGCACCTTGCCGCTGTCCAGCACCGGCAGCCCGGCGATGCTGCAATGGCTGATAAAGCGAATCCAGTCGTCATCCAGCCGGGCGCCCATGTCCACCACCAGGCCGTCATAGCGGCAGTCACCCAGTTCCGGTTGGGCCAGATAACGCCATTGAACATTGCGGGTGCGTGGCATCTCGCCGACCAGGGCGGAGGGCACCACCGCCAGCTTCAGATGCCGGAAACGGCGGTTGATCAGAATCGACAGGGTCTGCAGTCCCAGCAGCAGCCCCATGCCGACCACCAGGGAGGTGCGCGCGTAGCCGATGCGGCACAGCAGCACCACGGTGATCACCAGCCCGGCGGAAAGCAGGGTGGTGCCCAGCGTCCAGGCCAGGGCGCGCCCGCCGGCGAAGCGACCGATGTGCTGGCTCAGGTAAATGCTGATCAGGTAAATGCTGGCCAGCAGCATCAGCGTGGTGGCCTGATTCTCGTCGCGGGGGGCACCCTGATAGCTCAGGAACTGGGCCCCGGCGATCAGAATACCCAGGCCGGCCGCGTGCCCCAGAACCGGGCTGAGAAACAGTTTTTCATACCAGCGGTCGTGGCGCGACGGCGCGGCATGGACGGAATGTTGCTGCTGCATGCGGTCCCTGGAACAGCCGGAGGATCGCGCAAGTTTAACACGGCCCGTATCAGGCTCAATGAAGACCCCGTCACGAAGCGTAAATGGCCGCCGCCGGGTCAGCCGGCGGCGGCGGGCGGGTCAATCCCCGAGGGTCAGGAAGATCGGATTGGAGTAGAACCAGAGGTCGTTGTAGTTGCGCGCGTTGATGGCGTCGAAGCGGGCGGCGTCACTGGCCAGATCGACCTTCCGATCAGGCAGGGGCTCGCCGTCCTGGGTCTCGCCGTCCACGTCCGGCGCCAGGTTGGTGCCGCGCAGACGCAGGTACTGATCGCCGGTTACCGTGAGGGTATGGGTGATGGTGGCGAAGCCGTCCTCGTCCACGCTCCAGTCGTTGGCATTGAAGCGCGCCAGTACTCGGGTGCTGGGGTTTTCGGCGCTTTGGTAGGCGGCGCTGCCCGGCGTCGCCGGGGCGCTGACATCACCGACGATCAGGTCCACGTGATCGACCACAGGACGGGCCTGCACCAGGTGGCCGCTCTCCAGCGGGTACTCGTAGTTGTTGCGCTCCGGGCTACGGAAGCGGATCGTCACCGTGACCTGCTCGCCCCGGTCCACCGCCAGTGCGTCTCCCATCATGGCGGCGTCGTCACCGGCTTGCGCCTGGAAGGAGAGGGCATCGATCAGATCGCCGAACACACCGAACAGGCGGCCGCCGCGCAGGGCTTCCAGCAGGTCCGCCGGGGTGCGGGCGTCGTCGTCCAGCCAGACGTAGGTCTTGGCATACTCCCCCGGCGCATAGCCACTGCTGTAGCGACCCTGGGCGGTGGTGAAGTGGTAGTCGGAGTTGGCCACGGTCCAGATCCGGCGCCCCTCGCCAAGCAGCGCATCCCAGGGCCCGCCCAGCGTGGCGACGATGTAGTCGGTGCCGCCATAGGTGCGGGAGGCCAGGTTGGCATCGGTGTAGGCTTCCACATAGCCGCCCCGGTCCGGCTCCATCTGGTTGCCGACCATGCCCTCGATACTGAAGAAAATCTCCGGTGCCAGGTCGTTCATTTCGCGGAGCTGGGCCACCGTGTACTTATTCATGTAGCGGTTCGGATGATTAAGCAGCATGTAGCTGTCGGGGTGGTGGTCGCGCAACCATTCGATGGCTTTGAGTGAGTCTTCATGGGTGGAGTAGGCGCGGGTCTGGTCGCTCAGGGAATCCACCAGTCCGGCGTCGAACAGGGCCGGGTCGCGGTTGGTGAACAGGTACTCAAACTCCGCCACGGCGCGCAGATTGTCCTCGGCGTAGGGCGCTTCCATGCCGATGCCGATGTTCACGTGGTCATGGGTGGGCATGTCCCATTCCACCGTGGAGAAGATGGTCTTGCCCTCGTAGCGGCCCTCGGCCTGGGCCTGTTCCACATAGGGCTTTTCATATTCCACCAGCCCCCGGGAGAAGGGAATCGCGCCGCCCTGCAGGGCGCTGCCAGTATGGTCCCGGCCGGACAGTCGCAGGTGGTTGGACAGTGCCATCCAATCCAGGCCGTAGTGGTCGAAGCCATCGTCGAGCACGCTTTGCAGCGATACCTGGGCATCATCGGATTGGTAGGTGTGAACGTGCAGGTCGCCGTGGGTCCAGCCGCCGGCGCGGGCTACCGGCGGGGCCGGCTCGGGGTCGGCGTCGCCGACCGGGTCATTGTCGCTGTCGCCGCCGCAGGCACTCAGGGCCACGGCGCAGGCCAGCAGCGACCAGCGCGCGCGACGGGAAAAGGGGGAATCAGCGCGAACGTTCATGGGTACTTCTCCAGGTAAAAAGGGGCGAGCGCCCGATTAGGAAAAAAGCACCATAGGGAGGAAGTATGACGAGGCGGTGACCAGCACGGCTCGAACCGGGTTGGCCACCACATAACGGGCCGTCGGCAACGGATCGGCCTCACGGCGTAACGCCCGGTCATGGTAGCCCCGCTGCCAAACCGGCCCACCCAGGCAGCGGGCATAAAAAAAGGGCCTACCCGATGGGTAGGCCCTTCTATTTGGCTCCGCCTGCTGGGCTCGAACCAGCGACCCGCTGATTAACAGTCAGCTGCTCTACCAACTGAGCTAAGGCGGAATAACTTGAGGCGCGTATAGTAGTGGCGGCCCCCGGGGGCGTCAACACCCGGGGGACCGTTTGCTGCTTATTTAGACAGCGCCTGCTCGATGCGACGAATCGCCTCTTTCAGGGTGTCCATGCCGGTGGCGAAGGACAGCCGCAGGCAGCCCGGGGCACCGAAGGCGGAGCCGGGTACCAGGGCCACTTCCGCGGTCTCCAGGAGCTTGGCGGCCAGGTCGGTGCAGCTTTCCACCCCGTCCATGGCGGCGATGGCGCCGGAGAAGTCCGGGAAGGCATAGAAGGTGCCGTCGCCGGCGGCGCAGGTGACGCCCGGCAGCTTGTTGAGCGCGTCCACTACATAGTCGTGGCGCTCCTTGAAGGCCTTGACCATGTCCTTCACGCACTGCTGGTCACCGGCCAGGGCGGCCTCGGCGGCGGCCTGGCTGATGGAGGCCGGGTTGGAGGTGGACTGGCTCTGCACCTTCTTCATGGCCGCGATCAGTTTTTGCGGGCCGCCGGCGTAGCCGATCCGCCAGCCGGTCATGGAGTAGGCCTTGGAGACGCCGTTCATCACCACGGTGCGGTCATACAGCGCCGGGCAGGCGTTGACGATGTTCACGAACGGCTTGCCGGTCCACAGGATGTGCTCGTACATGTCGTCGGTGGCGACCACGATGTCCGGGTGCTTCTCCAGCACCGCGCCCAGGGCGGCCAGCTCTTCCTTGGAGTAGGCCATACCGGACGGGTTGGACGGGCTGTTGATCACGAACAGACGGGTTTTCGGCGTGATCGCCGCTTCCAACTGCTCCGGGGTGATCTTGAAGCGGCTGTCCACGTCGGTTTCCAGTACCACGGGCACGCCGCCGGCCACTTTCACCATGTCCGGGTAGCTGACCCAGTAAGGCGCCGGGATGATCGCCTCGTCGCCGTCGTTGAGCAGCGCCAGGGCCATGTTGAAGAAGCTCTGCTTGCCGCCGCTGGACACCAGAATCTGAGCGGGCTCGTAGTCGAGGCCGTTCTCGTTCTTGAACTTGTTGATAATGGCCTTTTTCAGGCCGGGAGTGCCGTCCACGGGGGTGTACTTGGTCTTGCCGGCGTTAATCGCGTCGATCGCGGCCTGTTTGATATGATCCGGGGTATCGAAATCCGGCTCGCCCGCGCCCAGGCCGATGATATCCTTGCCCTCGGCTCGCAGTTCCGCTGCCTTGGAAGTGATCGCCAGTGTCGGGGAAGGCTTGATGCGTTGCACGCGGTCGGAAAGGTTGATATCGGACATGCACTCCTCATTTCTCTAATGAGTACTGGCCGCGCTGGTGGCGCGGAGTGGGTCATTGATATTACCGTATTCCGCCGCCACCTCCTAGGCCACGGGCGATCCCGATCACCGCCATCAGGTGGTCAGCCGACTACCGCCAGCCCTGGTTCGGCGTGGCCCCGGGGCGCGCCCGCCGCCGCCGGATTCGGCGCCAACAGTTTTCCTAATTTTACAGAGACGACGATGGCAGACACCGCGTTCAACCTGCATTCGGAGTACCAGCCCGCCGGCGACCAGCCCACCGCCATCGCCGGCCTGGTGGAAGGCATTCACGACGGTCTGGGCCATCAGACCCTGCTCGGCGTGACCGGCTCCGGCAAGACCTTCACCATGGCCAACGTGATCCAGGAGGTGCAGCGGCCCACCATCATCCTGGCACCCAACAAGACCCTGGCCGCCCAGCTCTACGGGGAGTTCAAGGCGTTCTTCCCGGAGAATGCGGTGGAGTACTTCGTCTCCTACTACGATTACTACCAGCCGGAGGCTTACGTCCCCAGCTCGGACACCTTTATCGAGAAGGACGCTTCGGTGAACGAGCACATCGAGCAGATGCGGCTGTCCGCCACCAAGGCGATCCTGGAACGGCGCGACACCATCATCGTCGCCACCGTGTCCGCCATTTACGGCCTGGGCGACCCGGCCAGCTACCATGCCATGGTGCTGCACCTGGTGCGCGGCGACCATATTGATCAGCGCGATCTGCTGCGCCGCCTGGCGGAGCTGCAGTACACCCGCAACGAGATGGATTTCCGCCGCGCCACCTACCGGGTGCGCGGCGACGTCATCGACATCTTCCCGGCGGAGGAAGAGAAAGAGGCGGTGCGCATCGAACTGTTCGACGACGAGATCGAGGACATCAGCATCTTCGATCCGCTCACCGGCGAGGTGATCAAGCGGGTGGGGCGCATCACCATCTATCCGAAGAGCCACTACGTCACGCCCCGGGAAACCGTGCTCAAGGCGGTGGAAATGATCAAGGAGGAACTGGCCGACCGGCTCAAGATCCTCAAGGACAACAACAAGCTGGTGGAAGCCCAGCGGCTGGAGCAGCGCACCCGCTTCGACATCGAAATGCTCCAGGAGCTGGGCTACTGCAATGGCGTGGAAAACTACTCACGCCTGTTCTCCGGTCGCCAGCCCGGCGAGGCGCCGCCCACCCTGTTTGACTACCTGCCCGACGACGCCCTGCTGATCGTCGACGAATCCCACGTCACCATTCCCCAGCTTGGCGGCATGTACAAAGGCGACCGTTCGCGCAAGGAAACCCTGGTGGAGTTCGGCTTCCGGCTGCCCTCGGCCCTGGACAACCGGCCGCTCAAATTCGAGGAATGGGAGCGGCTGGCGCCGCAGATGGTGTTCGTTTCCGCCACGCCCGGCCCCTATGAAGAGAAGTACGCCGGCCAGGTGGTGGAACAGGTGGTGCGCCCCACCGGCCTGGTGGACCCGGCCATCGAGGTGCGCCCGGCGGGCAGCCAGGTGGACGACCTGCTCGGCGAGGTGCGCGAATCCGTGGAGAAAGGCGAGCGGGTGCTGGTTACCACGCTGACCAAGCGCATGGCCGAGGACCTCACCGAGTACCTCAACGAGCACGGCGTCAAGGTGCGCTACCTGCACTCCGACATCGACACCGTGGAGCGAGTGGAGATCATTCGCGACCTGCGCCTGGGCAAGTTCGACGTGTTGGTGGGCATTAACCTGCTGCGCGAGGGGCTGGACATGCCGGAGGTGGCCCTGGTGGCGATCCTCGACGCCGACAAGGAAGGTTTCCTGCGCGCAGAGCGCTCGTTGATCCAGACCATTGGCCGGGCGGCGCGCAACATCAACGGTCGCGCCATTCTTTACGCCGACCAGATCACCGGTTCCATGCGCCGCGCCATGGACGAAACCGAGCGCCGCCGCGACAAGCAGATCGCCCATAACAAGGAACGGGGCATTACCCCCCAGGCGCTCAAGAAGCAGGTGCGAGACATCATGGACGACGCCTACACCACCGGCGCCGGCCAGCCGGAGCGCAAGCGCACCCGCAAGGTCGCCGAGGACAAGGAAAAGTACGTGGCGCGTTCTCCGGCGGAGGTGGCCAAGGACATCGAAAAGCTGGAGGCGGAGATGATGGAGCAC
Source organism: Alloalcanivorax sp. C16-2 (assembly GCF_046507615.1). Taxonomy (NCBI): domain Bacteria; kingdom Pseudomonadati; phylum Pseudomonadota; class Gammaproteobacteria; order Oceanospirillales; family Alcanivoracaceae; genus Alloalcanivorax; species Alloalcanivorax sp. C16-2. Next base: position 119,214 of record NZ_JBKFTL010000002.1, on the reverse strand, counting down.
GCCAAGAACCTGGAGTTCGAGCAGGCCGCCGCCGTGCGCGACAGGATTCACAAGCTGCGCGAGGAAGGCTTCATGCGCTAGCGGGGTGGGTATCGCGGCTGAAGCCGCTCCTACCGCAATCAGACACGCCGTCGCCGTAGGAGCGGCTTTAGCCGCGATGGCCGTCGAACACCCCGCACGCGCCGATGCTACAATTCGCCCCATCAAATCGATTCAAGGAGTTCCCATGCCGATCGCCATGGTCATGCATGAACCCGGCGGCCCCGAGGTTCTGAAACCCGAATCCATCCAGGTAGGCGAGCCCGGCCCCGGCGAGCTGCATCTCAAACAAACCGCCGTGGGCGTCAACTTCCACGACATCTATGTGCGCTCCGGCCTTTACCAGACCCTGCCGCTACCCGGCGTGCCCGGCCTGGAAGGGGCCGGCGAGGTGCTGGCGGTGGGCGAGGGCGTGGATCGCTTCCGGGTCGGTGACCGGGTCGCCTACATTGCCCACGGCTACGGCGCCTACGCGGAAGAACGGTTGATCAAGGCCGACAACGCGGTGCCTCTGCCGGACGGGCTGGACGATACCCTGGTGGCGGGCATGATGGTGCGCGGGCTCACCGCCCGGGTGTTGATGACCGACGTGTTCGCCTTGCGCCCGGAACACACTCTGTTGATCCAGGCCGCCGCCGGTGGCGTCGGCCAGTTGCTGTGCCAGTGGGCCCACCGCCTCGGCGCCACCGTCATCGGCACCGTGGGCAGCGACGCCAAGGCCGAGCAGGCCCGCGCCGGCGGCTGCGACCATGTGATCCTGTACCGCCAGCAGGACGTGGCTGGCACGGTGAAGGAAATCGCCGGCGGCAAGGGAGTCGACGTGGCCTATGATTCGGTGGGCAAGGACACCTTCTATGGCTCCCTGGATTGCCTGGCCCCGCGCGGTCATCTGGTCAACTTCGGCCAGTCCTCCGGGCCGGTGGAGCCGCTGGCCATGCCGCGCCTGGCCGCCGCCTCCCTCACTGTCACCCGCCCCATGCTTGGCCATTACATTGGTGACCTGGCGCGCCGCGATCAGGTCGCCGCCGAGTTCTTCGCCGCCCTCCAGGACGGCACCCTGGCCCCCGCCGCCCCGGCGATCTACGACCTCAAGGACGTGGGCCGCGCCCACCAGGACATGGAAGCGCGCAAAACCCACGGCGCCGTGGTGCTCACGGTATCGTGACCTATCCGGTGCCAGGCGGTCCGGTGGACCGCGAGATCGAGATCAATAAAAGCCGCTTTATCGCCTGGTTGCGCCCGGTGCGCAGCCGGGAGGAAGGGCAGGGCGTGCTCGACGAGGCCCGCGCCCGCTACCCGGACGCTACCCACCACTGCCACGCCTGGCTGATCGGCGCGCCTAACTCTGGCCACGGCGCCATGAACGACGACGGCGAACCCTCCGGCACCGCCGGCAAACCGATCTTCAACGTGATTCAGCACAAGGGCGTGGGCGACGTCATGGTGGTGGTGATCCGCTACTTCGGCGGCGTCAAGCTGGGCGCCGGCGGGCTGGTGCGCGCCTACGCCGGCGCCGCCGAGGCGGTGCTGTCCGCCATGGAGGTGGTGGAACAGGTGCCGGAAAGCGCCTTTACCCTGACCCTGGGCTTCGCCGACGAGCAACCCCTGCGCCACTGGTGTGATCAGAACGGCGCTCGCCTGGAGGCGGTGGACTACGGGCAGGCGGTCACCGCCCGGCTCACGGTGGCGGATGCCACCGAGCCGGCGCTGCGAGCCTTCTGCGCCGCCCAGGGCATTATCGTGGAAGGCCCCTCGGCGGCTTAGTCGCCCTGGTCGCCGAACAATACCCGGCTGTTGGCGAAGGTGAGGGCGGCCAGGGCCTCCGGGGTCTCGCCGCGCAGGGCGGCCAGCCGCCGGCCGATCCAGGGCAGCAGGCAGGGTTCATTGCGGCGTTTCACCGGCGGCGGCTCCGGCAGGTCCCGGGGCAGCAGGTAGGGGGCGTCGGTTTCCACCAGCAGCCGGGAGGCGGGGATGTCGGGGACCAGCCCGGCCAGCTCCCGGCCACGGCGTTCGTCGCACACCCAGCCGGTGATGCCGATGTGGCAGTCCAGGTCCAGGTAGTCGTACAGCGCCCGGCGGTTGTCGGTGAAGCAATGCACCACGGCGGCGGGCAGCCGGTCGCGCCAGGCCTTGAGCATTGGCAGAAAACGGTCATGGGCGTCCCGCTGATGCAGAAACACCGGTAGCCCCCGGGCCGCGGCCTGGGCCAACTGGGCCTCGAAGGCCTTCTCCTGGGCCGGGCGCGGCGAAAAATCGCGGTTGAAGTCCAGGCCCATTTCGCCGGCGGCGGTGACCTCCGGTTCGTCCAGCAGGGCACCCAGCTCCGCCAGGGCATCGTCGTCGAAAAAGCGGGCGTTATGGGGGTGAATGCCGGCGGTGGCGCGCAGCCCCCGATCCGGGTAGTCCCGGCACAGGCTCAGGGCCTGGCGGGATTCCGCCACGCTGGTGCCGGTGAGCAGCAACCGCGTGACACCGGCCTCGCGGGCGCGCTCAAGCACCGCGTCGGTGTCATCGCGGAATTGTTTGTCGCCCAGGTTGACGCCGATGTCGGCCCATCGCGGCGCGGTCATGACGCCTGCTCCTGGGCGGCCCCCGGTGTCAGGCGGCGGTTCAGCCGCTCGCGCAGGTCCTCCACCCGGCGCCGGTTAGCGCCCAGGTCCCAGTAACCCAGCCGTGAGGCGGAGCGCACCTCGATCACCCCGTCCTCGTGTACGTAGAAGGTCACGTCGTCCACGAAACGCATCAGGCGCGAGGTGAAGCGAGCCTGGATTCGCGCCGGCCCCACCGCTTCGAACTGCACGCGGGGCAGCTCGCTCAGGGTGTCCTTGAGCAGCGCCAGGCTGGCATCACGGTGGCCGGCGCCGGGTAGCGGCGCCACCCGGTGGCGGTCATCGTCGGCCAGGCTGGATACGCAATTGGGCGACGATGGACAGGGAGCAAGCAAACGAGTGTCCGTCATGGCGTGGCTCTTATCGGCCGTCCCGGAGGCGGGCGCCGGATCGCTCTGGCAGCCGGAGGCGACCAGGGCGAGGCTCAGCGCGAACGCCGTGGCGAGACGGTTAATGGCGGTTCGGGTCACGAATCAGCCCCACGAAAATACCTTCGATCATCAGCTCGTCGGCGGGCACCCGGATCGGCTCATAGGCATCGTTGGCCGGCAGCAGGGTGGCGCTGGACTTGTTCAGTCTTAGCGTCTTCACCGTGACCTCGTCGTCAATGCGCGCCACCACGATCTCCCCGGAACGGGCGGTCTGGCTCTTGCGCACGGCGATCAGGTCGCCGTCGAAAATGCCGGCCTCGACCATGCTGTCGCCCTGTACCTTGAGCAGGTAGGTGGGGCGCTGGCGGAACAGGCCCTGGGGCACCGGCACGGTGCGCTCCACATTCTCGATGGCCTCGATGGGCGTACCGGCGGCCACCTTGCCGACCACCGGCAGCTCGTCCTCGGCCTCCAGGGCGGCCTCGAGCAGCTGGATGCCCCGCGAGCGGTCGCCGTGCAGGCGAATATAGCCTTTACGCTCCAGGGCACGCAGATGGTCGGAGGCGGCGTTCTTGGACTGGAACCCCATGCGTTCGGCGATTTCGGCGCGGGTCGGCGCCATGCCGGTTTCCTGGCGTGATTCACGGATGCAGTCCAGTACCTGCTGCTGGCGTGCGGTAAGGGTGCTGCTCATAACGTCCTCCTTGGGGCCATGCCCGTCATGACCCATACTGATAATATGAACAGTATTATATGTCCAGTACTTTTAAAAGCCCCTTCACGCGTTCGGGCATCGCTTTTGTCGGTCGCCGCGCCTAGCATTGGGTCTTTCAAGGGGATCGGAAGCAACCATGAAGCATGCATCCTGGCAGGATTCGGATCACCACCGGGTGGAGGCGCTGCTCGCCGGGGTGCCGTTTTTCAACGAGGTGGCCCGCGACGATGCCGACCAGCGCGCGCGGCTGCTGGCGCGCACCGAGATCATCGAGGCGGGCCCTGGCGATACCGTGATCCGCGCCGGGGAGGTGCCGTCTTCCCTGTATTTTCTGCTGCGCGGTCAATTGGTGGTGCTGGGCGACGAGGACTCGCCGACGGTGCTCTACTACGTGTCCCCGGGGGAGGTGTTCGGGACCCTGTCCATGCTGCTGGGCCGGACCCGGGGCGCCACCATCCGGGTGGCGGACGCCGCCCGTGAGGCGGTGCTGGCCAGGCTTGATTTCAAGGATTTCGACGACGATCGCGACACGCCGTACAGTCTGGCCACGCGGTTGGCGTTTTTCCACATGCTGGTGCATCAGATCCGCTGGGCGGTGGAGGTGCGGCGCATGCAGAGCCCGGACCAGGCCCTGGCGGCGGGCCTGCGCAAGGTGCCGGTGTTCAGCGGCCAGCGGGACAGCGAGGCGGAGCTGGTGTCGTTGCGCGAGCAGGCCCGGGCGCTGGCCGATCTGCTCTACCGGTGGAATCACTGCCCGCCGGGCACCACTGGCAACGCCCAGCTCACCTGACGGTGATCGCGATTCGCTCCTACGGTGGGCGGGGCTCCCGTAGGAGCGGCTTCAGCCGCGATCACCCCGGGCCGTGCGGAGCGGGCCGCCGGTCTATTCCTTCTTCTTGCGATCCATCTTCACCGCCAGCACGTCGCAATGGGCGCCGGGCACCAGCCCCCGGGCGGTGGAGCCCAGCAGCAGTGCCAGGCCGCTGCGGGTGTGGCTGCCCACCACGATCAGGTCGGCGCCCAGGGTGTCCGCCTTGTCGACGATGGTCTTCTCGATGGAGCCCAGCTCCACGTGCACCCGTTCCTTGGGCACCTGGTACTGGCGCGCGTACTTGCAGGCGGTTTCCTGGGCCTGTTTCACCAGGCCGCTCTGCAGATCGGTGACGTCCATGGGCACATCGGCGCCGTAGGCCAGGGCCAGCGGCTCGATCACATGGATCAGATGCAGTTCCCCCTCGGTGCCCTCGATGACGCCGGCGGCGCGGGCCAGCACCTCGGCGGATTCATCGCTGCAATCTATGGCCACCAGGACCTTGCGGTAGGGTGCGGTCACGGTATTTCCTCCAGCGGCTCGTTGTAAGGGCCTCAGTATAACCGCCTCGCGGCGCCCCGCCAGCCCACCTCGTCGAAGCGCGCAAAGCCTTGTCGCACGGGGCTTTGGCCACCGCCGGCCCGGGCCGTGGTGGGGTGTCGCCGCCGGCGCCGCGCCGCGTCGGCGCTTGACCGGACAATACCGGCGCTGTCTAAATAGGCGCCCGCCGGGGGTCGCAAACGTCCCCGGCGAACCTCCGACGGCGCCCCGGCGCACGGCGATCCCGGCGCGGCGGGCAGGCATCGGAGGTTTCTTTTGAGTATCCGTAGCATGATCGGGTGAGCAACGAATGGGTAAGTCCCTTGTAATCGTGGAGTCGCCGGCCAAGGCGAAGACCATCAACCGCTATCTGGGCGACGACTTCGTGGTCAAGTCCAGCGTTGGCCACGTGCGCGACCTGCCGGTGAGCGGCGGCGCCAAGAAGACCACGCCCAAGGAGCGTGCCAAGGAGGCCGCCTATACCCGGTCACTGCCCAAGGAAGAACGGGAAGCCTATAAAAAGAAGAAGGCCCAGGCCCAGCTGATCAACCGCATGGGGGTGGACCCGGACCACGACTGGGACGCCCACTATGAAATCCTGCCCGGCAAGGAAAAGGTCATCGACGAGCTCAAGCGTCTGGCCGCCAACGCCGACCGCATCTACCTCGCCACTGACTTGGACCGCGAAGGGGAGGCCATTGCCTGGCACCTGCGGGAAGTGATCGGCGGCGACGACCAGCGCTTCGACCGGGTGGTGTTCAACGAAATCACCAAGAAGGCCATTCAGGCCGCCTTCGAGGAACCCGGCAAGCTGGACATGAGCCGGGTGGAAGCCCAGCAGGCGCGCCGCTTCCTGGACCGGGTGGTGGGTTTCATGATCTCGCCGCTGCTGTGGGAAAAGATCGCCCGGGGCCTGTCCGCCGGCCGGGTGCAGTCCGTGGCCGTGGAGCTGGTGGTGGAGCGCGAGCGGGAAATCCGCGCCTTCGTGCCCGAGGAATTCTGGGAGCTGCACGCGGACACCCACAGCCAGGCGAAAGCCAGCGACGAGATCCGCCTGCAGGTGACCCGCCATAACGGCGAGAACTTCCGCCCCAACAACGGCGACGACGCCGAGAAGCACCGCGCCGCCCTGAAGGCCGCCGGCCAGCTCACCATCACCCAGCGCGAGGAGCGGCCCACCCGTTCCAAACCGCCGGCGCCGTTCATCACCTCCACCCTGCAGCAGGCGGCCAGCACTCGCCTGGGCTTCGGGGTGAAGAAGACCATGATGATGGCCCAGCGCCTCTACGAGGCCGGTCACATCACCTACATGCGGACCGACTCCACCAACCTGAGCGCCGACGCCGTCAACGACTGCCGCGCCTGGATCGACGACAAGCTGGGCGGTAAATACCTGCCCGAGAAGCCGAACCGTTACTCCAGCCGCGATGGCGCCCAGGAGGCCCACGAGGCAATCCGCCCCTCGGACGTGAAACGCGAAGCCAGCGCCCTCAAGGACATGGAGCGCGATGCCCAGCGTCTCTACGAGCTGATCCGTCGCCAGTTCATCGCTTGCCAGATGCCGCCGGCGGAGTACCTGAGCACCACCATCACCGCCGAGGCGGATGGCTACGAGCTGAAGGCTCGCGGTCGCATCATGAAATTCGACGGCTGGACCCGCATCCAGCCCCAGGCCTCGCGCAAGGGCCAGGAAGACACCGAGCTGCCCGATCTCAAGCAGGGCGACGTGCTCGCCGTGGACGACATCGACGCCACCCAGCACTTCACCAAGCCGCCGGCCCGCTACACCGAGGCGAGCCTGGTCAAGGAGCTGGAAAAACGCGGCATTGGCCGCCCGTCCACCTACGCGGCGATCATCTCCACCATCCAGGACCGGGGCTACGTGCGCCAGGAGAACCGGCGTTTCTATGCCGAGAAAATGGGCGACATCGTCACCGACCGGCTGGCGGAGAGCTTCCCGGACCTGATGGACTACAACTTCACCGCCCAGATGGAAGAAACCCTGGACCAGGTCGCCGAGGGCAAGCGCCACTGGCGCGACGTGCTCGACGAGTTCTACCGGGATTTCCTGGCCAAGCTGGAGGCCGCCCAGGGCGAGGGCAGTGGCAAGCAGGCCAAGGGTGGCATGCGTGCCAACCTGCCCACCGACACCGACATCGAGTGCCCCAAATGCGGCCGCCCGATGCAGATCCGTACCGGTTCCACCGGCGTTTTCCTGGGGTGTTCCGGTTACAGCCTGCCGCCCAAGGAACGTTGCACGGCGACCCTCAACCTGCTGCCCGGCGAGGAAGCCGAGGCGGTCAACGCCGACGACGAAGAGGCGGAAACCAACGAGCTGCGCCGCAAAAAGCGCTGCCCCAAGTGTGGCACGGCGATGGAATCCTTCCTCATCGACGAAAAGCGCAAGCTGCACGTCTGCGGCAACAACCCGGACTGCGATGGCTATGTGGTGGAGCAGGGCGAATTCCGCATCAAGGGCTATGACGGCCCGACCCTGGAGTGCGAGAAGTGCGGTAGCGAGATGCAGTTGCGCACCGGCCGCTTCGGCAAGTTCTTCAAGTGCACCAACGACGATTGTGGCAACACCCGCAAGCTGCTCAAGAACGGCGAGCCGGCGCCGCCCCGCGCCGACCCGATCCCCATGCCGCACCTGCAATGCGAGAAGGTGGACGACCACTACCTGCTGCGCGACGGTGCCTCCGGCCTGTTCCTGGCCGCCAGCCAGTTTCCCAAGAACCGGGAAACCCGGGCGCCGCTGATCGAGGAGATCCAGACCGTCGCCGACAAGCTGGACCCCAAGCACAAATACCTGGCGGACGCCCCGGCGGAGGACTCCAAGGGCCGCAAGGCGGTATTGCGCTACAGCCGCAAGGCCAAGGAGCAGTACGTGATGACCGAGGAAGACGGCAAGCCCACCGGCTGGTACGCCTTCTACCGCGACGGTCGCTGGGAACAGGAAGAGAAGAAAACCGCGCCCAAGAAAAAAGCCGCGGCCAAGAAGAAAAAGGCCGCGGCGAAGAAAAAAGCCGCCGCCAGGAAGAGCTGACCCCATGTCCCGAATGGTCCGAGAAAGCGAAATCAGCGGCCTTCGCGAGCGGCTGTTCTTTGCCCGCAGCCTGCTCAAGGCCCTGGACGCCGACCCGGACGGCGCCGCCGGCCCGCGCCTGGCGCTGCGCGGCGGCGCCGTCTTCCACCTTTATTCGGTGCTGGTGGGCATCGCCCGCCAGGCCGCCAAGAGCTACCGGGTACCCGGCTACGAGGACCTCATCAGCCTGGCGGCCCTGGAGCAGGCGTTCCGTGACGCCGGCATCCAGGCGCCGGAAATGAGCCTGCTCGCCCAGGCCCGCGCCAACCGTTCCGACCCGGTGTGTTGGCTGGATCAGGAAATGCGCGCCGCCGTCGGCGCCGCCGGCCTGGCCCGGCGTCCCACGCCGCCGGAGGAACGGGACGCCCTGGCGATCCGCGCCGAGGACCCGTACGCGCCCCTGGCCAGCGGCGACCGGCAACGCCTGGACGGGGCCGCCGCCCGGGTCGGGGAGCTGGTCGAACAATGCGCCGCCTACATGGAAGAGTGGTAGCAGGGCCCGCTTCAGTCGCGATGCCAAGGCCCGCGATCACCCCCGCTTGACGCCCGTATCGGCCAAACGTATGTTTAAAACGCTTGTCCACCAGCGCGAGGCCTCATGTCCCAGTCCGATACCGTTGAGCGCATCCTGGATGCGGCGGAAATCCTGTTCGCCCAGAAAGGCTTCGCCGAGACCAGCCTGCGCGCCATCACCAGCAAGGCCCGGGTCAACCTGGCGGCGGTCAATTACCACTTCGGGTCCAAGGAAGCGCTGATCCAGGCGGTGTTCGAGCGCTACCTGACGCCGTTCTGCCTCGCCCTGGACGCCAAGCTGCAGGAGCTGGAGCAGGCCGGCGGTGTCGATCTGGAAAAGCTGTTCGGTCTGGCCTCCCGGCTGGCGCTGGGCTCCCACGGCGATGAAACACGCCGGGCGATCATCTTCTTCCGCCTCGCCGGCCAGGCCTACAGCCAGCCCCAGGACCATCTGCGCGCCTACCTGCGCGAGCACTACGGCGCCGTGTTCCGGCGCTTCCTGGCGTTGCTGCACGCCGCCGTGCCCGAGGTGCCGTCCCTGGAGTTGTTCCTGCGCGTGCATTTCTGCCTGGGCGCGGTGATCTTCACCCTGTCGGGCATGGAGTCGCTGCAGACCATCAGCAAGAAGGACTTCAACACCGACATCACCGCCGCCCGCATCACCCAGCAATTGCTGCCGTTCGTAGTGGGCGGCATTCGCGGCTGAAGCGGTACGCCGCCCGGCCGCTCCTACAAGGTCCTGCCCGACGTTCGGGGGTTTGCCGTTCCCGCGATGGCCGGGATTGCTGTATCGTTTCGTCATGCTGATTACCGTATCCCTCTCCGACCAGACCCTGACGCTCCAGGACGGAGCCGAAAGACACCTGTTCCCGGTTTCCACCGCCGCCGCCGGCGCCGGCAACCGGTGCGGCAGCAACGCCACGCCACTGGGTCGCCACCTGGTGCGCGCGCGCTTTGGCGCCGGCCTGCCGGAGGGCGCCGTGTTCCAGGGCCGCCGCTTCCACGGCGAAATTCATGATCCGGCGCGGGCTGCCGAACACCCGGACCGGGATTGGATCCTGAGTCGCATTCTGTGGCTCGGCGGCCTGGAACCGGGCCTTAATCTGGGCGGCGACGTGGATAGTTTCCGGCGCTTTATTTATATTCACGGCACGCCGGACAGCGAGCCCATGGGCACGCCGGCGTCGCACGGTTGCATCCGCATGCGCAACACGGATGTGATCGCACTCTTTGCCCGGGTGCCGGTGGCCACGCCGGTGACCCTCGTCGACTAAGACCACAGCCCATGCCAACAGACATCGAGACCCAGCCCTTGCTGATGCTGGACCTGGCCGGCCTTACCCCGGACCAGGAGGAACGGGAGCTGCTGCGCCACCCGGCGGTGGGCGGCCTGATCCTGTTCAGCCGCAACTACCAGGAGCCGGAACAGCTTCATCAACTGGTGCGCGCGGTGCGCGCCGAACGCCAGGAACTGCTCATCGCCGTGGACCAGGAGGGCGGCCGCGTGCAGCGTTTCCGCACCGAGTTCACCCGCCTGCCGCCCATGGCCACCCTGGGTCGCTACCACGATCGCGACCCGCAAGGCGCCCTTCAGGCCGCCGACCTGCTGGGTGAATTGATGGCCGATGAGCTGCGCGCCTTCGACCTGGACATCAGCTTCGCGCCGGTGCTGGACCTGGACCACGGCAACTCCAGCGTGATTGGCGACCGCAGTTTCCACGCCGATCCGCGCCAGGTGGTGGCGTTGGCCGGCGCCTTCATCGACGGCATGACCCGCGCCGGCATGGCCGCCACCGGCAAGCACTTCCCCGGCCACGGCCACGTGGCCGCGGACTCCCACCTGGAATTGCCCGAGGACCCCCGTGACCGGGACGCCCTGGAAGCGGATCTGGCGCCGTTCCGAGCCCTGGCCGGGCGCCTGGAAGGCATCATGCCGGCCCATGTGCGCTATCCGGCGGTGGCGCCGGAGCCGGCGGGATTCTCCGCCCACTGGCTGGGCCGGGTGCTGCGTGGCGAATGCGGCTATCGCGGCGTGATCTTCTCCGACGATCTGGCCATGGCCGGTGCCGCCGTGGCCGGCGATTACCCGAGCCGCGCCGAGGCGGCCCTTGGCGCCGGCTGCGACATGGTGCTGGTGTGCAATGATCGGCCCGGCGCCGTGGCGGTGCTGGAATGGCTGGAAGGTCGCCGCTTCGACACCCGCGTGCCCGCCGCCGGCCTGCGCGGTCGCGCCCGCGCGCCCATGGACCTGAGCCGCCGGCGCCAGGCCGGCGACGTCGCCGATTTACTGCTTAAGGACGCGTAATGGACTGGCAAGCCCTCACTGACTGGCGCCAACTGCTGATCTGGCCCGGCCCGGAAACCCAGACCGTGGTCTGGCTGGCCCAGGTGTTCGCCGTGGTGTTCTGCACCGTGGCCACCAATTTCATTCTGATGCGGGTGATCGACCTGCTCGATCACCTCAGCGACAAAACCGAAAATCTTTGGGACGACGCCCTGCTGGAGGCGGCCCGCGTGCCGGTGCGCCTGTTGCTGTGGGTGGTGGGGCTGTCGGTGGCCGCGGAGATGCTGCAATCGGTATCCGAGAGCGCCATCTTCGAATACGTCTCGGAAGTGCGCCGGGTGGCCTTCATCGCCATCATTGCCTACTTCCTGACCCGCCTGGTTACCAATATCGAGACCAATCTGGTCAACCCGAACCGGGTCAAGAAGCCCATGGACAAGACCACCGCCAACGCGGTGGGCAAGCTGCTGCGCATCTCGGTGATGATCACCGCGCTGCTGATCATCCTCCAGGCGCTGGGCTACAGCATCTCCGGCGTGCTCGCCTTCGGTGGCGTGGGCGGCATCGCGGTGGCCTACGCCGCCAAGGACCTGCTCGCCAACTTCTTCGGCGGCATGATGGTGTACCTGGACAAACCCTTCAAAGTGGGGGAGTGGGTGCGTTCCCCGGATCGTTCCATCGAGGGCACCGTGGAGCACATCGGCTGGCGGTTGACGCGCATCCGCACCTTTGATCAGCGTCCGCTGTATGTGCCCAACTCCCTGTTCACCACGGTGGTGCTGGAGAACCCGTCACGGATGCTCAACCGCCGCATCAACGAGAAGATCGGCATCCGCTACGACGATTGGCGGGTGATGCCCGACATCGTCGCCGCCGTGCGCCAGATGCTGATCGACCATGAGGACATGGAAACCGATCACCGCACCCTGATCGTCAACTTCGATCACTATGGTGACTCCTACATCGAGTTCTTTATCTACACCTTCACCAAGACCACCGACTGGGTGCGCTACCACGAAATCAAGCAGGACGTGCTCATGCGCATCATGCACATCGTGGACGAGCACGGCGCGGAATTCGCGTTCCCCACGCGCACCCTGCACATGCACACCAGTGAGCCCGCCGGCGACGACGACCAGGCCCCGGCGGACGACCAGGGCGGCGGCCAAGCGCCGCCCGCGCGCGGCCAGCGTGCTTCGCACCGGGCGCCCCGCAACCGGCGGGACCACCGCCAGGGCTGGAAAGGCGAACAGGATCAGGAGACAGGCAATGACGACGGCGAGTGATCTTAAGGACGAACTGATGCGGGTGCGCCAGCAGGCCCGCGAACTGCATTCCCACGACGATGTGATGGCGGCCATTGGCCGGGTGGCGGTGCAACTGACCACGGACTATTCCGAGCGTTGCCCGGTATTCGTCACCATCATGAACGGCGGCATCGTGTTCGCCGGGCAACTGCTCACGCGGCTGGATTTTCCGCTCGAAGTGGATTATCTGCACGCCAGCCGCTACCTGGGCGAGACCAGCGGCGGCGACGTGCAATGGCTGGTCACCCCCAGCGCCAGCCTGGCCGGCCGCGACGTGGTGATCCTTGACGACATCCTCGATCAAGGCAACACGCTGCTGGCCATCGTCGAAGCCTGCAAGGCTCAGGGCGCCACCAGCGTCGCCACCTGCGTGTTGATCGACAAGGTCCACGACCGCAAGGCCCGGCCCGGCCTCAAGGCCGATTACACCGCCCTGGAAGCGGAAGACCATTACCTGTTCGGCATGGGCATGGATTACAAGGGCTACTGGCGCAACGCCCCCGGTATCTTCGCTCTCGACGAAGAGGACGCCTGAGATGCTGGCGTTCATCGGCGGCACCGGCCTGACCCGCATCGAAGGCCTCACCATCCGCGAGCGGCACGCCACCGGCACCCGCTTCGGCGAACCCTCGGCGCCGGTGGTGGAAGGCGAGCTCAACGGCGCGCCGGTGCTGTTCCTGGCCCGCCACGGCGACCCGCACACGCGGCTGCCCCATCAGGTCAACTACCGCGCCAACCTGCTGGCGCTCAAGGAAGCCGGCGCCAGTGCCATCATCGCCGTCAACGCGGTGGGCGGTATCACCGTCGCCACCGGCTCCCTGGTGATTCCCGACCAGATCATCGACTACACCTGGGGCCGCGACAGCACCTTCTTCGACGGTCCCGACGACCCGCTGGTGCACGTGGACTTCAGCTGGCCCTTCGACCGCGCCCTGCGTGAGCGGCTGAGTGCCGCCGTGCAAGCGGCCGGTGTCCCGCTGATGGACGGTGGCTGCTACGCCGCCACCCAGGGGCCGCGCCTGGAAACCGCCGCCGAGATCCGGCGCCTGGAACAGGACGGCAACAGCATCGTTGGCATGACCGGCATGCCGGAGGCGGTGCTCGCCCGGGAACTGCAAATCCCCTATGCCATGCTGTCGCTGGTGGTCAACCCGGCCGCCGGCAAGGCGGAGCGGGAAATCACCATGGCCGAAATCGAGAAGGTCCTGCACGATGGTATGGCCGGCGTACGCCAGGCCCTGGCGACCCTCGCCGCCAACAACCGGTCAACATGACCGAGCACTACGACGTCATCGTTCTCGGCGCCGGGGCGGCGGGGCTGATGTGCGCCGCCACCGCCGGCTACCAGGGCCACTCCGTGCTGGTGCTGGACCACGCCAACAAGCCCGGCAAGAAGATCCTCATGTCCGGTGGCGGGCGTTGCAATTTCACCAACCTGAACACCACCCCGGCGCACTTTACCTCCGCCAATCCGCATTTCTGCAAGTCCGCCCTGAACCGCTATTCCCCCTGGCATTTCCTTGAGCTGGTGGAACGCCACGGCGTCGAACACGTGGAGAAAGCCCCCGGCCAGTTGTTCTGCGCCGGCTCCAGCAAGGAGATTCTCCAGGTGCTGCTGACCGAATGTGAGTGGGCCGGGGCGCAAGTGCGGTTGAACACGTCGGTCACCCACCTCAATGACGTACCGGTGGACGGGGAGGGCGCCGAGCCGGACCTGGCGGAGCGGGTCGCGGACGGCTTCCGGCTGCGCACGGCGGGCGGCAAGCTCCACGCCCGCCGCCTGGTGGTGGCCACCGGCGGCCTGTCCATTCCCACCCTGGGCGCCGGGCCCTTTGGCTACCGGCTGGCGGAGCGCTTTAACCTTGCCGTGCTGCCCACCCGCGCCGGCCTGGTGCCTTTCACCCTGCAGCCGGCGGACAAGGCCTGGCTGGCGGAGCTGGCCGGGGTCAGCGCGGAGGTCGCCGCCGAAGCCGGCGGGCGCCGCTTCGAGGAGCCGCTGCTGATCACCCACCGGGGATTGTCCGGGCCGGCCATGCTGCAGGTCTCCAGCTTCTGGCGCCCCGGCGACGCGGTCAGCGTGGACTGGCTGCCGGCGCTGGCGGACCCGGCGGCGGCCCTGCGCCAGGCCCGCGCCGAGCAGCCCACCAGCAGCGTGGAAAAATGGCTACGCGGTTTCTTCTCACAACGCCTGGCCGCCACCCTGGTGGCGCGTTTCGGCTGGGAGGGCCCGCTGCAGCATCATGGCAACGAACGTCTGGCGGAGATCGCCGCCGTGCTCAAGGGTTGGCGCTTCAAGCCCGCCGGTACCGAGGGCTACCGCACCGCCGAGGTGACGCTGGGTGGCGTCGATACCGGCGCCGTGTCCTCCAAAACTTTCGAGGCCAAGGCGGTGCCCGGCCTGTATTTCATTGGCGAAGTACTGGACGTGACCGGGGAACTGGGCGGTTTCAACTTCCAATGGGCCTGGGCCAGCGCCCACGCCGCCGGCTCGGCGCTCTGACTCGCGGCGTATCGCGCGCGACTTCCGCCCGGTCGCTCCTGCTGCATCCTTCAACCGCCAATTGCGCACCACTACCGGGCACCGCCGCGTCGCCGCCGGTTAAAATGGCCCACCACTCACAGTAGGACGTGAACATGCCGGACAACCCTCTGTTTGAATCGCTCAAACGCGCCGCCGATGACCCCGCCGCGCGCCCCGAATTCTACCGCCGGTTGCTGACCGCCGAGATCTTCGTGATCGGCCACGGAGACGGTTCCAGCGAAGGGAGGGGCACGGTACCGGCCGGCGCCCACCTCTCCATCGAACACTGGCAAAACGCCGAGGGGGAATCGGTGATCCCGTTCTTCACCGACCTGGAAGCATTGCAGCGGGCCATCGATGAGGAAAAGAGCTACCTGGGTCTGCCGGCGCGCAGCCTGTTCGAAATGACCGCTGGCACCCGACTGGTGCTCAACCCTCGTTCCGATTACGGCAAGGAATTCCATCCCGAGGAAGTTCGTTCGCTGCTGGAGAACGGCAGCAATCATTCCCCGGAAACCCGTCGGACGGAAGCCGACACCGACGTACTGCTCGGCCAGCCCTCGGAATACCCCACCGCCATGGTGGAAGCGCTCCAGCGCCTGCTGACCGGCTACCCGGAAGTCGAAGCCGCCTATCTATGCCTGATGCAACAGGGTGGCGAATCGCCCCAGCAAAGTCTGGTGGTGGGCCTGCGCGGCGGCAACCTGGAGCGTGCCCGCCTCGCCGCCGGCTCGGTGATCGCCGACACCGCGCCGCAAGGGCGCGCCGTGGACCTGATCGAGATCAGCAGTGACGCGCAGGAGGGCGGCCTGGCCGGTTACCTGCGTGACGAGACCACGCCGTTCCATGAACGACAACAGGCGGCTCGGACGCGGTCGGACGACGCCCCGCGCCGGCCTTGGTGGCGCCGCCTGTTCGGCGGGGGATGATGGGGCCGGTGTCCCGCGTGGATGTCAGTCATCTACTTGGATCTCGAACACATTCAGGGTCATCGCCACGCAGGTGTAATATCCGATTAAACCCACCAGGTTGACCACTACGCGCAAACCAAAGCGACCAATGGCCTCCTCGAAAAGGTGGTCGGAGACTCGACTGGAATGATGCAATTGCTTGGTGAAACGGTATATGAACTGCTCATCGGGGGCATCGAAATCGGGTGCCACACCTGTACGGATTGCCTCCAAGGCCGCCGGTGACAATCCGGATTCCACGGCAATCGGGTGATGGATTCGCCACTCGGTCATGGAGCGCCAATGAGCCGCCGTGACCAATACCGCCAATTCGGCGAGTCTTGTTGGCAACCCGCTTTGATAGCGGCATACGGAGCCCAGACGCTGGGCATGCGTTGCGAAATCAGGGCTGTGTATCCAGGCGTGGAAAGGACCGGTCAAACGACCTCGAGGGCCGGCGATGATCTCGTCGGCCACCGTCATTTGTTCGGTGTTCATGATCGATTTGTCGGTAGGGGGAAGCCGCATGATACTGCTCTTTCTCCTTTTTTTCCTGACCGTGCGGGCTGAAGCCCGCACGGTCAGTCGGGGAGTCACCGCACGGAAAATTCCACCGCGCTTTCCGAGGTTTCCAGTCGTTTGACGAGACCGTAGATGTCACCCAATACCCAAAGATCCCTGATTTTGTCGCCCTCGAAGGTGAAGATCGGGGCGCCGTGCCACCAGACACGCTCCTGGGTGGGTGGGTGTCCGAAGAAGAGGTCCCGGTGGATGCCATGGAAGCGCAGTTTGCCCGAAACCTGATCACCTTCCTCAATGAGGTCCAGGATGTCGGAGGTATAATCCTCCAACGCTTCGGTTAGCCATAGCACGTATTGTTTAAATTGTTCGTGGCCAATCAGTACAGGGCCCAAAGAGCCTCTGAAAGTGAAGTTTTGGTGGAAGACCTTGGGGATCAATTCAACCTTTTGTTGGTCCCATATGTCCTTATAGAAAACCCTAACAATGTTCTTCCTAGTGGAAAGATGGCTTGGGTTCAGATCAATTTCGTTTTCTTCAGGCAAGCTTCGCATGTGCGGATATGTCTCCTTTTCAAGGTCGGGGCCGGGGTTATTCAAATACAACGGGGGGCATCGGAGCTTCGTTGACATGAAGGCGAAAGATGTCGGAACGGGCGTAGTGGCCCGCCACGTCAAAGTCGTATTTGGCCCGGGCCAGATCGGCGAGGTCGAGATCATGAACAAGAATGTCATCCTCATCGAAAACAGGGCCGGCGAGGATTTCGCCTAGAGGACTGATGATGCAACTCCCGCCTCTCATCAACACGGTTTCCGGATCGTTGCCCTGAATGGCCTGATACCATTCGGGTGCGTCTTTACGCCGTAGATGCTGGCAAGCGGAGAGCACGAAGCAGCGGCCTTCCAGTGCGACATGCTGCATGGTGGGCACCCAGGTTGGCCGGTTATCCGCAGTCGGCGCACAGTAAATTTGCACGCCTTTGGCGTACATGGCCATGCGCATCAGTGGCATGTAGTTTTCCCAACAAATCACGGCGCCAAGGCGTCCGAAAGGCGTGTCGAAGATGGGTAGGGTCGAGCCGTCCCCGGAGCCCCAAACCAATCGTTCGCCAGCCGTCGGCATCAGCTTCCTGTGCTTGCCGAGCAGCCTGCCCTCCGGGCCAAGGAACAAGGCCGTGCAGTAAAGTGTGCCACCACTTCGCTCGATGACGCCGATGACAATATATAGATTCAGGTCGCCTGCGATCTGCGCAAGGCGCTCGCTATGCACTGAGGGCACCTCGATGGCGCTGTCGTAATAGCGCCGGTAGTCTTCCCGCCCCCCTGGAGTGCGTCCGCCGATAGTTGAGCCGAAATCAAGGCCCTTTGGATAGGCCGATACGAAGGCCTCGGGGAACACCACCAGTTGTGCACCCTGCTGCGCCGCCAAAACGGTATTCTTCTCAACTTTATCGAGCGTGGCATCGATATCGAACATCGCCGATCCGGTCTGTACGACCGCTGCGCGTACGTGGTTTTGCATGTCAGTCTCCTACTGAATATTGGTTAAGAGGTGGTGCGCGTCGGGGTGTTGACCGGCAGCTCATCGCCGACCAGGGGCTCGTTCTGATTGGAGTCCAGTGCAACACCCTGTGTCTCTGGCAGGAACAGGAGCGCGATAATGGCAATGCCATAGGCCCCAACGGTGTAGATACCGATGGCCATGCCCAGCGGCATGGTGGCGCTCAATAAGCCGACCAACGCGGGGAAGAAGGCCCCGACGCCCCTGCCGAGGTTGTACGCGAAGCCCTGGCCGGTACCGCGCAGTTCGGTGGGAAACAGCTCAGCGTAGAATGCACCGGTTGGAGCGAACATGGCATTGGCGAACAGTCCCAGCGGGAAGCCCAGGATCAACATGGCGGAATTCGAGAGTGGCGCGAACATATACAGGCAAACCATCGCCGCGGATAGGATGCCAAAAGTCATTAGTGTCTTTTTGCGACCGAGTGCATCCGCGCAATGCGCACCTAGCAGAAAACCCAGAAATGCACCAATAATGACCACCGCAAGATAGGAGCCGGTCCCAAGCACCGAAAGGTTGCGCTCGGTTTTCAAATAGGTGGGAAGCCAGGTGACCACGGCGTAGTAACCACCTTGCATGCCAATGGCAAATAAGGAAGATGCCAGGGTTTTTCGTAAAAGAGGGGGTTTGAAAATTGCTAGCGCACTAACTTTGTGCGTGGAAATCTGTTTTGCTTTTTCCTCAAAGGTGTCCGATTCCTTGACGTAGCGGCGAATCACGACGATGAGAAAGGCGGGCAGGATGCCGAGCCAGAAGAGGCATCGCCATGCGTACTCCTGGGGTACGAGTGAAAACACCAAAGCATATACGAGTGCCGCGCCACCCCAACCTACCGCGAAGCCACTGTGTACCGTACCAGCCGCTCGACCACGATATTGTGGGCGAATAATTTCCGACATCAGAACAGCGCCAGCGGCCCACTCGCCGCCAAAACCAAGGCCTTGAAGAGCGCGCAGAACCAATAGCTGCTCGAAGTTCTGTGCAAACCCGCTCAGGAAGGTGAAAAGGGCAAACCAGGCGACGGTCAGTTTAAGGACCTGGACCCGACCGATACGATCACTCAGCCTGCCAGCCACGGCGCCGCCGACCGCGGAGAACACCAAGGCCACCGTGCCTAGATAACCAGCTTCGGCCCTGGTCATCCCCCATACAGCGACAAGAGTAGGTATAACAAAGCTGTATATTTGAACATCGAACGCATCCAGCGCCCAGCCACCGAAGCAGGCACTCATGGTGCGCCGCTCCTGTTTGTTAAGATCAGATATCCAGAGTTTCATGGTTTTTCCTCTAGGGTTTTATCTGTTTCTGAGAGGCCCGTCTTGCTGGAATTCACAAAAAAACGCAGTATATTTTTGAGTTTTTTTTTACACAACAGGTAAAAAAACCACTGATGTCCGTGCATTTTTGCCTTGTTTTTATGGAGGTTTTTTATGGCCAAACCTTCCTGGTCTGATTTGAATATTTTTCTGGAGGTGGCACGTGGACCATCGCTGGCCGCGGTTAGCGAAAGGCTTGGCGTGGATGTGACCACCGTGCGTAGGAGACTGGCGGGTCTCGAGGAGACGATTGGCATGAGCCTTTTTGAAAAAAAAGGCAGGTCGCTTAGCCTCAATACGGAAGGCGAACGCATTTACTCAATCGCCAGCCGCATGGAAGTGCTGAGCGAGGAGATCGCAAATAGTGTTACAGACGCATCACGTGATCTATTGGGCGTGGTGCGCATATCCACCATGGAGGGCTTTGGCAGTTTTTACCTGGCGCCGAAGCTGGGCATGCTTGTTGCCGCTCATCCGAACCTGAGTATTCAACTGGTGACGGCGCCACATATCGTAAATTTGGCGGAACGGGAGGCGGATATTTCCCTGAACATGATGGAGCCACAGCGTGGCCGTTTTCTGGTTGAGAAGCTGACTGGCTTTTCAGTCGGACTTTACGCGGCCCCCTCCTACCTGGAGCGCAGCGGGAGCCCGCGAAGCTTGGACGATCTGGAGGATCACGTCTTTGTGACCTACGTGGAGGATTTGATTGAGGTGCCCTATGTGCAGTGGCTACCCGACGTGATTGACTCTCCCAGAGTGAGCTTGAGTTGCAGTAGTCTGGTTGCCCAGTTTCAAGTTACCTGCGCGGGTGCTGGCATGGCCATGCTGCCCGCCTTCATGGCCGAGAATGAGCCACGGTTGACCCGGTTGTTTCGGGACGAGATTCATCTGACGAGAGACTGGTGGATGGTGGTGCACCGGGATCTTGAGAAGGTGCCCCGCATACGGGCCGTCATGGACTTTCTGCGGGGTATTACCCGTGAGGATGCCGACATCTTGCTTGGTTAGCGGCCACTTTCACCGCCGGCCAAGCGCGCCAGTACTCCGGCCACCACTTCGATGCGCTCGGCGGCGTTGTCCGATTCCAGCTCGAAGCGCAGGGTGCTGGCGCCCTCCAGCTTGTAGATGTTGGGGCCGGACTGCACCAGCTTGACGATGGTGAGCGGGTCCACCGGGGTACGCTCGGCGAATTCCAGCTTGCCGCCGCGCGCATGGGCGTCCAGGCGGGTGATGCCGAGGCGCTCGGCGCGTTGGCGCAGGGCGGTGACCTGGAACAGGTTCTTGAGCGGGTCCGGCAGCAGGCCGAAGCGGTCGATCATCTCCACCTGCAACTCGTCCAGCTGCTCGGCGGTCTTGCAGCCGGCGATGCGCTTGTACAGCGTCAGGCGGGTGAACACGTCGGGCAGGTAGTCCTCCGGGATCAGCGCCGGAATGCGCAGGTTCACCTCGGGCCCGCCGGACAGTGGCTTGGCGGTGTCCGGCTGCTCGCCGTTCTTGAGCGCTTCCACGGCCTGTTCCAGCATTTCCATGTACAGCGAGAAGCCAATGGCTTCCATGTTGCCGTGCTGCTCCTCGCCGAGCAGTTCGCCGGCGCCGCGGATTTCCAGGTCCTGGCTGGCCAGCACGAAGCCGGCGCCCAGGTCGGTGGCCTGCTCGATGGCCTCCAGGCGCTTGAGGGCGTCCTTGGTCATGGCCCGGGGGCTGGGGGTGATCAGGTAGGCGTAGGCCTGGTGGTGGCTGCGTCCGACCCGGCCGCGCAGCTGGTGCAGCTGCGCCAGCCCCAGCTTGTCGGCCCGTTCGATGATGATGGTGTTGGCGCTGGGCACGTCGATGCCGGTTTCGATGATGGTGGTGCACACCAGCACGTTGAAGCGGCGGTGGTAGAAATCGCTCATCACCGCTTCCAGTTCGCGCTCGCGCATCTGCCCATGGGCGATGCCGATGCGGGCGTCCGGCACCATCTTGCGCAGCTCCTCGGCGGTGCGCGCCATGGTGTCGATGTCGTTGTGCAGGTAGTACACCTGGCCGCCGCGCAGCAGCTCACGCAGGATCGCTTCCTTGAGGGCGGTGTCGTTCTTTTGCTGCACGAAGGTTTTCACCGACAGGCGCTTCTGCGGCGGCGTGGCGATGATGGAAATATCACGCATGCCGCTCATCGCCATGTTCAGGGTACGCGGGATCGGCGTGGCGGTGAGCGTGAGAATATCGCACTCGGCGCGCAGTTCCTTGAGGCGCTCCTTGTGGCGCACGCCGAAGCGGTGTTCCTCATCGACGATGATCAGCCCCAGGTCGGAGAACGACACCGACTCCTGCAGCAACTGGTGAGTGCCGACGATGATGTCCACCTTGCCGGCTTTGAGGCGCGCCAGCACCTCGCTCTTTTCCTTGGCACTGCGGAACCGGGACAGCACTTCGATGTTCACCGGCCAGTCGGCGAAGCGGTCGACGAACGATTCGTAGTGTTGCTGGGCGAGCAGGGTGGTGGGCACCAGCACCGCCACCTGGCTGCCACTCTGCACCGCCACGAAGGCGGCGCGCATCGCCACCTCGGTCTTGCCGAAGCCGACGTCGCCGCACACCAGCCGGTCCATGGGCTTGGCCAGTTGCATGTCGCTGATCACCGCGCGGATCGCCGCTTCCTGGTCCGGGGTTTCCTCGAACGGGAAGCCGGCGGCGAAGCGTTCGTAATCCTCCGCCTCCACGGCGAAGGCGCGGCCCTGACGGGCCTCGCGGCGAGCGTAGGTGTTGAGCAGCTCGGCGGCCACGTCGTTGATTTTCTCGGCGGCTTTCTGCCGCGCCTTGGTCCACTGTTCGGTACCCAGGCGGTTCAGTGGCGGGCTGTCGCCGCCACCGTAGCGGCTGATCAGGTGCAGCGAGGACACCGGCACGTAGAGCTTGTCGCCGCCGGCGTATTCCAGCAGAAGGAATTCGTGCTGCTGGCGGTCCACCTCCATGTGCACCAGCCCCTGGTAGCGGCCCACGCCGTGATCCAGGTGCACCACCGGGGCGCCGATGCTCAGCTCGCCCAGGGAGCGGATGCCCAGCTCGTTGCCGCTGTCCTCGCTGGTGCGCCGGCGGCGGCGCTGCATCACCCGCTCGCCGTACAGTTCGCTCTCGCTGACCACCAGCAGCTCGTGGTCCGGGGCATAAAAGCCGGCGTCCAGCTCGCCCCGGGTCAGGTTCCAGCGTTGCGGGTCGGCGATGAAATCCGCCCAGCCTTCCTTGAGCGCCGGCTGGATGCCGATCTTCTGCATCAACTCCAGCAGCGCCTCGCGACGGCCGGCGGTTTCCGCCACCACCAGAATGCGCGTGTCCGGGTGCTCGTCGGCGAAGGTGTGCAGCGGCGCCAGCGGGTTGCGGGCGCGTGGGTCGGCGGCCACCGGCGGCGCCGCCTGCACTTGGAACGATACCGCCTGCTCGCCGTCGCGCTGGCGCGCCCGGGGCAGGCCCTTCCAGGCCGCGTCCAGCTCGTCCGGGCGCAGGAACAGCCGCGCCGGCGGCAGCACCGGTCGGTGGATGTCGTGGCGGCGCTGTTCATGGCGGGCGCTGACTTCGTCCCAGAAATGCCGGGCCGCTTCCTCGCAGCCGGCCATCTCCAGGGCCCGGGCGTTGTCGGGCAGGTAATCGAACAGGGTGGCCAGGCCGTCGAAGAACAGCGGCAGATAATACTCCAGCCCCGCCGCCGCGATGCCTTCGGACACGTCCTGGTAGAGCGGCACATGGCGCGGGTCCACGTCGAAGGTATCGCGGAAGGCGGTACGGAACCGGCGAATGCCCTCGGCGCTGAGCGGATACTCGGCGGCGGGCAGCAGGTTGATCTCGTTGACCTGACCGGTGGAGCGCTGACTCTCCGGGTCGAACAGGCGCAGGGACTCGATGTCCTGGTCGAACAGCTCCACCCGGAATGGCTGGCTGGAGCCCATCGGGAACACGTCCATGATGGCGCCGCGTACCGCGAATTCGCCGTGCTCGTAAACGTTGTCGCGCTGCCGGTAGCCGCAGTCCACCAGTTGCGCGCGGGTGCGTTCCATGTCGAACGCCTCGCCGACGCGCAGCATGAAGCTGTTGCCGCTGATGTGGGAGGGCGGCGCCAGGCGCTGCATCAGGGTGTTGATCGGCACCACCAGCACGCCGGCGCGGGCGCTGCCCAGCCAGTTGAGCACGCGAATGCGGTCGCTGACGATGTCCTGGTGCGGGCTGAACAGGTCGTAGGGCAGGGTCTCCCAGTCCGGGAACAGCATCACCGGCAGGTCGGGCCGCTCGGCCATCGGGTTGCTCGCCAGATAGAAGCTGAGAGCGTCGGCCAGTTGCTGGGCGCGGCCACTGCCCGGCGCGGCCACCAGCAGCGGGCCGTCCAGGGAGCGCGCCACCTGCGCCAGCACCGCCGCCAGGCTGCCGTCGGAAAGCCCGCGCCAATCCTTGAAGTGCTCGGCGCCGGCGGGAAACAGGGGAGTATCGGGTAACAGGGTCATCGTGCCTCCATCGAGGGCGCGCATTGTAGCGCAGCCGCGTGGCGGGTTCATGAGGCTTCACCGTAGGAGCGGCTTTAGCCGCGATGATTGTGGTAGCATCGCGCCGCTCGGTATACGCAGAGGCAGACAATGAAAGAAGCGGTTCGCGAATTAATGCAGCGGTTCAGCCTGGAACCCCTGGAAGACAATCTGTTCCGGGGCCAGAGCGAAGCCAACGGGCAACGCAGCATCTTCGGCGGCCTGGTGGCCGGCCAGTCGCTGCTGGCGGCGTCCATGACCGTGCCGGAGGATCGCCCGGTGCACTCCCTGCACGCCTATTTCCTGCGTCCCGGCGATATCCGCCGGCCGGTGATCTACGACGTGGACCGCATCCGCGACGGCAAGAGCTTCACCACCCGGCGGGTGAACGCCATTCAGCACGGGCGTCCCATTTTCAGCCTGGCGGCGTCCTTCCAGGTGGAAGAGGAGGGCGCCCGCCACCAGGCACCGATGCCCGAGGTGCCGGCGCCGGATGAGCTGGAAACCGACGAGCAGGCGCGCCTGCGCATGGCCGAGCGCATTCCCAAGCAGTTCCGCGACGATTTCCTGCGCCAGCGCCCGCTGACATTCCGCCCGGTGACCCCGAGGGATGCGTTCGAGTCCGAATCCCGGGAGCCGGTCAAGCGCTTCTGGTTCAAGGTGGCCGACGAAATCCAGGCGGACCGCATGACCCAGCGGGCCCTGCTGGCCTATTGCTCCGACTACGGCTTCATGGGTACCGCCATGCAGCCCCACGGCATGACCTTCTGGCAGAGCAACGTGCAGTGCGCCAGCCTGGACCACACCATGTGGTTCTACGAAGACTTCCGGGTCGACGACTGGCTGCTCTACGACTGCCTCAGCCCCGGCGCCGCCGGCGCCCGGGGGCTGACCTTTGGCAACATCTACCGCCGCGATGGCGTGCTGGTGGCGTCCGTGGCCCAGGAAGGCCTGATGCGCCTGCGTCCCGGCGAGGAGCTGGTTTAGGGCGCGGGCCGCTGGACGCCGGACGCTAACCCGGGCCTTGAATGATTGGTGTGTTTCCGGCCAGTCGGAGAGAGGGCGCCGGGGCAAACACTCCTTGCCGCGCCGCCTCGGGTTTGGCGTCCAGCGTCCGGCGTCTGGCGTCCCCACGGCGGCTGGATATACGCGGGTATTGGCGCTATCATGCGCGCGCCCCGGGTCCGGTCCGCCGAGGACCGGTAAACCGACCTGCAGACCCTGACTGAGAGGCGCCCCGTGAACAAACTGGAAGACCACTTCGGACGCTGGAAAAACCGCGAAGAGATCGCCGAAGCCATGATCCCCATGATTGGCCGGCTGTATCGGGAGAAGAATGTGACCACCCAGGTCTACAGTCGCTCCCTGGTCAACAAATCCGTGATCCAGATCCTCAAGGATCACCGGTTCGTCAAGCAAATCGAGGCGAGCCTCTCCGAAAGCGGCCTGTCCGTGGTCGATTCCTTCCCGATCCTTCAGGAAGTGTCCAAGCTGGACATCGGCCCGAGCCGCATCGACATCGGCAAGCTGGCGGTGGCCTACAAAAAGGACGACAAAGGTCTGTCCCTGGAAGAGTTCGTGCGCGGCGAGCTGGCTGAAGCGGTCAACCAGAAGGTCGACCTGCCCGGTCAGCAAGACGTGGTGCTGTACGGCTTCGGTCGTATCGGCCGCCTGCTGGCCCGCCTGCTGATCGAAAAAACCGGCTCCGGCGACGGCCTGCGGCTGAAGGCCATCGTGGTCCGTGAATCCGGCAAGGAAGACCTGCAGAAGCGCGCCAGCCTGCTGCGCCGCGACTCCGTGCACGGCCCGTTCGCCGGCACCATCGCCGTCGATGAGGAAGAAAACGCCATCATCGCCAACGGCAACTACATCAAGGTGATCTACGCCAACGATCCGTCCAAGGTGGATTACACCCAGTACGGCATCGACAACGCCATCCTGGTGGACAACACCGGCAAATGGCGGGACCGCGAAGGCCTCTCCCAGCACCTTCAGTGCGCCGGCGTGGAGCGCGTGATCCTGACCGCTCCCGGCAAGGGCGACCTGAAGAACATCGTGCCCGGCGTCAACCACGACATGGTGGAAGACTCCGACACCATTCTGTCGCTGGCCAGCTGCACCACCAACGCCATCGTGCCGCCGCTGAAGGCGCTGAACGACAAGTTCGGCATCGAAGTGGGCCACGTGGAAACCGTGCACTCCTACACCAACGACCAGAACCTGCTGGATAACTTCCACAAGGGCCCGCGCCGTGGCCGCGCCGCGCCGTTGAACATGGTTCTGACCGAGACCGGTGCCGCCACCGCCGCCGCCAAGGCGCTGCCTGATCTGGCCGGCAAGCTCACCGGCAACTCCATCCGGGTACCGACTCCGGACGTGTCCATGGCGATCCTGAATCTGACCCTGGGCAAGGAAACCACGCTCGAAGAGCTGAATGAATACCTGCGCTGGGTGAGCCTGCACTCGCCGCTGCAGCGTCAGATTGACTTCATCAGCAGCCCGGACGCGGTCTCCACCGACTTCGTCGGTTCCCGTCACGCCGCCGTCATCGACGCCGAGGCCACCATTGTCAACAATGGCCGCCACTGTGTGCTGTACGTGTGGTACGACAACGAATTCGGGTACAGCTGCCAGGTGGTGCGCCTCCTGCAACTGTTGTCCGGCGTGGAATATCCGCGCTACCCGAAAGACTGACCGGTCACGGAAAAGCCCGCGTAAGCGGGCTTTTTCTTGAGAGTATCGCCCATGGCGTTCCCCTTGCCGGGCCTCGCCGTGGACAATTTTCAGGGAATACCCACAAGGTCAATCCTGGCATCCGGACCGCACGGTCATTATAATGTCGCGCGCCGGCCCAGGCCGGCTTCTCCGGAGCTGGGTGCCCGGTACCTCCCGAACGGGTGTTCCTGACGCTTTCTACCGGTTTTCGCGCGCCTTCCCGCCTCCACCGCGACTCAGCGGTCCCCGGGGAATGCGCCGCTCGACTTCAGCAACACGCAACGTGGGCGAGACACTATGATCAAAATCAAGAAGGGGCTTGACCTGCCCATCGCTGGCGCGCCGCGTCAGACGATCGAGGAGGGTCATCAGGTCCGTTCTGTCGCCGTGCTCGGCGGCGACTACGTGGGGATGAAACCGACCATGGAGGTCCGCGAAGGCGACACGGTCAAGAAGGGCCAGCTGCTCTTCACGGACAAAAAGACCGACGGTGTGAAATACACCGCGCCCGCCGGCGGCAAGGTGACGGCCGTGAATCGCGGCCACAAACGCGTCCTCCAGTCCGTGGTGATCGAAATCGCCGATCAGGAAGAGGAAGTCACCTTCACCGCCCACGACCCCGCGTCCCTGGCGTCCCTGGATCGGGAAGCCGTGCAGTCGCAACTGGTCGACTCCGGCGAGTGGACCCTGCTGCGCACTCGCCCCTACGGCAAGGTGCCGGCACCGGGCAGCACCCCCAACTCCATCTTCGTGACCGCCATCGACACCAACCCCCTGGCCCAGGACCCGGCGGTGGTGATCAAGGAAAACGAAGACGCTTTCCGCCACGGTCTCACCGTTCTCACCCGCCTCACCGACGGTCCGGTATGGGTGTGCAAGGCGGCCGGCGGCAACCTGCCGTCCTTCGCCGAAGGCCAGGTCCGTGAGGAAACCTTCGGTGGTAAGCATCCGGCGGGCAACGCCGGCACCCATATCCATCATCTGGATCCGGTAGGCCCGCAAAAAACCGTCTGGAGCCTCGGCTACCAGGACGTGATCGCCATTGGCAAGCTGTTCACCGAAGGCCGCCTCGCCACCGACCGCGTGGTCGCCCTGACCGGCCCGCAGGTGAAGACGCCGCGCCTGCTGCGCACCCGCGTCGGCGCCAGCCTGGAAGACTTCACCCGAGGTGAACTCAAGGAAGGCGATAACCGCTTGATTGGCGGTTCCGTGTTCAACGGCCACCATGCCCGTGGCCCGATGATGTTCCTCAGCCGCGTCAGCAACCAGGTGACGGTGCTGCGCGAAGGCCGCGACCGCGAACTGCTGGGCTATATCTCCCCCGGCATGAACCGCTTCTCGGTGATGAACATCTACCTGTCCAAGCTGATGCCCGGCAAGCGCTTCAACCTCACCACCACCACCAATGGCAGCGAGCGCGCCATGGTGCCGATCGGTGCCTACGAGCAGGTCATGCCGCTGGACATCCTGCCCACCCAGTTGCTGCGTTCCCTGATCGTCGGCGACACCGACAGTTCCGTGGCGCTGGGCGCCCTGGAGCTGGTGGAAGAGGACCTGGCCCTGTGCACCTATGTGTGCCCCGGCAAGTACGAATACGGGCCGATCCTGCGCGACAACCTGACCACGATCGAGGCGGAGAGCTGAGATGGGCCTGAGAAACTACATCGACGACAAAATCGCGCCTCACTTCCACGAGGGCGGCAAGCTCGAGAAGTACTACGTCTTCTTCGAGATGTTCGACACCATGCTGTACAGCCCGGATTCGGTGACCCGGTCCGCGGCCCACGTGCGCGACGGCATCGACCTCAAGCGCATCATGATGACGGTCTGGTTCGCCACTTTCCCGGCGATCCTGTTCGGTCTGTACAACACCGGCTACCAGGCCAACCTGCAGATCACCGAGTTCGGTTACGACGCCATCCCCGGCTGGCGCGCGGACCTGGTGATGGCGCTCACCGGCTTCGACTACCAGAGTTTCTGGGCCAATCTGTTGCACGGCCTGGTTTACTACGTGCCGATCCTGATCGCCGTCTACCTGACCGGTTTCTTCTGGGAGGCGCTGTTCGCCTGGAAGCGCGGCCATGAAGTGAACGAGGGCTTCTTCGTCACCGGTATCCTGTTCACCCTGATCCTGCCGCCGTCGATTCCGCTCTGGCAGGTGGTGCTGGGGGTTTCCTTTGGCATCGTGATCGGCAAGGAAGTGTTCGGCGGCACCGGCAAGAACTTCCTCAACCCGGCACTGGTCGGTCGTGCCTTCCTGTACTTCGCCTACCCGGCGCAAATGTCCGGCGACGCCGTGTGGACCGCCGTGGACAACTTCTCCGGCGCCACCCCCCTGGGGCTGGCGGCCAACGGTGATCTGAACTTCGCCGCCGGCCTGTCCGAGAACGCCCTGGCCGCCGGCGCCAACGGCGCCACCCAGAGCCTGGCCTGGATGGATACCTTCCTGGGCGGCATCCAGGGCTGCATCGGCGAAACCTCGGTGATCGCCATCGGCCTGGGCGCGGCCTTCCTGCTGCTCACCAAGATCGCCTCCTGGCGCATCATGCTCGGCGTGCTGATCGGCCTGGTGGCCATGAGCGGCCTGTTCAACGCCATCGGCAGCGACTCCAACCCGATGTTCGCCATGCCCTGGTACTGGCACCTGACCGTAGGCGGCCTGGCGTTCGGCCTGGTGTTCATGGCCACCGACCCGGTGTCCGCGGCCATGACCAATACCGGCAAGCTGATTTTCGGCGCGCTGATCGGCGTCATGACGGTACTGATCCGGGTGGTCAACCCGGCCTTCCCGGAAGGCATCATGCTGGCCATCCTGTTCGGTAACCTGTGCGCGCCCCTGATTGACTACTTCGTGACTCAGGCGAACATCCGTCGTCGCCTGCGTCGGACCGGTGGAGCGGTGTAATGGCTGGAAACAAAGAGAGCGTAGCAAAAACCCTCACGGTCGCGTTTCTGGTGTGTCTGGTGTGCGCGGTGGTGGTGTCCACCGCCGCCGTGACCCTGCGCCCCGTGCAGCAGAAGAACCAGACCCTGGACCGCCGCGTCAACATCCTCCAGGCCGCCGGCCTCTACCAGCCCGGCATGGACGTGGAGGCGGCCTTCAAGACCATTGAACGTCGCTTCGTCGATCTGGACACTGGGGAGTACGTCGACAAGCCGGACTCCTACGACCAGCTCAAGGCCTCCAAGGACCCGCAGCAGAGCGAGGCGCTCAGTGGCGAGGAGGACATCGCCAGCATCAAGCGCCAGGCGGACGTGGCCGAGGTATTCCTGGCCCGCGACGACAACGGTGATCTCAGCCGCATCATCCTGCCGGTGCGCGGCTACGGCCTGTGGTCCACCCTGTACGGTTTCATGGCACTGGAACCGGACGCCAAGACCATCGCCGGCCTGGGCTTCTACCAGCACGGTGAAACCCCGGGCCTGGGCGGCGAGGTGGACAATCCCAAGTGGAAGGCACTCTGGGAAGGCAAGAAGATTTACGACGAAGACGGCGACGTGGCCATCCAGGTGATCAAGGGCACCGTCGACAGCAACACGCCCAACGCGGACAACAAGGTGGACGGCCTGGCCGGCGCCACCCTGACCAGCAAGGGCGTGAGTCATTTGGTGCGGTTCTGGGTCGGTGAAAAAGGCTTTGGCCCCTATCTGGAACGCATGCGCAACGGCGAGGCCGATAACGGCTCCAACGCCGGCGACACTGGAGGAGAGGCGTAATGGCGGAGAAGACCAAGGACCTGTTGTTCGGTCCCATTTTCGACAACAACCCCATCGCGCTGCAGATCCTGGGTATCTGCTCCGCGCTGGCTGTCACCAGTAACCTGAGCACCACGGTGACCATGTGCATCGCGCTGACCATGGTGACCGCGTTCTCGAACTTTTTCGTGAGCACGGTGCGTAACGTGATCCCGTCGAGCATCCGCATCATCGTGCAGATGACCATCATCGCCTCCCTGGTGATCGTGGTGGATCAGTTCCTGAAGGCCTACGCCTACAGCATCTCCAAGCAGCTTTCGGTGTTCGTCGGCCTGATCATCACCAACTGCATCGTGATGGGTCGCGCCGAAGCCTTCGCCATGAAGAACGCTCCGGTTCCGTCCTTCATGGACGGCATCGGCAACGGCCTGGGCTACTCCGTGCTGCTGCTTACCCTGGGCTTCGTGCGCGAGCTGTTCGGCGCCGGCAGCCTGTTCGGCATGCAGGTGCTGCCGAGCACCGCCGACGGCGGCTGGTACCAGACCAACGGCCTGCTGCTGCTGCCGCCCAGCGCCTTCTTCCTGATCGGCTGCTTTATCTGGGCGGTACGTACCTGGAAGCCGGAGCAGGTGGAGAAGGACGAGTTCAAGATGAAGCCGCACACCCGCGTCAGCGACGCGTTTTAACGGCGTGGAACAGGGGAGTTAACCAATGTTTGAACATTATATCAGCCTGTTCGTCCGCGCCGTGTTCGTGGAGAACATGGCGCTGGCGTTCTTCCTGGGGATGTGTACCTTCATCGCCATCTCCAAGAAGATCTCCACCGCCATCGGTCTGGGCATCGCCGTGGTCGTGGTGCTTACCATCACCGTGCCGGTGAACAACCTGATTCTTAAGTACCTGCTCGACGAGGGCGCGCTGGCCTGGACCGGCATCGATGCCCTGGCCAACCTGGACCTGCGTTTCCTGGGGCTGCTCAGCTACATCGGCGTGATCGCGGCGATCGTGCAGATCCTGGAAATGACCCTGGATAAGTACGTGCCCAGCCTGTACAACGCCCTGGGCATCTTCCTGCCGCTGATCACCGTGAACTGCGCCATTCTTGGCGCGTCCCTGTTCATGGTGGAACGCGACTACAACTTCGGCGAATCCCTGGTTTATGGCATTGGCGCCGGTACCGGTTGGGCCCTGGCGATCACGCTGCTGGCCGGTATCCGCGAGAAGCTGAAGTACAGCGACGTACCCGACGGCCTCAAGGGGCTGGGCATCACCTTCATCACGGTGGGGCTGATGTCACTCGGGTTCATGTCCTTCTCCGGCGTGCAACTCTAAGGGTAAGGGGAGAGCCAGAACATGAGTTTTGAAATCATTCTCGGCGTGGTCATGTTCACCGCCATCGTGCTCGCGCTGGTGGCGGTGATTCTCGCCGCCCGCTCGCGGCTGGTGATCAGCGGCGACGTCCACATCGACATCAACGGCGACCAGGAAAAGAGCATCGACGCGCCCGCTGGCGGCAAGCTGCTCGGCACCCTGGCCGATCAGGGTATCTTCCTGTCCTCCGCCTGTGGCGGCGGCGGTACCTGCGCGCAGTGCAAATGCCAGGTGCTCGACGGTGGCGGTGACATTCTGCCCACCGAGGAAGGCCACTTCACCAAGGGCGAAATCCGCGACGGCTGGCGTCTGAGCTGTCAGGTCAACGTCAAGCAGGACATGAAGATCAAGGTGCCCGAGGAATTCTTCGGCGTGAAGAAATGGGAATGCGAAGTCGTTTCCAACCCCAACGTGGCCACCTTCATCAAGGAACTGACCCTGAAGCTGCCGGAAGGCGAGGAAGTGGACTTCCGCGCCGGCGGTTACGTGCAGCTCGAAGCGCCGCCCTACGACATCGATTTCTCGAACTTCGATATCGATGAAGAGTTCCGCGGTGACTGGGAGCACTTCAAGTTCTTCGATCTCAAGGCCAAGAACAACGAAACCGTGGTGCGCGCCTACTCCATGGCCAACTACCCGGAAGAGAAGGGCATCCTCAAGTTCAACATCCGGATCGCCACGCCGCCCCCGGGCGCCAAGGACATTCCGCCGGGCCTGATGAGCTCCTTCGTGTTCAACCTGAAGCCGGGCGACAAGATCACCGTGTTCGGTCCCTTCGGTGAGTTCTTCGCCAAGGACACCGACGCCGAGATGGTGTTCATCGGCGGTGGCGCCGGCATGGCCCCCATGCGCAGCCACATCTTCGACCAGCTCAAGCGTCTCAACTCCAAGCGCAAGATCAGCTTCTGGTACGGCGCGCGGAGCTGGCGCGAGACCTTCTACAACGAAGAGTACGATCAGCTCGCCGAAGAGAACGACAACTTCGAGTGGCACCTGGCCCTGTCCGATCCGCAACCGGAGGACAACTGGGAAGGCCCCACCGGCTTCATCCACAACGTGGTCTACGAAATGTACCTCAAGGACCACCCGGCACCGGAAGACTGCGAGTACTATATGTGCGGCCCGCCGATGATGAACGCCTCCGTGATCAAGATGCTCGAGGATCTGGGCGTCGAGCCGGAAAACATCATGCTCGACGACTTCGGGGGCTGATTAAGCCTCGGGTATCGCGACCGGGCGGCGCACCGCTTCAGTCGCGATCCGGGGTCGCCCCGCGCCCCGACGATGGCCTCGCCGCTCCTCGGCATCCCCCAACCCGCGAATCGGCAGCCCCATGCGAATCCCTCTCTTCCGCCTGTTCCCGCTCCTCGCCCTCCTGGCGCTCCTCGCCGCCTGCGACGACACCA
This sequence comes from Alloalcanivorax sp. C16-2, assembly GCF_046507615.1. NCBI lineage: Bacteria > Pseudomonadati > Pseudomonadota > Gammaproteobacteria > Oceanospirillales > Alcanivoracaceae > Alloalcanivorax > Alloalcanivorax sp. C16-2. The sequence continues at coordinate 86,393 of NZ_JBKFTL010000002.1, read as the reverse complement.
GCGACCGCCTTTCCGCGCTCAACGGGCCCACCATGGGCACCACCTGGTCGGTGAAATTCACCGGCACCCCCGGCGGTGGCGTTCCGGCCCTGCGCAAGGACATCGAATCGGCCCTGGAGCAGGTCAACGCGGACATGAGCACCTACCGTGAAGACGCCACCATCAGCCGTTTCAACCGCGCCGACGCCGGTCGCGCGGTGACCGTCTCCAAGGATTTCGCCAAGGTGCTCAAGGAAGCCCTGTCGATCTCCCGGGATACCGACGGCGCCTACGACGTCACCGTCGGGCCGCTGGTCAACCTGTGGGGCTTCGGCCCCGACCCGGAACGGTTCGAGCCGCCGCCGGAGGCGGACATCGAAGCGGCCCGGGCCCGGGTTGGCTGGGACAAGCTCAAGCTCAACGGCGACCAACTGGCGCAACCCGGCGGCGTCTATCTGGATCTGTCGTCCATCGCCAAGGGCTTCGCCGTGGACAAAGTGGCGGAAGTGCTGGAAAGCGCCGGCATCAAGAACTATCTGGTGGAGATCGGCGGCGAACTCCGTGCCGGCGGTCACAAGCCCTATGGTCAGCCCTGGCGCGTCGCCGTGGAGCGACCGATCGCCGGCGTCCGGGAAATGGAGAAGGTGATCGCCCTCGAAAACCTGGCCATCGCCACCAGCGGTGATTACCGCAACTTCTTCGAGGACGACGGCACCCTGTATTCTCACACCATCGATCCGCGCACCGGCTACCCGGTGGGCCATCAACTGGGCTCGGTCACCGTGTTACACTCCAGTTGCATGGTGGCGGATGGTTTGGCCACCGCGCTCACCGTGCTGGGGCCCGAAAAAGGGCGGGCGTTCGCCGAAGCCCGCGAACTGCCGGTCTTGTTCATTGTCCGAACCAAGGACGGCCCCGAGGAAATCATGACCCCCGCCTTCCGGACCCTCCTGGAAGCCGAGGAAGGAGGAAACTGAAATGCTCGCCACCGTACTCGCCAGCTTCGTGATCGTGGCCCTGCTGTTCGCCGGCATGGCCATCGGCGTGATTCTCTCCAACAAGCCCGTCAAAGGCTCCTGCGGCGGCCTCGCCGCCCTCGGCATGAAGGACGGCTGCGAAATCTGCGGCGGCGACAAGGACGCCTGCGAGGAGAACACCCGCCAGGTCAACGCCCAACGCGCCGCCGAACTTGGCCGCGACGTCCTCAAAACCTGAACCGGCACCGCGGCCGGCGGCTCGTGCCGTCCGCCGCGTTGATCGCGACTGAAGCCGCTCCTACAAAACCTTGCCAATAGCCACTGTAGGAGCGACTTCAGTCGCGATCCGTGCCATCCGCCACCACCACGCCCGACCCGGGCCCCATCGCGCCGACGCCACACGGTAGGCGCAACCGGGCGGCGCTCCGCTTCAGTCGCGACCCGGGCGCCCGACGATGACGGCGGTGCGCAGGCGCGCCTGGCCGTAACGGGTCATGCGCTCGAAACGGTCCCGGGTGATCGGTACATGCTGGCAATCCAGCGGTACCTGATCCTCCGCCGGGTCCGGGTCGTGGATGTAGAAGCACTCGTCGTCGGCGCCGCTGACCACCACCCAATGGGGCGCCTTGCGTCCGTCCAGCCGCCAGGTGCTGATCAGCACGATGGCCACGTCGCCGTTTTCCAGCGCCCGATCCAGCCGCGCCGCGCTGAGTTCCTGGTAATGCACGGGAATCCCTGAAGCACGGGCCTGTTCCTCGAAATGGTCGTGCACGGTCTCGATCACGCGCTTCTTGTTTTCGTCGCGCACTGAATCCAGGAACAGCGGCCCGCGCTGGTTGCAGTACACCTCGGCATTCAGGCCGCGCCGCCGCGCCGCCAGGGCCAGCCCCAGGGGATGGCAGCCGCCGTGGCCGGCGGTCATGAAGATGGTGGTGGCCTCGCGCCAGATCAGCAACTCCTCGCGGGCGTCCGGAACGCGGTGGAGCAGGGCCGCCAGGGCCATCTGCAGACACGCCGGCCCGCAGGTGAACTCGGTGCCCTGGCGCACCCAGGGCAGCGCCAGCCGGTTGCCGCCCTGGGGCGTGTAGTGCAGCCGCTTCTGGTAGCGCAGGGCGTCCTCGTGGTCCTCGTAGTAATCCGGCGTGCGCGCGAACAGTTTGTAGCCGCGCCGTTCGTAGAGGCGAATGGCGGCGGCGTTATCGCGGCGCACTTCCAGGCGCAGGTAGAGGCGTTTTTCCTGGTGGGCGTAGTCCTCGGCGGCGTCCAGGAGCCGTTCACCAAGCCCCTGGCCGCGCCGGTCCGGGTCGGTGGCGATGGAATACAGCCGCGCCAGCCGCGTGCCGCGCTGCAGAATCACCAATGCATAGCCGGCCAGGGCGCCGTCCTCGGCGAGCGCCAGAATCAGCCCGGAGTGGGCCTGGCGTATCCAGTGGCGGAAGCTGCGGCGTGACAACCGGTCGCTCTGGAAGCAGCGGCGCTCCAGGGCGGTAAGGGCATCGAGATCGTCGGCACGGGCGGGGCGGAAGGTGAAACGATGGGCCATGGGCATATCCATTGAAGTGCGGCCAGCATAGCGCCGCGCCGCCGCCCGGCGCCAGCGCTTTCCGACGGATGACGGGGCCCGCCCGGTCGCCCATAATGCGTGCATAAGGAGATCGCACCATGCCAGTTTCGTCCGCCCCCACGCGGGGGCTGATTCTGTCCGGCGGTGGCGCCCGCGCCGCCTACCAGGTGGGCGTGCTCAGTGCCATCGCGGACATGTCGCCGCCCAGCGCCACCAATCCCTTCCCGATCATCTGCGGCACGTCCGCCGGCGCCATCAATGCCGCCGGCCTGGCCGCCGGCGCCCACGATTACCGCCTGGCGGTGCGCGGCCTGGAGCAGGTGTGGGCGAACATGACCGCCGACCAGGTCTACCGCACCGACATCGTCGCCTTCGTGCGCAGCCTGTTGCGCTGGGTGTTCAGTTCCGCCGCCGCCGGCCGTGGCACCACGCGCAGCGCGCTGCTCGACAACACGCCGCTGAAACGGCTGCTGCGGCTGGTGATCAATTTTCAACGCATCGGCCAGAGCATCGACGAAGGCCATCTGCGGGCCCTGTCGATCACCGCGTCCAGCTACGCCTCCGGCGAATCCGTGGCGTTCTTCCAGGGCGCGCCGGACCTGCCGGAATGGAACCGGGCGCGGCGCCTGGGGCGGCGTTCCGCCATCGGCGTGCAGCACCTGCTGGCCTCGGCGGCGATTCCGCTGCTGTTCCCCGCCGAGCAGGTGGATGGCCGTTACTATGGTGACGGCGCCGTGCGCCAGCTGGCGCCGGTGAGCCCGGCGCTGCATCTGGGCGCCGACCGGCTGCTGGTGATCGGCGTATCCGGCCATTCCTCCGCCGCTCACCAGCGGCAGTTGAGCGGTTACCCGTCCCTGGCCCAGGTGCTCGGCCACGTACTGGACAGTGTGTTCGTGGACACTCTGGAAGGGGACGTGGAGCGTCTGGAACGGATCAACCGCACCGTGCAGGCGCTCAGCAACCGGGCCCGCAGCCAGCATGAGATCCAGCTCCGCAAGGTGGACGTACTGAAAATCTACCCGTCCCAGCCGCTGGACGAAATCGCCGCCGAGCACACCAAGGAGCTGCCGCGTACCCTGCGCTTTTTCCTGCGCGGCTCCGGGGCGACCCGGTCACCAGGGGCATCGGCGGTCAGTTATCTGCTGTTCGAGCCGGGCTTCACGGGGCGCTTGATGGCCTTGGGGTATCAGGACGCCAAGGCCCGCGAGGAGGAAATCCGCGCCTTTTTGCGGGATTGAGGGGGCGTTATCGCGACTGAAGTCGCTCCTACAAAACCTTGCCAATAGCCACTGTAGGAGCGGCCGGGCGGGGCTCCGCTTCAGTCGCGGTTGGCGCCGCGTTTATTGAAATGCGCGATGAAGCTGGTCGGGAAATCGGTGATGATGCCGTCCACGCCGAGCCCGGCCAGGCGCTCCGCCTCCACCAGATCGTTCACCGTCCAGGTGGACACTTTCAACCCCCGGCGCCGAGCGCGGCGCATTAGCGCCGGGGTCACCAGGGAATGGCGTGGCATCAGCCAGGCGCAGCCCAGGCCGGCGGCGCGCCGGGTGGGTTGCTGGTAGCGGTATTCCACCACGTAGCCGCGCTCCACCCGGGGAGTCATGTTGCCCAGCATGCGTAGAAAACCGGTGTGCTTCGAGGTCACCACCACCCGCTCATGGAGCCCCAGCTCGTCGATCAGTGCCACCAGACGGTGGGCAAGCCGGTGCAGCAGAGCGGACTCAGTGCCCTTCACCTCGAACTGAAAACGCATCGTCGGGCCGCACAGCTCCACCACTTCGCGCAGGGAGGGGATGCACACCGGGCTGTGCCAGCCGGGAGTGTCGTGGCGCGCGTCGAGCACCCCCAGTTGTGCCAGGGTGTAGTGGTGCGCCTTGCCCCGTTCGCCGGTGGTACGGGTAACGTGCTGGTCGTGCACCACGATCAAATGCCCGTCCCGGGACAGGCGTACGTCCAGCTCCACTTCGCGGGCACCGGCCTCCAGGGCGACCTGGAAACCGGCCAGGGTGTTTTCCGGGGCCTCGCCGCGGGCGCCGCGGTGGCCAACGATGGTAGGAATGCCTTGGTTCATGGGTCTCTTATGCAGCTATGCATCTATGCATCAGGCGTTGGGCGGACCGCCCGCCGGTTCGCCGGGCATTGTGCTTTGGCGCCCCGACCGCATCAATAGCCTCCGCCCATTTGTCACGCAATTGTCGCAACCGCCCCCGCCACGGTCTCCATGGAAGCAACCGTCGAAGCCCCCGTAGACCCCCCGTAGAACAGCCTGTAGAACAGCCCGTAGAACAGCCTGTAGGAGCGACTTCAGTCGCGATAACGGCCTGGCTGATCGCGACTGAAGTCGCTCCTACAGTCGCTCCTACAGTCGCGCCTAGGGGCGCGGCGCGGACCGTCCGGCGTTGAGCGGAGGCCCGTTGTCATGGAAGAGTCATGTTGGGCCTGCTAGGGTTGGCCCACCGCGAACCGCCGGAGACCGGGATGGGTTCCCTGATCAAGGCATACGCGGTGCTGTTCGTGCGCTCCTGGAATCCGGACTACGACGGCACCGTAAGCGGCGTCTCGCCGCGACGCTGGCTGGTGATGGCCGGCTTCTGGCCCCTGTTCCTCCTGGTGCAGGCGGTCAACGGCCTGGGGCTGCTGCTCGACCATCTGCTGTTTCCGGATTTCCGCCGCGTGCGGGTGCGCGAGCCGCTGTTCGTGGTGGGCGTGCCGCGCAGTGGCACCACCTTCCTGCACCGGCTGCTGGCCGCCGACGACAAGCGCTTCACCACCACCGCCCTATGGGAGCTGATCTTCGCCCCCTCGGTCACCCAGCGCTGCCTGTGGCGCGGGGCAGGGCGCCTGGATGCCCTGTTCGGGCGTCCGCTGGGCCGGGCCTTCCAGTGGCTGGAGCGACGCCTGCTGGGCGGCCTGGACGACGTCCACAAGACCGGCCTGCGCGATCCGGAGGAAGATTACCTGGCGCTGCTGCCGGTGCTCGGCTGCTTCCTGCTGGTGCTGGCCGTGCCGGACCCGCGCCTGTGGCGGCTCACCTACGCCGACCGGGACCTGCCGGCGGCGGAGAAACAGCGCCTGATGGCCGCCTACCGGCGCTTCGTGCAGCGCCACCTGTATTTCCACGGCGATCACCTGACCTTCCTGTCCAAGAACCCGTCGTTCACGCCGTTCATGGCGACTCTGGCGGCGGCCTTTCCGGATGCCCGCTTCATCGGCTGCCTGCGCAACCCCACGGCGGCGGTGCCCTCGCAGATCAACTCCATCGTCATCGGCGCCCGGGTGTTCGATGGCCGTGACACCGCCGCCTACTGGCGCGAGGGCTTCCTGGCCATGCTCGACTATTACTACCGCCATCTGCTGGAGCAACTGGAGCGGCTGCCACCGGAGCGCCAGGCCTTGTCCGTGATGGAAGCCCTGGCCGCCGAGCCGCGCGCCACCGTGGAGGGGTTCTACCGGCGCTTCGGGATGACCCCGTCACCGGCCTACCAGGCGCGGCTGGCCGCCGAGGACGAACGCGCCCGGCGCTACCGCAGCGGCCACCACTACTCCCTGGAAAGCCTGGGCGTGGCCCCCGAGCGGCTGTGCGCCACCTTCGGCTGGGTGTACGAAAAATTCAGTTACCCCTTGCCCGGGGTTGAACACGAGTGACATTTTTCTTGTCACAAATCGGAAATAAGTGGTACTCATACTGCCTGCTATGAAAACAAAAGACCTGCGAGTACTTTTTGTCGTGGACGCCATGAAAGGCCGCAATGGCGTCGGTGCCTACTTCCAGGATCTGGTGACGCACCTGGGCCAGGAGGTGGAACGAGCCGAACTGGTCTGTCCCAGCCTGGAAGAGCCCCACCCGTGCCAGGGTCTGTCCGTGCCGATTCCCGGCGACCCCACCCAGCGGTTGTTCTTCCCCAAGATGCGGGAACTGAGCGCCCTGGTGTGGGAGATGAAACCCCATGTGATCGTCATCCCCGGCCCCGGGATTTTCTCGCTGGGCGCTTACTGGATCGCCGGCAAGCTTGGCATTCCCGTGTGCGTGACCTTCCAGACCGACTATGACCGCCTGGTGCAGCTGTACTGGGGCCCGCGCCTGGCGCGGCTGGCCGGCGGCCTGCTCAACTGGCTGAACCGCACCATGTTCCGGGGCAGCAGCGCGGTGGCCACCATCTGTGAAAGCATGATCGCCGATGCCCGCGCCGCCGGCGCCCGCCATCCGCAACTGGTGGGCACGCCGCTGGGCGCGGAGTTCGTCAACAGTGCCGTGACGCCACTGGCCGACACCGTGGACTCAGTGCTCTATGTGGGCCGGCTGGCGGCGGAAAAGAACATCGAGCATTTCCTGGCCCTCGCCGAGGCGCACCCGGACTGCCGTTTCACCGTGGCCGGCGATGGTCCGCTGCGTGGCCTGGTGGAACAGCGTCGCAAGGAGCTGCCCAACCTGAATTTCCTGGGCTGGTGCAGTCGTGAACGGGTGGTGGCGGAGCTGGACGCCCACCAGGTGCTGGTGCTGCCCTCCGCCGTGGAGGCGTTCGGCACCGTGGCCCTGGAGGCTCTGGCCCGCGAACGCCTGGTGATCACCACGCCGGTCTGCGGCATCAATCAGTGGCCGGCCCTGGCCCGGGCTCTCACCGTGGCCGAGCCCGGCGAATGCCTGGCCGACACCCTGACCCGCCTGCGGGCAATGACGCCGGAGCGGCGCCGCGAGCAGGCTCGCGCCGGCCGCCAGGCCGCCCTGGCCATGAACCGCGAGGCCGTGGAGGGCTGGCTGCAAGTGCTCGGCGGCTGCGCGCGACAGGGCGCCGCCATGCCCAAGCCGCGCCGTTCACCGACCCTGGCGGTGCTGCGCCGGCTGAGCACCAGCCAGGCCCGCCCCGGGCTCTGACATGGCGCTTTCCGGGCTTGTTTCCATCCATGATGTAATGCCGGAAACCCGTGAGCGGGTGTCCGAGTTGCTGGAGCGGCTGGTGGACATCCCGGCCGGGGCGATCACCCTGCTGGTGGTGCCCGGTCGCGACTGGCACGCGGACGATCTGGACTGGCTCCGCGACCTGAGCGCGCGGGGCTACCCGCTGGCCGGCCACGGCTGGCGGCACCGCTGCGACCCGCCGCGCACCCTTCACCACCGCCTGCACAGCCGCTTTATTTCCCGCGACGTGGCCGAGCATTTGTCCCTGGACGGCGCCGCCATCGCCGCCTTGATCCAGGACTGCCACCGCTGGTTCGTGGAGCATGGACTGACGCCGTCGCCACTGTACGTGCCGCCGGCCTGGGCGCTGGGGCGCATCGAGCCACGCGCCCTGGCGGCGCTGCCGTTCCGCTACTTCGAAACCCTCGGCGGCGTATACGACGCCCGGGAACGTCGCTTTATCCGTTTGCCGCTGGTCGGGTTCGAGGCGGATACCGCCTGGCGCGCCTGGAGCCTTAATCTGTTCAACCGCGCCAACCTGGCGGCGGCGCTGCTGAGCGGGCGCTCACTGCGGGTGTCGATTCATCCCGGGGATCTGTACTACAAGCTGGGTGGGCAGGTGGAAGCCTGGGTGCGCCGGCTGGACCACACGCTGGATTACCCGGCGCTGGCCTGAGGTGGACCTAGCCGCGCACGGCGGTGGGGCGGCGGGGCAGGTCCGCGTCGGAGGAAGAGCTTTCACCGCCGATGGTGGGCCCGTCGGCGGCGGAGGGATCGCTGGCGAAACCGGCCCCGGGCATATAGAAAAACGCCGCAAGAAGCAGCAGCACCCGAGTCAGAAATCTGGTTTTCATGAAGCCCCCTCCCCATGTGACCCGGGGAGACTAACGCCTGAGGCGTGAAGATCGCGTTCAGCCGGCGCTTGCCTGCAGCCGTTCGGCACGGTCTTCCAGGAACGCCACGAAAGCGCGGGTCTTGGCCGGGATCAGCTCGCGGCCGGCGTACACCAGATAGAAATCCAGATCCGGCGCCCGGTAACCGGGCAGCAACCGCACCAGTTCGCCGCTTTCCAGCTTGTCCTCGATGTCCCACAGGCTCTTCATGGCGATGCCCTGACCGTCCAGCACCCACTCACGCAATGTTTCGCTGTTGTCGGTGATCAGGCCGCCTTTTACCCGCACTGAATGGCGTTTGCCGGATTCATCCTCCAGCACCCAGAGGTCCTTGAAAGAGCCCGGGCAATCCAGAATCAGGCAGGCGTGTTCCTTCAGTTCCTGGGGCGTGGTCGGCGCCGGGTGGCGTTGCAGATAGGCCGGCGAGGCGCACGGCACGCAGGGGTTGCGCAGAATGCGCTTGGCCACCAGGGAGGAGTCCTGCGGCTGGCCGATCACGATGGCCACGTCCACCTGGCCGGCGCCGGTGTCCGGGTCGCGGTCGCCGAAATTGAGCTGCACGGAAAGATCCGGGTACTGGGCCGCGAATTCCGACACCAGCGGCGCGATCCGGCGCCGCGCCAGGCCGATGCTCGACGTAATGCGCAACACACCCTGCGGTTGCAGGCTGCTTTTGCTGACCTTGGTGACCACCGCGTCCAGTTCGTCGAGCAGCCGGTCGACGTGTTCATAAAGATCGCGGCCCTCGTCGGTAAGCTTGAGCCCGCGAGAATTACGCACCAACAGGCGCACGCCCATTTGCTGCTCGATACGGGTGATGTATTTGCTGACCGAAGCAATGGAAAGGTCCAGCGTCTTGGACGCTTGGGAGATGGTCCCTGCTTTGACAACCGCCACGAAAATGGCGAAATCCGCAAGCCGTTTCATCGCGCATTCCCTTTTTGTTGTTTACACCTGATTTCGTTTTTTTAATAACCGCGCCGAGGCACGGTGAAGCGGGGTGCATGTACGTCCATCCATGAACGTTGTTGAGTATGGCACACTCGTTCCGCTACGACCATAGCCGGAGGAAACACCGGTTTTATCCTTTGAGTACACCGGACCCCGCACCAGAGCGAAGGCCGCCCCTTTCTGTTTTGCCGCCAGCAGGCCCGGTTTTCCAGCCAGCGGCCGATGTCATGTTCCTTTAGGTAACACCTGTAAACAAGGTCAACATCGAGCATGACGATGTTTCCTACATTATAGGATTAAGGAAAGGATTTTGCCCAAAAAGATACAAAACAATTGTTTGTGTATATTTTTTTGCCGGTTTCTCCGCCCAAACAGCCTTGGACTTGCCGGGCCATAAGTGTTTACATCTGTGCTTGTGCTGGCCAGGGTTCGCCGTCGACGGCGTAATTCGCGGGGTTAAGGGAAAAGCGGCCTTTTCATTTTTTGAAAGGCTCCTTTTCATTGTTTTTGTGTTTACGGTTTCATCGTCGACCCACTAGGATTCTGTCAGTCTCCCCGTTGTCATTCCGGCGTCCGGGCAGGGCGCCAAAAAAAACAACAAACGGACAAGAAATCAGCCGTGTCTGAAACGCGGTGAAGTACAACAAAAAAGAAGGAGGTCGAGAACGAATGTTCTTTGTATCGACAAGCCAGGACGGCGCATCCGTTCCCCCAATATCAACACACCGCTTCGTTTAAACGCCTTACTCCCGGCGGCTCTAGCCGTGGAGACCGTTTAACGCGGCGCTATGATCCTTACCGAAAATGTAAAAGCTGTGCTAATGGTTGAGCTGCGGTCACCCGGCTGCGTTCATCAAGAAGAACAACATCAGGTAGAAAGGTTGTCTAACTATGAAAAAATCGATAATCAAAACAATCCTGTTGCCCGCGGGAATGCTGGCTCTCGGCTCGCCCGCGCTCGCCAATATGGGCAACACGGGCACCACCTACGGTCTGTTCCCGTCGGATATTGCCTCAGCCCAGGCGCTCTCACTGTTCAGCACGAACACGTCCTCCACTTACTACAACCCCGCCAACCTGGTGCGGGATCGTCGTAGCGAGGTAACCGGCGCGATCTTCCACGCCGAGCACGACCTGAACACCGAAAGCCCGAACCCCGCCTACGACGGCAACATTCTCGACACCCCGTCGCAACAACTGATGCTGGGGCTCAAGGCGGACCTCAGCGGCCTGATGAAATCCCAACACCCGATCTACCTGGGCTTCGTCGCCGGCGTGGACCGTTACGGCAAGGAAATGCTGGCGTTCAGTTCTTCCGCGGAAGGGGACAACGCTCAATACTTCCAATACGACCGTCAGCCGCTGTTCCTGGCCGCCAGTATCGGCACCAACGTCTGGCGCGGCATCAAGTTCGGCGCCGGCGTGCAGGTGACCCTGCACAACGACGCGGAGCTGTTCATCACCAACAACCTGGCCGGCACCACCACCTACGAGCGGGTGAGCGTGCAATCCAGCCCGCAGTTCCGGCCCCTGCTTGGCCTCACCATGAACGTTGGCGAAACCTTCTGCCACGTCGAGGATTGCTGGCTGGACAAACTGCACACCGCCATCAGCTACCGCGCCTCCGCGGATCAGCAGACCTCGGTGTCCTCCAACGCCATTATTCCGGGCGCGGTGGGCTCGCCGGGTATTCCGATCGAGGTCAACAATGTCATCGATTCGTTCCAGCCGGCGGTTACCGCCGCGGGCTTCCAGTACGACTTCGGTGCCTGGCGTCTGGGCTTCACCGCGGAGTACCAGGAATGGTCCCGCCTGGGCAGCAAGCTGCGTGACGACACCATCAAGGACCAGGCCGGTCTGGAATTCGAGGACATTTTCGTGCCGCGCGTGGGCCTGGAAATCGACCTCAACGACGTCTTCATGGTCACCTCCGGTGTCGCCTGGGAAAAATCCCCGCTCAAGAACAACTCTTCCCTGGACGTGAACTACGTCGACGCCGACCGCCTGGTGGTGGGCGTGGGTATCAGCGCCAACTTCAAACACGTACCCATGATCGCGCACCCGGTCACCATGAGCTTCGGGTATCAGTACCAGCAGCTCGACGAGCGTGATTTCCAACTGAGCCGCTCGCAGCGGCTGGGCCAGCCGGACCAGACCTACGGAACGGTGACCACGGACGGCGAAGTGAACGTATTCGCCGGCTCCATCACCATGAAGTTCTAACCGGCTAAACGAATACGGTGGGTACCACAATGCGAAATAAAAACTACCAATACGACAATAAGCAGAACAGGGTTAAGAGGTCCGCTTCTATGAGCCGCAATTCGACACCAACCAACCTCCTGTCCGCGGGCATCATGCTCGCGCTGAGCTCCACTGCCGCGGCCGGCATGAGCAACGCGCCGTCCACCTATGGCATGTTCCCCTCGGATGTGGCATCGGCTCAGGCTTTCTCCATGTTCAGTGACAAGGCCAACGCGGTGTTCTACAACCCGGCCGCCCTGGCCCAGGACACCCGCGGCCAGCTCACCGGCGCCATCCTGCATGGCGAACCGGACGTCGGCTACACCGACGCCACCGGCCCGGGGCCGCGCAGCAAACGCCTGAACAACGAGCCATCCCAGCAACTGATCCTCGGCCTCAAGGCCGACGCCAGCGATCTGCTGACCACCGGTCATCCGATCTATCTGGCGCTGATGCTCGGCAGCGAGAAATACGGCCGCGAGATGCTCGCCTTTGAATCGCAGACTTCCCGCGACGGCCAGTACCTGACCTACGGCCGCAACCCGCTGTTCCTCAACGTGGGCGCCGCCACGCCGATCTGGCGCGGCATCGACTTCGGGGCCTCGATCAACATCACCCTGCAGAACGACGCCGACCTGGACACCCAGCTGGAACTCAGCGGTGAAACCCGCCACGAGAGCCTGGACGTGTCCGCCAAGACCAGCTACCGGCCCATCGTCGGCGTCAGCATGAACTGGGGTGAGACCTTCTGTCCGGACAACGCTTGCTGGCTGAACAACCTGGACACGGCGCTCGCCTTCCGCGGCTACTCCAAGACCACCACCTCCATCGCCGCCACGCCCGACGTGCCCGGGCTGATCGACGCGCTGCCGATCCGCGTGGTCGACGTGATCGAAGGCTACCAGCCGGACATCTACAGCGTCGGTATCCGCTATGACTTCGGCCGCACCCGGGTCGCCCTCACCGGCGAGTACCAGGTATGGTCCGATCTTTCCGAGGAGTTCGCCGGGGATACCGTCAAGGACCAGGGCAACCTGCAGTTCCAGGACACCTTCGTACCGCGCGTGGGCCTGGAGTTCGACTTCACTCCCAGCTTCATGTTCACCACCGGCGTGGCTTGGGAGGAATCGCCCCTCGAGGACCAGACCTCCCAGGACGTGAACTACCTGGACGCCGACAAGCTGGTGGTGGGCATGGGCCTCTCCGCCACCTTCAAGAACCCGCCGCTGCTGGCCTGGCCGCTCACCGTGGACCTCGCCTACCAATACCAGAAGCTGGATGAGCGCCGGTTCGACATCAACACCACGCAAAGCGGCGATCCGATTCCGGATTCCGTCAAAACCGAAGGGGAGGTCAACGTCTTTTCAGGCTCCGTGACACTGAAATTCTAGGACGGAATTTCACCAGCTCCATCACTCGAAATCGTAAACAGAGGGCATTATGACAATTCGAATCCTCAACTCGGCCGCGGTGGCCTTATCCACCGCGGTACTCCTTTCTGCGTGTGGAGGAAGCGGAGATTCCGCCGGTGGCCGTGCCGCCGACCCTGCCACGCAATCCCAGGGCCTGGTGTACGCCTATCCCGGCGACGGCCAGAGCGAAGTGTCCACCGCGGCACCGGTGATCCTGCGTTTTTCCGCGAGTGTCGGTGTCGCCGACGCCGCCGCGGCCATCCGCCTGTATGAAGGTGATGCCGACGGTCGCGAAATGACTCCCAACTTCGAGGAAGTGCAGGGTGAGAGCGGTAACGTGATGATCGTCCCCGAGGACGATGATCCGTTCAAACCCAACCAGCAATACACCCTGGTCATTGACGGGCTCACGCTCGCCAACGGCGGCGCGGTGGCGGACCGCACGCTGCGGTTCAGCACCCGGGCCCTGCACCAGGGGCCCAAGGAGCTGGTGGTGACCGATATGGATAACTTCGAGGTTATCCGCGCCTTCCCCAACTTCGACAACCTGAGCGTGCCGGCGGCCCAGCAGGGCTTCGCCGCCATGGATTTCTCCAGCTTCCGTCTGCAGATGTCGCAACCCGTGGATCGCGACACCGCCGTCTATGGCGAGAGCGTCACCCTGACCCACGGCGCCGACGATGAGCAAGTGCCCGCCACCCTGCTGGTCGACGGCCGCTACCTGACCATCGATCCGGAGCCGGAATACCTGGACCCGACCCAGACCTACACCCTGACCCTGGGCGCCGATCTGGCGAGTATCTATGGGGTCAACTTCGACGAGCAGCGCTTGCGCTTCAAACCCCAGGACACCTCGCCCCGTGGCGAGCCCACCCGACTGGTGCAACGGCTGACCGTGGGCGGACAATCCCGGCTTACCGGCCGTGACGTCAACCAGGTGCCGGTGAACGGCACTCTGCTCGGCGAGGACGCCAACATCACCCAGGCCCGCGCCGAGTCGGTGGTGGCGGAGCTGGCGGACGCCACCCGGTTCGCTGAAATCACGCCCATCCGTCTGCCGAAAGGCACGGTGCTCAGAGGCGATGAAATCAGCCCCATCATGATCGGTGGCGAAGTCGCCGCTGGCTTCGGGTCCGGCGATGTCACCATGACCCTGCTCTCCGACGCCACCGGCTACATGATGGAAAACCGCTATTCGGTCGGCGATGAGAGCGCATCCCGAATGATCCAACTGATGATGGACGTGGGCATCGCGACGGAGGAAGCGCGGGCCAACGGTGCCTTCACCCAGGATCTGCTGCACATCGAATTGGTTGGCCTGGCCGACATTGATACCGACGCCGGCGTGCTGAACGTGGACGCCGTGAGCGTGGTCGAGCCGGATATTCTCGGCCAGGAATTCGGCTACGGCCTGCTGAGCTTCCAACTGCAGTCCTATGAGGATCAGGGCAGCGCGCCCACCGCCCAGGCGGACACCGTCGGACCCACGCTGCAAAGCTGGATGCCAGGCGACAAGACGAATCTGCAGAAGCCGGGTGATCCCATCGTGCTCAATTTCGACGAGCCGCTGGCGCCGCGTTCCGTGACCGGCAAGGTCACGTTGTACAAGACGGACAATAGCGGTGTCGCGGAACAGCCCATTGACGTGATGGTGGATGGCGCCTCCGTGGTGGTGCGCCCCCGTGAGCCACTGCGTCTGAGTGAGGAACTGAACCCGATCCAATATCGTATCCAGGTAGCGTCGGGGGTGACGGACCTCGCGGGTAATGCCCTGGCCGTACCGCTGGACGAGACCTTTGAGCTGGCCACCCGTGTCGAGGAAATTATCGGCGGGACGGACAACTTTGGAGAGCCGGTGGAAATGGTCGAGTGGTCTCCGGTGATCACCAGCCTGTACCCGGGTTACCCCTGTGTGCTGGACGAGAGCACCCGGGACATCGCCAACGGCCTGGCGGGGCGGTGCCTCGGTGGCTTCACCGGTATCACCGCCGAACAGTACCCCGACCTGACCCTGATGCCCGCGGATATCCAGCCCGCCGACGATGTGCTGCCGATCAGCCAGTTGCCCGCCAACCGGCCGGTGATCGTGCGTTTCTCCAAGGATATCGACCCGAGCAGCGTGGTATATGGGAGCAGCTTCGTGGTGGAGGAACTCGATGACAGCGGCAACGTGGTCGGTGAAGTTCAGGGGGATATTACCCTGGGCGCGCGTGACATCACCTTCTGGCCGGCGTCACCGTGGCAGGAGGGTGGCTACTATCAATATACCCTCGGCTCCAACGGCGACTGGAGTTCCAGTGACGCTCAGTGCGGGGATGAGGCGATCTGCGGCGTGGACGGGCTGCCGCTGCAAACCCGTCAATTGGCGCAGGTAGAGATCAAGCGGGCCCTTTCTCCGATGACGCGTGCTACCTATGTAACGGCGACTACCGTGACGGAGGCCGATGGTGGCGGGGAAGACCTCACCCAGATCTTCCAGGGGGCCAGCGAGACGCACAACGTGCTTCAGTCCCTGGTGAACTTGCCGACCGCGGACGTGAATTCCAACTTCGAGCATGAAATGAACCACACCGTCGAGGAAACCGGGCCCAATGCCACGGGGTTCACGCCCTTTGAGTACGCCGTGCAGGAGCCGGTACCCGGTGACGAACCGGACCCCTACACCGATCCCGCGATTGACCCGGACGGCGTGCGCCCGCTGCCGAACAGCGCGAAGATACTGGTGAGGACCCCGGGAGGTCTGCCCAACGGCCAGGCTCAACCGCCATTTTTCACACTGAATAGTGGCACGGTCGGATGCGGTTTCAATTATCCGGCCCCGGCGGATCAAACCCCGGACAGCGTCGCCGACCCATTGGTGTGCCCCAAGGAAAAATTCACCTATCTGACCGCCGCCCTGAACGCGGAAGTCACGGATGAATTCGTGGAGGGCCAGGGGCTCAAGGTTCTGATCTGGCCGGGTCGTATCCTGACCACCAGCTTCCGGGTGTATCAGAACCTCAACACCACCATGGTTCCCGTACCCTCCGGCCTGCAGATCATGAGGATGCGTTATCAGGAAGATGGTAACGGCCAGCGTAACCAACCCATTGAAGCCTGGATCAAGGATGGCGCGGACGGTCCGGTTCTGAGCGCCGAGAATGTGGATCTCTATCTGGATGCGCCCTTCCTCGAACGCAACCTGTTCGGTTTGACGGTTTACCACAATATCTACAGCTACCCGGTTACCATGTCGCTGTCCGGGGATGTGAAGTTCCTCGACGACGGCCGCATGGTTGTTGAGCAATTCAACACCGAGGATGTACCGGTCGATGTGAAGTTCTTCGCCAACGTGGGGTTCCAGGCTGGTTTCCTGGATCTCTTGATCCCTCAGCGTGGTAGCTTCATCAGCTACGTATCAAGCCCGATCAAGTAATCCGGGCAAATAACCAGGGGCGGGCCTTCCTATGAAGGCCCGCCCTTTTTTTTGAAGACAACGTAGGAAAATGGACCCATAAAAGAAGGCCGGGGCTGAATAGCCCCGGCCTTGGTTCGGGTGAAGCTGTTTACCCGATGATTACGGGTAGATGTTGATGTCGGTGCCCTGTACTTCCAGGTCGCCGGTTACGGAGCAGATGCCGAAGCTGGCGTTGTTCAGAGCGAAGAAGGACGGATCGGCATCGGTCGGCGTACCGTTGGAGAAGCCGGCGGTGATGTTGCCGCTACAGGTAACCAGGCCACCGTAGATTTCAACTTCAACACCGTTGAGAGGCAGGGTGTAGTTGCTGGGGTCCGCGGTACCGGTCCAGGGGAAGCCCTGCAGCTCGATGTTGCCACACACGGCGGAAGCGCCGGAAACGCTGCCGGTGGTGACGCTGACGTTACCAGAAGAATCCACGTCGCCGGTCAGGCTCAGGTTACAGGTGGCGGTCACGAAGCTCGCGGACAGCGTGGTCTGACCCTCGAAGGTGTAGGTCCCCGGATATTGCACGTCGATCGCGTGAGCGTTCACGGCACCCATCAGAGCCACGGCACCGGCGGCACCAATCATTGCTTTTTTCATCATCTTGATAGACATGAGAGTGTCCTCTTTTTTTCCGTTTGTAAGGATGGTTGCCACGGCGTTTCTTTACTTCTTCCATGCTCGCCGTGACGTCGGCCCGTGAGTTGTTGTTATTGCCCCCCGAGCCGACAACTTCAAAGTTAGTGGAGGTGGAGTGAGAGGAAAATAGAAAACGCCGAAAAGGGGACGCTCGTTTCCACCGAAAATAAAAAAACAATGAATATCAGGAACTTGTGAACAAACATCCAGGTACAGGTGTAAACAAATTGAGTGGGATTCGTTTCGCTAAAAAAGGGATTTTTGTGAACCTGGGCACCATTGCCGCATCGCTCACCAGTGATAAAAGCGGTAAAGGAAGAGAAAAATATCGACTTTTAAAGTGTCTGGTTGATCCGGGCGTTACCGTTGGTAACGCCGGTCATCGTGTGGAGGAGAGGGGAGGGGCAACGCGGGAAACCAGAGGATCATAAGGTCAGAGAGAAAAACGGATGTTCACCTATTGGTCAATGATTGAGCCGTTTTGAATTCCCGGTAAGCGTCCTGTACGAAGCGCGGCGAGCCGGTCAGCAGGTTACGGTGTATCGCCTGATGAATGGCATCCAGATCGTCCGTGTCCAGGGCTTCCTTGATGTAGGCGCGGTAGGCGCGGGCGCGCTCTTCGATGGTGTCGCCCAGGCGAAGGTATTCCTGCGGGTCGTCGAGCCAGTAACGGTCGCTCTTGCCCAGGCGCATACGGTAGCTGCTGTGCCGGTAATGGAAGGCGGAGCTGGCCAGTTGTTCCATGGCCGGCAGGCGCTCGATATAGCACATGGTGGCGAGCAACCACTGGCCGGGCTCCACCGGGCTGGCACGGAAACCTTCCTCCCAGGGCGAACTGATCCGTCGCAGGCTTCGCTGGCGCAGGGTGGCACGGCAGGAAAGCGCCTTCACAAAGGAGGAGATGTGCCTGGCTTTCTGCCTGGGCCGTACCAGTAGATGAATCCGGTCCGGTAGAATGGTCCAGGCCATCAGATCCAGGTCGTAGCGTTGTTTCAGTTGCCGGATCTGGCTGTAACAGTGCCGGTAGTCGGCTTCGTTGAGAAAGACACGCTCGCCTTGACGGCTTTTGCGCATCAAATGGTGGGGATAGTCCTCGAGCAGCAAGCGCTCCGTGCTGGACATGATGACTCTCCTTCATCACGAAATTTTATCCGTGAGGTCACGAAAGCGAGATATCGCCAACTGCGCGTGATCGCCTCTTATTGTTCTATCGTGGCGGGCCGCCGCCGGCCCCGGTACGGGTACCGGCTAGCCGGGCGTGTCCGTCCGGCCGCCGCGCCGTGGCGGGGTGCCGGCGAGGTACAGCAGGGCAGCCCGGCGCCAAGGTGGCCGTGGCGTTTTGAAGGGAGTGCCGCCCGGAAGCCGGGAAGCGGAGAGGGTATTCGATCTGGGGATGGCCATGAGACCTCCTGACGTTCCGGGTCTGGCTTAACCGGGGGCAAAAAGGGGAGGCGGGGTGCGCTCCGTGCGACCCCGCCGCGGGGCTTTACCTAGCCACGGTTACCGGGAACGTTTCTCTTTTTTTCGAGTGACATGAGATTTCCTTATTCCTTTTGTATACGCCCGGCGGGTTTTTCTTCCATGCCCGTGGGCGCATGCCGCTTTTTTCTGGCGACCGATAAACCCTAGTCGAAAAGCGGAGCACCGGGAATCCAATTTTTTGAAAAGCTGGTTTGCAAATAAAGAAAACAAGGGGGTTTTGGGACTGGAATGCCTAGCAAATTCAATAAGTTACACGTCCCCTTTGCCGGGATGCCCGATGATGAACGGTATAAAATATCTGATAAACGGCATCCCGCTGTAGAGGCGGAGACAAAACCTTGTATCCTGTGCAGTTGTGCTGCCGTCCAGGCCGTGGTTAGCCTTTACTAACCGGCTCTCTGCGAATAAAACATTTATCGGCGTCCGGAAATGACAGCAATGGAAATCCAAAAGGCGGTATCAAAGACTCTCGCGGCGGGCCTGGTATTTTGTTGCGCACCGCTGTTCGCCGCCCCGGCGGCCACGGAAACCCTGTGCGTGGCACATATTAAACAACCTCTGCGGGTGGAAGTGGCGGCGACGCCGCAGGCTCGCCAACGGGGCTTGATGCAGCGCGAGTCCCTGGCCTCGGACAGGGGCATGCTGTTCCGCTTCGATCCTCCGGCCCGGGCGGAGCAGGGCTTTTATATGTACCGCACCCTGATCCCGCTCGACATCGCCTTCCTGGACGAGAGTGGGCGTATTCTGGCGCTGCGCACCATGACGCCCTGCGAGAGCCGGGACCCCCGCCGTTGCCGGGTTTATCGCCCGGGCACCGACTACGCCGCGGCACTCGAAGTCAACGCCGGGTTCTTCCGCCACCACCAGATCGCCGTGGGCGACCACATCCGGCCATCGGAACGGGGCCGCTGCACTCCGGAGTAAGACTTCCCTCCGGCACCCCTTACAAATTCAATGTCCAATCGCTGACAGCCTTTTCCTCGATTCCCCACAGTCATCGGCGCCTCCCTGGTGTCACCCTGCAGTTTCAACACAAGGAGGTGACAGGTGGCGCAAGACGATTACGACTCACCCTGGAAGGAAGCCATTGAGGAGATGCTGCCGGATTTCATGGCCTTCTATTTCCCCGATGCCTGGCAATCCATCGATTGGACGAAATCCCACCGTTTTCTCGATCAGGAGCTGCGCAAGATCGTGCCGGAGTCCAACACGGGCCAGCGCGTCGTGGACAAACTGGTGGAGGTGGCGCTGGTTGGGGGCGGCGCTACCGTGCCAAGTACCGCCTGATCCGGCTGCTCTATGGCCACGGTTGGGAAAAACACCGTATTATTCAACTATTACGCATCATCGATTGGCTCATGGCGTTGCCTCCACACCTGGAACAAAGCCTGCGGCATCGCCTCACCGTCATCGAAGGAGAAGGGCACATGCAATACGTGACAAGCTTTGAGCGTCTCGCCAAGGAAGAGGGCATGCAACAAGGCATGCAGCAAGGCATGCAACAAGGCCAGAGTAAACTGCTGCTGCTCCAGCTCACTCACCGCTTTGGCCCCCTGCCGGATGAAGTGCGCCAACGGGTGGAGCAGGCCACGGTCGAGGAAATCGATACCTGGGCGGGCCGGATTCTCGATGCCGGGTCGTTGGAGCAAGTGTTCGAGGGCTGAGGAGGGCGGCTCCGGCGCTCTTGTTTCTATCGGTAACAAATGTAGATATAGGTTGCTTGGCGGTTATTCCGTCCCCTTTTACTGTTTTGTTCATTTGCCTTGACGGTTTTTTGATGAATACACAAAACGACCGTTATGAAGGGTGCTAACCCATTCAATAAGAAAGACTTTTTATTATCTCCGTCCCCTTTTAAAGGTTGTCCCTGAAAACCCAATTTAACGTCTCTCCTGCCTATACACCCCTCCTGCCCGCTGGCTATTCTCGAACAGTGAATGTGAACGTGTTTCCACTATGGGCGAAACGCCATGGGGGTGCATCGAACAACAACAACAACGCCAATCAAGGAATCGCTCGCCAGCAACCAGGGCGGGTGATGGCTATTTCCAGTCCGAAAAGCCGATATAAAAAAGACGTTGATAACAATGAGGTTAAGTATGAAACGTCGAGGAGCGACCATGATAAGAAAGATAATGCCAGTGGCCCTGGCCTTGCCCACGGCCGTCATGCTGGCCGCCTGCGGGGGGGGATCCAGCAGTCCTTCCGGTAGCGCCGGCGAAGCCGCGCAAAACGCATTGACCTATTCCTACCCGATTCAGGACCAGCATGAAGTGCCCACCCCCACGCCGGTGGTGCTGCGCTTCTCCCAGAGCATCGAGGGCCAGGGGCTTGAAAACGACGTGGTGCTGCGCCAGGGCGGCCAGGCCGTGGACACCGACAGCCGCCTGACCGCCGATGGCCGGTCGCTCATCCTCACCCCCACCGGCAAGCTGGATTACCACGCCGACTATGTGGTCGAGTTCCCCGACGACACCGACATCACCGGTGTGCAGGACATCCGCTTCAGCACCCGCGCCGCGGAAGAAGGCATCAAGGCCAACGTCATCACCGCCGACACCATGGACGTGACGCGCGCCATGCCCAGCGGCGGCGAGCAGGACCCGATGATGGATTTCTCCACCATCCGCCTGCAGTTCACCCAGCCGCTGGAAGAGAAGACCCTGGTCTACGGCCAGGGCGGTGACAGCACCGTGCGCCTGCTTGACCGCAACGGCGACCTGGTGCCGGCCTGGATGGTGGTGGACGGCCCTTACCTCACCATCGATCCCAAGGAAGACCTCACCGCCGGGCAGTCCTACCGCCTCGCGTTCGAGGACGGCGCCATCGAGAGCATCTACGGCGAAAGCTTCGCGTTCCCCAACGGCAACCGCTTCCGCTTCAACCCGGCCAGCTCCCTGGCAGAAGGCACGAGCCCGGATCAGCGGCCGTTGCCGCTGGTGCAGCGCATCACCACCCCGGGTGATCAGGGCGCCGGCAACGGCCTGTCGCCGCTCACCGGCGAGGAAATCAACAAGATCCCGGTGAACGCCGTGCTCCTCGGCGATGCCGAGACCACCAACATGGCCGCCACCCAGCAGGAAGGCGACCTGCTCGGCGACCTGGCGTTCCTGCCGGACTGGCCCACCGTCTCCCCGCTGCGCATCCGCCGGGGCACCCTGCTCACCGGCAGCAGCATCGACGTGAAAATCGGCGGTGAAGTGGAAGCCGGGTTCGACAGCGGCGAAGTGCGCGTGCACTTCCTCTCCGACGCCAACGGCTACCTGATCCCCAACATCTACGATCCGGAAGGCCCGCGCATGGTGCGCCTGTTCATGGACGTGGCCATGAGCACCGAGGACGCTATCGCCAACGGCGGCGTTACCCAGAACATCACCCACCTGGAACTGGTGGGCACGGTGAGCACCGACACCGATGCCGGCGTCATCGACATCAACGCCGTGGGCGTGGTGGAACCGATGATCCTCGGCCTGGAACGCGGCTACGGCACCTTGAGCTTCCAGCTGCAGACCTACCGCGACCAGACCGAGCAACTGGTGGCGGACGTTCGCCAGGAACAGACCGACACCACGCCGCCAATGATGCAGAGCTGGAGCATGGGCAACGACAGCATCACCGGCGACGAGAAGGCGGTGCTCGCCAAGCCCGGCGACCCCATCATCATGAACTTCGACGAGCCCATCGAACCGGGCAGCGTGAAAGGCAAGGTGCACGTCTTCGACGCCGCCGACCAGGAAATGGACATTGACTACTACGTCGATGGCACCGCCCTGGTGATCCAACTTCAGGAAACCAGCGAGGAAACCGCCGCGGGCACCAAGGTAAGCCAGCCCGGCTTCCAGCTGAGCCCGGCGGAGAACCCGAACGTCTACCGCGTGGAAGTGGATGGCGCCACCGACCTGGCCGGCAACATGGCCGTGGGTATGCCGATGATCGAGCAGTTCGAGCTGGCGACCATCGTGCCGGATTATGATCTGACCAGCCCTGAGGTGTCTCCAACCTATCCGTCCTCGCCTTTCTGGAATGAGCGCCGCACAACGAGACAAGCACCGGTGATTCTGGCTGCTTATCCCGGTTTTCCTTGCGCCTTGCTGGAGGACTTTATCGAGGCAGGTGGTTTTACTGGGCTGTCTGAGCCTGCCTCGGGGGGGAACGACATCGGGCAGACCTCCTACCGAGACCTTGCCAACGGCGTCGCGGGTATGTGCGCTGGTGGCGCGCAAGCCATCACTGATGGCACTGAGCGAGAAAATCGTCCCGCGGATGACGCGATCCCCGTGATGGATATGCCCGCTAACCGCCCAATCATCATTGCTTTCGGCATGAAGATCGACCCCGATACTGTAGTGCTGGGTCAAACCTTCAAAGTGGAGAGGATCAACGAGAGCGAACAAGTGCTGGAAGAGGTGGCCGGTACGGTGGAAATGGCCGATATGACATTAAAGTTCTGGCCGGCGGAGCCGTGGCAAGAAGACGAGCTGTATCAGTACACACTGAAGTCATCCGGCTGGGCAATCTGTTCAGAGGGAAACGGCAGCATGAAGCGTATCGTCGCGAACGATGCCACGGAAATTGAGCCATGCAGCACTGGCGCGAATTCGGAGATAACCGCGGACAACCGAGACTTCCAATGCGGCGTGGACGCAGTATGCGATAGTGAAGGCTTGCCCGTGCGCACCCTGCCCGTGGGAGTAGCCTTTGCAAGAAAAAGGTTTCCGGGTGGTTCATTCCACAAATACAATGAGAATCCCACCGCGTCTATAACGGCGGGCGGCCCGAATATGACGCAATTTTTTCGGGGCGATGCGCCAAGCGCACATGTCTTGCAAGTACTGCGAACACAGCCTGTAGCAGATACCAACCGGAACTTCGTCAGTGACCGCACTAATATCGGTGCTGCAGCTGATAGTATAAGCGACGTGATCGACTTCTGGACTATAACGGGCGAGCCGGATCCCGTAAGAGCTGCAGGAGCAGGGGAATTTGATTTCGATATTGAGGAGTATGGCCCCGAAGGTCCGCTTGTGGCGGGAGATCTCGGGTTCGGTTTATATCCCGATTATGATCCGAACGGATTAAAGCCTGCGAAGAACAGTGCAAAAATTCTTTCACGCTTCGATTCCCGAGGGCCTGCGGAAAGCTTAAGCGGAGCAAACGTGGGATGCAGTTATGATTCTGATTTCAAGATGGATCCAGTCACTATATTTCCGGTCACCAGTGAAGTTCGGGAACCCTTTGAGTGTCCCGAAAACAAGTTCAGCTATCTGATGTCCGCTGCAATCGCGGAGGTGACCGATGAGGTTGATGAGAATGGCCGTGTGAAAATCAAGTTGTGGCCCTCGCTTGTTATGGGGACAGCGCTTGACCTCTATATCAACACCAATGCTCTTGGTGCTTTGTATTACGCTGCGGGTACTCTAACAGGTCCGCAGATCCTGCGAATGCGTTTCTCTGGAAATAATAGAGATGAGCCGATTGTCGGCTGGATTTCGGAACAAGATCAGGGTGCGGTATTGAGCATGGATATGGAACTTTACCTTGATGCGCCGAACTCTTTGCAGTGGGACCCGCTCAGTAACCCGGGGGACCTTAAGTCTTACCAATTAAATATGAACCTGGAGGGCGAGGTAAGCTTTCTCGATGACGGGCGCATGCAGGTTGAGCAGCGTAATACGAACTTGATCAATATTGATATCGGTCTATCTTCTTCTGGAGAAGAAGCAGGATACCTCGACCTATTTATTCCTGAATATGGCTCCCGGATTAATATGATTTCGGAGCCTATAAAATAGGAATAATAGTAGAAAGCAAGGCGCTACTTGTAAGGGGCTCCGTAAGGAGCCCCTTTTTATTATCCTGGCCATTTCTGAATAGAGTTGACACGTTTCAGCCCCGATTGTGGTAGATTTGATGAATCAAAGAGTTAAGCGCGCGGAGCGAGATTACGTAAGCTTTTCCCATCACATAGTTGCCTAAAAAATGGAAATTCCGCCCCTTTCGTAGCTGATCGGCCATGTTACGCATCTGCGTGCGAGCGGGTACCGTTGAATATAGGTACTTCCGTTGATTTCGGTTTTGATACAAGGCGCCAGTCCGCCGTCGGCCGGGGTTCCAGTCCTTCGCCGTAATGCTTCGCCGTAATGAGTGACCAGGTCGTCAAGCTGAGAAGTGTTAGGGGTCGGGTTGTTATTTCCATGGTTGCCGTCTCCATAGTGATTCGTTCAAAAAAGCCCCGGTGAGGCCGGGGCAGGATGGGGAAGTGTTCGGCGCCAAGCGGATTGTGCCCACCTGGCGCCGAACTTATATCGCTATTGCTTGTTACTGGACGTCCAGTGAGGCGGCGTTTTTTATCGTCAGCGCACCGTTAAGGTAGCAGTTCGCGTTATCATCACAATTGTAGAAATCGGATGCGAAAGCAAAGTTGGCGCCAACACCTGGAGAAAAAATAACACCTTGAAGGTGTTCGTCTTCGACGAGAGGAACGCCCAGGGCGCTAATGCCTATGGTGCCTACATTTGCGGTATAGCTAGAGGCGTTCCCGTCATACGGGATCAAGCTATCGCAGTCATCCTCTAACGGGCAGTGCGGGGTAATTCCCGGGTCTTTGGTATACCAAGGGAAACCGCTGAAACGATGAAGACCGCAAAAATGGCCCCATTGATTTGGAATCCGACGCGTCAGTTGCCACTATTGTCCTGGAATTTCTTTATCTTACCGCTCCAGGCTAAGGTGCAGTTCACACTCCAGTCGCAATTGAAGGGCACACCGTCGCCTTCAAAAACGAAGTCACCACCGCCCTCCGCGGCAGGCCGGCCATGCCATGCATCCGCGTGCCCCCCCCAGTACCGTTGAAATGATAGGTATTGCCGTTGATTTCGGTTTCGATACAAGGGGCCGAGCCACCGCCAGGGCAAGCGCTGGTATCCCTGTCTGCTACTGTGATGCTGGACAGTGAACAGGCCGTTAGGCCGAGAAGCGTCAGGGGTAGAGTTGCTATTTTTATGATTGTCATTCCATAACGAGTCGCTTTAAAAAGCCCGGGCTAGACCGGGGCCGGATGGGGAAGTGTTCGGCGCCAGCCCGATTGCGAGATCCGACGCCGAGCCTGCCGATATTGTCTGTTATTGGATGTCCAAGGATGTGGCATTATCAATTATCAGCTCACCCTCAAAGGAACAGTCTGAGCTCTCATCGCAATCGTAAAAATTGGAAGAGAAGTCGAAGCTGGCGCCGAGGCCGGGGGTGAAGGCCACGCTGTGAAGATGCTCCTCGTTCACTAATCCTATGCCGATAGCGGTCAGGCTGATTCGTCCCAGATTTGCGGTATAACTAGATGCTGTTGCGTCATAAGGTATGAAGTCATCACAGTTATCCACGAACGGGCAGTGGGGGGTGAGACTGGGTTCCTTCAGGTACCAGGGGAAATTGCTCAGAATGTAAAGGCTGCAGAATGAACCATTCGACATGCTCGCCGAATTGATCTGGAAGCCGATACGCCAGTCACCGTTGGAGTCCTGGCATTTTTTTATCTCTCCACTCCAGGCTAGTGTGCAGTTCAAATTCAAGGAGCAATAAAATCCTGCATCGCCTTCGAAAACGAAGTCACCACCGCCCTCCGCAGCAGGCCGGCTATGCCATGTATCCGTGTGCCCGCCAGTACCGTTGAAATGATAGGTATTGTCATTGATTTCGGTTTCGATACAAGGGGCCGAGCCACCGCCGGGGCAAGCGCCAGTATCCCAGTCCGCTACTGTAATGTTGGACAGAGACCAGGCCGCCAGGCCGAGAAGCGTGAAGAATAGAGTTTCTATTTTCATGGTTGCCGTCTCCATAATGTATCGCTCAAGGCAAAAAAAGCCCCGGCAAGGCCGGGGCAGGATGGGGAAGCATTCGGCGCCAGCCTGATTACGAGCTTAGCGCCGAACGTTAATCCATGAATCGCTGTTATTTGACGTCCAGGGATGTGGCATTATTAACGGTCAGAGTACCGTCAATAGAGCAGTCTGCGTTTTCTTCACAATCGAAGAAGTCGGACTGGAAGTCGAAGTTGGCACCAACACCCGGGGTGAAGATCACACCGTGAACGTGCTCATTATCGACCAGGGTCATGCCCAGGGCGGTAACATCAATGGAGCCGAAATTGCCGGTATAGGTGGTGGCGTTCGGGTCATAGGGGATGAAGCTGTCGCAGTCATCCTCAAACGGGCAGTGGGGGGTAATGCTTGCATCCTTAGAGTACCAGGGGAAGCCACCCACGTTCACCAAGCCGCAGAAAGTGCCGTTTGAAACGTCTGCGTCAGTAACCTTCACGCCGATGCGCCATGCGCCGTTGGAGTCTTGGCACTTTTGCACTTGGCCGCTGAGCGCCAGGGTGCAGTCAAGATCGAGGGCGCAATTCAGCTCCACGTTGTCGCCTTCGAAAACGAAGTCACCACCACCCTCGGCGGCGGGGCGACCGTGCCAGATGCCAGCGTGGCCGCCGGTGCCGTTGAAGTGGTAGGTGTTGCCGTTGATTACCGTTTCGATACAGGGCGCGGAGCCACCGCCGGAGCAGGCACCGGTATCCCAATCCGCGGTTGCCACGCCAGAGAAGGACCAGGCGGCCATACCGAGAAGTGCTGAAAGTAACAGTTTCGTCTTCATGACAAAGTCTCCGTAATTGTTTGTCGTTCGTATGCTGCAGAATGTACTGCCATTTCAACGTAGCAAGGTTTTAGCGGCGGTTCCGCAGTTCGGCGGGGTTTAATTAGGGTGTTTGCGGGATGGCCTTTTTAATCAGACACTTAACCGGCTTCTTATGACCCGCACGGCGGTGGATTTTTGTGGAAATACGATAAAGCGGGGTTATTTGCCTTGGGGAGGGATTAACAGGGAAGGAATACGGGCCCGCATGTCGGCGTGATCATGCAGGCCCGGAGGGCCGTTAGTTCCTGAGGCCCGCGGTGTTGGCGATGGCGGCGCTCAGCTCATCCGGCGACATGTAGCCGCCCAGGTTGCGGCCATCGGAGGCAAAGACCGACGGCGTGCCGCTGACGCCCAGGGTCTGCGCCATGGTGTACTGGTCCGCCACTGGTGAGCGGCAGGGCAGCACTTCCTGGGTGAGCGGCTGGCCGGAGAAGACGTCGGTGATCGCGGTTTGCGGGTCCTCGGTGCACCAGATCCTGGCCATGTTGTTGGCCGCCGAGGAGTCGATGCCCGCCCGGGGCAGCGCCAGGTAGTGCACGGTGATGCCGCGTTCATTGATGTCGGCCATATGGGCGTGGAACCGCTTGCAGTACGGGCAGGTGATGTCCGTGAACACATAGATCTCGTGCTCTTCCTGGCCGGTGGCGGGGAAGGTAATGGTGGTGCCCTTGTCCACGCCTTGAAGCCGTTGCGCCCGGTCCTGCCGTTCGCGCTCCTCGGTGTGGTCTTTCCAGGAATCCTGGGTGAAGCTGAGCAGGCGGCCCGAGAAAATATGGTCGCTGCCCGGCTCGGCATAGAGGAACTCGCCGTTGCTCAGCTTGATTTCCTTGACGCCCTCCACGGGGCTGTCCTGCACGCTTTTCACGCTCAGGTTCGGGTTGGTGATGGCCAGCGCGCTTTCCACCCGCTCGCGAAGGTCCGCGGTGGCCAGGCCGGGGAGTGCCAAGGCGATGAGTAGAACATTCAGAATGTAGCGATACGGTCTCATGGGTGTGCCCCCTTCCAATGGTGGTTATCAGCTTCTGTCGATCACTTCGACCAGTTCCAGTTCGTAGATCAGGGTGGATTGCGGTGGCACCCTGTCTCGCACGCCCGCTTCGCCATAGGCCAGCTCCGGCGGAATGAAGAGGCGCCATTTATCGCCTTCCTTCATGTGCACCAGCGCTTTTTGCCAGCCTTTCAAGGCCACGCCCATGTTTACCCGCACCGGTTCGCCCCGGGCCAGGCTGCTTTCCACGAAGGTGCCATCCAGCAAAGTGCCGGCGTAATGCACGAGCACCGCGTCGTTGCCGTCCGGGCTGGCGCCGCCGCCGGTGCTCTCCAGCACTTCGTATTGCACGCCGCTCGGCAGGGTTTTCACGCCGGGGCGCTCCTTGTTTTTCTCCATGAACTCCTGGCCCTGAGCCGCGTTGCGGGCGATGAGTTGCTTGTGCTCTTCCTCCAGGCGCTGCATGACCTCCTTCTGGTAGGCGCCGGAGGCGGCCCGGGCGTCTTCTTCGCTGAGGCGCAGTTCGTTGCCCTTGAGCTTGTCGCGCAGGGCTTCCAGAACCAGATCCTCATTGAGTTTGCTCTTGGCCAGGGAGACGCCGAGGCTGTCGCCGAGCAGCATGCCGGCGGCGTAGGAGGCTTTTTGTTGGTTGGTTTCCAGTTCGCTGGTGGGTGGGTTGTGGCTGCAGCCGGCGAGAATCGCCAGGGGTAGCGCGCCAACGAGTAACTTCCTCATGGTTCCTCCTGATTGTTTTATTGGATATCGTTTTGTTGTCTTTGTTGTTGTCAGTAAAGAGAGCTATATATTATTTAAGTTCCTTGTAAAACATGTCGTAAACCATAAAAAATTAGCGGGTGCGTATGAAAGGTCAGAAGATAATTACTAAGTGCCTGTTTTTGGCGGCATTGTTTTTTTTATCCCTTATTTTCTTTTTCGCGAACGAAAGGAATGGCACGGATGATGCCGGCCAAAAAACGGAACGTCCTTCGCCGGCTCTTACCCCCCGGGCGGAGCGCGCGGCGAGGGTGGCTCCCCCGCCGGCCGTTGAAACGCCCGCCGCCTTGTTGTCCAAGGAGCAGGTGCCGGGGGAACCGGTGGACGTGGGCTCCCTGGCCCTGCTGGCTGTCTTTCAGGCGCACAGCCCGCTGGCGTCCGCGGTGATTCATGTGGAGGGCCATGGGGCGCACCGCTACCACGTCGGCGCGGAGTTGCCGGAGGGCGGCGTGCTGGCCGCCATTCGGTCCACCGAGGTGGTTATCGAGGACGCCGGCCGTCGCATCACGCTGCGCATGGCTCTCCTCGGCGGGGGCGGGCGCGCCGAGGTCGCCGATGTGGATGAAGAGGTGGAGGATGCGTCCGATAATGACCGCCCCAAGATGCCGCAGCGCGTGCTCGATTTTCTCAGCAAGCTTGACCTGACGCCGGTCAGCGAGGATTCGCCGGACGGGTACCTCGTCGGCGATGACTTTCCGGAAAGCGGCAGGGAGGAAATCGGGGTAAAGCCCGGCGACACCATCGTGGCGGTGAACGGCTATCCCGTGGGGGAATACAACAGCGATTACCTGGTATGGCTTTCCTTCAAGGACCGTTACCGGGCCAGCGTGCTGGTCCGTAGCGAGGACGGCAAGGAGTTTTCCTTTCACTTTCCGGATGATCTTCAAAACGTCAGCCTGCCCGGCCCGGGTGGCTGACCGCCGTGGCCGGCCCTCGCCGGCCACGGCATCCGGTTGCTCAGGCATCGTCATGTTCCCGGGTCAGTTCCTTCTCCACCCCTGACAGGCCGTACTTGCGGTACACCTCCTTGATGAAGCGGACCGAGCCGATCAGCCGGCAGCGCTTCACCGCGTTGGCGATGGCTTTCTCTTCCTCCGCGCTCAGGCCATTGCTCACGTAAGTGCGGTAGGCTTCCGCGCGTTCCTCGATGTCGCGCCCCAGGCGCTGGTAGATCTCCGGGTCGCTGAGCGAGTAGCGCTCGGTCTTGCCCAGCCGCATTCGATAGCTGCTGTACCGGTAGTGATAGGCCGATGGCGCCAGCTCGTGGACGATGGGCAGCCGCTCGATGTAGCACATGGTGGTGATCACTGGCTGGCCCGGTTCGATGACGCTGGAGCGATAGCGGGTTTCCCACGCCGAATCGCGCCGGTGCACCTTCTTGCGCCGTAGCGAGGCACGGCACGTCAGCGCCTTCATGAACCGCGACACCGCCGTCGCGTCGTCCTCGGGCGAGGCCAGCACATGCACGGAGTGGGGGAGCAAGCAGTAGCCGTGGATGGCCAGGCCGTGCTCGATGCTGAGCTCGCGCATGTCGGCGAGGCAGTGGGTGTAGTCCGATTCGTCGATAAAAACCGGTTGGTTGTCCGCGCTTTGGCGCATCAGGTAGTGCGGGTGTTCCGCAAGCAGAAAGCGATCCTTACCAGACATGATGAATCTCCTTTCATCACTGTTTGTTGTTCTCGGCTGACCCGATGTTCCGCCGGGCCGGAGAGGTCTCGCTGGAGGGGCGGGTCACTCGGGCGCCGCTCTTTGAGCGGCGCCCGGGCCCGCTTTGCTTCTTCCCCCCACTTGGGTTGGCAACGCAGTCGATTTGCTTTTTTTGTATCTCCAACCCTAATCCGAAACGATTTGTGTATGGAGACTTTTTCTCTGAAAAGTGAGTTTGAAAAAAATGAAAGGTTGAACATGAACGGGGCTGTTTTTTCCATAAAATCAGCAACTTACAGAGATTATATAATCGGAATTCTGATGATGACTGGTATCAAAAATCTGATAAACGGTATATTGGGGACAGAAAATAACAGGCACTTTTTTGTGTTTTGGGGGTGTTGGAGGGGGAGCGGGTCGAGACTATGGAGGGAAAGGTAACATTATTTGTTAAAATATATATATCTGTCCCCTTTAAAATGATGCGTATTGCTTCGCGATTATTTTTTATACTACAGCCCCGTGTTTTATTAAACAAAATTCCATCTCTGGACATTATCTGAAACATTGCCGGCGGGCGGCGCGTTCCCGGCCTGGTTGGCGGGCCGGGAACGCGTGCCTGGTGTCAGTACACCGTCAGGTAGTCCACATCGCCTTGCAGTTGCAGGGCGCCGTTCAGGCTGCAGCCTTGCGGGTCATCCGTGCCGTTCTCGTAGAGATCTCCGGTCAGGTTGAAGGTGTCGTAGTTGTCGTAGCTCACGCCGTGGGCGTGGATGTCGGAAATGCCCGCCAGCGGCACATCCAGGGTGCCGATGTTCCCGGTGATGGGGCCCGGCCACGGCACGCCATCGTCGTTGCCGAAGTTGTCGTGGGTACCGCTGTCGGCCAGGTACCAGGGCAGGCCCTCCAAGTCCGCCAGGATGCACAGGAAACCCCCGGAGAGGTTGGCCTCGTTCACCTTGATGCCGATGCGCCAGTCGTCCTGGTCATCCTGGAACTTCTTCACCTGGGCATCCAGGGAGATCGAGCAGTTCAACGTCTGGCTGGGGCATTCGAGGGTGCCGCTGCCGGCGAACTCGAAGTCGTCGCCGTTGGCGTCGCCGTGCCACTCGTCGGCGTGGCCGCCGTTGAAGTGGTAGACGTTGCCGTTGTACTCATGCTCCACGCAGGGCACCGAGAGCCCGGTCGGGCAGGCGCCACTGTCCCAGCTTGCCTGGGTCAGGGGAGAGAGCATCAGCAGGGCGCCGCCGAGGGCACCGGTGATCAGGCTGTTCCGTTTGAGCGTATGCATGGTCGTTCTCCTTGTGATTTCTTGTACTTTCCTCACGGGCCGGCGGGGGCCGGCGACTCCCACGCTAGTTTCTGGTGCGTTCGTACCACAATGAAAAGGCGGTGCGGGTTTGTTGTTCTCGCCGGGGCTGTCGTACAGGAATTCGGTGGGGGGTTGGAGCGGGAGGGCCATGGGGCTCATCTTGTGCGTCGTTAAATTTGTTCTTGTGCGGTTTTTTTGTGGGAGATTCCCGGGCGGTTGTCCTTGCCGGGACCGTGAATCCGCCCGCGCCCCTGGCTCGGGCTGTAGGAGCGACTTTCCGTCGCGACTGAAGCGGTGTGCGCGCCTAGCCGGGATTCCCATGCCGCGGCGTCAGGCGCCGTCGCTTGCGGGGCCGGCCCGGGCCCCGGTTGATGTACAGCACGCCATAGCGCAGGTAGACCTCCTTCACGAAGCGCGGCGAGCCGGTTAGCCGGTTGCGGCGTACGGCGGTGGCGATGGCCTGTGCCTCGCGGTGGTCCTGGCCTTCCTTGAGGTAGCGACGGTAGGCCGCCGCGCGCTCCTCGATGGTGTCGCCCAGGCGCCCGTATTCCGGCGGGTCGTGCAGGGTGTAGTGGTCGGTCTTGCCGAGGCGGGTGCGGTAACTGGAGTGCGGGTAATGGTAGGCGGCCACGGCCAGGCCGTGCTCAATGGGCAGGCGCTCGATGAAGCACATGGTCGCCAGCACCCACTGGCCCGGTTCCACCGGGCTGGCGTGGTAACGGCGGCGCCACGGTGACGGCGCCCGGTAGCGCTCGCGGTGGCGCAGCGCCAGGCGGCACGACAGCGCCTTCATGAACACCGACAAATCCCGTGCCCGCGCCGGTGGCGTGGCCAGCACATGGAGCCGGTCCGGCAGCAGGCACCAGGCGTGGATGGCGATGCCGTGCTCGGCCGCCAGCTCGAGCAGCAGCCGGGCGCCATGCACATAGTCGGTATGTTCCCGGAATACCCGCTCGCCAGCGCGCGCCAGGCGCAGAAGGTGGTGCGCGTGCTCCGCCAGTAACAGTCGTTCCCTTGCTTTCATGGCCGCCTCCTTGCCCGCGCTCCGCGTGAACCCCTGGCTACCATGGTCCCCGGCCCGACCGCCATTCGCGAGGGTGAAGTGGGGGGAAAAGCTTTTATCGTTCAAGTGGCACGGAAGTACCGGTCTTAGTGACTGAATCCGGGCGGGTTTATCAATGCCTCGGCGGCGCCTTGCCGGCGCGGCCCGGTACCGTCCGCGATAGGGTCCGCCCCCAATGGAAACGGATTGTCGGTTCCTGTCTATGCCGATCTCCGCTTTGGCTTACAGCCGTTGTCCGCGCCGGAGGACAGACAGCCCCATCCGTCGCGGCAATGAACGGCAGCTACGTCACCGATAACCTGCGCGGGCGGCGCGGCGAACTCGGCCCCGACCGCAAATTACCGGCGGTGTTGCCGGTGGTGCTCTATAACGGCGAGCGCCGCTGGTGGCCGCCCTGTTCCGGCTGGAACACCACCGTTCCTCCGACGAGGTGGCCGGTCTTCTTGAACTTTTGGTAAGGTGGCTATCGGGTCCGGAACAGGCCGATTTGCGCCGATCTTACCTGGAATGGCTGCGCCGCCGGCTGCCACGCTGGTTCCCCGGCGAAACCTTCCCCGAGATGCACGATCTGCAGGAGGCGTACGAAATGATCACCAACCGGTTCGAGGAATGGAAAGAACGCCAGCGCCTGGCCGGCGTGGAGCAGGGCGTCGCGCAAGGCATTGAGCAAGGCATTGAGCGGGGCCGCCTGGAAGGCGAGCGCAAGCTGGTTCTGCGCCTGATGCAACATCGCTTCGGCGACCTCCCCGCCGCGTATCGTCTGCGCCTGCAAAGCGCCTCCCAGGCCGAACTGGAAGACCTGGCCGACCGCGTTCTGGATGCCGCTTCCCTGGACGATCTGTTCCAATAGCGGCGGAGGTCCCGGCTCCGCCGGTTGCGGATGGTGTGGGAGC
The DNA here is from genome assembly GCF_046507615.1 of Alloalcanivorax sp. C16-2. Classification (NCBI taxonomy): domain Bacteria; kingdom Pseudomonadati; phylum Pseudomonadota; class Gammaproteobacteria; order Oceanospirillales; family Alcanivoracaceae; genus Alloalcanivorax; species Alloalcanivorax sp. C16-2. The sequence goes on along the minus strand of NZ_JBKFTL010000002.1, from coordinate 52,551 downwards.
GGCTGAAAGCGCTCCTACGAAATCAGGATGGCGGTGTTCTCGAGTGGATGATTCCGCCGGCTCGGGTTATGGTCGAAGGCGAAGTCCGGTTTCGAGAATAATAACGCCATGCAACCACGCCCCGCCTCCACCCTGGCCCTGCTCCGCGATTCCGACCATGGCCCCCAGGTTCTGCTGCTGCAGCGCACCCACCAGGCCGTGTTCATGCCTGGATATTACGTTTTCCCCGGTGGGGCGGTGGACCACCATGACCTGAGTGTCACCGGCGACGGCGCCGGGCTGGCGGAGATCGCCGCCAATGCCATGCTGGGTGTGGAAGCGGGCGGCCTGGGCTATTTGGTGGCGGCCGTGCGTGAGTGCTTCGAGGAGGCCGGCCTGCTGCTGGCCCGGGACGGGCAGGGCGCCTGGGTGGATGCCGCCCACCCGGTGCTGGCCGCCCGCCACGTGGTGGCCCGGGGAGAAGCGAGCTTGGCGCTGCTATGCCAGGAATACGGGCTGGATTTGTGCCTGGACCGGATCGCCTATCTGGATCACTGGGTCACGCCGCCGGGCCCGCCGCGTCGCTTTGACACCCGCTTCTTCGTGGCCGAGGCGCCGCCCGGCCAGGTGCCCCTGCACGACGGCCAGGAAACCATCGACCATTGCTGGCTCACTCCCCGCCAGGCCCTCGCCGACCGCCGCTCCGGTCGACGCCGCTTCGCCACCCCCACCACCGCGGTACTGCGGCGCCTGGCGGACTACGGCTCGGTACAAGCCGCCCTCGCCGACGGCGCCCCGGCCCCGGACTCCGCGCCGCTTACGAATCCCTGACATCCCCGCCTCGTTCCGCCTACACATCTTGGTGCGGAATTCCTACGTTGACCTCCGATATTGCCCACTGACCCGCAGGCCCGCTCTGGCCATGCTTTCGGTTGAACGAATGTATTCGTGTATGTGGCACTAAGTGGTATGGGTGGGTGAAATGTGAGAATATTCATGAACCGGTCGTTCGCTCGCTGGGCGTCGCGTGAGCGTATTTCCAGTGCCGCCTTGATTCAGGCGGTTACTGAGATGGAAGCGGGCCTGATTGATGCTCGTCTTGGTGCCGGCCTCTATAAAAAGCGGATCGGTTTGCCGGGCCGGGGCAAGCGGGGAGGCGCACGGGTTCTGGTCGCTTTTCGGTCGCATCGGCGAACGGTTTTCCTGTTCGGTTTTGCCAAGAGCCAGAGAGCGGACATTTCTCCGGTGGAAAGGAGGGCGCTGGAACGGCTGGCGCACGAGTTACTGACTTATAGCCCGGCGCGTATTGGGATGGCGCTCAGACATGGAGCTATTATCGAGGTGGAAAACGATGGCTAAGGGCATTTTGGGTGCGGTGCATGACACCGCTCACGATCTTTCCAAAGCTGGTGTGATGGATGCCGTCACATTGCGTGAATTCGATGCAATGTGCCTTCCGGAGATCCGGCCTTTCCGCGCCGCTGATATTCGCCGTATCCGTCGACGGTATAAGGTTAGCCAGGCGGTGTTCGCGGCCTACCTCAACACGTCGCTCTCCACGGTGCAGAAATGGGAGCGCGGTGACAAAAACCCTAACGGAATTTCGCTGAAGCTGCTCAACCTGGTGGATAGCAAAGGGCTTGAAGTCCTGCTGTAGCTGGTCATGCCTACACATCTTGTGGTGGATTTCCTACAGGGATTGCGGTGAATCACTGATTTTTTGCCGTTGGCATGCCGGTCACGATGGATGCGTGATACGCAAGTCGACGCCGGCCCGGCCCGGCAGTGAGGACGCCGATGTCGGAGGACACTACCCCTTATTGGCCAAGCCCGCGGAGGCCCATGGATACCTGGGTGGACCGCTTGCTGGAGCACAGCCGCGCGGAACTGGCCAGGTTGCCGCTGGAGACGCCCGTGGATGGCACCCATGTGACCGCGGTGATGCGTCTGACCGGCCTGGACCGGTTTCGCATGGCGCGGTTGCTGGGCGTGGACCCGATGACCCTGGACCGCTGGGAGCGGGGCATGGGTGTGCCGGGGGGCGCGGCCCGTACTCTGCTGTTGATCGGTTTGAGCTTCCCGGAGACCTTGCGCATTTTCGCTGACCCTTGATCTGGCATTCGCCTGTTGATCCGCGTTCCGGATAGAGCGAACCTTTGCGCCAGTGCAAAGCGCGTAATGCGAATGCGACAACGGGAATGGGACAACGGAGAGCGGATCATGGATATCGGTGCGGGGTTAAAGCGTCAACGGTTGGCGCAGGGCGCCACCTTGCAGCAGGTGGCGGAGCGGGCGGGCACGGACGCGGGCAACTTGTCACGGGTGGAGCGCAATGCCCAGGACATCAGTTTCCGGCGTTTGTGCCGGCTGTGTTCGGCGCTGGAGGTGCGGGTGGTGGATTTTCTGCGCCAGGTGGAGCAGTGGGAAGGCATTGAGATGGGGCCGATGCCCGGTGATGGCGTGTCGCGCCGGTTGAGCAGCATGGTGCGGCAGTTCGGCGCGGTGTCGCGGCGCGACCAATTGTTGTTGATCGGCCTGGCGCGAAGCATGCGGCGGCAAACCCGGGCGGCGGATCACGATTGAAGGTGACGGTGGCCCGGGTGCGGGGCGGGTGATTATCGCGGCTGAAGCCGCTCCTACAAGGGTTCCCGGTTGTAGGAGCGGCTTCAGCCGCGATCCTCGCGCCGCTAGGAGCGCGTGGACAGCATGGCGATGGCGGCCAGGGCTTCCGGGTCGTGGTCCTTCAGCCGGTTGGCGATGCCGTGTTGGAAGAAGTAGCGGAAGTCCGGTTCGTCCTGTGCCGCGCACAGGCAGTGGTCGCCGGGCAATACCGGTGTCTGGGTGACCGCCTCCTCGTCGGCCACCATGGCTTTGGTGGAGCCGTCGGCGTACAGCCGCCAGCTCACCACCTCGGTGAGGCTGAGGGTTTCGAACTGATCCTCGGAGAACACGGCGTGGGTGCCGATGGTATCCGGGATCTCCTGAATCGGCCCGCCGCCGCCGGGCCGGCCGAAGAATTCCACCGCCGCGTCCAGTTCCCGGACTTTGTGCGGCGGTGCGTCGCGGAACAGATAATCGCTGTCGGGCAGCCGGTAGCCCTCCCAGCGCCCGTTGAGCGGGTCCGCCAGATCGGTGGCGGTGACCAGCTCCTTGAGCCAGGGCACCACGGCCACGGTGTCGCCGTCGTCGCGCCGTGCCCAGGCGAGGATTTTGATGGAAAACAAGGTGTCCGGGTGTTGATCGTTGGCATAGAGGAGCTCCATGCCGTCGTACTCCGGTGAGAGTCGCAGGATCGGCGGAAGCGATGCCCGCCGTCGGGGGGTAAACGGCAATACATTATTGCCGCGAGGGTCACGCCGGTTTGCCATAAGCGCCTCCGCGCAAGCCGACCAAGGAACTGCGGAATAACTGATACGTAGACGCTCGCTGCCGGCGTGCTCACGCATGAGTTATTCCGACGTTCCAAATTCACACTAGACGCTCGGCGGAGGCGGCGCAAGCGTTGTTTGCGGGGGGCACGTTATAACCCGCGCGTGGCTAGCCGGGCATTAATCCGAATACCGCGGCGATCACCGGCAACCCTAGCGCTAGCCGCGCGGCCAGCCGTGGCCGGTACGGCAGCAGGAACACCAGCGGCAGCCCGGCGAAGGCGACCATGCCAAAGGCCATCCACAGCGCCAAGCCGGTGGGCCAGACCATCAGGCAGCCAGCGGTCATGGTCGCCAGCAGCGCCCAGCCCAACACCCGAAAGCCGCGTAGCCGGGCCTCGGAGGCCTTGCTGCCGAGCATGGCTTCGTGGTGGCGCTTCATGGCCAAAGCCAGGGCGGTGAGCCCGGCGTAGCCCAGGGTCCAGGTCAGCGGCAGCAGGGTCACGGCGTGTCTCCGGTGGCGGCGCGGCGGGGCCGGGCGGCCCGGGCCGGTTTGCGCGCCGGGGTGTGGCCGGCCACCCGCCAGAAGGCGTAGCCGGCCCCGGCCGCCATGCCCAGGCAGACCAGGTCGAAGGCGGCCAGGGCGCCGTGGCGCCAGGCAATGGCGCTGAACAGGTGGCTGTCGGTGGTGGCCAGATCGATCACCGGCACCGCCAGCCAGAGCGCCGCCAGGGCGGCCAGTTGCTCCAGCCAGCCGCGCCGGTGCGGACGCCACAGGGCGTGGATCAGGGTGGCCAGCCAGGCCAGCAGGAAGGCGCGGATTTCCCAGCTCTCGCGGCCTTCCAGGGCCGCCGGCAGCAGCCGGTTGGCGGCGAAGTAGACCGCCATGGCGGCCAGCAGGCCGGTGATCGACGCCATGTTCAAACCGTTCACCAGGCGCAAGTTGAAGCCTGGCGCCTTGCCGCGCAGTTGCTGGGTGCGTTTGGCCACCCACAGCAACATGCCGGTGCAGGCCATGGCACTGCCCACCACGCCGAACACGAAGAACAGCCAGCGCGTGGCCGGGTCGGCGAAGCGTGCCAGGTGCAGGTTCACGAACAGGTTGTAGATGCGCACGGCGACGCCGTCGCTGGGGTGGGTGCCAGGGTCCGTTTTCAGCAAGCGACCGCTGACGCCGTCGAAACTGAGGGACGGGGCGCCACCCCGGCGACGGTCGGTGATCGTTGCTTCCTTGGCGGTGGAGACGCGGATCAGCGCGTTGTCCCGGTTGGGCCACTCCACCTCGATGTAGCGCACCGGCTGTCCGAAGGTGGCTTCGGCGCGCGCCACCAGGGGCTGGATGTCGTCGATCATGGCGGCGGGGGCCCCGGCGCCGGTGGTCTGCTCCTCGCGGGGAAACACCTCCGCGAAAAAGCCGCGCCAGCCGTCCTCGTAGGCGGCGTTGATGCCCCAGGGCATCAGCATGATCATGAAAATCAGCAGGCCGGAATAGGTGATCATGAAGTGGAAGGGCAGGGCCAGCACGGCGGTGGCGTTGTGGGCGTCCAGCCAGGAGCGCTGGCCCTTGCCCGGGCGGAAGGTGAAGAAATCCTTGAAGATCTTTTTGTGGGTGATCACGCCGCTGACGATGGCCACCAGCATGAACATGGTGGCGACGCACACCAGCCAGCGCGCCCAGATACGCGGCACGCCGTACAGCTCGAAGTGGAAGCGGTACAGGAAGTCGCCGCCACGGCTGGCGCGGGGCTCCAGAATCTCGCCGGTGGAGGCGTCCATTTCCGCTCGTTCGCCGCGCCGGCGCCGGTTTTCCTGGGCCTCCGGGGTGTCGGGTTGCCAGCGCAGTTCCACCACCGGATGGCGCTCGTCGGGCAGGCCGATGAGCCAGTTGCGGGCGTTGGGGGCGGTCGTGTTGAGTTGCTCCCAGGCAAGCCGGGGCGCGGCTTCGGAGGCCACCGACTGGTGCAGCTCCGGTGCCATCCAGAAGGAAATTTCATCGCGGAAATAGGCGCTGGTACCGGTGATGAAAATGGCCACCAGCAGCCAGCCCAGCAGCAGGCCGCTCCAGGTGTGCAGCCAGGCCATGGATTGTCGCAGGCTGGCTTTCATGCCGGGCCTCCCAGCCATACCAGGGCGGCGCCCACCAGGGTTGGCACGAGGATGCCCACCCAGGCGCGCAGCGCGCTGCGGGTGGAAAAGGCGAACAGCACGGCCACGGTGTAAATCAGGAAGGAGAGCAGGGTGCCGGTAAGCACCGCGTCCATCCGTGCCACCGGCAGCCACAGAGCGAGCGCGGCGGTGCTCACCGCCGCCAGGGCGTAGCCACCGAATACCGCCGCCAGCGCGCGCGACGCCACGCCCAGACGCGGCGAGGCGGCCAGTTGCTGTAAAGAAAGTCTGGACATGGAATCCCGAAGTCCGCGGAAAATAAGAATCGTTATTATCCGCATATGGGAAAGGGATGCAATCCGCCGATACGTTCTTTACCCGCCCGGCCGCTCCTACCTTTCTAATTGCGGTAGGAGCGGCCGGGCGGCGTTCCGCTTCAGCCGCGATCCGTCGTCAGGCGGCTTGCTCCAAGGTTGCCCCATCGCGCCGGGCGACCGCCGGCAACGGCTGCCGCAACCGCCAGCGCAGCCTCAGCGCCAGCAGAATGGCGGCGCTGGTGAGGCCGGCCACCAGGCCGATCCAGAACCCCGCCGGGCCCATCGCCGGCCCCCACAGGTCGGTGAGGCCCAGCACATAGCCGATCGGCAGGCCCACGCCCCAGTAGGCCAGCAGGGTCATCATCATCGGCCAGGCGGTGTCCTCGAAGCCGCGCAGGCAGCCGTTGGCGCTCACCTGTATGGCGTCGGACACCTGATAGATGCCGGCGAACAACAGCAGGTGGGCGGCCAGGGCGATGACCTGGCCGTTATCGGTGTAGATGCGCGGAATCCAGGCGCGGGTGAGCACCAGGCCGAGCCCGGCCAGCAGACCGATGGCGGCGGTGATGATCAGCGAGCAACGCACCGCCACGCCCACCCCCTGGCGGTCGCCGCGCCCCCGTGCGTGGCCCACGCGCACCGTGGCGGCGATGGCGAAACTCAGCGGCAGCATGAAGATCAGCGAGGTGAAGTTGAGCGCGATCTGGTGGCCGGCGACGATTTCCGGCCCCAGGCGACTGATCAACAGGGCGATCACCGCGAAGATGCTGACCTCGAAAAAGATCGACAGCCCCACCGGCAACCCCAGGCGCAGCATGTAGCCCAGGCTGGACGGCTCCCAATGGCGCTGGCCCAGGGTCAGCCGGGCCGGGCGGTACACCGGGTGGCGCTTGATGTAGCCGGCCATCATCAGCGCCATACACCACATCACCAGGCTGGTGGCCCAGCCGCAGCCCACCCCGCCCAGGGCTGGCAGGCCCAGCTTGCCGTAAATCAGAAGGTAGTTGGCGGGAATGTTGATCAGCAGGCCCACCACGCTGATCAGCAGCACCGGCCGGGTGTGGTTCATGGCCTCGGTGTAGCTGCGCAGCGCCAGCAGCACGGCGGCGCCGGGCATGCCCCAGCTGAGCGCGTCCAGGTAACCCTGCACCAGGGGCCGGATTGATTCATCCACATCCATCAGGTGCAGCACCGGCGCCATGGAGCGCAGGATCAGCATGCTCATCAGCCCCAGGCCCAGGGCCAGCCACAGCCCCTGCTGGGCCAGCGGGTTGACGCGATGGTAAGCTTCGCCGCCGAGATGGCGTGACAGGATCGGCGTTGCGCTGGTCAGCACCCCGGTCATGAACAGGAACAGCGGCACCCAGATGCTGGCGCCCACCGCCACCGCCGCCAGGTCCTCGGCGCTCACCCGGCCCGCCATCATGGTGTCCACGAAACCGTTGGCGGTCTGCGCCAACTGGCCGCCGAGAATCGGCAGAGCAAGACGAAACTGAGCAAGGTATTCCCGACGATGCAAGGACATGGTGAATCAGCGACAGGGCAAGGGGCGGCTACCATACCGCAAAGCACCCCACCCATGCACCGCGCCGCCGACCTGGAAACCCTGTTCCGTGACACGTTTTACGCGCGCCATCACACCGTGCTGGAAGGCGGCTTCGACGAACCGCTCTATCTGCCCGGCGACCCGGCTCGCATTCGCTACAGCCACGATTATTTTCGCAGTGCCTTGCACGAGATCGCGCACTGGTGCGTGGCCGGCCCGCGCCGTCGCGCCCTGGAGGATTACGGTTACTGGTACGCCCCGGACGGCCGCGACGCCGACCAGCAAGCCCGCTTCCTGCGGGTGGAAGTGCGCCCCCAGGCCTTCGAAGCGTTGTTCTGCGCTGCCTGCGACCACCGCTTCCGGGTATCCCTGGACAACCTGAACGGCGACCCCGGCGACGCCCACCGCTTCGCCACCGAAGTCCGCGCGCTCGCCCACGACCTCATCGACCAGGGCCTCCCCGAACGCCCCCGCCAATGGGTCGTCGCCCTGGAACACCACTACCGCACCGCCCAACGGCCCCTCGCCGACCGCCTCGACGCCGTCTTTCCGCCCACCGACCGTGCCACCCTCCATCGCGACTGAAGCGGAGTGCCGCCCAGTCGCTCCTACCGCATCCTTCTCACGCCCCATACCACCCAGCACGTGCCACGTCCCCCCGTAGGAGCGACTTCAGTCGCGATCCCACCCCAACCGCCGTGCCACCTCCATCGCGACTAAAGTCGCTCCTACCGTATCCTTCCCGCGCCAGCCACGCCCCCAACCGCCCATTCCGGCCACCCACCATGGCGGCTACCTCGAAGCGTCTCGGCTGGAGGGCCCGCACCCCGCTGGAGGGCCCGCACCCCGCTGGAGGGCCCGCACCCCGCTGGAGGGTCCATACCCCGCTGGAGGGCCCGCGCCCCGACCCGAACACTTGCCACCCACCCACCACTGCTTTATATTCCCGCTATTGATAATTATTCCTATTTGTATTCGCAAATTGCCCGCTTTTGCCGCGGTCCAGACATTCCGGATGCCATGGCCTCCACGACTTTGAGCAACACCCTGAACGCCCGCGTCGGTGCCCTGTATCGCGACCATTCCCACTGGCTGTTCGGCTGGCTGCGCGGTCGCCTGGGCGGCAACCAGGACGACGCCGCGGACCTGCTCCAGGACACCTACGTGCGTCTCATCGACGCCGGTCGCTACCCGCCCCCCGGGGAAGGGCGCGCCTTTCTGACGCAGATCGCCCGGGGGCTGGTGATCGATCTGCACCGCCGCCGCCGGCTGGAGAGTGCCTACCTGGAGGCCCTGGCGGCGCGCCCGGAAGAGGAGGCGCCATCCTCGGAGCGGCGTGCCCTGGTGCTGGATATTCTGGTGCGCATCGACCAGGCCCTGGACCGGCTGCCCGACAAGGTCTCCCGGGCGTTCCTGCTGTCCCGCTTCGAAGGGCTCACCTACCACCAGGTGGCGGAACGCCTGGGTATTTCCCACGGCGCGGTGCGCAAGTACATGCTCAAGGCCACCCAGGCCTGCCTGCTGGCCCTGGACGAATAGGCCGATGTCCGCCGACGCCGCCCTGGGGCGCCACGCCGCCCGCCATGGTCTGGAACTCCCGCGCCTGGAAGCGGCGCTGGAGTGGCAGGTAACGCTCTGGTCCGGCGAGATGGACGATGCCGGCCACCGCGACTGGGCCGCCTGGCTGGCGGCTCACCCCGGTAACCAGCGTGCCTGGGCGGAGGTGGAGCGGCTCGCCGGCCGCCTGGGTGAGCTGCCCTCGGACGTGGCCCGTCATACCCTGAAACGCCCGCGCCGCTTCAGCCGTCGCCAAGCGTTGTCGTTGTTCGGCCTGGCCGGTGCCGGCGCCCTGGTGGCGCGCGGCGGCTGGGTGGAGCGAGCGGTGGCGGATTGCCGCAGCGGCCCCGGCGAACAGCGCGACCTGACCCTGCCGGATGGCTCCAGCCTGAAGCTCAATACCGCCAGCGCGGTGAACCTGGCGTTCGACGGCGAGCGTCGTTTGCGGGTGCTGCCCGGCAGCGAGATCGCCCTGGACAGCCGTGGCGCCGGGGGCGCCCCGCTGCGGGTGGAGATGGCGGAGATGCGCCTGGATGCCAGCGACAGCCATGTGGTGCTGCGCGATCATGGCGAGCGGCTGGCGGTGTCGGTGCTGGCGGGACGGGTTGAGGTGTTGTCCGGGCCGGGGGGCATCGCGTCCCAGGCCGCCACCCTGCTGGGCGGCGAAGCGGCCTGGTTGTCGGCGGGCGGGGTGCGGCGGGTGCCTCTGGACCGCGCCGCCGCGCTGGACTGGACCCGGGGCGTGATGCGCGCCGACCGCCTGCCGCTGAACGCCTTCCTCGCCGAGCTGGGCCGCTACCGCCACGGGTTGCTGTATTGCGACGACGACGTGGCCGGGTTGGTGGTGTCCGGTGCCTTCCCGGTGCGTGATACCGATTACGCCTTGCAGTCCCTGGCCCAGGCATTGCCGGTGGCGGTGCATTACCGCACGCCCTGGCTGGTGCGGGTCAGCGCCGTTTGAGGGAGCGATCGGGGCTGGAGTTCATTCTGGCGCCGGATCGCGACTGAAGTCGCTCCTACAACTCCAGCCTCGGTAGGAGCGACTGGGCGGCACTCCGCTTCAGTCGCGATCCGGCGGTTGGATGTTGTCCGGCTTCAGCCGCGATCCCCGCCTGCCTTTAAACTCCGTTTCCCTCAAAAAAATTTCCACGCTGTGTAGCACTTTTCCCGTCCTCGTTCGGGGTACCGGTATAGCCACACGAAATACACCCCTGCTAAGGATCGGAGAATGATGCGTTTCTCAACGTTACGGCACCGGCTGCCCGCCGTCGGGTTGTGCCTGGCCCTGTCCGCCACGGTACTGGCGCCCTTGCCGGCGGCCGCCGCCGAGGCCCGCGAATACCGGATCGAAGCCGGACGCCTGGACAGCGCCCTGAGCCGCTACGCCAGCGAGGCGGGCCTGACCCTGGTGATCGATGGCCGCCTCACCGACGGTAAGACCACCGCCGGCCTGGACGGCCACTACCGGGCCCGCGCCGGTCTGAGCGCGCTGCTCGCTGGCAGCGGCCTGGAGGCGGTGCGTCAGCCCAATGGCAGCTATCGGCTGCGGCCGCTGCCGACGGCGGAAAAAGGCGAACACCGGCTGCCGGAAGTCAGCGTGACCTCGGCGTCGGCGTCCGGTCGCGCCGTGGACGTCACCAACGCTCCGGCCAGCATCTCGGTGATCAGCCGCGAGGATCTGGAAGGCAAGTCCTACCGCGACATCACCCAGGCGCTGCAGGACGTGCCCGGCGTGTACGTGGACGACGGCCCCTCCGGGAAGGGCGGCACCGAGGAGATCTCGATCCGCGGCATGGACAGCAAGTACACCCTGATTCTGGTGGACGGTCGCCCGCAGGGCTCCGGGCAGTCCTACTACAATGGCTTTGGCAGCGGCGCCGAATACGGCTGGTTGCCGCCGATCTCCGCCATCGAGCGCATCGAGGTGATTCGCGGGCCGATGTCGTCGCTGTACGGCTCCGACGCCCTGGGCGGGGTGATCAACGTGATCACCAAGGCGACCCCGGATCAGTGGGGCGGCTCCGTGACCCTGGAGCGCACCCAGCAGGAAAGCCACGAGTCCGGTGATTACCAGCAGCAGCGCTACTATCTGAGTGGCCCGCTGATCGAGGACACCCTGGGCTTCACCGTGAACGGCTCCCGCTATCAGCGCGACGAGGACCAGATCGAAGCCGGCTACCGCGACTACGACCGCGACAACACCATCGCCAAACTGACCTGGACGCCGGTGGACAACCAGTCGCTGTCCCTGGAAGCCGGTTACTCCACCCAGGAAACCCTGGGCACCGCCGCCAACTCCGGCTCCGATTCCGAGCTCTACACGGTGCGTCGTCACCAGGCGCTCAACCACGACATACTCTGGCACGGCGACATCGATACCAAGAGCTGGGTGCAGCGCGAGGAACTGGAAAACCAGACCCAGAACGCGCTTTATGAGCGGGTGACGGCCAACACCTCCACCGCCGTGCCGCTTGGCGACCATGTACTGACCCTGGGCGGCCAGTACCGGGAACAGAAGACCGAGAACCCGACCCGCGCCATCGGCGAGCCGGACCTGGAGCGCTGGGACATGGCGCTGTTCGGTGAAGACCAGTGGTTCGTCACCGACGATCTGGCGTTAACCGCCGGCCTGCGCTGGGTGGACGATGAGAACTACGGCAGCGAGGCGGTGCCGCGCGCCTACGCGGTGTACAACTTCACGCCGCAATTCACCCTTAAGGGCGGGGTCAGCGCCGGTTACCGCACCCCGGACCTCAAACAGGGCGACTCCAACTGGGTGGAAGGCGGCGGTGGCCGTTCCGTGGACGGTGGCGACATCGGCAACGATGACCTCAAGCCGGAAAAAAGCCTGACCTATGAACTGGGCGCGCTGTGGGAAGGCTACAACGGTGTTCAGGCCAGCGTGACCGTGTTCCACACCGACTACGACGACAAGATCGAGAAGCCGATCATCTGTGATCGGGTGTCCGGGCCGGATACCACCTGTCTCTATCAGGGGTACGACTACGAGAAGCTGTACCGTTACACCAACGTGGACGAGGCCCGTATTCGCGGCGCCGAGGTGACCTTCTCGTTCCCGGTGGGCTACAGCGTGCGCGTGGACAGCAACTACACCTTCACCGACAGCGAACAGCTGTCCGGCGACAACAAGGGTAACCCGCTTAACGATCAGCCCCGCCACCGTGCCAACCTGGGCGTGAACTGGCGCGCCAACGACGCCACCCGGCTGTGGGCCAAGGCCCGCTTCAAGGGCAAGGCCGAGCAGATCGCCGGTCGCGGCGGGCTCACCGACGAGTACCCCAGCTACACCCTGGTGGACACCGGCCTGATTTACGCGCTCACCGAACAGGTGGAAGTGTACGGCAGCGTCCAGAACGTGCTCGACAAGGAAGTGGACGACGAAAACTTCGGGCGGGTGCTGGACGGGCGGCGCTACAGCGCCGGGGTGACCGTTAACTTCTGATCGGGGGGATGATCGCGACTGAAGTCGCTCCTACAGGGGAACTGTAGGGGTGACTTCAGTCGCGATTTCTTTCCCTACCGAAGCATGTGCAGGAAATGCATGTGCTTCTCGTACTGATCCAGTACGTCGCTGATCACCTGCTCACGGGTGAACCCCATCAGATCGTAATCCTGACCGCCTTCGCGCAGGAACACGTCGGCGCGGTAATACTGATCGGTGTCCGCGTGCCGTTTGGAATGCTCCAGTTGCCGCAGGGTGATCGAAGGCCGTGCGTAACCACGCACCCGGGCGCCGTACAGGAAGTCGGTTTCCTCGCCATGGCTGACGATCAGGGTGACGCGATCATCGCCTTCGCGGACTTCCACTTCCAGGCCGTGGCCGCGCAGTTCATCGGCCACCGCGTTGAGCGCCGGCGTTACCACCTCGCGCACGAACTGCAGCACCCGGGCCCGGTTGGGGAAGCTCACCATGCCTTTCAGGCGCACCTTCCAGCCGCCGCTGCGTGGCGTATGACCGACGTGGATGGCCGCCGGGGCGGTGCCCAGATTGCTCTGGAAGCTGAGCCGGCGGATTCCTTCCACCTGCAACGAGCGCATCAGCCCGAAGCAGGCCAGCAACAGCACGATCGAGAACGGCAGCGCCGAGGCGATGGTGGCCGATTGCAGCGCGCCCAGGCCGCCGGCCAGCATCAGCGCGATGGCCACCACGCCCTCGGAGCCGGCCCAGAAGATACGCTGCCACAGCGGCGTGTCGTCGTGGCCACCGGAGGCCAGCATGTCCACCACCATGGACCCGGAGTCCGAGGAGGTGACGAAGAACACCACCACCATCAAGGTGGCGACGCCGGAGATAAAGCCCGACCAGGGGAACTGCTCCAGGAAGTGGAACAGTGCCACCGCCTTGTCGTTGTCCACCTGGGCAGCCAGTTCCGGATAGATGCCGTCGAGGATCATCTGGATCGCGGAGTCGCCGAACACGGTCATCCAGAACAGGGTGAAGCCGGCGGGCACCAGCATCACGCCGAGGGCGAATTGGCGGATGGTGCGGCCCCGCGATACCCGCGCGATGAACATCCCCACGAACGGTGACCAGGAAATCCACCAGCCCCAGTAAAACAGGGTCCAGCCGCCCATCCAGTCCTGGGGCCCGTCTTCCACCTTGGGCTGGTAGGTGTAGAGGTTGAAGGTCATGTTCACCAACTCGGACAGGTAGGCGCCCAGGTTCTGCACGTAGGCCTTGAGCAGGAACACGGTGGGGCCCAGGAACAGCACGAACATCAGCAGCAGGAAGGCGAGCCCCAGGTTGAGCTCGGAGAGCCGGCGGATGCCGCCGTCCAGGCCGGTGACCACGGAGATGGTGGCCAGCCCGGTGATGCCGATGATCAGCCCCACTTGCACCCATTCGTTCTTGGGGATGCCGAACAGATAGGTGAGGCCGGCGTTCACCTGCTCGACGCCGAAGCCCAGCGAGGTGGCCACGCCGAACACGGTGCCGACCACGGCGAACACGTCCACCGCGTGGCCCAGCGGGCCGTAAATCTTCTTGCCGATCAGCGGGTAGAGTGCCGAGCGCAGGGTCAGCGGCAGGTTATGCCGGAAACTGAAATAGGCCAGGATCAGGCCGACGATGGCGTAGATCGCCCAGGCGTGCAGGCCCCAGTGGAAGAAGGTGGCGCGCATCGCTTCCTGGGCGGCGGCGATGGTGCCCGGCTCCGCCATCGGCGGATCGCTGAAGTGCAGCACCGGCTCGGCGACGCCGAAGAACATCAGGCCGATGCCCATGCCGGCGGAAAACAGCATGGCGAACCAGGACGTGTAGCTGTATTCCGGTTCCGAGTGATCCTTGCCCAGCTTGATGTCGCCGTAGCGGCTGATGGCCAGGAACACCACCAGGGAAATCAGGATCGCCACGGTCAGCACATAGAACCAGCCGGCGTCGGCGATGATCCAGTCCTTGAGACCGTCGAAGAAGTTTTCCGCCACCTTGGGCACGATCACCGAGAACAGCACCAGGCCGGCGATGATCGCCACCGAGGTGAAGAACACCGGTGGATTGATTTTTACCTTGGCGGAGGCATCGGGAGTGGGGGACTCCGTTTCGTTGGCCATCTTGGGGCTCTCCTTATCCTTTCGGCCGGTACAGGGTACACAAAGAGCCCTTGAGGCTAACACAGGCGGGGTGTGAGAAAAGTGTGAGCGGGGGGGCGCGGTGTTCGGGCCGCCGGGCGATCGCGACTGAAGTCGCTCCTACAATGGATTTGTAGGAGCGACTTCAGTCGCGATCCGGCGGCGTTTACAGGCGCCCGGCCCGTTTCAACTGCTGATAGGCCTGCCCCAAACGCTCCGCCAGGGTGGCCGGGGTGGCGGCCACCAGGTGGGCGCCGGCGTGGCGCAGGCGGATGTGCAGGTCGCGGCGTTCCTGGTGCTCACGGGCATCGGCGGCGAGGCGCAGAGCGTCGTCCAGATCGTCGACCTCGGTGCGCCGCAGGGCTTCCTGCTCGGGCAGCGCCATGTCCGCCACCATCACCAGGTGACGCTGGCCCAGCAGGCGCACGGCGGTGAGCAGGTCGTCGCCGTCCTCCGGTTGCACGCGGCTGATGATCACCACCAGGGAGCGGCGCGGCCAGCGGCCATGGAAATGCCGGGCGGCCTGGCTGAAATCGCTGGCCCGGTCCGCCGGGTGCACGTCGTAGAATCCCTGCAGCAGGTTCTGGATGCCGTGCTGGCCGTGCACCGGGTCGAGCCAGCGCGGCTGCTCCGCGGAGAACAGCATGGCGCCGGCCCGGTCACCCTGGCGCAGCGCCGACCAGGCCAGCAGCAGGGCGGCGTTAAGGCCATGGTCGAAGGCGGTCAGCCCGCCCACCGGCAGGGCCATGCGGCGGCCGCCGTCGAGCAACACCCACACGGTCTGGTTCTGCTCGTCCTGAAAATGGCGGGTGATCAGCCGGCGGCGCCGGGCGGTGGCTTTCCAGTCGATGCGGCGCGGGCTGTCGCCGGGCTGGTAGTCGCGCAGCTCATGGAATTCCAGGCCCTCGCCCTGGCGCGGTTGCACCCGGGTACCGAACCGGTTGCGGCTTTTGTCCACCGCCAGGGCGGCCCGGGAGATCGGCGAGAAATCCGGATAGACCGGCACCCGGCGCTCGGCGTCGATGCGGCGGCGACCTTCCCACAGGCGCCGGGGGGAGGGCAGCCACAGTTCGATGGGGCCGAAGGTCACCGGCCCCCGGCGGCTGGGCCGGTACGGATAGGTCACCGCCACCCGCTCATGGCCCGGGGTCAGCGTCAGGGTGCGTGGCAGGCCGGTGTCGGTGTCGTCGGCGGGATGGTGGTCGGCCACCAGCCAGCGTTCCGCCACGCCGCCGGTGTCCAGGGTCAGGGTCACGGCGTGCGGCACGCCCACCGCCAGGGCCGCCGGCAGGCGCCGCTCGGCCCGGGGCGTGGGGCGCCGGCGCAGCCGCCGCAGATCGTCCAGAGCCCAGAACACCACCAGGCCGCCGAGCAGCGCCCAGGCCAGCAGCGCCGGCATCGCCAGCGCTGGCGCCCAGGCCCGCGCCAGCAACGGTAGCGCGCCCAGCGCCGCCCAGCCGAGCAGCGCCTGGATCAGCCGCGTGCCCGGCCTTACCGGCATGGGGCCTCCGGCGCTGGTGTGATCGGTGGGGGGGCGATCATTGGCGCGGGGCCTCCACCTGCTCGAGGAGCTGTTCGAGCACCGATTCCACGGTCTGGCCTTCGATGTCGGCGTCCACGCCCAGGCGCAGGCGGTGGCGCAGTACCGGCGGTGCCACCTGTTTGACGTCGTCGGGGATCACGTAGTCGCGGCCGGCCAGCAGCGCCTGGGTCTTGGCGGTGCGCGCCAGGGCGATGCTGGCGCGCGGGCCGCCGCCCTGGATCAGGCTGGGGTGTTCCCGGGTGGCGCGCACCAGGCGCAGGATGTAGTCGATGATGGCGCGGTCCAGGATGATCGCCTCCGCCTGGTGGGCCAGGGCGAGAATGCCTTCCGCGTTGGTCACCCGGGTCAGTTGCTCGGCGTCCAGGCTGTCCGGCAGGCTGCCGTCGAGCACCATTTCCACCATGCGGGTTTCGTCTTCCAGTTCCGGGTAGTCGATCAGAATCTTGAACAGGAAGCGGTCCAGCTCCGCCTCGGGCAGCGGGTAGGTGCCCTCCTGGTCGAGTGGGTTCTGGGTGGCCAGCACCACGAACGGCGGGTCGAGCTCGAAGGTCTCGCCTTCGATGGTGATCTGGCGTTCCTGCATCACCTCCAGCAGCGCCGCCTGGGTCTTGGCCGGCGCCCGGTTGATCTCGTCGGCGAGCAGCAGGTTGGTGAAGGCGGGGCCCTTGCGTACCCGGAAATCGCCGGTCTGGCTGTCGAACAGCACATGGCCGGTGACGTCCGAGGGCATCAGGTCCGGGGTGAACTGAATGCGCTGGAAGTCCAGCTCCAGCACCCGGGCCAGGCTGCGCGCCAGCAGGGTCTTGCCGAGCCCCGGCACGCCCTCGATGAGCACGTGGCCGCCGGTGATCAGCGCCAGCATGACCTGGCGGGTCACCGCTGGCTGGCCGATCAGCACCTGGTTGAGCTGGTCTTCGATGCGGCCGGCCAGTTCGGTGGCTTCTTCGATGGTTCGCGGTGTCATAGACGGCTCCTGATCCGTTGCAATACCGCCACCTGGCGGGTCCAGCCCGGGCGGTCCTTGAGCGCCGGCCCGAGGGCGGCACGCAATTCGTTCTCGTTCATCGCCAGCCGCTCGGCGGCCAGCGCCAGGGCCCGATCCGGGTCCGGGTGCAGCAAGGCCAGCCGGCGCCGGGCGGCGTCGCGCAGCGGTGCCAGCAGAGCTTCGCCCTGGCCGGTGCGCCAGTAAAAGTGCCCCAGGGCGCGCAGGTGGCCCAGGTAGTCGGTGGTGTCCCGGGCCGACGGTTGCCACAGCGGCCCCGGGCGCGGCAGGCGCCGCCACAGCCACAGGGTCAGGGCCAGCACCAGGGCCAGTATTGGCGGCCAGGCGTGCTCCCACAGCCACAGCGGTAGCGGCGGCATGTCGATGCCCTGCACGAACCACACCGGCCCGTCGCCGGTCAGGTGGCGCAGCAGCCAGGCGTGGTCGAAGTAGAGCAGGTGGTCGTTGTCCCACGGGTCCAGGCCGGCGAGCACGGTGACCACGCCGGCGCCGTGGGTCAGGGTGATCAGCTTGAGGCCCTGGTCATTTTCGGCGAGCACCGCCATGCGGGTGTTATCGGCGCCAGCGTATCGCAGCACCAGATTATTGAGGATCTGCAGCCGCCGGAGAGTGCCGTCGAAGTCCCGGGTCAGCGCCGGCGCCACGGTCTCCGGAATCTCGCAGGTGAGCCGCTCGCACTGGCGCTGCATCTCTTCGTCGTCGCTGTCCAGGCAGTATTCCAGGAACAGGCTTTCCATGGGCTGGAAGCGGTCGAGGAGGGTGGCCATGGGGTCATCGTCATCGTCGTCTTCGTCGGGCAGCCGCCGGGCGTGCACGCCGACGCCTTCCAGCAGTGGATCGGCGCGGTCGCGGTCCTCGTCCTGGTCGCCGTACACCGGTCGTGCCGCTACGATCAGGGTGCCGCCGGCGGCGACCCAGTCGAGCAACGCCTGGATACGGTCGCGGCCCAGATCGCCCCGGTATTCGTCCAGGATCAGGGTGGTGTCCGTGGCCGGCAGCGGGAACAGCGCGCGGGTGCTGAACACCCGGCGGCTGGGCCGTTGCCAGCGGTCCAGCAGGGTGCGCGCGGCCAGGTACGGGTCGCGGGCGGCGGCTTCGGCGTGGGCCGGCGCCATGTAGCGCACCGGCTCGGTGGCCCAGTAATAGCCGGCCACCAGACCCGCCACCAGCAGCAGGAACAGGATCAGCCAGCGCTTCATGACGGTGCCCTCCCGGCCAGGGCCGGGCGCAGCGCGCCCCAGCGGTCGCGCAGCGCGTTCACCTGTTGCCGGTCACTGGGCCGGTGCGCCCAGGCGGTGCGGGTCCAGGCGTTGATCAGGTCCGACAGCCAGGCCACCACCGGCTCGTCGCCGAGCAGCCGCTGGTAGGCGCGCAGGCAATCCTGTTCGGTGGCGCCGGCGGTGAGCGGCGTGGGGTGGCGTTGGAACAGGGTGATCAGGCCGTCGCGCAGCAGCAGGGCCAGGGCCGCGCGGACGTCGCCGCGCGCCAGTTCCTCGTCCAGGGCCCGGTTGAGGTCGGCGGGCAGGCTGTCGGCGCGGGTGTCCAGGCCGGCCACGCTCACCGGCATGTCCGGGCCGCGCCGGCGCCGGCCGGCGGCGCCGGGCAGGCGCTGCAGGATCAGCGCCAGAATCACGCCCAGCACCACCACCAGCAGCAGGTAGCCCATGCCTTCCACCACCGCGTCGGGGATCGACAGGGGGGCATCACGGTCGCTGTTGTCCCGGTCCCGGTCGAGCAGTTTCTTGAGCAGGTCCTGCCACCAGCTACGGTCTTCATTGTCGTCGTCGCGCAGGGATTCGCGCAGGCGTCGGGTCTCTCGTTCCTCGAACGGCATGAAGGTGTCCGAGGCGAGCAGGTCCAGGGCTTGTTGTTTGGGGGTAGCGTCATCGGTGCTGGCGCTTTCGGCGGCATCCCGCTTCAGTCGCGATTCGGGCTGGCTGGCCTGCGCTTCCGCTGGATGCGGCGCGGCACTGAACAGGGCCAGCAGCACCAGCAGGGCGGCGCCGCCGCGCCCGGCGCGCCGGCGCCGTTCGCCGATACGGGTCAGGCCCAGCTGCAAATCCCAGCCTTCCAGCCAGGTGCGCTGGTTCAGATAGAGCGCGAAGGAGGTGGCCACGTAGAGCGGCTCGGTGACCATCAATACCAGGTACCAGGCCAGGTTGGCGAATGCCCACTGCAGCCGGCTCTGTTCCTGGAACCAGACGCTGAATTCCAGGTTGAACTGCCAGGGCACAAGGGTCATCGCCAGCATGATCAACGCCACCGTCATCAGGTGCTCCAGGGTGAGCAGGGTGAGCGTCAGGGTGCCGGCGCGCTGGCTGGGTGGGCGCAGCAGCACGGAAATGCGCCCGCCCACCTTGTCGCCCTTGCTGCCTTCCAGTTGCCAGACGCCGGTCAGGAAGCCGCGCAGCGGGCTCAGTCGCCGCCAGGTGAGTTGGGCGGCCAGGCCGTTGAGCCCGTAACTCCGGAAGGTGCGCAGCAGGGTCCAGGGGCTTGGGTAATCGCCGAACAGGGCGCGGCTGTAGAACGCCAGCAAGGGGCGCTCCCACAGCGGCTTGAGCCACCAGAACACAAACATCGGCCAGAGGCTGCGGGTGGCGGCGCCGTAGCCGGCCAGCAGCGCGAACGGCAAGGCGGTGAACACCAGCCACACCAGGGCGCCCTGGCGCCACCAGCGCCGGTACAAGCGGGTGCCGAAGTCCACCGCCTGCCAGCAGGAGCGGGGCGCCAGACGGGCGTTGATCCTATTCAGGTCCATGGCGCCTCCCGGCCAGGAACAGGTACAGCATCAACAGGCCCCAGCAGGCCGCGCCGACGCTGTACTTGATCTGGGGCGCCAGCTCCCGGGACGACCAGAACGCCTCGATAAAGGCGGCGATCACCAGCAGCACGAACACGCCGTACATCACCGGCAGACATTCGCCGGCGGCCCGGCGCAGGGCGTCCACCCGGCTCCAGGAGCCCGGTGCCAGCACCGACCAGCCCAGCCGCAGGCCGCAGCCGCCGGCCAGCATGATGGCGGTGAGTTCCGGGGCGCCGTGGGCGATCACGAAGGTGAAGAACGGCTGCGAGGCCCCGACCAGGCTCAGGTGGGCGGCGGCGGCGCCGAAGAAGCTGCCGTTGAACAGCATCGCCAGCAGGGCGCCCACGCCCAGCAGCAGGCCGCCGGCGAAAGTGCGGAAGGCGATGCCGATGTTGTTGTAGATGTAGTAGCCGAACATCATCACGTCGTCGGCGTGGTCGCGGTCGCCGGTGTCGCGCAGGTCCGGGTGGTACATTTCTTCCAGGTCGGCGACCTGGTCCGGGCCCACCACCGTGTGCACCAGCTCCGGGTCGTGCTGGATCAAGCCCCACACCAGCAGCGCCGAGAGCACGAACGCCAGGGTGCTGACCAGATGCCAGCGCCACTGGCGCCGCACCGCCTGGGGAAAGCCGCGCGCGAAGAACGCGGCCAGCCGGGGCAGCAGCGGCGCCCGGTGGCGGTAAAGCTGGCGGTGGGCGCGCAGCATCAGGTCGTTGAGATCGTTCTGCAGCGTCAGGCTATAGCCGCGCTCGCGGGCCAGGGCCAACTGGTGGCACAGGCTCTGATAGTCGGCGGCGAACGAGGCCAGGTTGTCCGCCGGCGGCCGGCCCATGCCTTCCAGGCCCTTGAGGGTGACTTCCAGGCGCTCCCAGAGCGGCCGGTAGCGGTATTCGAACTGGCTTTGTCTCATGGCTGGCCCCCGTCCGGGGCGCCCAGCACATGGCGGGCCACCCGGCGCAGTTTTTCCAGGGCGGCGGCGGGCGGTTGTTCCGGGAACGCCAGCCGCGCCAGTTCTTCCTGGCGCTGGCGGGACAGGCCCGGCGCCCGCTCGCTGAAGGCCAGCAGCACCAACTGGTCGTCGCGACTCAAGGGCCAGTCCGGCGCTTCGCTGCCCTCGCCGGGTTCCGGTCGCGCCCGGGCCGGTGGCGGCACATGGATCACCACGGTGTCGGCGGCCAGATCGCCGAGCCGTTGCAGGCGCGGTGAAATCAGCATCACCACGAAACCGGTCAGGTAGGCGATCGGGAACAGGTCGGCGGTGCGCAGCAGGTTGCGCACCAGGCTGCCGTTGAGCGTCAGGGGGGCGCCGTTGCCGTGCACCACCGCCAGCTTCATGGCCCGCTTACCCGGCGTGCGGCCCTGCCAGAGCATCTCGAAGAACACCGGGTAGAACCATTCCAGCAGGAACATCAGCACCAGGTAGGCACCGTAGCCGTGGCCGCCCATCAGCATCAGCGGGATCGACACCAGGAACAGGATCAGCCCACGCAGGGCCAGGTCCAGGCCATAGGCCAGGGCGCGTGGAATCGGCCCGGCCAGGGACAGGCTCAGCCGTGCTCCCTCCGGGGTATCGATATGAAGCTGGTCGTCAATCCGCACGGGGGCCCCGCCGGATCAACTGCATGGCGGAGAGGAACAGAACCACGGTCAATGAAAGCTGGACGATGGCCAGGGTGCGCTGCGGCGGCGGATTGAGGCACTGGATCACGTAGCCGCAGAAGTAGAACAGCAGCAGGAAACACAGCCAGGTGAGCGAGCGCGGGTGCAGGGTGAGCGGCGCCACCATCAATAACAGCAGCGGCAGGTACAGTACCAGGGCCATGATTACCGAGGCGGCCACCGGGGCATTGGGCGGCGCGAACCAGAACTGCGCGGCCACGCCGAGCACCAACAGCAGCACGTAGCAAGCGCGTAATATGAAGTCCAGCATCTTTGTCCTTGTGCTCCCCCGGGTTTCTTCAGCCGCGATGCCCCGGCGCGATGCGGCACTGCCGGCATCGCGGCCGAAGCCGCCGCTACGGGCGTTTTTCCCCGTTAAGGGGGTGGCTCAATTTTCTGGCGGTGTGCGCCAATCGTTTTCCCAATGCCCGGGCAATGGCGTTCTCGTCGTCGCTGGTGGCGCTGTCGCCACGCTCGCCGGCCACGTGGCTGGGACCATAGGGCGTGCCGCCGCCGGTGGTGGTCATCAGCGCGGGCTCCGAGTAGGGCACGCCGGTGAGCAGCATGCCGTGGTGCAGCAGCGGCAGCATCATCGACAACAGAGTACTTTCCTGGCCGCCGTGCAGGCTGCCGGTGGAGGTGAACACCCCGGCCGGGCGACCGATCAGCGCGCCGCCCATCCACAGGTCGCTGCTCTGATCCAGGAAATACTTGAGCGGCGCGGCCATGTTGCCGAACCGGGTCGGCGAGCCCAACGCCAGGCCGGCGCAGCCGGCCAGGTCGTCCAGGGTGGCGTAGGGCGCGCCGCTGTCCGGCACCGGTGCCGCCGTCGCTTCGTGGTTGGCGGACACCGGCGCCACCGTGCGCAGGCGCGCCTCCAGGCCGCCGGCTTCCACGCCCCGGGCCACCTGGCGGGCCAGATTGGCCACCGAGCCGGCGCGGCTGTAATACAGCACGAGAATGTAGTCGCTCATGGCGCCTTCTTATCGATGAATTCCCGGACATTTTCCGGTGGCCGCCCCAGTACGGCCCGGTCGCCCTTGACGACCACGGGACGTTCCAGCAATTTCGGATAACGTGCAATGGCCTGGATCACTGTTTCGTCATCGGCGTCCGGCGTCAGGCCGGCTTCCCGGTATTCCGCTTCCTTGGCGCGCACCAGGTCATGGGCGCGCGCCAGGCCCAGCTTGCCGACCAGGCCGCGCACCGTGTCCGCGTCCGGTGGCGTTTCCAGGTACTTGATGACCTCCGGTTCGATGCCGTGTTCCTGCAACAGAGACAGCGTCTGGCGGGATTTCGAGCAACGCGGATTGTGGTAGATGGTGTACTGTGCCATTGGAGCAATGCCGTTGATGGATTGGATGCGGGGCATTGTACGGTACGCATCGCGCCGGTTGTAGGAGCGGCTTTAGGCGCGATCATCGGCGCGTCGTTATCGTCCGCCGCCGGTAGCGCGGCTAAAGCCGCTCCCACGGTGGGTTTCGCGGCGGGTTCGCGGTGAGTCGCCGTATCGAAGTGGATCAACGAATTTTTAAGGAAACCAGTGAGCGAGAACAACGAGGCGGCGAAAACAGACGAAGCGCCGGTGATTCCGTTCCGCGCCCGGGCGGCGTCGGTGTGGGCGTTTCTCAAGTTATTGCGGCGGCAATTCGTGGAAGACGGCTGCCAGTCAAGCGCGGCGGCGCTGACCTACACCACGCTGTTCGCCATCGTGCCGATCATGACGGTGACGTTCGCGGTGATCGCCGCCATTCCCTCGCTCAACGAGCGTGGTCTGGCGGTTCAGAAATGGGCGTTCGAATATTTCGTGCCGTCCGCCGGCAACCAGATTCTGGGTTACCTGGCTACCTTCTCCCGGCAGGCCACCAACCTGACCGGGGTGGGCGTGGTGTTTCTGGTGGTCACCGCGGTGCTGATGCTGCGCACCATCGAGCAGACGCTGAACCGGATCTGGCATATCCGCGAGCCGCGCAAGGGGCTCACCAGTCTGATGATGTACTGGGCGGTGCTGTCCCTGGGCCCGCTGCTGCTGGGCGCGGGCCTGGGCATCTCTTCCTACCTGACCTCGGTGTCACTGATCAGTGACACCGTGGCTTACCTGGGCGGGGTGCGGTTGTGGTTGTCGGTGCTGCCGTTCTTCTTCACCTTCGCCATGCTGGCGCTGCTTTACATCCTGGTGCCGAACACCTCGGTGCCGGTGCGCCAGGGGTTGATCGGCGCCGCCGTGGCGGCGCTGCTGTTCGAGCTGGCCAAGGCCGCCTTCGCGCAGTTCATCAAGCACGCGCCCAACTACCAGGTGGTGTACGGCGCCTTCGCGGCGGTGCCGCTGTTCCTGTTGTGGATTTATATTTCCTGGATACTGGTGCTGCTCGGCGCCGAGCTGGTGCGCGCCCTGGTGGTGTTCCAGGAACACCGCCGTCGGGTACCCGGCACCCAGGCATTGCTGCGCCTGCTGCGGGTGTTCTGGGAGCGCCAGCGCCACGGGCGCATACTGCGCAGTACCGAGGTACGCAAGGTGATGCACGAGTCCGGCGTCACCCACTGGGATGAGTTCCGTAACCTGCTTCAGGACCGTCGCCTGATCCGGCGTACCGAGGAGGGTGGCTACGTGCTGATCCGCGATTTGCGCCGGCTGACGCTGTCGCAGCTGGTGGCGATGATGCCCTGGCCGGCGGATCAGCAATTGCGCGTCAACGCCGACGGTAAGGAACCCTGGGAGGCAACGCTCAAACAGCACTGCGACGCCGCCCGCAAGGGGCTGCACCAGCCCCTGGATTTCGACCTGGAGAGCCTTTTCGAGAACCGGGTGGACGATGACAACGACAAAAACAACGAACGGGATGAAAAAGAAGATGAACAATAAATCCGAGATTGCCCGACAAGTTACCGTCAGAGGCCGTGTTCAGGGTGTGTACTATCGGGCCTCCACCCAGCAGCGGGCCCGGCATCTGGGCATCGCCGGCTGGGTGCGCAACCTGCCCGACGGCCGCGTGGAAGCCTGGCTGGAGGGCGGCGACGAGGCGGTGGAGACGCTCATCGCCTGGATGCGCGAGGGCCCGGAAGGGGCCGATGTCACCGGGCTGTGCGTCAGCGAGACCGAACTCCGCCGTTACACGGATTTCGATATTGGCGTCTGATTTATGAAGCAAGTGGAACTGGTCAACGGCCATCTGCGCTTTCCGGCGCTGCTCGCCGGTGACGGCGAGCCGGTGATTCTGCTGCACGGCTTTCCCGACTGCCACGACAACTGGGCCGGCATCATGGCGCGGCTGGCGGACGCCGGCTACACCGGCGTGGCCCCGGCGTTGCGTGGCTACGCGCCGTCCTGCCAGCCGGGCAGCGGCGATTACTCCCTGCACGCCGCCGTGGACGACCTGCTGGTGTTCGCCAACCAGCTCGGCGGTCGCGTGCACCTGATTGGCCACGATTGGGGCGCCGCCGTGGGCTACCTGGCCTGCGCGCGCTACCCGGAGGCGTTCTGCACCTTCAATGCCCTGGCCATTCCACCGCTCAAGCGCCTGCCCAAGGCCCTGCTCAAGGTGCCCGAGCAGATCAAACTGAGTGGCTACATGCAGTTCTTCCAGTTGCCGGTGGCGCCGGAGGCCTGGCTCAAACGCGATGACCTGGCCGGCGTGGAGCGGCTGTGGCGGCGCTGGTCGCCGGACTGGGAACCCGGTGAGCACCTGGAGAACGCCCGGCGCACCCTGGCGGAACCCGGGGTGTTGCCCGCCGCCCTGGGCTGGTACCGGCACCTGATCCGCCTGTGGCGCCGGCAACAGCGCGAGGCCCAGGAGTGGCTGTCCCTGGACGTGACGGTGCCGACCCAGGTGCTGATGGGCGAGCGTGACGGCTGCATGAGCCCGCGATTACTGGATTACACCATCAACACCGACGACTTCCCCGCCGGCCTGTACGTGGAGCGGGTGGAAGACGCCGGGCACTTCCTGCACCTGGAGCGGCCGGACGCGGTGGCCGATCTGCTGGTGCGCCACCTTAAGCGTGGGGAGTGCCTGGTCTGATCCGGGCGGATCGCGGCTACGTAGCTGCTCCGACACAAGCTACGCAGCCGCGTAGGAGCGACTTCAGTCGCGATAACTCCCCCCCAGGGCGGCGCTCCGCTTCAGGCGCGATAGGCCCGGCGTCCACGCCGGGCCACCAGAACCGCTTCCAACACCGCCGCCACCAGATAGAACCCACCCAGCCACGCCAGCCCCTCCGGGTCCTCGCGCCCGGTGTGCACCAGCAGAATCACCAGGCTGGCGGCGGCCAGCAACGCCCCGGCCAGGGGTACCCAGCGGTTCAGCCCGATGTCCCGGTGCTGCTTGAGCGCCGCCAGGTTCACCGCCGTGAAAATGATCAGGAAGGTGGCGCTGGCGAAGGTGGAGATCACCGCCAGTGGCGCCCCCAGGGTGAACAGCAGCGCCAGCCCGGTGAGCACCAGCAGCGCCACCCAGGGCACCGGCCGGGTGCGTTCGCGCAGGGAAAACACTTGGGGCAGGGCGTGCTCGCGGGCCATCACCATGGCCAGCCGGGCGGCGCCGAACAGGGTGGCGTTGATCGCCGAGGCGGTGGACAGCAGCGCCGCCAGCCCGATCAGCACGAAGCCGGCCTGGCCGAGGGTGGGGCGCGCCGCCACCGCCAGCACGTACTCCTGATCCTGCTGAATCTGCGTGGCGGTGAGATTGCCCTGGGCGACCACGGCCACCACCACGTACAGAGCGGTGGTGACCAGGATGGCGATCACCAGGGCGCGCTTCAGGTTGCGTTCCGGGTCCTTCATTTCGTCCACCGCGTTGGGGATCAGCTCGAAGCCTTCGTAGGCCACGAAGATCAACGCCATGGCCGCCACCGGCGTGATCAGGCCGCGGTCGAACAGCGGTGTGAAGTGATCCGCCTGCACGGTGCTGAAGCCGACCACGGCGAACAGCGCCAGAATCGCCAGCTTGATCGCCACCACGGCCAGCTCCACGCCGCCGGAGAGTTTGGCGCCGGTGAGGTTGATGCCGAGAAACAGCAGCAGCACGGTGGCGGCGAGCAGGGACGCTACCAGGTGGCCGCCGCCGGCGCCGCTGATCAGGCTGGCGCCGTAGTCGCCGAAGGCGCTGGCGTACAGAGCCAGGGTGCCGACGTAGCCGGCCACCAGTAGCCAGCCGGCGAAGCCGGCCAGGGTGGGGGAGGCGAACGCCTTCTCGATGTAGGTGAAGCTACCGCCGTCGTCCCGGTAGGCGAGGCCCAGGTGGGCGTAGGAGAGGCCGGTGAGCAGGGCGATCACGCCGCCGCCGGCCAGGGTCAGGGCCACCGCGTGGCCAGCGGTGGCGATGGCCAGGCCGAGCACCGCGAAGATGCCGCCGCCGATCATGCCGCCGATGCCGATGGCGGTGACCGCCGCCAGACCCAGTTTGTCGTCGTTGTCGCCCACACCGTTCTCCGCCCTTTGCCAGAGCCGGGATTCTGCCGGGTGCCGGGCAGTGGTGCCAGCGCCAGAGGCGATGATCGCGACTGAAGTCGCTTCTACCGCATCCACAGTAGCCGCTGTAGGAGCGACTTCAGTCGCGATCGACCGCGGTGCCATTTTCATCGCGACTAAAGTCGCTCCTACCGCTCCAGAGGGCGGCTGGGGGGCGTTCCGCTTTAGCCGCGATTGCCGCTGGGCTATAATGCGCGCCCCTCGTTCCAAGCCCAGGAGTACCCCGATGACGGTGATTCGCCAGGACGATCTGATTCAGAGCGTCGCCGACGCCCTGCAGTACATCTCCTACTACCACCCGGTGGATTTCATTCGTGGCGTCAAGGAAGCCTACGAAAAGGAAGAGAGCAAGGCGGCCAAGGACGCCATGGCGCAGATTCTGGTGAACTCGCGCATGTCCGCCATGGGGCATCGCCCGATTTGCCAGGACACCGGCATCGTCACGGTGTTCGCCAAGGTCGGCATGAATGTCACTTTTGAAGGCGACATGTCCTTGGATGACATGATCAACGAGGGCGTGCGCCGCGCCTACAACCATCCGGACAACGTGCTGCGCGCCTCGGTGCTGGCGGACCCGGACGGCAAGCGCGCCAATACCAAGGACAATACACCGGCGGTGATCAATTACTCCATCGTCCCCGGTGACAAGCTGGAAATCGACGTGGCCGCCAAGGGCGGTGGTTCCGAGGCGAAGTCCAAGTTCGCCATGCTCAACCCGTCCGATTCCGTGGTCGACTGGGTGCTCGAGCAGGTACCGAAGATGGGCGCCGGCTGGTGCCCGCCGGGGATGCTCGGCATCGGCATCGGCGGCACCGCCGAGAAGGCCATGCTGCTGGCCAAGGAATCGCTGATGGACCCGATCGACATCCACGAGCTGCAGGCCCGGGGCGCGCAAACCCGCGCCGAGGAACTGCGCCTGGAACTGTACGAGAAGGTCAACGCGTTGGGCATCGGCGCCCAGGGCCTGGGCGGCCTGACCACGGTGCTGGACGTGAAAGTGGCGGATTACCCCACCCACGCCGCCAACAAGCCGGTGGCGATCATCCCCAACTGCGCCGCCACCCGCCACGCTCACTTCGTGCTGGACGGTACCGGCCCGGCGGATCTGAAGGCCCCGGACCTGGAAGAATGGCCGGACATCGCCTGGGGCAACGACGAGGGCGCCAAGCGCGTCAACCTGGACACCGTGACCCCGGAAGAGGTGCGCACCTGGAACCCGGGCGACACCCTGTTGCTGTCCGGCAAGCTGCTCACCGGCCGTGACGCCGCCCACAAGCGCATGGTGGACATGATCGCCAAGGGCGAGGAGCTGCCTGTCGACTTCACCAACCGCTTCATTTACTACGTGGGCCCGGTGGACCCGGTGGGCGACGAAGTGGTGGGCCCGGCCGGCCCGACCACCGCCACCCGCATGGACAAGTTCACCCGCACCATGCTCGAGAAGACCGGCCTGATCGGCATGGTCGGCAAGGCCGAGCGCGGCGACACCGCCATCGAAGCCATCAAGGACAACAAGGCGGTCTACCTGATGGCCGTGGGCGGCGCCGCCTATCTGGTGTCCAAGGCGATCCGCAAATCCCGCGTGGCGGCGTTCGAGGATCTCGGCATGGAAGCCATCTATGAGTTCGAGGTGGAGGACATGCCGGTGACCGTGGCGGTGGATTCCGAAGGCGAGTCCGTGCACAAGACCGGCCCGGTGATCTGGAAGAAGAAAATCGCCGAGAAAACACCGGCCTGACCCGCCCCGGGCAGGGCCGTTCCGCTCCGCTCTCCCGCGCGCCGATGCGCCGCCGGGAGGGCGGAGCGGCCTTCGACTTCATACTCCCCTCATATTTATTTCCCTTCTTCTTTCCTGTCGATTGCGCCACTTCGGTGCCCGTGCCCGGTAAATGGGCCGAGCAGGCCCGTGTCAGGCTTGCGTGCCGAGCCGTCCGGGCCGGCTCCTAAGAGCATTCCCAATCCCTGGAACTATTTATATTTAATAGTATGAAATAAATGCACCTTATCGGTGTGTTTTATAGCCTTTATTAAACGTTTTGGACGTTTTGGCACCAGATTTGCAGCTATCAAGGAGAGTCTATTTCATATTATTAAATCTGAATTTAGGGTGATAAGGATGAACGACGATGCACGCAAAGGGGTACTCCCGGGTTTGGTGGGCGCGGTCATGGCGGTATGCATTGCCTGGGCGGGCCCGGTGATGGCGGATGACAGCTACTCGTTGCGCTTGAACTGGAAAATGAAGGGGGAGTTCACGCCCTTCGTGGTGGCGGACAAGAAAGGGTTCTTCAGCGAGCAGGGTCTGGGTGTGGCGGTCAAGGAAGGCAGCGGCGCCACCCTGGCGCTGCAGTCCGTGGCCACCGGGGAGGATGATTTCGCCTATGTGCCTTCGGTCCAGCTGATCCAGGCGGTCAACAGCGGCATGCCGGTAAAAGCGGTGGCAACGGTGTACAAGGTCGATCCCATGGGCATGGTGGCCCGCCCCGGTGTGACCCTGGATACGCCCAAGGATCTGGAAGGCAAGAAAGTGGAGATCGCCGCATCGTCCACCTTCAACAACGTCTGGCAAGCGTTCGCCAAGGCCAATGATATCGATGTGAGCAAGGTCGACGTTGTCAGCGTCAGCCCGGGAGCACGATTCGGGCTGCTGCTCAGCGGGCAGGTCGATGTGCTGGCGGATATCTTCTTGACCAACGAACTGCCGGTATTGCGAGAGCGCGGCTCCGGCGAGATGGACAGCCTGACGGTGGGCGATTTCGGTTTCGGCATCATTGGCTACACGCTGGTGACCAGCGAGAAGATGATCGAGACGAACCCCGACGCGGTACGCAAGTTCCTGGCCGGGGCGGCCCGGGGCTTCCAGTTCATGATCGATAACGCCGATGAGGCCGCACAGCTGGCCATTGATAGCCACTCCTCCGAGTTGCTGCCCGCTCCCACCCGGGGCCAGGTCCAAACCACCATCGAGTTTCTTGCCAAGGGTGAACCGAAAGCGCTGTTCGTTGGCAGCGATGAAGGCTGGCGGTCGACGCTGGCAATCCTCAAGGGGGCGGGCGTGATCGACCGCGAGAAAGCGCCGTCCGCTTACTACACCAACGAGTTCATCATTGGCAATGAGTGATATCGCGAGAACCTTCCGGATCGAAGGCGTGCCCCCGGCCACGGGGCCCTGGGCACGCGCGGTCGAATGGAACGGCATGATCTTTATTTCCGGGCTGCGAGGCATTGATCCGGAGACCGGCCTGCCGGCGGGGACCACCGATCAGCGTTTGGAACGGATTCTCGAGCATCTGTCCCTCACGCTCGAGGCCCACGGCAGTGATCTTTCCTCGGTGGTGTCCACCCGCGTCTATGTAACGGATATGAACGGTTTGCGGCCGGCGGTGAATGCCTTCTATGAGAAGGCATTCGGCGAACATTTGCCGACCCGCACCATTCTTGAAGTGTCATCACTCAACCAGAACGACAGCATCGAAATCGAGTTTGTCGCCATTCGCAAAAAGGAGCCCGATCTATGAACAGGGGCGCGCTGTATAAAATCCTGCCACCACTGATTGCCTTCATGGGGCTGCTGGTGCTCTGGCAGCTCTGTGTCCAGGGGTTCGCTATTCCCGAGTACGTTCTGCCTTCCCCAGGACGGATCGCGGTATCGATCGCCGACAACTGGCTGTCGTTGCTTCGGCACACCGGGGTGACCTTCGTGGAGTCGATGCTGGGCTTCGGGTTGGGCATCGTGGTTGGTCTGCCATTGGCCATCCTGATCGCCGGGTCCGCCGCATTGGAGCGGGTGATTTACCCCTTGTTGGTAGCCAGTCAATCGGTGCCCAAGGTGGCGCTGGCTCCGATCTTCGTGGTCTGGTTCGGGTTCGGTCTGATGCCCAAGGTATTGATCGCCTTCTCGATTGCCTTCTTCCCGGTGGTGGTGAACACCGTCGCGGGTCTGCAACGTACCCCCGGCGATATGGTGCGCATGATGCGATCACTGGGCAGCTCGTCGCTGGAAATTTTCTGGCGGGTCCGCATCCCGATGGCGTCGCCCTATATCTTCGCGGGCATCAAGATCTCCTCCGCGTTCGCCGTGGTGGGGGCCATCGTCGGTGAGTTCATCGCCGCCACCAGCGGCCTGGGGTACCTGCAGCTGATCGCCAACAACAATCTGCAGATTCCCTTGTTGTTTGCTTGTCTGGTGATGTTGTCGCTGCTGGGCGCGGTGATTTATTACCTGGTGGTGCTGGTGGAACACCTGGTGTTGCCGGCGCCATTACGTGCGATTGCGGAAAAGGAAATACATCAATGAGTCAGGATATGGAAACAAAAAAGCGCGGTGCTTCCGTGGCGATCCGGGGAGTGGGTATGGATTTCACTCGGCGCGGCGAGACCATTACCGCCCTGGATGACGTGACGTTGGACATTCCCGCCGGTACTTTCTGCTCGATTCTTGGCCCCAGTGGTTGTGGCAAAAGCACGTTGATGTCGTTGGTGTCCGGTCTGGATACGCCGACCCGGGGTGAGGTCCGGTTGGACGGTAAAACGTTGCAGGGCGCTTTCCATGATGTGGGTATTGTCTTCCAAAGCGATGTGCTGCTGCCCTGGGTCACCGTTTTGGACAATGTTCTGTTGCCTGCCAAGGTCAAAAAACAGGATATCGGGAAGGCTCGCGAGCGTGGCCGAAAACTGCTGGAAAACGTGGGATTGGGTGGCTTTCTTGACCATTACCCCGGCGAGCTTTCCGGTGGTATGCGGCAACGCGCTTCGATCTGCAGAGCACTGGTGGCGGAGCCCTCGGTGCTGCTGATGGATGAGCCGTTCGGCGCTCTGGATGCACTTACCCGTGAGAAAATGCAGCGGGATCTCAA
The DNA here is from genome assembly GCF_046507615.1 of Alloalcanivorax sp. C16-2. Taxonomy (NCBI): domain Bacteria; kingdom Pseudomonadati; phylum Pseudomonadota; class Gammaproteobacteria; order Oceanospirillales; family Alcanivoracaceae; genus Alloalcanivorax; species Alloalcanivorax sp. C16-2. Next base: position 20,758 of record NZ_JBKFTL010000002.1, on the reverse strand, counting down.
TCGTATCTGGGCCGAGGATGCCAAGACCGTGATGTTCATTACCCATGACATTGAAGAGGCGGTCACCATGGCGGATCAAGTCATCGTGATGAGTCCACGTCCCGGTAAGGTATTGACCCGATACGAGATCGACTTTCCGCAACCCCGCCGTCCTGAGATTCGCCGCGATCCGCGTTTTCAGGACATCGTGGATGACATCCGCCACGTATTTCAAACGGCGGGCGTGCTTTAGCCCGCCGCGGATCGTCATTCTTTTCTGCATGGAATAACCCTTGAGAAACATGTCGACGAAACCGGCTTCGGGTGCTATCCGGGTAATGGCCGTGGCCGCGGGTGTGGTGGTGGCCAATAATTATTACAATCAGCCGCTGCTTAATGACATGGCCCGCGACCTGGGCGTGTCCGGAGTGGCGGCATCCTGGATTTCCAGTCTCACGCAGATCGGCTATGCGTTGGGCTTGCTGCTGTTGCTGCCGCTGGCCGATCGCATGGACCGGCGCCGCTTGATCACGGTAATGCTGTTGTTGGCGAGCGCGATGCTTTTTCTGTTCGCGTTGTCTCCAAGTTATCAGTTTGTGTTGGCGTTTGGTTTTCTGATTGGTCTGACCAGCATCGTGCCGCAGATTCTGCCGCCGGCGGCGCAGCAATTGGTGCCGCCGGCGGCGGCCCCGGAAGCCGTGGGCCGTATCATGGCTGGCTTGTTGCTGGGCATCGTCCTGTCACGTTTTGTCGGGGGCTGGTTGGGAAATATGTTTGGCTGGCGTGCTCTATATGGCGGCGCGGCGGTAGTCATGCTTGTTCTGGTGGTCTTGCTGCGGCGGGTACTGCCTCCGTTTCAGACCACCTTCCATGGTGGCTATCTGAGCCTTATGGGCTCGCTGGGCCGCTTGTTTCTGGCTCACTCCGTGTTGCGGGGCCTGGCGTTCGCCGGGGCCATGCAATTCGCCGCCTTTAGTCTTTTCTGGACCACACTGGCATTTCATCTCGCCGCCATGCCAGGGCACTATCCTGCCAGTGTGGCGGGTTCATTCGCTTTGATCGGCGCGGTGGGGGTGCTTGGCGCCGGTTTGGTCGCGCGTCTGAGCCGCCGTTCATCGGTGCGTTTTACCCTGATGGTCAGCGGGCTCCTTATGTTGGTCGCTTTTCCCGTCTTCTTGCTCGCCGAGGATTCGCTGTGGTGGATGGTCCCGGCGGTGTTGCTGTTGGATCTTGGTATGCAAATGAGCCATGTCACCAGTATGGCGACGATTCTGTCCCTGGACCGGACAGCGGCCAGCCGGTTGAATACCCTTTATATGTTCATTCGTTTCCTGGGAGGGGCCTTGGGAACTCTGGTGGGCGGCTTTGCCTGGTGGCACGGTGGTTGGCTGGGTGTCTGCCTGTGCGGGCTGGGTTTCTGCATGCTGGCACTGGTAGTGAATATGCGCCGCTGCGTTGCCGGAACCGCCACGGCGTCCTAGTATCGGTCAGCGGATGGAGAGCGCCGAGCCATGACAGACCGTCAATCCCGTACCAATAAGGAATCCCGAATCGAGCCGGTTGATATTACTCCGGCCAAGACGGAGATCGTACTCGATGAGCGGGCGGCGCTGCCCCGCCATGGCGAGACCTCCGAGGAAGGTAAGGAGTCGGTCAAGCCTGCCGTCACCATACAATCGGTGGAACGGGCATTGGATATTCTGGAGTACGTGGCTGACGCCAAGGAACCTCGGAAACTCCATGATATCGCCCGGGCGGTGGGTTTGAAGTCGCCGACCTGTCACCATTTGTTGAACTCACTGGTAAGACGCGGCTACGTGCGCCGTAATGCTCGTCCGCGTAGCTACTATCTGGGCCCGAAAGTCATTGAATTGGGCCATCGTCAAGGCGCGAGTACGGACATGCGTGAAGCAGCGGCGGCCCGGCTGGCCGAATTGGCCCGGGATTCCGGTGCCAGTGCCGTGATGTCGGTGCTCAACGGGACCACGCTGACGTTGCTGCTCGAGCAACCCGCCGCCGGCGGGATCGTGCTGGATGGTTACCGGGAAGGTGTCGCCATGGCCGCTCATGCCACGGCGCTGGGAAAAGCGATTCTTGCCTGGTTGCCGGAATCCCAGGTTGCCCGAGTCGTTGCGGATCATGGGCTTACGCCCTTTACGGGCAGGACGATCGACACGTTGGCGGAGCTGGTCGAGGCCCTGAGACAGATCCGAAGGCATGGTTTCGCGGTGGAGGATGGCGAATACCGCGGCGAGGTGAGCGGCTTGGCGGTGGCGTTGCGAGACCGCTCCGGTTCGGTGGTCGGCTCCATCGGGTGTCTGATACCCCGTGATTCCGATGAAATGGTCCGCATGCGGGAACTGCAGTCCAAAGTGCGCTCGGTAGCGAAGGCGATTTCCAGGCTGTCATGATGGAGTAAAGGCGGCGACCTGCGGAAAAGAAGCAATTGGTATGCTAATATTTTCAGCCCTGGAACTAAATGGGGCGCTCGCGATCAGATGAGCCCGGGGACGTTGGGCCCGCCGTCTGGATCGAGGCCTGGCGCCATGGTTTTTGCCGTCGTCAAGTTGCTGTTCATGAAACCACGCTTACCTTCCATGCCGGTCTTATCGGTCATGGTTTGTCTGTTGCTATCAGGGTGCGCTTCCATGATGGAAACCACCGCCGGCCTGATCGGCCGCTCCCCGGCACCGGCCACCGTGGACGGTCTGGACTACGCCGCCATCCGTGATCTGGGCGCTCTTGAGGGCAGCTGTGAAAGCCTGCGCCAGGCCCACGACAGCGAACGCTATGTCTCGCAACGCACTCTTAACGACCTGTGGCTGCCCGCTTGCCGGCAACGGATTGTCGAAGCGCGCCGCTTCAACGAAGAGATGGAGCGGCTGGTGCGGCAGGCCTACGAAGCGGAGCAGGCCCACCAGAAAGCGCTGGCCGAACAACGCGAAAAGGAACGGCGGGTACGGGAGGCCATGGAGGCCGCTCGCCGCGATGCCGAGGAGCGCCAGCGCGCCAGTGCCGAGGAAGAGAACCGCGAGCACCTGAGCGAGCGTCTGGCCGACGCCCATATTCTGCAGATTCTCGACGACATCCCCGACCAGCCCCTGGCCTTTTCCCTGGGCCAGCCCTCCGAACGATCCATGAAGAATTTCCTGGCCTGCCTGGAAGTGGGTTACCCGAACCAGGGGTATCAGGTGCAGCGCGGCGACGACGCGCTCACGGTCACCGCTCTGCAGGCGGACATGCTGCGCGGCGACGTGGACATTCGCGCCCGCTTCGTCAACGTCTGGGATACCTGGATGCTGGAGTCCCTGAGCGTGGCGGAGATGACCGCCGACACGCCCCGGGACCGTTTCATGCTGGCGCAGAACCTGATGGCGGGACCCTGCTACGGCATCGACGAACTGCTCCGCCGCCCCGCCGCCGACGACGACGGCCAGAGCGGCTGACGCCCGCCCGCGCCTCTAACACGCGTAGGAGCGACTTTAGTCGCGATGCCATTGGCACCGCCGTTGATCGCGACTAAAGTCGCTCCTACGTCTCCAGATGGCGCCGGGGTATCTCACCGAACCCCGATTCCTGGGCCCGAGCGCCGAAGCCCCAACGGAGCGTCCCGGCGTGGCCCCCTTTCCGGGACCCTGTCAAACAGGACGTTTGACAGGGAGCCTACAGGGACGTACTCGCGGCGTTCCCGGAAAGGGGGCCACGCCGGGACGCGCCCCCGCTGGAGAACCCACCTCCGACGACACCTCCCCACGCCGAATCACCGAGCCAGGAATTCTCCCACGACCCGATAGGTTTCCAGGCAAGCCTCCGGCACCAGATCCTCCAGATTGAGATAGGCATGGATCATGTCCGGGAAGGGCACATGCCGCACCGGCACGCCGGCGGCGTCGAGGCGTTCCACGTAGGCCTGGGCCTCGTCGCGCAACGGGCAGAAGCCGGCGGTGATCACCAGGGTGGCGGGCAGCCGCGGGCTGACCGTCATGTGCAGCGGCGAGGCGTCATGGCGCCGTTGCCGGTCCGGCGCGTCGCCGTCCTGGAAGTAGTGATCGAAGTACCAGCGGATGCGGGGCGTTTCCAGCAGATAGCCGTGGCCGTTTTCCTCCACGGAGGGGTAGGCCAGGTCGTAGTCCAGGCTCGGGTAGATCAGCACCTGTTTATCGACCATCAGCGCCGGGTCGTCCTGGGCCAGGGCGCTGACGGTGGCCGCCAGGGTGCCGCCGCCGGAGTCGCCCACCAGGCTCAGGCGCCGCTCCACCCGGCGGCCTTCGGCGTCGAGCAGGGCCCAAAGATGGCGGGCCACGCCGAGACAATCCCGTAACCCCCGGGGGTAGGGATGCTCCGGCGCCAGCCGGTAATCCACCGATACCACCAGCTGGCCGCTGGCCTCGGCCAGCTTGCGGCAGATCGGATCGTACACCGCCACGCTGCCGGCCATATGGCCGCCACCGTGGAAAAACAGGCACACCGGTTTGTGATTCTCCGGCGCCGGGTCGTACAGGCGCACCGGTACCGGTTCGCCGTCCACCGCCACGCTGGCGTCACCGACCCAGGGCAGCGCCGGCGACCGGGTGACCAGGTTGCGGGTCATCGTGGCCATGCTGTCGCGCACCGTGGCCGGGGTGGCCGTCACGCCGCGAGCGGCCTGCTCGGCCACCAGGCGGTTGAGGCCCGCCAGCCAGTCGCTCAGACCGGGATGGGGACGATCGGCTTTCAGCATTGAAACAGCACCAGGGCGTCGCCGTCGCAGATCAGCCGGTCGCCTTCGCCGGTGCAGCGGGTATCCAGGTAGACCAGTGCCTTGTCGCGGCGCAGGCGCGATACCGTCACCGTGGCGGTAAGGGCTTCGCCGGGGCGGCCGGCGGCGTGAAAACGCATGTTCTGCTTCAGATAGTTGGTGCCGTGGCCGGGTAGTTCCTCGCCCAGCAGGTAGGAAAACAGGGCGGCGATCAGCGGTTCCGGCACCTCCGGCCAGTCGCCCTGGTACCCCGCCAGCCGGCACCACTCCTGGAGATCGGAGGCCTCGAAGCGGCGCGTCACCCGGGCCTGGTCGCCGGCCCGCAACTGGTCGAAACGGGGTAACTCTTGGTCGCTCATTCATCCTCCTCCAGGTTGAGCTTGAGACGGCAGTGGCCGTCCAGGCAGAGCTGCTCGTCGGAACGGATCACCTGGGTGCGCAGCTCCAGGTAACCGTCGCGGGCCGGTGCCGGGATGCTCAGACGGATCACCATCGGGTCGCCGGCGAAAGCCGGCGCCGGGAACATCAGCGCCTGGGTTTCCATCCCGGCGTTGGGGTACTGGTCGGCGATCAGGCCGCGCACCGCGGTGAACAGCAGCATGCCGTGGGGCACGGTGGCGCCGAAGCGGGTGGCGGCGGCGTAGTCCGGGTCCACGTGGATCGGGTTGTGGTCGCCGCTGAGCGTGGCGAAGCGGTCGAAGTCGGACTGCTCGAGGACCAGGTCCCGCTCGATGCAGGCAATGCAGCGGTCGTTTTCCTGTTGCTTAGCGTCGTGCGTCATCGCGTAACTCCTGTTTGGTGACCTTGCCCAGGGCATTGCGCGGCAGGGCCTGGACGCGCTGGAATGCCTTCGGCACCTTGTAGCCCGCCAGCCGCTCGCGGCAGTAGTCGCGCAGAGCGTCCTCGCCGGGGTCGTCCTGGTCCGGTTGCAGGCCGTAGTAGGCCTTGCCCACTTCGCCCCAGCGTTCATCGGGCATGCCCACCACCGCCACCTCGGCGATCGCCGGGTGCTGCTCGAGCACCTTCTCCACCTCGGCGGGGTAGACGTTTTCGCCGCCGGAAATGTACATGTCCTTCCAGCGGTCGACGATATAGTAATAACCGTCCTGGTCCCGTCGCGCCACGTCGCCGCTGTGCAGCCAGCCGTCGGCGCGGATCGCCTCGGCGGTGGCGTCGGGCCGGTTCCAGTAGCCCGGCGTGATGTTGGGGCCGCGGATCAGCAGCTCGCCGGCCTCGCCCTCGGGCACGTCGTGGCCGTCACGGTCGACAATGCGCACCTCGGTGAGCAGTTGCGGGCGGCCCACCGAGCCGATCTTGTCGATCACGCTTTGCTCGTCGAGCAGGAACACGGTGGGGCCGGTTTCGGTCATGCCCATGCCGGTGCGCACGCGGATGCCCTGGTCCACGTAGCGTTGCGCCACCGGCAGGGACAGCGGCGCGCCGCCGCAACCCCAGGAGCGCACCCGCTCCAGCCGCCGGCCGTCGAAGGCCGGGTGGTCGATGAGCGCCTGGTACACCGCCGGCACGCCAAAGAACACCGTGGCCCGTTCCTCCAGCACCCGCAAGGCCTGATCCGGCTCGAAGCCGCGTGGCACCAGCACGCTGCCGCCGGCCAGGAATACCGCCGAGGAATACAGGTTGATGCCGGCGGTGTGGAACAGCGGCAACACATTGAGCAACACGTCGCCGCCGGTCAGTTCCACCGCCAGGCCGATGTTCAGATAATTGGCCAGCATCATGCGGAAGGTCTGGATCACGCCCTTGGGCTTGCCGGTGGTGCCGGAGGTGTAGAGCAGATACCAGGGGGTGTCCGGGTCCTTGTCCGGGTGCGGGGCCAGCTCCGGCTCGGTGTCGGCCAGGTCGGCCTGGTAGTCGCGCTGGCCGGCGGCGGCGCCGTCCAGGGCCACCAGGGTCAGCCCGGGCTGGCGCTCCGCCAGGGTGGTGGCGGCATCGGCGAATTCGGCGCCGAAGATCAGCGCGCCGGGCTCGCAGTCGTCCATCAGCACGGTGAGCTCGGGCACCGCCAGGCGCCAGTTGAGCGGCACCAGGATCAGGCCGGCCTTGGCGCAGCCGAACAGCATGGCGAAGAACTCGGCGCGGCTATGGCCCAGGAAGGCGAGCCGGTCGCCTTCCTGGAGCCCCCAGTGCCCGCGGGCGGCGGCGGCCAGCCGCGCGGCCCGTTGGTTAAGGCCGGCGTAGTCGTAGCGTTCGCCGCTGTCCAGGTCCTCCAGCGCCGGCCGGTCCGGCGTTACCCGGGCCCGGTGGGCGAGCAGGTCGAACATTTCCATTTTTTATTCTCCGGTTGTGCGTTGTTCGGGGTGTTGCGATTGGGCCTTCAGGGATTCAACTCCGACCAGCTGAACCGGGTAATGCGGTTGCTGATCAGCGAAAACACGAACACGTTGCCGCCGCCCACCGCCACCTGCTCGGTGTCGAACAGGCCGCCGGGGCGGGTGCCCAGGTCGCGGTCCAGCCAGTGGCCCTGGTAGGCCGGGTCGATCACGCCGCTGGCGTTCGGGGCATAGTCGTCCGGGTTGTTCCAGACCCGCGCCACCATGTTGAAGCCGTCGGCCACGATCAGGGCGTCGTGGCTGGCGTCGTAGGCGAGGCCGGCGGGCAGGAACAGGCGGTCCGGGTCGAGGCCGTCGGGGTGGTCATAGGTGCCGCCGCCCAGGCCTACCTGGCCGAGGCGGGCGCCGGTGGCCGGGTCCAGGGCCTGCAGGCGCTGGTTGCGGCGGTCGGTGACGTAGACCCGGTCGTCCAGGGCCAGCACGTCGCCGATCTGGTCGAAGGTGCCGGCGGCGCCCTGTTCGAAGAAGTCCGGGCCCAGGCTCCAGTTCTCGCCCAGGTCGTTGCCCTTGGAGGCATCCGCGCCGCCGGCGTACCAGTTGCCGCTCAGGGTGCCGCTGCCGCTGTCGTAGTCGAAGCGCCACACGTAGTTGTCGAAGCTGGTGATGTAGACGGCGTGCTCGTCGCCACCTTCGCCGTGCACGGATACCGCCACCGGATAGTTGGTGTTGCTGGTGGAAAGCCCGATTTCCGGTACCGGCAGGCCGCCGGTGCGGTAGCTCAGGTTGAACAGTTCCTCCAGGTTGCCGTCAGCGTCGTAGATGCGCAGGCTGGCGTCGCCGGTGTAGGGCCAGGGCAGGGTGGCGTCGGCGCCCACCAATACGGCCACGCCTTCACCGATGTTGGGGTCTTCGAAGGTGGCGATGCCGGTCACGCCGTAGCTGATGTTGGTGCCCGGGAACCGGCCCTGGTAGGTGCCGCCGCTGTCGTACATATTGATGCGGGTATTCGGCGTGTCGCTCACCAGCAGGCGGTTCTTGCTGGCCAGCCAGGCCATGCCGCTGGAAGAATGCAACTGGCCGGCCAGGGTGCGCGGGTGGCCCCAGAATTCATTGTTGGCCACGGTGCCGACGCCGGCGGACACGGAGCAGCGCAGCAGGCTGGTGCCGCTGGAATTGGTCCAGCATTTCTTGATGCGGTTATTGCCGGAATCGCTGACCAGGTGCACCCGGGCGTTGCTGTAGTAGTAGCCCCAGGAATAGATGTTCTCCCGGTAAAAGCTGCCGTCGGCGCGGATCACCGGCACCAGATCGTTGGGTAACTGGAAGGCTTCGTCCTCGGTGCCGGCGCTGGTGGGGGCGCGCATTTCCACCTGATGGATGCCGAGGCGGCCATACACCCAGGCTGCTTCGGCGTCACTGCTCTGGTTGGCGCGGTAGCGGATCGGGTTGCTGTCGGTGGTGGCGGCCAGGTTGTCGAAGCGCAGGATGCGGCCGTTGTAGGTGTCGGCCACGTAAAGGTTGCCGTCCAGGTCGGTGCGTACGCCGCGCGGGCGCTTGAGATGGTCCACGTCGCCGTCGTCGTCGCGGAAGCGACCGAGCATGTCATCCAGGGTGAGCTGGCCGGTGCCGGTGTCGACGCGGAAGATCTTGATGCGGTTGTTGCCGTTATCCGCCACGTACAGGTAGGTGGCGCCGTTGTCCGGGGACTGATAGTAGGTCATCCCCTGGGGGATGCGGTAGCCGTCGCGCTTGGCGGGCTCACCGGCGTAGTCATCGTAGTGGGTGGAGTCGCTGCCGTAGTCCTTGTCCACGCCACGGATGATCGGACCGGCGCCCACGTAGTCTCCGCCTTCCTGGTGACCCAGGGTCTGAATCAGGCTCACCTGGTAACCGTTGTCCGGGTCGATGCCGAACGCCTTGACCCGGTGGTTGAACTCGTCGGAAACGTAGATAAAGCCCTGCGGCGTGATGGTCATGTTGCGCGGCAGGTAGAGATCCTCGCCGCCGCCGTGGCCGGGCTGGCCGATGGACGTGACGTATTCGAAGTCGTCGGCGTCGCCGGCCACGGTGCGGAAGAAGTGAATCTGCTGACGGCCCACGTCGTTGACGTAGAGGCCGGCCAGGCGGTCGTCGTCCGCTTCGCTTTTCGACAGGAAGGCAATGCCCAGCGGTGCGCGGATGTCCGGTACCGAGGCGGCCGGGCTGTCGGCGGCCAGGGTGGTGTCGGCGTCGTCCAGACGGCCGACCAGGGCGCCGTTCAGGTTCAGTACCTTGATTTCGTGGTTGCCCATGTCGGCCACGTAGACGCGGGCGCCGCTGGCGCCGCCACTCAGCGAATCGCGGTCGTAGGTGACCGTGGTGGGGGTGTTGAACTGGTAGCGTTGCTGCACCGGCTCGCCGCTGAGTTCCGCGGAGCGGTCCTCGTCGGCGAAGGTGTCGAAGGCGCCGGCGGTGAGGGGCAGGACGGTGAAGGGCAGGGCGCCGAGTAGCAGCGCGCCGGCCAGGTTTTTTGTTTTCATGATGCTCTCCCGTTGTGATTGTTGTTCTTCGCGATCAGGCGTCTATCGTTTCAGGAAGGCGGCCATGCCGAGGTCCGCCTCGTCGCTCTCGATTTGCTCCAGAAAATGCTGGTATTCGGCCTCCAGGCCGGCGGCCACCGTGGCCCGGTCCGGGCGGGTCAGGGCCAGGGTGCGGCCCACGCTGTGGGGCCGGGCGGCGCGGATTTTTTCCGCCACTTCCCGGGCCCGCGCGCCAGTGTCGTCGGCGCCGGCGCGGTACTGGACCAGCCCCAGGCGATAGGCCTCGTCGGCGTCCAGGCGGCGGTTGGTCAACTGAATATCCAGCGCCCGGGCGCGGCCGATGCGCTCGGGCATCAGGGCGGTCCAGCCGCCGTCCGGGCTGAAGCCCACCACCGTGTACCAGGGCGCGAAGCTGGCCCGGTCACCGGCCACCGCGATGTCGCTGGCCAGCACCAGGCCCAGGGAACCGCCGGTGACCAGACCATGCACCGCCGCCACGGTGGGCACCGGCAGGTCGAGCAGATCCAGCAGGGTGGCGTTGAGCGTGCCCACTACCCGCTCCGCGTAGGCGCGGCGCTCGGCGCGGGGTGTGTCGAAGAAGCCGGCCACGTCGCCGCCGCTGGAGAAGGAGCGACCGTTGGCATCCAGGATCAGCACCGCGGCGTCGCTGTCGCGCACCCGGGCGAGCTGCTCGCGGATCGCGTCCAGCAGCTCCGGCACCAGGGCGTTGTGGCGTTCCGGGCGGTTCAGGGTGAGCCGGGCGATGCGGTCCTCGACGTGCAAGGTGGCGGCGTGGAGGGGGGCGGCGCTCATGAGGATTTCTCCTTGCCGTCCAGGGTCAGGCCGTTGCGGAACAGGTCGGCGATGGTGTCGACGATTTCGTCAAACGGCACGTCCCGCTCCCAGAGTGCGTAGCGCAGGCCCAGGAAGTTGGACATTCCCATCAAGGCCCACACTCGCACCTCGTTGTTGCCGGCGCGGATTTCGCCCTTGCGGGTGGCGTTGGCGAGCATGCGCAGATAGCCCTTGCCGAAGGCCTCGTAGTAATCGCGGTAGATGCTTTCGTCGACGAACTGGGCTTCCTGCAGCACCCGATACAGGGCCGGGTTCTCGAACAGATACTGGAGAAAGGCGCGCAGGCCTTTTTCCTCGGCTTCCAGCCGGTCGCGGGCATCGACGATCTCGGCGGCGAGATGAGCGCGCACCTGGTGGCCCATGTCGCGCACCAGCTCACGGAGGATTTCCTCCTTGCCGGCGAAGTAGGTATAGAAGGTGCCCTGGGCGACGCCGGCGGCGCGGGTGATATCGCTGATGCCGGCGCGGTGGTAGCCGAGGGTGCCGAAGGTATCCTCCGCCGCTTTCAGGATGCGCGCCCGGGTGCGTGCGCCACGGGCGGTCTTGGGGGCGCCGGGGCCCGGGTTGGCGGCGGTGGCGTTCTGTTTGGCGTTGACAGCAGTGTTCATGGAGGGGCCGTTGTTGTTCTTTGAAAGTTGAATCGGTATTCAACTAAATTAGGTTCGGGGTCCGGTTCTGTCAACCAGCCGTACCTTCATTGGCGCTTGGTAAGGGTGCTTGAAGTCTCGCCGTTATGCTCTGAAACCCCTGTTATAAAAGGCTTTGCGCTTATTCTCCCGGTGCCTTTCGGAAATATTCCACGATCGTGGAATTTTTTTCGCCAACCCCTTGCGGAAAGGTGAATCAGTTGTCATATTGTTGGCGAACTCCGAATAAACAACACAACAACAACTCCGGCCCCGGGCCGGCAAAACAACAAGGGAGAGATCCTATGAAGCGTCTCATTACCGCGACGGCTTTCACCCTCACCGCGCTCGCCGCCGCGCCCATGGCCCAGGCCGACGATCCCATTCGCATTGCCCATGTCACCGGCTTCACCGGCCCGCTGTCCGCCTATGCGGAGCAGTTGAGCGTGGGTATGAAGATGGGCTTCGAATACGCCACCGACGGCAGCATGGAAATCGAAGGCCGCAAGATCGAAATCATCGACAAGGACACCCAGCTTGATCCGGCCCGGGCCCGTTCCCTGGTGGAAGAAGCCTACGCCGAGGACGACGCCCAGATCGTGGTGGGCCCGGTGTCCTCCGGGGTGGCGCTGGCGACCCTGCCGATCGCCGAGATGTACGAGCGCATCATCATGCCCGAGGGCGTGGCCGACGCGATCACCGGTGCTGACTGGAACCGCTATGTGTTCCGGGTCGGTCGTAACTCCTCCCAGGACGCGGTGTCCAACGCGGTGGCGCTGGGCGAGCCGGGCGTGTGCGTGTCCACCATCGCTCAGGATTACGCCTTCGGCCGTGACGGCGTGGCCGCCTACAAGGAAGCGATGGAAGGCCAGGGCGGTAAAGTGGTGCACGAGGAGTATCTGCCCACCGACGCCACTGACTTCACCGCCGCCGCCCAGCGGCTGTTCAATTCCCTGAAGGACCGTGACGACTGCGAGCAGGGCAAGTACATCTTCGCCATCTGGGCGGGCAGCGCCAATCCGCTAAGCCGTATCCAGGACCTGCAGCCCGAGCGTTTCGGCATCAAGCTGGCCACCGGCGGCAACATTCTGCCGGCGCTGGTGAGCTACTCCGAATTCCCGGGCATGGAAGGCGCCGGCTTCTACTACTTCGAGTCGCCCAAGAACGAGATCAACGACTGGTTCGTGAAGGAGCACTTCAAGCGCTTCGACGCGGCGCCGGACTTCTTCACCGCCCAGGGCTTCTCCCAGGCCATGGCGATCACCGCGGCGATCCGCAAGACCAAGGGTTCCACCGACAGCGAGGATCTGATTCGCGCCCTGGAAGGGCTGGTGTTCGAAACGCCCAAGGGCAAGATGATCATCCGCGACGAGGACCACCAGGCGCTGCAGGAGATGTATCACTTCCGCATCAAGGCCGAAGAGCGTGACGACTGGTTCGCCGACCGCACCGTGACCGCCGGCGTGCCGGAACTGGTGCGCAAGATCGCCATCGATCAGATGAACATCCCGATCCGCAACAAGCGCTAAACCCCGCTGTAGGAGCGAGCGGGCGGCGTTCCGCTTCAGTCGCGATGGTTCGAGGCGACTCGCCATCGCGGCTAAAGCCGCTCCTACACAGGCTCCGCATTATTCCGATAACACGAAGGGACCATCCATGGCCTCCTTGCAACCCGAAGCCGATTCCCGTCCGGTGCTGGAGACCCGCGATCTGACCATCAACTTTGGCGGTCACGTGGCGGTGAACCAGGTGTCCTGCGCCTTCCACGCCGGCACGCTGACCTCCATCGTGGGGCCCAACGGGGCCGGTAAGACCACCTGGTTCAACCTGATTTCCGGGCAGCTCGCCGCCACCGCCGGCAGCGTGCGCCTGTTCGACGAGGACATCACGCGGCTGGGCGCCGCCGCCCGCGCCGGCAAGGGGCTGGGCCGCGCTTTTCAGCTGACCAACCTGTTTCCCGACCTGACCGCCCTGGAAAACGTGCGCCTGGCGGTGGCCGCGCGCTACCACATCGGCCATGTGTTCTGGCAGATGGCCAGTCGGCGCCGCGACATCAGCGACCGCGCCGCCGCCTTCCTGGAGCAGGTCAACCTGGGCAAGCGCGCCGACGACCTGGTGGCCAATCTGCCCCATGGCGACCAGCGCAAGCTGGAAGTGGCGCTGATGCTGGCGCTGGAGCCGGAAGTGTTCATGTTCGACGAGCCCACCGCGGGCATGAGCGTGGACGAGGTGCCGGTGATCCTGGATCTGATCGCCGACATCAAGAACAAGCAGAACAAGGTGATTCTGCTGGTGGAACACAAGATGGACGTGGTGCGCTCGCTGTCCGACCGCATCGTGGTGCTGCACAACGGCGAACTGGTGGCCGACGGCGAGCCCGCCGAGGTGATCGCCTCGCCGATCGTTCAGGAAGCCTACCTGGGCGCCGAGGTGGAGGAGATCTGAGATGAGCGAATCGATTCTGTCCCTTTCCGGGGTGTCCGCCAATATCGACCAGTACCACATTCTGCACGGCGTCGACCTGGAAGTACCCGCCGGTGAACTGACCGTGCTGCTGGGCCGTAACGGCGCCGGCAAGAGCACCACCCTGCGCACCATCATGGGCCTGACCACGGTGACCGGCGGCAGTGTGCGTTTTCGCGGTGACGACATCACCGGCCAGCCGACGCCCCGTATCGCCCGCAAGGGCATCGCGTTCGTGCCCGAGAGCATGGGCATTTTCAGCCTGCTCACGGTGCGCGAGAACATGATTCTGGCGGCGGTGAGCGGCCCCATGGACGAGCAACGCCTGAACTGGATCTTCGATCTGTTCCCGCCGTTGAAGAAGTTCTGGAACCGGCCGGCGGGCAATTTGTCCGGCGGCCAGAAGCAGATGCTGGCCATCGCCCGGGCGGTGATCGAGCCCCGCGAACTGCTGCTGGTGGACGAGCCCACCAAGGGGCTGGCGCCGGCCATCATCAACGACCTGGCGGGCGCCTTCGAGCAGCTCAAGGAGCAGCGGGTGAGCATTCTGCTGGTGGAGCAGAACTTTAATTTTTCCCGGCGGCTGGGCCAGTCCGTGGCGGTGATGAACGACGGCGCGGTGGTGTATTCCGGCCAGATGGCCGAGCTCGCCGACAACGAGGAACTGCAGCACGACCTGCTGGGCCTCGGCCTCGGCGCGCATCAATGAGGGCGCGCCGCTATGAATAAGGAGAACACAGCCATGTCGGCCCACGACGAACTTATTGAACCACGGCCCCAGGGTGCCCTGGGCCGGTTCCGCGCTTTCCGGGAGGAGCGGCCCCATCTGTTCCTGCTGGTGCTGATGATGCTGGTGGCGTTTTTCATGATGGACCCGCGCACCTGGGTGGTGCTCACCATCAGCGGCCTGGCCATGGGCGCCATGGTGTTCTTGATGGCCTCGGGCATGACGCTCACTTTCGGCCTGATGAACGTGCTCAACCTGGCCCACGGTGCCTTTATTTCCCTGGGCGCCTTCGCCGGCGCCACGGTGCTGGTGCACTGGCTCAACGGCCAGGCCGGCGAGGCCTCGGTGTGGGCCAACCTGGCGGCGGTTCTGCCGGCGCTGGGCTTCGCCCTGGTGGTGGCCGGCCTGATCGGCCTGCTGTTCGAACGGCTGGTGATCAAGCCAGTGTACGGCGACCACCTCAAGCAGATCCTGGTCACCGTGGGGGGCTCCATCATTCTCATGGAGCTGATCCAGGTGGTGTGGGGGCCCAACGAGATTCCGGTGCCGCGCCCGGAAACCCTCACCGGTGCTTTTTTGATTCCGGAGTCGCTGCCGGTGATCGGCGGCGTGGCGCTGGAAAAATACCGTTTGGTGGCGGTGATCCTGGGGCTGGCGGTGTACGGCCTGATGACCTGGGTGATCGAGCGCACCCGCACCGGCGTGCTGATTCGCGCCGGCGTGGAGGATCGGGAGATGGTGGAGGTGCACGGTTACCGCATCCGCCTGCTGTTCCTGGGGGTGTTCGTGGCCGGCTCGGCACTGGCCGGGCTGGGTGGCGCCATGTGGGCCATGTACCGGGAGATCATCACCGCGCACATGGGCGATGAACTGATGATCTCGGTGATCGTGGTGATCATTCTCGGCGGTCTCGGCTCCATCAAGGGCTGTTTCTATGGCGCCGTGCTGGTGGGGCTGATCAACCTCTACGTGGGCTACCTGGAACCGCGTCTGGCGGCGGTGGCCACCGTGGGCCTGATGGTGGGCGTGCTGATGTGGCGCCCCCAGGGCCTGATTCCG
Source organism: Alloalcanivorax sp. C16-2 (assembly GCF_046507615.1). Classification (NCBI taxonomy): domain Bacteria; kingdom Pseudomonadati; phylum Pseudomonadota; class Gammaproteobacteria; order Oceanospirillales; family Alcanivoracaceae; genus Alloalcanivorax; species Alloalcanivorax sp. C16-2. Next base: position 5,501 of record NZ_JBKFTL010000002.1, on the reverse strand, counting down.
GTCATCAAGGTGTGAGGGGCCAGCCATGATGCAACGACTGCTTTCCGGCGATTACCCGCGCAGCCGCGCGCTCACCGCGCTGCTTCTGATCATTGGCGTGAGCCTGGCGCTGGGGCCGTTCCTGTTTCCCGGGGTGCGCGCCTTCTCCATGCTCGGCATGATCTGCGTGTTCATCATCGTGGTGGCCTCCTACGACCTGATGCTGGGCTATACCCACATCGTGTCGTTCGCGCACACCATGTTCTTCGGCATCGGCGCCTACGGCGTGGCGATGGCCACGGACGCCTTCGGCAACGGCTACGGCGCGGTGCTGGCGGGCATCGGTGGCGCCGTGCTGCTCACCATCGTGTTGTCGCTGCTGCTGGGGCTGCTGTCACTGCGGGTCAAGGCGATCTTCTTCGCCCTGGTGACCCTGGCGGTGGCGTTCGCTTTCCTGAGCCTGGTGACCCAGCTGTACAACCTCACCGGCGGCGAGGATGGCCTGGCGGTGCGCGTGCCCCGCGAACTGGGGCCGGCGTTCCGCCCCTTCGACGAGCCCTGGGTGGGCTTCGACGTGGTGGGCTTTTTCAGCGGCCTGTTCAGCGATCCGGGCAACGCTTTCAAGGACGCCCTGTTCGACGTGCGCGTCAACGGTCGGCACCTGGTGTACTACATTGCCTTCGCGAGCGCGGTGGCGGTGTTCCTGTTCCTGCTGCGCATGGTCAATTCACCGTTCGGCCGGGTGCTGCAGGCGATCCGGGAGAACGAGTTCCGCGCCCAGGCGCTGGGCTACCGCACCGTGTTCTACCGCACCGCGGCGGTGATTGTGTCGGCGGTGCTGGCGACCCTGGCCGGGGTGCTGTTCGCGCTCATAAACCGCTACGTGAACCCGGAGAACACGCTTAACTTCGAACTGATGGTGTTCATTCTGCTGATGTGCGTGATCGGCGGCATGGGCACTCTGTACGGCGCCGTGGTGGGCACGGCGCTGTTCCTGCTGGCGCAGAACTATCTGCAGGACCTGCTCAAGCTGCTCGCCGGCCATGTGGAGAAGGGCTCCATGCTTGCCGAGTTGGTGGGTCCGGACAGCTGGTTGCTGTGGTTTGGTCTGTTGTTCGTGCTCAGCGTGTATTTCTTCCCCGCCGGCATTGTCGGCCAGCTGCGGCTGTGGGCGGCGCGTCGTCGTCAGCGCCGCGCCGGTAACGGTGGCGCCCGCCGGGATGGGGTGCCCGCGCAAGGAGAAAGTCATGCGTCTTGAGGACCGTGTAGCAATCATTACCGGCGCCGGCCGTGGTATCGGCCGGGCAATCGCCGAAGGGTACGCCCGGGAAGGGGCGCGGGTGGCGGTGGCGGATCTCGATGCCGCCACCGCCGAGGACGCGGCGGCCGCGATTCGCGCCGCCGGAGGCGAGGCCATCGCCGTGACCATGGATGTCACCAACGAGAAAGCGGTGGATGACGGCGTACAACGGGTGATCAACACCTGGGGCCGTCTCGACATCGCCGTGGCCAACGCCGGGGTGCAGCACATTGAAGCCCTCGACAAGCTGTCCCTGGCGGAATGGCGCAAGGTCACCGCGGTGCATCTGGATGGCGCCTTCCTGCTCACGCGGGCGGCGCTGCGGCGGATGTACCAGGGCGGTGGCGGCACCCTGCTGTACATGGGCTCGGTGCATTCCATGGAGGCGTCGCCGTTGAAGGCTCCCTACGTGGCCGCCAAGCACGGGTTGTTGGGCCTGTGCCGGGCGGTGGCCAAGGAGGGCGCCGAACACGGCGTGCGCAGCCATATTATCTGCCCGGGGTTCGTGCGCACCCCGCTGGTGGAAAAGCAGATCCCCGAGCAGGCCCGGGAACTGGGGCTGTCCGAGGAGGAGGTAGTGCGCAACGTGATGCTCAAGAACACCGTGGACGGCGAGTTCACCACCGTGGAGGACATCAGCCAACTGGCCATCGACCTGGCCGCGTTCCCGTCGGCGGCGCTCACCGGCCAGTCGGTGATCGTCAGCCATGGCTGGCACATGGGATAAGGTCCGGGAGCCCGGTTCCATCCCTGGAACCTGGAGATCGATCAGGCCTTCAGAGGGGTCGCAAAAAAGAAAACCTGAAGGGGGCCCGCCGGAAAGCTGAATGTACTGTACAGAGGGACAGTAGTCAAGACATGGGAGAGCGTTGGGCGCCGGGGAAATCCCCCGAGCGCCTTTTTTTGTCCATCGTGCTTTAGCGGGGCGTGGAACCCTCCATCGGGCCCGCGTCTTGGCGTGGTTCCACTTCTGGTATCGCTCAAGCCGTCTATTCGTACCGGACGCCCGTCCTCGATCATTAACGTGTCGCTTGCCAGCAAAGAATGGAACCGATACACACCATCGCCGCGCCTTGCCAAAATGGCATGGAGAGAGGCGTGTCCAGAACCAGGGCGGCCAGAGCAGCGGATAATACCGGAATGAAATATGAGGCCCCCGCCAGGATGGTGATGCGTCCGTGCAGAATACCTACATTCCAGGCTGCGTAGCCAAAGCCCATGGCGCAAGCCGCGAGTAGTAAATAAATGATCGCGCGCGCGTTAACATTCATCACGCCTTCATCGGCGAAAAAGTATTGAATCCACAGTGATATGGCCACCAAGGTGAAGAACAAAGTAATACCGTTCCGCCCCCTGGCGATACGGGCGGTTACCGTGCAGTAGGCGGCCCAGATCAAGGCGCCGGCGAAGGCGAGTCCATAGCTTAAGGGGTTGTCGTGGACATTTGCCCATATACTGGCAAAGTCGAGTCCCTGCTTACCGCCTAGAATCCAACAGGCACCCAGCGTGGATAGTAAAAAGCCCGGCACCACCAGCAGGTTGGCTTTTTGCTTGTTGAACACAATAGCAAAGAGAATGGTTAGCGAAGGCCAGAGATAGTTCACCATGCCGACCTCGATCGCCTGACGGTCGGTGTTGGCGTAGCCAATCGAAAGAGCCAGACACAGTTCATAGGTCACAAAAAGCAGGCTGCCCCAGGCCAGATAGGTTTTAGAGAAATCCCGAACCTTGGTCGGGCCGACGGTAAAAACCAGAAATGCCGAGGCCAGGGTGTAGATCAAGGCCGCACCACCTATTGGGCCAAAGCTCTCACTGACGCCACGAATCAGGCCGACGATGAGGCTCCATAGCATAATAGCGAGCAACCCGATAAGGGTCGCTTTATTGGAACTCATTGTTTGCATCTTGGTATCTCTGGGAGTGTTTAGCGGGCGGCGAAATGCATGGGGCTCCGCCGCATGCGACAAGGCGGAGCCGGGCTCCTGAGAAGGGGCTGGTTGATTTGCGCGAAAGGCAAGGGGGCGTTGATAGCCCCCTTGTGGTTTTTTTCGAGCGCCGCTGTCCGGCAGCCCCGGTTATTCCTGCTCGGGGAGGGTGATGTTCAGTTCCAGGATCTCGCAGCCGGAGTCACGGTCCACCTGCACGTTGACCGCGTCCTGATCCACCGGCACGTATTTACGCACCACCATCAGCAGCTCTTCCTGCAATTGCGGCAGGTAATCGGGCCCGCCCCGGGTGGACCGTTCCCGGGCCACGATGATCTGCAGGCGCTCCTTGGCCACCGAGGCCGATTTTTCCTTCTTGGGCAGCAGATAGCTGAAAATGCTCATCGTTACCCTCCGAACAGGCGGCCAAAGAGGCTTTTCTTGGTGCTGGTCAGGAACCGGTGCTCGCGGGTTTCACCCAGGAAGCGGGCGACGGCGTCCTCGTAGGCCTGGCCGGCGTCGGAGTCGCGGTCCAGGATCACCGGGCTGCCGGAGTTACTGGCGTTGAGCACCGCCTGGGATTCCGGGATCACGCCGAGCAGATCGATGGCCAGGATCTCCTTGACGTCCTCCACGGACAGCATCTGGCCGCTTTCCACCCGTTCCGGGGAGTAGCGGGTCAGCAGCAGGCGCGCGGGAATGTCGCCCTCGCCCTGTTCCGCCTTGCGGGTCTTGCTGGAGAGAATGCCCAGGATGCGGTCGGAATCCCGTACGCTGGACACTTCCGGGTTGGTCACCACCACCGCCTCGTCGGCGAAATAGGCGGCGGTGAGCGCGCCTTTCTCGATGCCGGCGGGGCTGTCGCAGATGATGTATTCCATGCCCATTTCCTTGAGGCCGTCGAGCACCTTCTCGACGCCTTCCAGGGTCAGGGCGTCCTTATCGCGGGTCTGGGAGGCGGGCAGGATGTACAGATCCTCCACGCGCTTGTCCTTGATCAGGCCCTGCTTGAGGTTGGCGTCGCCGTTGATCACGTTGACCAGGTCGTAGACCACGCGTCGCTCGCAGCCCATGATCAGGTCCAGATTACGCAGGCCCACGTCAAAATCGATCACCGTGGTTTTATGGCCTCGCTGCGCCAGGCCGGTTGCCAGGGCCGCGCTGGTGGTGGTTTTGCCCACCCCCCCCTTGCCGGATGTTACGACCACGATTTTTGTCACGATCTCGTCTCCTTGAATGAGTGTTCGCGGGGCGGCTTATTTGCCGCTCAGCTCGACGAAGCGCATGGCGTCGCCGTCCAGAGTGATTTGCACCGCTTTGCGGCGCTGATTATCGGGCAGATCCTCGGCCACGCGGTAGTGGCCGGCGATGGAGACCAGTTCCGCGTCCAGGTCCTGGCAGAAGATGCGCGCGGCGGTGTTGCCGCGCACCCCGGCCAGAGCGCGCCCGCGCAGGGTGTTGTAGACGTGGATGTGCCCCTCGGCGAGCAGCTCGGCGCCGGTGCTCACCGGCGCCAGCACGATCAGGTCGCCATGGCTGTAGATCTGCTGGCCGGAGCGCACCGGCTGCTCCACCACCAGGGTGTCCGCCGCGGGTGTCTGGCTGGCCGGGGCCGGCTCGGGGCGCGGCACGTCGCGGCCGCCGGCCAGGCTGATGCTGCCCAGGCCGAGCATGGCGGCGGTGTCCGCGTCCAGGTGGGCGTTGCGGGCCAGGGCCACCAGATTCACGCCCAGGCCGCGCAGGGTGTCCACCGCGGCCAGCAGCTCGATCTGACTGCTGTTTTCCGGGTCGGCCAGGTCGATTACCACCGGGGCGTCGCGCAGCCATTGCGCGGCCTCGTCCAGGCGCCGGCCCACTTCGCGGTGCAGGGTGTTGGGGTCCAGGTCCTTGAGGTGCAGGACCGTCATCATCAGCATGCGGCCCTTGAATTCCAGAACCGCTTTTTCCTCGGAAGCCACTGTCATTGGAGGGTGTCTTGTACCGAATGGGTGGACGCCGGCGCGGAAGTGGGGAGCAGCCGGCGACGAAGTCCGCAAAAGCCTAGTCGAAAGCGCGATTCGGTGAAAGCGGCGTGACAGAGGCGCTTTGTTAAATTTCGCCGCTCTGGGACCGATTGGACAGAAATCCGTCGCCAGGTAAGAACAACGGCGTAGGGAGCCCCGTAGCCTGGACCCTGCTGTAGGAGCGACTTCAGTCGCGATCAACGGCGGTGCCATTTTCATCGCGACTGAAGTCGCTCCTTGTGTCTCTCCGCAGGGAGATGATTAGCTACCATCCCCTGTCAGCCCGGTGGCAAC
>NZ_JBKFTL010000001.1:1224400-2212537 GCF_046507615.1 Alloalcanivorax sp. C16-2 | reverse complement strand
GCCACCACCTACCAAATGCTCAAGGCCCTGGACCTGGAACCCATCGTTCCCGGCGCCGGGGCCCTGCTGTCCGGCGCCTATTAAGGAGGTCCCATGAGCGAATACCTGTACGGTGCCAATGTGTACGCCAACGGCATCCGCCAGCACTACCTGCGCTACGGCGGCAAGGGGCCGGCGGTGGTGATCATACCCGGCATCACCAGCCCGGCGGTGACCTGGGGCTTCGTGGCCGAGCGCTTTGGTCGCCACTTCGACACCTATGTGCTCGACGTGCGCGGTCGCGGGCTCAGCGAAGCCTCCGACACCCTGGACTACGGCCTGGATGCTCAGGCCGACGACGTGGCCGCCTTCGCCAAGGCGCTGGGTTTGCGGCAGTACATGGTGGTGGGGCACTCCATGGGCGGGCGCATCGCCGTGCGCCTGGCCCGCCGCCACCCGGACGCCGGTTTTGACCGGCTGGCGCTGATCGACCCGCCAGTATCGGGTCCGGGACGGCGCCCCTACCCCTCTGCCCTGCCCTGGTACGTGGATTCCATCCGCGCCGCTCTGGAAGGCATGGACGCCGACGCCATGCGCGAGTTCTGCCCCACCTGGACCGAGGAACAGCTGCGCTTGCGGGCGGAATGGCTGCACACCTGCGACGAGCGCGCGGTGGTGAAGAGCTACGACGACATGCATCAGGAAGACATTCACCAGGACATGCCGCACATCCAGGTACCAGTGCTGTTGATGGCGGCGGGTCGTGGCGACGTGATCAGCGACGCGGACGTGGAGGAAATCGAGACGCTGATTCCGGAGCTGCGCGTGACCCGCGTCACCAGCGCCGGTCACATGATTCCCTGGGACGACGAAGCCGCGTTCTACCGCGCCTTCGGCGACTTCCTCGGCACCCCGCTTTGAACCTCGTTTAAAGGAGCTTCGATATGGCGGTCAGCGATACCCAGATGATCGACGCCTGGAAACAGGTGCTTAGCCTCTCCAACCTGAAAGCCGGCGACATCGTCACGCTGTTGACCAGCGACACCAGCCATCCACAGACCCTGCGCACCGCGCTGGTGGCGCTGGGTCAGCTCGGCGCCCGCGCCAACCGTCTGGAACTGCCCCCGGTGAACGGCGAGAAGTCGCTGAGCCGCGATCCGCTCGCCTACCTGGGCACCACCCCGCTGAGCGGCAACCGGGCGGCCATCGCCGCGCTCAAGGAAAGCGATCTGGTGCTGGATCTGATGACGCTACTGTTCTCTCCGGAGCAGCTCGACATCCTCAAATCCGGCACCCGTATCCTGTTGGCGGTGGAGCCACCGGAAATCCTCGCCCGCCTGGTGCCCACCGAGGCGGATCGGACCCGCGTCAACCAGGCCGCCGCCCGCCTGGAACAGGCCCGCGAGATGCACGTGACCTCCGCCGCCGGCACCGACCTGCACTGCCCGCTGGGCGACTATCCGGTGATCCAGGAATATGGTTTCGTCGACCAGCCAGGCCGCTGGGATCACTGGCCAAGCGGCTTCGTGGTGACCTGGGCCAACGAGGGCCAGGCCAACGGTACCGTGGTGCTCGACAAGGGCGACATCCTGCTGCCGCAGAAATGCTATGTACGGGAACCGGTGCGCATGACCGTGCGCGACGGCTATGTCACCGCCATCGAAGGCGGCCTGGACGCGGACCTGCTGCGCGACTACATGGACGCCTTCGAGGACCCGGAATCCTACGCCCTGTCCCACGTGGGCTGGGGCCTGCAGAAGCGGGCACGCTGGTCGACCCTGGCCCTGTACGACCGGGAAGCCACCATCGGCATGGACGCGCGCGCCTTCGAGGGCAACTTCCTGTGGTCCACCGGTCCCAACAACGAGGCCGGCGGTGACCGCACCGCCGCCTGCCACATCGACATCCCGATGCGCGGCTGCACCGTCGCCCTGGACGGCCAGGCGGTGGTCCGCGACGGTCGGGTGCTGGATCAGGAGCCGGCATCATGAGCACCTCGTCATCCGTCTATCAACGTCAGGGCTTCGGTGGGGAACTGGGGCTGAAGGGCCCACCGGCCCTGCTGTTGATCGATTTCGTCAACGGTTTCGCCGACCCGGAGCAATTCGGCGGTGGCAACATCCCCGCCGCCATCGCCGCCACCGTGCCGGTGCTCGCCGAAGCACGTCGGCGCCGCTGGCCGGTGGTGCATACCCGCATCGTGTTCGCCGACGACGGCGCCGACGGTAATGTGTTCACCCTCAAGGTGCCGGGTCTGCTCGGGCTCAAGGAAGCGGACCCGGCCAGCGCCATCGTGGCGGAGCTGGCGCCGGTGGCCGGCGAACGGGTGGTGCGCAAGACCGTGCCCTCCGCTTTCTTCGGCACCGGTCTGGCGGCCTGGCTCACCCAGCGCGGCGTGGGCAGTCTGGTGGTGGCGGGCTGCACCACCAGCGGCTGCGTGCGCGCCAGCGTGGTGGACGCCATGAGCCACGGATTCCGGCCCCTGGTGCTGGAGGATTGCGTCGGCGACCGGGCACTGGCGCCCCATGAGGCCAACCTGTTCGACATGGCGCAAAAGAACGCCGACGTACTGACCTGGGCCCGGCTCCGCGAACGCCTCGACGGCTGAACCGGTCACCGGGCACCGCCCTCTTTGCATCCCTCTGATGGGATGCAAAGAGGGCGGGCAGGCCCTAGAATACGCGGCATTGTTTTATTTATTCACTTCATTAATTTCGGCGGTGCCAACAGCCATGCCCAGTTCCAAAGTCCAGGGTCGACGCGGGATCGCGCCCACCAAGAAGGCCAAGCCGGCGACCCGTAACAAACCGGGCCGCCCCGGGGGCTCCAACGGCCAGGTTCGCGACCGCATTCTGGATGCCTCCGAGCTGCTGTTCGCGGAACGGGGTTACGCCGGCACCACCCTGCGCGAGGTGGCGGACGCCGCCGAGGTCACCCAGGCGCTGATCAATTACTACTTCGGTTCCAAGTACGGCTTGTTCCAGGAAGTCTTTCTGCGCCGGGGTAAGCGGATTTCCGACCAGCGTCTGGAGCGCCTCCACGATCTCGAGCAACGCGATGCCCTGAGCGTCACCGACATCGTGCGCGCCTTTCTGATTCCCACCCTGGAACTGCGCGGCAGCGTCGCCGGCCGCGCCTTCATCCGTCTGCAGGCACGGCTGCATACCGAGCCACCGGAAATTTCCTATGAACTGCGTAACGAGGCCTACAACCAGTCCACCCAGGCGTTCGTGGAGGCGTTCCGCAAGGCCCTGCCCTCGCTCAGCGAACGCGATGCCTACTGGCGCGTGACGCTGATGATCGGCGCCTATATGTACGCGTTCTCGGACACGCACCGCCTTGAACAACTGGCGCCGGGGGTTTGCCACCCGGAAGACTCCGAGGAAGTGCTGAGGCAGATGACCGCCTTCGTCACCGCCGGCATGGAAGCCGCCCCCGCCGGCTGAGCGAGACCGTGACATCCTTGAACAACGGCGCGAAATGGGCCTTTACGAACAGCGAGTGATTCAAGACCGTCCCTCCCGGTCCTCCTCATGCAGGGATTCGTTCAGCTGATCGACCACCAGCGCCCATTCCGCGTCGCTGTTAAGCAGTTCGCGCAGCAACTGGCGCTGGGCATCATTCCAGAATGGCGCGTCGACGATGTTCACTTCCGCTGGCAGAAAGTGCCCGGCGATAAAGCGCTCGATCCCTTCCGGACTGGCGTCCAGCCCCAGTTGCAGGAACAGATTGGTCATCCGCGCGTGTACCGTATCCATCGTCAACCTCCGCTTGTTTGAATAACGCTAATATCCCAAATCCCCGCGCCACCGTCATCGCACCACGGCACAAAATACGCGCCCTTCATTATAGGAGCCCTTCGCGTTCTCGCTCCCTCGAAACAAAAAAGCCCGGCGCGAGGGCCGGGCTTTTCAGGGGTCGAGGGGAAAGCCGAGGAATCAGGCTTCGCCCTTGAGCTCCAGGCGACGGCGGTGCAGAACCGGCTCGGTGTAACCGCTGGGCTGCTCGCGGCCCTTGAACACCAGATCACAGGAGGCCTGGAAGGCCTTGCCATCGAAGCCCGGCGCCATGTTGATGTAGCTCGGGTCGCCGGCGTTCTGCTGGTCCACCACCTCGGCCATGCGCTTCATGGCCTCCATCACCTGCTCTTCGCTGACGATGCCGTGGTGCAGCCAGTTGGCGATGTGCTGGCTGGAGATCCGGCAGGTGGCGCGGTCTTCCATCAGCCCCACGTTGTTGATGTCCGGCACCTTGGAACAGCCCACGCCCTGGTCCACCCACCGCACCACGTAGCCGAGGATGCCCTGGGCGTTGTTGTCCAGCTCCTGCTGGATTTCCTCGGCGCTCAGCTCACGATCCAGCAGCGGAATGGTGAGAATATCGTCCAGGGAGGCGCGCTCGCGACCGGCCAGCTCGTCCTGCACCTTCGCCACGTCCACTTCGTGGTAGTGGATGGCGTGCAGGGTGGCGGCGGTGGGCGACGGTACCCAGGCGCAGTTGGCGCCGGCTTTCGGATGGGCCGCCTTGGTGGCCATCATCTCGGCCATTTCATCCGGTTTCGGGAACATGCCCTTGCCGATCTGAGCCACGCCCTTGAGGCCGCATTCCAGACCGATGTCCACGTTCCAGGCCTCGTAGGCGTTGATCCACGGCAGGCCCTTCATGTCGCCCTTGCGAGCCATCGGGCCGGCTTCCATGGAGGTGTGGATTTCGTCGCCGGTGCGGTCCAGGAAGCCGGTGTTAATGAAGATCACCCGGTCCTTGGCGGCGCGGATGCATTCCTTCAGGTTCACCGTGGTGCGGCGTTCCTCGTCCATGATGCCGATCTTCAGGGTGTTACGCTCCAGACCCAGGGCGTCTTCCACCCGGGCGAACAGATCCACCGCGAAGGCCACTTCCTCGGGGCCGTGCATCTTCGGCTTAACGATGTACACCGAGCCGGTGCGGCTGTTTCGCGCGCCGTCGGTTTTCTTCAGGTCGTGCATGGCGCCCAGCACGGTGAACATGGCGTCCATGATGCCTTCCGGTACCTCTTCGCCCTTGAAGAGAATGGCCGGGTTGGTCATCAGGTGACCCACGTTGCGCACCAGCATCAGGGAGCGGCCCGGCAGCACCAGGGTGCCGCCATCAACGGCGGTGTATTCGCGATCCGGGTTGAGGGCACGGGTCAGGGTGCGGCCGCCTTTGTCGAAGGATTCCTTCAGGTCACCCTTCATCAGGCCCAGCCAGTTACGGTACACCTCGACCTTTTCTTCCGCGTCCACCGCGGCCACCGAGTCCTCGCAGTCCTGGATGGTGGTGACGGCGGATTCCAGCAGCACGTCCTTGACGTGGGCCGGGTCCTCGGCGCCGATCGGGTGCTGATCGTCCACCTGGATTTCCGCGTGCAGGTTGTTGTGTTTGAGCAGCACGCCGTCCGGTTTGGCGGCATCGCCCCGGTAGCCTTGCAGCTGGCTCTCGTCCTTCAGGCCGGATTCACCGTCCTTGAGGCGCACCACCAGTTTGCCGCCTTCGATGGCGTAGCCGGTGCTGTCCTTGTGGGAGCCGCTGGCCAGCGGGAAATACTGGTCGAGAAAATCCCGGGCGTAGGCGATGACCTTGGCGCCCCGCTTGGGATTGTAGGCGCCGCCTTTTTCGGCACCGCCTTCATCGGAGATCATGTCGGTGCCGTACAGGGCATCGTAGAGGCTGCCCCAGCGAGCGTTGGCCGCGTTCAGCGCGAAGCGGGCGTTGCGCACCGGCACCACCAGCTGCGGACCCGCGATGTGGGCGAATTCCTCGTCCACGTTCTTGGTGCTTACCTTGAAGTCGTCGCCTTCGGGGAGCAGGTAGTCCAGCTCCTGGAGAAACGCCTTGTATTCCGCCGGATCGATCTTCCGACCCTTGCGATCCAGGTGCCAGGCATCGATTTTCTTCTGGATGTCCTCGCGCTTGGCGAGCAGCGCCTTGTTGCGCGGCGCCAGGTCGGCGAGGATCTTTTCCAGCTCGGCCCAGACGTGCTCCGGATCCACGCCGGTGCCCGGGGCGATCTCGTTGGCCACCAGATCATGGAGTTCTTTGGCGACGTCCAGGCCGCCTTTTTGGATGCGATCGGTCATGTGCTCCTACCTTTCAGGTCGAGAGTCGATACGAGGCCAGGGCAACGCGTGCTGGCCGGAAAGCGGCGGCATTTTACCGGAAACCGCGCCGTGAATCATGCCATCGACGGCGCCAGGCGTGACGCCCCGGTCACCGTCAGCCGAACAGATTGACCACGTCCAGCTTGTGGGCCGCGGCGCCGCCCCGTTGCTGGCCTTCTTCCAGGCGTTCGAAATCGAACAGCCGGGTGTCCGCCAGTTGCGAGGGCGCCACGTTCTGGATCGCCGAGAAGATACTTTCCACCCGGCCCGGGTGCTGCTTATCCCATTGGTTGAGCATCTCCTTGACCGCCTGGCGCTGCAGGTTCTCCTGGGAGCCGCACAGGTTGCAGGGGATGATCGGGAACTGTCTGAAAGCGGCGAATTCGATGATGTCCTTCTCGCGGCAGTAGGCCAGCGGACGGATCACGATGTGCTTGTTGTCATCGCTGCGCAGCTTGGGCGGCATCGCCTTCATCTTGCCGCCGAAGAACATGTTCAGAAACAGGGTCTCGACGATGTCGTCACGGTGGTGGCCCAGGGCGATCTTGTTGGCGCCGATCTCCTCGGCGAAGCCGTACAGGCTGCCCCGGCGCAACCGCGAGCACAGACCACAGGTGGTTTTGCCCTCGGGCACCTTCTCCTTGACGATGGAATAGGTGTCCTTTTCCAGGATGTGGTAGGCCACCCCTTCCCGGTCCAGGTAGTCGGGCAGCACATGCTCCGGGAAACCGGGCTGCTTCTGATCCAGATTCACCGCCACCAACTCGAAATGCACCGGCGCGGAATGCTGAAGATTGCGCAGGATCTCCAGCATGGTGTAGGAATCCTTGCCGCCGGACAGGCAGACCATGACCTTGTCGCCTTCCTCGATCATGTTGAAGTCGGCGATGGCGCGTCCGGTCTCGCGCCGCAGCTTTTTTTGCAGCTTGTTGAGGCGGGTACGTTGTTTTGCGTCCAGGGTGTCGGCGATCATCAGGTTACCTTGATCTTGCGGATGACGCGACGGTACAGCGGCGGCGCCCAGCGTTTCAAATACACGCCCGCTCCCTCGCGGCCGGCGATGATAACCTGATCGCGACCGCGCTGCACGGCCTCCACCAGCCGCCGCGCGCACAGGGCCGGGTCCATGCCGTTGGCCTGGGCGTCGTCCAGGGTGCCCTGCTCGCTGCCGTCGCCCACCAGAGCGTTGTAGGACAGGCGGGTGCGGATGAACCCGGGCAGCACCAGGGTAACCCGCACGCCATTGTCGTACTCCTCGGCCCGCAGCGCCTCGAAGAAGCCATGCAGGGCATGTTTGCTGGCGCTGTAGGCGGAACGCTTGGGCGTGGGGATCTCGCCCACCAGGGAAGTGACCACCACGAACCGGCCACCCCCCTGGCGCAGAAAAGCCGGCAGCACCGCTTTGGTCAGCGCCACGGTGCCGAAATAGTTCACTTCCATCATGCGCCGGTCCACTTCCAGGCTGGTGTCACGGGCCAGGGCGCGCTGCGAGATGCCGCCATTGTGCACCACCTGATCAATGCGCCCGAAATGAGCCAGCACCTTTTCGGTGGCCGGCACCATGGCCGACTCGTCGGCCAGGTCCAGGGGCACGATCAGATGTTCCTCCGCGTTGACCAGGCCGGCGCGCACCCGCTCCAGCTCCGCCTCCCGGCGGGCGGACAGCACCAGGCGGGCGCCATAGCGGGCATACTCCGCCGCCGCCGCCTCGCCGATACCCGAGGACGCCCCGGTGATCCAGACCACCTGATCCGCTAACGACGATGACGGCATGACGGTTTCTCCCTGTTGTTGGGTTACATGTGTCGGATTACACGGAATTGATGCCCAAGACTAGGCGCTGGCGGCGGGAAATGCGATAGCCCCGCCGACGGCTGGGCGCCGCCGTGGCGAACGGGTATCCTGGCGGCCCATCCACCGGCAACCACGAAGGCCCCATGACCGCCATCACCAACCCCAGCCTGAAGGACACCGTGACCCGCTTTTTCGCCGACCAGGGCGAGGAGGCTCCCTCCTGGGTGGAAACCCACGGCCTGCTGTGTGGCTTCACCGTGGGCCCCTATGACGGCCCGGCGGATTTCGGCGCCGCCCTGGACATGACCCTGCCGGACGCCGTCGCCGCCGCCCTGGAGGAGCTACGCGCGCGGCTGCTCACCGACACCCTGGCCGGCGAACGGATCACCCTGCCCTGCCTGCTCGACCCCTACAAGGAGGACGACGGCAACGACCTGGCCTCCTGGTGCGCCGGCTTTCTCAGCGCGGTGTTCGAGCACGAGGAACGCTGGTTCGGCGAAGACGACGACCAGGAAACCATGGCCAACTGGCTGCTGCCGATGATGCTGATCTCCGGCCTGGACGAGGACCCGGAGCTGGACGCGATCTGGGAAGATGGCCAGCTGGTACGGCAGATGGCCACCGGGATTCCCGACGTCCTGGAGGAGATCCTGCTGCATTTCCAGGGGCCGGAAGGCTGAGCTGAGAGCCGGCGCTTAACGCGCCGGATCGCGACTAAAGTCGCTCCTACAGCGGAAAAAAAGCGATCACCCCGATCGCCCATTGGAGCCACCCACCGGTTACTCGTCGCTTAGGGAAAGGTGGCTGATGTCCGGCGCGACCGGCGGCTGGTCGCGCTTGAGGGTCTCGATGTCGGCGCCGGGTTCGGCCATGGACAGGTGGCTCACATCCGGCGCCGGAGCCGGTTCCGGGCGGCCTCCAGGGTCCAGATCGGTGCCCACCGGCGCCACCTTGAAGGCACCGGTGAAACCCGCGCCGCCGGTGCGAATGGTGCCCACGGTTTCCAGATCCCCGCCGTCCTGATCGGCACTGTCTTGATCGGCACTGTCCTGGCCGGCGCTGCCCACTGGGGCCCGCTCGACGTTCAAGCCGGCGCGCGCCTCGAACGTGGCGGGCCGCGCCGCCGGTTCCGGGGTCGCCTCCGGCGCCGGGGTCCCGGCGGGGGCCGCCCGGCCCGCGTCTTCCGGCGCCGCCGCCGGCGGGTTCACCGGCGTCAGCTCGCAGCGGGCACCGGCCTGCCGCAGCGCCACCTGGAACTTGCGCGCGGTGGCCTCATCCGCGTCCTTCTTCACCACCCGGGCACCGCCGGCCAGCAGTTGCCGGGCCTTGGCCTCGGGCATCTTGAACAGCCGCGCCAGGTTCGCCGTTACCTGCTCGGGGTCGGCACCGCCAAGCAGGTCGCCGGTAAGCACCACATGGAAACGGTCGTCGTCGGTCATGGTTTCTTGCCTCTATACCCAGTGCTCGGCGGCATGCTCCGCCAGGGCGGCGATGGTGCGCGACGGATTGAGCCCCAGGGCCCGGGGCACCGTGGCGCCGTCCACCACATACAGTCCCGGATAATTGAACACTTCCCCGGCGTGGTTCACCACCCCCTGCTTCACGGTATCGGCCATATTGCAGCCTCCCAACGGGTGCGGCGTGACCAGATTCTTGAACCAGCGCCAGGTGGCTGGCGTCATGGCGTCGCCGCCGGTGACCTCGGTGAGCTTGAGATGCCGATCCGCCAGGCCCTGCACCGCCTTCTCGGCGTGCCGGTAATCCCAATCCAGCCGCAGCCGGTCCTTTTTCCAGGGTGCGTACCAGCGGCGCCCGAGACGAAAGCGACCGCCCGGGTCGTCGATGGCCTGGCCGAACCACAGCATCATATTGCTGAACGGATCGCTGTCGCGGCCGTATTCCAGCAGCGCCGCGCCCAGACGGGTACGCGCCAGGCGCGGGTGCCGACCGGCCTGGTCCAGCCAGTTGCCGAGCAGATCCGGGATACCGCCGTCCTCGACGAAATAGCGGGCGCCCCGGTCGGCACCGTCCAGATAATCGATGGCGGAAGTAATGGTGGGCCCGCGGGTGGGCTGGATTTCCCGGTGATCATAGAAAGCCGGGGTCATGAAATCGCCATTGCTGGTCCAGCCCTGACCCAGCGCGCGGCTCAGCTTTGGCAAGGTTTTATACTGGTCGCGGCAGCGCAGCAGCAACTCGGTGGAGCCCACACTGCCGGCGGCCAGCACCACCCGGCGGGCGCGGACCCGCCGCCAGGCGCGGGCTTCCAGATCCCGTACGCCGACTTCGTATTCGCCGCCCTCCAGGGGACGGACCCAGCGGGCATGGTGCAACGGTCGTATTTCCGCGCCCTGTTGCTCGGCCCGGGCCAGGTAGTTCAGGTCCAGGGTGTTCTTGGCTTGCACCGGGCAACCCAGATCACAGTTGCCGCAGTGCACGCAGGTGCCCTGACGCTGACCCTGTTCGTTGGTCCACGACTTGCTGTGGTGGTAGCCGTGGGCGTCATCCAGGCTAGCGTGCCAGTCCGGATCGAAAGTAATCGCCTGGGGCACCACCCGGAAACGGTGTCCCTGGCCGAGGCGGTCGGCGGATTCGTGCATCAGGCGGGTGCGCGGTGTCCACTGCCGGTCCGGCAGCGTTTGCACGTTGAGCATGCGCCCCACGGTGCGGTAGTGGTCGCGCAAGGCGGTCGGCGTGATGGCTTCCGGCCAGCCCCGGTCGAACACATGGGCAGGCGGTTCGATACTGACGTTGGCGTAGATCAGCGAACCACCGCCGACGCCGGCGCCCAGGGCGATGCTCATGTCGCCGAAATAGCGGAAATCGAGCCAACCGTTCTGTTTTTCCGGTTCGTCCTCGTCCCAGAACCAATGGTCCTGGCTGACGCTCGGGTAATCCTCCGGCAACCAGCGGCGACCCCGTTCCAGCACCAGCACCCGCTCGCCCCGTTCCGCCAGACGGCAGGCCATCACGGCGCCCCCGAAGCCGCTGCCGATAATCAGCGTATTCACCCTTTCCATGGCGTTCTCCCCCAAGAGCGGCATCCCCGCCCTGTTATTCTCGCGCGTGCCCGGCACGCGGTTTCGAGCCTAACAGATTCCGCTCCCGCTTGAACTAAACCAGGGCGGCGGCCTTGATCTGGGCATACACCGGCATCCCCGGGCGCAGCCCCAGGCGGTCACGGGACAGGGTGGAGAGACGGGCAAGCAGCCATTGGTCCGCGCAGCGCAGCCGCACCAGGCACTGGCCATGGCCCAGGTCGCGCAGGCTGTCCACCGTGGCCGGCAGAATGTTGAGCACACTGGAGTCGTGTACCGCCGTCAGCGCCAGGCTCACATCCCGGGCCGCCACCTTGAGGCGCGGCGCATCGCCGCGGGCGCCGGTCGCCGGCAGGCGCAGCACGGCGTCGCCCAGGGTCAGTTCCAGCAGGTGGTGACGTTGGTCATAACCGTGATGGCGGGTACGCAGCACCACCGCCGCTTCGCCGCCGGCGGCCAGGGGGCCGTGCAGGCCCGCCAATCGCTCCGCCAGGGGGCCCTGCTCGCGCAGCCCGCCCCGATCCAGCCACCACAGGTGGTCGCCCAGGGTCATCACTTCGTCGAGCTGATGGGTCACATACAGCACCGGCAGCCGCTCGCCGACCCGCGCGATCACCGCCATCAGGGCCTGACGGCGCTCCGCGTCCAGGGCGGACAGCGGCTCATCCAGCATCAGCAGGTCCGGCTCGGTGAGCAGCGCCCGGGCCAGGGCCACGCGCTGCGCCTCGCCGCCGGACAGGCCCGCCACGCCGCGTTCCATCAGCGGCTGCAGCTCGGTGAGCGCCACCACCTCCCGCCAGCGGCCGTCGCTGGCGCCGGAGCGCCGCGCGGCGAACCGCAGGTTGCCGGCCACGTCCAGATGCGGAAACAGGGTGGGCCGTTGCAGCATCAGGCCTACGGGGCGCCGGTGGGCGGGCAGATTGTGGTGCTCGTCCTGCCACACCCGCTCACCGAAGCGGATCAGGCCCCGGCACGGTTGCAGGCCGGCGATCGCCTTCAGGAGGCTGCTTTTCCCGGCCCCGGAGGCGCCGAACAGAATGGTCACGCCGCGTTCCGGCAAGGTGGCGTTCACGGCAAGCCGGAAGCCACCTCGCTCCAGGGCCAGATCGACCTGCAGGCTCATGGCAGCGCTCCCGGTCGGCGCTGCCAGCGGAACAGCGCCCACAGCATGGCCACCGACAGCACCACCAGCACCAGGGCCAGATGGTGGGCGCGAGCGTAATCGCCCACTTCCACGTGTTCATAGAGCGCCACCGAGGCGACCCGGGTTTCCCCGGCCAGGCTGCCCCCGATCATCAGCACCACGCCGAACTCGCCCAGGGTGTGGGCAAAGCCCAGCACCGCCGCCGACAGATAACCAGGCCGGGCCAGCGGGATCACCACGTTGCGGAACCGGTCCCAGGGCGCGGCGCCCAGGGTGGCGGCCATGTCCAGGGTATCGTGGTCGATGGCGGCGAAGGCGTTCTTGAGTGGCTGCAGCACGAACGGCAGGGAATAAATCACCGACCCGATCACCAGCCCGGTGAAGGTGAAGGCCAGACTATGGTCGCCCCAGAGCCCGGCCAGCAGGCCGCCGGGCCCGCCCGGGCCAAGCCATAAAAGAAGGTAGAACCCCAGAACCGTGGGCGGCAACACCAGGGGCAGCGCCAGTACCGATTCCAGCAGCGCCTGGCCGGGGCGCTGGCGGCGCGCCAGCCACCAGGCCAGGGGCGTACAGACCACCAGCAGCACCGCGGTGCTGATCAGCGCCAGGCGGACGCTGACCCACAGCGCCTGCCAGTCCGCCGGCGAGACGTTCAACGGGGTGCCAGTCCGTAGCCGGCCTGCTCGATGCGCTCACCGGCGGCCTCCGTGGCGAGGAACTCATAGAAGTCGCGGGCCGCCGGGCGGTCCTTGAGCAACAGACTTTGCTGCTCGATGGGCGGATACAGGGCCGGATCTGGCAGCCACAGGCTACCACCGGCGCCACGTACCTGACTGAACGCCACGAAACCGGCGCGGGCGGCGCCGCTGCTGGCGTAGTGCCAGGCCTGCCCGACGTTCTCGCCTTGCACGATGTCCACGGAATCCGGCAGGCCCAGGTGATCGATGACCGCCTGACCGGCGGCGCCGTAGGGCGCCAGGCGCGGGTTGGCCAGGGCCAGCGGGCTGACATCGCCGCTTTTCAGCAGCTCCGGGCCCAGGTCAAGACCGCTCTGTTTGCTCCACAGAGCCAGCCGGCCCATGGCGTAGACGCGGCGCGAACCCGCCACGCCCAGGCCTTCGTCATCAAGCTCCCGGGGCCGGCGCGCATCCGCCGCCAGAAAAATATCGAACGGCGCGCCACGACGGATCTGCGCCGCCAGCTTGCCGGTGGAAGCCACCGTGGTCTCGATGTCCGCGTCCGGGTGGTCGCGTCGATACAGCGCCACCAGGGTTTCCAGAGGCTTGGCGAAATTGGCGGCCACCGCCACCCGCACCGGATCGGCGGCTACCGCGCTCAAAGACAACAGCAGGCCGATCAGGGCCACTAATACACGCATGGATCAAGACTCCTCGGAGGGTTCGCGGGGGTCGTGGCCCAGGTGCGCCTCACCGCGCCGCCGGGCCAACTCGATTTGTTTCTGACGTTCGGCGAAGCGCGCTTTCTGCTCCGCCGTGGATTCGTGGTAGCAGTGCGGGCAGGACACGCCCTGCTGGAATTGCGGCGACGCCTTGTCGGCTTCGGAGATCGGCCGCCGACAGGCGTGACACTGATCGTAGCCGCCCGGCTCCAGGTGGTGGTTCACGGTCACCCGCTCGTCGAACACGAAGCACTCGCCACGCCACAGGGAACGCTCCTCGGGCATGGTTTCCAGGTACTTCAGGATGCCGCCCTTGAGGTGGTAGACCTCCTCGAACCCCTGCTCCTTGAGGTAGGCGGTGGACTTTTCACAACGAATGCCGCCGGTGCAGAACATGGCCACCTTCTTGTGGCGGGCCGGGTCCAGGTTGTCGCGCACATAGTCGGGGAAGTCCCGGAATGCCTTGGTATGGGGATTCACCGCGCCCTCGAAGGTGCCCACCTCGTACTCATAGTCGTTGCGGGTATCGATCACCAGGGTCTCCGGGTCGGCGATCACCCGGTTCCACTCCTCCGCTTCCAGATAAGTGCCCCGGCTGCGGTTGGGGTCCAGATCCTCCACGCCCATGGTGACGATTTCCTTCTTCAGCTTGACCTTGGTGCGCAGGAAGGGATGCTCGTCGCTGAAGGACTCCTTGTACTCCAGCTCTTCCAGGCGCGGGTCGGCGCGCAGCCAGCCCAACACCGCGTCGATATCGGCGCGGCGCCCGGAGATGGTGCCGTTGATGCCCTCCCGGGCCAGCAGCAGCGTGCCCTTGACGTCTCGCTCAAGCATCAGCGCCAGCAGCGGCTCGCGCAGGTTCTCGTGGTCGTCCAGCCGGGTGAAGCGGTACAGCGCCGCCACCACGATATCGCCGGCGCTCATCGGCCGAACTCCGGATCATGCTGGCTGCCGCCCCGGCAGTCCGGGGAATCGGCCACGTCACCGCCCTGGGCACGCCATTCCTCCGGCGTGAACAGATGCAGTGCCAGGGCATGCACCGGGCCGTTCAACTCCTCGCCGAGCAGGCCGTACACCGCCTGATGACGACGTACCGGCATCTGCCCCTGGAATGTTCCGGAAACCACCACCAGCTTGAAATGGGTTTCCGAATCCGGCGGCACGTTATGCTTGTGACTCTCGTTCTCGATGCGCAAATAATCGACGGGCAAGGCGTCGCGCACCTTGCGTTCAATGGCCTGGGCCACGGTCATGGAAGAACTCCTGATCAACGAGGGCTATATTCTACGCTTTATAACGCTATTGTGCAGTCCCGGGGCGCGGACGCGGAATGATGTCCGCCCACAGGGCTTCGTCGTCGGCCTGAAACAGCGGCGCCGTGGCGTCGCCGGGGCCGTATTGAACCACCCGGCGCCCTTCACCCCAGGCCGGGCCGGAGGGCGCCTCGCCCCGGGCGAAGGCTCCCCAGTCAGCGCGTACCCGCTCGGACAGCGCCCGGGCCTCGTCGGTGCCACCGGTGAAGAACTGCCCGGGCACGGTGTCGGTCACGCCGAACACGAAGGGCACGTCCACCACGTGGCAGGCCCCCATGGGCACGCCGAACTGCTGGCTGGGCCAGGTGAACTGATAGCCATAAGTGTCCGGCCGGTGGGCGGCCTGGGCATCCAGCAGACGCAGGGTGGGCATACGGAACAGCCGGTCGGTTTCCATGGCGGAGAACCAGTCCATGTTGCTGCGGGCCGGGTCCGGAGTGACGGCGCGGCGGTAATGGGCCAGCACCCGCTCGCCATTACCCGGCAGCGCGCGCTCGAAACGGCGCAGGATCTCCTCGTCGTCGTAACCGCGCAGCTCCTCCACCGTGGGGAAGCCGGCCAGCGGGCCCGCGTACTGGAAAAAGTGGTATTCGTCCCGGCACACCCCGGCCATCAGTGCGATATCGGCGGCTTCACCGGCGGCGATGGCGTCCACCGGCAGGCGCGGTAGCAGGTCGCCGTCCACCATGGGCATGAAGTTCATGGCGAACTGCGGCGTGGTGTCGCGCTGACCGCGCCGCACCAGGGTACGCAGGGCCTGATTCTGAGCCTTGATCCAGGCCTTGGCATCGGCGGCGCGCAGCTTGTCGGCGGCGTCACCGTCACCGGGCAGCGCCCCCACGAAGGCGCGGGTTACCTTCGCCGCCTCCTCGGGATCAAGAGCGAAATCGGCGGCGCCGGACTGCACGATGGCGGCCTGGAATAAAGGCCGCGCCCGGGGCGTGGCCATCAGGGTGGCGACGCTGAAACCGCCAGCGGATTCACCGAAGATGGTCACCCGATCCGGGCGGCCACCGAACGCTTCGATGTGGCGGTTGACCCATTCCAGGGCCGCCACCTGATCGCGCAGCCCCAGGTTGGTGTCCGCTTCCAGCTCCGGCGCCACGGCGCTGAAATCCGCGAAACCGTGGGCACCCAGCCGGTAGGCGGCGTTCACCACGATGACCCGCTGGCTGGCCGCCAGAGCGGCACCGTTATAAAGAATCTGGGAAGCGGAACCGGCCACGTAACCGCCGCCGTGATACCAGAGCATCACCGGGAAAGGCCCCTCCCCCTCCGGTACCCAGATATTCAGGTACAGGCAATCCTCGCCGGAGTCCTCCACGCCCATCATCGGGTTGCGCACCTGCAAGGATGGCAGCGGGTAACGGTCGGCGCGCGCCACGGCATCGCTGTCCGGAAGCCGGCGCGGCGCCTTGAAGCGGGCCTCGCCCAGCGGCGGTTGCGCGAACGGCACGCCACGGAATTCCTGAACACCGTCGCCGGCCACTGCCTGATAGGCCCCCTGGGGCAATACGACTTGCATGATGCGCGTTCTCCCTGGTCCCGGTGGGCCGGGACAGCTTGTTTAATTGTTGGACAATATCCAGCGATGGGCACCAGCCCCTGGTTACCATTCCGTCATTCTTACCATTGGAAAAGGAGGCCCTCTCCATGAATGACAGCACGTCCACCAACGACACGGTCACCGAGCTCAACGCCACGGCGGACAAGCTTACCAAAGCCGCGCGCGGCGCGTTCACCCGAATCACCGAAACCGGCCAGGACTGGTTCCAGGAACTGGTGAAAGCCGGTGAGTCACTGCGTCAGCGCAACACCAAAAAAACCGGCACCGCCAAAGGCACCGACAACGACTGGCGGGTACGGCTGGCCCACGGCCTGGGTTTGCCCACCCGGGAAGAGATGGAGAGCCTGGACAAAAAGCTCAACCGCATCAGCCGCAAGGTGAACAAACTGGCCCGCGAGCAGAAGGCCTGATCGCGGCCCACGCCGTCACCGGTCGGGCCAGGAACGCCCGGCCGGTGGTTTTCGTCATTGACTTGATCCACCCGCCTGACGTTCCCTGAAACTCCCCGCTGCGCCGATACCGATAACAAGAACGCCTATGTCCAACGTCGCCTCCGCCCGCTTCAGCTCCCTGACCGTGGCTTCGTTCTGGATCGAGTACCTGCTCGATGCCGCGCTGCACGCCGGTGTCGACCTCAGTGAGGCACTGGTCCGCCTGGGCGTCACCGAGGAGGACCTGGAATCCCCCGCCGCCCGCATTCCCCTGAGCGTGGAAAACCGGCTGCTTGAACACGCCGTCAGCCGCAGCGGCGACCCGCTGTTCGGCCTGCACATGGGCGAAGGCATCCGCCCGCGCTTCATGGGCGAACTGGGCTACGCCAGCATGTCCAGCGCCACCCTGCGCGACGCCATCGAACTGATGATTCCGTTCACCCGGGTCACCTCGGAATTCGCTGAACTGCGCTTCGAATGGCGGAGCCGGAACCTGTGGCTGATCTGGGAAACCCCGTTCGAGGATCTGCCCACCAGCGCGCACCGGGTGGACGCTTTCTTCACCGGGGCGGTGGTGTTCGGGCGCTGGATTCTGGGCGCCGAACGCGATCCTCTGGCTCTGCACCTGCGTCACGACGCGCCCGCGGACGATAGCGAATACCGGCGCGTGTTCCACTGCCCGGTGCATTTCCAGCAACCGCTGAACGCCCTGGTACTGGACGAGGCGGTGCTTGATCTGCCGCTGCGCGACGCCGACCCGGAGGTGCACCGCCTGGCCCGTTCCCGGGTACAACGCGCCGTGACCCGGCACCGGGCCCGGGACAACCTGCTTGAACAGGTGCGCCTGGAAATCCAGCACCGGCTGGTGGAGGGTGTGCCGCAACTGGAACCGATCGCCGAACGTCTGGGCGTGAAGCCCTGGACCCTGCGTCGGCGGCTGCGCGCCGAGCATACCGATTTTTCCACCCTGCTGGAGGACGAACGGCGCCGCCTGGCCTGCGACTGGCTGCTGCACAGCGACCGCTCGGTGAACCAGATCGCCCTGGATCTGGGCTATTCGGAACAAAGCGCCTTCAACCGCGCCTTCAAACGCTGGTTTGGCCTCACGCCCCTGGGCTACCGCGAAGACGGCGGCGCCCCCTGAGGCTGCGCCAGGCCCGCTTGGTGCCCCCCAGGGTCAGCCCGGCGGCGTAGCCGGCCAGCAGGGTCGGCGCCAGCCAGCGGCTCAGGGCGGCATAACCGAACGCCGGCACGCCATAAAAAATACGCGTGACGCGCTCCACCTGGCGCAGCTCCTCGCCCCAGTCCGCCATGAGCAGCGGGTAATCCCCCGGTCGACCAGCCAGCAGGGCCCCGGCGGCAAGTTGACCGGTGACCAGGGCGCCGTAGATGCCCTCCCCCAACAACGGCTCGGTACTGCCCGCCGCATCGCCGACGAACAGCACCCGACCACACCGGGGTGAACGCCGCGCCAGCCAGGTCCCCAATGGATACCCGGCCACCTCCTCCAACGCGCCGCTGCCCAACGCCCGGCGGGCGTAATCGGCCAGATGATCGCGGCCCAGCCGCGCCCGATCCCGGCGCCACACGTACAAGCCCACGTTGATGTGATCGCCCTTGGGAAACAGCCAGCCATAGCCGCCCGGCACCTCCTGAAAATCCAGGGTCATGGGGGGATAATGACGGGCCTTCGCCCGGGGCAGGTGCCCTTCCAGCGCCATGGCCGGCGATGCCGCCGGCTGGCCTTGCAACAAACGACGCACCGGGCTGTGGGCGCCGTCCGCGGCGACCAGCCAGGTAGCCCGCAACAGCTCCCCCTCGCTAGTGGTCAGGGTGACGCCGGCGGCACCCTGACGCACCGCGCGCACCCCGGCGACGGCGCGCCACTCGGCGCCCCGCGCCAGCGCCCGCTCGCGGCACAGAGCGTCCAGCTCCCGCCGGTGGGTCATCACACAAAACGGAACCGCCGCGCCCGCCAACACCCGCGGCCCACCAGCCCGGCTCATGGCCACCCGATCAACCCGCTCGCGGATCACCGCGTCCACCGGAAAGCGATAGCGCCGCAAGGCCTTGATGGTAAGGCCGCCGGCACAGGGCTTGGGCCGCTCCGGACCACCGTGCAGCAACAACACCCGGGCGCCACCGGCGGCCAGATCCCAGGCCGCCGCGCACCCCGCCTGGCCGGCCCCCGCCACGATCACGTCCCAGTGCACCATGGTCTCTCCTCTCATCCATGCAGCGGCTCGAGACTGAGTCCCCGCGGATTCTCGGGCCATCACTGGCTTGGAATATCCGCCGTGGAAATATACGAGCCATGTAATTCATAGACACCCCTTCAATATACTCGGGAGTCATGAACAGAGAAATTCAGCGGCGATTGCAGAAAAAGTTCAGAAGCGGTTCATGGAGGCAGAAGACCAATGGAAAACTTCATGGATTTAATCCACGACACGCCTTTCTGGGGTGAGGTGTACGGGATGCGCGATCCAAGCCACAAGCTCGACCTGAGGCCAGAAAAAGTGAAACGATGTCCATGAATCACACATCCATCATTCCTTGAATGAGTGCAAAAAATTAACGAGATCACTATGCATATTGCTGAATTCATGCATTAATGGTTTATTAAATCTAACCTGTGCATGCAGAAAATCATCAAAAACCAATATGTAACTGCAATGCCCTACCTTTCTGTTATCGATCCCATAGCTTTCATCAGATGAGCATCGCACCGTGACGAGCCCCCCGTCAGGTTTAATCAAATCAGGGTATTTCCCTATATAAATCCATAGAGGCTTCTTATCACTCTGATAAGCATAACCAAGAAAACCAGGATAACGCTTATCCACCCCTCTCAGCTTATCCATATCAGCAGGAAGTACCGTACGTATATCCTTTGTGCCCCTCTTTATAAAAAACAGAATTCTCAATCGACCGTCCGGATTTTCCTTGATAAATTCATAACGCTCTTCCATTTTATCATAATGAGGCCATGCGACATTTGTCGCCGCGAAGAGCCTTGGCTCTGGAAGTCTATAACTCCTAGCATAACCATACCTTCTATCGACTTTAAGAAAACCGTACTTATATCTCCACTTCTCCATGCTCCCAGAAGGAAATTCTTTTGTTGGTTTATAAAATTGAACAGTTGCTATTGGTGGCGGCACTTCTCTTGCATAGACGCTATCTTTATATAATTCCTCCCCAACAAGAAACAAAGCCCCCCCAAAAAACAGAAAGAAAAGAGCAAAAACTGGCCTTCCAACGATTTTCTTTATTAACTCTAAAAACATTTCCAGCCACCCCATTCAAGCGAGCGAGCAACAAGGCTTGACCCAAGTGACTGTCCGCCAATCAATAATCAATTGATAACTTTCGAGTTGCTCGCAGGTCAATGACTTAGCCATGACAACCACTCATTAACTTTACTCTCTCTTACGGAAAAGCCGTAAATAAGGCGAGATACTTTCCGCTGCACCTCTTTCCATTTCTCTAAAAATTGGCCTCCATGGTAAAGCACCGCCACATGAGCTTTTATTTTTGTAAACAGATCAAAATAATAAAAAACCATCATCTTTCCTCCTTGAAAGATTCCAAAAACTTGACAAGATCGCTGTGTTTTTTGCTGAACTCATACATTAAAGGCTTATTAAACCTGACTTGTGCACGAAGCAAATCGTCGTAAATAAACGAATAACTACACCAACCCTTTTTTGTATTTCCTATCCCAACAACATCATCGCCAGTGCATGAGATTATTACAGGTTCGCCGTTTGGCTTCATAAGTTCAGGATACCTACCAATATAAGTCCACCTTGGATATGCCCCGCTCCCTCGGGCATAGCCGTAGAAATCAGGGTAACGTTGATCCACCCCACCTAGGACACTGATATCATGACTGATTTGGGTATGAGCATTTCCTGTATCAGTTCTAACTTGAAAAATAATTCTCATTTCACTATAAGGATCATTTCTTATATTATTGAAATAGTTTTTTTATCATAAAATTCCCGCCATGAAGCCCCCATGACAACCATCAAACTGGTCTCTTCAGATGCAGCTATTAACCTAGATCTTGCATTTCTGGTATCAAAAGAGAAAAATCCATTTTTGTAGGACCATCTCTCAACACTGCCGTTCGGAAAATCTTTCGTCGGCTCAGCATACTCGACCGTCGCCAGCTTCGGACCAGGCTCAAATCCATCATGGATGATATCCTTGTATATGCCCTCCGCCACAAGAAATAAAACTGCTAAAGCAAAAAATATAAGAAAAATCCACAACGGTTTTCGCGCCACGCGCCCAACTAACTTCGTGTTGTTCTTGGAAAAACTCATATCCCCCACCATACAAGCTGTAAACTCGAGAGGTAGACGCCCAATATCAACGCCCCGGAAAATATTACCTAAAAACCCCCAATTCGGCTTGGTCAGCGGACTCTTGCCGGGTCACGGTCGGGCAATATCGCAAGCCCGCGCATTTGCGGCCCAGTTGATTCGGATTACTCGTAAGATGATGTAAAAGGCAATAACGGACCGGCGTGAAATAGCTTCTATTTTCGGCAAAAACCTCTGCCCTCCCCTGATCCCCGGCGGGCGCACAACCAATCAAAGACATCCTTTAGCCAGCCTATAATAATTATGGCTTAGCATTATTAGAGGTGGATCACAGAAGCGAAATGCAACCTTTTCGGGCAGGAGCCCGCTATGAAACAAAGCAGTCCGCTGATTTTTTGGAGACGACGGACTATGCGGGCAGCGCCTGGCAGGCGGCGGGCCCGCCACGCACAAGACGGAGGTTAGGGGGAGATCAGGGAACAGGTCAGCGCGGCAAGTATGAATGAGCTCGCGGTTCCTCTATAATACGCGCCGTCCCGGGCCCGCTGGCCCGTGCCGGGTTTCGCCATTGCTCGAAGGCTCCCCAACTTTCAGTCACTTACGTCCTCCCGAATTCTGGTTAGGAGATTGTTCATGAAAGCACCTGTACGCGTTGCTGTCACCGGCGCCGCTGGTCAAATCAGCTACTCCCTGCTGTTCCGGATCGCCTCCGGCGACATGCTCGGCAAGGACCAGCCGGTCATCCTGCAGCTGCTCGAAATCACCCCTGCCCTGGAAGCGCTGAAAGGCGTCGCCATGGAACTGGAAGATTGCGCCTTCCCGCTGGTTGCCGGCATCGTGCAGACCGACGACGCCAAGGTGGCCTTCAAGGATGCCGATTACGCGTTGCTGGTCGGCGCCCGTCCGCGTGGTCCGGGCATGGAGCGCAAGGACCTTCTGGAAGCCAACGCGGCGATCTTCTCCGCTCAGGGCCAGGCCATCAACGAGGTGGCCAGCCGTGGTATCAAGGTTCTGGTGGTCGGCAACCCGGCCAACACCAACGCCCTGATCGCCCAGCGCAACGCGCCGGACATCGATCCGCGCCAGTTCACCGCCATGACCCGTCTCGACCATAACCGCGCCATGGCGCAGCTGGGTGAGAAGCTGGGCAAGACCGTGAACGACATCAAGAAGATGACCATCTGGGGTAACCACTCCTCCACCCAGTACCCGGATCTGCACCACTGCGAAGTGGATGGCAAGAACGCCGCCGAGCAAGTGGACCGGAAGTGGTACGCGGAAGAGTACATCCCCACCGTGCAACAGCGCGGCGCGGCCATCATCAAGGCCCGTGGTGCTTCCTCCGCCGCCTCCGCCGCGAACGCCGCCGTCGACCACATGCGCTCCTGGGCGCTGGGCACCGACGAGGGCGACTGGGTGTCCATGGGCATCTACAGCGACGGTTCCTACGGCATTCAGGAAGGTCTGATCTACTCCTTCCCGTGTGTGTGCAAGAACGGCGACTGGGAAATCGTTCAGGGCCTGGAGGTCAACGACTTCTCCCGCGAGCGCATGACCGCCACCGAGACCGAGCTGGCCGAGGAACGCGACGCGGTGAAACACCTGCTGCCGTAACCTCGCCCGCCGTCTCCTGGCGGCGATCGGCGCATGAAAAAGGCTCCCCTCGGGGAGCCTTTTTTGGTTCGATGCTCAGATGCTCAGTAGCCGTCCATCTGGTACATGCCCGGGCTGTTCATGCCCTGGCTCATCGAGCCGATCATGGCGCCCATGCCCACGAAGCCGCCCACGAAAAGAACCAGTAGCACCACCAGGGCGGCGATCACGCCGTTCCCATTGGGCGCCGGTTTCGGGCCGTATTTGTTGGCCACCTTGGAGCCGGGCACGAACAGCAGCATGATGGCGATCACGAAGTTGGCGATGGGCACGAACATCAGCAGAATCATCCAGCCGCTCATGTTCATGTCGTTAAGCCGGCGAATACCGTAAATGATGCTCATCACCATGGTGAAAATACTCACCGGCGCCATCACCAGCAGCATCAGGATAATAAAGATGCCACTGGGGCCACTGCCCGGTGAGGCGCTGCCGAAACCCACCCCCATGACCAGCCCCATGGCGAGGTAGGTGATCATGGTGAGCGCCATCACGTAAACGAAATAACGCGCCCGACCGAGACGGCCGGAGGTCTGGAACAACCTGGGCTGATAGGTTTCCTCGGAGCCGGCCCCCAGGCTGGCTTCCGGCGCTTGGTAAGGTTGATTCATCGGGTGATCCCCTGTTTGGTCGTTAAACATCGTGCCACCACCATCACGGTGACGTTGTCCTCGCCGGCGTCACCTGGCGCAGCACATCCCCGCGGCTTAGCAGTCCCACCAGCCGCGGCCCCTGGACCACCGGCAAGGTTCGCCGGTGATAACGCAAGAACAGTTCCGCCGCCTCCTGCACGGTGGCCGCCACCGGCACGCCATGCACTTCGCGGCTCATATAATCCACTACCCGCCCGCTGCCGGTGCCGTGGTAATCAGCGTCCAGGGCGGCCTTGAGCGCGTCCGCTTCGGAAAACATACCGATCAGCTCTCCGCGCTCATCCACTACCGGCGCGCCGGAAAGATTGCGCGTCAGCAGGGCCCGGGCGGCATCGCTTACCGTCGAGGAAGGAGACAGTGTGAAGGGGTCCGGTTTCATGCAATCCCTGACCGGATTGGCTCTCAACATGGCTTCGTCCCTTGAAGCGTCAAAGAAGGGACAGAAGCCTACCCATAATCGCGGCTTTTCACCACCCCGACCCGCACGCCCCAGTAACTGTCCCGGGGCGCGGTCCAGGCGGCCTGATGAAGACGCGCCAGCGCGTCGGCGTCCCGGGCCAGGGCATTGAGCTGACGGCGGTTGAGGCCGTCCGGGCCCTCCTTCATGCAGCGCTCCAGCCACTGCCGCCAGGCCTCGGCATCCACCGGGCGCCGGCGCCGGGCCAGCGCCCGGTGCACCCGGTTGAGGACCGGGTCCAGCACCGCCGCCTCGAAGGCGGTGAGGCGCACCGGGTTGAGCGGTCGCGGCGCGGCGATGGTATCCACCTGGGGGGAAAGCCGCTGTTCTTCCGGGGTGAGCAGCAGACGCCGGCGGCGCAGGCGTTCACCGATCGCCACCCGGCTGAGCAGTACCGAGGTGGGCGCGGCCAGAATCAGCGGCAGCGCCACCGGCAGGGACCAGAAGAAGAACATCGGGTCCAGCCGCAAAGCCAGGCCCGACCAGCCGATCGCCAGCAGGGTGCCCGGCGCCTGGCTGAGAAACGCCTGTCGCCAGCCGGTCTCATCGGTGCGGTTCTGGCCACCCCAGTGCAGGCGCACGTTGAACAGGGCTTCCAGCACGTAACGGCTGTGGGCAAGCATGCGAATCGGCGCCAGCAACATGGACACCAGCAATTCCAGGCATACCGACAGGAACAACCGCCAGGCGCCGCCGTGCTGGCGCCGCCGACCGGTGAGCAGCACATCCAGCACCGCCAGGAACTTGGGCACGAACAACAGAAACAGGGTGCTCAGCACCAATCCCACGGCCCAGTGCGGGTGCCACTCCGGCCACACCGGGAACATGCTGCCGCGCTGGTCGGGGAAGTAATCGATGGGCCACAACGTCAGCCGGGTGGCCTCGATGCTGGTCAGAATCAGAAAGACCAGCCAGATCGGCGACGACAGATAGGACAGAATGCCATTGAGGAACGCCATGCGATGGGCGAAACGCAGCCTGGGGGCGAAGAAGAACAACCAGGCGTGCTGCAGGTTGCCCTTGGCCCAACGCCGGTCGCGGGTCAGTTCGTCCACCAGGGTGGGCGGTGATTCCTCGTAGCTTTCGTCCAGCTCCGGCTCCATCCATACCTCATAGCCGGCCCGGCCCATGTAGGCGGCTTCCACGAAGTCGTGGCTCATGATCGGGCCATTGAACAGGCCGAACCCGCTGAGCCGGCGCAGACCGCAGTGACGCATGAACAGATCGGTGCGGATGATCGCGTTGTGGCCCCAGTAGGCGGCCTCGCCAAGTTGAATGCCGGCCAGACCGGCGGTGAACAAGGGACCGTACACCCGGTTGGCGAACTGCTGGAAGCGGGCGAAGGCGGAATGGGCGTTGATCAGCGACGGGCTGGTTTGCAGGATACCCACGCGCGGGGCCAGCTCCATGTGCCGCACCATGCGCGTAAGCGTATTGCCGCCCATCACGCTGTCCGCGTCGAGCACCACCATGTAGACGTAGTCCCGCCCCCAGCGGCGCAGAAAATCCGCCACGTTGCCACTTTTGAAGTTCAGATTGACCGGCCGGTGGCGGTAGAACAGCCGGCCATGCAGATCCTGTTCCTCGCACAGCCGATACCAGGCGCTGCGTTCGGCAAGCCACTGCTCGGCGTCACGACTGTCGGAGAGAATGTAGAAATCGAAGTGGTCCAGCTCGCCGGTGGCGCGCAGGTCCTCGATGGTGGCGCGCAAACCGGCCAGGGTGCGGTCCACCGGCTCGTTGTACACCGGCATCACTACCGCGGTGCGCGCCAGAGGCGTGGCCGCCAGGGTGGCGGCGTCATGGTGGCGTACCAGGGAATAGGGGTCGCCGCCGCGCCGCCGCAGCCAGAACCCCAGCAAGGCGGTCCAGAAACCCACCGAGATCCAGGCGAACAACACCGCGAACAGGAACAGGATGCCCTTTTCCAGCAGGTTGCCACCGTGATAGGGCAGCACCGACTGCATGCCGTACAGGCCACCCACGGTCTGTGCCAGCACCAGCAGTATCAGTATTGCGCGGCGGGTGGCCGCCACCGCCTTCCAGCGCGGCACGGTGGGTGCTTCGGGGTTCGCGTTCATGGCCAGGCTCATCGCCCCACGCCGTAACCGCCCACGCCATAGCCGATGGCACCACGGTGAATCGGCGGCGTGCCCAGCGGCTCCGGCGGCTCGGGCACCGCGAAACGCTCCGGCAGCGCCGACATCACCCGCTCCACCAGGCCATCCTCGCCCTGCTCCAGCATTTCGTCCACCAATCGCAGGGCGCGTCGGGTCAGCGCCGGGTCGGCATCCAGGCCGGCCAGACGCAGGTAGGCCAGCGCCCGGCCCAGGGCATCCTCGATCAGATTATCGCTCATCAGGATTCCGCTCCCAGAATGTCATTGTTGGCGGGAATCTCGTAGGACCAGGTTTCGCTTACCGCTTCATCACCGTTCTTGAGGAAGGCACGCAGGGCCAGTGGCCGTTCCGGCGCTGGCTTGGCCAGGATCGAGATACGCCAGCGATTCACCGGTGACAGGTACTCCACGAAGTGCTCGATCACCTCGCCGTTGCCCTCGGCGGTCACCGCGCTGGTCACCGGGGCGTCACCGGACAGATCGCCGAGCGGCCCACCGGCGAAATCCACCACCACCCGGTAGGCGCCTTCCACGTTACCGCCGCCGGCGCGGTTGCCGTCGCCGACGAAGGTCTTCACGGCGCTGGCCCGCTGGCTGCCGCTGATCGACGGATCACCGAACTTGAGGCGGTAGTCGTAGGCCAGGGCCTGGCCCTTGCGGGCCGGTTCGGACGGGGTCCAGAAGGCGACGATGTTGTCGTTGTTTTCGTTGCTGGACGGCAACTGCACCAGGGACATGCGCCCCTTGCCCCATTCTCCCTTGGGAGCCACCCAGGCGCTTGGTCGCTGGTGATAATGGGCGGCGAAATCCTGGAAATCATCGAAACGGGTCTGGCGCTGCATGAGCCCGAAACCACCGGTTTTCTCGGCGCTGAAGTAATCGATCTTCAGATTCTTGGGGTTGAGCAGTGGCCGCCACAGCCATTCGCCGCTGCCGCCGTCGTGCATCAGAAGGCCGTCGGAATCGTGTACCCGGGGGCGCCACTCGCCCACTGGCCGGGCGGTGTTGCCACCGTAAAAGAACATGGAGGTGAGCGGCGCGATGCCCAGTTTCTCGATGTCCTCGCGCAGGAACAGCCGGGACTTCACGTCCATGATCGCGGCGTCATCGACACGCACGTCGAACTGGTAGGCACCGGTGAGGGCGCGGCCGTCCAGCAGGGCGTAGAAGGTCATGGTGTCGGCCTTGGCGGTCGGCCGCACCAGCCAGAATTCGGTGAACGAGGGAAACTGCTCACCGGATGGCAAGCCGGTGTTCACGGCGATGCCCCGGGCGGACAGCCCGAAGTGGCCGTCCTTGCCGACGGCGCGGAAATAACTGGCGCCGGCGAACACCAGGAAAGGATCGCGGCTGTTCTCGCCGTGCAACGGATAGGTAAGCTGAAAGCCCGCGTAGCCAAGGTCCGCCGGCACTCGCCGTGCCAGTTCCTCGCTGGTGTAGTTGAAATCGGTTTTGTCGTAGGGCACGTCGTGCACGCCCTCCGCGTCCACCTGGTGGAGCTTGACGGCGTGCTTGAAATACAGCCCCGGCGAGACCAGTCGCACCTGAAAACGCGAGCCGCTTTCATGCCACAGGGTGCGCTCCGGCTTGAAGCGGATGCCCTGGTATTGCTCGTGGTTGAGTTCCTGCAGGAAGGATGGAATCGGCGTCGGCGCCCGGTAGGGCTCCCCGGCTTGCTCCCTGGCGCGGTCGATGACGTCCTGGAAACCAAAGCCCTGGGCCGCCAACGGCCAGCAGACCAGCACCATGACCAGCACCGGCCAGCAACGAAAACGCTCCATGTACTACCACCCCTTCAACGGAACAACGCAAGAATCGACGAAGATGTTGCGCTACATCCTATACGGCGGACCACCGACTGGCTCGCGTCGGCACGGAACGAACTATAAATTTTCGCAAAACGTGGGTGGTGCCGCTCAAAGCAGCGAACGGGGCGCCACGATCACGCCATTGTTGTCGGCGTAGACGTATTCGCCGGGGCGGAAGCTGACCCCGCCGAAGGTAACATCGATATTAAGCTGGCCCTCGTCGCGGCGCACCGATTTGATCGGCACGCAACCCAGGGTCATGACGCCAATGTCCAGCTTGGCCAGTTCATCCACGTCCCGACAGGCACCGTTGATGATCACCCCTTCCCAGCCGTTCTTGACCGCGTTTTCGGCGATCATGTCGCCGATCAGTGCGTTGCGCAGGCTGCCGCCGCCGTCCACCACCAGCACCTTGCCCTTGCCGTCGGTGCCCAGATGCTCCTTGACCCGGGAATTGTCCTCGAAGCATTTCACGGTGACGATCTCACCGCCAAAGGCACTCCGCCCGCCGTAGCTGAACCAGTTCAGGCCGGTGACCACGGATACGATGTCGGCGTTGTCGTCGCACAGATCACAGGTGACGAAAGTCATTGTCTCTCCATTGTTTGCATTGTCCGGGGGTGAACTCCTTCGCGCTCAGGAGGCCGAGCGCAAACATTTGTCGCGGAACTTGCCGGCGTAGACGATGAAATCCCGGAACCGCACCCGGTAGGTGCCGGTGTCCGGGCCCATCAACGCCATGCCGATCAGCGCCTCGGCGACCCTTTCGCCGCTCACCGGCAGCCAGTGGGCGTCGGTCCAGCGGGTGATCGGGTCGATGATCTTGGAAAAACGAATGCCGAACGCCTCCACCGGGCGCGGCACTTCCCGCTCACCGAGTAGCAGCGACGGCTGGAACAGGGCCAGCAACGGTAGTTTGAGGTCCTTGAGCTCGCGCTCCAGTTGTCCCTTGGTACGCGCGTAGAAGAATGGCGAGTGGGCGTTGGCGTTGACCGCCGACACCAGCAGGAAGCGCTGCACGCCGGCGTCCCGGGCCAGCCGGCCGACGGTGATCACCAGCTCCAGATCCACGCGCCGGAAAGCATCCTTGGAACCGGCCTGCTTGAGCGTGGTACCGATGGCGCAGAACACGTCGTCCACGGCGAAGAAGTCCGCCTGCGCTTCGATGTCCGTCGGGTCGATGACCCTTTCCACCAGTTTGGGGTGCTCGACCCCGGTGGCGCGCCGGGTGAGTACCCGGATTTCGTCATACTCGTCGCAATCCAGCAGCAGTCGCAGGCAGTGTCCGCCCACCAATCCAGTGGCGCCCAGCAGCAAGGCCCTTCGGCTCATGGCGTCATCCTCTTGTTATTCGCTGTCCTGTTCCCCTCCGGCGTCGTCCTCGTCCTTCGAAAGCCAACGCCGCAGAACGGTTTCCAGTTCCTGAAGATGCACGGGTTTGGCGAGAAAGTCATCCATGCCGGCGGCCAGGCAACGCGCCTGCACCCCTTCGGCGGTATTGGCGGTGATGGCGATCACCGGCGTGCGCGGGCTTTCCTCGGCCTGCTCCCGCTCGCGCAATACCCGGGTGGCTTCGAAGCCGTCCAGGTCCGGCATCATGCAGTCCATCAGGATCAGATCGAAGGTCTCCTGCTCCAGCAGCGCGAGAGCGGTTTCCGCGTTATTAACGGTCTTCACCTGGTAACCGAGCTTGCCCAACATGCCCCGGGTAACCAGTTGGTTAACCTCGTTGTCCTCCACCAGCAGCAGGCGGAACAGCTTGCGACGCTGCCGCTCCTCCGGGGTCTCCGTGGGCAGATCCTGTACCGGCGCCGGACGGCGGATGCCGAGCACCCGGCCCAGGGCGATGCGCAGCCCGGAGCGATGCACCGGCCGCACCAGGGTCACCAGGCCATGCTTGTCCACCAGACGCTGGATGGTCGGCTGGCCACGCTCCTCGATGGTGCACATCAGCATCAGCTTCACCGGTCGCAAGCTGGGGTCTTCCAGCACGTTGCGGCACAGGTTCAGCGCCAGCTCACGGCGGTCATGGGTATCCACCAGCAACAGGTCGAACTCCGCCTGCTCACGGTGACCGGCGCGCAGCGCCTGCAAGGCATGATCGTAATCCCGCGCCCCCTGGCACTGGCTGCCCAGTGCCTCGAACTCTTCCTGCAGGGCGGCCAGGGAGCCGCCGCCGGCGCCCACCACCAGCCCCTGAACCTGGGTCATGGCGGCGGCCAGTTTGGTGGATTCGCTCATGTCCGCCTGCATGCCCAGCCGCACCGTGAACCAGAAGGTGGAGCCCTCCCCTTCCACGCTTTCGGCGCCAATATGGCCGCCCATGGCCTCGATCAGCCCCTTGCACACCAGCAGGCCGAAGCCCGCGTGACGAACCGCGAAGGCGTCCTGGGCGCCATCCAGGAACTGGTCCTCGAACAGGTGCTTGAGGGTGTCGGTGTCCATGCCGGCCCCCTGGTCACTGACCCGCACCCGCAACACGCCATCGTTTTCCCCCTCGGCGGTGAAATCCACGTCCACCCGGATTTCGCCCCGTTCGCTGAATTTCACCGCGTTGCTGAGCAGGTTGGTGAGCACCTGCATGAGCCGGTCGCGGTCGCCACGTACCCGCTTGGGCAACAAGCGATCCACCACGGCGGCCAGCTCCAGGCCCTTGCTCTGAGCCATCGGCCCGAACGCCTCGAGAATCTGTTCCAGCGCCAAACGCAGATCAAAGTAATCCGGGCTCAGGGTGATGCGGCCGGTGAGAATGCGTGAATAATCCAGCACGTCGTCGATCAGGGTGATCATCAGCTTGCCGCTCTGCCCGGCCACCTGCAGGTATTCCTGCTGTTCATCATCCAGGCGGGTGTCTTCCAGTAGCGACATCATGCCCATCACCGAATTCATCGGCGTGCGCAGTTCATGGGCCAGCCGGTACACCAGGCTGAGCTGGATGTCGGTGCTGGCCGGCAGCTCCCGGCGCCGCTCCACGCCCCTACCACGGCGTTCCCGGGTCACGGCGTGCCAGAACAGCTCGTACTGGCCGCGATAAAGCCGGAACAGGTAGAAGGTATAGGCCGCCACCAGCATCGCCAGCAGCCACTCACGCAGGCCGCCACCCAACACCAGAGCGATGATCACCGGCAGGAACATCAGCACGATATAGACCTGCCGCACCCGCAGCCCCGCCATCCAGGAACTGCCCAGGGCGGTGGTCACGCCGACGTTGTAGAGAATCACCACGAAGAAATTGAAGCCGGTGCCCACGCGCCACACCAGCCAGGCCGGCAGCAGCCCCCACACCAGAGCGTGCAGAATCAGGCCGAGCGCGAACAGCCTCCGCCAGCGCGCCGGCCCGGCGCCATACAGGGCATCGAAGCGCGCCACCAGCCACAGGCGGAAAGCGGTCACCACCACCACCGCGCCACCGGCGATCAGCGCCTCCAGCTGGAACGCCTCGTAAACGCGGCCCCAGGCAATCACCAGCGCGTAAACCACAAGGGCCGCCAACACCCCCATCAGGGAATTCTTGGCGGCCCCGAAATCCACTCTTTTGAGGACCTTGCGATCTTTTCTGTAAATCACCGTCCCACACCCTCGGAACCAGCGGGCGCTAAAGGTAACACCCCCCAACCGCCCAGGCTACCGCATCGCGGCTGGCGACCGAGCCAGACCGACCGCCGTGCCACCCCCAATCGCGGCTAAAGCCGCTCCTACCCCCCAAGGGGAAGGTTACCCCGGGAGTGCCGTTGCGGGTGCCGGCGGGCCGGACCGTTGGAGGCAGGGATGCCGGAAACGAGCTACATGGACGTACTTGCCGCGTGTCCGGCCCGCCGGCACCCGCAACGGCACGGTCCCATCCATAACCGCCACTTTACGTTAACGTAAACTTCCCCTAATCTCCGACCCCATGGAAACTCAAAAGACCTACACCATCGGCGAGCTGGCCCGTGCCTTCGACGTCACCACGCGCACCATCCGCTTCTACGAGGATCAGGGCCTGCTGAGCCCGGAGCGTCGCGGCCAGACCCGAATCTATTCGACGGCGGACCGCACCACGCTGAAGCTGATCCTGCGCGGCAAGCGGCTGGGCTTCTCCCTGGCCGAATCCCGGGACCTGATTCGCATGTACCGGCCCACCGAGGACAACCGCGATCAGCTGATGGCCCTGATCGGCAAGATCAACGAAAAACGCGCCCAGCTCGAACAACAACTCACCGACATCCGGATCCTGCAAGGGGAACTGGAGGACGCCGAGGCCCGTGCCCGGCAAGCAATGGAAAACCTGGAGAACGATCATGTTTAACGGCGGCCTGGACTTTCAACTGGACGATACCCTGGAGGCCCTGCGCGACAGCGCCCGCGCCTTCGCCCGCAACGAAATCGCGCCCCTCGCCGAGCAGGTGGACCGGGACAACCAGTTCCCCAATGACCTGTGGAAAAAACTCGGCGACCTGGGCGTGCTCGGTATCACCGTGGGCGAGGAATACGGCGGCGCCGGCCTGGGCTACCTGGCCCACACCCTGGTAATGGAGGAAATCTCCCGGGCCTCCGCCTCCGTGGGGCTTTCCTACGGCGCCCATTCCAACCTGTGCGTGAATCAGATCTGGCTGAACGGCAACGACGCCCAGCGCGCCCGTTACCTGCCCGGCCTGGTCAGCGGCGAGCACATCGGCGCCCTGGCCATGAGCGAGCCCGGCGCCGGCTCCGACGTGGTGAGCATGCGCCTGCGCGCCGACAAGAAAGGCGACCGCTATGTGCTCAACGGCAACAAGATGTGGATCACCAACGGCCCGGACGCCCACACCTACGTGATCTACGCCAAGACCGACGCGGACGCCGGCCCACGCGGCATCACCGCTTTCCTGGTGGAACGGGATTTCCCCGGCTTCTCCCGGGCCCAGAAGCTGGACAAGCTGGGCATGCGCGGCTCCAACACCTGTGAGCTGGTGTTCGAGGACTGCGAGGTACCG
Source organism: Alloalcanivorax sp. C16-2 (assembly GCF_046507615.1). Taxonomy (NCBI): domain Bacteria; kingdom Pseudomonadati; phylum Pseudomonadota; class Gammaproteobacteria; order Oceanospirillales; family Alcanivoracaceae; genus Alloalcanivorax; species Alloalcanivorax sp. C16-2. Next base: position 2,179,774 of record NZ_JBKFTL010000001.1, on the reverse strand, counting down.
GAGGAAAACGTGCTGGGCCGGGTCGGCGAAGGGGTCAAGGTGCTGATGAGCGGCCTGGACTATGAGCGCACCGTGCTCGCCGGCGGCTGCACCGGCATCATGCAGGCCTGTCTGGACGTGGTGCTGCCCTATGTGCACGAGCGCAAGCAGTTCGGCAAGGCCATCGGTGAGTTCCAGTTGATGCAGGGCAAGATCGCCGACATGTACGTGACCCTCAACGCCAGCCGCAGCTACCTCTACCAGGTGGCGCGCAACTGCGACACCGGCCGCACCACCCGCATGGACGCCGCCGGCGCCATCCTCTATTGCGCCGAGAACGCCACGCAAATGGCCCTGGACGCGATCCAGTGCCTGGGCGGTAACGGCTACATCAACGACTACCCCACCGGCCGCCTGCTGCGCGACGCCAAGCTTTATGAAATCGGCGCCGGGACCAGCGAAATCCGCCGTATGCTGATCGGTCGGGAGTTGTTCAATGAAACCCGCTAACACGCACCACGCTTCACGCTGGCACGCCGCCCGTAGCGAGGTGCGTGCCAGCGTGAAGCGTGTAAGCGAGGCGTAGCCATGCCAAAAATCATCAGCCAACTCAACAAAAGCACCCCGGAATACGCCGAGTACCGGGACCATAACCTGGCCCTGCGCGAGCAACTCCGGGAAAAACTGGACCGGGTCGCCGCCGGCGGTGGCGAAGCCGCCGAACGGCGCCTGCGCGAACGGGGCAAGCTGCCGGTCCGCGAGCGTATCCAGCACCTGCTGGACCCGGGCTCGCCGTTCCTGGAGCTGTCGGCGCTGGCCGCCGACGGCGTCTACCCCGGCGAGGACGTGCCCGCCGCCGGCTGCGTGGGCGGCATCGGCCGGGTGGCCGGCGTGGAATGCATGATCGTCGCCAACGACCCCACCGTGAAAGGCGGCAGCTACTATCCGCTCACGGTAAAGAAACACCTGCGCTGCCAGGCGGTGGCCGCGGAAAACAATCTGCCCTGTATCTACCTGGTGGATTCCGGCGGCGCCAACCTGCCCCGCCAGGATGAGGTATTCCCGGACCGGGAACACTTCGGTCGCATCTTCTTCAATATGGCCAACCTGTCCGCCCGGGGGATTCCCCAGATCAGCGTGGTGCTCGGCTCCTGCACCGCCGGCGGCGCCTACGTACCGGCCATGGCCGATGAGGTGATCATGGTGCGCGAGCATTCCACCGTGTTCCTGGCCGGCCCGCCGCTGGTCAAGGCGGCCACCGGCGAGGAGGTCACCGCCGAGGAACTGGGTGGCGCCGCGCTGCATGGGGAACAGTCCGGCGTGGCCGACCACCTGGCCGACGACGAGCCCCACGCCCTGGACCTGGCGCGCCGCTGCATCGACCGGCTCAACCGACGCAAGCCGGAGCTGCTCGACGTGCGCCCGGCCCGACCGCCGGCCTACGACGCCGACGAGCTGTACGGCCTGATTCCGCCCACCACCCGTTCGCCGATGCCGGCCCGGGAGCTGATCGCGCGCATCGTCGACGACTCCGACCTGGACGAGTTCAAGGCCAACTACGGCACCACGCTGGTCACCGGCTTCGCCCGCATCCACGGTTTCCCGGTGGGCATTCTGGCCAACGACGGCGTGCTCTATTCCGAATCGTCCCTCAAGGGCGCTCACTTCGTGGAGCTGTGCAACCAGCGCGGCATTCCGCTGCTGTTCCTGCAGAACATCACCGGCTTCATGGTGGGCAAGAAGTACGAGGCCGAGGGCATCGCCAAGCACGGCGCCAAACTGGTCAACGCGGTGGCCTGCGCCGCCGTGCCTAAATTCACGGTGATCACGGGCGGCAGCTTCGGCGCCGGCAACTACGGCATGTGCGGTCGCGCCTACGACCCGCGCTTCCTGTTCATGTGGCCCAACGCGCGCATCTCGGTGATGGGCGGCGAGCAGGCCGCCAGCGTGCTCACCCAGGTGAAGGCCGCCGCCCTGAAGAAGAAAGGCGAGCACTGGGACGAGGACGAGGCGCGCCGTTTCCAGGCGGACATGACCGAGCAATACGAAACCATGGCGCAACCGTGGTACGCCAGCGCGCGGCTGTGGGACGACGGCGTTATCGACCCGGCGGACACCCGCGACGTGCTTGGCCTGGCGATCTCCGCCAGCCTTAACGCCCCCATCGGCGAAACCCGCTACGGCATTTTCCGGATGTGAGTAACGCCAGACGCCAGACGCCAGACGCTTAAACCGAGCCTTGAAAGGATGACGTGTTCCCTGCCAGTTCAGAACAACCCGTCAGGAAACACGTCACACCTGGACGCCCAGGGTTAAGCGTCCAGCGTCCGGCGTCCAGCGTCCGGCGTCCGGCGTCCGGCGTCTGACCTCCAGCGACCAACAACAGGAGCAACCCATGAGCATAACAAGCACCAATACGGGCCTGGTTACGCACATCACCCTCAACCGGCCGGACAAACGTAATGCTTTTGACGACGCCATCATCGAAGCGCTGATCGAAGCGTTCCAGCGGGCCGGCGACGAGGAAAGCACCCGGGTGATCCTGCTGGACGCCGCCGGCAAGCACTTTTCCGCCGGCGCCGACCTCAACTGGATGCGCGCCATGGGCGAGTTGGACGCGGACCAGAACCGCGCCGACGCACGCCGGCTGGCGGCACTGATGAGCGCCATCGACGGCGCCGCCAAGCCGGTCATCGCCCGGGTCCAGGGGGCCGCCTTCGGCGGCGCCCTGGGGCTGATCTGCGCCGCCGACATCGCGGTGGCCGCCGACGACGCCCGCTTCTGCCTCAGTGAGGTGAAGCTCGGCATTCTGCCGGCCGTCATCGCCCCTTACGTGGTGCGCGCCATGGGGCCACGGCAGGCGCGCCGCTATTTCATGACCGCCGAGGTGATCGACGCCCCCCGCGCCGGGCAATTGGGGCTGGTCCATGAAGTGGTGCCGGCGGTGGATCTCGACACCACCGTGGAACGGCTGATCGCCGCCCTGCTGAACGGCGCGCCTGGCGCCCAGCAACGCGCCCGGGAACTGGTGCACCGTGCCGACGGCAGCGCCGTGGACCCGGCCGTGGTGGACTACACCGCCGACCTGATCGCCGAGCTGCGCACCGGGGCCGAAGGTCAGGAGGGCCTGAGCGCCTTCCTGGAAAAACGCGCCCCGAACTGGATCGACGAATAGCCGCCCACACAGAAAGGAACAACAATGGCCCGCATCGACACCCTTCTGATCGCCAACCGGGGCGAAATAGCCCGGCGCATCATCCGCACCGGCCGTGAGCTCGGGCTCACCACGGTGGCGGTGTATTCCGACATCGACGCCGACGCGCCCCATGTCCGCGAGGCGGACCGCGCCATGCATCTGGGCCCGGCCAGTGCCCGCGACAGCTACCTGAACATCGAAGCGGTGCTGGCCGCCGCCCGGGACAGTGGCGCCGACGCCATTCACCCCGGTTACGGCTTTCTGTCGGAGAACGCCGCCTTCGCCGAAGCCTGCGCCGAGGCCGGGCTGATTTTCGTCGGCCCGGCCCCGGCTTCGATCCGCCTGATGGGCGACAAGGCCGCCGCCCGCCAGCGCATGGCGGAGCACGGCGTGCCGGTGCTGCCCGGCTTCGACCGGGAAGGCGCCGACGACGCCACCCTGCTCCGCGAGGCCGACCGGGTCGGCTTCCCGCTGCTGATCAAGGCGGTGGCCGGGGGCGGCGGCAAGGGCATGCGCGCGGTGCAGCGTGCCGAGGAGTTCGAGGAAGCCCTGGCCGCCGCCCGCCGCGAGGCCCGCAATGCCTTCGACGACGACCGCGTGCTGCTGGAGCGCTACCTGCCCACCGCCCGCCACGTGGAGGTGCAGGTGTTCGCCGACGAACACGGTAACGCCGTGCATCTGTTCGAGCGTGACTGCTCGGTGCAACGGCGCCACCAGAAGGTGATCGAGGAAGCGCCGGCGCCGGGGCTCAGCGAACAACAGCGCCAGGAGCTGGGCCAGGCGGCGGTACGCGCCGCTCGCGCCATCGATTACCAGGGCGCCGGCACCGTGGAGTTCCTGTTTTCCCCCGAAGGCGAATTCTTCTTCATGGAGATGAACACCCGCCTGCAGGTGGAGCACCCGGTCACCGAGCTGGTCACCGGCGAGGACCTGGTGGCCTGGCAGCTGGCGGTGGCAGAGGGCCGGCCGCTGCCCAAGGCCCAGCAGGACCTGTGTCTGAACGGCGCCGCCATGGAGGTGCGCCTGTACGCGGAGAACCCCTACCAACAGTTCCTGCCCTCCTCCGGGCGCATCGACCAACTGCGCTGGCCGGACGGCGTGCGCGTCGACGCCGGCGTGGAGCAAGGGGATATTGTTTCCGATTATTACGATCCCATGATCGCCAAGCTGATCGCCCACGGTGACGACCGGGACCAGGCCCGCCGGCGTCTGGCCCGGGCCCTGGACCAGCTGGCGCTCACCGGGGTGCATCACAACACCGCCTTCCTGCGTCGGGTGCTGCTGGACGAGGCGTTCGCCGCCGGCGAGTTGGACACCCGCCTGCTGGAGCACCGCCCCTACCTGCTGGAACCCGCCGGGCAAGCGCCGGAGCCCCTGGCGGTGGCCGCCGCCACGCTGGTCGCCGGCCAGGGCCAAGCCGGCGGTGACCCCTGGTCCGGGCTGCCCGCCTGGCGTCCGCTTGGCCGCCGGCGTACCCTAGTGCCGCTGCGCGTGGACGAACACGACTTCACCGTGGTCCTCGATAATGAACAGGCGACCGTCGCGGATCGGCGCGCGCCCTACCGGCTGCGCCGGCACGGCGACCTGTTCGAACTGGACTGGGGTGAAGACAGGCTTTCCGGCCAGGCCCTCTTTTTTGATGGCCGGCGCCTGACGTTGTTCGTCCACGGACAGGACTATCGCATCGAAACGCATCCGGCTCGGGAGAGCGAGCACGCCGGCGGCGCGGACGATTTCCGCGCGCCCATGAGCGGCACCATCGTGGCCTGCCATGCGGCGCCGGATACGCCCGTGGCCGCCGGCGATGCCGTGATTACACTGGAAGCCATGAAAATGGAACATACCCTGCGCGCCAGTGCCCCAGGCACCGTGCGGGCCTTCCTCGTGCAAGCCGGAGACAGCGTTTCTGAAGGCACCTTGTTGGTGGACTTTGAAACGGAGGAAGAATGACAACAGCCCCATCCCCGCTTTGGCAGCCCGACGCGCGGCGGCTGGAACACAGCCAGCTCACCGCGTTCCGTAAACAGGCGGAAGCCCTCACCGGACAAGCCCTGGACGATTACCGCGCCCTGCATCAATGGTCGGTGCGCGAGCCCGAGGCGTTCTGGAACCTGGTCTGGGATTTCTGCGCGCTGCAAGGGCACAAGGGCGAACGGGTCCTGGAACCCAGTCCCGTATTCCGTCACAACCGCTGGTTCCCGGACGCCCGTCTGAACATGGCGGAGAATCTGCTGGCGCGCCACGACACCCACCCCGCGCTGATCAGCGTGGATGAGTCCGGACACCGCGACGAAATCAGCTACAACGACCTGCGTGTGGCCGCCGGTCAGGTGGCCGCGCAACTGAGTGCCGCCGGCGTACAACCCGGCGACCGGGTGGCGGGCTTCATGCCGAACCGCATCGAAACCGTGATCGCCGCCCTGGGCTGCGCCTGGATCGGTGCGATCTGGTCGTCCTGTTCGCCGGACTTCGGCGTGCAAGGCGTGATCGACCGCTTCGGCCAGATCGAACCCAAGGTGCTGTTCGCCTGCGACGGTTATCAGTACAACGGGAAATGGATCGAACTGGATCAGCGCATCCAGGACCTGCACGACAAGCTGCAACCGGAGCTGTTGGTGGCGATTCCCGGCCGGGGCCACACCAGCCGGGTGCACAAGGCGCTCAACTGGAGCGACTGGCTGGCCGCCGCCGAAGCGCCGCCGCCGTTCGCCGAGCTGCCGTTCAACCACCCGCTCTACATTCTCTATTCCTCCGGCACCACCGGCGCCCCTAAGTGCATCGTGCACGGCACCGGCGGCGCCCTGATCCAGCACGCCAAGGAGCACCGCCTGCACGGCGACCTGGGCGCCGACGACGTGCTGTTCTACTTCACCACCTGCGGCTGGATGATGTGGAACTGGCTGGTGAGCGGTTTGCAGACCGGCGCCACCCTGGTGCTCTACGACGGCAACCCGGCCTACCCGGACGCCGCCCGCCTGTTCGATCTGATCGACGCCGAGAAGATCACCCACTTCGGCACCAGCGCCAAGTTCGTGCAAGCGGTGGAAAAAGCCGGCATCGTGCCCCGGGAGAGCCACGATCTGTCCACCCTGCGAACCCTGATGTCCACCGGCTCGCCGCTGCTCCACGAGAGCTACGACTTCCTCTATGAGCAGGTCAAACCGGACCTGCTGGTAAGCTCCATCTCCGGCGGCACCGACATCCTGTCCTGCTTCGCCCTGGGCAACCCGGTGGTGCCGGTCTACCGGGGCGAGCTGCAATGCCTGGGCCTTGGGCTGGACGTGGCGGTGTTCAACGACGACGGCGAAGCGGTGGTCGGCGAAAAAGGCGAGCTGGTATGCCGGGCGCCCTTCCCCGCCTGCCCGGTGGCGTTCTGGAACGACCCGGATGAGCAGCGTTTCCACGATGCTTACTTCGACACCTTCGAGAACATCTGGGCCCATGGTGACTACGCCGAGATCGTCGCCCACGAAGGCCACGACGGACTGATCATCCATGGTCGCTCCGACGCCGTGCTCAACCCCGGCGGCGTGCGCATCGGCACCGCCGAAATCTACCGTCAGGTGGAAACCCTGGAAGAAATTCGTGAAGCCATCGTCATCGGCCAGCAGTTCCAGGGCGACGTGCGGGTGGTGCTGTTCGTGGTGCCCGCCGAGGGTGTCGAGCTCAGCGACGAGCTGCAAAAGAAAATCCGGACCACCATCCGCGCCGGCGCCAGCCCCCGCCATGTGCCGGCGGTGATTCTCACCGTGCCGGAGATTCCGCGCACGGTGAGCGGCAAGATCGTCGAGCTGGCGGTGCGCGACGTGGTGCACGGCCGGGAGGTGCGTAACCGCAACGCCCTGGCCAACCCGGATGCCCTGCAACACTTCGCCGACCGCCCGGAACTGGCGGACTGACGTTGAGCTCGATCGCGGCTACAGCCGCTCCTATAGGGATATTTTTCGCCGTAGGAGCGGCTTTAGCCGCGATTACCACCCCATGACCCGAACGCCCGCCCAACCGGGCCGGGCGGCCTCGACTTCCCGGCGCCTCACGCCGAGCCTGATCAGTGATGAATCAATCCGTCGAGTCAGGCAAGGAGGCCCATGCTAACTCGCGTACGTTCCCGGAATCTGATCGCCGCCGCGCTGGCGCTGCTGCTGGTACCGGCCGCCGGCACCGCCCGGGTGGTGGCGCTGGAAGGCGGCGGACTGGAGGGCTTGGCCGGCCAGGAACGGGCGGCGGTGGACGTGGCCGTTTACCGCGACGGCGCCTTCCAGAGCGTACCCCACCAATGGCTGGCCTGGAGCAACGGCCAGGCTCCCTACTTCGAGCAGGACCCGGACAGCGAACGCGACCTGCCGGTGACGCGCATCGCCACCGCCGACCGTCTGCTGGTGAAGGTGCCGGAGGACACCGACGGGGCACCCTCCACCGACCCGCCGGGACTTCTCGGCACTCTGATCATCGATGCCGGCGACGACACCCGAACCCTCTACCTGCTGGCCCGGCCACCCTCCCCCCACCCGGCGCCGGCCCGGTTGCGCCGGGACCCGCTGCGTCTACGCACCGACGACTTCGAGCTGCGCTTGCGCGACGACAACCTGTTCCTCTGGGGGGACTTTTTCCATGACGGCTACACCGACGCCGAAGGCCGGCGCCGCAATCTGCTGGACAGTCTTAAACTGCGCCTGAGCGCCGGAGTGTTCAGCGCCGGTGCCCGGCTTACCCTCACCAACGAAAATCTGGACCCGGAGATCCGCCAGGTGATCGACGGCCCCCTGGCGACCCTGGTGTACGCCCGCACCCGGGTACGGGTGGCCGGCCTGCCGGTGCTCAAGGTACACAATTTCCTGGTGATCCAGGACCAGGCGGTGGCGGTGCACGCCCGCTTCCGGTTGCCCGGTTTCGCCGCCGCCGTGCTGCGCGAACCCGGCGCCCGGGTCACCGTGGACGGCCACGATCTGAACGGCGCGCGGCTGCGTACCAGTTGGACCGGAGACCGGGAGGCGCGGGTGGATGGCCGGCTGGACGCCGATGAGCGGGCCATGGTGGATAGCCCGGTGCCGGCCCGCAACTGGCTGTGGTTCGACACCGGTAACGGCTTCGCCATGCTGGCGCGGCTGAATTTCGCCTCCGGCTTCGGCACCGGAGCGCGCTTTCTTTACCAGGATGATCCGGAGCTGGAAGACAAACCGGAGCGTTTTCCCGGCCAGACTCCCAATGTGGGCTTCGCTCTTGATCGCATCCCGTTCGGCGAATCGTTCTATTTCATGGCCGAACTGACGTTCTCCGAAGGCGGCCCGGGGGCGCTGGCCAAGGCCCGCCGGGCGCGACCGGCGATGCAATGGCGACCGGCGCCCTAGCTGTTGTCGCTCTCCGTCGCCACCAGGTGCTCGAGACGTTCCTCGAGCTTGTTCAGCGCCGCCAGCAACGCTTCGTGCTCACCCTCCGACAGAGTCGCCGCCAACTCCGCCTCCCAACGGCGGGTGGCCGGTATCAGTTCCGCGAGCAGTTCCCGGGCCGGATCAGTGAGCCGTAACAGCTGCTGACGCTGATCCTCCGTGGACGGGCGGCGCTGAATCAGATCCCGACTCTCCAGGGCGCGCACCGAACGGGACACCCGCACCTTGTCCATCTGCGTCAACCCGGTCAACTGCTTGGCGGTAAGCACCGGTCGCTCATTAAGCCACACCAGAATGCGCCATTCCGGGATGGAAATACCGAACCGCTCGCGGTAGATCACCGCCAGGGCCTGGCTGATCCGCCCGCCCAGATTGTTGAGCCGGTACGGCAAAAAGCGGGTCAGATCCAGCTCCGTAGCCGGATGAGAGGCGTCCGGATTCCGGTCTTCGCGGGACATTGAGTGGTTTTCTCCTTGCAGCGGACGCGACGGCGCGCGCCCACTAGTGTAACCAATGGAGACGTGCCGATGGCACTTTTGTCTCCATTGATACGCCCTCCGGGGTGCCGGATTGGCAAAAATTAACAAGTCTCTGGCACGCAATAGCATGCGCGCGGGCCGGCGCTGGCACACACTCGATGAATAACCACACCTACAACCGGAGCAGCTATGCGACTACTACGACCCCTGTGCAAGGGCCTGTTGCTGGCCGCGGCCTGCGTGGCCGCCGCCGGAGCCCAGGCGCAACTGCCGGTGGAGAAGCTGGGGCAGAACACCACCCTGCCGTTCCCGCCGGACCCGCACCGCAGCTACATCGTTGATTTCGAGTTCAACAACATGGTCGCCACCCGGGTGGTGGTGGTCGATCCGGACCAGCGCAAGGTACTGGGCATGCTCAGCACCGGCGGCGCGGCACCGGCGGTGTTGTCCCACGACCAGAAAACCGTGTACACCGCGGACATCTTCTTCGAGCGCTATGTGCGCGGCAAGCGCACCGACGTGATCACCGCCTGGGACACCTCCTCCCTGTCGCCGCGCTGGGAAGTGAAAATCCCCAGCAAACGCGCCTCCATCCTCACCGAGCGCTACGGCCTGAGCACCAGTGCCGATGACCGTTTCGTGTACATCTACAATTTCACGCCCTCCACCTCGATCACCGTGGTGGACACCGAGAAGCAGGAAGTAGTCAACGAACTGGCGATCCCTGGCTGCATCCTCAACTACCCGGCCGGCGAGCGCCGCTTCGCCTCCCTGTGCGGCGATGGCAAGCTTCAGGTCATCACCCTGGACGACGATGGCCAGGAGGTGAACCGCACCGCCACCCGCTTCTTCAACCCGGATGAAGAGAAGCTGATCGAACGGGCGGTGGGCAACGGCGACACCTACTATTTCGTCACCACCGAAGGTCATGTACGCGGCGTCGATCTGTCCGGCAAGAAACCCAAGGTGCTGCGTGACTGGTGGCTGACCACCAAGCAGGAACGCAAGGAAGGCTGGGCCCCGGGCGGCTGGCAACTGATGGCGGTGGCCCCGGCGCTGAACCGGCTCTACGTGCTGATGCACCCGGAGCACGCACCGCACAAATGGGAAGATCCGAGCCAGACCATCTGGGTCTACGATCTCAAGACCGGCAAGAAGGTGGACACCATGGAAACACCCAGCCTGGTGTGGAGCCTGAACGCCACCTCCGATGACAAGCCCCTGCTGCTGGGCACCAACATCGAGGGCGGTCTGGACATCTTCGACCTCACCAAGGGCGAGTACGTGGACACCATGGACGGCGTCAGCAAGACCCCGACCCTGGTCATCAACCATTAACCAGGAGGGCCCATGACCGTGGATCCCATTCTCACCGCCACCGGTGCCGTCTCCCTGGCGGTGATCCTGGCCAGCGCCGCCAGCCACAAGGTACGCGCGCCGGCCTGGTTCCGCCGCCAGGTGGCCGACTACCGGCTGCTCCCGGAGGCCCTGCACGGGCCGGCGGCGCGCGCCCTGCCGCTGCTGGAAGGTGCCCTGGCGCTGGCGTTGCTGTGGCCGGCCACGCGTGGCGCGGCGGCCCTGGCGGCGCTCGCCCTGGTGGGGCTGTACGCCGCCGCCATCGGCGTCAACCTGGCGCGCGGCCGCCACGACCTGGATTGCGGCTGCGCCGGCCCCGGCGCGCCGCAGCCGCTGCACCCCCGGCTGCTCTCGCGCAACCTGCTGCTGGCCGGGCTGGCACTGCTCGCCGCCGCCCCCGCCGCGCCCCGCGCGCTGGGTGTGTTCGACGGCTTCGTGGTGCTGGCCGCCACGGCGGTAACCGTTTTGCTGTACGCGGCGATCGAGGTGTGGCTGGCCAACCAGCCCCGTCTGCTCGGTCTGTCCGGACGATGAACAAACAGAACTAAGGTGACATCCATGCAAGCCTTGATTGTTTCCAATGTACTTCTCTGGTGCCTGTTGGTGGCCATGGCCCTGGTGGTGGTCGGTCTGATCCGCCAGATCGGCGTGCTGCACGGGCGCATCGCGCCGGCCGGCGCCCTGATGGTGGACAAGGGGGTGGCGGTGAATCAGCCGGCGCCGAAACTGACCGCCGAGGACCGCCTGGGACGCCCGGTGAACGTGGGCTACCCCGGCGAGCGGGCACAGATGCTGTTCTTCCTGTCCCCCACCTGCCCGATCTGTAAATCCCTGCTGCCGGCGGTGCGCGCCATCGACCGCTCCCGGGACGACCTGGAGGTGGTCTACGTCAGCGACGGCGACATGGCCGAGCAGGAAAAGATCATCGCCGAGTTCAAGCTCGACCGCTCCCGCTACGTGGTGGACCCGGAAGTGGGCATGACCTACCAGATCGGCAAGCTGCCCTACGCGGTGCTGATCGACGCCGAGGGCACCCTCAAGGCCAAGGGGCTGGTGAACTCCCGCGAGCACCTGGACAGCCTGTTCGAGACCGAACTGCTGGGCGCCGCCACCCTGCAGGACTACCTGCGTGGCCAGGCGCCTCACATCCACCATCCCGGTGACAACCTGCCCACCGAAAAAGGGAGCGCCTGAACCATGAAATTCCTCGACCGTTTCTTCGAGCGTTCCACCCGCCATGTGGCCAGCACCACCTCGCGGCGCCGTTTCCTGGGCCGGCTCGGCTCCTTCCTGGTGGCCGGCGCCGCCATGCCGGTCCTGCTGCCGGTGGACCGCACCGCCAAGGCCCTGGCGGCGGAATCGCCCCAGGCCGGCGACCCCGGTGACCCCACCAGCTGCGATTACTGGCGCTATTGCTCCATCGACGGCTTCCTGTGCAGTTGCTGCGGCGGCACCGTGAACAGCTGCCCGCCGGGCACCCAGGGCTCGGAAGTGACCTGGGTGGGCACCTGCCGCAACCCGGCGGACGGCATCGACTACATCATTTCCTACAACGACTGCTGCGGTAAGCACAGCTGCGCCCAGTGCGCCTGCACCCGTAACGACAGCGAGGAGCCGATGTACCGGCCGTTCAACAACAACGACATCAACTGGTGCCTGGGCGCCGACGCCAACGTCTATAACTGCACCGTGGCGGTGATCCGCGGCGTGGCCAAGGCCGGTTGAGGCGTATGCGACACGGCCTGCTGCTTACTGTTCTGCTGGCGGCCACCGTCACCGGCCCGGGCGCCCACGCCCGGGCCATGCCGGACCCGTCGCAGACGCCAGCGCCGGGCAACGAGGTGCCGCAGATTCCTCTGTCCCGGGCCGGCTACGGACCAGCCGTGAACTACCAGTTGCAATGCGCCGGCTGTCACCTGTCCGAAGGCCAGGGGGCACCGCGCAATGATGTACCCCGCATGACCGGATTCGTCGGCAACTTCCTGCGCGTGGAAGGTGGCCGCGAGTTCCTGGTACGGGTACCCGGCGTCTCCCAGTCCGCGCTCGGCGACGATCAACTCGCCGAGTTGCTCAACTGGATTCTTGACCGCGACGGCATGGCCGGCACCAGCACGCCGGAGGACGCGGCGCCCTACACCGCCGCCGAGGTAACACGCATTCGCGCCACCCGGTTGAACAATCTGCCGGACACCCGCGCCCACTTGATCCGGCGCATGCACGACCAGGGCATCGCCATCCACGACGGCATGCCCCACGAGGACCTGCTCGACAACAACGACAACGGAGACAGCCAATGAGCTGATCCCGCGGCCCGCGCCGCCGGCGCGGGCTTCACCCGAATGGAGACTCAACCATGATCACTGCTTATCCGAAAGCCGTGAAACGGGCCCTGCTTGCCTGTTCACTGACCGCCCTGGGGGTCCAGGCCCAGGCCCTGGAGCTGGTGGCCAACGACACCACGCAACTGGATCTCACCGTGGAAGGCGTGGCCGGCGCCTTCCACAGCGAGGAAAACTACGCCACCGCCGGCAGCAAGAGCGAAGGCTCCTCCAGCTGGCAGGAAGGCTACCTCAAATACGGCTTCGCCCTGGAACAGGAATTGGGCGCCGGCCGCCTGTTCGGTGCCCTCAACGCCCTCAGTGGCGGCACCTGGGGCGACGGCGACGCCGCCGGTTTCAGCAACGGCGATGAGCGGGAAACCGACGTGGAAGACGCCTATCTGGGCTGGCGCTCCGGGGATCTGTTCCCGGCACTGGGAGAAGACGGCGTGGCCCTTTCCGCCGGGCGCCAGGCCATCACACTGGGCGATGGCTTCCTGATCGCCGGTGACGCGCTCAACTTCGGTGAGGGCATCGCCGGCGGCCTGCTCGACCGGGGTGGCGCCTACTACCTGGCCGCCCGCCAGGCCTTCGACAAGACCGCCGTGCTCAGCCTGGGCGGCGACAGCGGCTGGCGCGGCGACGCCATGTGGATCGAGTCGGACAACCCGGCCCAGGTGGAAGCGTCCATGAAGGTGGGCAACCTGGAGCACGTCGGCGAGAACGGCACCGTGGGCCTCAGCTACATCAAGGTGGACGATGTGGAAGAAGACCTGGCCTTCCTGTACCCGCAACGCGACGGCATGGAAACCTGGAGCCTGCGCTACCAGGGCAGCGCCGGCGTCGAAAACCTGTTCCTGTCCGGAGAATACGCCTGGCAGGACCAGGACCAGGGCGATGAAGACGCCTGGTACGTGGAAGCCGGCTGGACGTTCGCCGACGCGCCCTGGCAGCCCAGCGTGAACTACCGCTACAGCCGCTTCTCCGAGGGTTTCGACCCGATGTTCTACGGCAACGGGCGCACCCTCGGCACCTGGTTCCAGGGCGAGGTGGCGGCCAACTACGCGGGGCCGTTCAATACCAACGCCAAGGTCCACAACGTGGCCGTGCACGCCGCGCCCCGGGAAAACCTGGCGGTGGGCCTGCTGGCCTATGACTTCACCACCCTGGACAAGGGCGCCGGCGGCAACCTGGATGCCCGCGAGTTCGATCTGTTCGTGGAATGGGGCGTAACGCCGAACCTGGCGATCATCCCGCTGGTCGGGCTGTACCAGCCGGACGCCTCCGCCGCCGAAGGTGGCACCCAGCTTGGCAACGACGACGGCAACCTCTACACCCAGCTGATTCTGGCCTTTGGTTTCTGATTTAACGCTCGACGCACCTTGAAGCGTGTCTATCTCCCCGGCCCCGGCCGGGGATTTTTTTATCCGCCGTTCATCAGCGGGCGGGCTTCCTTGAAGCCCAGGAACAGCATCACCAGACCGCCGGCGATCAGATACCAGTAGAAGGTCACGAAGCGCCAGATCACGATCACCGTGGCGGCGGTCACCGTGCCCAGCCAGGGATTGAGCAGCGCCGCGCCGGCCACCTCGGCGCCGCCGGCGCCACCGGGCAGCAGGGTCAGATGGCCGGCGCCCATGGCCACCATCTGCACGAAGAACCCGTAGGTCCAGTCCAGGTGCTCGCCCAGGGCCAGCACCGCCAGGTAAATCACCGAGTAGCGCAGCAACCAGTGCAGCAGACACAGCGCGAACATCAGCAGCAACCGACGGCGCGGCACCGCCAGGGTCTCCTCCAGCCCCCGGCGAAAGCGCAACACCGCCCGCGCCATGCGATACCGACGCCGTCGGCGCAGGCCCAACCAGGCCAGCAGGTCCCCGGACGCGATCAACACGCGACGCTGATGCCGGGCCAGCAACGTCACCAACGCCAGGCCCCCCACCAGCAGTCCCAACGGCACCGCCAGTTGCCACCAGCCGCCCCAGTCCAGATAACGGGCCAAACCATACAGCGCCACGGTGGGCAACAGGGTCGCGAACACCAGCATGTCGGTGAGCTGGTCCACGGCCAGCACCGCGGTGGCCCGGGCCGGGGCCACGCCATACCGTGACAACAGCGCCGCCAGGGTAAAAGGAGCACCGCTACCGCCGGGAGTGGCGTTCAGGCTGAATTCAGTGACCACCACCGTGGCCAGGGCCGACCCGTGGCCCATACCCGGTGCCCGGCCATTAAGCATCAGCCGCAGGCGCCAGGCGTTCAGGTTCCAACACAGGCCAATCAGCGCCAGCATGCCCAGCAGCCAGGACGGGGGCAGCCGTACCAGCTCATGGAACGCCGCCGGGCCGCCCATTACCAGCGGCACCGTGGCGCCCACTACCAGGGCCGCCAGCAGCAGCCACCGCCAGTGACGTCTCATCGCGCCGCCCCGGCCTGTTCCAGCAGCCAGCGACGTTTGGTGACGCAACGACGTTGCCGTCGCAGCAGGCGCACGGTATCGAGCCAGAACCGGCGGCTTTCTTCGTGGCGCAGGTCCACGGGATGCAACGCCAGGCGGATCACCGGGGCATGCCGGTAGCGCCACAGTCGTAGCCGGTTAAGCGCCACGAACAGGCGCCGCCGCCAGGCGGAGCGGGATGACATCACCAGCGTGGGCAGTGGCAACCGGCGCTCGTCGGGCAGGCGGTAAAGAGCGCTGGCGTCGGTGCGGTAGGCGAAACCCGCCTCGCGGATCGCCCGGCGGCTGGCTTCATTGGTGACCCAGCCGGGCGGTACGAAGCCGTCCGTGCGCCAGCCCTGGCCGTAGAACAAGGACAACCCGTCGCGGATACGACGCGCCGCCTCGCCGCCGCTGAGCGCCGAGAATTCGCCTTCGTGGGTCAGCACCCGGCGCCGCAGCAGCGCGCCGGGCCCGCGCGGCGGCGGCCCATCGTCCTCGTGGTAGAAACCATGCAGCACCAGCTCATCGCCGGCCCGCTGGCGCTCACGGAGGTCCTGGCAAAAGCCGGGATGGCGCTCGGCCGTGTCCCGGTGGTGAAAATCCGGTACCGCCAGCAAGGTGCACGCCAGCCGACCGCCCTCCTCCGACCGCTCCAACTCGGCCAGGAAGGCCCGGTACAGCGGCCAGCTGTGCGGCGCCACATCATGCAGCGACAGAAAGAAAGCGGGGCCGAGATCAGGAATGGGATTCATGGCTCGGCACCATCGACGGTTGCTCGTGTTCACCCAGCACGCGCCGGTAGTGGGCGAGCAGATTGTCGACCACCACGTTCCAGCTGTGCCGGCCTTCCACATGGGCCCGTGCCGCCTGACCCAGAGCCGCCGGATCGTCGTTCTCGAACAGGTCGCGGATCGCCTCGGCGAAGGCACCACCGTCGTTAGGGGCGGCGCGTCGACCGCATTGTTCCGGCACCACCTCCGGCAGCGCGCCGGCGTCGGCGCACACCACCGGCAAGCCGCAGGCCATGCCTTCCAGGGCCACCAGGCCAAAGGTCTCCTGGTCACCGGCGTGCACCAGCGCGTCCGCCGCCGCCATCCAACCGGCCACTTCCGGAGCCGGACAGAATTCATGGATCACCGACACATTGGAGGGCGCGTCCGGCTGCAGCCCGGTACCGATCAACAGCAAGTGATACTCCGGCAGGTGACGCATCGCCTCCAGCAGCACCGGGATGTTCTTTTCCTGGGTGCCACGACCGGCGAACACCAGCAATGGACGATCGTCGTCGATGCCAAGCCGGCGCCGGGCGTCCGGCTTGGCGCGGTCGGGCCGGAAGGCCTCCAGATCAACGCCCAGCGGCTGCACCTGGACGTCCTCCACCCCACACTGTTCAAGGCGCCGGGCCATCAAATGGCTGGGGCTGAGCACCAGATCGAACCCCCGGTACAGACGGCGAATGTAGGAACGGCTACCCGAGTCGAGCCAGGCGCCGACCCGGTGATGCACCAGCGACATGAGATCCGAGTGATAAAAACCGACCGCCGGGACGTCCAGCAGGCGCGCGGCGCGTTGAGCGGCCCAGGCCGGCGTATAGGGATCACCGGCCTCGATCAGGTCCGGCTGCAGCCCCGCCATGACGCTGGCCCACAACCCCAGCCGCAGAGGGAACCGGTAACCGGGCGCCAGTGGCAACGGCATGGCCGGCAGCTCGATGAAGTCCTCGTCGAAACGCACCCCGGCGCCGGGCATCACCACCTTGTGGCCCATGCCGCCGCGTCGCAATAATGCCTGTCGTTTGGCGTCCACGTAGGTACGCACACCCCCGCTTGCCTGGGTGTAAAACAGGGTGGTGTCGAGAATCTTCAAGCCGCTCTCCTTTTCCCTGGTCCAGCTCGCTGGCTCAACTTGCTGATTTTCGTCAAAAAACACTGACTGGAACTA
Organism: Alloalcanivorax sp. C16-2; assembly: GCF_046507615.1. NCBI lineage: Bacteria > Pseudomonadati > Pseudomonadota > Gammaproteobacteria > Oceanospirillales > Alcanivoracaceae > Alloalcanivorax > Alloalcanivorax sp. C16-2. The sequence continues at coordinate 2,162,681 of NZ_JBKFTL010000001.1, read as the reverse complement.
AAATAGCATTGGCATGGGAAAAGCGGTCCGGGGCGCTGGTAAAGGCTTGTAAAAGCCCGCCGTGACGCCATAAAAAGGACATTCAGAACGAAGACTCCCAAGGAGTTCGCGGCGATTATGGAGTTCAAGGACTACTACGACATTCTCGGCATCAAACCGGATGCCGACGACAAGGCCATCAAGGGCGCGTACCGGAAGTTGGCGCGCAAATACCACCCGGACGTGAGCAGTGACGACGACGCCGAGAGCAAATTCAAGGCGGTGTCGGAGGCCTATCACGTGCTCAAGGACCCGGAAAAACGCGCCGAATACGACCAGTTGCGGCGCTATCGGCAAAGCGGCGGCGGCCAGGCCGGCCCCGACGGCTGGCAGGGTTTCCGCCAGGGTGGCGGCGAGGCGCATTTCGATGACGCCGGCGCGTTCTCGGACTTTTTCCAATCGATTTTCGGTGGTGGCGGCGGTTTCAGCCAGCGCGGCGGGCCCCGTGCCGGGCGGGATCTGGAGGTGGAGCTGCCCCTGTTTCTGGAAGACACCGTGGCGGATACTCGCAAGCAAATCCGGGTCGGTGATCGCACTCTGAACGTGACCGTGCCCGCCGGTACCGGCGACAACGAACGCATCCGGCTCAAGGGTCAGGGTGCCCCGGGCCTGGACGGCGGCCCCGCCGGCGACCTCTATCTGCGCGTGCGGCTGGTGCCCCACCCTTTGTTCGACGTGGACGGCCACGACCTGCTCGTGACGGTGCCGGTGGCGCCCTGGGAGGCGGTGCTCGGCGCCAAGGTATCGGTGCCCACCCTGAGCGGACGCATCAGCCTGACGGTGCCGGCCAACAGCCAGAATGGTCGCCGCCTGCGCATCAAGGGCAAGGGCCTCGTCGGCCAGCGCCATACCGGTGACCTGTACGCGGTGCTCAAGGTGGTGCTGCCCGAGCACCAGGACGAAGAAAGCCTCGCACTCTGGCGGCAACTGGCTGACCGGGCGGGCTTCGATCCACGCGCGGACTGGGAGAAACGAGCATGAGCCGACTGACCCTCACCGAACTGTCCCGACGCGTGGCCCTGCCGGTGGCCACGGTCACCGAGATCGTCGAACTGGGCATCATCGAGCCGGACAGCCACGACCCTCACTGGCTGTTCGACGAAACCGTCACCGTGCTGGTGACCCGGGCGGCGCGGCTGCACCGGGATCTGGCCATGGACTGGAGCGGTGTCGCCCTGGCGTTGGAACTGAGCGAGGAAAACCGGCGCCTGCGTCGGGAGAACGCGGCCCTGCGACGACGCCTGGAACGATTCCTGGACCCGCGCTAACGATCCCCGCCCGGGCGCTGACGATAAAACAGCGCCAGTTGCTCGTAGACGTCCGGCAGCACCCGGCGCAGGTAGGCCGGCGCCTCGAAAAAGCTCTCGGAGGCGACGGCGAAAAACTCCGCCGGGTCCTCCAGGGCATAGGGGTCGAGAAACGGGTGACCGCCCTTCTCGGCGCTTTGCAACGCCTGCCAGGCATGGCTGAATACCTCATGCCAATGCTCGCCGTCCATGCCTGGATGCAACGGCGGCGCGCCATTGGCACCCTCGGCCAGCATGTCCAGCTTGTGGGAAAGCTCGTGGATGACCACGTTGTAGCCGTCCTCGGCACTGGCGCGACGGATGTCGCCCCAGGATAGAATCACCGGCCCTTGCAGCCAGGCCTCGCCGGCCAGCACCCGGCCTTCTTCGTGGACCACGCCGTACTGGTCCATTTCCCCTTCCGGGGTCACGAAGGTGTCCTCGTAGACGATCACCGTGTACCAGCCGTCGTACCAGTCCAGGCCCAGCTCCAGCACCGGCACCACCGCCATGGTGGCGATCAGCAGGCGCATACCGTCGTCCAGCTCGAACCCGCCACCGCTGGCCAGTTCCTTGCGGACCAGAAAGCGCAGCGTCATCTCGAACAACCGATCGCGCTGCGCGCCTTCATAGCGGGCGGCCACCGGCCAGCGGGCCACCGCCTCCTCCCATTGGTCCCGATCCACCGGCAACCGCGCCAGTTTTCGGTCCTCAAACCATCTTCGGGCCTGCTTCAGCATGCCTCTCCCCATATGCACAACCATGAAAAAGGGGCTAAAGCTTGCCGCTTTTTCTTGCCGCGCGTAAAGCGCTTTAGGGAAGAATGTCTCAGAATACGGTCAAGGCAGCGTGAGCGACACCTACACGAAGTAGCTTTTCAGCGGTGGGAAACCGTTGAATTCCACGGCGCTGTAGCTGGTCGTGTAGGCGCCCGTGGAGAACCAGTACAACCGGTCACCGATGGCCAGATTCAGCGGCAGGCCATACTTGTAGTTCTCGTACATGATATCGGCGCTGTCGCAGGTGGGGCCGGCGATCACCACCTCTTCCATTTCCCCTTTCTTCTCTGTATGGATCGGGTATTTGATGGCTTCGTCCAGGGTCTCGATCAGGCCAGAGAACTTGCCCACGTCGGTGAATACCCAGCGCTGCAGGGCGGTACGGGATTTACGGGAAATGAGCACCACCTCACTGACCAGCACCCCGGCGTTGGCGATCAGCGAACGGCCCGGCTCCAGGATGATCTCCGGCAGGTCCTCGCCGAAATCCTCCTTGAGGAAACGGATGATTTCCGAGGCGTAGGTTTCCAGATCGTTGGTCTTGGCGATGTAGTTGGCGGGGAAGCCGCCGCCCAGGTTGATCATCCTGAGCTCGATGCCGACTTCCTCGCGGAGCCGCTCGAACATGATCTTGACCTTGCCGATGGCGGCATCCCAGGCGCCGATATCCCGTTGCTGCGATCCCACATGGAAGGACACCCCGTAGGGTTCCAGGCCCAGATCCCGGGCCAGGATCATGAGATCCAGAGCCATGTCGGTCTGACAGCCGAACTTGCGCGACAACGGCCAGTCGGCGGTGTGCGTGCCCTCGGTAAGGATGCGCACATACACCCGTGAACCCGGCGCCGCCTTGGCGATGTTGCGCAGATCCGCCTCCGAGTCGGTGGCGAACATGCGTACGCCCTTTTCGTGGAAGGCGCGAATATCCCGGGCCTTCTTGATGGTGTTGCCGAAGATGCAGCGCTCCGCCGCCACGCCCAGGCCCATCACCTTATCCAGCTCATGGATGGAGGCGATGTCGAAGTTGGCGCCCCGGTCGCGCAGCAGGGTGATCAGCTCCGGGGCCGGGTTGGCCTTCACCGCGTAGTGGACGCGGGCAAACGGAAACTGCTCGATGAGCTGGTCGTAATGGCGGCCGACCGTCTCGGTGTCGATCACCACGAAGGGCGTTTCCTGGGTGTCCGCCAGGTCCTTGATGCGGCGGAACACCGCCGGTTCGTAATAATCCTCGACGCGAATGGCCTCGATGGTCATGGGAGCGTTTTTCCTCTTGTGCGCGCTGACCCGGCCCGTAAATGGGCACGATCCGTTGCGATGGCAACGGGCGCCAAAGGTAGCAAGCTCCGCCCCCCTTGGGGAGATACTTCCAAGGCTTTTTTTTATAGACTGGCCGGCCCTGATTACCAACCCCGGAGACCACCATGGCCATGGCCCTTCCCCTCGCCCTTCACCTGCTCGCCGCCGTGATCTGGGTAGGCGGTATGTTCTACGCTTACATGGCGATGCGCCCGGCGGTGGGCGCGGTGATCGACCCCGCCTGGCGACCCCGCCTGTGGGCGGAAACCCTGGGCCGGTTCTTCGTCTGGGTGTGGGCGGCGGTGGCGCTGTTGCTGGCCACCGGCTTCGGCATGATTTTCGGCGTCTACGGCGGCATGGCCAAAGTCGGCTGGCATATCCACGCCATGCTCGGGCTGGGCATCGTGATGATGCTGATCTTCGCCCATGTATACTTCGCGCCGTTCCGGCGCCTGAAGCAGGCGGTGGCGGCCAGCGACACCGCCGAAGGCGCACGCCGGGTGGGACAAATTCGCCAGTTGGTGGGGCTCAACCTGCTGCTGGGCCTGATCGTGGTGGTGATCGGCTCCGCCGGCCGTTATCTGTAAACGACGCCAACCCCTTCATGGCTGGCGCGACGGCGACCGGCTATGATGCCCGCTTTGCTTGAAACGCACTCATGAATCGGGGGAACCACGATGAACCAGCCCTATACACCACCGGAAGGCGTGGCGGGCACGCCGGCGGACGTTACCTACGTGCCTCGTTTTTTCGCTATCGAGGGCCGTCTTGGACGGTTGCGCTATTTCGTCTACGGCGGTGCGGTGGTGGCGGCCCTGTATGCCGTGCTGACCGTCGCTTCCGTGCTGGTGTCCGGGTTCATGGCGGAATCGGCGGCCAGCATGGTGCTGATGCCCCTGATGCTGCTGGTGACCGTGCTGTGCGCGGTGTCGGGCCTGATATTCGGCAAGCGCCGGCTCAACGATCTGGGCTTCTCGGGCTGGTGGATTCTGCTGGCGCTGGTGCCCCTGGTGAACCTGGTGCTCACCGTCGTCCTGCTGTTCGTACCGGGCAACACGTCAGAAAACCGATTCGGACCGCGCCCGGTCGCCAATGGCGCGGGCCTGGTGGTGGGAGCGGTTACCTTGCTGGTGCTGGTGGTGGCCTGGGTGGGGCTGCTGCTCGCCGTGGCACTGCCGGCCTACCAGAACTACGCGGAGCGCGCCCGCGCCCAGCAGTTCGAACTTCAGCGCCAGCAGGAATTGCTGGAAGAACAATACCGGCAGTATTCGGAATAAGCGGCGCGCCCCGCCGTCGGGGCGCCCGGCCCACGCCTACTTGTGGGTCTTGAGCAGGGCTTCGACCTTGTCGATGTACTTTTGCATGGCATCGTCGGCGCTCATGCCCTTGAGCCTGGCCCAGGCGTCGTACTTGGCGCGCCCGACCATGTCCAGCATGCCCGGACGTTTGCCGCTGACGTCGCCCTGGCTGCCCTGCTTGTAGTGGGCGTACAGGAACAGAAGGTCATCGTTGCCGGGTTTCTTGTTGAGGGTCTGAACGTCCTCGCGGGCCTGTTCAAAACGCGCTGTATCCGCCATTATTCTCACCTGTTTGTTGGCTACCGATTTTTCCTTAGGGTCGCCGCCGGTGGGGGCCGGTCGACGGCACCAGTCTACTGCCAACGAGCACCCTGACGTAAAGCAATAACGCGAAGCGCTCCGCGCCGCCGGGCCAATGCCGGGCACGGAGACCGACAACAAAGAGGGGGTTCCACCGATGTCCGGTTCCACGTCCAAGCCCGCCGTGGACGCGCGCCAGGAGCGCGATCTGAAGCGGGCGGTCGCCACCCTGTGGGTGCGCTTTCCCGGTTCCCTGGAAGACGCCTACATCATTCACGCCCTGCGCCGCGCCCGTAAGCTGATCGGTCGTTCACTGTACGTGCTGATCGTGTTGTTCCTGGCGGTGACGCTACCGGTACTGGTCTTCGTCGACGACAGTCACCTGGCCACCTGGCGCCTGTATGGCTTCTGGCCCATTGCCGGTGCCCTGGCGCTGCTGTTCCTGGCGGTGAAGGTGGAGGCTCTGAAGCGCTTCATGAGCACCCTGATCGGCCTGGCGCTGATGACCTCCCTGGCCGGCACCCTGCTCGGCGCGATCAAACTGGCCGACACCTTCCTGGGCCAGGTGGCCGCCTTCGAGACCGTTTACGTGCTGATCATCGGTTTTTCCATTCTGCGACTGCCGCCCACGCGCACCCTGTTCTGGTGTCTCGGCTCGCTGGTGGTGGCGCTGACCCTGGCTCTGATCCTGGGCTGGTCCGTGGACCCGGCGGCGTTGCTGTTGTTCTACGGCTTCCCGCTGGTGGTGTGCGCGCTCAATGGCTACATGCTCGACGCCAGCGCCCGCCACAGCTACGCCAACACCCTGCTGCTCAATCGGGAATCCGACCGCCTGCGGCAATGGCGCGACAACGCGGACCGGGAAGCGCGCCGCCAGGCCCTGCTCAACGAGTTCATGGCGCACATCGCCGGTAACCCCCGGGTGGCGGTGCTGCTCGACCAGGCCCTGGCGTTCATGATCGAGCACGGGCCGGCGGTGGCCGGCGCCGCCTACCGGGTGGACGACGATGGCCTGCACCAGGAGGCCGCTCGGGGCCTCAACGCCGAGGCCCGGCAAACGGGCCGGGTGGAGCGCGACGGCCTGCTGGCCGGAGCCCTGGACACGGAAGGCACGATCACCGTGCGCCACGACGTGCCGGCGGGTTATCTGGACCTGGAAACCGGCCAGAGCGTGATACGTCCGGGCCACCTGCTGTTCCTGACCATCCGCCAGGGCGACGAGGCTCTGGGCGTGTTGGAACTGGCATCGCTGGAGCCCTTCGACGACGATACCCGCACCCTGCTGGATGCGCTGGCGGCGCCGCTCGCCTATGCACTGGTGGCGGCCATGGGTCGCGAGGATTACATCCGCCGGCATCGCGAAGCCGGGTGAGCGGCCCGCGGATCAGGCGAATACCACCACCGCCTGGCGGCTGAAGGCCACCGGGCGCCCTTCACCATCCCAGATCCTTGAGCGGGTATGGCCGTAGCCGTCGGCGAAGGCGTCGGTGATCACGTCGTACTGCCAGTCGCGGGTGGGCGGCAGGGTCGCCGGATCGACCAGGAAATCCATGGTCCAGGTCAGCGAACTCATCGGTGCCGGCCTGCTGAGCATGGTGATCACCGCCGCCGGCCAGGTATCCACCAGGCAAGCCAGGCTGGCGGCGTCCTGGGGCTGGTTGTCGTCCTTGAAGCGCATGTAACCCTCGAAGTCCGGTCGCGGCGAACCGGTGTATGGCAGGTTGTCACCGGCGTAGAGCAGATCGAAGTAACGCAGGAAATCCGGGGTCACGCCCTCGATGAAGGGCATTGGCATGCATTCTTCCGGTGCTTTGATGGCCGGCGCCCCGGCGCCGGGCACCGCCAGCGAGGAGGGACGTGGGCGCCCCAGGCTGCCGAGCATGGTCGCCACCACGGCGCCGTCCTGGCGCGCGGTGACCAGAACCTGGGTCACCGATTTGCCGGCGCGCAGGGTTTCCGCGTCCAGATCCAGCGGCCCCGGCGCCATCGGCGCCACGAAGGACAGCGAGAAACTGCGCAACGGCGCCACGTCATCGCCCTGCTCCGCTTTGAGATGGGCGTCCATGTGAGCGATCAGGATGGCGCCCACGATGCCGCCGAAGGTGGCCCGGCCCTGGCCCCAGCCCTCGGGCACGGTCATGGAGGTGGCGGCGGCCGCCTCAACAATGGAACTGTATTTCATAAATCGCTCCCAACAAAGCGGCTATTGATAGCAGAGCGGCTCCCGCTTGGAAAGGGGTCAGCGATCGCTCAACGCCCGCTTGGTTTTACCGGTGGCTTGCGCGGTGGTCGGGTCCTCCGGCCAGGGGTGTTTGGGATAGCGGCCACGCAGGTCCTTGCGCACCGCCGGGTAGCCTTCCCGCCAGAAACGCGCCAGATCGCCGGTGATCGCCGCCGGTCGCCCGGCGGGCGTGAGCAGCTCGGCGGTCAGCGCGAGCCGCCCGCCGGCCAGCGCCGGCAGACACTCCATGCCGAAACACTCCTGCAGCTTCACCGCCAGTCGCGGGCCACCCTCGGCCCGGTAATTGATTGTCACATCGCGCCCGGAGGCCACCGGGCAACGGGCCGGCAGGTCCCGCTCCAGCTCGGCGGCCTGGCCCGGCGCCAGCAGCAGGTTGAGCGCCTGGCGCAGCGGCACCTGGTTAAGATCACGCAGGGTACGCCGGCCGGCCAGGAACGGCAGCAACCAGGTCTCCAGCCCGGCCAGCAGGGCGTCGTCGTCCATGGCCGGCCAGGCATCCGGCGCCAACCGGTGCATCCAGGCCAGCCGGGCGCGCCATTGCCGGTCCGCCTCGTCCCAGGGAAGCAGCTCCAGGCCCCGGGCTCGAACTCCGTCCAGCAGCCCCCGTTCCAGCAGCGCCGGCGGCGGGTTCGCCAGGGGGCGCCGCTCCAGCACGATGGCGCCCACCGCCCGCACCCGCTCCGCCACCACGCGGTCGCGGTCGGCATCCCAATGCACCCGTTCTTCGTCGCGGCCCCGCTCACCCAACACCATGGCCAGAACGTCGTTGCTCAACGGCCAGGCCAGACGCACCCGCGCATCCTGGGCACGACCGTCGGTATCCAGCACCAGCAGCCAATCACGCCCGATGAACGGGCTGTCCGCATCAAGGCGCGCGCCACTGCCATCGGCGAGCAGATAGCGACGGGCATCGCCATCGCGAACCCGTGCCAGCCGCTCCGGGAAGGCGGCGGCCAGCAAGACGTCCAGCGGTGAGCCATTATCCCGATCCTGGCGCTCACCGGCGAGGCGCCGCCACTCCCGGGCCAGCAGTGGCCAATCGTCGGGACGTTGCGAAAAACGCCGCAGGCGCCGGGACAGATCCGGCTCCCGGTCCAGGCCAGGGGTTCGCTCGTTGAGCAGCAGCGCCAGGGCGGCGGCGGCCCGGGGGCGGCCACGATCACGGCCTAGCAGCACCAGAGCGGCCAGGTCCGGCGGCAGCGGCACGCCGTGCAGGCGTCGGCCCAACTCGGTAAGGCCACCCGCCGCGTCCAGGGCCCCGGCTTCGCGCAGGCGGCCCGTGGCGGCACGCCAGGGGCCGGCCGGCGGCGGGTCGAGCCAGAACAGCTCCGCCGGGTCCCGGCAGCCCCAACGGGCCAGATCGAGTACCAGGGCGTCCAGGGCGGTGTGATGAATCCCCGGCTCGATGTGCCGGGCCAGCACCTCTTCGCGAGCCCACAGCCGCAGGCAGCGACCAGGGCCGAGGCGGCCGGCCCGCCCGGCGCGTTGATCGGCGTTGGCCTGGCTGATGCGGCGCGTCACCAGACGCGTGCGATGACGGCGGGGGTCATAATCCGGGCGCCGTTCCAGGCCACTGTCCACCACGGTGGTGACGCCGCCCAGGGTAACGCTGGTCTCCGCCACGTTGGTGGCCAGTACCACCCGGGCTTCGTCACCGGCATCCAGGACCGCCGCTTGGGCGTCGCCGTCCAGCCGCCCGTGCAACACCTGTACCGGCGGGCCGTCACGGAGCCGTTCACGCACCCGCTCGATCTCGCGCACGCCGGGCAGAAACACCAGGGTGGTGCCCCGCCCGGCCAGCGCCGCCACCTGCCGGGCGCAGTGTTCCAGGGGATCACCGTCGCGAGGCGGCGGCGCATGGTCGATGGTGACCGGGAACACGCGACCCTCGCTGCGTACCACCGGCAACCCCAACCCTGCCGCCAGCGGCCCCACCGCCAGGGTGGCGGACATCACCAGCAGACGCAGATCCTCGCGCAGCGCGCCACGCACTTCCTGGACCAGGGCCAGGCCCAGATCCGCTTGTAGGGAACGCTCATGGAATTCATCGAACAGCACCGCGGCGTAGCCGTCCAGGGAAGGATCATCCAGCAACAACCGCGTCAGCACGCCCTCGGTGACTACTTCCACAAGGGTGGTCGCCCCGACCCGGGAATCCAGCCGGGTGCGGTAGCCCACGGTCGCACCCACCGGTTCGCCAAGCTGGCGGGCCATGAAGGTGGCCACCGCCCGCGCCGCCACCCGGCGCGGCTCCAGCACCAGAATCCGGCGCTCGCCTCGCCAGGGCGCGCCCAGCAGAGCCAGCGGCACCCGGGTGGACTTGCCAGCCCCCGGCGGCGCCTCCAGCACCGCCCCACCCTGCCCCGCCAGGCAGTCCAGCAATTCCGGCAGCACCGCCTCCACGGGCAGGGAGGCGGGGTTCATGTTCGACATCGCGCCTGCACCCTTGGCCAGGAAAACCGGCATGGTATCGGAAAGCGCGCGCGGGGTGGATCACTGGCTGGTGGGAAACTCCGCCTCCGGCACCGGGCGGCTGAACCAATAACCCTGCCCTTCCTGGCACCCCAGGCGCAGCAGCATCTCCATCTGGCCCTGCTCCTCGATGCCCTCGGCGATCACCTCCAGCCCCAGATTGCGGCCCAGCACGATGATCGAATTAACGATCGCCAGGTCATGCGGGCTGGTCCCCAGATTGGCGACGAACTGACGGTCGATCTTGAGCCGCGTCAGCGGGTATTTCTTGAGCAGGCTCAGGGAGGCATAACCGGTACCGTAATCATCGAAGGCGATTCCCACGCCCAGATCATGCAGCCGCCGCAGCATCCCCAGAATATCCGGGCTGCTCTCGAGGATGGTGGTCTCGGTGATTTCCAGTTCCAGCGCCTGGGGCGGCAGTCCATAGCGGTTCAGCAGGGCCTCCACCTTGTTGGCGAGCTCCGGATCATGGAGCTGGCAAGGGAACAGATTGACGCCGACCCGGAAGGTCTCGTGCCGGGCCCGTTGCGCCGCCGCGAAGGCGCAGCTGGCTTCCAGTATCCAGTCACCTACCCGCAACGCCTGGTCACTGACCTCGAGCACGCTGATGAACTCCGCCGGGGACACCAGACCCCGTTCGCGGTGTCGCCAGCGCAGCAGGGCCTCGGCGCCCACCACCTTGCCGGAGCCGAGGGTATTCTGCGGCTGGAAGTGCAACTCGAAATCGTGCTGTTGAAAGGCGGTGCGCAGGTCCTGCTCCAGGCGATGCTTCTTGTCCGCCTGCTCGCTAAGCGCCGACGTGAACACCACGCTCTGGTTGGCCCCCCGGCATTTTGCCTCCTGCAGGGCCAGCAGCGCCCGTTTCAGAAGACCGGCGCTGTCCAGCTCGCCCTTGGCCTCCGCCGGCGCCGAGGCAATGCCCATGCATGCGGTAAGCCGGCATTCGAAACCGTGGATTCGGTAAGGGCGCGCCATGTCGCGGACGATGGCCTCACCCAACCGGTGGATGGTCTCAGGGTCCGGGTCGCCGGACAGCAGCACGCCGAATTCGTCGCCGGCCAGTCGGGCCACCATGGCCTGCTCCGGCGCCAGGGCGGACACCCGCCGCGCCGCTTCACGCAGTACCTCGTCGCCGGTGGCGATGCCCAGGGAAGAGTTCACCACCTTGAAGTTATCGAGCCCGACCTTCAGCACCGTCAACGCCCGACCGCGCTCCAGATAGTCCTGGGCGATTTCCAGGAACCGGCTCCGGTTGGGCAAGCCGGTGAGGCGGTCGCTGTCGCGCAGATAACGGACCCGGTTCTGCAGGTCCTGGCGGTGGGCCACGTCACGAATCACGAACCCTCTCTGTTGCTGATCGTCCTCCATCCAGATCGCGGACGACACCTCCACCGGGCGGTGGCTGCCGTCGTCACGCAAAATGAAGCTGCGTTCGTTCTCCACCGGGCGCCGGTCCAGACCAGCGTGCTGGCCGACATCGAACAGCAGGTGCTGAAACTGAGCGCCCAACAGCGCACCCAGTTTGCGACCCCGCGCCTTGTTGCCATGGATACCGGTAAGACCTTCAGCGCCTTTGTTCCAGAACGTGACTTCATCGAAATGGTTGGTGCAGATGATCGCGTCGGGAATCGAGGATGCCAGCTTCAGAGCGGCGCGACGCACCATCAGCAGGCGGCGCCGGTTGAGATGGTCCATCACCATCTCGGCGAACTCCTCCAGCATGGTCTCCTGCGCCGCGCTCAGGGGCGCGCGCGGCACATAGTCCACCAGGCTGATGGCACCGAGGCAATGGCCATCCGGGCTGCGGATGGGCGCGCCGGCATAGAAGCGAATGCCCGGCGGGCCCTGCACCAGAGGGCTGTCCCGATAGGCCGGGTCCGCGTGGGTATCCGGGATCACCAGCAATTGATTGCTTTCCACGGTGTAGGTGCAAAACGACACCTCCCGGGAAGCCTCGCAAGCGTCGAAGCCGACCCGCGCCTTGAAATAATGCGATTCACCGCCCATGAAGCCAATCAGCGCGGTCGGCATGGAAAACACCTCCGCCATCAGCTTGACGATCCGGTCGAATTCCTTTTCGGGCGGTGTGCCAAAAACTTTATAATCGGTAAGCGCGCCCAGGCGCGATGCTTCATTCAATGAATGGACCATCATCTTTCTTTTCCCGACCTAAGGTCGCCGTTCATCGGCGAATGCCCGTCAAAAGAGGCTTGCGCCTCCCTTCCGGCGGAAAATAGCGTTGATGTTTTTCGTGGTCCAGCAATTTTATTGTTCTATTTGTTAAAATACTCTCTGAAATACTAAGGGCTCAAAATAACGAGCCCCTTTTTTTCAATAATGAGAATCAAACGAATTTCTCTTCAAAAAATGGCGCGCTAATTTGAATCAGCGAGTACTGGCGGCACCACCAACGAGCGTTTTCCGGCCTGCTGGTAACAATCGTCCAGCGCCAGCACATAATATTCCAGGCCGCGTCGCGCGGCGGTGAAGGCACGCTGTCGGGCAGGTTCGTCCACCGCCAGCCGCTTGACCAGTTCCATGGCTTCGTGGGGATGAGCGTCGTCGTAACTGGCATGGGCCCGCAGCCAGGCCATGGTGTGGCGGTTGATGTCGGCGCGCCCCTGCTCGGCGTAGTGCTTGACGCCGGCCACCACGCGCTGGCTCCACTCACCGGTGGCCCATTCAATGGCCAGATTGGTGGCGGCGATGCTCTCTTCCAGGGTGCCCTGGTGACCGATGCTCCACAGAAACTGATTGACGGCGTCCATGGCCGGTGGTGGCGTGGTGGTCTCCAGGCGCCGGCGGTCCAGGCCGAAGCCGGCGGCCCAGTCCTGATACCAGTAGGCGTGGCGCTGCTCGATCTTGATGTTGCCGATCAGCCAGTTCTTGGTGTCCTCGTGGCCGGGCAGGCGCCCAGCCCGGGTCTTGGCCAGGGCCAGCCCCATGTACTTGGGGAAATTCTCCACCAGCGGATAGAAATGCAGCAGAGCATCCTGGAAGCGTTCCAGGGACAGATTGCCCTGCCCCATCTGGACGAACAGCGGATGCTCCACCACCCGGTCCTTGAGGGGCACCAGGGCGTCCCAGAAACGGCGCGCCCAGGGCGAGTGCTCGGTAAGTGACAGGGCTTCCTTGTAACGTGCGACCCCCATAGCGATTCCTCCCTTGATTTTCATTATCCGTCGTTGATGCCCGCATTGTGTTGCCGTGGTTCATGCTAGGCGCGGTCCGCGCCGGCATTCAAACCGCTCAGCAGCGCCCGGCGCCGGCGGCCCAGTTGGTGCAGTTCGGCCCGGGGCGGGTCGCCGTCGCGGCGGTAGGCCAGGTACTCGAAATAGCGCCGCCAGTGCCCGGCACGGGCAGCACTGCCCGGCCAGCGACGCCCCACCGCCGCTTCCAGGGCGGCGGCGGAATGGCAGGCACTCACATCCAGACCACGCCTGGCGAGCCCCCGGCGCAGGCGCCCGAACTCCCGCTCCAGGGGCCGCGCCGGGTCGTCCCGGCGGCGCGCCAGTATCACTACCGCCAACGCCGCGCATACCAGCAACACCACGCCCACCAGGGCAAGCGCCACGCGGGTAGGCGTGAACGCCCCCAGCAGCCGTTCGATCAGGGCACGCTGATCCTCCTGACGATAGCCCAGCACCCACTTCTGCCAGTTGAAGTCCACATAGTCCATCCATTGCCGCAGGCGGAACAGCACCGGCAGACGCCCCAGGGCACCGGTCACCGCGTCACCGCCGCTGTCGGCGCGTTGCTCCACCAGACCACGCAGGCCCAGTTCGATGCGTTCCGGGGCCACCGCGGCGGTGGGGTCCACCCGTTGCCAGCGGCCATTGAGCCATACCTCGCTCCAGGCGTGGGCGTCGTACTGACGAATCTGCAGGTAATCACCGTTGCGTTCACCGCCTTGATAGCCGGCCACCACCCGGGCCGGAATGCCGGCGGCGCGCATCAGGAAGGTAAAGCCGGAGGCGTAGTGTTCGCAAAAGCCGCGCCGGGTGTTGAACAGGAAACCGTCCACGGTGTCGCCGGCGAGCCTGGGCGGCTCCAGGGTGTAATGGAAAGGTTGTTCGCGAAAATAACGCAACGCGGCGCGCACCAGATCGTCGTCGTCCGGGTAGCGCTGGCGCCAGGAGGCCGCCAGATCCCGGGCGCGCTGATTACCGCGCGCCGGCAGATCCAGCATCAGGCGACGTTCGGGCCCGTTCAGGGTAACGCCCTCGGCGGCCGCCGGTACGCTGCGCACCCGATAGCTGTAACTGCCGGACACCGGATTGTCGGCCACCAGGCGCAGGTCCCGGGCCAGGCCCTGGCCGTCCAGATTGGTGAACGGCACCGCCAGAGCGTACAGCCAGCGCTGCTGACTGGGCTCCATGATCACCCGGTATTCCCAGGCCGGCCCCCGGGCGGCGGCACGCAGATCCCGGTACCAGGGTGGCTGCGGGCCACGCCCGTTGTAGAGGGTGTCCGTGTCGCCCCATCCCGGCGGGCGCGCCTGCCGCCAGGTGCCGCCGTCGAAATAGCTGTAGGTGAGACCCCGCCAGTAGCGTTGCTCCGGGGGCGGCGGCGAGCCGTCGAACTGCACCCGGAACGCCAGCTCGCTGGATTCGGTGAGCCGGCTCACCTGCCCCGGTGACATGCTGTCGCTCATGCCGGTGCGGGCCTGGCCGCTGTCGAGCTGCATGTTCCAGAGCGGCGCCACCCGGGGTACCAGAACGAACAATACCAACGCCAGGGGCAGCGCCTGCAGCAGCATGGCGGCGGCCACCGTCAGATGCTGCCGCCGCCGGGCGTGGGTATCGCTGTAGTTGATGCCCGCCAGGCTGGCGGTGAGCAGGGTCAGGCAGCCCAGCACGTAGAGCGCCGCCAGGGGGCCGCGGTGAAACAGCAGGATGGTGGCGCACACGAAATAACCCAGCACGATCAATACATAGGCGTCGCGCTTGCCGACCAGTTCCAGGTATTTGAGGGCGAACAGGCTGGTGATCAGCGCGCTGCCCGCCTCCGGCCCGTGCAGGCGGCCATAGCTGTAAAAGGTAGCGCCCACGGTGGCCAGCAGCAGCCCCAGGCGCACCAGCCGGCCTGGCTGCGCCAGACGCTGGTGATCGAGCAGCGCGCGCCAGCCCAATACCACCAGCAGCAGCAGCGCCTGCCACCAGGGCCCGTCCTGAAACTGCGGCAGGGAGGCGGCGATGATCGCAAGGGTGAGCCACAGGCGGGCGTGGCTGGGTACCTGATAGATGCGCGCCATCAGCCCTCCTTGCCGTGACGGGCAAGCAGGTCCAGGGCGCGCAGGCGTTGCTCGTCGCCCTGGCCGGGGGCCAGCTCGGCACCGGGCAACACCAGCGCGAAGGGCCGGTTTTCGCGGCTCAGACGCAACACCCAGTAGCACAGAATCGACAGCCGCTGTTCCAGAGGGCGCTCCTCGGTACGGTCATAGCGCAACCACAGGCGGCCACTGGCGGGTTCCTCGAACAGCTTGACGTTGAGTCCACGCCCCCGGGCATAGCCCTTCCAATCCACCTGGGACAGGCTGTCGCCGGGCACATAGCCGCGCAGCCCGCGGAATTCCTCGCTGCCGCTTTGCCCGGCCCGGGCCACGCGCCGTTCCCGGTCACCGCCCTCCGCCGGGCAATCGGCGCTTTCCAGCGGGCGTGGCCAGGCCAGGCATTCCTGGTCCAGGGCGACCAGGGACCAGGCCCGTAACAGACCCAGAGGGTAGCGGCTCTCCACACGCAGTCGGGGTGGCAGCACCGGGCCCCGGCGACGCAGCGGCAGGTTCAGCCACAGGCTGGTTTCCTCCCCGGGCTCAACACTGGTTTCCTGAGCGGCCTGGTCCAGCCAGCGCAGCCACAGCGCCCGGTGTGGCCGGCGGCGGGCGATCAGCACCACCTCCAGGCTGCCCTGGCCACCGACGAAGCCGGAGCGGCCACCACCGGCGCGCAGCATCAGGCCGGAGAGATTGCGGAAAGTGTGCAGGATGGCGACCAGAAACAGGCTCACCATCAGGAAGCACAGCGCCAGAATCAGGTTGTTTTCGTAGTTGATGCCACCGAAGAACAGCAGCACCGCCACGGTCAGGTATAGCAGGCCGTAGCCGGTGGGCAGGATAAAGATGCGCCGCTGATCCAGGCGTACCTGGCGGGCGCGGGGCAGGCGGCGGTCGAGCCAGCGTTGCCAGGCGTTCTTGACCATGGCGCTCTCCGTCGGGCCGCGGCCGGGGGCCGGGTCAGCCGCGCACCACGGGCACGGTTTGCAACAGCGACTGGGTCATGGCGGCCACGCTGCCCCCCTCACGGGGCTGCAGACGGTGTTCCGCCACCGAGGGCCACACCGCCTGCACGTCCTCGGGGAGCACGTAGTCGCGGTCGTGGATCAGGGCCCAGGCACGAGCGGCGCGCAGCAGGCCCAGGCCGGCCCGGGGCGATAGCCCGGCCACCAGCCGGTCGTCGGCGCGGGTGGCCTCGAGCAAACGCTGCACGTAATCGAGCAGGTCGCGGGTGGCGCGCACCTTGCCGACGTGGGCCACCAGCTTGATCAGGCCGCTGGGTTCGATCACCGGTTTGAGGCCGCGCACCGTGTCGCGCGGATCGCCGCCGGCGAGCAGTTCCATCTCTACCTCCGGGGCCGGATAGCCCAGGGAGATGCGCATCAGAAAACGGTCGAGCTGGGATTCCGGCAGCACGAAGGTGCCGGCCTGGGTGACCGGGTTCTGGGTAGCGACCACGAAGAACGGCTCGGGCAATGGCCGGGTCAGGCCATCCAGGGTGACCTGCCGCTCCTCCATGGCCTCCAGCAGGGCGCCCTGGGTCTTGGGGGTGGCGCGGTTGATTTCATCGGCCAGCAGCAACTGACTGAACACGGGCCCTTCACGCAAATTGAAAGCGCCGCTGTCCGGGTCGAATACCGAAACACCAAGGATGTCGGCGGGCAGCATGTCGCTGGTGAACTGAACCCGGCGGTAATCAAGCCGGAACACCCTCGCCAGAGCATGGGCCAGGGTGGTTTTGCCCATGCCCGGCAGATCCTCGATCAGCAGGTGGCCACCGGCAAGCATGCAGGCCAGGGCCAGCTTGAGCTGCTCCGGCTTCCCCAGTACCACGCGGCCCACCTGGGCCAGCGCCTTGTCCAGTGCCTGCATAAACCCCCTGCTTTAGAAGCCGAGCGCCTTGATCGCCAGCGTCAGGTCCTGTTTCAGATCGTCGATGTCTTCCAAGCCTACCGCGATACGGATCAGGTTTTCAGTAATCCCGGCGCGTTCTTTTTCTTCCGGGTTCACACGACCGTGGGTCGTGGAGCCGGGATGGGTGATGGTGGATTTCACGTCGCCCAGGTTGGCGGTGATCGACAGCAGCCTGGTGCCGTCGATAAAACGCCAGGCGGCCTGACGGTCGGCATTGCCGTCGCTGTCCACCACCTCGATGGCCAGCACCGCGCCAAAGCCGCTCTGCTGGCGGGCGGCCAGGGCGTGCTGCGGGTGACTTTCCAGCCCGGCGTAATGAACCTTGGCAATGCCCGGCTGCCGTTCCAGCCAGCGCGCCAGCTCCAGGGTGTTGGCGCAATGCGCCTTCATGCGCAGCCCCAGGGTCTCGAGACCCTTGAGGAACACCCAGGCGTTGAAGGGGCTCATGCTGGGGCCGGCGGAACGCACGAAACCGTGCACTTCCTTGATCAGATCCGCCGGGCCCACCACGGCGCCGCCGATGCAGCGACCCTGGCCATCCAGGTATTTGGTGGCGCTGTGGATCACCAGATCGGCGCCCAGGGCGATGGGCTTCTGCAGCGCCGGCGTGCAGAAGCAGTTATCGACGATCAGCAGCGCGCCGTTGTCGTGGGCCAGCTTCGCCAGCGCCTCGATATCGCCCACCTCGGACAGCGGGTTGGAGGGGGTTTCCAGGAACAGCACCCGGGTTTGCGGGCGGATCGCCGCCTTCCACTGATCCAGATCATCGAGATCCACCAGGGTGGTGTCGATACCGAATTTCTTCAGGTAACGATCGTAGATCACGTTGGTGGTGCCGAACACGCTGCGCGAGCTGACGATGTGATCCCCCGGCGTCAGCAGCGCGAAAAAGGTGCTGCTGATGGCGGCCATGCCGGAAGCCAGCGCCTGGCACTGCTCGCCGCCTTCCAGGGCCGCCAGGCGTTGCTCGAAGGCGCGCACGGTGGGGTTGGTGAAACGCGAGTAAACATTGCCCGGCTGCTCGCCGGAAAAGCGGGCGGCGGCCTCGGCGGCGCTGTTGTAGACGAAACTGGAGGTGAGGAAGATCGGATCCGAGTGCGACATCTCGTCGGTGCGCAGTTGCGCCCACCGAATGGCCAGGGTGTCGGTGTTGTAGTCGCTCGGATCCGGTTTGTCGCTCATTGCCTTCTCGTTCAGTTCGAATTGTGGAGATCGATCACTTCGTTGTCGGCCAGGGCGCGACTCTTTTCCTTGTTTTTCTTGGCGTCGTCGCTGCGCCGTGCTTCCAGCTCATCCAGGTAATTCTGATCGATGTTACCGGCCAGGTATTCGCCGTTAAACACCGAACAATCGAAGTCGGTGATGTTCGGGTTGCCCTCCTGGCAGGCGCTGACCAGATCGTCCAGGTCCTGGTAGATCAGTCGATCGGCGCCGATCAGATCGCAGACTTCCTGGTCGCTGCGACCGTGGGCGATCAGTTCCCGGGCGGCGGGCATATCGATGCCGTAGACGTTGGGGAACTTCACCGCCGGCGCGGCGGAAGCGAAATACACCTTGCGCGCGCCCGCTTCCCGGGCCATCTGGATGATTTCGTGGCAGGTGGTGCCGCGCACGATGGAGTCGTCCACCAGCAGCACGTTCTTGCCCGAGAATTCCAGCTCGATGGCGTTCAGCTTCTGGCGCACGGATTTCCGCCGCTGCTGCTGGCCGGGCATGATGAAGGTGCGGCCGATATAGCGGTTCTTGATGAACCCTTCCCGGTATTTCAGATTCAGCCGGTTGGCCATCTGCAGCGCCGAGGTGCGGCTGGTGTCGGGAATCGGAATCACCACGTCGATGTCGTGATCGGCCCATTCGCGCTCGACCTTCTCCGCCAGTTTCTCGCCCATGCGCAGGCGCGCCTTGTACACCGAGATGTCATCGATAATGGAATCCGGACGAGCCAGATAGACCTGCTCGAAGATGCAGGGGTTAAGACGCGGCTGATCGTAGCACTGGCGGGTGTGGGCCTCGCCGTCGGCGGTGATGTAGATCGCCTCGCCGGGGGCCAGGTCCCGTACCAGGTGAAAGCCCAGGGAGGACAGTGCCACGGATTCCGACGCCACCATGTATTCCGGGCCGTGCTCGGTGTCCTTCTTGCCGAAGCACACCGGACGTATGCCACGCGGGTCGCGGAACGCCAGAATGCCGTAGCCGGTTATCATGGCGACCACGGCATAGGCGCCCTCGGCGCGACGGTGCACCGCCGCCACGGCGTCGAAGATATCGTCCGGCTCGGGGCGCAGCTTGCCCTTGCCCCGCTCGTGCAGTTCATGGGCGAACACGTTGAGCAGCACTTCCGAGTCCGAGGTGGTGTTGATGTGGCGCAGGTCGGAGCGGTAGAGATGCTCGGCCAGAACCTCGGAGTTGGTCAGGTTGCCGTTGTGCGCCAGGGTAATGCCGTAGGGCGAGTTGACGTAGAACGGTTGCGCCTCCGCGGAACTGGAACTGCCGGCGGTGGGGTAACGCACATGGCCGATGCCCATGTTGCCCACCAGGCGACGCATATGGCGGTTACGGAAAACATCCCGCACCATGCCGTTGTCCTTGCGCAGGAACAGCCGGTCCCCGTCGCAGGTAACGATGCCGGCGGCGTCCTGTCCCCGGTGCTGCAGAACCGTCAAGGCGTCGTAGATCGCCTGGTTCACGTAGGAGTGGCCGACAATGCCAACAATGCCGCACATTTTGCGTGTCCTCTAGCTTGCTTCGCTAACTTGAGAGTTTAGCTTCCGCTGACGTTCATGAGATAAGCGATCAGATCCCCGGCGACGCGCCGCGTCCAGTCCTCCAGCATGGCGAAATGCGGGACCAGCAGCGACTGTTGCCACCAGACATCCTGGGCGAAGAGATGATGACCCAGGGCCACCAGCACCACCACTACCAGGGCGCCGCGCAGGGCGCCGAATACCATGCCCAGCAGACGATCGGTGCCACTGAGACCGGTCACGCGAATCAGCTCGCCGAGCAGATGATTGATCAGCGCGCCGACGATCAGGGTAACGGCGAACAGGCCGCCGAACGCCACCGCCAGGCGCACGCTGGGTGTTTCGATGGAATCGGCCAGCAGCACCGTCAGGGCCGGGCTGAACAGGCGCGCGACGATGAAGGCGGCGATCCAGGTCAGCAGGGAAAACGCTTCGCGCGTGAAGCCGCGCCGAACGCTGATCAACGCCGATACGGCGATGATGAACAGAATGATGCCGTCTGCCAGATTCATGAACACGCGCGTGGTTGGAACAGGCGGCAAAGTCTACCAGAGCGGCCCTTGCCGGCACAGGGCTTTGTCGGCCCGGATTCAAGGCACGAAGGTCCGCACCAGGCCATCCAGAGCGAAGTCCTTGTCGTCGGCGAGGCGCTGACGCAGGGACTCCGCGTCGGCGCGCTTGATCTCCGGGCCCACGAACACCCGTTCCCAGTGGTTGCCGTCCTGGCTGACGGTGCGGTGATAGGCGTTGTAGCCGGCGGCGCGCAGGCGCGTGACCAGGGCCTCGGCGTTGGCGGCGTCGCTGAAACTGGCCACCTGTACGGTGAAGCCGGGTCGCGGCCCGTCCTGTCCGTCCGGTTTGGCCGGGGCCGGGGCGGGCTCATCCCTTGCCCCGCCGCCCTGCTCCGCCGACGGTTCGCGGCTCGGCGCGGCGGGAGCTTGCGTGGTGGCGGGCGCGTCCTCGGCTGGCTCGTCCTTCGCTTGCTCCTCGCCGGCCTCGGCCACCGCCTGCTGTTCCTCGCTGATCTGCTGGTCGGTGGCGACCTGCTCCTCGCCGCCGATCACCGGGTCGACTCGCGGTTCATCCACCGCCGGCGGCTCCGGAATCGACATATCCAGGGCCATCCGGACCTGCTCAGGGGAACGCAATACCAGCGGCGCGAGAATGGCGGCCAGCAGCAGCAGCAGCAACAGCCCGATCAGGCGTTGGCGGGTTCGTTGTCGCACCTAGTCATCCTCGTCCATGGCGTTGAGCGCTTCGGCCACCGTGTAGAAGGATCCCACGATCAACACCTGGTCGCCAGCCCCGCAGTCCGCCACGGCGCACGCGAGGGCCTCGGCCACACTGTCGAACACGCGCCGGGGGGCGCTCTCGGGCAGGGCCGCCGCGAGCCGCGCCGGGTCCGCCGCCCGCGGCAGGCCCGGGCGCGCCAGGTACCAGTCGGCGGGGCGCTCGGCGAGCAGGCCCAGCGCCGCCTCCACCGGTTTGTCCGCCATCATGCCAGCCACGATCCGGCGACGACCGGCGCACAGCGGCAGCCGCTCACGCAGCCGGCTCAGGGCCTCGAGGTTGTGGCCCACGTCCAGCACGCACTGGGCGCCGCGCCAGCGGCGTACCTGGCAACGCCCCACCAGGCCGGTATCCGCCACCCGGTGCGGCAGATCCGGCGCCGGCGCCAGGCCGGCGGCGGCCAATGCCTGGCAGGCGGTGGCCAGATTGTCCGAGCCGAGCCGCGCGGGCAACGGCAAGGGGTAGCGGCGCAACCGCTCACCGACCCGGATCATCAGGTGGGCATCGTCAACGTGGTATTCCCGACCGGCGCGCAGTGGCACCACGCCCAGCCGCTCCAGCTCCGCGTCAAGATTGGCGGGAGCGTCCCGTTCACCGTACACCAGCGGGTGGCCGGGACGCCCGATGCCAAGCTTTTCCACCGCCACCTTCTCGCGGGTGTCGCCGAGCCATTCCACATGGTCCAGGCCCACCGACGTGACCACCGCCACGTCCGCGTCGAGCAAATTGACCGCGTCCAAACGACCGCCCAGGCCCACTTCCAACACCGCCAGATCGGCGCCGCTGTCACGGAACAGCCAGAGACCGGCCAGGGTGGTGAATTCGAAATAGGTCAGCGGGGTATCGCCCCGGGCCGCTTCCACCGCCTCGAAGGCGCGGCACAGGTCGTCATCGCCGGCCTGGCCATCAGGCAGCACGATGCGTTCATTGAAGCGTTGCAGGTGCGGCGAGGTGTATACGCAACAGCCCAGGCCGGCGGCGCCGGCCAGGGCGCGAATCAGCGCCACCACCGAGCCCTTGCCATTGGTGCCGGCCACCGTGATCACCGGCATTGGCAGCCGCTCCACGCCGAGCGCCCCGGCGACGCCGCGCAGCCGCTCCAGACCCAGCTCAATCTCGCTGGGGTGGAGGCGCTCGATGCGGGCGAGCCAGGTATCCAGGCTGTCGCTCATGGCCGCGCGCTCATGCGTCGGCGGTATCGGCCAGCGGGGCCCCGGTGAGATTGGCGAGCAGACGGTGCAGAGTGTCGCGCATATGCTGGCGCTCCACGATCATGTCGATGGCGCCGTGTTCGAGCAGGAATTCACTGCGCTGGAAGCCTTCCGGCAGCTTCTGGCGCACGGTCTGCTCGATCACCCTGGGGCCGGCGAAACCGATCAGCGCGTTGGGCTCCGCCACGTTGACGTCGCCAAGCATGGCCAGGGAGGCGGACACGCCGCCATAGACCGGATCGGTAAGCACCGAAATGAACGGCAGCCCGGCCTCGCGCATGCGCTCCAGGGCGGCGGAGGTCTTGGCCATCTGCATCAGGGAGAACAGCGCCTCCTGCATGCGCGCGCCGCCGCTGGCGGCGAAGCACACCAGTGGCAGACCCTGCTCCAGGCATACGTCCACGGCGCGGACGAAGCGCTCGCCGACCACGGAGCCCATGGAACCGCCCATGAAACGGAACTCAAAGGCCACCGCCACCAGCGGCATGCCATGCAGCCCGCCCTTCATGGCCACCAGGGCGTCTTTTTCCTGGGTGTCCTTCTGGGCGGCGGCAAGGCGGTCCTTGTATTTCTTGGAGTCCTTGAACTTGAGGCGATCCACCGGCGCCAGATCGGCGCCGATCTCGCTGGTCTGCCCTTCATCCAGGAACAAGCGCAGACGCTTGCGCGCGCCCACCCGCAGATGGTGGCCGCATTTCGGGCACACGTCCTGGTTGCGTTCCAATTCCGGCCGGTACAACGCACTGTCGCAGCGCGGGCACTTTCGCCACAGCCCCTCGGGCACGTTGCTGCGTCGGTTCTCCTGGGAACGACGCACCGTGGGGAGAATCTTTTCCAGCCAGTTATTGCTCATCGTCCGGGCCTTCCTCGAATGCTCAGGGCTTGTCCATGGCGGCGCGCATGCCGGCCAGAATCTCCGACACGGCGGCGGTCATGGCCATGGGATCGTCGGCGTGCGCGGCGACCTGACTGACCAGGGCGCTGCCCACCACCACGCCATCGGCCACGCGACTCACCGCCCGCGCCGATTGCGCGTCCTTGATACCAAAGCCCACCCCGATGGGCAATTGAGCAAGATTGCGAATTGTTTCAACCCGGGCCGCCACTTCGTCCACGTTCAGTGACGCGGAGCCGGTAACGCCCTTCAGGGACACATAATAGAGGTAGCCGCTGGCCGCCTCGGCAATGCGGCTGATACGCGCCTCCGTGGTGGTCGGCGCCACCAGGAAGATCAGGTCCACGCCGCGTTCCTTGAACAGCGGCGCGATCTCGTCGCATTCCTCCGGCGGCAGGTCCACCAGCAGCACGCCGTCCACGCCCACTTCGGCGCAGGTTTCCGCGAAGCGCTCGTAGCCCATGCACTCCACCGGATTCAGGTAGCCCATCAGCACCACCGGGGTGGTGTCGTCGGCGCGCCGGAACTCGCGCACCATGGCGAGCACGTCGGGCAAACCGGTGCCGGCGGCCAGGGCCCGCTCACAGGCTTTCTGGATCACCGGGCCGTCGGCCATGGGATCGGAAAACGGCACGCCCAGTTCAATGACGTCGGCGCCCGCCTCCACCAGGGTGCGCATCAGCGGCACGGTGACTTCCAGCCCCGGGTCGCCGGCGGTGATAAAGGGGATCAGGGCCTTGCGCTGCTGTTCCTTGAGGCGCGCGAAGGTGGTTTCAATACGGCTCATGTTGCGTGGTCTCCCCAATCCTCAGAAGTGAATGCCGTCGATCTCGGCCACGGTCAGGATGTCCTTGTCGCCGCGCCCGGACAGGTTGACGATGATATCCTTGTCCTTGCCCATGGTGGGCGCCAGCTTGCGGGCGTAGGCCAGGGCATGGGCGGATTCCAGCGCCGGCATGATGCCTTCCACGCGGGTCACCTCGCGGAAGGCGGCCAGCGCCTCGGTGTCATCGGCGGCCACGTAGTTGACCCGGCCGATGTCCTTCAACCAGGCGTGTTCCGGGCCCACCCCGGGGTAATCCAGCCCGGCGGACACCGAGTGGGTTTCGATGATCTGGCCGTTGTCGTCTTCCATCAGGTAGGTGCGGTTGCCATGCAGCACTCCGGGCCGGCCGGCGGACAGCGGCGCCGCGTGGCGGCCGGTCTCGACGCCGTCACCGGCCGCTTCAACGCCGTACATGGCGACGCCGTCGTCTTCCAGGAACGGGTGGAACAGGCCGATGGCGTTGGAGCCGCCCCCCACGCAGGCGACCAGGGCGTCGGGCAGTTTGCCGGCCTGGGCCAGGCTCTGCTCGCGGGCCTCGCGGCCGATCACCGACTGGAAGTCACGCACCAGCATCGGGTACGGGTGCGGGCCGGCCACGGTGCCGATGATGTAGAAGGTGTCGTCCACGTTGGTGACCCAGTCACGCATGGCCTCGTTCATGGCGTCCTTGAGGGTGCGCGAACCGGAGGTCACCGGAATCACGTCGGCGCCCAGCAGCTTCATGCGGTAGACATTGAGCTTCTGGCGGCGGATGTCCTCCTCGCCCATGAACACATGGCACTCCAGCCCCAGACGCGCCGCCACCGTGGCGGAAGCCACGCCGTGCTGGCCGGCGCCGGTTTCGGCGATCACCCGCTGCTTGCCCATGTGCTTGGCGAGCAGGGCCTGGCCGATGGTGTTGTTCACCTTGTGGGCGCCGGTGTGGTTGAGATCCTCGCGCTTGAGCCAGATACGGGCGCCACCCAGTTGCTCGGTCCATCGTTCGGCCAGGTACAGCGGTGAGGGACGGCCCACGTAGTGCGCCAGGTCGCGATCGAAATCGGCCTGGAATTCGGGGTCGTCCTTGAGCCGGCGGTACATGGTCTCCAGCTCATCGAGGGCGGCCATCAGGGTCTCGGAGACGAAGCGTCCACCGAACCGTCCAAAATGGCCCCGCTGATCGGGGAAAGCCTTATAGTCAGGACGTTGAGTCACCTGTTACTCCTTCGTCATGGAACTGAGCGGCGCGAATGAAGGCGGTCACCGCGCCGGAATCCTTGATGCCGCCGAGGCGGCGACCGTCGTCGCCCCGGCACTCCACCCCGCCGCTCACATCCACGGCCCAGGGGCGGGTGGCACGCACCGCGGCGGCGACATTATGCGGGTCCAGCCCACCGGCGAGAATCAACGGCAGAGCCAGCTCGCCGGGCAGCCGCGACCAGTCGAAGCGTTCGCCGGTGCCACCGGGCACCCCGGGTACATAGCTGTCCACCAGCAAGCCCCGGGCGCCGGCGGCGGCATAACGTTCCGCCTCGGCGGCCGGGTCGGCGCCGTCGCGCATGCGTAGCGCCTTGATCCAGGGTCGCCGGAAAGCGGCACCGTAAGCCGGGGATTCATCGCCGTGGAACTGCAGCAGATCCAGGGGCACTTCATTGAGCACGGAAGCCACGGTTTCCGGCGCCGCGTCCACGAACAGCCCCACGGTGGTCACCAGGGGCGGCAGAGCGGCGACGATATCGGCGGCTTGCCGGGGTGTCACGTAACGGGGGCTGGCCGGGTGGAACACCAGGCCAATGGCGTCGGCCCCGGCGCGGGCGGCGTGCAGGCCGTCCTCGGCGCGGGTGATGCCACAGATTTTAACCCGGGGTGCGTTCATGCGAAATCCATCATAGCAGACCGAAGCGAGTACGGCGTCAATTATGGCCGCCGTCCAGGTCCGCGAGCCACAGCGGGCCGCGCGGCTGCTTGGGCAGCGGGAAAGCGTCCGGGTAGCCGATCTCCACCAGATAGAGCCCATAAGGCGGCGCCGTGACGCCGCCCCGGGTACGGTCGCGGGCCTCCAGCACCTGGCGGGCCCAGTCCGGGTCCCGGTAGCCGGCGCCGATGGTCATCAGCACGCCGGCCATGTTGCGCACCATGTGCATCAGGAAGGCATTGGCCTCCACTTCGAGCACGATCAACGGCCCGCGGCGGTGAATCTGAAAGCGGGTCAGGGTCTTCACCGGCGACTTCGCCTGACAATGCACGCTGCGATAGGAGGTGAAATCGTGGGTGCCAACCAGATGCTGGCTGGCCAACGCCATGGCGTCCACGTCCAGCGGGCGATGGTTCCAGGTCACCTGGCGGCGGAACAGCGCCGGCGGCCGGGGGTGATTGTAAATCACGTAGCGGTAGCAGCGCCGGTGGGCGCTGAAACGGGCGTGGAAGTCCTCATCCACCGGCACCGCCCAGCGGATCGCCACGTCGTCGGGAATGAAACGGTTACCGCCCATCACCCAGGCCTTCATGTCCCGATCCGCGTCGGAATCGAAATGACAGACCTGACCGGTGGCATGTACCCCGGCGTCGGTGCGCCCGGCGCAGACCAGCGTCACCGGATGGTCCGCCACCCGCGACAGCCCTTTTTCCACCTCTTCCTGGACCGTGCGCACGCCGGGCTGCTGGGTCTGCCAGCCATGGAAGGCGCTGCCGTCATATTCCACCGCCAGGGCGATTCGGGTCATCGTTGGTCCACACACAGCAAAAAGGAAAGGGGCGATGCCTTCATGGCATCGCCCCTGGTGTAGTTTAGCGTACTTTGTCGGGAATCGCGGCTGAAGCGGATCAGCTTACCCGGGCAAGCAGTTCCTTGGCTTCGCCCTGCTGTTCCTCACTGCCTTCGGAAAGCACCTCGTTGAGAATGTCCCGGGCACCTTCCGCGTCGCCCATGTCGATGTAGGCGCGAGCCAGATCCAGCTTGGTGGCGTTCTCGTCGGTCTCGCCCAGGAAGTCGAAATCGTCGTCATCACCGAGCATGTCGTCTCCCTTGTCCGGGCCCGCCGCGCCAGCGACCGCCGGAGCGGGCTCGGCCTCATCGTCACCGAATTCCAGCTCCAGGTCGTCCAACTCCCGAGACGCCGACGCCAGGGTATCCGGCTCATCGGCTTCGGCGGCCTCGCTCAGCGGCGCGTCACCAACCCGATCTTCCGGAGCGTCATCGTCACTGAGATCCAAATCGTCCAGGGACAAATCCAGATCGTCCACGTCGGCACGCGGCTCCTCCACGCTGTCGGCGATCTCGGCATCGGCGGCCGGAGAGTCCTGCGCCGGGCCGTCGTTCAGCTCCACGTCCAGATCGTCCAGCTCCAGATCATCCAGTTCCAGATCGCCCAGGTCGGAGGCGGTGGCGTCGCTGCCTTCACGGGCTCGCTGATCGGCCTGATCAAGAGCCGCCAGCTCATCCTCGGTGAAGGTCGTGCCTTCTTCGCCATCGTCATCCAGGGAGAACTCAAAGGCCCCGTCGTCGTCGCCTTCGGCGGCCATGGGTTCACCGGCGGCATCCGGCTCATCCAGCACCAGCTCGTCGAATTCCAGGGTCTGCTCATCGCCGTCGGCGCTGTCCGTATCCCCGGCCTCCAGACCGGCGGTCGCGGGCTGGTCATCGTCGTCCAGCTTGAAATCAAAGTCGTCCAGTTCCAGGCCGCCCTGATCATCGCCCTCGCTCTGATCGGAGGAGACCATCGCGCCATCGTCGAAACCGCCGTCGGACAGGTCCGAGGCCAGATCCAGCTCCAGGTCGTCCAGGGACAGCTCTTCCTCCTCCTGGGGACCGTCCTCTTCCGGATCGTCGGCGATGGCCGCGTACTCGTCGGCGTCACCAGGCTCGCCGCCCAGGCGTTTGATGGCGGCGTCGACCGCGACGCTGGTGCCGGCGAACATGGCCGCCTGCTGATGGAAGCCGTTGTCGTCGTTCATCTCGCGCAGCAGTTCCAGCAGGCGGATCTTGAGATCGCCGCGCTCCGGCGCCTGATTGATCTCATTGCGCAGGTAGTCCACCGCCTGGGGGTACTGACCGTAGGCCACATAGACGTCGGCGCGCTCCATGGGGTCCATGTGCTCGTCGTCCAGGTCTTCCTGGGGCACGCCGGCGTCCCGCGAATCTTCGTCGTCGCCCTCGGTGCCCATCACCGGCGCGGCGTCGAAACCACCGTCATCGTCACCGAAACCGGCCTCGTCATCGCCACCGTTGTCGCCGCCCTGACGGCGGCGCACGGCCAGCAGAATCAACAACAACAGCACCGCCAGGGCGGCGCCGATGTAGATCAGGTTGCCCATGATCAGATCGACGATACCCCCGCCGGCGTCGCTGGCGGGGGTGGCCGGTTTCGGCTTGGGCGGCGGGTTCGCCGCCTTGTTATCCCGGGTGTCGCCCGACTGGCCACCCGGCGGCGCGGCCTGATCGGTGGCCGGCGCCTTGCCGCCGGCGACGTCACCACTTTCACCTCCGCTGGCATCGCGCGGCGCGGTACCCTGGTCCGGGTCGGCGCCTTCGGCGGTCTCGCCGTTCGGGCCGACCGCGCCATCACCGATACCGTCGTCCGGCTCCACCGGCATCGGCGTGGCGGGCTCTTCCAGCAATTGCGGATCGACCTCGGTGCCCTGCTGTTCGCTCAGGCGGCGCAGTTCTTCCTGAAGCGCGGCGATTTTTTCGTTGCGCAGCTCCAGCAGCCGCTGGCTCACTTCCACCTGGCCATCCAGGTCGCCGATGCGGCTGCGCAGTTCGTCATTTTCCCGTTGCAGGCGGTCCAGGTTCTCATCGCGGATCGCCAGTTCGTTCTGCAGGGCGGCGGTGTTGGCCTGGCCGCCGCCAGCACTGCCGGTACCGTCCCCGTCGCCCACGCCTTCGGCACTGTCCGGAGTGACCAGAGTGACCCGGCCGTCGCCATCGGCGCCGGCGCCATCACGGTCCGCCTGCTGGCGACCGGTGGCGTCCACCGGTGCCCGGGACGGGGCGGGCGCGCGCTGATCACGCAGGCGCTGCCATTCGCGGTTCTGCGCCGCCACCCGGGACAGCGCCTCGCGGCTGGAGAGATCGCGCACCTGGCTTTCCGACGGCAGACGCAGCACCGCGCCTTCACGGACCAGGTTCACGTTGTTGTTGATGAAGGCGTCCGGATTGCGCTCCTGAATCGCCAGCATCATCTGCTGCACGGACACGCCGGCGTTGGGGCGGGTGCGCTCGGCGATGCGCCACATGGTATCGGAGGCACCGACCCGATAGGTCCGCTGTTCGGCGGTATCGGTGGAAGCGGTATCGGCGACCGGAGCTTCGGTGCCGACCGGCGCGGGCGCCCGGGCCGGCGCCGGGCGCGGACGCTCCGGCTGGGACGGAGCCGGACGGCTGACCGGACGCGGCGGCGCTTCGCTGCGCGCCGGGGTCACGGCGCTGTCGGCGTCGGCGTAGCTGGGCGGATCAAGCAGGACGGTGTATTCACGCATCAACCGGCCGGTGGGCCAGAGGAATTGCACCAGGAAGTCCAGGTAAGGCTCCCGGACCGGCTGATCGGAGGTGATGCGCAGTTGCCCGGTGTCGCCGGAGGCATCCAGCGTCACCTCGAAATCGAGACTGTTGAGGAAGTAGGCGCGCTCAACGCCGGCGTTGTCGAACTGCTCCTGGGAACCCAGCTCGACCAGTATCTGGTCCTTGGACAAATCTCCCAGATCCTGCAGCTGCACGGTCATGTCGAGCGGCTGGTTCAGATAGGAGTTCAGCTCATACTCCCCCACCCCCAGTGCAGCCGCCAGCCCGGGCGACATGGCCGCCAGGGCGATAAAGCCTATCCCAAGTCTTCGGAGCATTGATCGAACCCTTTACTTATTATCCCGTCCCCGCTCGTGCAGGCCGCAAAATAATCGCGACGCCGTTCCCTTGTACCCATAACGGCAAGGTGGGATTGTGCAGTAAATTACCGATGACACCTAGAAACTGCGTCACATATTCCCGCTAAGTATTCATCACAGATAGTCTTTTAGCAACGCTTCCACCAGCAGCACCGCGTTGTAGGCGGCGCCGGTCTTGATGTTGTCCGCCACCGTCCAGAAGCTTAGCGCGCCTTGCCCGTCGATGTCCTCGCGAACACGGGCCAGACGCACGCCGAGGTCGGCGCGGATCTGCGCCACCGGAGAGGCGCTGTCGGCCTCGCCGCCCTCGTCCATCTGCAGACCCGGCGCCTGATCCCAGCAGGCTTCCGCCTGGGCCAGGGCCAGCGGCAGGGTGCCCTGCACCACCACGGTCTGGGCGATGCCATGGAACACCGGCACCTGAACGCAGCTCACATCCACCGCCAGTTGCGGCTGGGCCAGCACCCGGCGGGTCTCCAGCATCAGCTTGAGTTCCTCGCTGGTGTAACCGTTGTCCTGCATGCTGCCGGCCACCGGCAGCAGGTTGAAGGCGTGTTGTGGATCACCGCCCTCCTCCGCGTCCAGGCCATTAAGCAACCGGGCGCTTTGCCGGGCCAGCCGTTCCACGCCGTTGCGACCGGCGGCGGAGGCGCCCTGCAACTGGGTCACCGACACCCGCAACAGGTCACCCAGCTCCAACAGTGGCTTGAGCGCCAGCAACAATTGCACGGTGGCCGCGTCCGGAGCGGCCACGATATTGCGTTCCCGAGCGGCGCCGAGCTGTTCCTCGTTAACGCCGGCCGCCACCAGCGGCACATCCGGCTCGTAGCGGAACGCCGGCGACAGATCCAGCGCCAGGGCGCCGGCCTCGGCGGCGCGCGGCACCAGCTCCTGGGACACCCGCGCGCCGGCGGCGAACACCGCCAATTGCACGCGGGAAAAATCGAAGTCCTCGGCCTTGCCTACCTTGAAGTTGCGCTTGCCGACTTGAAGGGTCTTGCCGAGGCTGTTGTCGGAGGCCAGAACGAACAACTCGCCGACCGGAAGATTCCGGTCGGCGAGCAGTTCGAGAAAGGCCTCGCCCACCAGGCCGGTGGCTCCCACCACGGCCAGATCGACGGTGCTTGTCATCAGTGCTCCAGAAGAATACGCAGCATGCGGCGCAGCGGTTCGGCGGCGCCCCACAGCAACTGGTCGCCCACGGTAAAGGCGTTCAGATATTCACCACCCATGTTAAGCTTGCGCAGCCGGCCCACGGGTACCGTCAGCGTACCGGTTACGGCGGTGGGCGTCAGGTCGCGCAGGGTGGCTTCTTTCTCGTTGGGGACCACCTTGACCCAGTCGTTGGCCTGGCCGACCAGGTCATGAACCTCGTCCAGCGGCACGTCGCGGGTCAGTTTCACGGTCAGCGCCTGGGCGTGGCAGCGCATGGCGCCAATACGCACGCAGGTGCCGTCCAGCGGAATCGGCTGGTCGCCACGACCCAGGATTTTGTTGGTTTCGGCCTGGGCTTTCCACTCTTCCTTACTCTGGCCGTTGTCCATTTCCTTGTCGATCCAGGGCAGCAGGGAGCCGGCCAGCGGAAAACCGAAGTGCTCATGGGGCAGCCCGTCGCCGCGCATGGTGGCCGCCACCTGGCGGTCGATGTCGAGAATGGCGCTGGACGGATTGGCCAGTTGCTCGGCCACGTCACCATGGATGGCGCCCATCTGCGCGATCAGCTCGCGCATGTTCTGGGCACCGGCGCCGGAGGCCGCCTGGTAGGTCTGGGCGCTCGCCCATTCCACCAGGCCGGCGTTGAACAGGCCGCCCAGGGCCATCAGCATCAGGCTCACGGTGCAGTTGCCGCCCACGTAATCCTTGACGCCCTTATCCAGGGCCTGATCGATGACGCCCCGGTTGACCGGGTCCAGCACGATCACGCTGTTATCCGCCATGCGCAGGGCGGAGGCGGCGTCGATCCAGTAGCCGTCCCAGCCGGCTTCACGCAGCTTGGGGTACACCTCGTTGGTGTAGTCGCCGCCCTGGCAGGTGACGATCACATCCAGTTGCTTGAGCTCATCGATGCTCTTGGCGTCGCCGAGCACCGCAATGTCCTTGCCCACGTCCGGGCCCTGCTGACCCACCTGGGAAGTGGAGAAAAATACCGGCTCGATGTCCTTGAAGTCGTTCTCCGCGCGCATGCGGTCCATGAGCACCGAGCCCACCATGCCACGCCAACCTACAAAACCGACTTTCTTCATTGAGTCTGTTCTCCCGAAGAGCATGCCGCCCTTCTCTGTCTTCTATGGATGAACGGGGTGGCGATGCCGCGGTCAGCCGTTGGCCAGTGCCTCGGCGACAGCGGTGCCCATCTCCCCGGTGCTCACCTTGCGGGTGCCCTCGGTGTGAATATCCGCGGTTCGCAGTCCCTGATCCAGCACCTTTTCCACCGCCGCCTCGATGGCGTCGGCCACATCGCCGCGCTGCAGGCTGTAACGCATCAGCATGGCCAGCGACATGATCGTTGCCAGCGGGTTGGCGATGCCCTGCCCGGCGATGTCCGGCGCCGAGCCGTGGCAGGGTTCGTACAGGCCCTTGCGGTTTTCGTCCAGGGACGCGGAGGGCAGCATGCCGATGGAGCCGGTGAGCATGGCGGCTTCATCGGAAAGGATGTCACCGAACAGGTTGCCGGTCACGATGACATCGAAATTCTTGGGCGCGCGCACCAGTTGCATGGCGGCGTTGTCCACGTACATGTGCGACAGCTCGATCTCCGGGTAGGCCTTGGCCTCCTCGGTGACCACTTCCTTCCACAGCTCGGTGACCTCCAGCACATTGGCCTTGTCCACGGAGCACACGCGCTTGCCGCGCTGCATGGCCAGATCGAAGGCGACCCGGGCGATGCGCTTCATCTCCGATTCGGAGTACACGTAGGTGTTGAAGCCGACCCGCTCGCCGTTCTCTTCCTTGATGCCACGGGGCTGGCCGAAGTAGATGCCGCCGGTCAGCTCACGCACGATCAGGATGTCGAGCCCGGACACCACCTCCGGCTTGAGGCTGGAGGCGCCGGCCAGTTGCGGAAACAGGATCGCCGGGCGCAGATTGGCGAACAGGCCCAGGGAGGAACGCAACCGCAACAGGCCGCGCTCCGGACGCTTGTCGCGCTCGATATTGTCCCACTTGGGCCCGCCAATGCTGCCGAACAGAATGGCGTCGGCGGCGCGCGCCTTGGCCAGCGTGCCCTCCGGCAACGGGTCGCCTTCGGCGTCATAGGCGGCGCCGCCCACCAGGCCGTGTTCCAGGTCGACATCCAGACCAAAGCGCGTCTTGGCGGCTTCCAGCACCCGCAGGGCTTCATCCACGATTTCCGGACCGATCCCGTCACCGGGCAACACCAGAATACTGCTCATTGTGCTCTCTTTTCCTCGTTCACTATTCGAATACCCAGGGCTCTGCCTGGGCGCGGCGTGCCTCGTAGGCGCGGATGACATCCGCCTGCTGCAGGGACAGGCCAATCTCGTCCAGGCCATTGAGCAGGCAATGCTTGCGGAAGCCGTCGATCTCGAACGCCAGGGCCTGTCCTTCCGGGGTCAGCACCTGCTGATTTTCCAGGTCGATGGTGAGCCGGAAGTCGTCACTGGCGGCCTCGGCCTTGAAAAGCTCGTCAACGGTAGCGTCCGGCAGCACGATCGGCAACAGGCCGTTCTTGAAGCAGTTGTTGTAGAAAATATCGGCGTAACTGGGCGCGATGATCGCCTTGAAGCCGAAATCCATCAGCGCCCACGGGGCGTGCTCACGGCTTGAGCCACAGCCGAAGTTGCGCCGGGTGAGCAGTACGCTGGCGCCTTGGTACTCGGGCTTGTTGAGCACGAAGTCCGGATTTTTCGGGCGCGCATCGTTGTCCTGGCCCGGCTGGCCCTCGTCCAGATAGCGCCACTCGTCGAACAGGTTGGGGCCGAAGCCGGTGCGTTTGATGGACTTCAGAAACTGCTTGGGAATGATCTGATCAGTGTCCACGTTGGCGCGGTCCAGCGGCGCCACCAGGCCGGTATGTTTAACGAATTTTTCCATGACGACCGCTCCTTACGCGTCCAAATCACGAATGTCGACGAAGTGGCCGGCCACCGCGGCGGCGGCGGCCATGGCCGGGCTCACCAGATGGGTGCGACCGCCATTGCCCTGGCGTCCCTCGAAGTTACGGTTCGAGGTGGAGGCGCAGTGTTCGCCGGGCTGCAGACGGTCCGGGTTCATGGCCAGACACATGGAACAGCCGGGCTGGCGCCATTCAAAACCGGCTTCCAGGAAGATCTTGTCCAGGCCTTCCTGTTCGGCCTGCTGCTTGACCACCCCGGAACCGGGCACCACCAGCACCTGCTTCACGGAGTCCGCCTTCTTGCGGCCCTTGACCACCTCGGCGGCGGCGCGCAGGTCCTCGATGCGGGAGTTGGTGCACGAGCCGATGAACACCCGGTCCACCTTGATATCGCTGACCTTGATGCCCGGCTCCAGGCCCATGTATTCATAAGCCCGTTGCATGCCGGAGCGCTTCACCTCGTCCTGCTCGGCGGCGGGATCGGGCAACGGCGCGTCCACCGCCACCACCATTTCCGGGCTCGTGCCCCAGGACACCTGGGGTTTGATATCGGCGGCGTCGATCCGCACCACGGTGTCGAACTCGGCGTCGTCATCGGACACCAGGGTGCGCCAGTAGGCTTCCGCCTTGTCCCAGTCGGCGCCCTTGGGAGCCGCCGGACGGGCGCGCACGTAATCAATGGTGGTGT
This sequence comes from Alloalcanivorax sp. C16-2, assembly GCF_046507615.1. NCBI lineage: Bacteria > Pseudomonadati > Pseudomonadota > Gammaproteobacteria > Oceanospirillales > Alcanivoracaceae > Alloalcanivorax > Alloalcanivorax sp. C16-2. Next base: position 2,128,192 of record NZ_JBKFTL010000001.1, on the reverse strand, counting down.
CGTCCACCGCCACCATACCGGCGCGGGCGCCGGCTTCGATGGACATATTGCAGACCGTCATACGGCCTTCCAGGCTCAGCGAGCGGATCGCGCTGCCGGCGAACTCGATGGCATGGCCGGTACCGCCGGCGGTGCCGATCACGCCAATGATGTGCAGCACCACGTCCTTGGCGGTAACGCCCGGCCCCAGGTCGCCATCCACCCGCACCTGCATGTTCTTCATCTTGCTGGCCACCAGGGTCTGGGTGGCCAGCACGTGCTCCACCTCGCTGGTGCCGATGCCGTGGGCCAGACAGGCCAGCGCGCCGTTGGTGGAGGTGTGGGAGTCGCCGCACACCACCGTCATGCCGGGCAGCACCGCGCCCTGCTCCGGGGCCATCACGTGCACGATACCCTGGCGCACGTCGCCGATGCCGTACTCGGTGATGCCGAACTCACGGGTGTTGTCCTGCAGGGTGGTCACCTGGATGCGCGAGGTCTCGTCCTCGATATCCGCGGCGCTGTTGAACGGAGTGGTGGGCACATTGTGGTCGATGGTGGCCACCGACGCGCCGGCCCGCCACGGCTGGCGGCCCGCCAGACGCAGGCCCTCGAACGCCTGCGGCGAGGTCACCTCGTGGATGATCTGCCGGTCGATGTAAATCAACGCCGAGCCGTCCTCGCGTTCGGCGACCAGGTGGGCGTCCCACAATTTGTCGTAAAGCGTTTTGCCAGCCATAGGTCTTCGTCCTGGTCCTGGTTCAATAGGGGAATCTTCAGGGTAGGCACACCATACGCAGGGGCATTCGATAATTCCAATTCATATTTTTTATGTTTAGGATTCCAGATGGTTATCAATAAGCGGGCTGGAATTCCATGGACACACACTCCCTCACCGTCTTCATGGCGGTGGCCGACACCGGCTCCTTTTCCGCCGCCGCGGAGCGACTGTTCCTGACCCAGCCGGCGGTCAGCAAGCGCATCGCCCAGCTCGAACAACAGCTGGGCACGCGGCTGTTCGACCGGGTCGGCCGGCGTATCCGCCTCACCGAGGCCGGTGAAGCCCTGCGCCCCCGCGCCCGCCGGGTACTGCTGGATCTGGAGGACATGAGCCGGGCCATCAGCGACCTGACCGGCGGCGTCTCGGGTACCCTGCGCATCGGCACCAGCCACCACATCGGCCTGCACCGCCTGCCGCCGGTGCTGCGCCGCTACTCGCGGGCCTACCCGGAGGTAAAGCTGGATATCCATTTCATCGATTCCGAGGAAGCCTGGGAAGCGGTGCGCCACGGCGATCTGGAACTGGGCGTGGTGACCCTGCCGCCACAACCTGACGGACGCCTGCACACCCAGGTGGTGTGGAACGACCCGCTGGTGTTCATGGCCGCCCCCGAGCACCCCCTGGCCCGGCTCGAACGGGTGCCGCTGGACACGCTTACCGGCTACAGCGCCATCCTGCCCTCCCCGGTCACCTTTACCCGCCGCATCGTGGAAAGCCTGTTCCTGGAGCGCCGCCTGGATCTGAACATCTCCATGTCCACCAACTATCTGGAGACCATCCATATGATGGTGTCCATCGGCCTGGGCTGGAGCGTGCTGCCGGAAACCATGCTCGACGACACCGTGGTACGCCTGAACGTAGCCGACTCCCTGCCGATACGACGCCTCGGCGTGGTATCCCATCCGGGCCGCACCCGCTCCAACGCGGCGCGGGCGTTCATGGCCACCCTGGAGGAAAGCGGCGCGTCACAAGCCTCCCGGTAAGCGCCTTTAGCCACGATGAGCCGCCTTATCGCGATTAAACGCTCCTGCCCATGCATGCTCTGAACACCTGGAGTCAGCGCCCCAGCGGACGCAGATGGCGGGTCTGTGACAGCAGGATATGCGTGATCTGCCGTGTGGCGGCGTCCAGCTCCTGATCCTGGCGACGGATCACGCCCACCGGGTCGCTGGTGTTCTCGATCGGGTCGGCGAGCAGGCTCAGCAAACCGGCCTCGATGTAATCTTCCACCACCCCGTAGGAGATCATCCATACCGCCTCCGAGGTACGCAGAAAGGATCGTCCGAATGTATTGGAGACGGTTTCGATCACCGTCCTCGGCATCGGAATCCCCAGGTTGGTCAGTGCCTGTTCCACCAGAGGCCGGATACGGGTACCCACCGGTGGCAGCAGAAAGGGATAGCGGCTTACGTCACGGAGCCGCACGCCTCCCGCCTGACAAAGGGGGTGGCCGGCGCGGGCCACCAGCACCAGGGGCTCCGCGTACAGATGCTTGAACTCCAACTGCTGCATGTCGTCCGGTGAGCCGATGCGCGCCACCACCAAATCCACCTTGCCCTGATGCAACAACTCCAGCAGGTGCTGGTTATGGCCGGTGAGCAATGAAAAGTTGACCGAACGGCGGGTTTCCTCAAGAAAGCGGGTGGTGGCCTGGGGCAAGAAGCGCGCCGCCACCGTCGGCAATACACCCAGGCGAACTTCGATACGAGGTGCCGCCGGGTCCGCCTGCAGACCGTCGTAGCCCTGCTCCAGAGCCGCCATGCCCGCCGCCGCGTAGTGGAAAAACAATTCCCCCTGGTGGGTGAGCTTCACTCCTGAGCGATCACGCACGATCAGGCGATGCCCGGCGATCTGCTCCAGTTCATTCAGTGTCTTGGTCACCGCTGCCTGGGTGATATTGAGGGACTCGGCGGCTTCGCGCAGATAGTGGGAGCGGGCGGCGGCCAGGAAGCACTGAAAGTGACGCAGTTTCAAGCGGCGGTCCACGGCGTTCTCCGTTGTTATTGGTGGGACGGCTCAAGGCGCCATTCTAGTTAACCTTACGTTAATTGTAAGTCCGCTTTTTTCAATTTAATTAATAAAAACCCTTTCCTATAGTCGGGTTCACCGGCATCGCCCGGCCTTTCATTACCTCCCAAGGCAACCCGCCGAACCACGGCGGGTGGGTTCGTTCGTGCCGAGAAAAGCGAATAACAACACCCAGAAGAGAAAAGGAAAAGCCAATGAAAGCGCACCCTCTTGTTCCGCTTATGCTTGCCTCGTGCTGTCTCGCGACGCCACAGGCCCGGGCTTTCGACGTCGTCGAGGCCGGACAGCCGGTGGTCACCGGTGATCCCAGCCGGGTAGGCCCTCCCTGGAACCATCGCAGCACCTTCAACATCCCGGGCACCGACACCGACGTGGCATTCGGCGGCTATGCGAAGCTGGATATGTTCTATGACTTCGACTACGACCTGGGCACCTCGACCACCCCTTTCAACGTCCTCGATGACGGCAACCGGACCGATGGCCGCACCAGCTTCACCGCGGCGGAGTCCCGGCTTAACTTCCGTACCCACACGCGTACCGGCATGGGCGTGTTGACCTCCTACTTCGAAGGGCACTTCATGCCCGATGAAAAATTCAATCTGCGCCACGCCTATGGCGAGATGAACGGGCTGCTGGCCGGCCAGACCTGGACCAATTTCATGAGCTTCGTGGCCACGCCTCGAACCCTGGCGCTGGGCAGCCCCAAGGGCTATGCGTTTGATCGCAAGGCGCAGCTGCGCTACACCCGAAAACTAGGCTCCAGCACCCTGGCGGTGGCGCTGGAAGACCCGGACACCGTGATCGCCCGGGCCGACGCGCAGCCCGACCCGAACAGCGCCGCCAGCGGCGAAAACGGGCTTCCCGACCTTACCGTGCGCTACGAGTACCGGCGCATGTTCACCCTGTCGCTGCTGGCCCGCGAACTGTCAACCAATGGTGAGCAAGGCAGCGTGGATGACTCCGCCACCGGCTACGGGGCACTGGCGCAAATCAGCCTGCCGTTGTTCAACGGCCTGACCTTCAAGGGCAATGTCATTGGCGGCACCGGGATCGGCAACTACATGGGTAACCCAGGCAATACCGGACATCGCCGCGCACCGGACGTTTATGTGCGCAACGGGCATCTGGAAACCGTGGATCTGAGCGCGTTCGGCGCATCGCTCAACCAGACCTTCAACCGCTCCTGGTTCGCGTCCGTGGGCTACTCACGACTGCGCCAGGATCTTCCCGAGAATCTGTATGGCGAGCACTTCGAGACGCTGGACTATGGCTTCGCCAATGTTATCTGGGATGTCACCGACCGCATGATGGTGGGCATGGAGCTGCAACGCGTGGACCTGGAACAGGTCAACGGCGAATCGGAAACCGCCAACCGCCTGCAAACCAGCCTGCTCTATCAATTCTGAAGCTCAACGGGCGCCCGGCCGGGCGCCCCATGCGATTCCCCTGATACAGTACCCGCCCATCACTTCCCTGCCACACCGCGATAAACAAAAAAAAGCCCCACGGAGGTAGCTCCGGGGGCGCCAAGGGTCGAGCGAGAAAGTCGCCGCGCTCAGGAGCGCTGCCCGGCGCTTGGGCTCCATACCCGCCGGCGCCAGGCTCGGCGCCCCGCGCAGGCCAGCATGATGAGAACCGCGCCGGTGTATACCAGCGGCGCCTGGACACCGCTCAGCAAGGCCAGAAACACGGCCACGCCGGTGGCCGCCAGTAACACCCGTAGCGCGACGCTCAGCCGCCCCTTGAAATAGCCGGACAGCGCGCCGTTAAGGATCAGAATCAGCAGCGTGGTCACCAGCACCACCTCCACCAGCCCCGGGATCTCCAGGTGCGACTTGCTCAGCAGCATCTCGGGACGAAACACGAAGATGAAAGGCACCAGATAGGCCAGCCAGGCGTAGCGCATGGCGGTTACCGATACCGCCAGTGGCTTTTCCTCGGCGATGCTCGAGGCGGCATAGGCGGCAATGGCGATTGGCGGCGTGATCATCGACATCATGCCGTAATACAGCACGAACATATGCGCCGACAATTTAGGCACCCCGGCGGAAACCAGAGCGGGCACCACCAGAGAGGCCAGCAACACATAAACGGCGACGGTTGGCATTCCCATACCAAGAATAATGCTGATCACCGCCGTGAGCGCCAGCAGCAGCACCACGTTACCACCGGACAGATCGACCATGATGGAGGTTAGCGCGAACACCACCCCGGTGGCATTGAGGATGCCGATCACGAAGCCGGCGGCGGCGACGATGGCGAGAATCTCCATGGATGCCGTGCCGGTTTTCTTGAAGGAGTCGATCAGATCCGCCAGGCCGATGCGGTCGCCGCCGTAGCCACGAACCAGGCCCAGCACCGCCACCAGCCCAGCCGCCGCCAACGCCGACAGCTCCGGAGACTGATTGAAATTGAACAGCAACACGATCAGCAATACGAACGGCAGGACAAAATGTCCGCCTTCCAGCATCACCCGGGAAAAGGGTTTTCGATCCTCCCGAGGCACCGGCGCCACATCCTGGCAAATCGCGTCGGCGTCGGATTGCATGAAAACGGCGAAGAAGAAAAACAGGGCGGGCAATACCGCCGCCAGCACGATGGTCTCGTAAGGCGTTTGGGAAAGCTCGGCCATGAGGAAGGCCGCCGCGCCCATCACCGGCGGCATGAACTGCCCACCTGTCGAGGCCACCGACTCCGTGGCGGCGGCGACCCGACCGCTGAAACCGGATCGTTTCATCAATGGGATGGAAATCACCCCGGTGGAAACCACATTGGAGACGGCGCTGCCGGAGATGGTGCCAAACAGCGCCGACGCGACGATGGCGATCTTGCCGCTGCCGCCACGGAAACGGCCCACCGCCGCGACCGCCAGATCGGAGAAGAAATCACCGCCGCCGGCCTTGTTCAGCAGCACCCCGAAGAAGATAAAGGGAATCACCACGGTGACACCGATGGTGATCGGCAAGCCAACCATGGCGGTAGTATCCAGCACCAGATGCGGCGCCAGGTCGGCCACGCTCCAGGGCCGCGCGGTGAACGGCGCGGGCATGGCGTTGCCCCACAATCCGTAGGCGATGAACAGCAGGACGATGATCACCAGCGCCCAGCCGACCATGCGGCGCAGCCCTTCCACCACCGCCGGCACCACGATGGCACCGATAATGAAGGTCTCCACCGGGAAGTAGAACATCTGCGCGGAAAGCACCTTGTAGCGGTAGGCCGCGTACCAGCAGGCGCTCAGTGCGATGAGCGCGGCCGCCGTGCTGACAAGGGACGGCGGCCCCGGCCAGGCGCGCCCACGAGGATCACGGCTCAGATAAATCAGCGCCAGGCACAGGCCGAGAATGATAAGGGAAAATTCCTGCACCAGATAAACCCGCCCCCAAAGCAAGCGGGGTAATTCGGCGGTCCAGCCCAGACTCAGGCCGGTGATAAGAATCGCGATCGAGGCCCGAGTGAAGGGCGCCCAGCGGACGCCCCCTGGCGGGCCGATCCGATTATGCTCGGCGTCGGTCAATGTCGTCATGATTCGCTACCCGATGGCCTAGCGGGACCAGAGCCCGTTTTCCTTGTAGTAGCGAATGGCCCCCGGGTGATAGGGAATGCCAAGATTCTTCGCCATTTTTTTCGGGTCCAGCCGGCCCAGGTTGGCGTAATTTTCCGCCAGCGCCTGACGGTTCTCCACGATCCCGTGGACCAGTCGTCGCACTGCTTCGTCCGAGACATGTTTACCGGCGTAAAGAATGTAGTCGTAGGCCATCATCGGCATCGGCTGATCCAGCCCGGTGAGATTGTCACCGGGCCGCACCACGCGCACATAGGTCTGCGGCATGAGCTCCTGCATGCGCACCTGGGCCTGAGCGTCAATATTGAACGGAATAAAGCGGATACCGCCCACGGATGCGTCGACTTCATTGAGCTTGCCGGAACCAAGAGCAAAAAAGCCGATGTCGGTGCGGCCGGCGGTGAAGTCGTCCGCGTTGGACAACAAATTGGTGGTCGGCACCGCGTCCATGTCATCCATGCTCAAATCCGCGTTGGCCAGCGCCGCGTCGATCAGCTCACCGATGATACGCTGGCCGCTGTAACCGGACGAAATGCGTGCGCCTTTAATATCGTTGATCGATTGAAACGGCGCGTCATCACGAACGAACAAACCGACGTCGAACGGATACAACACCGCCACCACTCGCAGGTTCTCGTGGGAATGTCCGGCGAAGTCGCCCTTGCCGTGGAAGGCATTGCTGACCTCGAGGATATTGGCCAGGCCGAAGTCGGTGCGACCGCTGTTCACCAGCGGCATGACCCGACCGGTGCCGCCATAGGGCTGAACCAGATACTGATCGCCGGTGGCCTTGGAGATGACATTGGCGATGGCGGCGCCAATGCTGTAAGTGGAAGATCCGCCGCCGGCGGTTCCAATCCCGAAGGATTGCGCCTGGACGGCGCCGGACATCGCCATCATCGCGGACAGAGTAATAAGCAGCTTGCGGGTCGTTGTCATTATCATTTCTTTTTTCTCCTTAACCGTCACGGTTACCGGACTGTATTGGGGAGCGCGGGTGGGAATGCGAAAAAAACCATCATCCTAGCGCCGCGCGTTCCCCGCTGCGTAAAGTCAATCGTTTCAGAGCATGTCCACCCGTACCGGGTCGTATGAGAACAGCCAGGCCGACCGTTCCGAGCTGATATCGCGCTTGGCGAATTCTTCGCGCAATTCAGCAGTGGAATTGAGATGGAACAGGCGCCGGTTGGAAGACGACTCGTTGACGATGCGGGTGGTGCGCTCGATGCGGTTGCGCTGATAGAGCCGCAAAGCCTCGTCGGTGCGGGGCTCGGCCTCCAGGGCACGAGCCAGCACCGCGGCGTCCTCCACCGCCATGGCGGCGCCCTGTGCCATGTATGGCAAGGTGGGGTGCGCCGCGTCGCCAAGCAGAGTGGCGTGCCCGCTCGTCCAGTTTTCCACCGGCGGGCGGTTATTCATCGCCCAGCGATAACAGTGATCACGGTCGGCGGCGTCGATCAGCGCGCCAATGGACGGATGCCAGCCTTGGAAGTCCTCCTTGAGTTCATGCCATGGCCGACTCGCCACCCAGGACTCTTCATCCCACTCGTCATGCTCCACGCAACCGACCAGGTTGATCAGACGATCACCTCGCATCGGGTAGGTCACCGCGTGCTTGCCGGGCCCGACCCAGATGTCCACGGTGCGTTGCCGATGTTCCTCGGCCACGTTCTCGCTTTCGACCACCACTCGCCAGGACGCGTCTCCGGTGTAGGTCACCGGCGCGGCGCCGACGATCTGCCGTCGCACCGCCGACTTGATGCCATCGGCGCCCAACAGGGCCCGACCGGTGACACAACCACCATCGGCGAACCGCAGTGTCACGCCGCCCTGCTGCAACTCCTCGAAACCGGTCACCTCGACGCCCAGGTGAATCGCATCCGGTTTGAGGGCGGTGACCCGCTCGACCAGCAGCCGGTGCAGGTCAGCGCGATGCACGGACACATAGGGCACCCCATGACGACGCACATAAGCACTGCCCAGCGGGATGGTCTGCAATACTTCACCACTGTCAAACAGGCGAAACCGATAGGCCTCGGGGCAGGAGCCCGCTTCCACCAGGTCATCAAGAATGCCAATGTGCTGGTAAACACGGCTTGCATTGGCGCTCACCTGGATGCCGGCGCCTACCTCGCCAAGCTCATCCGCCTGTTCGTAGACGTCCACGTCGATCCCCCGCTGCAGCAGGCAGGCGGCGGCGGTCAGTCCGCCAATGCCGCCACCGGCAATCAGGACATTTTTTTCTGTCATCTGCTCACTCCGCTTATGGTGGCGTCTCAACGGACCTGTACGCGCATGGCACCGATGCCCTCGATCCAGGCATCCATGCGGTCTCCGCGTTTGATGGGGGCAACCCCTTCCGGCGTGCCGGTGAGAATCACGTCGCCGGGTTCCAGGGTGTAGGAATGCGAAGCGAACGAGATGATCCTGGCCACCGACCAGATCAGGTCCCGGGTATTGGCGTGTTGGCGGGGCTCATCGTTGACCTTGATGTCCAGTTCCACGGACTCCGGCGAACCAAACTCATCGGCGGTGACCAGCCAGGGACCGAGCACGGTGAAGGTATCCAGGGATTTGCGGTAACTGCGGTCCTCGGTGCCACGGATGGTGATATCCAGGCCGATGAAGTAACCGGCGATGCACTCCAACGCTTCCTGCTCGGACACCTTGCGGGCTTTTTTGCCAATGACCAGCGCCAGCTCCACCTCATGGTCGGTGCGGCGACCATCATCGTGGTGAATCTCCACGCCTTCCCCGGCGCCGACCAGGGAGCTGTTGGCCTTCAGGAAAAGAGCATAGCGGTCGATCAGCGAAATCTCGGTGCCGAAGTTGATGCCCGCGTCCTCGCGGGACTCTTCCACGTGCTTCATGTAGTTCACCGGCGCGGCGATGATCTTGCCCGGATTCGCCACCGGGCTGAGCAGGCGGACCTGGTCAAGCGGCGTGAGTGGCGCCCGCGAGGCCGCCTCCTCCAGGCGCTCGCGCAACGCCGGCAAGGCGGCGATGAAGGCATCACCCCGTTGCAACGGCCAGCGCTGCGGCGGCAGCGCCTCGGTGACCACATCGGTCACATCGGCCACTTTCTCGCCGATCACCACACCGACGCGATTGTCGTCGAATCTACAAATACGCATTGAATTACCTCTGGGCTCTATTGGCGCTGCTCACGAAAGAAGCCGAGCTTTTCGTGGATGGCGCGATCGGAAAAAAAGAACAGGAAGCAGTCTTCGCTGGCGGACAGGTGGCGCCATTGCCAGCCGGGGATCGCCACCACGTCCTTGGGCTCGAACGCCAACGGCCGGCCCTCGATGGTGACCTCCCCCCTGCCCTCCACCACGTGCATGACCAGGCTGTCGGTGGAACGCATCGGCAGGGTCCGTTCACCTTTGCGCAGGTGGGTCATCCAGGTCGCCAGAGTGGGCATGGCCCAGCCCCCGTCCAGCGGGTTGGCATAACGCAGGGTGGTGCCCCAATGCTCATCCGGCGATGCCCCCAGCGCGGCTTTCAACAGCGCATCGCGGGTCCGCTCGTAGGGGTAGTTGAAGATAGGCGTGGTCGGCCCGTAGGGGCTTCGCGCCTGGATTGGCACAAGATTGTTGCCGTAACGGGCCAGGGAATCCCCCTCCGGTCGGCTGAGCGCTTGCCGGCTTTCCTCATGAGGATCGGAGAACACCGATTCGAAGTAACTGAGTACCGGAATATCCAGTCCGTCCATCCAGATCACCGGCTGGTCGCCGTCATTGCCATGGTCATGCCAGGCCCAGGCCGGGGTGATCACGAAGTCCCCTTCGCGCATGGTGGTGCGCTCTCCGCCCACGGAGGTGTAGCCCTGCTCGCCTTCGATCAGAAAGCGCAATGCCGACGGGGTGTGTCGATGGGCGGGGGCGGTTTCGCCGGGCAGGATCAACTGCAGGCCGGCGTAGAGACTGGGAGTGGCGCGAGACTGGCCCGGGCAAGCCGGGTTCTCCAGCACCAGTACACGGCGCTCCGCCTCCTCGGCGGTGAGCAGATCACCGGCCTCCAGCAACAGCGGCCGGAGCTGGGCGTAACGCCAGTGGTGGGCGTGGTACCGGGAGGTCGGTTCACGGGGCACGATGGTCCCGAGGACTTCCCACAGCGGCGCGGTATCGAACGCCGCGAGCCGGTCATAAAAATCCCGGCGATGCGGGGAGAGCGAGCTGCCTGCCATAGCCATACCTCATTGCGACGTTGTTGTTATGTTGTCGCTGGTGACTATAGGAAAGGCATTTTCTTAATTAAATTGAAAGATTCTCCATTCTAATTAACTTTTGGTTAACCATTCTCCGACGCCTCGGGCAGGCGCGTGATCAAGGCGGCGGCGGCCAGGGTGAGCACGCCGGCGATCAGGAAGCAGTACACGCCCAGATGGGGCCAGGCCAGACCGCTGAGGCCGGAGCCCAGGCCCCAGCCGGCGCCGTAGCCGAGGCTGGAGTACAGCGCCTGGCCCTGGCCGGCGAAGGCGCGACCGGAGGCCCGCTGTACCCAGGCGATGCCGCCGGCGTGAAAGCTGGCGTAGCTGGCGGCATGCAGCAACTGGGCGCCGGCCAGCCAGGGGACACTGTCGCCGCACAGAGACACCACCAGCCAACGCACGGTGGCCAGCAGCAGGCAGGTGAGCAGGATGCGGTTGAGAGCGAAGCGGGTCATCAGCCGATGCATGATCAGGAAGGCGACCACCTCCGCCACCACCGCCACGGCCCATAGCGCGCCCACCGACACCTTGCGGAAGCCCATCTCTTCCAGATGAATGCTGTAGAAGGTGTAGTAGGGCCCGTGGGAGGCCTGCATCAGAAAGGCCACCAGCATGAAGATCCGGATATCACGGCGTTTGAGCAGGCGGATCAGGCCGCCGTCGGCGTTGCGACGCGCCTCGCCCCGCTCCCCCGGCAGCGTCAAGGTGGCCAGCCACAGCAGCCAGAGCAGCGCGGACATGACCCACGGCAGCAGACTCATGGGCAGGTGATCCAGAGCCATGCCCACCAGGAACACACAGGCGATGAAGCCCAGCGAGCCCCACACCCGTACCTGGCTGTAGCGGTGGGCCTGGTCGCCCAGGGTATGCAGGGTGACCACCTCGAACTGGGCCAGCACTGCGTTCCAGAAGAAGCTGAACACCGCCAGCAGGATCGCCATGGACCAGATCTGGTCGGCCCAGAACACCGGCAGGAAGGCGAGCGCCGCCGCCAGGTTGCCGAGACGGATAATGCGCAAACGGGCGCCGCTGCGGTCGGCGAGCCAGCCCCACAGGTTGGGGGCCACCACCTTGGTGAGGTGCGGCACCGCCATCAGCAGGCCGATGGTGGTGGCGGAGAATCCCAGGTCCTTGAGGTACAGCGACCAGTAGGGCACCAGGGTGCCCAACAGGCCGAAGTAGAGGAAATAAAAGGCGGAGAGGCGCCAGTAATACGGCATGCCGATCCCTCAGGCCTGGCCGGGGATCGGCGCCAGCGGCGGCGTCACGTCTCCGTTCTGCGCGCGGTGGCGCAGGTAGTGGTCCATCAGCACCAGGGCCAGCATGGCCTCGGCGATGGGGGTGGCGCGCACGCCCACGCAGGGGTCGTGGCGGCCCTTGGTGACCACCTCGGTGGGCTCGCCGTCCAGGGTGATGGAGCGCCCCGGGATGGTGATGCTGGAGGTGGGCTTGAGCGCCAGGCTGGCGCGGATCACCTGCCCGGAACTGATGCCACCGAGCACGCCGCCGGCGTGGTTGCTGAGAAAACCCTGCGGGGTGATTTCATCACGGTGCTGTTCGCCGCGCTGGTTGACCACTTCGAAACCGTCACCGATTTCCACGCCCTTGACCGCGTTGATCGACATCAGCGCCTTGGCGAGATCCGCGTCCAGGCGATCGAACACCGGCTCGCCCCAGCCCGGCGGCACGTTGTCCGCGTACACGCTGACCCGGGCGCCAATGGATGACCCTTCCTTGCGCAGGTCGTTGATCAGTTGCTCCAGGGCGGGAATCTTGTCCGCGTCCGGGAAGAAGAAGGGGTTGGTGTTGACCACGTCCCAGTCGAATTTCTCGGCGCGGATCGGGCCGATCTGCTCCACCCCGCCGTACAGCCGCACGCCCAGGTGCTCGCCCAGGAACTTGCGGGCGATGGCGCCGGCGGCCACGCGCATGGCGGTTTCCCGGGCCGAGGAGCGACCGCCGCCGCGATAGTCGCGAAAGCCGTATTTCTGGGTGTAGGTGTAGTCCGCGTGGCCGGGCCGGAAGGTGGCGGCGATGTTGCCGTAATCCTTGGATTTCTGATCGGTGTTTTCGATCAGCAGGCCGATGGAGGTGCCGGTGGTCCTGCCTTCGAACACGCCGGACAGGATGCGCACCTGGTCCGGCTCCTTGCGCTGGGTGGTGTAGCGGCTGGTGCCGGGCTTGCGTCGGTCCAGCTCATGCTGCAGGTCCGCCTCGCTAAGCGCCAGCCCCGGCGGGCAGCCCTCCACGATGGCGCCGAGAGCGGCGCCGTGGCTTTCACCGAAGGTGGTGACGCGAAAGCGCTCACCAAAACTGTTCCCGGCCATATTCTTCCTCGTTAGGGCGGCTCAGCCCGTGAAGTGATCGCGGTATTCTACCAGTTGACGGCGCTCGAGCATGAATACCCCGTGCCCGCCGCGCTCGAATTCAAACCAAAGGAACGGCACCTCCGGCCAGGCCGCCATCACGTGGCGGTCGCTGTTGCCCACCTCGACGATCAGCACGCCGTCCTCGGCGAGATGGTCCGGCGCGTCGATCAACAACCGGCGGGTGAAATCCAGACCATCGTCGCCGGAGGCCAGAGCCAGTTCCGGCTCGTGGCGATACTCCTCGGGCATCGCCGCCAGATCCTCGGCATCCACATAGGGCGGATTGGAGATGATCAGATCGTAGCGCTCGTCCAGGCCATCCAGCCCGTCCGCCTGGATCGCCCGCACCCGGTCGGTCAGCCCGTGGGCCTCGATATTGGCCCGGCACACCGCCAGGGCGTCCTCGGACAGGTCGCTGGCGTCCACGGTGGCGGTCTCCAGGGCGTGGGCGCAGGCAATGGCGATGCAGCCGCTGCCGGTGCACAGATCCAGCACCCGCTCGACCCGGTCCGGGTCCAGCCACGGCTGGAAGCGGGCCTCGATCAACTCCGCCAGCGGCGAACGGGGAATCAGCACCCGCTCGTCGACCTGGAACGGCAGGCCGCAGAACCAGGCCTCGCCGGTGAGGTACGGCGCCGGCACCCGCTCGTTGACGCGCCGCTTCATAAGCCCCACGAATGCCTCGATCTCATCGGGCAGCAGGCGCGCGTCCAGCAGGCGAGAATCGCTGTCCGAGGGCAACGCCAGAACGTGCAGCAGCAGCGCCAGACATTCATCGCCGTGATCGTCGGTGCCATGGCCGAGAAAAACACCGGCCCGGCGCAGCACGGATTCCCCCCAGCGCAGGCAATCGCGCGGGGTTTGAAGTGTGGCCTGGGCCTGTTGCTGTTCGCGGGGTTCGATCACGACTACGCCTCCGAAATAAGCGCGCAAGAGTACCATATTTCCGGCCTTTCTGTTCCGCCTTCCGGGCCCCTTGAATCCATTGAAATGCCATTGATTAAATAACAATGACTTTGCTGCCATACGTGTTACATTGCCGATCCATACCTGGAGGAACGCTATGCGCACCTGGTTATTCAAGACCGAGCCGAAGGATTTCAGCCTGCAGGATCTGCGGGCCGCGCCGGACCAGACCACCGGCTGGGACGGGGTCCGCAACTACCAGGCGCGCAACCGCCTGCGCGATGAAATCCAGGACGGCGACCGGGTGCTGATCTACCACTCACGGGGCAAGAATCCGTCCATCGTCGGCGAGGCCCGGGTGACCTCCGCGCCCTACCCGGACCCGACCCAGTTCAACCCGGACCATGCCGGCTTCGATCCGCGCAGCAGCGAGGACATGCCGCGCTGGTACCAGGTGGATGTGCGCTACGTGACCACCTATAAGCAGCCACTGCCGCTCTCGGAGATGCGCCAGCGCGCGGAATTCGCCGATATGGAACTGGTGATTCGCCCGCGTCTGTCCATTCAGCACATCACCGACCGCCAGTACCAGCAGATTCTCGCCCTGTGCGAGCCGGAACTGGCAATGGCCGGCGCCTGGCCCCCCGCTCTCTCCTGAGTCCCCGCCCGGTCCTGGCCCTGCCCTGTCCTGAAGCACTGACGCCGCCAGCCGCCGGCGGCGCCCCATCTTCGCGCAAGCCGCCATGCCCCCCCCCGGCGCCGGACGGCCTGAACCGGCCTTGCACACCTTGGCATAGCCGTTGCAGCGCTCCCCTCGACAATACGATCGAGGGGGTCTCATGGAACGACGCGCCATCTTCTTCGCCCTTCTGGTTGTGCCCGTGCCGGGCCTGGCCGACACCCTGGAATATTCCGGCGCCGACGTGGTCTGGGTGGCCATCGCCGCGGCGCTGGTATTCCTCATGCAGGCCGGCTTCGCGCTGCTGGAAAGCGGCCTGAGCCGCGCCAAGAACGCCATCAACGTGGTCATGAAGAACTATATGGACCTGTGCGTGGGCACCCTGGCGTTCTGGGCCCTGGGCTTTGGCCTGATGTTCGGCGCCAATCCCAGCGGCTGGGTGGGCCAGAGCCTGTTCGCGCCCAGTCAGGGCGACAGCGACCTGTGGACCCTGCTGCTGTTCCAGCTCATGTTCGCGGCCACCGCCGCCACCATCGCCTCCGGCGCCATGGCCGAACGCACCCGCTACCTGGGTTACCTGACCGGAGCGGTGGTGATCACCGGCGTGATCTATCCGTTGTTCGGCAACTGGGCCTGGAACGGCAACGGCTGGCTGGCCCGCCTGGGCTTCGTGGACTTCGCCGGTTCCACCGTGGTCCACAGCGTCGGCGGCTGGTGTGCCCTGGCCGGCATCCTGGTGGTGGGGCCGCGCCTGGGCCGCTTCGACAACCAGGGCCAGGCCCGGGAAATCCGCGGCCACAACCTGTCCTTCGTGGCCCTGGGGGGCTTTCTGCTGTGGTTCGGCTGGTTCGGCTTCAACGGCGGCTCCACGGTGGGCGCCAGCGTGGACATCGCGCTGATCAACCTGAACACCCAGCTGGCCGCCGCCGCCGGCGCGCTGGGGGCGGCCCTGTACCGCTTACTGACCCGGCGGCCGGTGTTACTCACCGAGACCGTCAACGGCAGCCTGGCGGGCCTGGTGGGCATCACCGCCGGGTGCGCCACCATGGTACCGGGCTTCGCCGTGCTCACCGGGCTGATCGCCGGGCTGCTGGTGGGCCCGGGCAGTCGTATGCTGCTGTCGCTGAAACTCGACGACGTGGTCTCGGC
Organism: Alloalcanivorax sp. C16-2; assembly: GCF_046507615.1. Taxonomy (NCBI): domain Bacteria; kingdom Pseudomonadati; phylum Pseudomonadota; class Gammaproteobacteria; order Oceanospirillales; family Alcanivoracaceae; genus Alloalcanivorax; species Alloalcanivorax sp. C16-2. The sequence continues at coordinate 2,112,523 of NZ_JBKFTL010000001.1, read as the reverse complement.
GGTGCCGGTGCACGCCTTCGCCGGCGCCTGGGGCACCCTGGCGGCGGGCCTGTTCTACAGCGGCGACCTGTTCGACCCCCAGCGCATCACGGTGCAACTGTTGGGCATCGTGGTGGCCTTCGCCTGGGCCTTCTTCGTGGCGCTGATTCTGTACATGGTGGTATCGCTCACCGCCGGCCTGCGGGCGCCGCCCTTACATGAACAACGGGGCCTGGACGTCAGCGAGCACGCGGAACTGGGCTACCCGGAATTCGCCCAGCCCCATCTCTATGACGCGGAGGTGGCCGACGGCCTGGAGACCCGGCCATGAGCCCGGAGGAGCGCCGCCGCCGGGCCCTGGCCACCGGTTTGGCGCCCTACCTGGACGCCCGGGACGTGGTCGAGGCGGTGGCCCTGTGGCAGCGCGAATACGCCGACCGGCCACGCTTTTCCCTACAGGGCTATGTGAGCGACCTGTGCAAGCGCTTCGACCTGGCCGGGCGACGCCACGACCTGCATCTCAACCTGGTGCAGGCCATGTCGTTGCCGGAACGCCGCCTGGCCGCCGATCCGCTGGCCCACCCGGAGCGGGCCAACGCCGCCGGACATCCCTGCACGGCGGCGTTCCAGGCATTGATGAGCGCGCTCTGGGCGCAACTCAACGAAGCCGAGGCCAGCCAGCTACGGCTCGACCAGCTCACCGACCTGCGCCGTGCCGGGTTGCCCGACGATCACCGCCAGGGGGTGGAATACTGGTTCAATCACCCCCGCGCCGATCTGATCCCCCTGGACCGGGGCACCCTGGCGGCGCTGGTCAACCGTGGCTACGTGCTGCTGTGCGAGCGTTTCGGCCCGGTGCGCGCGGACCGTCTGCTCAAGGCCGCCGCCGACCAGGTACGCCGGGACCGGCCGGAGCTGGGCGGCGCTCTCGGTACCCTGCTCTAGCCGGGCGGGTTGCCAAGGGTTCCACCGGGTCTTTAAGCTTGCCGGTTCCTACCGGCGTGAAGGGCCGCTGAATGAAATTACATCACCAGATTTTTCTGGCCATGGTGCTGGGCGGTCTGGCCGGCGCGGTCACCTCCGAAGGCACCCGGCTGCTGGGCCTGCCGTTGCTGCCCGCCTACGACCTGGTCGGCGAGTTGTTCATCAACGCCTTGAAGATGGTGGTGGTGCCTCTGATCACCACGGCGATCATAAGCGGCATGATCAATGTCGGCGACGACGACAACCTGGGTCGTCTGGGCGCCAAGACCGTGGTGTTCTATCTCGCCACCAGCCTGATCGCCATCCTGGTCGGGCTGGTGGTGGTCAACCTGATCGTGCCCGGCGTCATCGACGGGCAACCGGCCAAGGATCTGCTCGGCCTGGCCAAGGAAACCGACCAGGCGCTGCAAAGCATCGAGGGCCGTGGCGCGGCGGACTTCACGGAGATCCTGCGCCAGCTGCTGCCACCGAATCTGTTCCAGGCCGCCGCCGAGACCCAGATGCTGGGGCTGATCGTGTTCTCCCTGTTCTTCGGTTACTTCCTGCGCACCCTGGGCGGCGCCCCCGGCGAGCACCTGCGCCAGACCGTGGAAGGCATCTACCAGGTGGTGCTGCGCATCACCATGGTGATCATCCGCTTCGCGCCGCTGGGCGTGTTCGGGCTGATCGCCGCCACCGTGACCCGCACCGGGCTGGACGCGGTGGAGCCGCTGGCCCTGTTCTTCATCACCGTACTGCTGGCCCTGGGGCTGCACATGTTCGTGGTGATGCCGCTGTTGATCCGTTTTCTCGCCAAGCGTTCACCGTGGCGCCACCTGCAGGCCATGACTCCGGCGCTGCTCACCGCCTTCTCTTCCGCCAGTTCGGCGGCCACCCTGCCGCTGAGCATGGAATGCGTGGAGAAACGCTCCGGAGTGTCCAACCGCACCGCCAGCTTCGTACTGCCGCTGGGCGCCACCGTCAACATGGACGGCACCGCTCTGTATGAATGCGTGGCGGCGATTTTCATCGCCCAGGCCTACGGTCTGGATCTGAGCCTGACCACCCAGTTCGTGATCGTGCTGACCGCCCTGCTCACCTCCATCGGGGTGGCCAGCATCCCCGCCGCCAGTCTGGTGGCGATCACCGTGATCCTGGGCGTGATTGGCCTGCCGGCGGAGGCGATCGGTCTGATTCTGGTCACCGACCGGCTGCTGGACATGTGCCGCACCGCCGTGAACGTGTGGGGCGACAGCGTCGGCGCGGTGCTGCTGGCGCGCAGCGAGGGCGAGGAAGACGTGCTGCGCTCGCCGATGCGCGAGCTGGACGCGGACCCACTCTGAAAATGAAGGGCCATCCCGTGATGCTGATCACCGGCGCCGCCCACGGCCTGGGCCGGGCTCTGGCCGAGCGCGCCGTGGGCGATTACCGGGTCGCCCTGCTGGACCGGGAGGAAGCCGCCGGCCAGGCGCTGACCGAGCAACTGCGTCAGGCCGGCGGCGAGGTGCTGTTCCTGGCCGCGGATGTAAGCCGGGAGCGGGACCTGCGCCAGGCGGTGGAACGCATCCAGCGGCGCTGGGAGCGCCTGGACGTGGTGATCAATAACGCCGGGCTGGCCGCCGCCGGGCCCTTCGAGGCCCTGGACGAGAGCGGCTGGGATCAACTCTGGCGGGTCAATGTCATGGGCGCGGTGCATGGCTGCCAGGCCGCGCTGACCCTGATGAAGCGCCAGGGCCACGGCCATCTGGTCAACGTGGCGGCCCTGGCCGGCATCACCGCGCCACCGGGCATGGCCGGCTACGTGGCCTGCAACGCCGCCCTGATCCGTCTCAGCGAGGCCCTGGCGGCGGAGCTGTCGCCGCTGAATATTCACGTCTCGGTGGTATGCCCGGACCTGTTCCCCAGCGAATTGGGCCGCCGCATGCCGGCCGCCGATGCCCTCAGCCGGGCGCGGCTGCAGCGGGCCCTGGAGCGGGCGCCGGAATCCGCCGGCGCGGTCGCCGAACGCATTCTCCAGGCGCTGCCCGGGCGGCCGCTGCATATTTTTCCACAGCCGGAAGCGAAACGGGCCTGGCGCCGCAAGCGCTGGCGCCCGCGCTGGTTCGTGAAAAAGATGATGGAGCAGGCCCGGCGGCTGCGCCGCCATTCCTAAGGCGCCTCTGAATAACGCCTTACGTGCTCAGCGTGGCCTGAAGTGCGCAAGGCGTTATTCAGAGGCTCCTTAACCGGCGTCGTGGTGCTCCTCGATGTAACGGATGGTGTGGCGGTAGTCCCCCTCCAGGGCCTGCTCGAAGCGTTCCGCGATCAAACTCTCCAGCTTGCGGCCCACCAGCGGCACCGAGGATTTCACCGCCACCCGGGTGCTCTGCAACGCCTGGTCACCATCCTGGCGCAGGGTCATGGTGCCGCCCACCTTCACCGGCACATGGCCGAGCACGAAGCGGTACTCCGCCTGGTAGCCACCGCTGGCCGGGTGCCAACGGAATTCGGTGGTCAGTTCCGCCTGCTCGGGCAGAAACTTGCGGGCGAAGCCCGGCACCTTGTCCAGGCGGATCGCCATGGGCTGCACGATGCGGATCAGGAAGCCGTCGCCTTGGGGTTCGAAGGCCTCGAAACGGTAATGCTCCACCCTTCCCCAGGCATAGCGCTGTTCGAAAAACGCCTTGCTGGTGAGAATCGCGTACAGCTCTTCCACGTTCACCGGATAGCGGCGTTCGACTTTCTCTTCCATATTCTCTCCCGAATGCAAAACCCGGGCGGTACGGTCATGGGCCAGCCCGGGCCGGCAACGCTACACTGCCGTCACTGCCAATGCCACTTCCCCCCTTCAAGGAGGCTCCATGGCCGCATCCCGCCCCTACGCGGTGGTCCTGTTCGGCGCCACCGGCTTCACCGGTGGACTCACCGCCCACTATTTATCCCGCCATCTGCCCTCCGGCACCCCCTGGGCCCTGGCCGGTCGCGACCGCGCCCGTCTGGAACAGGTGGCCGCCGGCCTGGAGGGCGCCGCCGACGCCCCTGCCCTGCTGCAAGCGGACAGCGGCGACCCGTTGAGCCTGGCGGAACTGGCCGCCCAAACCCGCGCCGTGGCGACCACCGTCGGCCCCTATGTACGTTATGGCGAGCCGCTGGTGCGTGCCTGCGTGGAGCATGGCACCCACTACTGCGATCTTACCGGCGAACCGGAATTCGTGAATACCCTGATCCCGCGCTATCACGAGGCGGCGCAAAAAGCCGGCTGCGCCATCGTCAATTGCTGCGGATTTGATTCCATTCCCTACGACGCCGGGGCCCTGTTCACCGTGCGGGAGCTGGAAAAGGCCCACGGCGGGCGCCTGAACGCTCCGGTGACGCTGGAAGGAGCGGTGTCGTTCTCGGGCTCCTTCTCCGGCGGCACCTGGCACTCCGCCCTGGAGGCCTTCGCCCGGCCCCGGGCCAACCGCGACCGGCTGCGCGATGCCCAAAGCCGGCTGCAACGGTGGTACCCGCGCCCGGTGGGGGCCCTGTCAATGCGGCCGCGCAAGGACGACGAGCTGGGTGGCTGGCTGGCGCCCATGCCGACCATCGACCCGCTGGTGGTGATGCGTTCGGCGCGGGCCATCGAGGACTACGGGCCGTCGTTCCGTTACGGCCACTATCTGGTTACATCCAGCCTGCCCAAGCTGGTCGGCGGGGCCGCCGGCGTGGGCGGCCTGGTGCTCGCCGCGCAGATCGGCCCGCTACGCCGCCGCCTGCTGAAAAGCCGCCCCGCCGGAGTCGGACCGGACCCGGCCACCCGGGCCCGGTCCTGGTTCCAGGTACGGTTGCGGGGCCGTTGCGGCGACACCGAGGTGCGTTGCCGGGTGGCCGGCGGCGACCCCGGTTATGACGAGACCGCCAAGATGCTCTCGGAAACGGTGATGGGGCTGGCGCTGGACACCACGCCACCGGATCACACCGGCGTGGTAACGCCGGTGATGGCTTTGGGCGATCGCCTGATCAAGCGCCTGCAAGCGGCGGGCATGGTGTTTGAGCGGGAATGACGCTGGACGTCAGCCCAGAAACTTCCGCACCTCGGCGGCCACCGGCGCCGGGTCGTCCATGTGCAAATGATGGCGCCCGGGCAGGCGGCCCACGGTGACATCCTCCAGCCAGTCGATGCGATGATCGAAACGGCCATCGCCGCCAAGCCCCTGCTCGCCCATCAGCAGCAGCGTGGGCGCCACGATGGCGCGCACGAAGCCTTCCACCTGCTCCTCGGTGAGGCGCAGCGACGAGGTCAGACGCAGGCGTGCATCGGTGCGCCAGGTCCAGCCCTTCGCCACCCGTTCCAGGCCGCGCTCGCAGAGCAGCCGGGCGGAGCTTTCGGCGAGCCCGCCCAGGGCGGGCAGGCGCGCGGCGACCGCCTGTTCCGGGTCCTGGTAGACCGGCTTGCGTTTCTCCCCCAGGGTGAGCATCTGGTTGATCGCCTTGCGCAGGGTCTCCGGCGCGTCCTTGGCGGCAGTGGCCGGCGGCCCCAGCCCCTCGATCAGCACCAGCCTCTCGACCCGCTCCGGGAAGGTGCCCGCGAACAGGCAGGCGACCCCGGCCCCCATGGAATGTCCCATCAGGATGAAGCGCTCCCAGCCCAGCTCGTCGGCCACCGCCAGTACGTCGCGCACGTGGTCCACGTAGTGGGTGGCCTGGTTGGGCGGGCGATGATCGGAGTGGCCGTGGCCGGCGAAGTCCAGCGCCACCAGGGGCCGGCCCAGGTAGCCCGCCAGGGGCTGAAACGAGGCCGCGTTGTCGAGCCAGCCGTGCAGGGCCAGCACCGGCAGCGCGTCGCCATCGTCGCCGTCCCACTGCAGGCCGGCCAGGGTTTGCCCGAAGGCGGTGAAGCGTCGTTCGCGGGGAGTTTCAGCGCTCATCGGCGGTCTCCCGATGCCGGGCACCGAGCAGATCGTCGAGAATGCCCAGTACCTGGGCGGCGGTCTGCTCCGGGCGTTCCAGCGGGTACATGTGGCTGCCCGGGGCGAACAGCCGCTTCATGCGGTGACGGCGGGCATGGCGGGCGCCACCCTGATGGAACAGTTTGGGGGATTGCTCGCCGGTGACCAGGGCGCCGGGCACCTTGAGACGCGGCAGCGAGGTGACGCCGGTGGGCGTCTCGCGGAACACCGCCACCTCCACCTCCGGGCGGAAGCGCAGGCGCCAGCCGTCACCGTGACGTTCCAGGCCGTGCTCCAGGTAATGCTTCAGCGAGCGCGGATCGAACGCCTTGAACAGGCCCCGGGAGTTGAAGTAGCTCTCCACGTCGTCCCAGGTGGCCCAGTAGTCCAGCCGGCCCTTGCTCTTTTTCGCCGGCGAGAAACGGTCACCCAAGCCGGTGGCCTTGGCCAGCCGGTAGACCAGCCCCTGGGGGCCGTTGGCCACCGGCGGATCGAGCATCACCAGGGCCCGGAACCAGTCCGGATGACGGTGCGCCACCCAGAACATCAGCACCGAACCCATGGAATGGCCGAGGCCGATGATGGGTTTGGGCAACGGCTCCAGGAAGGCTTCCAGTTCCAGGCTCAGGCTCTCCCAGTTGCCGTCCACCGGATAGCGGGGGTCCTGACCCAGGCATTCCACCACACGCACGTCATAGTGTTCGCGCAGCGGGTCCAGAAAGGTGTCGTAGCTGTGGCCGGGGATACCATTGGCGTGGGCGAAAGCCAGCACCGGCTTGGCGTCGGCCAAAGGGGCCGCGTCGTTCATTGCCTCTCTCCTCGAAACCGGGCGACGCGAAAACGGCGGCGTCGCCACGAAAACGCCGATGATACCTTTCCCGTCGGTCAAACTCATTTACCGATTCGCTCAGCGGCCGGTCCGGTGGTGTACAATGCGCCGCAAACGGAGGTGATATGACGCTGGTTTCATTCAACATCAATGGCATTCGCGCCCGTCTCCATCAATTGGAGACACTGCTCGACAAGTACCGCCCCACCCTGGTGGGCCTGCAGGAAACCAAGGTCCAGGACAGCGAGTTCCCGGAACAGGCGGTGCGCGACATGGGGTACCACCCCTACTATTTCGGCCAGAAAGGCCATTACGGCGTCGCCCTGCTCACCCGCGAGCCGCTGGAGGCGGTGCGCTACGGCTTTCCCGGTGACGACGAGGACGCCCAGCGGCGCATGATCATCGGCCGCCTCAAGGACGCCGGAGGCGCGCCGCTGACGGTGCTCAACGGCTACTTTCCCCAGGGCGAGAACCGCGAGCATCCGGTCAAGTTCCCGGCCAAGCGCAAGTTCTACGAGGACCTGCAGCGCTACCTGGAGACCGAGCACGACCCCGCCGAACAACTCGCCGTCATGGGGGATTTCAATATTTCCTCCACCGACCGCGACATCGGCATCGGCGAACAGAACCGCAAGCGCTGGCTGCGCGAGGGAAAGACCAGCTTCCTTCCCGAGGAACGCGACTGGTGGCAACGGCTCACCGACTGGGGCCTGGTGGACACCTTTCGCCACCGCTATCCGGACACCGACGACGTGTTCTCCTGGTTCGATTACCGCTCCCGGGGGTTCGAGCGCGACCCGCGCCGCGGCCTGCGCATCGACACCGTGCTGGCCACGCCGGCGTTGCTGGAACAGCTCAGCGATACCGGCATCGACTACGACATCCGCGCCATGGAAAAACCGTCGGACCACTGTCCGGTGTGGAGCCGGTTCGATAACCTGCCCTCATGAGCGTTCATGTCCACCTGAAAAAGCTGCGCCCCGGCCTGGATTCCCTGGGTTTCCTGATCGACGTCCTGATGATCCTGCTGGTGGTCGTCAATCTGTCGTTGATTCTGTTCGACTGGGTGTTTCGGGTGGACAGCGTGCAGGAACTGCTGCGCGCCTGGGTGCCCGGCTTTTTCAGCGTCTACAAGGAGCAGGTGCACGCCAACTTCTTCGAGATTGATCTGGCGTTCGTCACCGTCTACCTCACCGAGTTCGTGATCCGCTGGGCGGTGGCCATCGGCCGGCACACCTATCACCGCTGGTTCTTTTACCCGTTCGTGCACTGGTACGACCTGCTTGGCTGCATCCCGGTGGGCAGTTTCCGCTGGCTGCGGGTACTGCGCGTGGTAAGCCTGATGTTCCGCCTGCAGAAACTGGGCGTGGTGGACTTCCGCGACACCTACATCGGCCGCTCGGTGATCAAGTACTACGGCATTCTGGTGGAGGAAATCTCCGACCGGGTGGTGATCAACGTCCTGGAGGGGGCGCAGCGGGAAATCCGCACCGGCGGCCCGATGATGCATCGCATCGAGCGCGATGTGCTGGCGCCACGCCGCGAGCAACTGGTGGATTACCTGGCCGGGCGCATCGCCGACGCCACCCGGCGCAGCCATGACCAGTACCGCGACCGGCTCTCCGACTACCTGGTCTATCTCACCGACGAGGCGGTGCACCGCACCGCCGCCGGGCGCCGCCTGGCGGCGATTCCAGTGGCCGGCCCGCGCGCCATCGACCTGCTCGGCGATACCGTGCGCGACGCCGGTACCGCCCTGGTGGATCAGTTGGTGGAGGATATCGGTTCACCGGCCAACCGGCCGCGCCTGGACGCGCTCATTGATGACCTGCTCAGCGCCAGCCACGGCGGCACCGAACAGCTCAACGAAATGGTCAAGCAGACGCTGCTGGAAATCCTCGATCACGTGAAGGATCAGGTAGCGGTGCAGCACTGGAAGGAAGAAGAACGGGACTGAGCCGCTTAACCGGGCGAGCGCGTCCACAGCAGCCGCGCGCCACCGGGCGCCGCTACCTCCACGTCCAGGGCGGCCACGCTGCCGACCCGGAACGCCGGTCGGGCGCCAGGGTCGCCGATCCAGGCAGCGGTAAGCAGCGACACCAGCGGCATGTGGCTGACCAGCACGGTGTTGTCCTGCTCCGGTTGATGGATCAGCCAGTCCAGGAATTGCTCGGGACGGGCCTCCGGCACCAGATAGCCACAGGCTTGCTGGTCCATGCCGCCGAACGCCCGGGCGATGCACAGGGCGGTCTGCTGGGCTCGCCGGTAAGGGCTGGCGATCAGCCGTTCCATGCGTACGCCTTCCTCGCGCAGATCCTGCCACAGGGACATCACTTCCAGACGACCCCGCTCGGTGAGCGGGCGTTCCGCGTCGGTGGGTGCCTGGGCCACGGCTTCGCCGTGGCGGCACAGATAGACTCTCAAGCCGTGCCTCCGTGAAAGCTGAATTCCACGTCATGCTTGTGCTCGCCACTCATCAGGCGGGCAATCATGGTGTTCAGCGGCTTGTCTTCGTGGATGATCTCGTAAAGAGCGGTGGCCAGGGGCATGTAGACGTTCAGTTCCCGGGCGCGGGTGGCCACCAGACGGATGGTGTTAAGGCCCTCGGCGGTCTGCCCCAGTTCCTGCAGGGCTTCGTTGAGATCACGACCGCTGCCCAGGGCATGCCCCATGCGGTAGTTGCGCGACAGTGACGAAGAGCAGGTAGCGATCAGATCGCCGACCCCGGACAGCCCCAGGAAGGTCAGCGGATTGGCGCCCAGTTCCACGGCGAAGCGGCTCATTTCCGCCAGTGCCCGGGTGAGCATGAAGCTGCGGCTGTTTTCGCCAATGCCGATGGCGGCGGCCATGCCCGAGGCCACCGCATAGATGTTCTTGAGGGCGCCCCCCAGTTCCACGCCATAGATATCCGGGTTGTCGTAAACCCGGAAGTAATCGCAGCTGAGCGCTTTCTGCACGGTCTGGCAAAGCGCTTCATCGGGGCTGGCGATGACGGTGCCGGTGAACTTCCGTTCCACGATCTCGCGAGCCAGGTTGGGGCCGCTGAGCACGCCGATGCGGGTGTGGTCCCACTCACGCTTGAGCACCTGGCTCATGAGCAGAAAGCCATCCTCGTGGATGCCCTTGGTGCAACTCACCACCAGGGTCCCTTCCGCGACCATCGGCCGCGCCTGACGCAACACCTCAACGAAGGCGCTGGAGGGCACCGCCACGAACACCAGATCCGCCCCTTCCAGCACCGCTTCGAGCTGCTCGGTGGCCTGCACGCCCTCGGGCAACGACTGACCGGGCAAATAGCGCGGGTTCTCACGGTCCTCGTTGATGGCGGCGGCGGTTTCCGGATCACGCACCCAGAGCCGGGTGTGGTGGCCGTTCTCGGCCAGGATACTGGCCATGGCGGTGCCGAAACTGCCGCCGCCGAGGATCGCGGCGGTGTGTTTGTTCTGCTCCATGGGCGGGCCCCCAATCGGTGCCCGCGCCGCCGGCGATGGCGGACGCGGCGCGCGGAAAATTTTGGGCATCATAGGACCTGTTGGCGCAAAATGCGATGGCCGCGCCGGAGCGCGGCCGGCGCCTCAGGTGCGTTCGGCGTGCTCCTGAAGCAGGCGGTTGAGTCGACGGGCGGTGGCCGCCGGGTCCTTGGGCAGTTGCCCCTCGGCAAGCAGCGCCTGATCGAGCAGGGATTCCGCCATTTCCGCGAAGTCCTCCGGGTCCTGGATGTTCTGCAGGCGCTCCAGCAACGGGTGCGACAGATTAACCTCCAGGGCCGGCTTGCTCTCCGGCACCGGCTGGCCGGCGGCTTCCAGCATCATGCGCATTTGCGGGCCCAGTTCGTCCTCGCCGAGCACCAGACAGGCCGGCGATTCCACCAGCCGCCCGGTGGGACGCACCTCGGCCACGCGTTCGCCCAGGGTCTCGGTAAGACGACCGATCAGCGGGTTATCCTGCTGCTCGGCCTTGGCCTCTTCCGCGCGGTCGTCCATGTCCAACTGCCCCCGGGCGGCGTTGACCAGCTTCTTGCCCTGGTACTCGTCCAGATAGTTGACCATCCACTCGTCGACCCGACCGGTGAGCAACAGCACCTCGATGCCTTTCTTGCGGAAAACTTCCAGGTGCGGGCTGTGGCGGGCGGCCTCCAGGTTGTCGGCGAGCAGGTAGTAGATCTTGTCCTGCCCCTCGGCGGCCCGCTCCAGGTACTGATCCAGGGACACGGCGCCGGGGGCGGTGTTCTCGGTGGACGGGAAACGCAGCAACGCGGCGATCGCCTCGCGGTTGTCCGGGTCCTCGCCAATACCTTCCTTGAGCACCTCGCCGAACTGGCTCCAGAAGGTAGCGTACTTGTCGTCGTCACCGGCCAGTTTCTTGAGCATCTGCAACACCCGCTTGGTGAGCGCGGCGCGAATCTTGCGCACCGGACCATGGTCCTGCAGCAGCTCGCGGCTCACGTTGAGCGGCAGGTTGGGCGCGTCGATCACGCCCTTGATGAAACGCAGATACAGCGGCAGGAACTGCTCCGCATCGTCCATGATAAACACACGCTGCACGTACAGCTTAAGGCCCCGGCTGGCTTCCCGGTGGTAGAGATCGAACGGCGCCCGGGCGGGCACGTACAACAGGCTGGTGTATTCCAGGTTGCCTTCCACCTGGTTGTGGCTCCAGGTCAGGGCGTCCTGGAAATCATGGCTCAGGTGGCGGTAGAAATTCTGGTATTCCTCGTCGCTGATGTCCTGACGGGAACGCTGCCACAGGGCGGTGGCGGAGTTCAGGGTTTCCCATTCCCCCTCCTCGCCGTCACCGGCCTCGGCGTTCTTGGCCATGCGGATCGGGAAGGCCACGTGATCGGAGTACTGGCGCACGATGGCGCGCACCCTGTGCTCGTCGGCGAATTCCCTGGCGTCGTCACGCAGGTGCAGCACCACGGCGGTACCACGCTGCTCGCGCTCCAGGGTTTCCACGGTGAACTCGCCCTTGCCGTCACTCTCCCAGTGCACGCCCTGGTCAGCGGCCTCGCCGGCGCGCCGACTGAACACCTCGACCCGGTCGGCGACGATGAAAGCGGAATAGAAACCGACGCCGAACTGACCGATCAGCTGAGCGTCCTTCTGGCGGTCGCCGGTGAGGCTGGCGAGGAATTTTTCGGTGCCGGAGCGGGCGATGGTGCCCAGGTTCTCCACCACTTCCTCGCGGTTCATGCCGATGCCGTTGTCGGCGATGGTCAAGGTGCCGCCGTCCGGGTCCACGGACAGGCGAATCCAGGGATCGCCCTGCCCTTCCATCAGGCTGTCATCGTCCAGGGCCTGGAAACGCAGCTTGTCGCAGGCGTCGGAGGCGTTGGAAATCAATTCGCGCAGAAAGATTTCCCGGTTGCTGTAGAGGGAATGCACCATCAGGTGCAGCAGGCGGGATACCTCCGCCTGAAAACCACGGGTTTCGCGGTCATGACTCATCGTTGTTGTCTCCAGCGGAATTCATGGTTCGGCTGGGGCAAAGATAGGCCCGCGCACGCGGATTTCAAGAGGGGCCGCCGGTCGGGCGGTCCGGTTCAGCCGGCCAGATCGGCCAGCGCGTCCGGCAGGTAGGGGTAGCGGAACGCGAAGCCCTGGTCTTCCAGACGGCGCGGATAAACCCGCTGACCACCGAGCAACAGACCGGCCAGCTCGCCAAGGGTGAACCTGAGCAAGGGCGCCGGCGCCACCCAGGGCGCCGGGCGATGGGCGGCGGCGGCCAGGGCGCGGTGGAAATCCCGCTGGGTCACCGGATGCGGGGCGGTGGCGTTGAACACCCCTTCCACGCCCGGAGTTTCCAGCGCCCGCTCCAGGATGGTGACCATGTCCTCGATGTGAATCCAGCTCAGCCACTGGCTGCCCTTGCCCAGGCGCGCCCCCAGCCCGAGCCGGTATACCGGCCAAAGCCGGGCCAGCATGCCACCGTCGCGGCCCAGCACGATACCGGTACGGATCACGCACAGCCGCATGCCCAGGGCAACGGCGTCGCGGGCGCGCTGCTCCCAGGCGTCGCACAGGCGGTAGCCGAAGTCCTTGCGGCGCGCCGAACTGTGCTCGGTGAGCTCGGCGTCGCCGGCATCGCCGTAGAAGCCCACCGCCGAGCCGTTCACCAGCACCTCCGGCGTATGCCGCAGCCGCCGGGCCAGGGCGATCACCGCCGCCGTGGTTTCCACCCGGGAGGCCATCAGACGATCCTTGCGGGGCGCCGTCCAACGGCCCGCGAACAGGTTTTCCCCGGCCAGGTTGACGATGCCGTCGATGACTTCCTCATCGTCGATTTCGTCCAGCGAGGCCACCAGCCGGGTATCCGCCGGCAGCAACGGCCGGGCCTTCTCCGGCCGCCGGCTGAGCACGATCAGACGGTGGCCGCCGGCGGCCAGACGAGCACACAGAGCGCGACCGATGAAACCGCTGCCACCGGTGATCAGCACCTTCATTGCACCTCCTCGATCGTATCGATCTCGGTGAGCGGGAAAAAATACTCCATGCTGCCGCTCCCCATGGGCACCGCCAGGGTCACGCGACGGTCGTCGGCGGCCCGCAGCAAGCCGGTGCGGCGATCACCATCGGCCAGGGTCACCGTCACCCGGCGGCCCACCAGGCCGGCGTAATCGCCATCCGGTGTCGCCGGGTCGTTGACCGGCGTGGCCGGCCCGCTCGCCGCCCGTGGGGACGCCGGCGACGGGTCGTCCTCCCCGGCCCGGGGCCAGGACAGCCGGGTCCCGTCGGCCAGGCGAACCGCCCGCAGGCGTTCCTTACGAAGAGTAATTTCCGCCTCACCGGCCCCCAGGGTCAAGCGCAGCCAGAGACGGTCCTCCCCGACCCGGGACAGCAGACCGCGAGTGGCCTCGCCGTCCGAGGCGATCACCGTGACACTCTGCCCGGTGTAACCGGCCAGTGCCGTGAAAGCCGGCAACCGCCGCTCCGGTTCCCGCGCCGGTGAGGGCGCCTCGGTGACCGAACCGGACGCCGGACGGTCCTCTCCAGCCTCGCTGAGAAGCCGGGATTCCATGCTGCCCGGCACCACCGCCCAGCCCACGCCCCCCTCCTCCAGGGTCATGCGACGCCGTTCCACGGTACCATCACGGAGCACCACCCGGGCCTGCACCTGGCCTTCGCTGGCGGCACGGCGCAGGTTCACGTTCTCCACCACGATGCGCTGCACGGCGCCGTCCGGATACTGGGTAAGAAGCTGCTGACGGGCCACGTAGGCCAGGGTGTCCGGATGATCGAAGGTCAGATCCACCTTGCCGTCACGGTAACGCAGATGATCAGCGTGGGCGGTGAAGTCACCCACCAGATAACTGCGGTCCCGATCCGGCAGCACCAGTTGCAGGGCACCACTGAACTGCCCCTCGCCGAGCGGCGCCAGAGCCAGCTCCAGGCGATAGCCATCGTGGAAAATGCGGGTTTCCGGGTAACTGCCACCATCCGGCGTCCAGGACAGATGCACCGGCGGCGCCCCGCTGTCCGCCGGGTCGATGAGCAGGGTGCGGCGTTCCTCGATGCGGTCCGCGTCCCAGTCAAGCAACACGCTCACCGACAGATCAGGCAGGAAACCCTCACCCTGCTGAACACTGAGCACGCCATTGATCAGGGTGACCCGGGGGCCGTCCAGACGTTCGCCGTGCAGACGGCCGGCGAGCGGCCGGCCCTCCCCCCGCACCATCAACAGCGACGCCTCCGGTGAGCGCGCGAAAGAGGGGGCGGCGGAGCCCTTGGCACCGCTCAGCACCGGCCCCGGCACCGAAGGCACCAGCACCTGATGCTGCACATAGAACAGCCCCAACCCGGTGGCCAGGCAAACCACGCCCAGCACCCGCAGCAACGCCAGCGCCCCGTAGGCATCCCAATGCTCCTGAACCTGCCGCCAGCCGGCCAGCGGCATCATGAACAGCAACGCACTGTGGCCACGGAACACCGCCTGCCTGACCAACCCCACCGTGGCCATGATCAACATGCTGCCCCCGGCCACCACAAGCCATTCCGCCATGTTGTTGTCGTCTCCCCACCGCGCGACGGCCAACCACGCCGCCATCAAGCACTCAGCTTACAAAGGGGGCCCGGCGCAATCCACCGTTTGAGCGGCGCGATGGGCACCGGCTGGCCGGGGTTTGACGGTGGTCACACCCGCACCGGACAGGCAGCCCGGATGGCCGTGACCACAAGCGCTTTTCCGGTCATCGGATTTCATCAAAAAATGCTTGTCTGGACGAAAATCAGACGTTATATAGGCGCTGAGGTGATCAGGAAAACGACCGGCGACGAAGGCACTCAGCACCGCGCCGCCCGGTTCGGCTCCTTGGCACCCGGTTGTTTAAGGCCGTTCCCCATTTCCTGAAGGAGGCGACCATGAGTAACCGACGCGCTGAGACAGACTATGAGTCGGATGAACTACTGATGAATGATGACTATGAAGTGGATGACGATCTGGAAGAGGATGTCCAGGAGGAAAAGGCGGCCCGCGCCCGCGGCTTCAATATGGACATGCGCCATCGTATCGAGGATCGGCTGGAGGAACGTCGTCTCAAGCGCGAGCTGAACGACTACGAGTTCTTTGGATTGGAGGACGACGACGTCCTTCATTAGCCATATGGAAGGGATTCCTGATTTGGAAAATCGCGGCTGAAGCCGCGAACAAAAAAAGCCCGCCGGATGGCGGGCTTTTCATGGTGACGAAGGTCCGGCTTACCAGCCGGTGGCCTTCTTCACGCCCTCGCCGATTTCGGCGGGGTTGCGAACGGTGACCACACCGGCCGCTTCCAGGGCGGCGAACTTCTCGTCCGCGGTGCCCTTGCCACCGGCGATGATCGCGCCGGCGTGGCCCATGCGTTTGCCCGGAGGCGCGGTGACACCGGCGATGTAGCTGACCACCGGCTTGGTCACGTGCTCCTTGATGTAGGCAGCGGCTTCGTCCTCGGCGGTACCGCCGATTTCACCGACCATCACGATCGCTTCGGTCTGCGGATCGTTCTGGAACATTTCCAGGGCGTCGATGAAGGTGGTGCCCGGGATCGGGTCGCCGCCGATGCCGATGCAGGTGGACTGACCGTAACCCAGTTTGGTGGTCTGGTTGACCGCCTCGTAGGTCAGGGTGCCGGAACGGGACACGATGCCCACCTTGCCCGGCTTGTGAATGTGACCGGGCATGATGCCGATCTTGCACTCACCGGGGGTGATCACACCGGGGCAGTTCGGGCCGATCAGGCGCACATTGCCCTTGCGGACGATGTATTCCTTCACGTACAGCATGTCCAGGGCGGGGATGCCCTCGGTGATGCAGACGATCAGCTCGATGCCCGCATCGGCGGCCTCGATGATGGAGTCCTTGCAGAACGCCGCCGGTACGTAGATCACGGAGGCGGTGGCGCCGGTTTCCTTGACCGCGTCGGCCACGGTGTTGAACACGGGCAGGCCCAGATGGGTCTGGCCGCCCTTGCCCGGGGTCACGCCGCCGACCATTTGCGTACCGTACTCAATGGCCTGCTCGGAGTGGAAGGTGCCCTGGCTGCCGGTGAAACCCTGGCAGATCACCTTGGTGTTCTTGTCGATCAATACGCTCATTTGGCACCTCCCGCGGCTTTCACCACCTGCTCGGCGGCGTCGTCAAAACTCTTGGCGGCGATGATGTTCATGCCGCTGTCGGCCAGCTTCTGGGCGCCCAGTTCGGCATTGTTGCCTTCCAGACGCACCACCACCGGCACTTCGACGCCCACTTCTTCCACGGCGCCGATGATGCCTTCGGCGATCAGGTCACAACGGACGATACCGCCGAAGATGTTGACCAGAACCGCTTGCACCTGGTCGTCGGAGAGGATGATCTTGAACGCTTCGGTGACGCGCTCCTTGGTGGCGCCACCGCCCACGTCCAGGAAGTTGGCGGGCTGGCCGCCCTTCAGCTTGACCAGGTCCATGGTGCCCATGGCCAGGCCGGCGCCGTTGACCATGCAGCCGATGTTGCCTTCCAGGGCCACGTAGTTCAGTTCCCACTCGGCGGCGCGACGCTCACGCTCGTCTTCCTGGGAGGGATCTTCCAGGGCCTTGATGTCCGGGTGGCGGAACAGCGCGCTGCCATCCACGTTGATCTTGGCGTCCAGGCAGTGCAGATCGCCCTGCTCGGTGATCACCAGCGGGTTAACCTCGATCAGCGCCAGGTCCTTGTCGTCGAACAGTTTGGCCAGACCGGTGAAGATCTTGGCGAACTGACCGACCTGCTTGCCTTCCAGACCCAGCTGGAACGCGATCTGACGGGCCTGGTAGGGCTGCGCGCCGACCAGCGGGTCCACTTCCGCCTTGAGAATTTTTTCCGGCGTTTCCTCGGCGACCTTCTCGATTTCCACGCCGCCCTCGGTGGACGCCATGAACACCACCCGGCGGGTGGCGCGATCGAGTACCGCGCTCAGGTACAGTTCCCGGGCGATGTCGGTGCAGGTTTCCACCAGAATCTTGGACACCGGCTGACCATGCTCGTCGGTCTGGAAGGTAACCAGGCGCTGGCCCAGCCACTTCTTGGCGAATTCCGCCGCTTCCTCGGGGCTGTCGACCAGTTTCACACCGCCGGCCTTGCCGCGGCCACCGGCGTGTACCTGGGCCTTGACGACCCATTTATCGCCACCGATTTCCTTCGCCTTGGCGGCCACCTCTTCAGGGGTGTCGCAGGCGAATCCCGTGGAAACCGGCAGGCCGTAATCAGCAAACAGCTGTTTAGACTGATACTCGTGGAGATTCATGCCTTAACTTCCATCAAAATGTCTGTGAATAGCGCTCCCGCGCAGAGTCGGGGCCGTTCGGGCCCCCGCTCCGCGTGGGGCCCGTTTCTTTCGCGGGCCCTACTTCTTACGACGGCGTTGCGCCACGTGAATGGCTTTGTAGTCCGTGGCCAGAGCGGCTTCGTGGACGGTCTCGGACAGGCTCGGGTGGCCGAACACCATCAGCTGCAGGTCTTCGATGCTGGCGCCAAATTCCATGGCTACAACACCTTGCTGAATCAGCTCGGAGGCCTGCGGGCCAAGCACATGCATGCCCAGCACCCGGTCGGTCTTCTCGTCGACCACGAATTTCACCAGCCCGGCGGCTTCGCCGGCGGCCAGTGCACGGCCATTAGCGGCGAAGGGAACGGCGCCAACCTTGTACGGTTCGCCGGATTCCTTCACCTCTTCCTCGGTTTTACCCACCCAGGCCACTTCCGGATGGGTATAAATGACGCCGGGCACGGCATCGTAATTCACCTGGGTATGTTCCCCGGCGATCACCTCCGCCACCATCACGCCCTCTTCGATGGCTTTATGAGCCAGGGCGGGACCGCGCACCAGATCGCCAATGGCATAAACGCCGGGCACATCGGTACGGCACTGGTTGTCCACGTAAATGAAATTACGCTCATCCAGGGTGACACCGGCGTCCTGACTAAGCAGGCCCTCGGTGTAGGGACGGCGGCCCACCGCCACGATCAAACGATCGAAGGTTTCCTCGTGCTCTCCGTCTTTGTCCGTATAGGTGACACGCACGGAATTTTTGTTTTTCTTGGTAGCAGTGACCCGGGCACCGAGTTTGATGTCGAGTCCCTGCTTGGTGAAAAGCTTCTGGGATTCCTTGGCGATCTGCTTGTCCACCGCGGGCAGGAAGGTATCCACCGCTTCCAGCACGGTGACCTGGCTGCCCAGGCGCGACCACACACTACCCAGCTCCAGACCGATCACGCCGGCGCCGATCACACCCAGTTTCTTGGGCACGGAATCGAACTCCAGGGCACCGGTGGAATCGACGATGATCTTCTGATCCACCTCGGCGGGCGGGATCTCCACCGGCACCGAGCCGGCGGCCAGGATCACGTTGTCCGCTTCCAGGGTCTGCTCGTCACCGCCCTCGTTGGGGGTGAAAACCACCTGTTTGTTGGCTTTGAGCTGGCCGGTGCCCTGCAACCAGGTCACCTTGTTGGCCTGGAACAGGGACGCCACGCCGCCGGTGAGCTGCAGGACCACTTTGTCCTTGCGCTCCTGCATGGCCTTCACGTCCAGATCCAGCTTGCCCACCTTGATGCCGTGGTCGGCGAAGGCTTCCTCGGCCTCGTGGTATTTCCAGGAGGAATCCAGCAGTGCCTTGGAGGGAATGCAGCCCACGTTGAGGCAGGTGCCACCGAGGGCCGGTTTGCCCTGTTTGTTGATGCGTTTCTCGATGCAGGCGGTTTTGTAACCCAACTGCGCGGCGCGGATCGCGGCCACGTAGCCGCCCGGTCCACCGCCGATGACGATGACGTCGTATTTGTCACTCATAATAAATCCCTTGGTTCACTATCACGCTTCACGCTGGCACGCCGCCCATTGCGTGTCAGCGTGCAGGCGTGGGGCGTGCCGGCGTTCACTATATGTCCAGCAGCAGCCGGGCCGGATCCTCGATGAAGTTCTTAACGGTGACCAGGAACTGCACCGCTTGCTTGCCGTCGATCAGGCGATGGTCGTAGGACAGCGCCAGATACATCATCGGCAGGATTTCCACCTTGCCATCCACGGCCATGGGCCGCTCCTGGATCTTGTGCATGCCCAGGATGGCGGTCTGCGGCGGGTTGAGAATCGGCATCGACATCAGCGAGCCGAACACGCCGCCGTTGGAAATGGTGAAGGTGCCGCCGGTCATCTCGTCGATGGACAGTTTGCCCTTCTGCGCTTTCTGGCCGTAGTCGATGATCTGGGATTCCACTTCCGCCAGGCCTTTCTGGTCGGCGTCGCGAATCACCGGCACCACAAGACCACGCTCGGTGGACACCGCCACGCCGACGTCGTAGTAGCCGTGGTAGACCACGTCGTCACCGTCGATGGAAGCGTTCACTTCCGGGTAGCGCTTGAGCGCTTCCACGCAGGCGCGGGTAAAGAAGCCCATGAAGCCCAGGCGCACGCCGTGGGCCTTCTCGAATGCTTCCTTGTAGTTCTTGCGCATCTCCATGATCGGCTTCATGTTGACCTCGTTGAAGGTGGTCAGCATGGCCGCGTTCTGCTGCGCGGACACCAGCCGTTCGGCGATGCGCTTGCGCAAGCGGGTCATGGGCACGCGGCGCTCTTCGCGCTCGCCGGGCTCCGCTTCGGGGATCGGAGCCGCCTTCGATTCGGCGGAGGAGGAAGCCGGCTTCTCCTGGCGGTTGGCCAGGGCCTTCTCCACGTCTTCCTTGGTGATGCGACCGTCGCGGCCAGTGCCTTTCACGTCACCGGCGGACAGGCCATGCTCACTCATCATCTTGCGCGCGGCGGGGCCGGCCTGGGCATCGTCGTCACCGCCCTTGTCGTCGGCCTGGGGCGCGCTCTCGGCGGCGGCTTCCTGCTTGCCGTCGTCCTTGGCCTCGGCCTTGCCCTCGTCGCTGCTTTGTTCCTGTTTGGCGCCGCCGCTGGCGCCGCTACCGGCTTCCAACTGACCCAGGATTTCCTGGCTCTCAACGGTCTCGCCTTCGTCCTTGAGGATCTTGCCCATCACGCCGTCACTGGGGGCCACTACCTCGAGCACCACCTTGTCGGTCTCGATGTCCACCAGCAGTTCGTCACGCTTGACCGCCTCGCCTTCTTTCTTGTGCCAGGTGGCCACGGTGCCGTCCGCCACGGATTCCGGAAACTGTGGGGCCTTGATATCTGTCGCCATGCTGATTCCTTTAAACCCTTTTCGGTTCGCTTTCGCTCATTTGATCTGGAATGCGTCTTCGACCAGACGCTGCTGCTGTTCCACGTGCAGGGACATGGAGCCCACCGCCGGCGCCGCCGCCATGTCGCGGCCCGCATAGTGCACCGTGTCCTTGCCGACCGCCTTCGCCACCCGCAGGAAATGGTGCTGGGTGCTGAACCAGGCGCCCTGATTCATGGGCTCTTCCTGACACCACACCAGGGTTTCCAGGTTCGGGTAGCGCTTCAGGGTCTCGGTGAGACGCTGCTCCGGGAACGGATAGAGCTGTTCGATGCGCACGATGGCGGTGTCGTTCAGATCATCGCTTTCCCGTTTTTCCAGCAGGTCGTAGTACACCTTGCCGGAGCACATCACCACGCGCTTGACGCTCTTGACGTCCAGGTCGGCGTGCTCGTCGATCACGGTCTGGAAGCGGCCTTCCGCCAGATCCTCCAGGGAGGAAGTGGCGCGCTTGTGGCGCAGCAGGCTCTTCGGCGTCATCACCACCAACGGCTTGCGCAGCGGGCGCACCGCCTGACGACGCAGCAGATGGAAAATCTGCGCCGGGGTGGTGGGCACGCACACCTGCATGTTGTGCTCGGCGCACAATTGCAGGAAACGCTCCAGGCGCGCGGAGGAGTGCTCCGGCCCCTGCCCTTCATAGCCATGTGGCAGCAGCAGGCCGAGACCGCAGAGACGGCCCCACTTGGCCTCGCCGGAAGAGATGAACTGGTCGATCACCACCTGGGCACCGTTGGCGAAGTCACCGAACTGGGCTTCCCACAGAATCAGTGCCCCGGGCGTGGTGGTGGCGTAGCCGTATTCGAAGCCCAGCACCGCTTCCTCGGAGAGCAGCGAGTCGTAGATGTCGTAACGCGGCTGGCCCTCGTGGAGGTGCTGCAGCGGCACGTAGTCCTCGCCGTTCTTCTGGTTGTGCAGAACCGCATGACGGTGAGAGAAGGTGCCACGGCCACAGTCCTGACCGGTCAGGCGCACCATCACGCCCTGGTCCAGCAGGGTGGCGTAGGCCAGGGTTTCGCCGTAGCCCCAGTTGATCGACATGGCGCCGGCGGTCATCTTGCGGCGGTCCTCGACGATCTTCTTCACCTGACGCTGCAACACCAGCCCTTCGGGCACGGTCTCCAGCCGGTTGGCCAGATCCTGCAGCTTGGCGAGCGGGTAGCCGGTATCCCAGTCATCCTCCACGTCGTGGCCGATGTAGGGGGACCAGTCCACGAACAGCGCCTTGTTGGGCTCGCGCACCAGGGACTTGACCACGTGGTTGCCCTCGTCCAGGGCGTCCCGGTAGTCGTCCACCATCTTCTGGGCGTCCTGCTCGGACAACACCTGCTCGTTGATCAGACGCTCCGCGTACAGGCTGCGGCTGGACGGGTGCGACTTGATCTGCTTGTACATCAACGGCTGGGTGGAGGACGGTTCGTCGGCCTCGTTGTGCCCGGCGCGGCGGTAGCAGATCAGGTCGATGACCACGTCCTTCTTGAACTGCATGCGGTAGTCCACCGCCAGCTGCGTGACGAAGTAGACCGCTTCCGGGTCGTCCGCGTTGACGTGGAAAATCGGCGCCTGAACCATCTTCGCCACGTCGGTGCAGTACTCCGTGGAGCGTGCGTCGTCGCGACGGCTGGTGGTGAAGCCCACCTGGTTGTTGACGATCACGTGCAGGGTGCCGCCGGTGTGGTAGCCCCGGGTCTGGGACATCTGGAAGGTTTCCATCACCACGCCCTGGCCGGCGAAGGCGGCGTCACCGTGGATCAGAATCGGCACCACCTGGTCGCCACCGCTGTCGTCGCGGCGGTCCTGGCGGGCGCGCACCGAACCTTCCACCACCGGAGAAACGATCTCCAGGTGCGAGGGGTTGAAGGCCATCGCCAGATGAACCTCACCGCCGGAGGTCTGCACGTTGGAAGAGAAGCCCTGGTGATATTTCACGTCACCGGAGCCGTTCTCGTTGAAACTCTTGCCCTCGAACTCGCCGAACAGGTCCCGGGGGCTCTTGCCGAGGGTGTTCACCAGCACGTTGAGGCGGCCACGGTGGGCCATGCCGATGACCATTTCCTTGGCGCCGTAGCTGCCCACCCGCTGGATCATCTCGTCCATCAGCGGGATCAGGGACTCACCGCCCTCCAGGCCGAAGCGCTTGGTACCGGGGTAGCGGCTGCCCAGGTACTTTTCCAGGCCCTCGGCGGCGGTCAGACGCTCGAGAATGTGCTGTTTGATGTCGGCACCGTACTGCGGATGGCTGCGCACGCCCTCCAGCCGTTGCTGGAGCCACCGCTTCTCGGCGGTGTTGACGATGTGCATGTACTCCGCGCCTACCGTGGAACAATAGGTGCCCTGCAGGCAGTCCATGATCTCACGGAGCGTGGCTTCCGGTTTGCCCAGGAACAGATTGCCGGTCTGGAACACGGTGTCCAGGTCGGATTTGCTCAGGCCGTGGTGGGCCAGTTCGAGATCCTGTACCGCCTCGCGCTCCATGATGCCCAGGGGATCGAGCTTGGCCACCTGGTGGCCCCGGTTGCGGTAGGCGGCGATCAGATGCAGCACCCGCACCTGGCGGCGTTCATGTTCGGAGCTGACCGCGCTGGCGCCCATCTTCTGGACCCGGGAACGGTTCTTGGCTTCGAGGAGGAAGTGCTCGCGTACCGCCGAATGGGGCACATCGGATTCCACCGCGCCGTTGACGCTGGGGAGTTTCTCGAAATAGGCGCGCCAGTCTTCCGGCACGGAGTTGGGATCGGTCAGGTAGGATTCGTACAGTTCATCAACATAGGCCGCGTTGGCGCCCCCGATATGGGAAGACTGCCATTGGCGGTACATGGAACTGTCTTGCATCGTCGCTCGTTCCTTAGCCGGGCGAACGTCACGCCTGTGGGCATGCATGCTTCTGTCCACAGGGCCGCGACCCTGTTACCCGTGCTTATCGCTGTTTACGGAAACGGCGCCTTTTAAGCACCGTCCCCACCCTGCTGTCGCGATTCCGGGGTTGCCGGAATCGCCCGGTATTGTAATACGTTTATGGGGCCATTGTTAGGCACTACAAGACCATGGTAGGGCCTAATTTGCCTCGATATGACGGGTTCACCCCGGCACATCGCCACGAACCATCCATAAACCGGCTCAAGCTTAGCGAAAGCCGCGTCTCCCGGCCCCACCCCGTCGCATTCGGAAACAAAAAAACGCCGGGAGCATTTTTCGACGTCCAAAAAAAGGCGGCCCGCGGGCCGCCTCTTTGCGTCTTACACGCCCCGTTCCAGGAGCATGGACCGGATGTGCCCGATCGCCCGGGTGGGGTTAAGCCCCTTCGGACAGACGCTCACGCAGTTCATGATGCCGTGGCAGCGGAACAGACTGAACGGGTCGTCCAGCCGGGACAGCCGCTCCTCGGTGGCCTCGTCACGGCTATCCGCCAGGAAGCGGTAGCTCTGCAACAGGGCCGCCGGGCCCAGGAACTTGTCCGGATTCCACCAGAAGCTGGGGCAGCTGGTGGAGCAGCACGCGCACAGAATGCACTCGTAAAGACCGTCCAGCTTGGCCCGATCCTCCGGCGTCTGCAGGCGCTCGATGGCCGGCGCCGGCGACTCATTCTGCAGGTACGGCTGCACTTTCTCGTACTGCTGGTAGAACACGCCCATGTCCACGACCAGGTCGCGGATCACCGGCAGGCCCGGCAACGGCCGCAGCACCAGCGGCTTCTTGCCTTCCTTGACACCCGGCGCCACCGCCGACAGCGGGGTAATGCAGGCCAGGCCGTTCTTGCCGTTGATGTTCATGCCGTCGGAACCGCACACGCCCTCGCGGCAGGAGCGCCGGTAGGCCAGGCTTTCGTCCTGTTCCTTCACCAGAGCGAGAATATCGAGCACCATCAGGTCCTTGCCCTGAGTGTCGACCTCGTACTCCTTCATGGTCGGTTCGCGGTCGGTATCCGGATTGTAGCGGTAAATACTGACTTTCATGGCTACACGTCTCCGTTAGTAGGTCCGGACCTTGGGCTGGAAGGTGTCCACGGTCTTCGGCTTGAAGTTCACTTCACGCTTGCCCAGTTGCTTGGAGCGCGGGTCGAAGATGGAATGGCACAGCCAGTTCTCGTCGTCCCGGTCCGGGTAGTCATAGCGGGAGTGGGCGCCGCGGCTCTCGGTGCGGTTGTAGGCCGCGATCGCGGTGGCTTCCGCCACTTCCAGCAGGTTGTCCAGCTCCAGGGCTTCCACGCGGGCGGTGTTGAAGGACTGGCTCTTGTCCTCCAGGTGGGCGTTGGCGATGCGCTCGCGCAGCTTGGCCAGCTTCTCCACGCCCTCTTCCATCAGGTCGCCTTTGCGGAATACACCGAAGTGATTCTGCATGGTGCTCTGCAGTTCCTTGCGCAGAGCCGGCACGGATTCGCCGCCCTTGGACTCATTCCAGCGGTTGACCCGGGCCAGGGCCGCGTCGATGTCATCGTTGCTGGGCTCGTACTGGGTCATGCCCTGGCGCAGCGCGTCCTCGATATAGAGGCCGGCGGCGCGACCGAACACCACCAGGTCAAGCAGCGAGTTGCCGCCCAGACGGTTGGCGCCGTGCACCGACACGCAGGCCACCTCGCCCACCGCGAACAGACCGTTCACCGGCTGGGCGTCGCCTTCGTGGCCGCCGCTCATCTTCAGCGCCTGGCCGTGAACGTTGGTGGGAATGCCGCCCATCATATAGTGGCAGGTGGGCACTACCGGGATCGGCTCCTTGACCGGGTCGGTCTGGGCGAAGGTGATGGCCAGCTCACAGATGCCCGGCAGGCGGCTGTGCAGCACCTCCTCGCCGAGATGGTCGAGCTTCAAGTACACGTAGCTGCCATCCGGACCGTCGCCGCGGCCGTCCAGGATCTCCATCATCATGGAGCGGGCCACCACGTCGCGGGACGCCAGGTCCTTCGCGTTGGGCGCGTAGCGCTCCATGAAGCGCTCGCCGTCCTTGTTGATCAGGTAGCCGCCCTCGCCCCGGCAGCCCTCGGTCACCAGGACGCCCGCGCCGGCGATGCCGGTGGGGTGGAACTGCCACATCTCAATGTCCTGGACCGGCAAACCGGCGCGCAGGGCCATGCCCACGCCGTCGCCGGTGTTGATCAGGGCGTTGGTGGTGGAGGCGTAGATACGACCGGAACCGCCGGTGGCGAACACCGTGGCCTTGGCCTTGAAGAACACCGTCTCGCCGGTTTCGATGCTGATCGCGATCACGCCGCAGACATTCTCGTCGGCGTCCTTGACCAGCTCCGCGGCGTACCATTCATTATAGAACTGGGTGCCGTTCTTCAGGTTCTGCTGGTACAGCGTGTGCAGCAGCGCGTGACCGGTACGGTCGGCGGCGGCACAGGTGCGGGCGGCCTGACCGCCTTCACCGAAGTTCTTGGACTGGCCACCGAAGGGGCGCTGGTAAATGCGGCCTTCCTCGGTACGGGAGAACGGCAGCCCCATGTGGTCCAGCTCGAACACCGCTTCCGGGCCCACCTGGCACATGTACTCGATGGCGTCCTGGTCACCGATGTAATCGGAGCCCTTGACGGTGTCATACATGTGCCAGCGCCAATCATCATTGGGATCGGCGGAGGCGATCGCGCAGGTGATGCCGCCCTGGGCGGACACGGTGTGCGAACGGGTCGGGAATACTTTGGAAATCAGCGCGGTCTTGAAACCGGACTGCGCCATTTGCAGGGAAGCACGCATGCCCGCGCCCCCGCCGCCAACGACGATCGCGTCAAAGGTGATGGTACGAATGGACATGGATTATGCGCCTCCCCAGATCATCAGCAGACCCCAAAGGATGTAAACCAGCAGCAGCAGAGCAATCACCACTTGCGCGATCAGACGCACGCTGGTGGCCGCCTTGCCGAAGGTCATGCCGGTCAGGTAGTCGGTGGTGACACTCCACAGGCCGATCCAGGTATGGGCGGCCACGGAGAACACCATCAGGGTATTGGCGATCCGCATCGGCGCGGAACCCATGAAAGCACTCCAGGCGCGGTAGTCCAGATCGCCGCTGCAGACCAGAAAGCCCACCATGCCGATCACGTACACGGCGATCACCACGGCGGACACACGTTGAATCAGCCAGTCATAAAGGCCGTTACGGCCCAGGCTTGTTACGCTCGTTACCATACCCAGGCTCCTGCCAATACAATCAGTACCGCGGTGACGATGAACGTGGCGGTGGCGCCACGACGACCGCCTTCCAGGGTCTCGCCCACGCCCGCATCCATGATCAGATGGCGGATGCCGGCCACCAGGTGGTAGGAGATAAAGGCGAGAATCGCCCACAGCACCAGTTTGGCCAGGGGCGAGGTCATCAGCTGTTTCAGGTCCGCAAAGCTCTCCGGAGACGCCAGGGAACGATCCATCATCCACAGCAACACGGGCAGGGCCACGAAAATGGCCACGCCGGTGATACGGTGGGTGATGGACGCAATGGCGGTGACCGGGAACTTGATCGTCGTCAGATCGAGGTTAACGGGTCTCTTATCGTTCACGGTAGCCTACACTTTTGCCGGGCTCCGGCGGCACGCCGGAGCGGTTGTCGGGAACTTGGCATCACCGGCGGCGTCGAAACACCTGGGTGGAGAGGCCGATGCTGCCCGGGCCGGGGTTGGAGCCCACTGAAGCCTGAACCGTGCCACGCCGGGCCGGCGGGTCCGGAGCGTCGGGTGGAGGCTTCGTCGCGGGCGGCAGTATATCGCCGCGCCTGCGGCAAAACAAACGCCAAACTGCGACTTTTATATTAGCCGCCACCGGGGTGGCCGCCCCGTGAAGGGCCGGGACCCATTTTAGCGCGGCCCGCTTAATCGCTTGTTTTGCAAAGCTCTTTGCCCGCCGACACCGGTACCGGGTACGCCAATGCCCCGCGAAGGTGCGCGCTAATACACTGTTTACCCTGAAAAAGTGCCAGCCGCGCCGGGCCGGCTTCTCGTTGACAAAGACCCATCAAAACTTTAACGTCCCCCGCGCTCTGGAGGACCTTCCCACCGGGAAACGCGACCAAGACCCTGCATTGGCCGGCATCCCGGAGGCGTACCTCTATTCACCGAGGAGAAATTCCCATGACCGAGAAGAAAGCCATTCTCAAGGTAGAGGGCCGCGACGATCTGGAATTGCCGATCCTGACGCCCACCCTGGGCCGCGAAGAGATCGACGTTTCCTCCCTGACCGCCAACGGCCTGTTTACCTTCGACCCGGGCTTTACGTCCACCGCCTCCTGCGAATCCAAGATCACCTACATCGACGGTGAAGTCGGCAAGCTCCTGCACCGGGGCTACTCCATCGAGGAACTGGCCGCCAAGTCCGATTACCTTGAGGTGTGCTACCTCCTGCTCAACGGCGAACTGCCCAATGCCGAGCAGAAAGAGGCATTCGTCGGCACCGTGAAGAACCACACCATGGTGCACGAGCAGATTCGCAATTTCTTCAACGGCTTCCGCCGTGACGCCCATCCCATGGCGATCATGTGCGGCGTGGTCGGCGCGCTGTCCGCCTTCTACCACGACTCGCTGGACATCACCAATCCCGAACACCGTGAGGTAACCGCCTTCCGGCTGATCGCGAAGATGCCCACCATCGCGGCCATGTGCTACAAATACGGCCTCGGCCAACCGCTGATGTACCCCCGTAACGACCTCGGCTACGCGGAAAACTTCCTGCACATGATGTTCGGCAATCCGTGCGAGGAAACCCAGGTCAGCCCCACCCTGGCGCGGGCTATGGACAAGATCTTCATCCTGCACGCCGACCACGAGCAGAACGCCTCCACCTCCACGGTGCGTCTGGCGGGCTCCTCCGGCGCCAACCCGTTCGCCTGCATCGCCGCCGGCATTTCCGCCCTGTGGGGCCCCGCCCACGGCGGTGCCAACGAAGCGGTGCTGAACATGCTCGACGAGATCGGCGACGTCAGCCAGATCGAGAAGTACGTCGCCAAGGCGAAGGATAAGAACGATCCGTTCAAGCTGATGGGCTTCGGCCACCGGGTTTACAAGAACTACGACCCGCGCGCCACCGTGATGCGCGAATCCTGTCATGAGGTGCTCAACGAGCTGGGCGTCAACGATCCCAAGCTCGAGCTTGCCATGAAGCTCGAGGAAATCGCCCTGAGCGACCCGTACTTCAAAGAGAAGAAGCTGTTCCCGAACGTGGACTTCTACTCCGGGATCATTCTCAAGGCGATCGGCATCCCGACCTCCATGTTCACCGTGATCTTCGCCCTGTCCCGCACCGTGGGCTGGGTGGCGCACTGGAACGAGATGATTTCCAATCCCTACAAGATCGGCCGTCCCCGCCAGCTCTACACCGGCGAGACCGAGCGCACCCTGGTGCCGCTCAACGAGCGCAAATAAGCGCCCGTCGTCCGATCAGAAAGGCCGCCTCCGGGCGGCCTTTTTTTATGCCCGGCGAATACCTACACTTCTGGCTTGTTTTTTTGGATCAGGCCCATAGGAAATCACAATGAAAAAAATCATCGCGCTGCTGATCGTCGCCGCCCTGGCCGCTTACCTGCTGTTCTGGCCCGTGCCGATCGAACCGGTGGCCTGGGACGCTCCCGAGGCCCCGGCGCTGGAAGGCGACTACGCGGTCAACGAACGGCTGGCGGCGGCGCGGCGACTGGCCCGTGGCCAGGGCACCGGCCCCGAGGACGTGGCCATCGACGCCGACGGCAACCTTTATGTGGGTTACCAGGACGGTCGCCTGGTGCGCTTCGATCCGCGTGGCGAGCACCCGGACCTGATCGCCAACACCGAGGGCCGTCCCCTGGGCCTGGACTTCGCCCCGGATGGCAGCCTGGTGGTGGCCGACGGTTATCGCGGCCTGCTGCGGGTGACGCCGGGTTCCGGTCGCATCGAGGTGCTTACCGACGGCGCCGACGGCGTGCCCTTCCGCTTCACCGACGACGTGGACGTGGCCTCCGACGGCACCATTTATTTCACCGATGCCTCCAGCAAGTTCGGCCCCGCCATGCATGCCCGCGACGACATCATCGAGCATGGCGGCCATGGCCGCTTTCTCAAATTCGACCCGGCCTCCGGCGCCACCACGGTGCTGATCGACGACCTGCAGTTCGCCAACGGCGTGGCCCTGTCCGGCGACGAGGATTTCGTGGTCGTCACCCAGACCGGCAGCTACAACGTGATCCGCTACTGGCTGCGCGGTGAGCACGCCGGCGAGCACGATGTCTTCTTCGACAACCTGCCCGGCATCCCGGACGGTGTTTCCAGCAATGGCGACGGTACCTTCTGGGTAGCCCTGTTCGCGCCCCGCAACGGCGCCCTGGATGCCATGGCCGACAAGCCGCTGCTGCGCAAAGTGGTGTTCCGCCTGCCCGCCTTCATGCAGCCGCAGCCGGCCCGCCACGCCTTCGTGCTGGGCCTGGACGAGAACGGCCAGGTAACCCACAACCTGCAACACCGCGCCGAGGACGCCTTCGCGCCCATCACCAGCGTGGAGCAGCACGGCCAGCGGCTTTATCTGGGCAGCCTCACCCGTGACAGCTTCGCCGTGCTGCCTCTCACCGAGACTCAGGAGTAACGTTATGACCACCGCCGCCTTTATCGGCCTGGGCAACATGGGCTACCCCATGGCCGGGCACCTGGCCCGGGCCGGGCTCGACGTCACCGTCTACAACCGCAGCGAGGACAAGGCGCTGCGCTGGGCACGGGAATACGGAGGCCAGCAGGCCCGCACCCCGGCCCTGGCCGCCCACGGCGCCGATCTGGTGTTCGTGTGCGTGGGTAACGACAATGACCTGCGTCAGGTTACCCTGGAGGACAACGGCTGCGTGCACGGCCTTGCCAAAGGGGCCGTGCTGGTGGATCACACCACCGCCAGCGCCGCCATGGCCCGGACCCTGGACGCCGCCTGCCGGGAAAAAGGCGCGCGCTTCATGGACGCGCCGGTCTCCGGCGGCCAGCAAGGAGCGGAGAACGGCCAGTTATCGATCATGTGCGGCGCCGACGACGCCACCTTCGAGCGGCTGGCGCCGATCCTCGACCATTACGGCAAAAGCGTGGTGCACATGGGACCGGCGGGCCAGGGCCAGCTCACCAAAATGGCCAACCAGATCTGCGTGGCCAGCGTGATCGAGGGGGTGGCGGAGGCAATATCGTTTGCCCGCGACGCCGGCCTGGACGTGGAAAAAGCCATGCAGGTGATCGGCGCCGGCGCTGGCGGTTCCTGGCAACTGATCAACCGCCATCGGACCATGCTGGCCGATGAGTACGACCATGGCTTCGCGGTGGACTGGATGCGCAAGGACCTGGATATCTGCCTGGCGGAAGCCACCCGCCAGGGCAGCAGCCTGCCCGCCACCGCCCTGATCAACGAGTTCTACAAGGAGGTTCAGGCCATGGGCGGCGGCCGCTGGGACACCTCCAGCCTGCTGCGCCGCCTGCGCCGGGACCGCGACTAACCCTCCGGCAGGGCGCCCTGCTCCGGCACCAGCGCCCGGGCATTGTCCCGGGCCAACGCCTGGGCGGTGTCCTCCGGCAGGGCATCCAACAACGGCCGGTAGGCGTCCAGAATCTTCTTCATACTGTCGAAATGCCCCACCAGATCCGTGCCCAGCGTGAAACGGTCGGGGTGATCCTTGATCAATGACAACCAAACCCGGCTCGGCTGGTCGTCATCCAGCAGATAGTGCTCGCGCACACTCCAGGACAGATCCACGTACAGATTGTCGTAGCGGTCCAGCAGCGCCCGGATGATCGCCGGCAGCGTATCCAGAGGCGCCTGGCGTTTCTCCACGCCGCCACTGGTGCCGGCGTGGGCGAGCACGAAACGGGTGTCCGGGTGGGCCTTGAGCGCCGCTTCCAATTCTTCCAGATAGATCGGCGTTTCCTCCCGCAGGGAGGTCAAATTGCTGTGCAGCAACACCGGAAGGTCATGACGGCCGGCCACCTTGTAAATCTTCATCAGAGCCGGGTGGTTGGCGCGCGGTGTTTCCCCATTGGTGAGGGCGGTCAGATCGTCGTGGCGGGTGATCACCTCGCCGATGCCCCGCCACAGCCCCGGGTAACGCTCGATCAGCCGCTCCACCTGTCGGGCGGCGTTCAGGTCGGTGGGGTTGAAGCCACTGATGAACGGCACCAGCCGCCGGCGGCGCTCCTCCGGCAGTTCGAGGATCGCCCGGGCGACGATGTCGTCGGTGGCGCTGTAATAGTACAGAGGTGCCTCGTCGCCCAGATAATAACGGGGCCGGCGCGGCGCGTTCTGCTCCCACTTCTTGACCACCGGCAGGCCAAACAGCCAGGCCTGATCCACACCCGCCTCGTCCATGGCCTGGAACATGGCGTCCGCGCCGTCGCTTTCCTGCATGAAGTCCACGTAATGCAGATGGGCATCCACCCAGGTGTAATCCCTGGCCCAAAGCGGACCGCTGGCCGGCAATACCAGCCCCAACAACGCCAGCCACAACAATGCTCGCACTTCCCTTCTCCCTTGTTCTGGTCTCGGTAACGCCTCGTATCGCTAACAAGGACCCGGCCCGGCGCGGCGGGTTTCGCCATTCCACGGTGTTGAACAGTTTTTCACAGTCTTCATGTCCATTTGTGGACTTTTAAATGTCTTTCATCCTATTATGGACAAAACATCCAGGAGCTACCGCCATGCAACCGGCCATCGCCCCCATCGAACAGCCCCTCGACGACCGCGCCCGCCACGCCGCGCTACGCGCCGTGCTGCGCCTTCTCGACCACTGGCAGTGCAGCGAGAAGGAAAAGATGGCGCTGCTCGGCGTCGGCCGCTCCACCCTGCACAAATACCAGAGCCGCCCGGACAGCGCCCGCATCGGCAACGATCTGCTGGAACGCCTGAGCTATCTGCTCAATATCCACCAGGCGTTGCGCACCCTGTTCGGCAACCGGGAGAACGTCTACGGCTTCGTGCGGCTGCCCAACCACAACCCGTTCTTCAACGGCGCCAGCCCCATGGACGTGATGAGCAACGGTCGGGTGGCCAGCCTTTACGAGGTGCACCGTCAACTGGACAGTCTGCGCGGAGGCCAGTGGTGAGCGAGTGGTCGGCCCTGCCCCTGCGCGACTGCCGGCACCAGGACGCCTACCGGCTGGTCAACGGCAAGTACCCGCCCATCCATATCTTTGACGACGTTGCCGACCAGGACGATTTCGAGGCGCTCTACGCGGTCCAGGCGCTAACCAATCCCCGCCTGCAAATGCAGGTGGGCGAGCTTCATCTGGTGCCGGAAGCCCGCCGTCCCTGGGGCATTCCCGGCTGTAACTATGCCCTCGGCCCGTTCGTTCATCTGAGCCCCCGGGGCTCCCGTTTCTCCGACGGCGAGTACGGCGTGTTCTACTGCGCCGAGCGCATGGCCACCGCCATCGCCGAAACCCGCTACCACCAGGAACGCTATTTCCGCAACGTACCCGGCCTCAAGTACGACCGCATCGTGATGCGCGGGCTGCGGGTACGGTTCAGCGCCCGCCTGCGGGACATCCACACCCCGTACCGGGACGACCATGGTTGGCACGACCCGGACGACTATGGCGTCGCGCGCCAGCTGGGCCGCGCCCTGCGCGCCGCCGATGAGCATGGCCTGGCCTATGGCTCGGTGCGCCACCAGCGCGCCCTCTGCTTCGCCCTGCTCTCCCCCCATTTGATCGAGGCGGTCACCCCCGCGACCCACTATGAATACGTCTGGGACGGCGAGCGGATCGCCCATGTACTGACCATCCGGCGCCTTGCCGGCGGCGCCACGGACGCCTAGGCTGAAAGCACTGTTTCAGCGACCCGGGGTCGCCGTCACCATGTCCGATACCCTGCCCGATGCTCTGCTGCTGGACCTGTCCGGCGTGCTTTACCAGGGCCCGCGCGCCCTGCCCGGCGCCCTTGAGGCCCTGCAACGGCTGCGCCGCGCCGGCCTGCCGGTGCGTTTCGTCACCAACACCTCTCGCCGGAGCCACGCCCAACTGCTTGATGACCTGCGCCAGCGGGGCTTCTTGATCGATCCGGACCAGTTGTTCACCGCGCCCCGGGCCGCCCACGACTGGCTCAAGGCGCGCGGTTTCCGCCCCTGGTGCCTGATCCACCCGGATCTGCGCGACGATTTCAGTGACCTGTCCGGCGAAGACCCAGACGCGGTGCTGATCGGCGACGCTGCGGACGACTTCACCTACGCCAACCTGGACCGGGCGTTCCGCTTGCTGCACGACGGCGCCGAACTGGTGGCCATGGGCGTGAACCGGCACTTCCAACTGGACGACGGCCTGCACCTGGACGCCGGCCCCTTCGTGCGGGCCCTGGAGTACGCCGCGGAGCGCACCGCCACGGTCACCGGCAAACCCGCCGGGGCCTTCTTCGACCAGGCCGTGGACAGCCTGGGCCTGCCCGCGGACCGGGTGATGATGATCGGCGACGACGCCGCCAGCGACGTTCAGGGGGCCCTGGACGCCGGGCTGCAAGGCTGTCTGGTGAAGACCGGGAAATACCGGCCCGGCGATGAAGACGGGATAACGGGGGATTTCTGGCTGGAAGCGGACATAGGCACCGCCGTGGCGCGGGTGCTGGGCGATTGACGCGCCATGGAGAAACCGGAGCGGCCGTCCCTGGCGAAGCGTCATGCCCTCCAGAACGCCCTGCCCGGCCATCCCTGGCCGGGCGTTCGCCGCGCTGCGAAGCGGTGCTTCGGTCGCGGCTCACCCCCAAGAGGTGAAACGCCAAATAAAAAGGCCCCGGCTCTGTCGAGCGTGCCAGCCTTGGAATCCGGCTTCGTCGAGGGGCAACGACAAGTATCCGGGGGCGGCCCGGCCGGAAATCACAGATTTCCGGCGTTCGCCGGCGCGAAGCGGTGCCAACCGAAACGTCGGAGCGGCCGTCCCTGGCGAGACGCCGTGCCCTCCAGAACGCCCTGCCCGGCCATCCCTGGCCGGGCGTTCGCCGCGCTGCGAAGCCGTGCTTCGGTCGCGGCTCACCCCCTAGGGGAGTGGCGCCTCCCCCAGAGGTGAAACGCCAAATAAAAAGGCCCCGGCTCTGTCGAGCCGGGGCCTTTTTATTTGGCGTCCCCTAGGGGAGTCGAACCCCTGTTACCGCCGTGAAAGGGCGGTGTCCTAGGCCACTAGACGAAGGGGACGTTTTTGGTGGAGCCAGGCGGGATCGAACCGCCGACCTCAACACTGCCAGTGTTGCGCTCTCCCAGCTGAGCTATGGCCCCAAACTTGTCCCACCGGGTCATGCCCTGTGTGGAGCCGCGTATTTTACGCAGCGACCCTTACCTGTCAAGCACTCTCCAGCGGTTTTTGACGCCGATGTGTCCGTCTGTTCATCCCTTAACCGGTTTGCTGAAAAAGTGAACCAAATTCCTTTTCCAGCTTCTTGGTCTGCTTCTTGGACACCCCGCCCAGCACCTCGATGGCGTGACGCAGACGGGCGCGGCTGATGTCCGAGCCGAGCAGCTCCATGCTGTCCACCACCGAGAAACTGGCGCTGGTGCCGGCCACCGCCACGAACACCGGGAACAGGAAATCCTTGATCTTCACCTCCACCGCGTCGGCCAGAGCCTTGGCGTCGGCGAACAGCCGGTCCCGGGTCCAGTCGCGCTGTGCTTCGCAGGCCCACAGGAAGAACTGAAGCCAGCGCTTCTGGGTGTCGATGTCGTATTTGGGATGCTCGAAGTCCGACTCGTCGATACTGACCTGCCCGGCGAAACAGAAGCCGGCTTTGTCCACCACCTCACCGAAGGTTTCCACCCGCTGCTTGATATGGGGCAGCACCTTCATCGCGTAGTCGCGATTGAAGGCCCAACCCACCAACTGTTGCAGAAACTCCTCGTCGGACAGATCACGCAGCCACTGGCCGTTGAGCCAGCTCAGCTTCTCCACGTCGAACACCGGCCCGCCCAGGGACACCCTTTGAATGTCGAACGCCGCCTGCATCTCATCCAGGGTGAAGCGCTCGCGCTCATCGGGCATCGACCAGCCCATGCGGCCCAGGTAGTTCACCACCGCCTCGGGCATATAACCCATGCGCCGGTAGAAGTTGATGCTGGTGGGGTTCTTGCGCTTGCTGAGCTTGGACTTGTCCGGGTTACGCAGCAGCGGCATGTGGCACAACACCGGCATCTCCCAGCCGAAGTACTGGTACAGCAGCTTGTGCTTGGGCGCCGAGTTAAGCCATTCCTCACCACGGATCACATGGGTAATGCCCATCAGATGATCGTCCACCACGTTGGCCAGGTGGTAGGTGGGCATGCCATCGGATTTCAGCAGGATTTGCGCGTCCACCAGGGCCCAGTCCAGCTCCACGGTGCCGCGCAACTGATCCTCCACCTGGCAACGACCATCCCGGGGCACGCGCATGCGGATCACGTAGGGCGCGCCCTGCTCCTCCCGACGCGCCTGTTCGTCGGCGGCCAGCTCCAGGTCCTCGGGCTTGAGGGCACGGTTCTCGCCGGCTTCCTTGAGGGCGGCGCGCAGTTCGTCCAGCTCCTCGGCGGTGCGGAAGCACTTGAAGGCGTGGCCGTCGGCCAGCAACCGCTCGGCGTGCTCCCGGTAGATGGCGGCGCGCTCGCTTTGCCGGTAAGGGCCGTGGGGGCCGCCCACGTCCGGGCCCTCGTCCCAGTTCAGGCCCAGCCAGCGCAGCGAATCCAGGATCGCCTGCTCCGAAGCGTCCGTGGACCGGCTCTGATCGGTGTCCTCGATGCGCAGAATGAACTGACCGCCGTGCTGGCGGGCATAGCAGAGGTTGAACAAGGCGATATAGGCGGTGCCCACATGGGGGTCACCGGTGGGCGAAGGCGCCACCCGGGTACGAACGGTCATGCTGACTCCGTGGCCGGAATATAAGAAAGGCGCGTATTGTAGAAGATACGCGCCTTCTTATCAGCACAAGCCGCCGGCGCTATCAGCACAAGCCCGACGGGCGGACACGCCGCCGGGCGATGCCGACCCGTCAGCGGCGGCCAACCACCAGGCTGACGATCCAGATCACCAGGAACACCACGAACAGAATTTTGGCGATGCCCGCCGCCGTACCCGCGATACCACCGAAACCCAGTACCCCGGCAATGATCGCGACAACCAGAAAAATCAGACTCCATCCCAACATGGTTATTCTCCCTGCTTCGTGTTTGGTGATTCCATGAAAGACAAAGCGCGGCATCGCGGCAAGGCGGTTTTACACGAATATACTCTTGTTGAGGTATTTTACGTTGGCGGTTTTCCGGGATCGCCGCCGCCGTGCGATAATGCCGCCATGTCCAACTCCCCTGCTCTCACACCCGCCCCGGCGACCCTGTCCCGGCGTCTGTCCATCGCCCCGATGATGGCGTACACGACCCGTGATTTTCGTTATCTGGCCCGCCTGATCACCCGCCGCACTCTGCTCTACACGGAGATGGTGGTGGCGCCGGCGGTGATCCACGGCGACCGGGAAAAACTGCTCGGCTTCGACGCCGCCGAACACCCCCTGGCGGTGCAGTTAGGCGGCAGCGACCCCGGCCAGCTCGCCGAGGCGGCGCGGGTGTGCGCGGATTTCGGCTACGACGAAATCAACCTCAACGTGGGCTGCCCGTCGGACCGCGTGCAGCAGGGCAAGATCGGCGCCGTGCTGATGGCCGAGCCGGAGCAGGTGGCCCGCTGCGTGGAAGCCATGGCCGCCGTCACCGACGTGCCGGTGACGGTGAAGACGCGCATCGGCATCGACGATCAGGACGACTACGCTTTTCTGCATCGTTTCGTGGCCCACATGGACGCCGCCGGCTGCCGCAGCCTCACCATCCATGCCCGCAAGGCGATTCTCGACGGGCTTTCGCCGAAGGAGAACCGGGACATCCCGCCGCTGATCCACGAGCGCGCCTACGCCATCAAGCGGGACTTCCCGCACCTGGAGATCATTCTCAACGGCGGGCTCAAGGACATCGACGGCATGCTCGGCCACCTGGATCAGGTGGATGGTTTGATGGTGGGCCGGGAAGCCTATATGAACCCCTGGTTCCTGGCCGACGTGGACATGCGCGTGTTTGGCGACAACGGCCCGGCGCCGGACCGCATGGCGGTGGCGGAGGCGTTCCTGCCCTATCTGGAGCGGCGTTACGCCGCCGGGGTGCACCCCAAGCATGTGCTGCGCCACGCGCTCAACCTGTTCCAGGCGATACCCGGCGCCCGTGCCTACCGGCGCCATCTCAGCGAGAACGCCCACAAGCCGGACGCCACTCCCCGGGTTTACGAGGAAGCCCTGGCTCTTTTGGGCGAGCGCGCCCTTGGCTATGCTGCATCCTGAACATCCCTGAATTGACGCGGGCAAACCAAATCGGAAGGTGCTGTATGACAAGCAAACGCGAACAACTGGAACAATGGACCACGGTAGTGGCGGACACCGGCGATCTGGACCGCATCGCCGAACTGCGGCCCCACGACGCCACCACCAACCCTTCGCTGCTGCTGGCCGCCGCCCGCGATGAACGTTACCGCCACCTGCTCGACGAAGCCCGGGAACTGGCGCGGGAAATGGGCCACGGCGATGATCTGGCCTGGTGTTGCGACGCCTTCGCCTGCGTCGCCGGCCAGGCGGTGCTGGAGCACATCCCTGGCCTGATCTCCACGGAGGTGGACGCGCGCCTGTCGTTCGACAGTGTCGCCACGGTGGAGAAAGCGCGCCGGCTGATGGCGCTGTATCGGGAGCTGGGCGTGAGCGGCGACCGGGTGCTGATCAAGGCCGCCGCCACCTGGGAAGGCATTCAGGCCGCCCGGGTACTGGAGGAGGAAGGCATCCATTGCAACCTGACTCTGGTGTTCTCCGTGGAGCAGGCCCTGGCCGCGGCCGAGGCCGGCGCCACCCTGATTTCACCGTTCGTTGGGCGCATCCGGGACTGGCACGTGAAGCAGGGTCTGGAGATCAACCACATCGACCAGGACCCGGGCGTGCAATCGGTACGCCGCATCTTCCAGCTTCTCAAGGCACGCGGTCTGGAGACCATCGTGATGGGCGCCAGCTTCCGCAACGCGGCTGAAATCGAGGCACTGGCCGGTTGCGACCGGCTTACCATCAGCCCGGCGCTGCTCGACGAACTGGGCCAGGACCCGGGTGAGCTGGAGCGGCGCCTGGACGCCTCCGAGGTGGAGCCGGACGGCGACTGGCAGCCAGTGAACGAAGCCGCGTTCCGTTGGTCATTGAATGAGAACCCCATGGCCTGCGATCTGCTCAGTGACGGCATCCGCCGCTTCGCCGCCGACCAGCGGGCCCTGGAGCAACTGCTCACCGAGGAGGAGATCGCCGCGTGAAATGGCTGGCCCGCCTGTTCCCGTCCACGGAGACGGCCACCGAAACCACAACCCTGGACCTGCACCGTGCCGCCGCCGCCCTGCTCATGGAGGTGGCGCGCGCCGACGGCGAGGTGGATGAGAGCGAGGAACAACTGTTGCTGGAGGCGGTACGCCGCCACTGGCGGCTGGACGAGGATGAAATGCGGGACATCCTCTCGGAGCTGCGAACCCGCCTGGACGAAGCCACCGATCTGTTCGAGTTCACCCGGCCTCTGCGCGAGCGCTGGGACCCGGAAACCCGGGTGCGGCTGGTTTACGACATGTGGGCCATCGCCGCCGCCGACGGCAAGGCGGACCAGCACGAGGAGCACTTGATCCGCCGCGTCTCCGAGTTGTTGTACGTCTCCCACGGAGACTTCATTCGCGGCAAGCTCGCCGCCCTGAGCGAGCAATAAGGCTCACCCGGCTTTCCGGGACGGGAGCGGCCGGCAGGCAGGTGCCCCCGTCCGGGCCGCGTCTCGTCGTGGTCCCCCTTCCGGGAACGTCGTGAATCCATCCCTGGAGACTCCCGGTCAAACATCCTGTTTGACAGGGTCCCGGAAGGGGGACCACGACGAGACGCTTCGAGGTAACGTCCCGCGCGGCGGTAGGAGCGACTTCAGTCGCGATGAAGACGGCACCACCCATGATCGCGGCTGAAACGAAATACCGCCCAGCCGCTCCTACCGATGCAGGACGCCCGAAGATCGGGCGGCAATCACCAGCCGTCGTTGCTTTCCAGCTCCGGGTCCTCGTCCGGCAGCGCCGGGGTCGCCGCGTCCTCGCCTTCGACCTGCACCAGGCGGCGCTGCAAATAGGCGTTGCGAATAAAGGTATAGCGGTCGCCGACGATGTTGCGCTCCAGATCCAGCAAGTCGGCGCGCAGATCGACGCCGTACAGGGCGGCCACGCCGTAGCGGGTCAGGTCATCCTCGATATAGGTGGGCGGCCACAGGTAAGCGCTTGGGTACAGCGTGCCGGTATCACGCACCGTGGAAGGCCCCAGGATCGGCAGCACCAGGTAGGGCCCGGAGGGCACGCCCCAACGCCCCAGGGTCACGTCCAGGTTGGTGTCCGAGTTGTTCAGGTCCATTCTGCTGGCCACATCGAACAGGCCGGCGATGCCCAGGGTGGTGTTGACGGTGAACCGGCCCAGGTTGTTGCCGGCTTCGCCCCAGCGCCACTGCAGCACGTAATTGACGCTGTCTCCGATGTCACCCAGGTTGCTGAAGAAGCGGGTCACGGTGTCGTCCAGCCATTGCGGAGTGATCCAGCGGTAGCCCTTGGCGGCGGGCTTGATGGCATAGCGATCGACGAAGTCGTTGAAGCCGAAGATCTTGCGGTTGAAGCCTTCCCAGGGGTCGCGTTCCTCGAACTGCCCGGCATTGCCCCGGGAAAACGGCGTGGAATCCTCGCCCCAGTCGTCGTCCTCGGCGGCCACCGCCGCCTGGCCGGTCATGGCGTCGTCCGCCACTGGCCGCTCGCGGTTTTCGCCCGGCGCCGGGTCCATCTCGGCCGGGGAATGGGCGCAGCCAGCCAGGGAGGCCCACAAAAGGGCGAATATCCATACACGCACGGCGGTGTCCTTCTTAAACGTCAGGGTCGGCGCATTATAGCGGCCCCGGCGGCACGGAGAGCAACCGCCCCACCGCCACTCATGCGGGTTCCGTGAGCCATGTCCCCAGAATCAGGCCGCGCTGGCGCAGGCCCGCCAACAGCTCGGCGCCAAAATCACGCACCGCTCGCGGATCAGGGTGCGCCATTTCCTCCGCCAGCAACGCCAGCACCCCGGCGCCGCTCAACGACGGATGGGCCTCGATCAGGGCCAGCAGGCGGGCGGTCACCGCGTTGATCTCCATGAACGCCACCCGCTCCTCCTGGTCGCGGTAGACCAGCAACCACACCGGCTGCTCCGGCGGCGTCCCGGGCCGGTAATCCGGGCCGATGCGATGCACCGGCCAGCGGTACTGGAGCACCGCGTGCAGCGGTGACAGGCAGGGCACGCCACGCAGCAGGTCGCCCTCCGGGCGCAGGTTGCCGGTGGGCCGGGTATCCTGGCGAGTATCGATCACCACTTCCATCCACTCGTAGTGGGCCAGCTCCACCAGGAACGGCGGATCACTGGCGAGGGCGCTGTATTCCTCGTCGAGGAAACGCACGAACTCCCCCGGGATAGCGAGAAAGTAGGGTGAAGCGCTGCGGTGACCGTCGAAAAAGGCACGCACCAGCCGGCGCCAGTCGTGATCGGCGTACAGGGCGCGCAGCACCGGGAAGCCCTTCTCCAGAAAGCCGTTGATGTTGTTGAAAAACAGAGTGCGGTAGATCGCCAGGCGGCGCTCCTCGATGCCCTCCGGCGCCGGGTGGCGCTCGGGATCACGCAGATGGGCGGCGAAGCGTCTCTGGATGCGCTGGAATTCCGGTTCCATCAGGCGCTCCGGATCGCCGTGGCGGCGCCGCCGTGACGCCCCTGGATATCTCCGATGCGGCGCAGCTCGTCGCACAGGGTATCGAAGGGCGGGAAATTGAAATCCCGCTCCAGCAGGGTTGGCAGCACGCCGAAGTGTTCATAGGCCACCTCCAGCAGGCGCCACACCGGATCGATCACCGGCGCGCCATGGGTGTCCACCTTGAGGTCCTCGGCTTCATCGAAATGGCCGGCCACGTGCACGTAGAAAATCCGCTCACCGGGCAGGCCGCGAATAAAATCGGCGGCGTCGTAGCCATGGTTGACGCCATTCACGTAGGCGTTGTTCACGTCCAGCAGCAAGCCGCAGTCAGCCTCCTCGAGCACCGCGCGCACGAACTCCAGCTCGCCGAGAGCGGCGCTTTCGCGCACCGGCGGCGCGGCGTAGTAACTGACGTGCTCGACGGCGATGCGCTGGCCGAGAAAATCCTGCGTCCGGCGGATGCGCTCCGCCACATAGCGCACCGCTTCCTCGGTGAACGGGATCGGCATCAGATCATAGAGATGACCGTGGTCGCCGCAGTAACTGAGATGCTCGGTGTAGGCGCGGATGCGGTGCTCGGCGAGAAACGCCTTGATATGGCCGAGCAGTTCGAAGTCCAGTGGCTCGGGGCCGCCCAGGGACAGGCTCAAGCCATGGGTGACGAACGGAAAGCGTTCGGTAAGGGCACGGAAATCACGGCCCAACCGCCAGCCCATGGGAATCCAGTTCTCCGGCGCCACTTCCAGAAAATCCAGCGGCGGAGCCGGGGTATTGGACAGCGGGCCCATCAGGGCCCGCCG
This sequence comes from Alloalcanivorax sp. C16-2, assembly GCF_046507615.1. Classification (NCBI taxonomy): domain Bacteria; kingdom Pseudomonadati; phylum Pseudomonadota; class Gammaproteobacteria; order Oceanospirillales; family Alcanivoracaceae; genus Alloalcanivorax; species Alloalcanivorax sp. C16-2. Next base: position 2,070,681 of record NZ_JBKFTL010000001.1, on the reverse strand, counting down.
CAACCCCAGACCGGTGCCGGTCACGGGGAAAGCCGTCATCATTCGGCTCCGGGATCAGCCCTGGCCGCCGCAGCTGCCTTCGGAGGACTTGTCGCCGCCGCAGCTGCCCTCGGTGGATTTATCGTCACCGCATTTGCCCTCGGCGTCCTTGCCGTGGTTATCGGCGAGCTGATAGCCACTGGCCAGGTCGGTGGCGCCGAACGGGTTCTCGGCGGCCTGCACGGCCGGCACGGACATGGCCGAGGCGACCACGGCGGCGCCCAGGGTGACGGCGAAAGGATTCAGTTTGCTTTGCTTAGCCATGATGGATCTCCTGAAAACGGTAGTGCTTCCGGATGTATGAACATTATTGTGTCGCGTGGCGCCGTTTTTCAGCGCCACGCCACCCATGGATGCACGGACCGGGTAAAGGTTACGTGGAGATCCACGAAAACGGCGCTTTATTTCACCCGGTCGACCACCACGCTGCCGATCGAATAGCCGGCGCCGAAGGAGCAGATCACGCCCTTGGTACCCGCCGGCAGGTCGGCGTTGTGCTTGTGGAAAGCGATGATGGAACCGGCGGAGCTGGTGTTGGCGTAGTCGTCCAGAATCACCGGCGCTTCCTCGCGACTGGCCTCGCGACCCAACACCCGGCGGGCGATGAACTCATTCATGTTCAGGTTGGCCTGGTGGAGCCACATGCGCTTGACCTGTTCCACCGGCACCTCCAGATCACCAAGGTGGGAGGTGATCTGCTCGGCCACCATCGGGCAAACCTCCTTGAACACCCGGCGGCCTTCCTGGCGGAACAGCTTGTCGCGGGCGCCAACGCCATCCGGCGCGGCGCGGTTGAGGAAACCGAAGTTGTTGCGGATGTTGTTGGAAAATTTGGTCTGTAGCCGTGTGCCCAGTACTTCCCATTGATTGACGCTGGTGGCGTCCTCGGCGCGCTCCAGAATCACCGCGGTACTCACGTCGCCGAAGATGAAGTGGCAGTCGCGGTCTTCCCAGGCCAGGTGGCCGGAGCAGATTTCCGGGTTGACCATCAGCACGCGGCGGGCGGAGCCGTTGCGAATCGCGTCGACCCCGGTCTGAATGCCGAAGGTGGCGCTGGAGCAGGCCACGTTCATGTCATAGCCCCAGCCGTGATTCATGCCCAGGGCGGCCTGCACTTCCACCGCCATGGCCGGGTAGGCGCGCTGCATGTTGGAGCAGGCCACCAGCACCGCGTCCAGGTCGTCGGCGGTGAGGCCGGCATTGTCGAGGGCCTGACGCGCGGCCTTGACGGCGATTTCCGCCTGCACGGAAATCTCGTCGTCGCCACGCTCGGGGATGGTGGGACACAGGCGATCCGGGTCGAGGATGCCTTCCTTATCGAGCACGAAGCGTTGCTTGATCCCCGAGGCCTTTTCGATGAAAGCGCTGTTGGAGTGCGTCAGGGCGTCCATCTCCCCGGCTTCGATGGCCGCCGCGTGGCGGCGGTTGTAGCGGTCCACGTACTCATTGAACGACGCCACCAGCTCGTCGTTGGTGATCGATTGCTCCGGCGTCCAGAGTCCGGTACCGCTGATTACTACGGAATGGGTCACAAGCCTGTCCTCGCGCAAAGGGCGCTCCGAAAAGTAGAGCGCCGCGACAGTAAATAGGTCAATTATCCGGATATGACAGGTCCGGCGCAAAGGCCATAAACCGGATCGCGACTGAAGTCGCGCCTACAGCGTTGGTCGCTCCTGGCGCGTTGAATGTGCCTTAGGAGCGGCTTCAGCCGCGAATCCAGCCTCACTCAACAGGCTTCCCACTGCTTGTTGAGCCGCTTGGCGGACACCGTCACCCTGGTACCCAGGGGCTGGGCGAACAGACTCACCCGGTATTCCTCGATCATCCAGCGGAACAGCCGCAACGGGGGCGGTTGCCGCCAGGCCGGCGTATCACCGGCGCGGCGCCGGTAGCGTTCCTGAAAATCCTCCAGTTCCGCCACCAGGGCCCGGTCGCGGCCGGCCTGGCCGCTGAGTTTTTCCAGGCGCTGTTCCAGCGCCGCCAGGTAGCGGGGGTATTCGCTCAGCCAGTCCGCCTCCACCGCCAGCGGAAAATCATCGCCGAACAGGTCGGCGAGCTGGGTTTTCAGGTCCCGGTGGGCATGGGCCCAGGCGAGCGGAAAGTTCTTCTCCAGACGGCCCATCACGCCCCGGTAAGCCGCGAACAGCCGACCGTATTCGCCCAGGGCGTTCTCGGCGGCGGCCACGAAGTCCCCGCGCCCGGTATCGAAACGGGCGCGCCAGTCCGCCTCGGCACGCACCGGCTCGGAATGGAAACGGAAATGGTCGGCGGCGATGCGCAGCAGTACCCGCTCCAGGCCCCGCCGGCCCAGTTCCGACTTGTCCGCCTTGAGCTTCTGGAAGCCCGGCTGCTGGCCGGCGAAGCGTTTCAGGGCACGCACCTGATCGCCCAGGGCCAGCAGCGCCAGGCGGGCGCACCCATAGCCGTGGTGCCAGGCGGCGTCATCGGCATCGGACCAGCGGCGCCGGGCCACGGTCTCGCCGCCATCCTCCAGCCCCGGGAAGTAACGCAACCGCACCCCGCCCTGCGCCACCTCCTCGCTGTCCGGCAGCTCGCCGAAACACCAGTCCCGGCCTTCCGGGTCCGGCTCGCGCTGGCCGGCGGTCTCGGCGGCGGCCTGCACCTGATCGGCGAAGGCGCGCCGCAGCGCCGTCAGATCACGGCCCTCACGCAGAGTGGCGCCGTCGCCGTCCACCAGCCGCAGGTTCATGCGCAGGTAGTCGGGAATCCGTTCCACCGGCCATTCTTCCTGCTCCACCCGCACGCCGGTCATGCGCTGCAGTTCCCGGGTCATGGCCGGCAGCAGCGGCCGATCCGGCGCCAGGGATTCCATCAACGCCTCCACGTAATCCGGCACCGGCACGAAATGCCGGCGGCGCGCCTTGGGCAGGCCGCGGATCAGCGCCTCCAGCTTCTCGCGCAGCAAGCCGGGCACCAGCCAGTCCAAGCGCTCCTCCGGCACCTGATCCAGGGCCGCCACCGGCACCACCAGGGTCACGCCGTCGGTGTCGCCGGTGGGTTCGAAGCTGTATTCCAGCGGCAGCGTCAGGCCATCCAGGTCGAGCTGGTCGGGGAAGGCGTCCTGACGCAGGTCCGGGCTGCGCGAGAGCAGGAAGTCATCGTCCATCAGCAGAGCCCGGCGTTGCGCTTCGCTGGCTTCCTTGCGATACCAGGTTTCCAGGTGGGTAAGCGTGTACAACCCGTCCGGCAAACGCTGGTCATAGAACGCCACCCGCGCTTCCTCGTCCACCAGGATGTCGCGGCGGCGCAGCTTGTGCTCCATGTCCTCAAGCCGTTCCAGGCGCTCCCGGTTGGCCTTCACGAATGGCGGCTCGCGGGTCAGCTGGCCGTCCACCAGACCTTCGCGAATCATCAGTTCCCGGGCCAGGGGCGGGTCCAGGGGACCGTAGTTAACACGCCGGCCGGACGCCAGGATCAGGCCGAACAGATTGACCTGTTCCTTGGCCATCACGCAGCCGCGTTTCTTCGACCAGTGCGGCTCGAAATACTGGCGCTTGATCAGGTGCGCCGCTTCCTGTTCCACCCATTGCGGCTCGATGCGCGCCACGCAGCGGGCGAACAAGCGGCTGGTTTCAACCTGTTCGGCGGCCATCAGCCAGCGGGCGCCGTTCTTCTTGCCCGCCCGTTTGCTCAGGGTGGAACCCGGCCAGATCAGCGGTTTGCGGTTGCGGGTGGAGAGCCATTCGCCCTCCTCGCCGCGCTGCATCACATTGCCCAGCAGGCCGGTGAGCAGGGCCCGGTGAATAGCCTCGTACTCCGCCGGCTCGGCGTTCAGGGTCCAGCCCTGTTCCCGGGCCAGCAGCAACAACTGGCGATGGGTATCGCGCCACTCCCGCATGCGCGACGGCGCCAGGAAGGTTTTCTTCAGGGTCTTTTCAAACTGATTGCGTGACTGCGCCTCGCGCTGCTCCTCCGTCCATTGCCAGAGGTTCAGGAACCATAGGAAATCGCTGTCCTTGTCCTCGAACGGCTGGTGGGCCTGGTCCGCCTGCTGCTGCTTGTCCCGGGGCCGCTCGCGGGGGTCCTGCACCGCCAGGGCGGCGACGATCACCAGCACCTCGCGCAGGGCCTTCTTGTCGGCGCCACCCACCACCATGCGCGCCAGGGTCGGGTCCAGGGGGAAGCGCGCCAGTTGCCGCCCCAGGGGCGTGGGCTTGCGTTTGCCGTCCAGGGCGCCCAACTCCTCCAGCAGCCGGTAACCGTCACGAATCAGCCGGCCATCCGGCGGTTCCATGAACGGGAAGTCCTCCACCGCGCCCAGGCGCAGGTCCGACATTTGCAGGATCACCGCCGCCAGATTGGTGCGCTGGATTTCCGGATCGGTGAATTCCGGCCGCTGCAGGAAATCGTCCTCGTCGTAGAGGCGGAAGCAGATACCCGGCATCAGCCGGCCACTGCGCCCGGCGCGCTGATTGGCGCTGGCCTGGGCCACCGGTTCCACCGGCAACCGCTGCACCTTGGAATGCACGCTGTAGCGGCTGATGCGGGCGGTGCCGGCGTCGATCACATAACGAATGCCGGGCACCGTGAGGGAGGTTTCCGCCACATTGGTACTGAGCACCACCCGCCGCCCCCGGTGGCCGGAGAACACCCGCTGCTGTTCAGCGCCGCTCAAGCGCGCGTACAGCGGCAGCAGCTCCGTGTCGCGGAACTCACAGCGCTTGAGGTGGTGGTGCACGTCGCGGATGTCGCGCTCGCCGCTCAGAAACACCAGCACGTCCCGGGCTGTTGGCGGGCCGTCGCGGCGCTCCTCGCGCTGAATCTCACGCAGCACATCCTCCACCTGGGGGCCCAGGTCGCGATCGCCCTCCGGCGGGCGGTAGCGGATCTCCACCGGATAGGTGCGCCCGGATACCTCGAACACCGGCGCGCCGTGGAAGTGCTCGGCGAAGCGCTCATGATCGATGGTCGCCGAGGTAATGATTACCTTCAGGTCCGGACGGCGCGGCAACAGTTGTTTCAGGTAACCGAGCAGGAAGTCGATATTGAGGCTGCGTTCATGGGCCTCGTCGATGATCAGAGTGTCGTACTGATGGAGGAAGCGGTCGTTCTGAATCTCGCTGAGCAGCATGCCATCGGTCATCAGCTTGATCAGGCTGTCCTCGCCGACCTGCTCACTGAAGCGCACCTTGTAGCCGACCTTCTCGCCAACCCGGGTGTGCAACTCCTCGGCCAGCCGCGCCGCCACCGAACGGGCCGCCAGCCGACGCGGCTGGGTGTGACCGATGTAGCCATCCACGCCACGTCCCAGCTCCAGGCAGATCTTGGGCAGCTGGGTGGTCTTGCCGGAGCCGGTTTCGCCGGCCACCACCACCACCTGGTGATCGCGGATCGCCGCCGCCAGCTCCTCGCGATGGCGTACCACCGGCAGGTCCGGCCATTCCAGCGGCGCCGCCAGTAACCCACGACGGCGTTCCCGGGCGGCCACGGAGCGCTCGATGGCGGCGGCCACCTGGTCGCGACCGCCGGCGCTGAAACGCCGGGCCAGACCGTCCAGGCGTTTTTTCAGGCGCGGCCGGTCCCCGGCCCGGGCCTGCCGCAGACGTTGATAAAGATCCTGTAATGAAGTTTCGGTCATGTACTTTAGCGGCGATTGAACAACCAGGCCCGGCCCTTATCGTTGAGCTCGTCGCCGTCCATGCTCAGCCAGGCGGTGGTCGGCTCCGACGGTGCCAGCGCCACGGTGAACCGCATCAGCTCGTCGCGGCGGAAGGCGTGCACCTCCACCCGTTCACCTTCGCTGTAGCCGGCCAGGACGGTGTCCAGCGAGCCCGCGTCCACCTTGATGCCGTCCACGGCGATGATCACATCGCCGGCGGACAGGCCGGCGGCCATTGCCGCGCCCTGCTCGTAAGCCACCTGCACCCGGGCGCCGCCCGGGTCCGCCGCCACGCGCACCCCCAGGTGCACCGGCGAGCGGTCGGATTTTTCGCCCGGTTTGTCGCCCGGCTTGCCACTCGGTTTACCACCATTGTCGCCGTGCCCTTCGGCGGCCCGCCAGTTCAAGGTAACGCCGCGCTCGGCAAGCAGTTCCTCCAGCGGCAGGTCCTCGGTGCGGTACAGGGCCAGGTCGAAGAAATCGCCCAGATCGGTACCGGCCACTTCCTCCGCCAGCGGCCGGATACCCTGCTCCGGCACGCCCTGCCCGGTCTGGCCGTGGCGTTGCCACAGCAGCCGCATGAGATCATCCAGGCTTTTCTCGTCGTTGGTGGCGCGACGCAGGGTCAGATCCAGAGCCAGAGCGATCAGCGCCCCCTTGGCGTAATAGCTGACGATGGCGTTGGGCGCGTTCTCATCCTGCTGATAAAAACGCGTCCAGGCGTCGAAGCTGGATTCGGTGACGGTCTGCTTAAAGCGGCCCTGGCCGCGATACACCCGGGTAATGGTCTGGCCGAGCAGCTCCAGATAGCTCCGTGGGCTGATCAGCCCGGTGCGCGCCAGGGACAGATCGTCGTAATAGCTGGTAATGCCCTCGAAGGCCCACAGCAATTCAGTGTACACCTCGCCGCGCAGGTCGAAGGGAGTGAACGCCTCCGGCTTGATGCGTTTGACGTTCCAGGTGTGGAAATATTCGTGGCTGCACAGGCCCAGGTAGCTGCGATAGCCGTCGCGGACCTGGTCCGGGGCGTCGGTGCGCAGGGGCAGATCGGTGCGCGGGCTCATCAGACTGGTGGAGTTGCGGTGCTCCAGGCCGCCGTAGCCGTTGGTGACCAGGGTCATGAACACATAGCGCTTCATCGGCGCCGGCTCGCCGAACAGCTTGATATGATGCTCGCAGATCGGTCGCAGGTCCCGACACAGCCGCGCCATGTCCGCCCGGTGGCGACCGCTGAGCACCACCTGGTGGGGAACGCCACAAGCCTCGAATTCGGCGTGGTCGAAATCACCCATCTCCACCGGATGATCAAGCAGCGCGTCGTAGTCGTCGGCGCGGAAGCGACCGAAGCCCAGCTCCGGCCCGCTTACCCGCTCCAGGCCGGTGGCCAGTTTCCAGGTGCCGTAGGCGGCGCCGTCCGGGGCCTCGATGTCCACTTCGCAGGGCTGGTCCTCGAACCCCATGGCGGCGAGGAACACGCAGGGACCGTTGAAATAGCCGTGGGTGGTATCCAGATGGGCACCGCGTACCGACAAATCCCAGGCGTAGACCTGGTAATCCACGGTCACCGGCCCGTCCACCGGCGGCAGCTGCCAGGTTTGCTTGTCGATCTTGGCCACGTCCAGCACCTGGTCGCCGGCGCGGGCTTCCAGGCTGACGATATGGCGGGCGAAATCGCGGATCATGTAGCTGCCCGGAATCCAGGCCGGCAGCGTCAGCCCCTGGCCTTCCGGGGTGGGCGCGGCCACGGTCAGGGTGATCTGGAACAGATGGGCTTCCGGTCTGAGCGGACGAATCCGGTAATGAATCACACCGACTCCTTAACTGGCGACGAGGGGCCCGTCATGATACATGTTCAGCACTGTTTCTGGGGAACCCCTCTACCATGACTTCGGACTGCTTCGTTATTGGCGCCGTCGACGGCCACACCATCGGCGTGCATGAATGGCGTGCCAGCGAATCGCTGGGCACCTTGATCTGGCTGCATGGCATGGCCGAGCACGGCGCCCGCTATCAGGCCCTGGGCGAAATTCTCGCCGAGCACGGCTGGAACCTGTATTGCCCGGACCATCGCGGCCATGGCATCAGCATGGACGGCGCCGACCCGCCCGGCCATTTCGCCGACGACGACGGCTGGCAAAAGGTGATGAGCGATATCGAGCGCGTCATCGATACCGTGGCCGAGCGCCACCCCGGCCCGTTGGTGCTGGGCGGCCACAGCATGGGTTCGTTTCTGGCCCTGGCCGGGGCCGAGCGATTCGGCGACCGGCTGGACGGCCTGGTACTGTGCGGCAGCGACTACCACGCCAGCGCCTACTATCGCACCCTGCTGCCGGTGCTGCGCTGGCAGCAACGGCGCCAGGGCGCGCGCGGCCAGAGCAACCTGATCGACACCCTCACCTTCCGTGCCTGGGCGCGCAGCGTGCCCGACGCGCGCACCGACTTCGACTGGTTGAGCGCCGACCCGGCCCAGGTGGCCGCCTATATCGAGGACCCGAAGTGCGGTTTTCAGTGCACCAACGCCACCTGGGTGGCGCTGGTGTCGGCGCTGGCGCGCATTCAGTCCGGCAAGGGCCTAGCGGCGCTGCCGGCGAACTTGCCAGTGCTGTTGCTGGGCGGTCGCGAGGACCCCATGAGCGGCGGCGGCAAGGGCATGGATCGTCTGGAAAAGGCACTGCGCCGCCGCGGGCTGCCGCTGCAGCGTCTGGATTGCCCCAAGGGCCGCCATGAAATCCTCAATGATTACTGCGCCCCGGAGGTCCGCCAGACACTGTTGGAGTGGCTGAACCGGCGTTTGTGACGCCAGCGCCGGATCGCGGCTGAAGCCGCTCCTACCGCATTCTAAAGCCCCGTAGGAGCGGCTTCAGCCGCGATTGCGCCGGACTTTAATCCGGCTCGGCGGAGATGTTGTTCTCCTCGGTGAAATCCACGTAACCCAGGTAGCGGTTACGGATTTCGCGCACGTACTTCACCGGCTCGGAACCACGCACGTATCCGAAGCGTGCCTGGCGCGCGTATTGCGGCCGCGACAACAGCAACATGGCGGTTTCCACGTTGCCAAACCACTGATCCGGGTCCTTGCCCAACCGCTGGGCCAGTACCCGGGCATCTTCCACGTGACCGGCGCCGGCGTTGTAGGCGGCGAGCCCGAAATAGAGCTTCTGCGCCAGCTCCAGGCGCTGCGGGAAACGGTCCTCGAGCCATTCCAGGTAGGCCAGCCCGGCGGCGATGCCCTGCTCCGGATCATGCAGATCGGTGAAACCGAACTGGCGGCCGGTGCGCGGCATCACCTGCATCAACCCCCGGGCGCCAGCGAACGAGCGCGCATCCGGGTCGAACTGACTTTCCTGGTACATCTGCGAGATCACCAGCCGCCAGTCGAAGCCGTATTCAAGCGCGTATTCCTTGGCCAGGTCGTCGTAGGGAGAGATTTCCTTGCCCGCCTCCACCCGGTATTGCTCGTGAATGCGGATGGTCTTGGTTTCCTTGAAATAGCGGTTGAAGGTGACGTTGTAGAACAGCCCCTTGTAGTTGCGGGTAATGTAGGCATCAAGCTGCTTCTTGAGGCCTGGCTGATTCTCGCGCAGGCCCCAGGCGATATCACGGCTGCCTTCCAGGGTCCACAGCGGCTGGATGTCGTCACGGTAGGTGCTTTCCAGCGCCGCCAGATGGCTGTCCACCAGGGTCAGGTCGGCGTCACCATCGGCCACCTGCTGGATCAGCATCTCCGAGGTGGCGTCCGGCACCAGACGAGTTTCCACGGCGATGCCCTGCTCACGCAATGCCTCCAGGCTATCCACGAAGGCGCTGTCCGGCGCCACCGCCACGGTGCGCCCGGCCAGCGCCTGAACCGATTCAAACGGCTCCTCGTCGGCGCGACCGATAATCTGCTCGTGCACCTCGAGGTAGCGCTTACTGAACCGCCAGCCGGCCCGCCGGCGTTCCTCGGTGTCGGTCATGGAAGCGGCGATGACGTCGCCGGCCCCGTCCTGCAGGGCCTGGAACATGGCCGAGGCGCTGTCGCGCACCACCATGCGCACGCGCAGTCCGTGCTGCTTGGCGAAGTGGCGCGTGAGGTCGTAATCAAACCCCATCAACTCCCCCCGCCAGAGGAAATAGCTGGCCGGATTGTTGGAGGTGATCACCCGCAGCACGCCTTCCTTCTTGATCGCCGCCCAGTCCCGTTGGGCCCGGGCCCGCACCGAGGCGCTCACATGATGGCTGACGATGAATTCGTTGATCGCCGCGCGCAGCGCGGTGTTGTCCGGTCGCACCGCCCAGGCGATACGGCGGCGCTCGGTGACCACCGGGCCCTTGCGCAGGCCGTCGTAGTCCATCAGCAGGCTGTCGAGCATGTTGCCGTCGACAATGGCGGCGTCATAGCTGCCCGCCGCCACCGCATCCAGCAGACCGGAATCAGAGGTGCCCGGGGGCAGCGTTTCCACGGTCAGGTTGTCGTGGCGCTCCGCCAGTTCAGCGGCGGTTTCCGCGTAGGCGGTGTCTTCCGGCACCGCCACGGTGATCTCGCCCAGCTCCGCCAGGCTGCCCCCCTCACGGTCCTTGGCCACCACCAGATACTCGTCGATCACCGCCACCGGCGTACAGAACGCCACCCGCTCGCGGCGATCGTCGGTGACCGAATAATTGCTGACGATCATGTCCGCGCGACCGTCGTTGATCATGTCGTCCAGGCCGCCGGTACCATCGGCGTACACCCAGCGCGGCTCCAGGCCCAGGGATAGGGCCGCCGCCTCCGCCTGCTCGCGGAACTCCTGCAGCGGCACGCCCTCGCGCACCAGGGCCTGCTCCTCATCAAAGCGTGGCGCCACCAGGCGCAACTCGCCCCGTTCGCGCAGAGCGTCCAGGTCACCGGTCTCGATGTAGTCCTTGGATTGCGGCCCACAGGCCCCCAGCAGCAACGTCAGGCCAGCCAGCAGAGCCGCCAGCACTCGGTGTCGTGTCATAACGTCGATCCCTCCTGCCTCTCAATCTAACCGAAAAGACTGACCGACGGCGAACCCCCATGAAAAACGGTGGCCGACAGCGCGGCTCGGAAGCAAAAAAAAGGGGCGCCGAAGCGCCCCTTGAGGGATTGCCTAATCGTTGTTGTATCAGGGTGCGATGTTCCCCGTGCAGACACGGTGAATACGCAGGGTGTCGTTGGCGTTCAGGAAGCCGGCGTAGTCGAGTTGCACTTCGTCGAAGGTCAGGTCGTTGGTATCGACCTCGGTGACCAGGAAGCGTTGATCGCTGTTGATACCCAGGCCCAGCAGCTCCAGATCCAGGCCCTGGCCGCCTACCACGGCGCTGTCCACTTCCTCGCCGTCGTTGAAGAAGCGCACGGTCAGGAAATCACCCAGCAGACTCAGGTTGAGCAGCGCCGAGGCCGGATCGGAGATCACGAAGCCAATGCGGTTGATACCGGTGAAGTCGTTGGACTGATCCACCGCGGAGGCGCGGATTTCGGCGCCGCCGTAAAGCAGAGCCAGGGAAACGTTGATCTCGGCGTAGCTGGCATCGATACCGTCGAGCATGTTCTCCGGGTTCTCCACGGTGGCGATGGACACCGCCAGGGAGTTACCACTGGCTTCGTAGTCCGGGCTCAGCAGCGGCTGGTAGGTGGTGCCGGCGTTGCAGGTGAAGCCGTCGGTGTCGCACACGTCGCCGACGCCGTCACCGTCCGCGTCCGCCTGGTCGGCGTTGGCGGTGTTCGGGCAGTTATCCAGGTCGTCCGGCACGCCGTCGCCATCGGTGTCGGTGTCGTCATCCACCGGGCAGCCGTCGTTTTCCGGCGGGCCCGCTTCGGTCGGGCACTGATCGTCCTGGTCGTTGGTGCCATCGCCGTCGTCGTCGTTGTCGCAGATGTCGCCCACGTTGTCGCCGTCCAGGTCGGCCTGATCCGGGTTGGGGATGAACAGGCAGTTATCGTCCTCGTCCGGTACGCCGTCGCCGTCGGTGTCGGATTCGCAGGCATCGCCCACGCCATCCTGGTCGGTGTCGAGCTGGTCGGCATTGGCCACGTAGGGGCAGTTATCGTTGACGTTCTGCACGCCGTCGCCGTCGCGGTCGTTGTCGCAGACATCGCCCACGCCGTCGTTATCGATGTCGGACTGGTCCGGGTTGGCCACCATCGGACAGTTGTCCTTGTTGTCCTCGATGCCGTCACCGTCCTGGTCGGTGTTGTTGTCGCAGGCATCGCCGATGCCGTCACCGTCGGTATCGGTCTGGTCCGGGTTGGACACGCGCGGACAGTTGTCATCGTCGTTGTCGACGCCATCGTCATCGATGTCTTCGTCGCAGGCGTCGCCGATGCCGTCGTTGTCCTGGTCCGCCTGGTCGTTATTGGCGAACGCCGGGCAATTGTCCTCGTCGTCCGGAATGCCGTCGTTGTCCTGGTCGTCCGGCGTGTTCGGGTTGGGCTCGTTGGGGGTGGGATCGCCACCGCCGCCGTCGCTGCTACTCGCTTCGCAGCCGTAGATCCCGGCGCCGAGAACGGCGAGCAGGACCAGCATCATTACGTTCTTCATACTCATCATCGTCGTTCTCCTCACTTCTCGGTAACCCGGAACTCAACGCGCCGGTTCATGGCCCGACCGGACTCGGTTTCGTTGCTGGCAATGGGGTCCAGCTCGCCGTAGCCGCGCGCGGTCACGCGATCGGCGGCGACGCCACGGTCCAGCAGGTACTGGCGCACGGACTCGGCGCGTTGACGGGAAAGTTCTTCGTTGTAGTCGGCGTTGCCGACGCTGTCGGTATGGCCGGCCACTTCCACGCGGAAATCGGTCTGTGATTTCAGGGATTCCGCGATGCGGTCCAGGGTCGATTCCGAGGAACGGGCGAGACGGGCGGAATCGAACTCGAAGTTGATGTTGCTCAGGGTCACCGTCTGATTGGCGATCAGGCAGCCCTTGGCGTCCACCTGACCACCTTCCAGGGTGTTCGGGCACTGGTCGCGATCGTCCGGCACGCCGTCGCCGTCGGAATCGATCATCGGCTTGGGCGGGGCCTGCACTTCGCGGGTCTCGACCACCACTTTCTCCTTGGTGATCACCTTGGTGTAACCGAGCGGAATCTCCACACCCAGTGACAGGCGCACGTCGCCGAACCCGCCGTTGCCGCGCGCGGCGCCGGAGCCGTCGAAGTCGTCGTAGACGTAGCGGGCCTCGCCGCGCAGCTTCAGGCCATTGTTGAAGATCGGGCCGGTCACCGCGCCGAGACCGGCGTTGGCGGTGAAGCTGTTCTCCTCGTCCTCATCGGGCAGCACTTCCTGATCGATGATGCCTGCGGCCACCACGAAGTACGGGGTGAAACCGGTGCGGTCGCCAAAGGCGTAGGCAAGGCCGGTGGTAAGGTGGTATTGATAGAAGTCCTGGGTGTTGGGCAGGTTCGGGTCCATCTCATAGAAACCGCCTTCGGTTTCCCACCACCAGCGATCGGACAACTGGCGACCGTAGAACACGCTGTAGCCAGCGCCGCTGTCATCGAAGCCGCGCTCGTCGTCCAGATCCAGGTAGGAACCGAAACCACCAACGTACTGGCGGGTGTTGAGGGTTTCCTCGTACTTCTCGTCCGCCAGAGCCGGCTGGATCACCAGCCCGACGGCCATTACAAGCGAAGAAACTTTCAGGCTTGCGTTCATCTGTACCCCCCTCGGGTATCAACGGATTACAGTGCAATCATTGGAATAGCCGGGGGGCCGGAAAAAAACAGGCTTCCGGTGACGTCGGGTAGGAATAGTGTTGAGAACTTCTCCACGCTTTTGCACAACTTGTACAAGCGGTATCGTTTTGTATCCCCTCTGTATTCGGCCCTGGCGCCAGCCCGTGATTTAAGGTTTCATGTGAGAAAAATAGTACGACCGTACAAAAATAAAAGGACCCCGGACTTCATGCCCTCCCGACGACGATTCCGGCGCCATGGGTTGTGGGCGGCGCTGGTGCTGCTGGTGATCATCGGCGGCGCCCTGCTGCATACCGCCTGGCCGTTTCTGACCTATCCCCGAGCCGCCCTCGACTTCCAGGTCCCCCGACCGCGCCCGCCGGAACCCCTGACCCAACCCATGGCCGGCGTGGCGGAGGTGGACATTACCCCGGCCATTGGCCTGCCCAAGTTCGGCTACTCCGCCTGGGCCGCCGATGGCGACGGTTTCCGTACCCGACTCAAGGCGCGCGCCTTTTATCTGCACGGGCCGGGCGGCACGCCCCTGGCTCTGGTGCAACTGGACCTGGGCGCCGGTTCCCTGCCACTGCATTACGCGGTGGCCGAGCGCATCGCCGCCACCACCGACGTGCCCGCCCATGGCCTGAGCCTGCTGGTCACGCACACGCACTCCGGCCCCGGCCAGTACCTGGGCAGCGACTTCTATAATGTGTTTGGCGGCAACCGGCCCGGTTTTGACCCGGCGCTGTTCGACTTTCTCGCCACGCGCATCAGCACGGCGGTCACCGAGGCCTACCGGGCGCGGCGCCCGGCACGGTTGGCGGTGGGTGAACGGGACGTCTGGGGTCTGACCCGCAACCGCTCGCCCCAGGCCTGGGCGCGCAACCACGGCATCGCCGAGGACCGCATTGACGGCAACCTGGCCAAGCGCGCGGTGAACCCGCGCATGACCATGCTGCGCCTCGACCTGCAGGCCGACGACGGCCGTTACTACCCGGCCGGCGCCCTGACGCTGTTCTCCATCCACGGCACCGCCATCCCCGCCTTCACCGGCCCCTACCACGCCGACGTCTGGCACTGGCTGGCGCGCGGCCCCGGCGAAACCATCGGGCGATCGTTGCCCTGGCCATTCGTGCATGGCGCTGCACAGGCCACCCACGCCGACAACAATCCGGCCTGGCACCCGGATCACCGGGGTGACCGGGAAGCACGGCGCATTGGTACCGCCCTGGGCACCCAGGCGGCGGACCTGTTCCAATCCCTGGAGGGTACGCTGGCGCCACGGCTGGTGACCGCCACCGCCAGCCGCCAACTGGACCTGCTGGATCTGCCCGCCAGCGAGCGCCACGGCCTGTGCGAACGGGCCGTGGTGGGCGCCGCCACCGCCGGCGCCGCCAACGGCGATGAGGTGTTCCCGGTGTCCTACCTGCCCTATCTCCAGGAGGGCTGGCCAAGGCGCTGGTTCACCGATGGCTGCCAGGGCGTCAAACAATGGATGCTGTCCAAGGCGCAGCTGCTGCTGTCGCCGCAGGCCTTCCCCCACCGGGCGTTGTTTCAGGTGATTCGGGTGAACGACCTGGTGATGGTGCCGCTGCCCTGGGAAGTCACCCTGGAAAGCGGCAACCGCATTCGCGGCGCGGTCCTCGACACCCTGCCCGCCGGCCACGACTGGCGGGTGGAAATCTCCAGCCTGGCCAACGGCTTCCTGGGCTACGCGGTGACCCCGGAAGAATATGACGTCCAGTATTACGAGGGTGGGCACACCCTGTATGGCCCCCATACCGTCGATTTCCTGGCCGAGCAAAGCGCCGCCCTGGCCGGCGACCTGTGGCGGCTCGGCGAGGTGGACGACGTGCCCGCCGCCGCCCACTTCAGCCTGCTTCGACACCGCTACTGGCCCGAGGCGGACGGCGACGGCACCTGGGCCCGGCGCTGGCGCCAGAGCGCCCGTTTCCATGCCGGCGAAGGCGAGAAGGAAGCCTACTGGTCCTGGCGGTTCCAGGGGGAGCCGCCCGGCGCGCTGGAGCCGAGCGCCCCGCTGCTCAGTGTGCGCGACAGCGGCGACCGAACCCTGGTCGCCGATGATCAGGGCGGCGATCTGGCACTGCGGCTGATCAAGCAGGACGATCAGGGCGCGCTCTATGAAGTGCGTTGGTACCGGCCACCGCCGGCGCCACCGGGCAGCCTGGAACTGGAAATACAGGCCAGCGAGCGGGCGCCGTCGCTCACCTCACCGGTATTTCCCTGACACGGGTCGGTTTTTCCACCGGCGGGCCCTGCTACACTACGCCTTCGAATACAGGAGGTAGTGCCATGAGGGCCCTGTTGCTCACGCTCGTGCTGACCGGCTGTGCCAGCACCACCCAAATCACCACGCGCACCGTCACCGATACGCCGCCGGCCACCGGCGAGGCGATCCTGCTGGCCGCCCAGAGCCCGGAGGGCGAGGTTCGCGAAACCTGGGAACTGACCTGCCGGCCGGTGTTCGCCCGCGCCGGTCTCACCGTCCACCTGGCCCATCAGGAAACCCCTCTGTGGCGCGACCGTGACGCCCTGACCCGCTGGGCCGGCCAGCACGGCGTGGACCGCGTTCTGCTGGTGGACCTGACCCGGCTGATGATGTCCGCCCCCAACCTGCCCGCCGGCCGGGACCTCAACCCGCTCGGCCAGGACACCGAGGTGCAACCCACCTGGCGCCTGGGCCTGGACGGCGAACGCATCGACCGGGAGCGCCCCGCCGACACCGAGCAGCGTTTCCCCGCCTATCTCACCGACGGCGCCGGCAAGTCCCTGTGGTACGGTGAAGCGCGCACCCACGAAGCCAACGACCAGGCCGCCATCGCCCAGAGCCAGTGCCGCGCCCTGCGCGACGCCCTGCGCCAGCACGGCGTGCTCTGATCCGGCCCCCGGGGCGCTCGTCGCCGGGGACCATTGACTCCGGCGCCGGCCGCCCCCATCTGCCCGGGAGTAGCTTCACCATCGTCGGATCAGCAACAAGGATCAGCAACAAGGAGATTGTCATGAGCGCCGTCATTCCTGGCACGTCACTGGCCGTGCATCCGGACCGGTTCCCCGACCCCGTCGAGGACCTGCCCGCGGATCGGGACCCCGGCCGCGCCATCCTGGCCGGTGGCTGCTTCTGGTGCGTGGAGGCGGTGTATACCGCCCTGAACGGGGTGGAAAGCGTGGTCTCCGGCTACATTGGCGGCAGCGCCGACAGCGCCCATTACGAAGCGGTCTGCGGTGGCAACACCGGCCACGCCGAAGCCGTCGAGGTGCGCTACGATCCGCGCAAGGTGCGCTTCGGAGAATTGCTCAAGCTGTTCTTCGCCATCGCCCACGATCCCACTCAGAAGGATCGCCAGGGCAACGACCGGGGCCCCCAGTACCGCTCCGCGATCTTCCCCCTCAACGCCGACCAGGAACGGGTGGCGCGGGCCTACATCGAACAGCTCGGCAACGCCGGCGCCTTCACCGCGCCCATCGTCACCACCGTGGAAAGCGGTCACGAATTCTTCCCGGCGGAGGACTACCATCAGGACTTCGCGCGGCGTAACCCCCGCCAGCCCTACATCCAGCATGTGGCGCAACCCAAGCTGGAGAAGTTGCACGCCGCCTTCCCGGACCTGCTGAAAGACTAAGAGGCCATGCCATGACCACGTCCGCCAGCGGCCACGATCTGACGCCGCTCACCGACGCTGAAAAACAACAACGCGCCGCCCACCTCACCGCCGAGGAGCGCCGCATCCTGCTCAACCAGGGCACCGAGCCGCCGTTCTGCGGCGGCCTGCTGGACAACAAACAGGCCGGCACCTACGCCTGCAAGCTGTGCCAGCTACCGCTGTTCCGCTCCGACGACAAGTTCGAATCCGGCACCGGCTGGCCCAGCTTCTTCCGCCCCGCCGACCCGCAACACGTGCGCGAGCTCCAGGACACCAGCCACGGTATGGTACGCACCGAGATCCGTTGCGCCCGCTGCGATGGCCACCTGGGCCATGTGTTCCCGGACGGCCCGCCGCCCACCGGCCAGCGCTACTGCCTGAACTCCGCCTCCCTGGTCTTTGAACCGGACTGAACCGTCGGCATTCAGCTCTGCTCGTCCTCGCCCAGCAAATGACGGGTGGCCGCCACCGCCACCCGGCGCGGATGCTCCCAGCAGGGATTGTGGCCGCAGGCACTCAACAACAGCGTATCGCAGTGCTTCACCCTCGCCTGTAGATAAAGCGTGTTCTGCCCGGCCGGGACCGGCTTATCCTCGCGACCGTGGATCATCAGCACCCGGGCACTGATCGCGCGCAAACGTTCGTCGGGCACCCTCACCGCGTCCAGCAGTGCCTGCCGGTCGGTGGCCATCATGGTATGAAAATAGCGGCCCAGGCCGCCCTTCGACAGCGTCGCCAGCCGTTCCCTCGCCAGCGCCTCGGTGGCCAGAGCCGGATCGTGATTGCCGCTGGCCATGGCGGCCCTCATCGCATCGACGCTGTCCGGCAGGGTCCAGAAGCGATCCAGATCGGCGTTGAGCCGATGCCGCCCCCCTCCGCTGCCGGTGGTCACCAGCGCCGCCACCGAGGGTTCGTCCGCCGCCACCGCGAGCGCCAGGGCGCCGCCGATGGACTGGCCCCATAACCGCGTCTCCGGGTGCCCCAGCCGCCGCACCAGGGCCCGTGCCTGACGCAACCACAGCGCTGGATCGAAATACGGGGGCGCCGCCTTGCCCTGCGAGCCACCGAACCCGATCCAGTCCATGCCGACCAGGGAGAAACGTTCCGCCAACAAAGGGATAACGGCGCCGAAGTTGGCCGGGATCGAGGTGCCGGGCCCGATACCGTGCAACAGAATCAGAGTCGGCCCCCGGCCCCGGTGATAAAGCCGGACCCGGTGCCCCTCGAAACACCAGTCCTCATGCTTCATCGGCGACCTCGCGAAGATGGCGATGCAATGCGGACAAAGCCAGACCAGTGTCCGCCAGATCCTCGGCCCGGGGCGAGCGGCCGGCGTTCAGCCAGCGCCTGGCGAACCCGATATCGCGCCCCGCGTTGAACGCTACCGCACCGGTCAGCGCGCCCTCGTGGAAGTAAAACAGGCCGCGGCGGCCCGTGCCGTAATCGCGGCATATACCCCGCCCGCGCGGCAGCCCCAGCACCTGCACGTTAAGGTCATGCTGATCCGACCAGAACCAGGGTTGATCGCGGTATCCGGCGCTGCCCCCCAGCGCGGCGGCGGCGGCGGCTTCCGCCTGCAGTCGCGCGTGGGTCCAGGACTCCAAACGCAACCGGCGGCCCGCGAACGAAGACGGAAAACGGGCCACGTCCCCCACCGCGAAGATGCATGGATCGCTGGTTCGCGCCTGCCCGTCCACCACGATGCCATCGTCCACCTCCAGCCCCGCCTCCACCGCCAGCCGATCGTTGGGCACCAGGCCGATGCCCACCAGCATCAGGTCCGCCCGCAAGCGGGTACCGTCCACTTCGCAGCACACGCCGTTGGCACTGGCACGGGGCGAGGCCACGGCGCCGAACCGGAACCTCACGCCCCGCTCCTGATGGTGTTGAAGCAGATAATCGGCGGCGTCCTCCGGCAGCGACCGTTCGCACAGGCGCGTACCCGCTTCCAGCACCGTCACCTCGAGCCCCTGATGCCGGGCCGCCGCCGCTACTTCCAGCCCGATCCAGCCGCCGCCGGCCACCAGCAGGCGCCGGGCGTTCGCCAGACCACGCCGCAACTCGCGCGCGTCCCCCAGTGTGCGCAGATAATGCACCCGGTCACCGGCCACGCCGGGCAGGCGGCGTGCCTCACCGCCGGTGGCCAGGAACAGGGTTCCGTACGCCACCGTGGTCTGGTCGTCACAGTGCAGCAGGCGCCGGTTCCGGTCGATGGCCCGCACCCGCTGGCCCAGCCGGGCATCCAGATTCAACGCCCGCCATTCCTCCGGTTCGGCCAGCGCCGGCGCCGGGTCGTCGCTCTCCGCCGCCGGACCCGCCAGAGCCGCCTTGGACAGCGCCGGCCGTTCATAGGGTCGCTCCGGCTCCGCGCCGATCATGATCACCGTGCCCTGGTAGCCACCGGCCCGCAGCGCCAGCGCCACCGACAAGCCGGCTTGGCCGGCGCCGACGATCACCATCGGCCCGCGATCCGCGCTCACAGGCACACCTGGATGTCATCGCCCTCGATACGGGCGGGAAACGACGCCACCGGCTCCTTCACCGGCGGCGACATCGGGCAACCGTTGCGAATGTCGAACAGCCCCTGGTGCAGGGGACACTCGATGCACCCGTCCTCCACGAACCCTTCCGACAACCGGGCGTTGCCGTGGGAACACAGGTCATGCAACGCGAACACCTGCTCGCCGAGGCGAAACACCGCCAGCGGCATGTCGCCAATCCGGGCCGCCGCCACCTCGCCGTCTTCCAGTTCACCGGCTTTCATTACCGAATGCCATTGCTTGGACATGTGAACCTCCTTACAACGGGGTCGCCAGCAGTTCCGGTACCCCGTAGGTATCCAGAACCAGGCGCCGGTCCAGGAAACGCAGCCGCTGCTCCTCCACCCGAATACGATCATAGGAGACCCCGGCGGCGAACAGCCGGGTGACACCGCTCTGATCGGTCTGCATGACGGTGAAATTGACGCGGCTTTCGAGAACATCGCCGTCGCGTCCGGTGATCACCGCCGGCGACACCAGGTGACGATCGAAGTGGATGTTGTAGATATTGGCGGTGCGCAAGGCCACCACCCGATCCAGCAACATGGGCCGGCCACGGCAGTCGATCAGCGCCGCCGGCAAACCCCGGTCATGGTTTTCGCGGGGAATCACGCAGTAGCGGGCGTCCGCTGTGAAGAACTCCGGCCAGGCCTCCAGATCATCCACGTCGATGGCGTGGCCGTAGTTCTGATACAGATCCTGAACGCGCTGATAGAGATCGCCGTCGATAGGACTAGTCATGGGCTTTCTCCGGTACCGGGGCGCCCTCTTCGCGGGGCGCGAACTCCATGGTTTGCGCGTACTGCTTCCAGAACCCCCGGGTGCAGACCTCGGTCACCACATGATCGGCGTCGACAATCGGGCCCAGGCCGCCCATTTGAATGAAGGAGGTGGCATCGGTTTCACCCTGGATCGCCTGCTGCACCAGACGGATCGCCTCTCCGTCCTCCATGGAGATGTAGCCGGCCGGACCGACCAGATTGAGCTGGCGCAAACGGTCATCGGTGAGTGTGTCGTCGTCGTCCTCGAAGCCGAAGAAGGTCCATACCAGTTCCATGCCGTCCGGCCCCAGCGGGCGGACCTGGCGGGTCGCCAGCGTATTGAGAATCTGCTGCACCACCAGATTGGGAAACACGGAAATGATCAGGTTGCCGATGCCGTCGTCGAAATCCGGCGTCCATTGCAGCAGGGTGCCGTCGTTGAGCTGGAAATCGGTTTGGTACTTGTCCTTCACATCCTTGTAGTGCTCGGACACGCTATCGTGATCATCGGTGCCCATCACCGAATAGACGATGGAGTGGCCACCACCATCACTGACCAGGGTGTACCCTTCCTGGGTGGAGCGATAGGTACCGAAGGTCGCCGCGAACATATGCAACAGGCCGGCGTGGTATGGGTCCTTGATGTTCTCGAAATAGAGCTTCCAGTTGGCGGAGATACGTTGCCGGTGGTAGCCCAGCACCTTGAGCGGCTTGACCAGAATGCGATCCAGGTGCTCCTTGATGTGCGGCCCGAGATAGGCCATCAAGGTACCGGGCTCGTTTTGCAGCGAGCCGAAGATCAGGCCCTTGTAGCTTTCCACGTGCAGCTTGCGCAGACCGTGTTGAGCCGGTTTGAAATCCTTCGGATAGCCGCCCTTGCCGGACACGCCACGCCGGTACGGCACGCCCACCAGGTCACCGGCGCTGCTGTAGCACCACTGGTGATAGATGCAGGCATGGGTATCGGCCTTGCCGAACTCCTCGCGCACCACGGTGGCGCCGCGATGGGCGCAACGGTTGACGAACGCGGAGAAGGAGCCGTCTTCCTCACGGCTTACCACCACCGGCGTGTTACCCAGCATCACGCTTTTGAAGCTGCCGGCTTCCGGCAATTCCGCCTCCAGGGCCAGGTAACCCCAGGTTGGCCCGCGGAAGACCTTTTCCATTTCGCGCTCATAAATGGCGCTGTCCTTGAACACCCGATACGGGGTGTGCGCGTAGTCCGCGTCCGGCCAGCGAAAGCGGTCGAGATCGTGCTCACGGAAAATATAGTCGCTGTCTTGCATGTTTCGCTCCTCAGGCCGCGTCCATGAAACCGATGATGGTCGTGACGAATTCCTCCGGGCGCTCCACATAGGGAGCGTGGCCCACGCCGCGCATCACATGCAGCGGCTGATCAAGCAGTTGCGAGGCACGCTCGCCCACCTCCAACGGCACCACCCGGTCCAGGTCGGTCCACAGCAAATGAAGCGGCGGCGGGTCTTGCAGTTTGAGCAGCGGCTCGGCCACCAGGTCCTGGTTGAGGCGGGTGGCCACGTAGTCGGCCAGCCGGCACAGCGCCGCCAGGGTGTCATCGGCACCGTTGACGAGGGTCTCCTCGCGGACCAGTTGCTCGGTGACGAATGCCTGATCATGAAACACACCCTGCAGCTTGGCGCGGATGCCTTCCGGGCTGACCTTGCGCACGCTGGCGCGGATCGCCTCGCCCACGGCATCGCTGATCGGCGCGATGCCGAGCGCCCCGACCAGATGCAGCGAGCGTACCCGTCGCGGCGCGCGCAGCGTCATCAGCGCGGCCAGGTGCCCGCCCAGGGAAGTACCGACCAGGTCGAAGCGCTCCACGCCCAGCTCGGCGAGCGCCGCCAGGCAGTAATCGGCCAGGCCCGGCGAGGTGTAATCGAAGTCGGCGGGCTTGTCGGCCAGCCCATGGCCCGGCAGGTCCAGCGCGATGGCGCGGTAACCGCGCCCGGCGAACCGTTGCAGCGTTTCACGCCAGCGATCGGCGCGGGTGGAAAGACCATGGATGAACACCACCACGCGCTCGCCGTCGCCGGCATCCAGCACGCGGGTGCCCACCCCCTGAACCTTGAGGGGATACTGAATCATTGCGGACTCCTGTACTTCAGGAAGGAATAAGAAAGGGCTCGACGCCGGTCGCGGCCACCGCTTCGCGGGTGTACTGCCGGCTCCACATGCCCATGGAAAATTCGAACGCGCGGCGCTCACGGGGCACCGCCGGGGTCAGGTCCACCTTACGGCCGCCCTTGAATACCGCGCGCAGACGGTCGGCGTCCTGGAGCACCGTGATATCGGCCAGCGGATCGCCTTCGATGATGAGCAGGTCCGCCCACTTGCCCGGTGCCAAGCCGCCCAGCCGATCGGCGTCACGCAGCACCCTGGCGCTGTCCACGGTGGCGCAGCGCAAGGCTTCCGCCGGGGTGAAACCCAGATAGCGCACATGGGCCTCAAGCTCCTTGGCATTCCACTCGCCGTAGGGCGTGACGGCGAAGCCGGTCTCCGAGCCGGAGATGAACTTCACGCCGGCGGCGCGCGCTTTCTTCAGGTTGGTCGAGGCATCCATCAGCTCCTGCTTCTGGATGTCCGGCCACCAGGCGGCGGACGGGTCCGTGGGGCTGTTGAACTCGATGTTGTTGACCAGCAACGTCAGGGAAGGACAAAGGTAACAACCGTTATCCAAGGCCGCCTGAATGCCGTCATCGTCGATGCAGGAGGCATGGTGAATGATGTCGACACCGGCGCGGGCGGCGTACAGCGCCCCTTCCCGGCCACGGGCATGCACCACCGCCTTGAGGCCGAGGCGGTGGATCTCCTCCACCATGGCGAGGGTCTCGTCCTGGGTGTAGGCGGCGATCAGGCCGTCGCCCTCGCGGCGGGAGATGCCGTCCATGGTGAGCTTGATCGCATCCACGCCGTTCTTGGCCTGGTCGCGAATCACCTGCACCGCCTCCGCCACCGTGTAGGCACGCTCTCCGGTGGAGCTGGAGGGAAAGCCGATCCAGCTGGGGTACCAGTCGTACAGCCCCTGTTGGGACGTCAGGGAGCGCCCGGCACAGGTAATGCGCGGTCCCTCGAACATGCCGGTGGCCACCGCCTCGCGCACCGAGGGCGAGATATAGCCGGAACAGGCCGGGTCGAAGATCGAGGTGACACCGGCGCGCAACACCGCCTGGGCGGCGTGCAGCGCGCGCAGGGTGCGGAACTCCATGGGGGCATGCAGATCGATGTCTTCCTGGGCCTGCGCATTGCCGTAGGAAATGTGCGTGTGGCAATCCACCAGCCCCGGCATCACGAAATGCCCGCCATGGTCCAGGACCCGATCCCCCTGCCCCGCCGCTGGCGCCTCGCCGGTGGGCCCCATCCATTCAATGCTGTCACCGCTGATCACCAGGGTCTGGTTCTCAAGCGCCTGGTTGCCGTGGCCGGAGAAAAGCCGCCCGCAGCGAATCAATGTTTTGCTCATGTTGCCAACCTCTCCGTTTAAAGGAAAAACGCCTGACGGGCTTCCTCGGAATCCCGGACGTCCTCCATATCGCCTTGCCAGACCACCCGGCCGGTGGAGAGCACCAGCGCTCTCGACGCCAGGCTTCCGGCGATTTCAAAGTTCTGTTCGACCAGAAGAATAGCCACGCCACGGGCCCGCACCGCCTGAATGGCCCGCACCACGTCCTGAACCACGCCCACCGCCAGGCCGGCGGAGGGTTCATCCAGGATCATCATGGTGGGGGCGCTCATCAGGGCGCGGGCGATGGTGAGCATCTGCTGCTCGCCGCCGGACAACGACGAAGCAATCTGGTCGCGCCGTTCTTCCAGGCGCGGGAACAGTTCAAAAATTTCCCGATAGTCCGGCGCTGCCCGCCCATTGCGGGCATGGCCACCGATCTCCAGGGTTTCCATTACCGTGAAGTTGCCGAACAGCTCCCGCCATTGCGGTACCAGGGCCATGCCGGCACGGGCGATGCGCGAGGCACGCCAGCGGCTGATTTCCCGGCCCTGGAAACGCACTTCGCCATCACGCTGATCATGCAGGCCGGCGATCGCTTCCACCGCCGTGGTCTTGCCCGCGCCATTGGCGCCCAGCAACGCCACCGCCTCGCCTTCTCCCACCGTCAGGGATAATCCGTGCACGGCGGTGAGGGCGCCGTACTTCACCGTCAGATCATTGACTTCAAGCATCGCCTGCCTTCCCGAAATACACTTCCTGAACCGCCGGATCGTCGATCACCGAAGCGGGCTCGCCCTCGCACACCACCCGGCCGGCGGCCATCACCGTGATGTGATCGCTCATGCCGGCCAGGAAGCCGATGTTGTGTTCCACCAGAAGCATGGTGATGCCCTGCTCCCGATTGATGCGGCGCAACAGCAGCCCCAGTTGCCCGGTCTCTTCCTCGCTGACGCCGGACACCGGCTCATCGAGCAGCAGCAGGCGCGGCCGCGACACGATGGCGCGGGCGATTTCCAAACGGCGCTGATCGCCCAGGGAAAGCTGACGGGCCTTGGCGCGGGCCAGGTGAGCCAGCCCGACACTGTCGAGCGCGGCCATGATGCGTGCCCGCTCGCGCCGGGCGTCGCCGCCCGGGAAAGGATCAAGCAAACTGCCGAGCAGCACCGGCGCGATACCGTTACCACCCAGGCCGATGGCGACGTTGTCGTAAACGCTGATTTCGCCGAACACCGCCACATGCTGAAAGGTGCGCGTGAGTCCGTGACTCATGCGCGTCACCGGGCTGCCCGAAGGCAGGGTCTCGCCGTGCAGGCGAATGGCGCCGCGGTCCCCCTCCACGAAGCCCGAGACGATATTGAACAGGGTGGTCTTGCCGGCGCCATTGGGGCCCATCAAGCCGCGAATCTCTCCTTCGCGGACCTGGAAGCTGACGTCATCCACCGCCTTGAGCGCGCCGTACTGCTTGCCCACGCCGTCGATGGACAAGGCGATACCGGCGGTGTCGGGCAGCTCCTTGCCGGCCGCCGGCCGCGCCACCGGGGAGGCCGCCGACGGCACCGATTCGCGCGTCACTTGATCGCCATGCCGATGGCGAAGCCTGAACAGTTGGCCGGCGATGCCACCGGGGAAGAACAGCACGGTGACCAGAACCAGGGAAGCGAAGAACAGCTCCAGATAATCGGCCAGCCCGCGAAGCACCTCTGGCAGCGCCCGCATGACCGCGCCCCCGGCCAGACCGCCCCAGGCACTGCCCATGCCACCGACAATCGGATAGGCAAGAGTGGAAATGGAGGTATTGATGCCGAAGGTGTCCGGGTCGATAACCCGGAACACCGGCGCCTGAAGAGCACCGGATAAGCCGATGATCAAGGAGCTGCACACAAAAGCGGCCACCAGATGATGAGGCACGGAAATGCCAAACGCCTGGGCCGCCACTTCGTTGCCGGACACAGCGCGCAGGTTGCGGCCGAAACGGCCGAGCAACAGCGCCATGGGCAACACCAGCACCAACGCCACCACCACGGCGGTGAACACCAGATAGGCCAGATCACCGGACAGCGAAATGCCAGCGATGGAGGGCGCCGGCACCGTCAACCCGCCGGCGCCACCGGTGAGTCCGGTGGACTCACGGATCAGAATAATCACCACGGACTGGAACACCAGGGTAATCATCGCCAGGTTGTGGCCGCGAAACCGAACCGCCGGCACACCAAGAACGAAACCGCCCAGGCCGGCCAGCAAGGCGCCGCCGAGCATCGCCGGAAGCAACGGCACACCGGCGGCGGTGATCAACAGCACCGAACCGTAGGCACCCAGGGCCAGCACCGCGCCAGTGGCCAGGGAGATGCAGCGGGCGTAGCCCACCAGCAGGGTCAGGCCGGTGCCGGTAAGCATGGCGCTGATCACCAGCGACGCCACGTATTGGGGGTAGCTTCCCAATCGCGCCGTCACCAGCAGAACCGCCAGCACCACCATGGACGGCGCCAACCAGGCCCACCGGGAAAATCCCCTGGCATCGACGCGGCGCTCGCGCGTCAAGGGCAGCGCCAGGCTGCCACGCTGGGTGGATTTACGTTTAAAGCTAAACATGTCGGGTTTTCACCTCCGGGAACAAGCCCTCGGGCCGGTAAAGCATGACCACGAACAGCAGCATGAAACTGATCGCGTTCTTCAACGCGCTGTCGCCATAGGCGGCCGCCAGGGTCTCGACGACACCCAGCAACAAGCCGCCGGCCACCGCCCCCTTGAGGCTGTCGAAGCCACCGACCACCGCCGCCACGAAGGCGGCCGCGATCACCGCGATGGGAAGATCCGGCGAAATGCCCTTGGCCGGCGCCGCGAACACCCCGGCCACGCCGGCCAGGGCTCCGCCCAGGAACCAGGCCAGCGCATAGGTGCGATCCACGGAGTAACCGCATAGCTGGGCGCCGCGATGGTTGGCGGCCATGGCGCGCATGCCCCGGGCCACGCGGGCACGGCGGAACGCCAGGGTGGTGCCGATGCCGATCAACAGCGAGCCGGCCACCGTCCACAGCACCTCCCGGGTCAGGATCACCGGGCCGATCAGAAAAGGCGCGCCCTGGAACGGCGACGGCACGGTCAGCAGCTCCGCGTTGTAGATCAACCGCACCCCCTCGGAGAGCGCGATGCCCAGGAATACGGTGGCGATGACCACCGAGAAGGCGTCCGCGCGGCGCAGCGGCCGCAGCAGCACCAGCTCGATCAACGCCGCCAACGCGCCTACCGCCGGCGGCACCAGCAGGTACGCCAGCCAGGCCGACCAACTGAGCTGCACCTGCACGATGTAGGCGCCTAACGCCCCGATCAGCACGAAGGCGCCGTGGGCGAAATTCACCGTCTTGGTGGCTTTATGGATCAGTACGATGCCGAGGGCGGCCAGGGCATAGATGGCGCCGAAGTTGAGGCCGCCCAGCAACACCAATGCGAGCTCCGTCATGGCTGTCTCCGTTTGACGCGCGAATCAGGGCAGCACGGTCCAGACGCCATCCTGGATGACCGCCGTGCCCAGATGGTCGTTGCCCTGGTGATCGGTGGCCGAGAAGCTCTCCGGAAACACCACGTCGTAACCGCCGAAGTCCGAAGGCAACGCCCCCTCCACCCGCTCCCAGCTTGCGATCAGGTTTTCCCAGGTGAGATCGTCGTCGGCCTTGTCGATGGCATGGGCGAGCACATACACCGAGCCATAGCCGGTGAGGTCATAGATGTTCGGTCGCCCCTGGGGCGGTTCGCCGTACGCGGCGCGCCACAGCGCCAGATAGCGCTCCATGGGCTCGGCGTCCTGGCCCGGATAGAAAGGTGCGTTGTAGTAACCGAGAATGCCGTCCGCGTTGCCGATGATCGGCACGATGGCGTTGTTCACTGCGGAGCCGTCCACGACCCAGTGCACACCGCCCAGCCCCACCTGGCCGGCCTGTTTGATGGCGAACCCGGCCTCCGCGAAGCTGCCCAGCACCAGCACCGCGTCCACGTCCGCGCGCAGGAACGACACCAACTGCGCGGTGAAATCCTTGGCGTTCTGATCGAAGGTCTCCACGGTGACGTCAAAGCCGCGTTCCTCCAGCATCGGGCGAATCACCGACAGATTGGCCTGGGGAAAGGCATAGGAACCGGCCAGCAAGCCGATGCGCTCCGGATCGCCGTCACGGGTCAAACGCTCAATCAACGCCGCCGCGCTGGTTCGCGGGTCCGTGATGGCACCGTGGAAGACGTTGTCGGCGAACGGCTCGCGAATCACCGGCGTGGCACCGAAAATGTTGTAGGTGGGCACACCCACCGAGCGCACATAATCCGCCGCCGCCGCCGCGCCGGTGGAACCGGACGCCAGCACCAGCACGAACACCTTGTCCTGCTCCACCAGCTTCTTCGCCGCCGCCACGCTTTCCGCCGGCGTCAGCGCCGCCTCGAAGCGCAGTTCCAGCTTGCGGCCATTGATGCCACCCTGTTCATTCAGGGCATCCACCGCCAGTTGCATGCCGTCACGGCCCGGCGCCCCGATAAAGGCGGTGCCACCGGTCAGCGGCCCCAGGGCACCAATCAGAATGGTGTCCTCGGTGACACCCTGTTGCGCCGAAGCGCTCCCCGCCCCCAGCAGGGAAAGCAGAAGTACTACCTGGATCAAGCGATATAGCTTCACGACATGGCTCCTTGATTCTCAAAACCGAATGCAATTCGTTAACAGCAATCATTGTGCCAGTGGCCGCCCGTCCAGCTTCGCCCACTCTCCCTCTGTCAACAAAATAATTACAAAGCCTTGATTTACATCAATTTGTTTTTCCTGATCGGATCACGCCAGCGCTCAAGACAGAACGCCCCATGCAACAAGACCCTGCCTCCAATGGGGGCATGAGTGCACATTCAGCATGCAAAAGTAGCGCTGCACCGCCCCATTACCGAACACCATTTGGTATTGAGACGACGACATGCCATACTCCCGACGAGCGCCGACCGGCGCTCGATACCAGACCGACCCGATACAGGAGCCCCCATGACCAACGCTCTGCATACCTTCAACCCCACTGGCATGGCCACCCCGAGCGGCCCCTACAGTCAGGGCGCCCTGAGCCGGGAACCAGGCCAGTGGCTGCACATCGCGGGACAAGTGGGCGTGGACGCCGATGGCAGGCATCCGGATGATTTCCAGCAACAGGTGGCGCTTACCTGGGCCAACGTGACCCGGGTACTGGAAGCGGCGGGCATGAGCGCCGCCAACCTGGTGAAGACCACCACCTACGTGGTCCCGGACCAGGACCTGGCCGCCATGAATGAAGTGCGGATGGGCTACCTGGGCGATGCCCGCCCCGCCTCCACCCTGCTGGTGGTCCATGCCCTGGCCCACCCGGGCTGGCGCATCGAGGTGGAAGCACTGGCGTTCAAGCCGGCCTGACCCGCCGTCCGGCGACCTATATAATGGCCGCCGTTTCGCCCTCCCCTAAACCACCACGCCAGGGACGACACCAACACCATGGCCCAGGTCAAAAAAAGCCAGGTACGGGACGCGATCCTGAGATCCGCCTTCGACCTTTTCTCCACCCGAGGCTACGCCAACACCTCGCTGCCGCAGATCGCCAAGGCGGCCGGCACCTCGCCGCCCAATGTGTACGTCTATTTCGAATCCAAATTCGAAATCCTGTACACCGTGTTCGAGCCCTGGCTGCGCCGCCAGTTTCTCGAGTTGGAGCAGGAACTGCTCAATATCGAGGAACCAAGAGAACGGCTCCGGCACCTGTTCCGGGTGGTGTTCAAGGAAATCCCCGAACGGCAGAACGGCTTCGCCAACAACATCATGCAGGCGCTCTCCACCGCCACGCCGGAGGACCATTACCAGCCCACGCTGATCAACTGGATGACCGCCCGGCTGCGCGATATGATTCTCTCCACCCTGCCCCCGGAACGTCGCGCCGCGGTGGACACCGACGGCCTCTACCACTTCTTCGTCATGGCGCTGGACGGCTACATCAGTTACTGGCGGCTGTCCCAGGACAAGGGCTTCGACGAAGCCACTTCCGAGCAGCTCTGCCGCTTCCTGCTTGGCGAGCCCTGAACGCCCGGCGGGCTTGTGTCCACATGGCTTCCTGCTAAACTAGCGCCCGCCAGCCCAGCAGGGCCGGTCGTGCCGGAATAGCTCAGTCGGTAGAGCAACTGATTCGTAATCAGTAGGTCGGAGGTTCGATTCCTCTTTCCGGCACCATCTTCCCTTCCGCCTCCACCCGCTAAAAACCCTCCGCCCGCTATGGCGGCGTCGTCCGCGCGTACGCTCATTATCCAGGCTGAAAGTCAGCCATCCCGATAGTGCCTTTCCACGCTTTCGCGGCGGGTTTTGGCGTCGATGGCATATTCCGCCGTGGGCCGGGCGAGCAGCCGCTCGATACCGATGGGCTCGCCGGTTTCCCGGCAGTAGCCGTATTCACCGGTGGCCAGACGGCGCAGGGCGGCATCGATCTTGTCGAGCAGCTGGCTGTCCCGATCGAGGGCGCGCAGCACCAAACGCTGCTCCTCTTCCTGGGCGGCCTGATCGGCTTCGTCGGGTTCGCGCACGGTGGCGCGCAGGCTGGCTTGCAACTCATCCATAGTGCGCCGGGTGTCCTGCCGGAGGGTGAGCAACAGGCGATGGAAGAATTCCCGCTGGCGTTCGTTCATGTAGGAGCGTTTCGCCATGCGCCGGAGCTGCGATTCGGTGAGGGGTCTCATAGGCGTCTCAAGGCGTTTCCAGAAAGGTCACCGGTTGCCCGCCGGGCGCCGCCGGGGCCAGGGCTTCGTCACGGACCACGATGTTGCCGCGCACCACGGTATGAATCGGCCAGCCGGTGACCGTTTCACCATGGTAGGGCGTCCAACCCGCGACGCTGGCGATCCAGCTATTGTCGAGGGTGCGGCGGGCGGCGGTGTCGACGATGGAGAAATCGGCGTCGTAGCCCACCGCGATGCGCCCTTTGCCCTGGATGCCGAACACCCGGGCCGGGCCGGCGCTGGTCAGATCAACCAGGCGCCGCAGGGTGAGGCGCCCCTGGTTCACATGGTCGAGCATGATCGGCAGCAGTGTCTGCACGCCGGTCATGCCGCTGGGAGAATCGGGATAGGGACGGGCCTTTTCTTCCAGGGTGTGCGGCGCATGGTCACTGCCGATCACATCCACCACGCCGTCACGGATTGCCCGCCAAAGCGCGTCCCGGTGACGACGCTCGCGCACCGGCGGATTCATCTGCGCCAGGCTGCCCAGCCGCCGGTAGCAGTCCGGCGCGCTCAGGGTCAGGTGATGGGGCGTCACTTCCACGGTGACCCGTTCCTTATGGCGGGCCAGCCAGGCGATTTCCTCGGCGGTGGAGACATGCAGGATGTGCAGGCGCCGGCCAGTGTCTTCGGCCAGGGCGACGATCCGGCGGGTGGCGATCAGGGCACTGTCCACGTCCCGCCAATGGGGGTGCCGGGTGACGTCACCGCTCCCCTCCACCAGAGGCCGGCGCGCGCGTAGCCGTGCTTCATCCTCGGCGTGCACCGCCATGCGACGGTGACCGCCGGCCAGGATACGGCGCAGGGCGGTGTCATCGTCCACCAGCAGGTCGCCAAAGGAGCTGCCCATGAACACCTTCACGCCGGCGCAGCCGGGCAGTTGCTCCAGCCCGGCGAGCTCATCGGCGTTAACCGCCGCGCCGCCCAGGTAGAACGCATAATCACACCATGCGCGGCCTTCCGCCCGCTCCAGCTTGGCCCGCAGATCGTCACGCCACAGGGTCAGCGGATCGGTGTTGGGCATTTCGAAGACGGCGGTGACACCGCCGAGCACCGCGCCCCGGGTGCCCGCTTCCAGGGTCTCCTTGTGGGTCAGGCCCGGTTCCCGGAAGTGCACCTGGGTGTCCATGACCCCAGGGAGCACCTGCAGCCCGGTGGCGTCCAGGCGCGTATCGGCGTGCCACCCACCGAGGTCGCCGAGGGCCACGATGCGTCCGCCGGCGCAGGCAATGTCCAGCCGTTCCTCGCCGTTGGGGGTGTGCACGGTGCCCGCGGTGATCAACAGATCGGCCCGCTGGCGCCCGGCCAGAGCCCAGGGATCATTCGGTTTGCTCCGTTGCATGGTCATGGAATCTCAGAACTCGTTTTGAATGCGTTTATAGCCTTCCACCAAGCTGTTGTTGGTGCGCGCCACGTCCTCGGAAAAGGCGGAGTCCTGCACCGACACCCGTGCCAGAGCCTCCAGATCGGTGGCCGCGCCGATGCGCTCGGTGGAGGGCACGTAAAAGCCCGCCGGCAGTTCAACGCCATCGACCACTGCGTTGTGACGCACCACCGCCCGTTCGCCGATGACGCAGTTGAACAGCACACTGTTAAAGCCGATGAAGACGCCGTCTCCGACCCGGCAAGGACCGTGGACGATGGCCCGGTGGGCGATGGAAGTGCGCTCGCCGATGGTGACGGCGGCACCGGATTTGGAGTGAATCACCACTCCGTCCTGGATGTTCGAATGGGCGCCGATCACGATCGGCTCCATGCCGCCGGTGTCGTTCAGTTCGTCGGCGCGGATCACTGCGTAGGGACCGATGAAAACGTTCTCCTGAACGATCACCGACCCGCACAGAATGGCGGTGGGATCAACGAAGGCGCCGGGATGCACCCGTGGGCGGTCACCGTTGGGGTTGGGGCGAATCATGACAATAATCCTTGCGATGAAGGGGCCAGCCAGGGCACGGCCCTCGGGTTGCCAAAGGGCCGTGAGGGATATGTTATATTATAACATATACAAGGAGGAGGTAACGATGCGCGATTCAACCCGCCACGCGGCTGGCGCGACGTCCGGCTCAGGCTGACAGAGCCCTATCCGGGTTCATGGCACGGTATCGGCACACGGATGTCGAAAGGAGAGGCGGTGGTGGCCATGTTGCGGGAGAATCCCGCCATGGCGACGGATTACCTGCGCACGGCACTGGATGAACTGGATGAACCCGGCGGCGAGCCGGCGTTCCTGCTGGCGCTGCGGCATGTGGTGGAGGCACGCGGCGGCATGGCCACGGTGGCGGAGCGGGCACGGCTGTCCCGGGAAAGCCTCTATCGCGCGCTTTCTCCAAAGGGTAATCCGACATTGCGGACCATGGCGGCGGTGATGCGCGCCACCGGCGTGCGTTTCCAGGATCTTACCCGGGCCGGGGGCTGAGCGACGACGGTCGGTGCAGGCGGTACTCACCGTCCTGGTCGGCCAGGATCAATACCTCGGCCTGCTCCCGCCAGGCCATGGCATCGCGCAGCGCGTCCCCGAGGCTCTGGTAACGGTGGGCCCAGGCCGGGTGACAACAGTCCGCACCCGCTTTTTCGGTAACGGTCCGTTGACGATGAAGGAGGTAACGCTTGCCGCCGGGTGAGTACACCACGTAACCGAGAAAGACCTGTTCCTGGCAAGCAGACCGCGTTCCCAGGTTCCATTCATGCATAGCCATGACGTTCTCCCGTTCGCAACGGCAGTCTGGCGCGATCCGGCGGGCGCGGTCCTGATCCAGGTCAAGGGCGGCCCCGCCGCTACCCGGCCGGGTGTAAGGGCGGGCTCTGGAAGCCGGCTTCCAGTTGCCGTGGCGATAACCCGGGCCCGACGTCGCCGGGCCGGCACCGTTCAAGAGTGAATGCCTGAAAATCGCGCAGTCCGATCACCGCGAACAGGTCGCTCAGATAGGGCGTCACCCAGTCCCGCTGGCCGGGCGGGCCGACAACGCCTCCACAGGCCATGATCACCCGCACCGGTCGGTCCGTGAGAAGGCCCCGCTTACCGTCCGGTGTGGTCTGAAAGGTCCGCCCGGGCCGGACCACATGGTCGACCCAGGCCTTCAATGGCGACGGCAGGCTGAAATTGTGCATGGGCGTGGAGATCAGGATGGCGGCCGCCGAGGAAAGCTCCCCGATCAGTGTTTCGGAAAGCCTCAACCGGGCCTGCTGAGCCGGGG
Organism: Alloalcanivorax sp. C16-2; assembly: GCF_046507615.1. Classification (NCBI taxonomy): domain Bacteria; kingdom Pseudomonadati; phylum Pseudomonadota; class Gammaproteobacteria; order Oceanospirillales; family Alcanivoracaceae; genus Alloalcanivorax; species Alloalcanivorax sp. C16-2. Next base: position 2,036,999 of record NZ_JBKFTL010000001.1, on the reverse strand, counting down.
TCCGCATTGGCGCCGGGCACAGACTGGCGGCCACGAATTCCGCATCGGGGTGCGGCGGCGGCGACGCCGCCAGGTCCCGCCCGATCGTGGACAGACCGGGCCACCGCCGCCGCCAGTATTGAATCGCGCGCTCGGCGGCCGCGCGACTGTGGGAGTCGCGGCCACTGGGGCTCGCCGCGATGTGGAGTAATCTGGCCATGGTGCCGTTCCCTGGCCGCGCTAGGCTTCGACGGCGAACCGCAGGGAGGTGGCCAGCATTCCGCAGCGAAAATAGAAGCGATGGCCCAGGGCGTTGCTCAGCGGGGTATCCAGTACCAGCCTGGCACAGTCGGCCTCCCGCACCCGGTCCCGCAGATGGGCGATCAGGGTCTCGCCGTACCCACAGCTTCTCGCCGACGTTTCGGTGACCAGATCATCCAGGTAGAGAAAACGCCCGTGTATCAGGTTTTCCTGGAGCCGGTACCCGGCCAGCGCGCGGGGCTGCCCGGCCTCGAACAACGCGAGCAGACGATAGCCCTCGGTCGCCTGGCGCCGGCAGCGGCCGAGGAACTCATCCGCCGAGGTCAGATTGGGCCGCAGCTGCCGCATCAGCGGGAACAGACCTCGAATGCCATCGTCACTTTCCACCGCGCGAATATCACTGGGGGCGTGGTTCATGCGCTCTTCTCCCGGGCCGGCACCGGGAAACGCAGGGCGCCGGCGATGCGGTTCCAGGCATTGATGTTGCTGATGGCCGCCGTCAGGAAGGCGATTTCCTCTCTGGAGAAGTGCGCTTGCAGCTCGCCAAGGCAAGCTTCCGGAATCGCTTGCCGCGCCATCATCGTGAGCGCATCCGCCCAGGCCAGGGCCGCCCGCTCCCGGGGTGAGAAAAGGTCCACGTCGCGCCAGGTGGCGACCAGGTCCACCTTGGCGGGCGCCAGGCCACACTTGCGGGCGACGTTCAGGTGCAGTTGCAGGCAAAAAGCGCAGCCATTGAGCTGCGCGACCCGGATCTTCAGCAATTCCGTAAGTGGCTTTTCCAGGCCCGAGTCATCCACCGCCTTGCCCATGGCACGCAGTGCGTCCACCACGGCGGGCGCGGTCTTTTCATAGCTGGTGTAATCAAAATGCACGGGTTCCGCGGGCGTCATGGTTTCGTTCCTCCGTGGCGGCGGATAGTATAAGAATTCGAACATTCCGAAAAATATCAGAACTCTTACATTATGCGCAAGACCAGGCAAAACCGTCCCGAGATCCCGGCGATTGGCGAAGGCAAGCGGGGTGAAGCCGGCCATATCGGCTATCTGCTGCGTCAGGCCCATGCCGCCCATCGCATCCGCATGGAAAAGGTGCTGGCCGAATCCGGCATGACCCTGCCGCAGTTTTCCGTCCTGACCATGCTGGCGGCCTACCCGGGCGCGTCCGGGGCGGATCTGGCCAGGCTTTCGCTGCTCACCCCGCAAACCATGAGCGTGATCGTCGGCAACCTGGAAAAGGCCGGGCTGGTGGTCCGCCATGCCCACGCCGAACACGGCCGTATTCGCGTGATCACCCTCACCGAGGCGGGGAAAGCCCTGTTGGAAAAGGGCAAGGCCGCCGCGCAATCGGCGGACGAGGCCCTGCTGGCGGGTCTGCCCGAGGAACAGGAGCGCGTGATACGGCGCTGGCTGGTCACGGTGGCCAAGGGCGATGCGGACCAAGCCGGCTAGCACCACCGGGCCCGCCAAGGGAGTCCGGGGCGCCGCCGATCAGACTCAGTGGTAAATTCCCGAACCCGGGGACAGATTTCCATTTTCCCGGGCAAGGCATCGCGGCGCGCCGGCGCCGACACTAGGGCTCTCGGATAAGAAAACAAGAGAGCCTGAATGAATCATCCAGCTTCCGAGGGGCCGGCCGGCGCGGGCCCGCTTGGCCGCTCCCTGACACGGGTCGAGGACGCCGCCCTGCTGCGCGGCCTGGGCCGTTACGCGGACGACCTGGCGACGCCGCCGGGCACCCTGCACGCCGCCATCGTGCGCTCCCCCCATGCCCATGCCCGGGTGCTGTCCGTGGACGCCTCCGAGGCGCTCGCCATCAAGGGCGTGCGCGCGGTGCTTACCGGCGAGGACGTGAAACGCTGGGCCCACCCCTTCCCGGTGGGCGTGCGCGGCGCGCCCATGGAGCACTGGTGTCTGGCGGTGGACAAAGTCCGCTACGTGGGCGAGCCGGTGTGTGTGGTGATCGCCGAGGACCGCTACCGGGCGGAGGACGCCCTGGACGCGGTGCGGGTGGAGTACGAGCCGCTCAAACCGGTGATCGATCCGGAAAAAGCCGCCACCGAGGACGCCCCGGTGCTGCACGAGGCGGTGGGCGGCAATGTGGTCAACGAGCGCCACTTCCGCTATGGCGATCCGGAGAAAGCCTTCGAGGAAGCCGATCACCGGGTGTCCATCAAGGTACGTTTCCCGCGCAACTCCTGCACCCCCATCGAGTGCTACGTGGTGCTGGGTCATTACCAGCCGGCCACCGGCGTGTACGACATTCTTTCCAACTTCCAGGGCCCCTACGCGCTGCATTCGGTGATGGCGCGGGCCCTGAACGTGACCAGCAACCGGCTGCGCCTGCGCACACCGCCGGATTCCGGTGGCAGCTTCGGCATCAAGCAGGGCGTGCTCACCTATGTGGTACTGATGGGCCTGGCATCACGCAAGGCCGGCGCCCCGGTGAAATGGGTGGAGGACCGACTGGAGCATCTGCAGGCCTCCTCCAGCGCCACCAACCGGGTGGCGGACATGGAGGCGGCGGTGACCGCCGACGGCCGCGTCACCGCCCTGCGCTACGACCAGATCGACGACTGCGGCGGCTATTTGCGCGCGCCGGAGCCGGCCACCTTCTACCGCATGCACGGCAATCTCACCGGCGCCTACGGCATCCGCAACCTGACGGTACGCAACCGGGTGGTACTCACCAACAAGATGCCCAGCGGTCTGAACCGGGGTTTTGGCGGCGGCCAGATGTACTTCGCCCTGGAGCGCCTGATGCATCAGGTGGCGCGGCGGCTGAATCTGGACCCGTTGGAGGTGATGCGCCGCAACCTGGTGCCCACGGACGCCTTCCCTTACCGCACCGCCTCCGGCGCCCTGCTGGATTCCGGCGACTACGCCAATACCGTGGAGCTGGCCCTGCGCGACGGCGGCTACGACGAGCTGATCCGGCGCCGTGACCAGGCCCGGGCCGAAGGCAAACTGTACGGCGTGGGCCTGTGCGCGGCGGTGGAGCCGTCGATCTCCAATATGGGCTACATCACCACCGCCCTGACCCCGGAACAACGGGCCAAGGCCGGCCCCAAGAACGGCGCGGTGAGCACCGCCACCATCAGCATCGACCCGCTCGGCGGCATCACCGTGCATGTCTCCTCCACGCCCCAGGGCCAGGGTCACCAGACCGTGGCCGCCCAGGTGGTGGCCGAGGTGCTGGGCGTGGACCCGGCCGGCATTCTGGTCAACGTGGAGCTGGATACCGGCAAGGACCCCTGGTCGATCGCCTCGGGCAACTACTCCAGCCGCTTCGCCGGGGCCGTGGCCGGCGCCGTGCACAAAGCGGCGCTCAAGGTGCGCGCGCGGTTGGCCAACATCGCCGCGACCATGTGGGAGGCCGACGCCGAGCGGGTGCGCTTCGAGGGCGGCAAGGTGTTCATCGAGGACGGCCCCAGCCTGGGCTTCCACCGGGTCGCCGGCACCGCCCACTGGTCCCCCGCCCTGCTGCCGGAGAACGAAACCGGCGGCCTGCGCGAGACCGCCTTCTGGACGCCGCCGCAGTTGGAGGCGCCGGACGACGACGACCACATCAACAGCTCCCTGTGCCATGGCTTCATCTTCGACTACTGCGGCATCGAGATCGACCGGGTCACTGGCGAGATTCATATCGACCGCTACGTGACCTGCCATGACGCCGGCCGCCTGCTCAACCCGATGCTGGTGGACGGCCAGATCCGCGGCGGCTTCACCCAGGCCCTGGGCGTGGCGCTGATGGAGGAGTTCGCCTACGGCGAGGACGGCAGCTTCCTGTCCGGCACCCTGGCCGACTACCTGCTGCCCACCGCCCCGGAAGCGGTGGAGCCGGTGATCCTGCATACCGAAACGCCCTCCCCCTTCACGCCCCTGGGCGCCAAGGGCGTCGGCGAAGGCAACAACATGAGCACGCCGGTGTGCATCGCCAACGCGGTGGCCGACGCCCTGGGCCGCGACGACATCCGGTTGCCACTGACCCCATCCCGGGTGCGCGGCCTGATCGGCATCGATGAGCCGCCGGCGCCGGAGGGCCTGGAGCCGTTGGCGGCGCCCAAGGCCGGCGGGCCGGCGCTGCAGGCGCGGGATTCCGTGGAAGTACCGGCGTCGCCGCAAACCGTCTACGACACCGTGCTCGACCCGGAAACCCTGCGCGCCATTATCCCCGGCTGCCACGCCCTGGAGCTGGAAGGCGAAAACCGGTACCGCGCCGACGTCACCGTGGGGGTGGGCATGATCAAGGCGCGCTTCGCCGCCCGGGTGCAACTCAGCGACCTGGACCCACCCCGTTCCCTGCGCCTGTCCGGCTCCGGCGACAGCGCCATGGGCTCCGCCTCCGGCAGCGCCCACGTGACCCTGGTGGAGCTGGATAACGGCCACACCCGGCTGGACTACGTCTACGAGGTGGACGTCGGCGGCAAGATCGCGGCGGTGGGCGGGCGCATGCTGCAAAGCGCCTCGAAAATCATCATCGGCCAGGTATTCAACCGGCTCGCCCAGCGTCTCACCGGCAAGCCCGCCGGCGGGCTCTGGCAACGCCTGCGCGCCTTGCTGGCGCGGCTGTTCGGAAAAGGAGGCGCGTCATGAAGGCGGCATCGTTCGACTATGTGCGCGCCGAGAGCAAGCGCGAAGTACTGCAACTGCTGCATGAACACGGCGAGGACGCCCGCGTGCTGGCCGGCGGCCAGTCGCTGATGGCCACCCTCAACATGCGCCTCACCCAACCCAAGCTGGTGATCGACATCAACCGGGTGGAGGAACTCAACCGCATCCGCAACGAACGCGGCCACCTGGCGGTGGGCGCGGCGGTGCGCCAGGTGCAGCTCACCGACCGCGCCGAGCTGGCCCGGGAAGTGCCGCTGCTGGCCAAGGCGCTGCCTTGGATCGGCCACTTCCAGACCCGCAACCGGGGCACCGTGTGCGGCTCCGTGGCCCATGCCGACCCGAGCGCGGAGATTCCGCTGTGCCTGGTGACCCTGGGCGGCACCGTGGTGCTGGAATCACTCAAGGGCAAGCGCCGGGAAGTGAAGGCGGTGGACTTCTTCCAGGGCCTGCTGACCACCGATCGCCAGCCCAGGGAACTGATCAGCGAGGTGCGTTTTCCCCTCGCCGAGGACGGCGCCGACTACCACTTCCAGGAAATCGCCATGCGCCACGGCGACTTCGCCCTGGTGGCACTGGCGCTGTGCCTGCGCGCCGACGGCGCCCACCTGGGCGTGGGCGGCGTCGCCGACCGGCCGGTGGCGCAAACGCTGCCCCTGGGCGACGAACTGCCCGACGCCCTCAACACCCTGGCCTGGTCGCTGGGCGCCCAGGACGACGTTCATGCCTCCGCGGCCTACCGGCGCCAACTGGTGCGCGAGCTGGGTCGCCGACTGATCGAGGAGCCTTCCCATGCGCGCACCCGCTGAGCAGCGTCATGCCATTGAACTGGAACTCAACGGGGAAACCCGCCACGGCAGCGCCGAGCCACGCACCCAGCTGTGCGACTTCCTGCGCCACGACCTGGGCGCCACCGGCGTGCACGTGGGCTGCGAGCACGGCGTGTGCGGCGCCTGCACGGTGCTGGTGGACGGTGTCGCCTCGCGCTCGTGCCTGATGCTCGCGGTGCAGGCCGATGGCCGCCGCGTGGACACCGTGGAATCCCTCGCCCGCGACGACGTGATGAACGATCTGCAGCAGGCTTTCAGCCGCCATCACGCCCTGCAATGCGGCTTCTGCACCAGCGGCATCCTGATGTCCTGCGTGGAGTACCTGGAACGCGTGCCCGAGCCGGACGAAGCCGGCGTGCGCGACATGCTGTCCGGCCATTTGTGCCGCTGCACCGGTTACACCGGCATCGTGCGCGCGGTACTGGAAGTGGCCGGGCAGCGCCGCGCGGGCGAATCACAACAACAAGCCTTGGAGAACCGCAACGATGTTTGATCTTGGACGCAGCTTCCTGGCGGCGGTGGAACGCCGCCCCCAGGCGACGGCGATCAGCGACGGCCCGCAACGCCTGAGCTACGAAGCCTGGTTCGACACCATCCAACGGGCCGCCCTGGGACTGCAGGATCTGGGCCTGAACAAGGGCGACCGCCTGGTCGCCGCGATGCAGAACCGCTGGCAGATGGCCACCCTGCACTGGGCCTGCCAGTTCGCCGGTATCGTGATGACGCCGCTGAACTGGCGTTGCACCGCCGACGATCTGCAATGGAGCCTGCACGACGCGGACGCCCGCGCCCTGGTCCATGACGAGGCGGTGCGTGACGCCGTGGCGGCCATGGGCAAGCCGGCGATCCCCTGTATCAGCGTCGGCGACAAGCCCTTCGACGGCGCCCTGGACTTCGACGACCTGTGCGCGCGAGCCCCGGCGGACACCATTCTGCGCGCCGGCCCGGACGACGGCTCCCTGATGCTGTACACCTCCGGCACCACCAGCCGGCCCAAGGGCGTGCCGCGCCGCCACCGCGCCGAGCGCGCCGCCGCCCTCGCCCATGTGGCCCAGAACCTGTACGGCCACGGTGAATGCACCCTGGGGGTGATGCCGCTGTATCACACCATGGGCGTGCGCTCGCTGCTGGCCATGACACTGCTGGACGGCCACTTCGTGTGCATCCCGCGCTTCGACGTGGAAGCCACCCTGGACGCCATCGAACGGGAACGCATCAGCAACCTCTACCTGGTGCCGACCCTCTATCACATGCTCATCGAGCACCCGGCGTTCAGCCCCGAACGGGTGGCCAGCGTGCGCAAGATCGGTTTCGCCGGCGCGCCGATGAGCGACGGCCTGATGCAACGGGTGGAAAAAGCCTTCCAGCCGGAACTGTTCGTCAACCACTACGGCAGCTCCGAGATCTACACCTTCACCATTGATCAGGCGGCCAGCCGCAAGCCGGGCTCCTCCGGTCGCGGCGCGCTCAACCAGCGCATCCGCGTGGTGCGCCTGAACGCCGACACTCCGGCGGACCAGGTGGCCGCCGGCGAGGAAGGCCAGATCATCGCCGACCTGGCCAGCGACGAAGCCTTCGAAGGCTACTGGCGGCGCCCGGACGCGGACGCCAAATCGATCCGTGACGGCTGGTACTTCACCGGCGACACCGGCTTCTTCGACGAGGAGGGGGACCTGTTCGTCACCGGCCGCGTGGACGACCTGATCATCACCGGCGGCGAGAACGTGAGCCCGGCGGAGATCGAGAACGCCCTGTCCCTGCACCCGGCGGTGGAGGAAGTGGCGGTGGTGGGTCTGCCCGACGAGCAGTGGGGCAAGCTGGTGGCCGCCTTCATCAAGACCCGCCACCCGGTCAGCGAGGAAGACCTGGACGCCCATTGCGTGGCATCCGGCCTGGCACGCTTCAAGCGCCCGCGCCGTTACGAATTCATCGACCAGATTCCCAAATCCCCGGTGGGCAAGATCCTGCGCCGCGTTCTGGTGGCGGATTACAGCGACCCGCAACCCGCCGAACAGCCCTGATTGATCCAGAACCCGATTGATCCAAAAAAGGAAAACACACAATGAACGTGTCCGACATTGAACAATTTCTCAGCACCGACTTCGACGGTTTCAAGGTGGAGTTGCGCACCGACCAGGAGCGCGGCGACATTATCCTCGGCCGCCCGCCCTATAACGTGATCGCCATGAGCCAGCGCGAATACCTGCGTCAGGTGTTCGAAGCCCTGGATGCCCACCCGGGCGTGCGCGTCATCGTACTGCGCGCCGAGGGCCAGCACTTCTCCAGCGGCGGCGACATCCGCGGCTTCCTGGAAGCCTCCCCGGAGCACGTTTCCAAACTGGCCTGGAACGTGGCCGCCGCCGAGCGCTGCAGCAAGCCGGTGATCGCCGCCAACCGGGGTTACACCTTCGGCGTCGGCTTCGAGCTGTCGCTGGCCTGCGATTTCCGCATCGCCTCGGACACCGCCCGCTACGCCCTGCCGGAACAGAACCTGGGTCAGATCCCCGGTTCCGGCGGCTCCGCGCGGCTGCAGAAGATGATCGGCATCACCCGCACCAAGCACATGGTGATGCGCGCCAAGCGGGTATCCGGTGAGCAGGCCCTGGCCTGGGGCTTCGTCACCGAATGCGTGCCCGACGCCGAGCTGGAAAAAGCCACCGATGCGCTGGTGGAGGAACTGCGCCGCTTCTCGCCGCTGGCCCAGCGCACCGCCAAGAAGCTGATCAACGACAACGAGGATTCGCCGCTCAAGGTGGCCATCGAGATGGAAGGCCATTGCTACAGCCGCCTGCGCAGCTCAGCGGACTTCAAGGAAGGCGTGGAGGCATTCCACGCCAAACGTCCGGCGGTATTCAAAGGCGAATAACCGCGTCGCGACACCGACCGCCGGGGCCCTGCCCCGGCCTGCCCGACCTATAACAAAAACGGAGGCAGCACCATGCCCAAGGAAATGTCCGAGGCGGCCCCGCTGCGCGCCGCCCTCAATACCCGCACCATCAGTACCGGTGTGGTGGCCGCCCTGTTCGGTTGTACCGGCCCGGCGGTGATCGTCATGAACGCCGCCGAGGCCGGCAGCCTCAGCAATGCCCAGACCGTGGCCTGGTTGTTCGCCATCTATGTCCTGGGCGGTCTGATCAGCGTGATCTTCTCGTTGCGCTACCGGCTGCCGATCAGCGGCGCCTACACCATTCCCGGCGCCGCCATTCTGGCCGCCTCCTTGCAGATGATTCCCTTCAACGAGGCGGTGGGTGCCTTTATCGCCAGCGGCGTGATGGTGCTGCTTCTGGGCGCCAGCGGCCTGATCGGCCGTCTCGCCCACTGGCTGCCGGTGCCCATCGTCATGGCGATGATCGCCGGCGCCCTGTTCCGGTTCGCCACCGGCGCCGTGGACTCGGTGGTGGCGGCACCCTGGGTGGCCGGTATCGCCGCCCTGGCGTTCTTCCTCACCGGCCGGCTGCTGCGCTCGGTGCCGCCGGTGCTGGTGGCCGGCGTAGTCGGCCTGGTGATGGCCCTGTGGCTGGGCCAGTTGAAACCCGCCGAGGTGAGCCTGGAGTTCGTGATGCCCGGCTTCACCGCGCCGGCGTTTTCCTGGCAAGCGTTCTTCGCCATCGCGGTACCGCTCACCGCCCTGGTGATTGGCGCCGAGAACGCCCAGGCCATTGGCGTGCTGATGGCCGAAGGCTATGAACCGCCGGTCAACCGCATGACCATCGCCAGCGGCGTGGGCGGCATTCTCGCCGGCCTGCTGGGCGGCCACAACGCCAACATCGCCGGGCCGATGACCGCCATCTGCTCCTCCGAGCAGGCCGGCGAGGACCCGCGCCTGCGCTACGGCGCCTCCCTGGTCAACGGCATCCTGTTCATGCTGTTCGGCCTGTTCGCCGGCCTGGCGGTGCCGTTTATCCTGGCCCTGCCCAAGGCGTTGATCATGGTGATCGCCGGGCTCGCCATGATCGGCGTGCTGCTCGGTGCCTTCCAGCAAGCCTTCCGCAAGAACGGCCCCTGCCAGGTGGGCGCTTTCGTGGCGCTGACCGTGGCGATGAGCAAGTTCTCCCTGCTCGGCATCAGCTCGCCGTTCTGGGCGCTGCTGCTGGGCGTGGCGGTATCCGCTCTGCTCGGTGAGATCGGCGCCGCCCGGCGCGCGGAGGCCCAGGCATGAAGAAGTACGCCAACCCGGCCAGCGTGGTGGCGCTGCTGTGGGCCCTGTTCCAGATCTGGATGGTCTACGGTTCGCCGCTGGAGTTGATCGTGGCGGTGCCGATCCACGTGATGTTCGGCGTCATGCTCACCTTCATCACCCATCCGCTGATCGCGCCGCCGGAAACCGGGCCGCGGCGGTTTGGCGTGAGCCGCGCCAGTGATTACCTGCTGGTGGCGGTGGCCGCCGCCATCGCCGTGCATTACTACCTGAACGGCGAAACCCTGATCACCCGCATCGCCATGGTGGATCTGCCCACCACCACCGATCTGCTGGTGGGCGTGGTCACCATCGCCCTGGTGGTGGAGGCGGTGCGCCGCTCCCTGGGCATGGGCCTGACCACCGTGATCCTGGTGTTCCTGGTCTATCAATTCTGCGGCCCGCTGCTGCGCGAGGTGCCGCTGTTGCGCATCATCGGCCACGACGGCCAGCTCAGCCGGACGTTCTTCGAGACCTTCATCGATCTGCAGACCATGCAGAACGAGGGTGTGTTCGGGATTCCCAGCATCGTCTCCTACGGCCAGGTGTTCTATTTCCTGCTGTTCGGCGCTTTCCTGCAGCTGTTCGGCGGCGGCCAGCTGTTCATGGATCTGTCCATGCTGCTGGTGGGCCGCCTGCGCGGCGGCATGGCCAAGGTGTCCATCGTCTCCTCCACCCTGTTCGGCGCGGTCAGCGGCAGCGCCACCGCCAACGCGGCGGTGATGGGCATGTTCACCATTCCCGCCATGAAGCGCTCCGGGATGAGCGCCGAGCAGGCCGCCGCGGTGGAGGCCACCTCCTCCACCGGTGGGCAACTGATGCCGCCGGTGATGGGCGCCGCCGCCTTCCTGATCGCCCAGTTCATGGGCATTCCCTATGCCGAGGTGGCGCTGGCGGCGATCATTCCGGCGCTGCTGTTCTATCTGGCGCTGTACTTCGTGGTCGATCTGCTGGCCCGCCGCAACAATCTGAGCGGCCTGACCAAGGCGGAGCTGGAAACGGACTGGGGCAGCGTGCTCAAGCGGCTCTATCTGCTGATTCCGGTGTGCGTGCTGGTTTACCAGATCATGGCCGGCCGCGCGCTCAGTTCCGCCACCCTGGAAGCGGTCTGGCTGACCGTGTTCCTGGGACTGTTCACCCGCTGCTGGGACGGCGTGCGCGAGCACGGCCCCGCCGGTCTGGTCGGCGCCGTCCGCTCGGTGGTCAGCGACTCTGTACAGGCGCTGGACTCCGGCGCGCGCAGCGCCATCGCCGTGGCCATTCCTTGCGCCGGCGCCGGCATCGTGGTGGGCATCGCCTCCAGTACCAATCTGGGCCTGACCTTCGGCACCTTCGTGACCACCCTGTCCGGCGGCATGATGATCCCGGCCCTGCTGCTGGTGATGATCATGGTAATCGTCATGGGCATGGGCATGCCCACCACCGCCGCGTACATCATGGGCGCCATTCTCGCCATTCCGGCGCTGGATAAACTGGGCGTGCCGCAGCTGTCCTCACACTTTTTCGTGCTGTACTTCGCCGCCCTGTCCATGGTGACGCCGCCGGTGGCGCTGGCCGCCTTCGTGGCCGGCGGCATCGCCAAGGCGGACGTCTGGAAAACCGGCTGGGCCGCGTTCCGCTACAGCCTGGCCGGCTTCCTGGTGGCGTTCGCGTTCGCCTTCAGCCCGGCGCTGCTGCTGCAAGGCGAATGGACCAAGATCGCCACCGCCACGATCACCGCCGCCATCGGCTGCTACGCCCTGGCCGGTTGCGTGGCGGGCTTCCTGCGCACCCGCAATGCCAGGCTTGAATCGGTGCTGCTGCTGGCCGCCGCGGTGCTGCTGATCACGCCCAAACTGACCGCTTCGCTGGTCGGCCTGGTGCTGCTCGCGGTGGTGCTGGGCGGGCAACTGTGGCGCCGGCGCGCAGCCGACACGGCATCCGTATCCACCGCCCGGCAAGAATAACGTTCGACTCAACTTTTATTATCAGGAGAACAAAAAATGCGACATCTCAGCTTCCGCTCTCTCGCTCCCGCCCTGTTCGCGGCCCTGCTCGCCCTGACCGGCGCGACGCAGGCCGCCGATCCGGTCAAGGTGAAATTCGCCGCCGGCCCCACCGGCACCACCTGGTACGCCTACGCCGGCGCCCTGCGCACGGAAATGCTCAACGGCCTGCCGCAGGGCTCCACCGTGGACATCCTCGGCACGCCGATGGCCATCGCCAACACCAAGCTGCTCACCGCCAAACGCACCGACGTGGCGCTGATCTTCCCGCCGGTGGCCTCCTGGGCGGAGCGCGGCTTCGGCCCGTTCGATAACAAAATCGACAATATCCGTGGCCTGGTGGGCGGCCTGGATCAGTACTACCAGCGCGTCACCGTGCAGAAGAACAGCGATATCAAAAGCCTCGCCGACATCAAGAAAAACAAGCTGGCGGTGCGCATCGGCACCGGCCCCCAGGGCAGCCTCAATGAGTACATCGCGCGGCTGATTCTGGCCGCCAACGACCTCAGCTACGAGGACATCGAATCCTTCGGCGGCAGCGTCAGCCGCTCCAGCCTGAGCATTCTTCAGGACCAGTTCGGCGACGGTAAACTGGACATGATCATCGGCATCACCACCGCCGGCCACCCCAACACCTCACAGCTGTCGATCACCCCCGGACAGCGCTTCCTGAGCCTTAGCGACGACGCCATCGCCTACCTGGAAAAATACGGCTTCACCCCGGCCACCATGCCGGCGGACCTGTTCGAGGGCCAGAGCGAGCCGGTCAAGGGCGTGGGCTTCAGTACCTCCATCTACGCCAACGCGGACATGCCGGAAGAAGAGGCCTACCGGATCACCAAGGCGATCATGGAAGGCCGCGAGAGTGTACAGCGCTCGTTCGGTTCCATGTCCGGCTGGACCGTGGACGGTTCCGCCGCCGATGAAAACCTGGCGGTACCGTTGCACCCGGGCGCCCAAAAGTACTACCAGGAAGCGGCGCAAGCACAATGACCACCGCCAGCGCGCAAGGCCGCACCGGCGGCCAGGTGATCGTCGACCTGTTGCGCCGCAACGGCGTGGACCGGGTGTTCACGGTGCCCGGCGAAAGCTTTCTGCCGGTGCTGGACGCCCTCCATGATGCCCCGGACATCGAACTGGTGGTGTGCCGTCAGGAAGGCGGCGCCACCATGATGGCCGAGGCCCATGCCAAGCTCACCGGCCGGCCCGGAGTGTGCTTCGTGACCCGCGGGCCGGGCAGCGCCAACGCCCTGGCCGGCCTGCACGTGGCGTCCCAGGACTCGACGCCGCTGCTGGTGTTCGTCGGCCAGGTGCCGAGCGGCTTCCAGGAGCGCGAGGCCTGGCAGGAAGTGGACGTGCAGGCGCTGTTCGGTTCGGTGGCGAAGTGGGCCGTCGACCTGCAGCACAGTGAGCGGCTGCCGGAGTATCTGGGCCGCGCCTTCGCCACCGCCCGTTCCGGCCGACAGGGGCCGGTGGTGATCGGCCTGGCCGAGGACCTGCTCTATGAATCGGTCTCGGCGGTGGACACCGCCCCGGTAACGCCGGCGCAGAGTTATCCGGCGGTGCGCGACGTGCGCGCCCTGGAACGCCGGCTGGCGGCGGCGCGGCGCCCGCTGGCGGTGTTCGGCGGCTCCGGCTGGGACAGCGAAAGCCACGACAAACTGCGCCGCTTCGCGGAGGCCCACGGCGTGCCGGTGGTCACCGGCTTCCGGCGCCAGGACCGCTTCGACAACAGCCACTCCCTGTACGCCGGTGACGCCGGGCTGGGCATGAACCCGGCCCTGGCGGCGCTGATCGAGGACGCGGATCTGATCCTGGCGGTGGGCACCCGGCTCGGCGACATCACCACCCGCCACTATCAACTGCTGGAGGTGCCCCGCCCCCACCAGCAACTGATCCATGTGCACCCGCAGCCGGAAGAGCTGGGGCGTGTTTATCACACCGATCTGGCGATCTGCGCCGGCGTGCGCGGCTTCGCCGAAACCGTCGCCCTGCGCGCCGACCGGCCGCTGGACGACAAACGCCGCGCCTGGCTGGAACGGGCCGGTCAGGTGTACCGGGACTGGGCAACGCCCACCGAATCCCCCGCCCCCATGCAACTGGCCCGGGTGGTGCAATGGCTCGGCCAACGGCTGCCGCCGGAGGCGGTGGTCAGCAACGGCGCCGGCAACTACACCCTCTGGGTGCATCGCTTCTATCCGTTCCGCGCCCTGGGCAGCGCCCTGGCGCCCACCTCCGGCTCCATGGGCTACGGCCTGCCGGCGGCGATCGCCGCCAAGCTCGCCGACCGGCAACGGCCGGCGGTGTGTTTCGCCGGCGACGGCTGTTTTCTGATGACCTGTCAGGAACTGGCCACCGCCGTGCAATACGGCGCCAACGTCATCGTCATCGTGGTCAACAACGGCTCCTACGGGTCCATCCGCATGCACCAGGAAAGGCAGTATCCGGGCCGGCGCTACGGCACCGATCTGGTCAACCCGGATCTGGTCACCCTGGCACGCTCCTTCGGTGCCGAGGCGGAGCGCGTGGAAGACAGCGAGGATTTTCCGGCGGTGTTTGAACGGGCCCTGGAGGCGGACCGGCCGTTTCTGATCGAGCTGCCCATCGATCCGTCGATTCTTAAACCCTGAGCCGGTGGTGATCGCGGCTAAAGCCGCTCCTACGGTGCATGCACCCACCGTAGGAGCGGCTTCAGCCGCGATCCGCCACATGCGCCGGGATCACTCCCCCGCCGGTGCGCCCCGCTCCGGTCGGGGCTTCTTCTGCGCATCCAGCTTTTCCTGAATCTCCGGTTTGCGGGCGTCATCGGACATGCCGTTGAAGAGCGTGCCGATCACGCCCTTGTTCAGGTCGCTGGTGCCGAACAACGCATCGCAGAGCGGAAACGTCAGGTTGAAGTTCTGGGTGTGCATGAAGTCCGGATTGTGGTGCAGCACATGCATGCGCCGCACCGTGTTCACCAGTGGCAGGCGATCCAGAATCGGATGTTCCAGGTGGGAAGCGGTGTGCAGGCCTTCGTACATAAGAAAGTACGCGGCCATGGTCAGCACCGCGATGTACCCCGCGTTGGCGGACCACAGCACGCCGAGCAACAGCGCCGGTGGCACGGCGGCGCCGACGAACAGCACCGGCGCGAACGGGGGAAACAGCAGCGCCCGCCAGTCGCGCTGGCCGTGATAATCCAGGGTCCGGTGGGAAAAGAACTGGTGGTGGGTGGCCACATGGCGTTTGTAGGCGGATTTCAACAGGCTGCGCGGGCTGTGCAGCAGGTAGCGGTGCCCGGCCCATTCCGCCCAGTTGCCGAACAGCAGCATGGGCACCACCACCAACAGCCATTCCGGCCAGGTGGTGTCGTGCAGGCGCGTGGCGCAAAACAGAATCACCCCGAAGGTAAAGACCAGGGTGAACGCCAGGTGCATTTCGCCCCGGTACCAGGCGGGCGTGGCCGCCCGGTACTGCTCACGGAAAGCGTGGGACTTCTCGACAATGACCTCTTCTCTACTCGGTTTCATGGTCCGCTCCAATCGTGGTTTGTTGGAATACTTATTGATGGCGGAGGCGTGGGGGTGCCGGGTGGCCCCGGCGAAGATCAGTGCATCACCGAGCCCCCGTCCACCACCACGGTCTCGCCGGTCATGAAGGCGCTGTCGTCGGAGGCGAGAAACAGCAGCGGCCCGATCAGATCCTCGGGCATCTGGTCGCGCTTGAGGGCTCGGCTGGCCAGTACCGGCGCGGTGAGCGTGTCGCGCATGGCTTCGTTGGCGATCACGCCTTCGCTGAGCACCAGCCCGGGGGCCAGCGTATTGACGGCGATGCCGAACTCACCCAGCTCCCGGGCCAGGCCCCGGGTCAGGGTCAGAATGGCGCCTTTGGAGGTGACGTAATGCAGCAGCCCCGGGGTGCCCTTGAACGGCGTGCCGGAAGAAATATTGATGATGCGGCCGTAGTTCCGCGCCTTCATCATCGGCGCCACCGCGCGGGCACAGACAAAGGGACCGCGCACGTTCACCGCCATCACCTTGTCCCATTCGTCCAGGTCGATCTCGTCGAAGGGCCGCATTTGCAGGGAAGCATAGATGGCCGCGTTGTTGACCAGCACGTCGATGCGACCGAACCGTTCCTTGACGGTTTCCGCCATGGCCCGGGCCTGGGCCTGGTCGGTGACGTCGGTCTTGATGTACAGGGCCCGTTGCCCGCCGGCCTCGATCTCGGCGGCCACGGCACTGCCGTCGAGCACGTCGGCGATGGCCACGTCGGCGCCCTCCGCCGCCAGCGCCCGGGCGTAGGTGGCGCCGATACCCTGAGCGCCACCGGTGACGATGACGACCTTGTCTTTCATACGATTCATAACAGTTCTCCTTATAGGAAGGCGGTCACCAGATCGGGCATCCAGGTGATCAGCAGCAGCACCAGCACCGTCACCAGCAGGAACGGCAACAGCGCCTTGATGATGTCACCCGGTTTGCAACCGGTGACCCGGGAAGCCACGTAGAGGGCCGCGCCCACCGGCGGCGTCAGCAGCCCCAGGGTCAGGTTGATGCACATCAGCACGCCCAGGTGATAGGGATTGATGCCGTACACGGACTGCGCCACCGGCAGCACGATGGGCACCAGCAGGATCAGGGCGGCGATGCCGTCCAGCACCATGCCGACCATCAGCAACAGGCCCATCAATAAAAGCAAATAAACGAACGGGTCGGAGGTCATGCTTTGCATCAGCTCGCCCAGCCGTTGGGGCAGCTGTTCGTAGATGATCACCCAGCCGAACACCGCCGCCGCCGCCACCAGAGCCAGCACCACGCCGCTGTTGATGGCCACGCGCAACAGCATGTCGCCCATGCGGTCGGTCTTCATCTCGCCGTGGGCAAAGCGGCCCACCAGTACCGCCATGGCGGCGCCCACGGCGGCCGCCTCGGTGGGGGTGGCCAGGCCGCCGACAATGCTGCCGATCATCACCACCGGCACGCTCAGCGACGGAATGCTGGCCACCACGTTGCGCAGCGCCTGGCGCAAGGTCAGCCGCTCGTTCTTCGGGTACTCATGAATAAAGCCGAGCACGGCGATGACCAGAATGAAGCCCACCGCCATCAGCAGACCGGGGACGATGCCGGCGATAAACAGATCGCCGATCGAGATCTGCGCCAGCACGCCGAAGATCACGAACAGCATGGACGGCGGAATCACCGGCGCCAGCAAGGCCCCGGCGGCGGTGGTGGCGGTGGCGAAACTGCGGTCGTACCCCTTGCGGTGCATTTCCGGCACCATCACCTGGGACATCACCGCCACCTGGGCGTTGGCGGAGCCGACGATGGACGCCAACATCATGTTCGCCAGGATATTGATATAGGCGAGCCCGCCGCGGATGGAACCGAGAAAGACCGAGGCGAAGGCCACCAATCGGCGGGTCAGCCCGCCTTCGTTCATCAGTTCGCCGACCAGCATGAACAGCGGAATGGCCAGCAGGCCGTACTGACTGAGCCCGCCGAAAAACTGCTGCGGGTAGGACAGAAACAGCACCGCGTTGTCACTGCTGACGATGTAGGCCATGGCACTGACCGCCAGCACCAGCGCGATGGGCACGCCGATAAAAAGCAGAACAAGAAAAATAACGGCTACCATGGAGTTACTCCGCCACCGGGTGTGCTTCGGGAGGATCGACGAACTCCGAGCGCGGGGTCCGGCAGGTGCGCAGCAGGTTGGCCAGGGCGTGCACGCTGCTGGTCACCGACACCACCGGCAGGATCAGCCAGAACCAGAACTTGGGCACGCCCAGGGTTTCGGTGGGCTCCTGATAGATGTAGTTGAAACTGTCCGCCGCGAAGGTCTCGATATTGAAATCGCTGTGGATCAACAGCAGCGGGTTGAACCAGCGGTAGCACAGCACGATCAGCGCCACGCAGAACCCCAGCACCACCACGTCGGAGGTCAGCTGCAGCACCTTGCGGGCGGTGGGCGGCACCGCGCCGGTGAGCAGCGTCACCGCCACCGCATCGCGGCTCTTCAGCGTGATGCTCAGACCCAGCATCGCCAGCCACACCATCATCAGCACGGCCAGTTCATCGAGCCAGAAAATCGGTGCCTTGAAGAAGCGACCGAACACGTTCACCAGAATCATGATTGGCAGGGCGACCACAAGAAGACGGACCGCGCCACGTTCCACACGGGCGAACCCGTTGCTTAACGCCTGAATCATAACGGGGGTTTCCTGACGGTGATTCTTTCGGAAACCGGGCCGCCGGGGCGACGGCCCGGGCGGGCTCAGAGTTGCCCGGCTTCCTTGCGAAGCTCGGACAGGACCGGGGCCTTCTTGGTCCAGATCTCTTCCCACTGATCCAGTTTGTCGCCGAAGTAGTCGGGACCGGCTTCCACCACCTTGACGCCTTCGCTTTCGATGTCGGCGCGGGTTTTCTCGCCGAACGCCATGTAGTAAGCGGCCAGCCCGCCCAGGTGCTTGCGGGTCAGTTCGCGGAGAACATCACGGTCCTCCTCGCTCATGCCGGCCCAGGTGCGGCCGGATACCAAGCCCACCACCGGGAACATCATATGACCGCTGAGCAGCAGCGTTTTGGCGCGTTCGTAGAGACGCAGTTTCCAGACCAGTTCCAGGTCCGCGTCGACGCCGTCCACCTGGCCGTTGGCCAGGGCATCGTACACATCGGTGAGTGGCATGGGCGTGGAGACCGCGCCCAGCAAGCGGTAGAAATCCTGCACCGGCGGAAACGGCGTGATGCGAATCTTGCGACCATCCAGGGCGGCCACGTTATCGGAGGGGAAGGCGTTGAGCATCATGCGCATGCCGGCCACGCCATAGCCCAGGCCCACGGTGCCGGTTTTGACCGGCAGCTTTTCCAGCAGCCCCTGGGCGGCGGGTCCTTTGAGTAGCTGATCCGCCTGCTTTTCGTTTTCCACCAGATAGGGCGCGAACAGAGCGCCGAATTCCGGTACCCGGTTGACCACCTGGGCCACGGTCATGAACGACATATCCAGCGCGCCGGTCTGCATCTGTTGCAGCATTTGCGCTTCGCTGCCGAGCTGGCCGGCGGGGAACAAGGTGACGCTGTAACGGCCGTCGGTGCGCTGCTCCAGTTCCTTGCCCATCTCCCGGGCGGCCTGACTCCAGGCGTGGTCGCCGGGCACGATCAATCCGAGTTTCAATTCCTTGGCGCCGACTACCGTGCTAAATGCCAGGACGGCCACACAGATCAAGGCTCGAAAGCAAAGGGTTGTTGTATTCATCGCACTACCTTTTTTTCTGCAAGTATTTGTTTTTAGTTATTTCCTGATCTGAAAGGACGCTATCACAGCGCCCTGAAAGCCGCCCATTAACTTATAATGATCCGTCCAATCACCGAACATTATGGATCGGCCCCGGGGTTTCATCCCACATTACGGGACACAGGATGGCACCGTGGACGTATCTCGCGCGCTGATGAAGCGCATCAGAAATGCTTAATAGGAAGGCATCGGTCCGGCTTATAGCATGGCGTTCAAACAAAAACCGACAAAGGGACGCCGACATGCCCTCCATGCCTTCCAACACCGTCGACACCACCACGCCGCCCGTGGGCGCCAGCCTGCGCGGCTGGCTGGACCATCTGCAGCAGAGCCGGCGGCTCAGCGTGATCGAGCCGGGCACGGACCTGCGCTTTCAAGTGGCGGCCATCGCCAACCGGCTCGACGGCCGCAGTGCTTCCCTGTTTCCCCGCCCCGGCGGCCACGACATCCCGGTGATCTCCGGGCTGCTGTCGCACCGCGACTGGATGGCGGAGGCCATGGGCGTGGCGCCCTCCGAAGTGCTGGCGCGCTTCCAGGAGGCCAGCCTCAACCCGATTCCCTGGCGGGAGGTGAGCACGCCGGTCTGCCAGCAGGTGGTGCACCGGGACGTGGATCTGAACCGCCTGTTACCGATCCCCACCCACAACGAGCACGACAGCGGCGCCTACATCACCGCCGGTTTGTTGATCAGCCGCAACCCGCGCACCGGCGTGCAGAACGTGTCCATCCACCGGCTGCAGGTGAGCAGCGCCAACCGGCTCGGCGCTCTGCTGCTGCCGCGCCACACTCTGGCCTATTTCCAGGAGACGGAGAGCGCCGGCGAGGATCTGGAAGTGGCGGTGGTGGTGGGCAACGACCCCCTCACCCTGATGGCGTCCCAGGCGATCGTGCCGCTGGACCATGACGAACTGGAAATCGCCGGGGCGCTGCATGGCGAACCGCTTAAGGTGGCGCAATGCGTCACCAACCGCATCCGCGTGCCCGCCGACGCCGAGATCGTTATCGAGGGACGACTGCTGGCCAACGCCCGGGAGGAGGAAGGCCCGTTCGGTGAATTCCCGCAGTACTATGGCGAGCGCGCCGAGCGTCACGTGATCGAGGTTGACGCCATCACCCACCGTGAAGCGCCCATGTTCCATACCATTGTCGGCGGCGGCCTGGAGCATCTGCTGCTGGGTGGCATTCCCCGCGAGGCGACCATGCAGGCGCATTTGCAGCGCAGCTTCCCGTCGGTGCGCGACGTGCATCTGGCCCGTGGCGGCGTATGCCGTTATCACCTCTATGTACAGATCGACAAGCGTTCCGAGGGCGAAGGCAAGAACGTGATTCTCGGCGCCCTCGGCGGTCACTACGACATCAAGCATGTGGTGGTGGTGGACACCGACGTGAACATTCACGACCCCAACGAAGTGGAATGGGCGGTGGCCACCCGCTTCCAGGCCGACCGCGACCTGGTGCTGGTGCACGACAGCCAGGGCTCCAAGCTGGACCCCTCCACCCGCGACGGCGTCGGCTCGAAGATGGGCTTCGACGCCACCGTGCCCCTGGACGCACCGCCCATGCGCTTCAAGCGCATCCGCGTACCCGGCGAGGAAGACGTGGATCTGGACGCGGTGAGCCGGGCCGCCGGCGACGACTGGCAACAACAACTGATTCCCTCCCGTTAACCTCGGTGCCGGTCGCCGCCTACGGGTGGCGGCCGTTTTTTTGCACCGTCAGAGGAGAACAACAACATGCAGGCACGACACTACATCAACGGCGAATGGCGCGACGGCGACGGCTGGGTGGACAGCCTGGACCCGGCCAGCGGCGAGCGCCTGGGCGCGTTCGCCGAAGGCGGTGAAGCCCAGGCCCGGGCGGCGGTGGAGGCCGCCGCGAACGCCTTCGAACAGCCAGGCTGGGCCCAGAATCCTCGCCTGCGCCAACAGGTACTGCTGGCCTGGGCCGCCGCTCTGGAGCCGCGCAGGGAGGCACTGGCCGAGCTGCTTACCCGCGAGAATGGCAAGCCCCTGGCCCAGTCCCGGGGCGAGATCGGCGGCGCCATCTCGGAGATTCTCTATTACGCCGGCCTGGCCCGGCATAATCCCGGCGCGGCCATGGAAGTGGCGCCCGGGGAATTCTCCACCCTGTTCCGCGAACCCGCCGGAGTGGCCGGCCTGATCATTCCCTGGAACGCCCCCGGCGTACTGCTGATTCGCGCCCTGGCGCCGGCCCTGGCCGCCGGCTGCACCACGGTGATCAAGCCGGCGGCGCAAACGGCCCTGTTCAACGCCGCCATCCTGGAACCGCTGCTGGCCCAGGACGCCCTGCCCGCCGGCGTGGTCAATCTGTTCACCGAGAGCGGCCACGCCGGCGCCGCCCATCTGGTGGCCAGCCCCCGGGTGGACGTGCTCAGCTTCACCGGCTCCACCGCCACCGGCACCCGCATCATGCAGGACGCGGCGCCGACCATGAAGAAACTGTCCCTGGAACTGGGCGGCAAATCCTGCTGCCTGGTGTTCGAGGACGCGGACGTGGAGGCCATCGCCCCTCAACTGGCGGCGGCGGCCACCATCATCTCCGGGCAGCAATGCACCGCCGCCCGCCGGGTGCTGGTGCACGCCAGCCGCCTGGAAGCGATGAAAAAGGCGCTTGGCGCGGCCCTGGCCGCCCTCCCCCTGGGCCACGGCCTGGACCCGAACAGCCGCATCGGCCCGCTGATCGACCACCGGGCCCGGGACCTGGTGGCCGGCCGGATGGATCAGGCCCAGCAAAGCTGCGACCAGGTGATCCTGGCCGGCGGCCGACCGGATGATCCCACATTGCGGGACGGTGCCTTTCTGACCCCCAGCCTGATTCACCATCGCGACAGCGGCGCGTTTTTCTGCCAGGAGGAAATATTCGGGCCATTACTGGTGTTGGAGAGCTTCGAGGATGAGGCGGAAGCGGTGGCGCGCGCCAATCACACCGAGTTCGGACTCTCCGCCAGTGTCTGGACGCGGGACGGTGCCCGCGCCCTTCGCGTGGCCCGGGCACTCCGTGATGGTACAATATGGATCAACGACCATAACAAGCTGTTCGCCGAGGCGGAGACCGGTGGCTATCGCAAGAGCGGCCTCGGCCGGCTGCACGGCTTCGACGCGCTGATGGATTTCACCGAGCTCAAGCACGTCTATCAAAACGTCGGAACGGTCTGAATCCAAGCGCCGAGGCCGCCATGGAGCTACGCCAGCTAAAGTACTTCACCTGTCTGTATGAGGAAGGGTCGGTGACCCGGGCCGCCCAGCGGCTCAACATTGTTCAACCGGCCCTGTCGATGCAGATTTCCAAGCTGGAGGAGGAACTCGGCCAGCCACTGTTCGAACGCACCTCCAAGGGCATGATCCCCACCGAGACCGGTGAGCAGGCCTACCGGCTGTTCATGCCGCTGCTCGGCCAGCTCCTGGAGGCACGGCAGACCCTGATCCACCGCAACGGCGAGATCAGCGGACGCATCCACGCTGGCCTGATCGCCTCGGCGGCCAACCAGGCCCTGGCCAGCACCCTGGCCTACTTCGTCGAACACCACCCGGACGTGGAGCTCCAGGTCAGCTACGGCTACAGCCAGAACCTGATCGACCGGGTGCTCTCCGGGGATCTGGACTTCGCCGTCATCAACCAGAGTTTCCAGCAGGAACGCCTCACCCGCATCGACCTGGTGGACGAGGAACTGCTGGTCGCCACCGGCGCCGCCAACCGGCTGCGGGTGCCGACCCCGGTACCGTTGGCGGCGCTGCGCGAACTGAAGCTGGTGCTGCCCTCGCGGCTGCATGGCCTGCGCATCGTCATCGACCAGTCCCTGGCGGCGCTGGGGCTGGAGGTAAGCCCGGATCTGGAACTGGACGACCTCACCGTGATCGAGAGCTTTCTGCGTCGAGGCGACTACGTCAGCATCCTGCCCGCCACGGTGCTGCGCCAGGGCCTGGAGGAAGGCGCTCTGCGCGCCTACCCGCTGGAGCGCCCCGGCCTCAACCGCAGCATGGTGTGCGTGCACGACAGCCGCCGCCCGCTGTCGCCGGCGGCCCGCCTGTTCGTGGACATCATCGGCAAGACCCTGGCCACCGGGCTCGATGCCATTCATTTCTACAAGGAAGGCGCCACCGACCATGAACTCGACTGAAGCCCGCCCGCAACGTCTGATCATCGGCATCTCCGGAGCGTCCGGGGCGATCTACGGCGTGCGCCTGCTGGAGCTGCTGCGCGACACGCCGATCGAGACCCATCTGGTGGTCAGCAAGTCGGCGTTGATCACCGTCTCTCACGAAACCGGTCTGTCCTGGTCGGACCTCAAGCCGATGGCCTCGGTGTGCTATTCCAACCAGGACATCGGCGCCGCCATCGCCAGCGGTTCCTACAAAACCCTGGGCATGATCGTGGCGCCCTGCTCCATGCGCTCGATGTCGGAGATCGCCAGTGGCGTCACCTCCACCCTTTTGACCCGGGCCGCCGACGTGATTCTCAAGGAGCGGCGCCGGCTGGCGCTGATGGTGCGCGAGACGCCGCTGCACCGGAATCACCTGCGCACCATGACCGAACTCGCCGAGCTGGGCGCGGTGATCGCGCCGCCGGTGCCGGCCTTCTACGCCCTGCCGAAAACCCTGGACGACATGGTCGATCACAGTCTCGGCCGGGTGCTGGATCTGTTCGACATCGAACTGGGCATCGTGCGCCGCTGGCGCGACACCGACAACGGCCCGGGAAACACCGGGGTCACCCATGCAGCCCCTTGATCTGCAGGTGATCGAGCAGGCCCTGGCCTGGGCCGGCGACGGCCATCCGGTGTGGCTGTGCACGGTGCTGTCCACCTATGGATCGGCGCCGCGCTCGCCGGGGGCGATGCTGGTGGCCCGCGCCGACGGCGCCCATGTGGGCTCGCTGTCCGGGGGCTGCGTGGAAGAGGAATTTCTCGAGGGCCTGGCACGGAACGATTTCCCGGCGCCGGCCCAGGTGGTGCGTTACGGTCAAAGCGAGGATGAACGTCAACGGCTGCAACTGCCCTGCGGCGGCAGCCTGCTGGTGCTGGTGGAGCGGCGTCCGGCCACGCCGGACTGGATCGAGCACCTCACCACCCTGCGCTACACCCTGCTCGGCCAGCACCGGCGGGTGCGCCACATCGATCTGACCCGGGGCACCCTGGATCTGTCACCGGATCAGGGCGGCGAGGCGGCGCGACTGCTCGGCGAGCGGGTGGAGATTCGCATTGGCCCGGTGCTGCGCCTGCTGCTCGCCGGGGTATCGCCGGTGGCACGAGTGTGCGCCGGCTTCGCCGTGGAACTGGGCTGCGAGGTGATCGCCTGCGACCCGCGCGAGGACAAACAGGGCCTGCTTACCGGCGACATCACGGTGCGCCCGGTGATGCCCTCCGAATTCATCGCCGCCGGCGGCTGCCACGAAACCACCGCGGTGGTGGCGCTTACCCACGATCCACGCATCGACGATCTGGCCCTGATGGAGGCGGTACGCACTCCGGCGTTCTACATCGGCGCCATGGGCTCGCAACGTACCTCGGAACGACGCGCCGAGCGGCTGCGCCGGATCGGAGGCCTGACCCGGGAGCAGATCGAACGCATCCACATGCCCATCGGCTTGAACCTGGGCAGCAAGACGCCGGCGGAAATCGCTCTGGCGGTAATGGCCGATATCCTGCGCGTCTATCGCGGCAAGCGCCGCGACGCCCTTTGAGGAGAAGTGAGATGTCCATTGCACAGCGCGTTTTTCACGGGTCCTTCGGGCGCGTCGCCCTGCTCGACATGGACCATACCCTGGTGACCCACTCCCACCATGAATGCCACGTACTGGTAAAGGCGGCGGGGGCGGACACCTTCTTCAACGTCAATGGACGGCGGGTACCGCTCACCGACCGTCACGCGGTGCTGGTGAACGCCTGGCAGCCACATTTTTACGACCACCAGGCCGGCGCCGGCCCCACCCAGATCCTGGCGCTCTACATCGAGCCCGCCTGGCTGGCGGAGATCCAGCATTCCCTGGCGCTGAGCGCCCACCCGGGCTTTTTCACCCAGTGCGGCATCGAATTGAACAGCAAGAACCGAAGGCTGGCGGACTATCTGATCGCCGAGGCCTACTCGCCGGAGCTGGTGCCCCGCGAACGCATCGAATCGCTGCTGTTCGATTTTCTGATCGAACTGATCGAGGACCACTCCGAGTGGCGCCAACTGCGCCGGCTGGGCGCCGCGTCACGGCTCGGCTTCCAGGACACCCGTATCCGCCGCGCCTGCGATTACCTGCGCAATCACGTGGACGACCCGGACTGCCTGGCCAACGCCGCCCGCGCCGCCAACCTGTCGCGGGCTCACTTCTTCACCCTGTTCCGGCGCGATACCGGCATGTCTCCGATGCTGATGCTCAACGACACCCGCATGCGGCGTGCCTTCACCTGGCTGGAAACGGAACGCACCGGCACCCTGGGCCAGCTTGCCGAGGACCTGGGTTTCTCCGAACAGGGCCATTTCACCCGCTTTTTTCAACAACACATCGGCGCCGCGCCCAGCCAATACCGACGCGTGATCGACAGCTACGGCGCCCTTGAGCGCGCGCTGTAAGCCTTTTTGCGATTCTGCTGTACGTCATTTCCTACGTAACGATCAGCGAAGGATGACAGACAAGCGGCCGGACCGATGGCACCTTGCACCCATGAGCGTCCGGTGAGGAAACCGGCGCGCGGGGCGCAAGGAGAGCAAACATGATGAATGGACGGTATTGGGCGGTCACGGTGGAGGCCCCCGACGGACGGTGCAATGTGTACGCGGTGTCCTACCCGCGCAAACCCACCGAGGACCTGGCGGCCGGCCTGGTCCGGCCGCAACTGGGCATGCCCCTGAGCCTGCCGGACGAATACCGCTGGCAGGAAGACGCCAGCCTGCGCGCTCTGGAAGCGGCCGGTTACCGGCTGCTGGAAATCGCGCCCCCCGAGGGCCGCGAGTAAAAACTCCATAAAATCAGCGCTCTGGGGCCGTTTCCTCACGGCTTGTTCATTGACCCGGGCGCCACGATGGTCAACCGTTATTCATGCATTGAACCGGAGACCATCATGACGCCGTCCGCCACCGTCGATCGGGACGACACCTCGCTGAGCAACGGCCGCTTCCATCTGGATGATCCGGTGGCGGATGCCCGCCGTCTGTACGAGGCGGCGCACGGCGGCGACAGCCGCTCCCTGGCCCGCCTGGCCCTGCACCGGGTCACCCCGGAGGCGGCGCCCCTGGAGATGAGGGACGCCCTGCAGACGGTGTCCCGGGAAATGGGCTTCCCCGACTGGAACGCCTTCGAACAGCATGTCGGTGAACTGGACGCCGCCGCCCGCCGCGCCGGTGATGAACTGGATGGCGAGCGGACCACGGTGCACATCCGCTGCGGGGACGATCTGCGCGACGCCCTGCCCCTCTGCGGCCTGCATGGCCGCTGCCTCACCTTCGCCGATCCGTTTTGCATCGGACCGGTGCGGCGCCTGCCCCGGGATCGTTTCATCGAAGCCCGCGCCCACTTTCTCGCCGAGGCACTGACCCTGGACGCGGAACGGACCCTGTCCCGCCAGCAGCGCGAATACCAGGATCTGGACGACGCCGACGGCAACCAGCGGGTGGTGCTGTGGTTCGAGCACGACAGCTACGACCAGCTGATCCTGGCCTACATCCTGGATCACTTCGGCCGGCGCTGGCCGAGGGTGCGGGTGGAACTGGTGGCCACCGACGCGATACCCGGCGTGGCGCGCTTCGTGGGCCTGGGCCAACTGGCGCCGGAGGTGCTGGGCTGGCTATGGCAACAACGGCGCGCCGTGGACGAGCCGCTGCTGGTGCTGGGCCGGCGAGCCTGGCGGGCGATCAGCGCCGATACCCCGGACGCCCTGGACCGGCTCAGCCAGCGCAACACCACCGCGCTGCCCATGCTGGGGCGGGCCCTGCGCCGCCATCTGCTGGAATTGCCGGACGAGGAAACCGGTCTGGGCCTGAGTGAACAGCTCACCGTGCAACTGGTGGCCGAACGGGGCCCCAAGCCCGCCGGGGAGATCTTTCGCGACCTGATGCTGGAACGGGAGCCGCTGCCGTACCTCGGCGACACCCTGTTCCACTGGATGCTGCGGCCACTGTTGTCCGGGCCGACGCCGGTGCTGGAGGAACACGGCGACGCGGATCAGCCCTGGGCGGAACGGGAGTTGTCCATCACCCACCACGGCCATGCCGTGCTCAGCGGCCACAATAACTGGTTGGATAGCCATCCGCCCCGGCGCTGGGTGGGTGGCGTGCCGATCGACGGCGACCGGCAAAGCTGGTGTTTGAACAAGGCCAACGGCAGGCCGCAGCGGCGCCCGGCCAATTCGCTCTGAGCCCGGGCGGCACGGTGGTTCGAGAATCCAATGCCGGTGATACCGCCCCCCGCGATATCACCGGCCCCGGCGGCGACGCCTTCCATCAGCGCCACCACCCCTGGCGAGGTATTCCCCCTTGAGACACGTCCTCGCTCCCAACCGACATCGACGGCGCAATCACACGCCAACATCGTGACGCCAGTATCCCGATGATGGCGAAGCGATGTCAGTCTCATTTCTCTCAAACCTCTCAGCCGTCGCGCGGGGTCCCGGTGAACACCACGCCACGGCCGAAAATGGAGCGGATCGGCAAATCGATATTGCCCTCTCGGGCCTTGCGACGCAGGCGGCTGAGAATCACATCGATACGATGTGTATCCGGGTGCGGCGCATGGGAGAACATCAGATCGTGCAGCGCTTCCTTGCTGAATACCTGATGGCTGCCGCGCAGCAGAATCCTCAACAACTCGGTTTCCTGCTGGGACAGCGCGAGCTGACGGTCGTCGGGGCCGGCCAGGCGGCCGGCGGCGGCATCCAGGCGCCAACCGCCGGCGCCATCGCCATGCCGCACCCGCGCCGGGTCGCCGCCGGCCTCGCCGCGCAAACGCTGGGCCAGGGTGGTCAATGCCCGGTTCAATTCGGAAAAATTCAATGGTTTGACCAGGAACAGATCGGCGCCCAGGTTAAGCGCGCGCAGCTTTTCCTGCTGTCCGCCCTTGGCGGTGATGATCACCAGCCCGTATCCGCCCAGTTCATGCAGATATTCAATCACGCCGAAACCGTCCTCGCCGGGCAGGCCCAGGTCGATCAGCACGATGTCCACCGGGTTGCGGTGCAGATGCTTCCAGAACGCCTCGGCGCTGTCGGCGCCCCAGGCGGCGTAGCCGTTGTGGCGTAGAAAAAACAGCAATTCCTCGCGCAGGTCGTCGTTGTCCTCGACGATGGCGAGTCTGGGAAAGGCCGCGTCCATCAGTGCGATGCCTCCTCCTCCGGTGGCAATGGCAGGGTGAACAAAAAACAGCAACCGTGATCGCCGTTGTCGGCGAGCACCAGGTCGCCACCATGGGCGCGGGCGATGCGGCGGCTGACATACAGCCCCAGGCCGACACCACGCCGGTGATTGTGCTCCGCCGGCGCGGCGCGGCGGTAACGCTCGAAGATCACCGGTACCCGGTCCTCGGCGATGCCCGACCCCTGATCGCGGATCGCCACGCTCCAGTGGTCGGCATGCCGGCTCACATCGACTCGCGGCCCGCCGTTGCCATATTTCACCGCGTTATCGATCACATTGGACAGGGCGATGCGCATCATCGCCGGGTCCAGCCAGGCGGTTCCGGTCCAGCGCTCCCCCGCCGGCGGCGGCTGCCCGTCCAGGGTCAAGCGCCACCGGTGGCCCGCCGCGCCCACCAGGGAGGCCGCTTCGGTGACCAGCTCCAGCAAACACAGGCGGCGCCGGTCGAGCCACAGATCATCGGCGTCCAGCCGCGCGTCCGCCAGGCAGTTGTCGGTCAGTTGCACCAACCGGTCGGTGGCGCGGTCGATCTTGTCGTAGCGGCTGAGCTGGCGCGGATCGGAGACCCCCAGATAACGCAGATTCTGAAGGCTCGCCGCGATGATCGCCAGCGGCGTGCGAAACTCATGGGCCACCAGCCCCATGAACTGGCGCTGATTGAAACGCGCCTCGCGCTCCAGTTCCAGGGCGCGGGCCAGCTGCAAGCGTTCCCGCTCACGGTAACGCTTGATGCGCACCTGATATACCGCCAGCCCGGTGACCACCAGCATGTTCACGATCAGGGCGTATTGCCAGACCACATAGATCTCCTGACGAAAGGCGATCCAGCCCACGGTGGTGAACAGACCGAACAAACTGGCGAGGATGCAGATCAGCGGGTTCAGGCCCAACAGCACCGAAGACAACCGGAAACGGTCCCGCCACCACACGTACAGGCAGGCGGTCACGAACACCGCGCAGGTGCTCAGATAAACCAGCATCTGAAAACGGATCGCGGCACCATAGAAGTCCAGCGGCACACTCAGTAACAACACCACGGTCACCGCACAGGCGAGCATCAGCATGCGATGGGCCCACGGCAGCCGTCGGCGTAACTGCAACGCCTCCGAGGCCATCCACAGCAACAACCCATAGGCCGACAGGGTGAGCACGCCGGTGAGGTAATGCTGCAGGCGCCACCCGATATCCGGGATCAGCCAGGCCACGTAGCCCTGGATACAGGCCACCAGCACGTAGGCGGCGGACATCCCGGTCACCGACCACAGCAAGCGGGTGCGCAACACCACCGCCAATACCAGCGCCAATAACGCCGACAGGGTGGCGAGCCCGAAGTAGAAGCTCCAGAAAGTGGTGGCGCGGGCCGCCGCGGGCAGGAATTCCCGGGGTTGCCAGACATTCATCTGCAGCATCACGGCGCTGCTGCTGGCGACACGGAACAGCATTTCGTAGCCATGCTCGTCCGGCGGCAGAACGAACAGCGGGAAACGGTGGTCGATGTCGCCGATGGGGCCGTCGAAGGTGTCGCCGGCGCGGCGCTGGCGCCACGGGCCATCGCTCCCCAGGGGGCGGAGGAACAGGCGGATATCGTCGACGAAGTTGGGTTTGAGCTCCAGCCAGCGTTCGCCGTCGGCGGCCTGTTCCGGCGGCAGGACAACCCGTACCCAGAACACCGTGCGCGTGTAGCCGCGCGAGAAAATCCCCTGCCGTGGGGCGCCCTCGCGCAGCGCTGGCAGCATATCGTCCGGCCCGGCCTCGCCGCCGGGGTCGGCCACCCAGGTATAGGGAAGATCCGGCCCCAGGCGGGCCGGTGACGCCGCCGCCGGCGCGCCGATCGAGCACGCCAGCCACACCATCAGACAAAGCCCGGGCCACCAAAGTGGCGGCCCGGGCCGGCGTGGAACATTCAAGGACGGTTCCCCCCTGGGGACCCGTCGCCTTGCTTACAGGTCCCGACAGAGCCGCGCGGCGATATCGAACGAGCGCAGCCGTTTCTCATGGTCGAAAATCCCGGCGGTGATGATCAGCTCATCCACGTTGGTGTGGTCGCGGAATTCGCGCAGCCGCCGGCCCACCGTTTCCGGGGCACCGATCATGGCGTATTTCATCGCCTGACGCACGCCGTGGGCTTCCATCGGCGACCACACCTCGTCCATGTTTTCCACCGGCGGCGGCAACGGTCCTGGCCGCCCCCGGCGCAGATTGACGAACTGCTGCTGCATGGAGGTGGCCAGGAAGGCGCCCTCCTCGTCACTGTCGGCGGCGAACACACTGATACCGGCGGCGGCGTAGGGTTTGTCGAGCTGTTCGGAGGGCTGGAAGTGGGTGCGGTAGACATGCAGCGCTTCTTCCAGGGCTTCCGGGGCGAAGTGCGAGGCGAACGCGAACGGCAGGCCCATTTGCGCCGCCAGGCGGGCGCTGAACAGGCTCGAGCCAAGCAGCCACAACGGCACCTTGCTGCCCATGCCGGGCACCGCCCGTACCCGCTGTTCCGGGGTCGGATCGTCCAGGTAGGCCTGCAGCTCCGCCACGTCGTTGGGGAATTCCATGGCGTTGCTGTTCAGATCCCGGCGCAGGGCGCGGGCGGTTTCCATGTCGGTGCCGGGCGCCCGGCCCAGGCCCAGGTCGATGCGACCCGGAAACAGCGCCGCCAGGGTGCCGAACTGTTCGGCGATCACCAGGGGCGCGTGGTTGGGCAACATGATGCCGCCGGAGCCCACGCGGATGCGCTGGGTGCCGGCGGCGATATGGCCGATCACCACGCTGGTGGCGGCGCTGGCCACGCCGGGCATGTTGTGGTGTTCCGCCACCCAGTAGCGGGTGTAGCCCCACTGCTCCGCGTGGCGGGCCAGATCCAGCGAGTTGCGCAACGCCTGGCCGGCGTCGCCGCCACGCAGGATCGGGGCGAGATCAAGAATGGAATAGGCAGTCATCGGGCCTCCCGAGCCGGAATGAATGCCTTCCCAGGTGGGGGTGACGAGCCGGTTTTAAAGGTTAGCCACCGTTAAGACGGCGCAGAATCTGGTCCTTGAGGTGCAAGCGCTCGGCCTTCATGGCCTCCAGGTCACGGTCGGCGATGGGGTTTTCGCGCAGCTCCAGGCCACGGATGGTCTTGTCCAGGCGGTCGTGCTCCTCCACCTTGTCACGGAACGCCTGTTCCTCCTTCATCAGCGCGTCGATGCGCTCGTGGTGTTCGGGAAATTCGTGGTGAATGCTGTGCGACTCTCCGAGCATGGCGGCTACTCCTTCCGCGTCTGGGCGGCGCCGGGCGGCGCCGCGCGATCAGTGTCACGATTGTCCAAATTACTATCGCCGGGGCCGGCTTGTCACCCGTCTCCGTCTCAGCGGAAACCCCGGGATTCCTTGATCATCTCATAGGCCTTGCTGATCTCGGCGGTCTTCTCCGTGGCCACGCGGATCATCTCCTCCGGCACGCCCCGGGCGGCCAGTTTGTCCGGGTGGTTCTCGCTCATCAGCTTGCGGTAGGCCTTCTTGATCTCCTGGTCGGAGGCGGACTCGGCCACGCCCAGCACCTGGTAGGCCTGGCTCAACGAAGGCCGCGACACATCCGCCGCGCCACCGCCGGCGCCGGCTCCGGCGCCGCCGAAACGGGCCTGGGCCAGGATCATATTGAGAATCTGGCGGAACTGCGCCTCCGGCACGCCCAGCCCGGCGGCCACCCGATACAGGATGCGCTCTTCCTCGGCATGCAGGTCGCCGTCCGCGAGGGCGGTCTGCAGCAGGATTTCCAGGAACACCACCACCAGATGGCGGCGGTGACGCACCTGCTGGCGAAACTCCGCCACCGTGCCATCCAGCGGGAAATCATCCGCCTTGCCGCGCCGGAATGCCTCCTGGGCCCGGCGCCGCTGCTCGGCGTTCAGCCGCATGCGCGTCATCACCGCCTCGGCCTGGCCAATCTCCTGCTCACTGACCCGGCCATCCGCCTTGGCCAGGTGGCCCATGATCGAGAACACCGCCGAGAACAACGCGTCCTGCAGCGCCTGCTTCTCGCCCGGCGCGTAGGGTCGAAACGGGTTGAAGCCGCGTACCCGCTCCACGGCGCGATCCAGAAAATGGCCGATCAGCAAACCGACGATCAGGCCGATGGGACCGCCTACCAGCATGCCCAGCAGGCCGACGATGATCTTGCCGCCCCAGCTTCTCATTAACGCCTCTCTCCTTTGTCGTTGACAGAAAGGGACTCCGAATCCTGGCGAAGGTTCGCCAGCCAGTCGAGTCCCTCCTCGGTGGCGCCGCTCGGGCGATATTCGGCACTGGCCCAGCCGCCATAGCCGAGGGCATCCAGATGCGCCAGCAGCGCCGCCAGAGGCAGCGTGCCGGTGCCCGGCTGGTGACGCCCCGGGCAATCGGCGAACTGCACATGCTCAATCCACGGCATGCAGGCGGCCAGGGATGCGAACAGGTCCTCGCCCATCACCCGGGCATGGTAGAGATCGTACTGCAGGCGCAGTGAAGGCCGGTCCACCGCGCGGATCACCGCCAGCGCGCTGGCCGGGGTGTCGATCAGGTAACCGGGCATGTCCAGACGGCTGTTGATGGGTTCCAGGGTCAGCACCCGGCCCCGTTCGGCGCAGCGCTCGGCGGCGAAGGCCAGGTTGGCGATGAGGGTGTCCCGGGCGCGGGCACGATCCATGTCATCGCCGGGAATGCCCGCCATGGCATGCAGGCGCGGGCAGTCCAGCGCCTCGGCGTAATCCAGGGCCCGCTCCAGACCATCGCGGAACGCCGCCTCCCGGCCCGGCAGCCCGGCCAGGCCACGCTCGCCGGCGCCCCAGTCACCGGCGGGCAGGTTGAACAGCACCGGCTCCAGGCCGTTGTCGTCCAGGGCGGCCTTCACCGCGGCCATGGGCCAGTCATAGGGGAACAGGAATTCCACCCCCTGGAAGCCCGCCGCGCCGGCGGCGGCGAAGCGCTCCAGAAAGGGACGTTCGGTGAACAGCAGGGACAGGTTGGCGGCGATGCGCGGCATGGGGCTCGATCCGAGTCGGGGAGCCCCAGCCTAACGCGCCCGGCCTTAATGACAAGCGCTATCGCGGCGCCGGAGCCGGATCGCGGCTAAAGCAGCTCCTACGCGATAGCAGGCGCGGGAGCAGCCGGGCGGCATTCCGCTTCAGCCGCGATGCCCCGGCGGGCCGCTAGGCGGTGGCGCTGCGTCCGGAGCGCCACCAGGCCAGCACCGCCAGCACCACGGCCACCGCCTGGGCCAGAGCACCCTGCAGGGTCGGGAAGAAACCGATCCAGGACAGCGTCGGCCAGCCCGGCAGATAGTTGGAGTTGAGCATGCCTGCTTCCTGCAGGGCGGCGATGCCTTTGCCGAGCAGAATCACCGACAGTACCAGCAGCACCAGGCTGGTGGCCTTGAAGAACAGCCCCAGGGGCAGCTTCATGCCAAGCCGGAAGATCAGCACGCACACCACCGCGAGACCCAGCAGCGCGGCGCCCATGCCGTACAGCAGGAACGGCTGGGTGGCCTCGGTGACCTGGGTCCAGAGCGCCTGATAGAACAGGATGGTCTCGAACATCTCCCGGTACACGGAGATGAACGCCACGAAAGTGAGGGTCCAGACGGTGCCACTGCCGAGGGCGGTGTCCACCTTGCCCTTCAGATAGCCCAGCCACTTCTGGCTGCTGGAATTGCTGTGCATCCAGAAGCCCACGTAGAACAGGATCACCGCGGCCACCAGACCGGCGACGCCTTCGGTGAGCTCCCGGGAAGCGCCGGTGAAGTTGATCACCGTGGAGGCGGCGAACCAGGTGGCGATGCCGGCAATGATGGCCGCCACCCAACCGAAGTGGATATGACGGGTAGCGGAGGTGGCGCGGGCCTTGCGGGTGAAGGTCAGCAGCGCGGCCACGATCAGCAGCGCTTCCAGCCCCTCGCGGAACAGGATGAAGAAGCTGGCGGAGAAGGTGGCGGCGGCATTCAGGCCGTCGCCGCCCAGAGCATCGGCGGCCTGCCCGAGCCCTTCCAGGGCATCAGCGATGCGGGCGCTAACCTCGTCGGCGGAGTCACCTTCCTGGATCGCTTCCCGCACCGCCATGAACTTCCGTTCGGTGTCGCGCATCAAGCCACTGTCGAGGGCGGCGATCTGCGATTCCAGCATCTCGAAACCGTCCAGGTAAGCGGACAGCGCCGCCGAGCGGGCGGCGGCCCGATCACCGGCGGCATAGGCGTCATCGGCCTCGCGCAGCTTGGCGGCGCTGATCTCCACGAACCGGTTCTGGCTGAACAGGACATTCGGCTCGCTGCGCAGGTAGCCCATTGCCGCCAGAGCGTCATCGCCGTAGGCATCGCGGGCATCCGCTGGCGCCTTGGCGATCACCGTATCCAGGCTCATGTCGGTTTTCAGTTCCGGATTGTCCGCCAGGGCCTGCTTGCCGGCCTCGGCTTCCTCGGCGGACACCGCCTTGCCGCCCACGTAGAACGCCAGCGCCCAGCGTTCGGCGTCGCTGAGCTGATCCTGGTAGGCGGCCATGCCGGTGCCGTCCACGCCGCCGGTGATGGTGGTGTACAGGCCCAGCACCGAGCGCCCCATGTAGCGGGCACGCTCATGGAAATCCGTGGGGGCCGGCTCCAGGGCCGCGCCGGCGGGGCCGTCGCCGAGACCCTCGGGGCCGTGGCAGGCGGCGCAATGAGTCTGGTAAAGCGACTCGGCGGCGGCCATGTCCGGCGCCGTCTTGGGCACCACCGGCAGGCCGTAGACGTCCACCAGGGAGCCGCGGATCTTCTGCGCCAGGCTCTGGATACGCGCTTCCGGGGCTTTCTCGTCCACCGCCGCTTCCAGGTCCCGGGCCTGGCCCAGCAGCACGTCCTTGCCCTCGGCCTCGGGCAGGCCTTCGATGCCCTCGCTGAGCAACGCGGTGAATTCGTCCATCTCCGCGTATTCCGCGTCGCTGACGATTTCCCCGTCCTGCACGGCGTTGATGTAATCGGCGCCCACGTATTCCACCAACTGCACCAGGGCGGTTTGATCCGCGGCCCGGGCCGTGACCGTCAGGGTGGAAAGGGACAACGCGAACAGGGACAACAACAAAAAGACGCCCCGGGGGCGCCGATTGAGATGGGTCATGAAACCGGTTTCCACTGCTTTAAAGTGAATAATTCTTATTTATGTTCCTACCCTGGGCACTTCCTGTCAAAAAGTTTTGTTTGTAACGAGACCCGTGCCCGGCCCGCTCAACCCACGGTGAAGGCAAGAATCTTGCTGATGTGCGCCTGGGGCCGGCCGGATTCCGCCTGCCATTGATTGAACGCGGCCTGGGCGGCGCGCTGGTCGCGCTGGCTGGCCGGCGGTTTGTCGATGATGTTGTGGCTTTTCAGCGCCGCCACCACGTCGCCGGTGGGGTACCAGGTGTCGCGGCCCACCATGCGCAGGAAAGCGGCGCCGGAGTTACCCCCCAACTGCTTGCCGCGTTTCTTGAGCAACTGCCACATGCCCACGGTGTCGTCGCCAGGCCAGTCCGCCAGCCAGGCACCCACGGAGCCGTATTCCTGGCGCAGGTCCAGGATCAACTGGGCATTGTGGCGGATCGCCTTCATCTTTCCCCAGTGGCGGATCAGGCGGGTGTCCTGCATACGCTGTTCGAGCATGGTGTCGGGCATCAGCACCAGCTTGTCCGGATCGAAGCCGAAGAACGCCTCCTCGAAGGCCGGCCACTTGGCGTCCACCAGGGAGTGCTTGAGACCGGCGCGGAAAATACGCCGGGTCAGCGCGGAAAAATAGAAGGCATCGTCGGGCTGGCGCAACTGAGCCGGCGTTTTCACCGCCGGCAGTTGCGCCTCGACCTGCTTGACGCCGCCCTTGCGGTTCACCGCCAGCGCCATCAGGTCCCTGAATTCAATCATCGGCTTCCTCTCATGACCGCTTCATATACAGTATTTTCGCGCCATTGTAGAATTCCGGTCTTTACCCGGACCAGGACGAGTTTCATGAGCGGCAATCGAACCACGGTCAGCAAATCCGACAAACTGCACGATGTCTGCTATGACATTCGTGGCCCGGTGCTGCGCGAAGCACACCGGCTCGAGGATGAAGGCCACCGGGTAATCAAGCTCAACATCGGCAACCCGGCCCCGTTCGGTTTCGAGGCGCCGGAGGAACTGCTGCAGGACGTGATTCACAACCTGCCCGACTCCACCGGCTACTGCCACTCCAAGGGTCTGTTCCCGGCCCGCAAGGCGGTGATGCAGTATACCCAGACCAAGGGCATCGCGGACGTGACGGTGGACGACATCATTATCGGCAACGGCGTGTCCGAGCTGATCGTGATGGCCATGCAGGCGCTGCTCAACAACGGCGACGAGGTGCTGCTGCCGGCGCCGGACTACCCGCTGTGGACCGCCGCCGTGCGCCTGTCCGGCGGCAACCCGGTGCACTACCTGTGCGACGAGCAGCAGGACTGGCAGCCGGCCCTGGACGACATCCGCGCCAAGATCACCGACCGCACCAAGGCGCTGGTGATCATCAACCCGAACAATCCCACCGGCGCCAACTACGACCCCGCCCTGCTTCAGGAAATGGTGAAGATCGCCCGGGAACACGACCTGATCATCTTCGCCGACGAAATCTACGACAAGATCCTCTACGACGGCGAGGTGCACACCTCCATCGCCTCCATGGCCGAGGATCTGCTGTGCATCACCTTCAACGGCCTGTCCAAGAATTACCGGGCCGCCGGCTTCCGCGCCGGCTGGATGGTGATCTCCGGCGCCAAGTACCGGGCGGAGAGCTACATCGAGGGTCTGGACATGCTGGCCAGCATGCGCCTGTGCGCCAACGTGCCCAGCCAGCACGCCATCCAGGCGGCCCTGGGCGGCTACCAGAGCATCAGCGACCTGGTGCTGCCCACCGGCCGCCTGGGCCGCCAGCGCGACATGGCCTGGGAGATGCTCGACAGCATCCCCGGGGTGAGCTGCGTGAAACCCAAGTCGGCGCTGTATCTGTTCCCGAGGCTCGACCCCAAGGTGTTCCCGTTCCAGGACGACGAGGCGTTCGTGCTCGACCTGCTGCGCCAGGAAAAAGTGCTGGTGGTTCAGGGCACCGCCTTCAACTGGCCCAACCCGGACCACTTCCGGGTGGTGTTCCTGCCGCGCCTGGACGACCTGCAGGATTCCATCGGCCGCATCGCCGAATACCTGGACCGCATCCGCAAGAAATAAGGTTCATCGCGCTTTGGCGGGAAATCGATGCGGGCGGTTTCTATCCGGGACGCGGGCACGGCCTGCCGCTTGCAGTTCAGCGGCTACGCCGGTACCCGTAGGCCAGCGCCTTGAGCGCCGGCTCGGCGGCTTCGTCGAAGCCGGGGGCGCCGGGCAGCATGCCTTCCAGGGCGGCACCGGGCAGGTTGTCCGCCACCAGGGCCTCCAGCCACTCCCTGTCCAGCCAGGGCGCGTTCAGGCAGATCAGCAACTCCGCCTCCGGCGCCAGCAGCTTGGGCAGCCGCCGCAGCACCTTGGCGTAGTCCCGCTCCACCTGAAAGCTGCCTCTCTGGGCGCTGGGCGGGTCCGCCACGATCAGGTCATAGCGGCCCAGGCTGTGCAGTTTCTTCCAGCTGCGGAACACATTGTGCGGCAGGTAGTGCGCCTCGGCGTCGCCGAAGCCGTTGGCTTGCTGGTTAGCCTGGCCCAGGGCCAGGGCCGGCCGCGACAGATCGATGTTGACCACCCGCTCGGCGCCGCCGGCCAGGGCCGCCACGGAAAAGGCGCAGGTGAAGCTGAACAGATTCAGCACCCGCTTGCCCCGGGCGCGTTCGCGCAGCCAGGCACGGCCCGGGGCCATGTCGGCGAAGAAACCGAGATTCTGGCCGCGTTCGAAATCCAGCCGATAGCGCAGGCCGGCCTCCTCCGCCCAGGGCGTGGCGGGGAGCGCGCCGTGCGCCACCCGGGTTTGCGCCGGGCGGCAATGGCGGTGCTGGCATACCAGGGTGTCGCAACCGAGGGCCGGCAGCGCCTCGATCAGGCGCGCTTCCAGGGCGGCGCGCAGCGGCTCCGGATAATCGTCGAACAGGGTGGCCACCAGGATCGGGGCGAACCGGTCAAGGGTCAGCCCTTCCCAGCCCGGCACGGTCTTGCCACGGCCGTGAAAAAGACGGTGCCGGGCGTCGTCCGGGGGAACCAGAAACGGCGTCAATAGGTCTACATTCGGTGGGGTCATTGGGCGGATCAGGGACGGTTCAAAGGCGGCGAGTATCGCCGTCGCCGGGCTTGAACACAACCGCCGCGCCCCCATTGAGAAGCTGAATTTGAAGACCTTCGTTCGATTTGTGGGAGAACCTTCGGCATGATGCGCATCGCGCTGTTTTTGCTCACCAACCTGGCGGTCATCGTGGTCGCCAGCATCACTCTCAGTCTGCTGGGCGTGAATTCCTACCTGGCGCAAAGCGGCACCGGCCTGGATCTGGGAAATCTGCTGATCTTCAGCGCCGTGTTCGGCTTCGCCGGCTCGTTCGTGTCGCTGCTGATTTCCAAACCCATGGCGAAATGGTCGGCGCGGGTCCAGACCATCAAGCAGCCGTCCAACAGCACCGAGAAATGGCTGCTGGACACGGTCCGCGAGCTGTCCGACAAGGCCGGCATCAAGATGCCCGAGGTGGGCGTGTTCCCGGCCCAGCAATCCAACGCCTTCGCCACCGGCTGGAACAAGAACGACGCCCTGGTGGCGGTGTCCCAGGGCCTGCTGCAACGCTTCCGCCCGGAAGAAGTACGCGCCGTGCTGGCCCACGAGATCGGTCACGTGGCCAACGGCGACATGGTCACCCTGAGCCTGATCCAGGGGGTGGTGAACACCTTCGTGATCTTCGCCGCCCGGGTGGTGGGCTCGGTGGTGGACAGCTTCCTGCGCCGCGACGGCAATGGCGGCCTGGGCTTTGGCTATTACATCGTGGTGTTCATCGCCGAGATCATCTTCGGCATCGCCGCCAGCACCATCGTCATGTGGTTCTCCCGGCGCCGGGAATACCGCGCCGACGTGGCCGGCGCCCAGCTCGCCGACCGCCGCGACATGATCGGCGCCCTGCAGCGCCTCAGGGCGGAATCCGAGGTGCCCAACCAGATGCCGGATTCCCTGGTGGCGTTCGGCATCAACGGCGGCGTGCGCCATGGTCTGGCCGCCCTGTTCCGTTCCCACCCGCCGTTGGATGACCGCATCCAGGCGCTTAGCGAAAAACGGTACGGCTGAACGACGCTGCGCGCCCATCGCGGCTGAAGCCGCTCCTACGGCTCCTATTGCTGTAGGAGCGGCCGGGCGGCGTTCCGCTTCAGTCGCGATAACCGCGATGGGCGCTAATCGAGCTGGCGGATGTGATAATCCAGCCTGCCCTTGCGCAGGGCCTTGCCCAACTCCGGGTGGTCCTGTATCCGGCGGCGCAGATGAACGCTGCGCGCCGGCTCCCGGGTGAAGGCGATCACCGCGTTGTGGCAATCCGCGCAGGAGAGCCGGAAACGGCTGCCCCAGGGCGCCATGGTGGCGGCGTCGGCGGCGTGGCTGACGCGGTACTCGGTGTAATCACCGAAGTTCATCACCAGGGTGCCATGGTCACTGACGTGACGTTCCAGCATGGCCAGCCAGTCCCGATCCGCCGGCACCGCCCGGCTCACCGCTTCGTTGTCCGGCGCGAACAGGTCCTCGATGATCAGATCGAAGGGTTCGCCGTCGTAGGCCTTGAGCCAGGCCACCGCGTCGCCGAGCACGGTCCGCTCGCCGGGCTGGACCACCGAGAACACCTCCCGGGCCACCGCCAGATGGTGGGCGTCCAGTTCCACCGCCACCAGCCGCTCCGGCGCCAGCAGCGCGCGCAGCGGCGGCACCAGGGAACCGCCACCCAGGCCCAGGATTAATACCCGCCGCAGACGCGACGGGTCGCCGAGCAACGCCGGCAGCCACAGCAGGTCCCAGACGCTGCCGGTGACCAGCCGCTTGGGGTGGAACTCGGAGTGCTGGACGCCGTTGGCGAACAACCTCATGCAGGCGCCCTGGCGGCGCACCTGATAAAGCACGCCATTTTCGCGCCGTTCCCAGATCACCGCCATCAGAGGCCCTCGGCGCCCAGGGCCACGCCGGCCCGGTCACCGTCCGGGCGCGACCGCGCCATGCGCACGCGCTCCGCGTCCACGCCCAGCTCGCCGGTGAGCAGGCGGCGCGCCCGCTCCGCCCGGGTCGCCGCCAGGTCGGCGAGGGCGTCGCCGTCCACCGCCTCGGCGGCCTGCTCCAGCAGACGCCGCCAGGCCTGGCGGGCGCGCTCGGTGTCATCGTCGCCGAGCCCGGCCGGGTCCGCGTCAAGCCGGTCCCGGTAGGCTTCCAGGATACGCTCACGGCCCTCCTGCCCGGTCAGCGCCGTGTCCAGGCCGCGCCAGTCACCGCCCATCTCGTCCACCAGCTCCGCCTCGCCAAGGGCCCGGCGGTCCTCGTCGTTGGTCTCGCCGGTGAGCACCAGGATCAGGTTGCCGCGTTGCTCAAGAATCCGGGCCAGGGTCTCCAGTGCCTGGCGCGTTTGCGCCCCGGGCCGGTCCTCGCCGGCGGCATAGGGCACGTATTCCAGATCACCGTCGCCGCCGCCGACCAGGCCGGCGAGCATGGAAAACGGCGCCGTGGCCGCCTTCACCAACACGTTGCGGAGAACCCGGAACACCAAGCCGCCGACACTGAAATCCGGGTCCGACAGATCCCCGGACAGGCTCACCGGCAAGCGGATCATGCCGGAACCGTCGCGCAACACCGACAGCCCCAGCTTCACCGGCACGTCCATGGCCTGATCGCTGGCTACCCGCTCGCCCAGGTAAAAGTCATCGGCGGCCACCTCGGTGGTGCTGTCCAGGCGCTCGCCCTTGAGGCTCACCCGGGACTGCACGTCCAGGCGCCCACGATCAACGCCAAAGCCCAGGTAGCGGGCGGTGAACGGAGTCAGCGTCTGCATGCCGTAGCCCTTCAGGCTGCCATCCAGATCCAGGGTCACCGGGTTGGCGTCCACGGTGCCTTTCAGGGTCAGGGTGGCGGTACCATTGACCTCGCCCCGGGTCTCCAGCCCAGCGCGGCCGCCGGCGCTGTCGAAGCCATCCATGTGCCCCTGCCACTGCTCCACGGTGACCTGATATTCCGGCGACAGAGTCAGGTCCTGGTGCGCCAGCCGTGAATCCTTCACCGAAACCCGGCCCAGCCGTACCCGCCAGGCGGCGCCCTCCTCGGCGCCACCATCATCGCCGGCCAGGCGCGCGCCCAGGCTCCGGCCCTGGCCGTCAAGCACATGCAGGAAGTTCAGGCCGCGCGCGGCCAGGCCATCGATAGCCACTTGCTCGGTGCCGGTGTTCAGGTCCAGCCCGTCGGCGCTCAGGTTGGCCACCGACAGGAACCGCCGGCCGTTCTCGGACAGGGCGCCGTCCGCCACGCTGGCCCGGCCGGTGAGCCGCACCGTGGGCGTGTCGCCGCTCACCGCCAGGTTCAGATCGCCGCCGGCGCGGCCCTTATCCACGGTGATCGGCATCGCCGCCCGCACCCAGGGGGACAGGGTGGCCAGGGGCAGCCCCTCGACCTTGAGCCGCGCTTTCAGATCCAGGGGCGCCAGCCGGCCTTCTCCGGAATGGCTCAGGGTGCCGCTCTCCAGCACCTTGGTATCGCCCTGCCACTGCCAGCGCACCCCTTCCTGGTCGAGGCGGAAATCGCTCACGGTGAGGGCGCCGTCGGTGAGCGTCAGTTCCCGGGGCGTGGCCAGGGTGGTGTCGCGGAACACAGCGGCGGCGCCTTCCACGGCGAAGCGGTCCAGGCGGATGCGCCAGTCCCCCTCGCCCTGGCGTAACTCCTCGGCGGTATCCTC
Source organism: Alloalcanivorax sp. C16-2 (assembly GCF_046507615.1). Classification (NCBI taxonomy): domain Bacteria; kingdom Pseudomonadati; phylum Pseudomonadota; class Gammaproteobacteria; order Oceanospirillales; family Alcanivoracaceae; genus Alloalcanivorax; species Alloalcanivorax sp. C16-2. The sequence continues at coordinate 1,994,705 of NZ_JBKFTL010000001.1, read as the reverse complement.
GGCGCGCTCGCGCACCTCCTCCTTGGCGCGCTCCGCCTGCTTGGGGTCCTCGGGCAGAAACAGGGTGGCCAGATCCAGGCCCTGGTCGGTGAGCACCGCCCGGGCGGCGGGCTCGCGCACCGTCACCTCGGGCACGGTGAGGGTGCGCCCGGCGGTGTCCAGGGCGACGCCGGTGACCGCCAGTTCCGGTACCACCAGGCTGTCCTCGTCGCCGTCCCGGGGGCGGATGCGCAGGCCGTCGAGGGTCAGTTCGCCGTTGTCCACGGTCAGGCCCTGGCCGGGTTCGGCGCTGAACCGGTAATCCGCGCCCAGACCGAGCACCCCGGCGGGTACCGCGAAGCGGAAATGGGGGGCCAGCAGTTGGCCAAAGGCGACCAGATCAACCTTGTCCATGCGCAGCCGGCCATCGACGCTGAACGGCGCGAAATGGAAGCGGCCATCCCAGTCCAGAGTGCCGCCGTCCGGGCCTTCCACGCGCAACTGATAGCGGTTGTCGTCCTCGCCGACCCCACGGGTGGTCAGATCGTCGATGGTGAAGGCCATGGGCAGGGCCAGGGTCACCGGCTCTTCTCCGGCGGCGTCGATCAGGTCCACGCCGCCGTTGCTCAAGCTCAGGTGGCTCACGGTGAAGGCCGGCGGGCCGGTTTCCTGATCTTGCTCCGGCGTTTGCTCGTCGTCGGCTTGCGGATCGTCCTGGCTCAGGCGGGCGATGATGTCATCCAGATTAAGGGTGCCGTCCGCCTCGCGACGCAGGCGCACGCGCAGACCATCCAGGTCCAGGTCACCGACCCAGGGACGCCAGTGGAACAGGGAGGCCCACAGCTCGCCGTTAACGTAGAGCCGGTCGAAACGGGCCAGGGTTCCGGTGTCCGGGTCCGCCACCGAGAAACCCTCGGCGGTAAGCGACAAAGTAAAGGGGTTGAGCGCCACCCGCTCCAGGGTCACGTCCCGGTCCAGCAGCCCGGTCAGGCGTTCGCGGGCCTGGTCCCGGACCCAGCCGGGCAACAGGAAAAACACCACCAGGGCGTAGAGCACGTACAGCGCCGCCAGGATCGCCAGGACGCGGGCGCCCCAGCCCCGCGAGCGCCACCACCGAGCCGGTGTCTGCATGGATCACCTTCCTTATTCGAAGAACGCCGTATCCTAACACCCAACTCACCGCCATGCCCCGGCCTGGTCGTCGCCAGACGGCCCGACATGGTCCCCGGCGCCCGCCCCGGGGTGCCTCGCCGGCCATTGCCCGTGTTCCAACGGCGACGACAATGGGCGCTTTCCGATCGGGAGGTTTCCATGAGCGACAATTACCTGCTCAAGCTCTATCAACGCACCGCCCGCCTGCCCAAGGGCAAGGTCCTGTTCTCGCGGTTGTTCGCCCGACAGGCGCCCTACTTTGGCACCGTGCGCCCCCTGGTGGAGGAACTGCGCCCCGACTACTGCCGGGTCACCTTCAAGAAACGCAAGGCGGTGCAGAACCACATCGGCACCGTGCACGTGATCGCCATCTGCAACGCCCTGGAAGCGGCCATGGGCGCCATGGCGGAGGCCTCCATTCCCAAGCACCTGCGCTGGATTCCCAAGGGCATGGACGTGCGCTACACCGCCAAGGCGGACAGCGACATCAGCGCCGTGGCGGAGGTGGAAGCCGGCGCCTGGGAGAACGGCCCGGACGTGCCGGTGGCGGTGACCGCCCGGCGCGCCGATGGCACCCCGGTGGTGGAAGGCACCATCCACCTCTGGGTCACCGAGAAGCCGGCCCGCTCATAAAGGCAGCGGCGCGGTCGGCGGCGGCGGCCAGGTTGGCGTCATGGTCGCCGCCGCTGCGTTTGCGCGGCTTGAGGTCGTGGTCGCCGTCGAACACCCAGTGCAGGGTCACCGCCGCCGCCGGTGCATAGCCCGCCACCTCCTCGCGCTTGCCGAACGGGTCCCGCTCCCCCTGGCAGATCAGCACCGGCCCGGCCAGGTCCGGGAAGTGATCCAGCCGGGTGCGCTCGGGCTTGCCCGGCGGATGGAACGGATAGCCAAACACCACCGCCCCGGCGGGCGCCACCGTGTCCCCGGGCGCCCTCGGCGCCGCCAGCAATTGCGTGGCCATGCGCCCGCCCATGGACTTGCCTCCCACCCAGAGCGAGCCGCTGGTGTCCGCCGCCACCGCCTCCAGCACCGCCCGGAAGCGAGCCAGCAGTTTCGGCGCCCGGTCCGGCGGCGCCTTCACGCCTTCCTCCCGGCGCCGTGCCATGTAGTCGAATTCAAAGCGCGCCACCGCCACGCCCCGCTCCGCCAACAACGTCGCCATGCGCGCCATGAACGGGCTGTCCATGGGCGCGCCGGCGCCGTGGGCCAGAACCAGGGTGGCCCGGATCGGGCCCTCGGGTCGATTCCACAGCGGCGTGGAAACATCGGTCATATCGGGGCTCTCCGGGGGTGGTGAATCGGGGCCGCTAACCGTCCCACAAATGCAGTTGCCCGGCCAGCCCCGGTGGCCGGAAAGCACCGGTGTCCAGGGTGAAGGCTTCCCGGGGCGCCAGACCGGCGCGCTGGCAGGCGGTGCGGAAACGCCGCGAAAGCAATTGCGCCCAGGGCCCCTGGCCCCGGTGGCGATGATGCCAGGCGCTGTCGTAGACGGCGCCGCCGTGCAGCTCCCGCACCGTGGCCATCACCTTGCCGGCCCGGTCCGGATAGTGGGTTTCCAGCCACTCCTCCCAGAGCCCGCCCAGTTCGTGGGGCAAACGCAGGATCACATAGCCGGCGCTGCGCGCGCCGGCGGCGGCCACCTGCTCGACGATGTCCTCCATTTCATGGTCGTTGATGAAGGGAATCAGCGGCGCCACCAGCACCGTCACCGGTACCCCGGCACGGGCCAGCTCACGGACCGCCCGCAGCCGCTCCCGGCCGCCGCTGGCGCGGGGCTCTAGCTGACCCTTGAGGCGGTTGTCCAGGGTGGTCACCGACACCGCCACCGAGGCGCGCCCCTCCCGGGCCATGGGGCCGATCAGATCCAGGTCGCGCAGCACCAGGGCGCTCTTGGTGATCAGGCTGAACGGGTGCCGGCATTCGCTGAGCACCTGCAGGATCTCCCGGGTGATGCGGCGCTCCCGCTCCACCGGCTGGTAGGGATCGGTGGCGGTGCCGATGACCAGGGGACGGCACTGGTAGCCGGGCTTGCGCAGGGTATCGCGCAGCACCTCGGCGGCGTTGTCCTTGCAGAAAATCTCGCTCTCGAAGTCCTGCCCCGGGGATAGATCCACATAGGCGTGATTGGGACGCGCGAAACAGTAGATGCAACCGTGCTCGCAGCCCCGGTAGGGGTTGAGGCTGGTGTCGAAATGCAGGTCCGGGCTCTGGTTGCGGGTGAGAATCGAGCGGGCGATCTCCCGATGATAGCGGGTGGGCCGCGCCGCCGCCGGTTCGTCATGCTCGCTGTGAGTCACCGCGAAGCGGCCGGGGCGCCGGTTCAGGGTGCCACGATTGGACGTGCTGGTGGCCATGGGAAAGCTCCGGAATACTGTTCTTATGGACAGTATATCCAGGGCGGACGGGACTGCAACGTGTTACCCCCCGGAGCGGTGGGGATCGCGACTGAAGTCGCTCCTACGGGGGCTCCCCTGTAGGAGCGACTTCAGTCGCGATTGGTCGGGGCGGTGCTCAGTGCGGGCGCACCGGCTGCACCAGCACCCAGGGCATCACCACCACGGTCCACAGTTCCTGGCCGGCCTCGAACCAGGCCCGCGCCTGTTCGTCCTGGACGCCGTCCACGCGCCCCTGGGCACGCCACTGCTGGAGCTGCCCGGCCCGGTCCTCGGCGAACGCCACCGCCACCTCGATCAGGTCCAGGTCGCCGGCCACGGCCACGGTCTGGCCCCGGGCAAAAAACGGCTGCAATTCCGCCCAATGGGCGCGGGCGGTTTCCTGGTTGAGCTTGGCTTTGAGGATGTCCGTGTCGCGGGTGTCGGCCATGGCGGGTCCTCCGGGGTTGGCGGGGGCGCCATTATGGGGACCAGGGCCGCAAAAAGAAACGCCCGCCTGGGGAGGGCGGGCGGGGCTGTACCGGGCCGAATGAACTTCCTTGTTCTTTCGCGTCCTTGCAAAACCACTATAAGAGCGGCGACGCCGGTTATCGATCAGACATTTGCTCTGATTCGTGTAGGAAATTCGCTATTCCCACTGTATGTTCGCGCCGACATCGGGGACCAGGTCGCCATCCCGGTCGAACAGCTCCAGCCGCGCGCCCCGCTCGTCCAGGCTGACCCGGGAGAAGGCGTCACGGCTGTACACCGGCCCCGGTACCCGCACCTTGCCCAGGGACGGCTTCCACAGGCCGCGCAGGCGGTGGTTATCGCGGATCATCGGCCGGTACCAGCGGAACGCCATCAACGCCGTGGGCCAGAACAGTCCGGAGCAGATCCAGGCGTGCAGCGGCGCCTTGCCGAAGCCGTCCAGGCGCGCGTACAGGGACGCGTGTACATCGCCGCTGAGCACCAGTAGCCGCCGCGCGCCACTGGCGCGGATGCCGTCCAGCAGCCGCTGGCGCTGGGCGCGGAAGCCCTCCCAACTGTCCTCGCCACGAAACGGCCAGCGCTGTTCGGGAAACAGCGGCACCGAGGAGACCAGGCATTTGACCCGGTCCGGGCTGTCGTTAAGCCAGGCCAGCACCGCCTCCTCCTGCTCCCGGGACATAATGTCGCGCTGCCAGGGCCAGCGGCTCAGGGCGCGCTCGGTGCGCAGATCCATCAGGAAGAAATCGGCACAGCCCCAACGGAAGCGATACCAGAGCCGCTCCGGATCCCGGTCCAGGCGGCTGCCCGCGGCGTTCAGGGGAACCGCCGGGGAATGGGAAGCCTGATAGATCTGGTAGGCCTTCATGGCCGCCGGGTACTTGCTGGTCCACAAATCCGGGTTGGCCCGCGCCGGCCAGTTGTTCTCGATCTCATGGTCGTCGAGGATCATATGGTGGTTGTGATTGGCCATCAGCCGGCGGATATTGGGCTGGCCGAAGCTCTGCCGATAGAGGTCGAAGTATTGCTGTTGGGAGGAGGCGGCGCCCAGCTTCCAGGTGGCGTCGGCGTAGACCTGGTCGCCGGCGTACATGACGAAGTCGGTATGCCGGTCGGCGGTCTGCCGGCCCATGACGTCGAAGATACGGTCGGCGCGATCGTCCTCCACCTCGTGATCGAGGCCGACGAAGCGATAGCAGCAGGAACCGAACAGGAAACTCACCGGCGCCCAGTCGTCCTCCGGCGCGGTGCGAAAGTGCCCGAGGGGCAGGCGGTGCCAGTCGAGCTGGGTGTCGACGGTGTCCGCCTTGTCCACATAGCCGGCCTGGTATTCATAGCGGGTGCCGGGACGAAGATCGCGCAGCACCACCACGCCGCTGCTGTCGAAATTACCGTTGATGCGGAAGTGCCGGGGCCCGCGCCAGTGCGGCTCGCCCACCGCCCGCCAGCGGATGCGGCCATGGGGCGCTTTGCGGCCGGCCGGCAGGGCGGCGGACGGCATCACGCCGAGGATGCGGATATGGGTGCGACCGGCGGTGCCGACGATCGGCCCCACCGCGAATGGTGCGACAGGTGTGGTCAAGGTTCCCTCCCCGGGCCATCGCTGATTGAGCCCCCGCATGCGCGCTGCTAGCATCCATAAAGGCCAACGACGGGATACCCTTTATTTTGATGCAGGACGCGGTTTCTTACCTTCTGCGGTTCGCCGTACTGACACTCCTGATCGGGCTCCTTCCCGCCCCCGCGTGGAGCCAGGAAAGCGCCGTGATCGACGGCCAGACCGACACTCTGCGACCTTACGCGGCCCTCGGTTATTTTTGTTCGCCCCCGGAACAGTCCCCCGCTCTGGAAGCCCTGAAAAGCGACCCGGACGCCTGGCCCTGGCGGCGCGCCACCGGCATGCCCAACCTGGGCTTCACCGCCGACCAGTGCTGGTTCCGCCTGCCGGTGCGCAACGCCTCCGACCAGCCGCTGCGGGAATGGCTGGTGGTGGAGTATGCCATGCTCGGCGAGCTGGACGTGCACGTGCTCGACGGCGACCGGGTGGTGGCCGACTACCGCAGCGGCATGGACCGCCCCTTCAACGTGCGCCCGGCACCGGAAGCGCTGCCGGCGTTTCCCCTGGACCTGCCCCCCGGCGCCGAGCGTACCGTGCTGATGAAGGTATCGTCGCCTCATAGCATTCAACTGCCCCTGCGGCTGATGAGCAAGTCCGCCTACGACCAGTCGCTGCTCAGCCACACCCTGGTCCAGGGCGTGTTCTTCGGCGGCATGCTGGTGATGATCCTCTATAACCTGTCGCTGTTCTTCTCGATCCGCGAACGGGCCTATCTGCTGTACGTGCTCTGGTCCCTGGCCATCACCCTGTTCATGGCGGTGCTGCACGGCTACGCGCAGAAGTACCTGTGGCCCGGTTCGGCGCTGCTCAGCCAGTACGTGCTGCACTACCTGCTGCCGGTGCTGGTGATCCTGCCGTCGCTGTTCACCCTGCATTTCCTTGATCTGCCGGCCCGGGCGCCGCCACTGGCGCGCCTGCTCAAGGGGCTGGTGACCACCGGCGTGGTGCTGCTGCTGGCGGCGCCGTTCGTGAGCCGCCAGTGGCTGATTCCGGTGGCCGTGCTGGCGGTGCTGGCGATGGACTTCAGCATCCTGCTGGCCGGGTTGCTGCGCAGCGCCGCCGGCGACCCGGACGCGCGTATCTTCACCCTGGCCTGGCTGTGCTTCATTGTCGGCGCGGCGGCCATGTCGCTAAACAAGTACGGCGTGCTGCCACGCACCGACCTCACCGAGAACCTGTTGCAAGTCGGCGTGTTCCTGGAGGTGATTCTGCTGTCGCTGGCCCTGGCGCGCCGTATCAACCGGCTCAAGGAGGCCCACGCGCTGTCGGTGCGCGACAAGGCCATCGCCGAGATGGACGCCTTCAAGGCCGGCGCCCGCAACCAGGCCAAGAGCGAGTTCCTGGCCACCATGAGCCACGAAATCCGCACGCCGATGAACGGTATCATCGGCATGACCGACCTGCTGCGGCGCACTGATTTGAGCGGCCAGCAGGCCCAGTACGTGGACACCATCCACCAGTCCACCCAGTCCCTGGTCACGGTGATCAACGACATTCTCGACTACTCACGCATCGAATCCGGCAAGCTAGAGCTGGAATACCAGGACGTGGATCTGGAGCAGTTGCTGGATGACTGCGTGCGGCTGTTCGCGGTGCGCGCCACGCAAAGCGGTGTGTCGCTGTATACCTACATCGATTCCCGGGTACCCCGGCGCATCCGCACCGACCCGATCCGGGTCAAGCAGATCCTCACCAACCTGCTTGGCAACGCCTACAAGTTCACCGAGCGGGGCCAGGTGGCACTGCACCTGGGCGTGCGCCAGCCACCGGACGAACAGGGCCATTGCGTGATCATGCTGGAGGTGGTGGACACCGGCATCGGCCTGGACGAGGCCCAGCAACAAAATCTGTTCCAGGTGTTCGGCCAGTCCAGCCGCGGCGGCCGCCACCGCCAGCAGGGCGCCGGCCTGGGCCTGACCATCTGCAAGCGGCTCACCGAACTGCTCGGCGGCGAGATCGGCGTGTCCAGTTCGCTGGGCCGGGGCGCCACCTTCTGGGTAACCCTGCCCACCGTGGCCCGGGAGCCGGCGCGACCGGAGAAGGCCCTCACCGGCCACCGCGTGCTGATGATCAACAACGATCCGTCCCTGGCCCTGAGCCTGTCGCAACTGATGACCCGCTGGGGCCTGACGGTGCAGGAATACGCCGATTGCGAGCAGGCCCTGGCCGGCCTGGACGCCGACGAAGCGTCGGCGGACCTGCTGCTCGCCTCGGAAGCCAACCTGGCCCGCCGCGAGGATCTCAAGGTGATCCGCGAGCGGCTCGGTAATCCACCGCTGCTGATCCTGCAGGCCACCGGCGCGGAGATCACCGGTGAGCTGCCCGGCGACCTGCTGCTGGTGGAAACGCCGGTGTCGTCCCGGGCCCTCAAGCACAGCCTGTGCACCCAATTGCGCGAGCGCGAGGAAGCGACCAACCCGGTGGTGGCGCCTCCCCCCCGTGGCCACCCGAGCCTGTCGCGGCTCAATGTGATGGTGGTGGAGGACAACGCCGTCAACCAGCTGGTGATCGACAGCATCCTGCGCTCGATCGGCATCCAAGCCACCCTGCTTACCGACGGTGGCCAGGCGGTACGGCGCATGGAATCCAGCCCGGGCAACTGGGACGTGATCTTCATGGACTGCGAAATGCCGGTGCTGGACGGCTACGCCGCCACCCGCGAGATCCGCCTGCTGGAAACCCGGCTGGACGTGGACCCGTGCTGGATCATCGCCCTTTCCGCCCACGCCACCGGTGACTACGTGCAAAAGGCCCGCGACGCCGGCGTGGACGATTACCTGAGCAAGCCGGTATCGCGCAACCAGGTGCTGGAGGCGCTGCAGCGCAACCGCGCCATGAGCGGCGGCTGACCCGCCCCAACACTCGGTAGGAGCGGCTTCAGCCACGATCCGGCCTGGCAGTTTCAACCGCGCGTCGGGGCCAGTATCATAGCGGGCCTGATTTCCCGTCGAAGACTGAAGGCCCCATGAGCGAACAACCCCGCAAGATCCTGGTCACCAGCGCCCTGCCCTACGCCAACGGCCCGATTCACCTGGGCCACCTGCTGGAATACATCCAGACCGACATCTGGGTCCGCTTCCAGAAGCTGCGCGGACAGCAATGCACCTATGTGTGCGCCGACGACGCCCACGGCACCGCCATCATGCTCAAGGCGGAGGAAAAGGGCATCAGCCCGGAGCAGCAGATCGCCGAGGTGAAGGCAAGCCACGAACGGGACTTCGCCGATTTCCAGATCCGTTTCGACAACTACTACAGCACCCACAGCCCGGAAAACCGGGCGTTCTCCGAGATGATCTTCCAGCGCAACAAGGACGCCGGCTACATCATTGAAAAGGAGATCACCCAGCTTTACGACCCGGAAAAGGGCATGTTCCTGTCCGACCGCTTCGTGCGCGGCACCTGCCCGAAATGCGGCGCCGAGGACCAGTACGGCGACAACTGCGAAGTGTGCGGCGCCACCTATTCACCGTCGGAGCTGATCGCCCCCTACTCCGCGGTGAGCGGCGCCACGCCGGTGGAAAAACAGACCACGCAGCTGTTCTTCGACCTGCCCCAGTTCGAGCCCATGCTGCGCGAATGGACCCGCTCCGGCTCGCTCCAGGAAGGGGTCGCCAACAAACTGCAGGAATGGATGGAAGACCTGCAGCCCTGGGACATCTCCCGGGAAGCGCCCTACTTCGGTTTCGAGATTCCCGGCTACCCGGGCAAGTACTTCTATGTCTGGCTGGACGCACCGATCGGCTACATGGCCAGCTTCAAGAACCTGTGCGACCGTGAAGGCTGGGACTTCGACGAATACTGGAAAGCGGATTCCAGCGCCGAGCTGTATCACTTCATCGGCAAGGACATCATCAACTTCCACGGCCTGTTCTGGCCGGCCATGCTGGAAGGCGCCGGGCTGCGCAAACCCACCGCCATCTACAGCCACGGCTTCGTCACCGTCAACGGCGCCAAGATGTCCAAGTCACGCGGCACCTTCATCATGGCGCGCACCTACCTGGACCATCTGGACCCGGAATATCTGCGTTATTACTTCGCCGCCAAGCTCAACAGCCGGGTCGATGACTTCGACCTCAACCTGGAAGACTTCGCCCAGCGGGTGAACACCGACCTGGTCGGCAAGGTGGTCAACATCGCCAGCCGCACCGGCAACTTCGTGAAGAAATTCGGCGGCACCCTCAGTGCCCACCCGGACAACCCGCTGCTGGTGCAGGAAGCGCAGCAAGCCGCCGCCCATATCGCGGCCTTCTACGAGCAGCGCGAGTTCGGCAAGGCGATGCGCGAGATCATGGCCCTGGCCGACCACGCCAACGGCTACATCGCCGACAAGGCCCCCTGGAGCCTGGCCAAGGAAGAAGGCAAGGACCGCGAGGTGCTGGAAATCTGCACCACCGCTCTGAACGTATTCCGCCTGTTGGCGCTCTACCTCAAGCCGGTGCTGCCGGGCCTGGCGGAACGGGCCGAGGCGTTCCTCAACATCGAGCCGTTGACCTGGCAGGACGCCGACAAGCTGCTGCTCGAGCACCCGATCAACAAGTTCAAGCCACTCATGGCGCGGGTCGACATGGGCCACATCGAGGCCATGCTGGCGGACTCCCGGGACACCAACCCGGCGGCCCCGGCCGACAACGGCGCCAACCAGGAAGAAGACACCGGGGACGACACCATCACCATCGACGACTTCCTCAAGGTCAAGCTGCGCGCCGCCCGCGTGGTCCAGGCCCAACACGTGGAAGGCGCCGACAAGCTGCTGCAACTGACCCTGGACGTGGGCGAGCTGGGCCAGCGCAATGTGTTCGCGGGCATCAAGGCCAAGTACGCGCCCGAGGAACTGGAAGGCAAGATGGTGGTGCTGGTCGCCAACCTGGCGCCGCGCAAGATGAAGTTCGGTCTCTCCGAAGGCATGGTGCTGGCCGCCGGCCCCGGCGGCGACGACATCTTCCTGCTGTCTCCCGACAGCGGCGCCGAACCGGGCATGGAAGTCCGCTAGCTCCTGCCGCGATATTCAACCTACGGAGCCGCGCGGGATGCTACCTCGTAGCGTCTCGTCGTGGTCCCCCTTCCGGGACCCTGTTTGACAGGATGTCAAACCGGGAGCCTACAGGGACGTACTCGCGGCGTTCCCGGAAGGGGGACCACGACGAGACGCGGCCCGGATGGAGAGTCCGGCTCCCCGACTGTCTGAAGCGCGCATAAAAAGCGACCATAAAAAAAGCGGCCCGGGGGCCGCTCCTTTGGTCAGCGTGTCAGCGTCGGGTTTATTTTTGCTGGCCCTGCTGCTGTTGCTGCATTTGCTGCTGCATCTGGCGCATCTGCTCACGCTGCTGGCGGGCGCGCTCTTCCAGGGTGGCACGCTGTTCCTCGGTGAGGGTGTCCTGGATGCGGGCCTGGAGCAGCACGGTCTCGGCGGCGATGTCGCCGGTCACGTCGCCCAGCTCTTCCGCCTGATCACGGATGTCGCCTTCGTCATAGCCGGGACCGATCTGTTCGCTCAGGGATTGCTGCAGTTCCTGGGCTTCCATGCGCTTGCTGTTGATCTTGCTCTCGGACTCCTGCATGAATTCACGCATCTCCGATTTCTGATCGTCGCTCAGCCCCACGATCTGGTCGAGCTGATCAACGCGATCCGCCTGGGACGGCGCCTGCTGGGCGTGGACCATGCCCCCCAGACCCAGTGCCATCAGCAGCGTGATGCTCAGTCGCTTAACGATCGTCATAGTGTTCTCCATTCAGTCTTTACAGGATCCGTGATCCGCGAGAGGACCACCCTACCGGATCAGGCAACGGTTCTTCACCCCCGTTCCCCGCGAATTGCCGACCCGGGCCGCTCCCGGAGTACCCACTCACCGGTGCGCCCCAGTCATGGCGCGGTGTCCCGGGGGTCACTCGGAAACGGAAAATTTTGCTAAACTCGCGCCCTCGGAAGCCCAAGAACGACGCCACCCATGACCGAATACCTGTTGATCCTGATCAGCGCGGTGCTGGTGAACAATTTCGTGCTGGTCCAGTTTCTGGGCCTGTGCCCCTTCATGGGCGTGTCCAACAAGGTGGAAACCGCCATGGGCATGTCCCTGGCCACCACCTTCGTGCTGACCCTGTCCTCGGTGCTGTCCTACCTGACCTGGGCCTACATCCTGGTGCCCTTCGACCTGGAATACTTGCGCACCATCAGCTTTATCCTGGTGATCGCGGTGGCGGTGCAGTTCACCGAGATGTTCGTCAAGAAAGCCAGCCCGCTGCTGTACCGGGTGCTGGGCGTGTTCCTGCCGCTGATCACCTCCAACTGCGCGGTGCTGGGCGTGGCGCTGCTCAACGTGCGCCAGGCCGACGCCACCTTCATGAGTTCGCTGACCTACGGGCTGGGCGCCGCCCTGGGCTTCTCCCTGGTGTTGGTGCTGTTCGCCGCCCTGCGCGAGCGCATCGCCGTGGCCGACGTGCCCGAGGCATTTCGCGGCCCGAGCATCGGCCTGATCACCGCCGGGCTTATGTCCCTGGCGTTCATGGGCTTTTCCGGGCTGATCAAGTTATGACCACGGTGCTGATCGCGATCGCCGCCCTGCTGGCCCTGGCCGCCGTATTCGGCGCCGCCCTGGGCTTCGCCTCGGAAAAGTTCAAGGTGGAAGGCGACCCGATCGTCGACCAGATCGACGCCCTGCTGCCACAGACCCAGTGCGGCCAGTGCGGCCACCCCGGCTGCCGCCCCTACGCCGAGGCCATCGCCGAGGGCGAGGAGCACAACCGCTGCCCGCCGGGCGGCGAGACCACCGTGGAGGCCCTCGCCGACCTTCTCGGCCGCGAGGTACTGCCCCTGGACGACGACGGCGCCGAGGACGCCGGCGAGGATCGGGTGGCCTTTATCCGCGAGGACGAATGCATCGGCTGCACCAAGTGCATCCAGGCCTGCCCGGTGGACGCCATCGTCGGCGCCGCCAAACAGATGCACACCGTGATCGCCGATGAATGCACCGGCTGCGACCTGTGCGTGGAGCCGTGCCCGGTGGACTGCATCGACATGCTGCCCCGGGCCACCACCCTGGCCACCTGGAGCTGGGATCGTCCCGCCGGCATCGGCCGGCGGCCGGAAGAGCGTATCGAGGTGGTCAACCTGTGATGTTCGGTCTGTTTGGTAAAGCGCGCCCACCCGCACCGGTATTCGACTTCCCCGGCGGCGTCCACCCACCGCAGCACAAGGGCCGTTCCAACGGCACCCCGATCCAGCCTGGCCCGCTGCCGGCGCAACTGGTGCTGCCGCTGAATATGCACCTGGGCGCGCCGGCCAAACCCTGCGTGGCGGAAGGCGACCGGGTGCTCAAGGGTGAAAAAATCGCCGAGCCGGTGGGCGCGGTGAGCGCCGCCCTGCACGCCCCTACCTCCGGCACCGTGGTGGCAATCGGCCCGCGCCCGATCCAACACCCCTCCGGCATGGACGCGCTCTGCATTGTCATGGAACCGGATGGCGAGGACCGCTGGATCGAACGCCGCCCGGTGGCGGACCCGGCGGCCCTGGGCCCGGACGGCCTGGTGGCGCTGCTGCGCGAGGCCGGCGTGGCCGGCCTGGGCGGCGCCGGCTTTCCCACCGCCGTGAAAGTGACCCTGGGCGACCAGCAGCGGGTGGAGCAACTGATCATCAACGCGGTGGAGTGCGAACCCTACATCACCGCCGATGACCGCCTGATGCGTGAACGGGCCGATGAGATCGCCGGCGGCATCCGCCTGCTGCAGTACCTGCTCAACCCCCAGCACACCCTGATCGGCATCGAGGACAACAAGCCCGAGGCCATCGCCGCCATGCGCGCCGCCTGCGCCGGCTCCGATATGGAAGTGCGGGTAGTGCCCACCAAGTACCCCTCCGGCGGCGAGAAACAACTGATCCAACTGCTCACCGGCAAGGAGGTGCCCAGCGGCGCGCTCCCCGCCCAATGCGGCGTGGTGTGCCAGAACGTGGGCACCGCCTGGGCGATCAAGCGGGCGGCCCACGACGGCGAGCCGCTGATCCGCCGCGTCACAACGGTGACCGGCGACGCCGTGGCCCGGCCCGGCAACTACGAAACCCTGCTCGGCACCCCGGTGCGCGACCTGCTGCGCCACGCCGGCGTGGACGGCGAACGCCTGGGCCGGCTGGTGATGGGCGGCCCGATGATGGGCTTCACCCTGCACGACCCGGCGGTGCCGGTGGTCAAGACCAGCAACTGCCTGATCGCCGCCACCCTGGAGGAGCTGCCCGAGCCACCGCCGGAGCAGGCCTGCATCCGCTGCGGCGCCTGCGCGGAAAGCTGCCCGGCCAGCCTGCTGCCCCAGCAGCTGTACTGGTACGCCAAGAGCGACGACTTCGAGCGCGCCCAACGGCACGACCTGATGGATTGCATCGAGTGCGGCGCCTGCGCCTATGTGTGCCCCAGCCACATCCCCCTGGTGCAGTACTACCGCTATGCCAAGGGCGAAATCCGCCACCAGGCCGCCGAACAGCTCAAGGCGGACCGCGCCCGGGAGCGCTTCGAAGCCCGCCAGGCACGCCTGGAGAAGGAACGGGAAGAGAAGGAAGCCCGCCGCCGGGCGCGCCTGGAGGCCAACCGCCAGAAGCAGGCCGCCGCCCCGGCCGGCGACGACCGCCGCCTGGCGGATCTCAAGAAAGCGGTGGGCAAGGCCTCCAGCGCCTACAAGGCGGCGGTAAAAGCCGCCAAGACCGCCGAGGCCCAGGAAACGGACAACGCCGCCGAGCTGCGCGCCCGGGCCGACCAGCTCAAGGCCGAGGCGGACCACCTCAAGGCGGAGCTGCGCGACGCCAAGGCCGGCGCCCCGGTACCGGCGCCCACGGATCTACTGGCCGACCTGAAGAAGGCCGTGGGCGAGGCCTCCGGTGCCTATAAGGCCGCGGTGAAGGCGGCCAAGGCCGCCGAGGCTGAGGGTACCGACAACGCCCACGATCTGCGCGCCAAGGCGGACACCCTCAAAGCGGAAGCGGACCGCCTAAAGGCGGAGCTGCGCGACGCCAAGGCGGCCAACCCCGGCGCGGTGGTGAAACTGGCGCCCACTGGCAAGGCACAGGACAACGCCCCGGCCACCGGGGACGCCACCACCTCGGCGCCGGAGGCGGACCCGGAGGCCGCCGCCAAACGCCAGAAACGCCTCAAGGCCCTGAAGACCGCCTACAACATGGCCCACAAACAGTACAAGGAAGCCCACGCCGCTCTGGAGCGGACCGAGCGCGACGCCGGCGACGACGACCGCGAGCGGCTGGACGCCCTGGCCGCCAAGGTGGACAAGCTCAAGGCCAAGGCCGACCACTGCCGCGACGCCCTCAACGCCCTGGTGGAGGAAGCCAAGGCGGACATCCGCGCCCACACCGGCAAGGACCTCAAGACCCTCAAGCTGGAAGCGGCCCGCGCCGAAACCGCGCTGCGCCAGAAAGCGGACGAACTGGCCCGGCTGCGCGACACCGCCGACGCCGACACCCTGGAAACCCTGGACGGCGAACTGCGCGCCCTGGACGAAGAAGCCCAGGTGGCCCGTCGCGCCCTGAAACAGGCGGTGCAGGAACAGGGGCTGGTGGAGGACGACCAATGAGCCTGATCAACGCCCCCTCCCCGCACACCCGGGAACGCACCGACACCGGCGCGGTGATGCGCCGGGTGATCCTGGCCACCCTGCCCGGTCTGGCGGTGCTGGTCTGGCAGTTCGGCGCCGGAGTGCTGTTCAACGTACTCTGGGCCGCCGCCGTGGCGCTGGCCGCCGAGGCCCTGTTCCTGCGTGCCCGGGGCAAGCCGGTGGGCTTCCATCTGCGTGACGGCAGCGCCCTGGTTACCGCCGTGCTACTGGGGCTGGCGCTGCCGCCCACGGCACCCTGGTGGCTGACGCTGATCGGCGTGGCCTTCGCCATCGTGGTGGCCAAGCAGCTCTATGGCGGGCTCGGCATGAACCCGTTCAACCCGGCCATGGTGGGCTATGTGCTGCTGCTGATTTCATTCCCGGTGGCCATGACCCAGTGGATCGCCCCGGGCCAGGCGCCGACCCTGGCGGACAGCCTCTCCCTGTTCCTCGGCCAGACACCGGCGGACGCCTTCAGCGGCGCCACCCCGCTGGACACCTTCCGCACCTGGGCCGGCGACGCCGGCGCCCTGGCGGAGCACGGCATCCTCCAGGGCGTGCTGGCCGGTCGCGGCTGGCAATGGGTGAACCTGGCGTTCCTGATCGGCGGTCTCTATCTGCTGGCGCGCCGGGTGATCGGCTGGCACATTCCGGTGGCGTTCCTGGCCGGCCTCGGCGTGCCGGCACTGATCGCCCACCAGATCGACGCGGCGCGGTTCGCCGGCCCCCTGTTCCACCTGTTTTCCGGCGGCGCCATGCTAGGTGCCTTCTTCATCGCCACCGACCCGGTGAGCGCCGCCACCAGCCGCCTGGGCCGCTTCGTCCAAGCCCTGCTGATCGGCGTGCTGATCTGGGTAATCCGCACCTTCGGCGGCTACCCGGACGCGGTGGCCTTCGCGGTGCTGCTGCTCAACCTGGCGGCGCCCTTCATCGATTACTACACCCGGCCACGGGCCTACGGGCACAAGGGAGCCCGCTCATGATCCGCCAGGCCGTGACCCGCAACGCCGTGATCCTGGGGCTGTTCGCCATCGGCACCGCCGCCGCCCTGGCGCTCACCAACCAGGCCACCCTGGCACGGGTGGAATGCAACCGCCAGGAGGCGCTGATCGGCTCCCTGGCCCAGGTGATGCCCGCCGACCACCACGACAACGTGCTGCTCGACGACCGGGTGGCGGCCCGCGACCCACTGCTCGGGCGCGGCGACAAGACCCTCTACCGGGCCCGCCGCGACGGCGCCCCCAGCGGCGCGGTGCTGGAAGCCACCGCCCCGGACGGCTACGGCGGCGCCATCAACCTGATCGTCGGCGTGGACATGGACGGTCGCATCCTGGGCGTGCGCGCGGTACCACCGCACAATGAAACCCCGGGCCTGGGCGACAAAATCGAACGCCGCAAGTCGGACTGGATACTGTCGTTCAACGGCACCTCCCTGGACAATCCGGACCAGGACGGCTGGGCGGTGAAAAAGGACGGCGGCCACTTCGACAGCTTCACCGGCGCCACCATCACGCCGCGCGCCGTGGTCGGCGCCGTGCACCGGGCGCTGCGCTATTTCCACACCCACCGCGACGAGCTGTTCGCCGCCCCCGCCCTGCCCCACGACACGGAGACCTGTGATGGCTGACGTGGACTACAAGAAAATCACCCGGGACGGCCTGTGGACCAACAACCCCGCCACCGTGCAGATTCTCGGTCTGTGCCCGCTGCTGGCGGTCACCGGCACCGTGGTCAATGCCCTGGGCCTGGGGCTGGCCACCCTGGTGGTGCTGATGGGCTCCAACGGCGCGGTGTCGATGATTCGCGGCTACGTCACCGACGCCGTGCGGCTGCCCGCCTTCGTGATGATCATCGCCGCCCTGGTGACCATCATCGAGATGCTGATGCGCGCCTTCACCTTCGAGCTTTACGAAATCCTCGGCATCTTCATCCCGCTGATCGTCACCAACTGCACCGTGCTGGGCCGCGCCGACGCCTTCGCCAGCAAGCACCCGGTGCTGCCCAGCCTGGTGGACGGCTTCATGATGGGCGCCGGCTTCCTGGTGATCCTGGTGATCCTGGGCGCCCTGCGCGAGGTGCTCGGCCAGGGCACCCTGTTCGACAACATGCAGCTTCTGTTCGGCCCCGCCGCCGCCGGCTGGCGCCTGGAGGTGGTGCCCGACTACCCCGGCTTCCTGCTTGCCGTGCTGCCGCCCGGGGCCTTCCTGGGCCTGGGCCTGATCATCGCCGGCAAGAACGTCATCGACCGCCGCCTCAAGGAAGCCCGCAAGGCCCGGCAAGCGGAGGCGCCTAAAGCCAGCCGCCGGGTACGCACCACCGGAAAGGTGTAGGTGAGCCTGTCGCCGGCCTTATCGCGACTGAAGTCGCTCCTACCACGACCGCGTTCCGCTTAAGCCGCGATGGCGCGCGCCTTTTTTAACGACCTTATACAACCTTCACGCCCGGTTTCGGTTAAAACATCCGCCAAGCCATGAAGAAAAAAGGAGGCTGCGATGAATACACCAGCAACCGTGGCACTGGCCGTGGTCGGAACCCTGGCGGTGGTCGGCGTCGGCTACGGCGGTTACCAGGCGATCAGCGGTGACGCTGATCGCTACGCGGAAGTGGTCAAGGTGGAACCGGCCACCAAGAGCTATCAGGAGCCGGAGCAACGCTGCCAGCAGGTCACGGTGCAGCGCCAGAAGCCGGTCAAGGATGAGCACCAGGTCGCCGGCAGCGTGATCGGCGCGGTGGTGGGCGGCGTCATCGGCCATCAGTTCGGCGGCGGCAGCGGCAAGGACGCGGCCACCGCGGCGGGCGCCATCGCCGGCGGCTACGCCGGCAACAAAACCCAGGAGCGGATGCAGCAAGGCAACACCTACACCACCACCGAGGAGCGCTGCGAGACGGTGATGAACACCCGCACCGAGAAAAACGGCTACAACGTCACCTATCGCCTGGACGGCCAGACCCATACCGTGCGCATGGACGACGAACCCGGCGACCGTCTGCCGGTGGAAAACGGCCAGGTGATCACCGACTGAACGACGCCCCACCCCCGGGGCGGCATCGCCGCCCCTGCCCTTCCCGGTTATACTGCGCGTTTTCGCCGACCCGCCCCAGGCGCCAAACGTCATTATGAACCGCGAGAAACGCACCGAGATTTTCCGCCGGCTGCGCGACCAGCGTCCGGAACCCACCACCGAGCTGCACTACGCCTCCGCCTTCGAACTGTTGGTGGCGGTGGTGCTGTCCGCCCAGGCCACCGACGTGGGCGTGAACAAAGCCACCGCGCGCCTGTTCCCGGTGGCCAACACCCCGGCGGCGATCCGCGCCCTGGGCGTGGACGGGCTCAAGGAGTACATCAAGACCATCGGCCTGTTCAATTCCAAGGCCGAGAACATCATCAAGCTGTGCGACCAGTTACTGGACCAGCACGATGGTCAGGTGCCGCGCTCCCGGGCCGCCCTGGAGGCCCTGCCCGGGGTCGGGCGCAAGACCGCCAACGTAGTGCTCAACACCGCCTTCGGCG
Source organism: Alloalcanivorax sp. C16-2 (assembly GCF_046507615.1). Lineage (NCBI taxonomy): Bacteria > Pseudomonadati > Pseudomonadota > Gammaproteobacteria > Oceanospirillales > Alcanivoracaceae > Alloalcanivorax > Alloalcanivorax sp. C16-2. The sequence goes on along the minus strand of NZ_JBKFTL010000001.1, from coordinate 1,975,999 downwards.
AACCCACCATCGCCGTGGACACCCACATCTTCCGGGTCAGCAACCGCACCCGCATCGCCCCGGGCAAGAACGTGCAGGAGGTGGAGCAGCGCCTGCTGCGGGTGGTGCCCGAGGAGTTCAAGCGCGACTGTCACCACTGGTTGATCCTGCACGGTCGCTACACCTGCACCGCGCGCAAACCCAAATGCGGGGAATGCATCATCGCCGACCTGTGCGAGTTTCCCCTTTCCCAACGCCCGGCTTAAGCCGATGATCGCGGCTGAAGCCGCTTCCACCGCGTGCTGGCCCACGCCAACGAAAAAGCCGGCCACCCCGGGGCAGGGAGGCCGGACACGCGGAAATCGTCGGAGAGCTCGCAGGGAGGGCGTTTCCGCGCTAAAGCGGGGTGTCGCCGATCAGAGCGTGATCTGGTCGCGCAGGCGCGCCAGGGTCTTCTCGCCAATGCCCTTGATCGCCAGCAACTGCTCCACGGACTGGAACGGGCCCTCCTCCTCCCGCCAGCGCACGATCAGCTCGGCGGTCTTGGGGCCCACGCCACGCAGGGCCTGAAGCTCCTCGGCGCTGGCGGTATTGAGGTTCACCGGCGCGCTGGCGGCGGCACCGGCGCTGGCGGCGGGGGCCTCCGGAGCAGCCTGGGCCAACGGCGCGCCGGTCACCAGCAGCATGCCCAGCATCAGGGTGAAGGCCAGCCGTCGCATGGGCGCGGCGCCGCGCAGGGTCAATCCATTGATCAGAAATCGCATCATGATTCTCCTTTCTTCCTTTTCCATTTCCTTGAAAAGTGGGTTTGCGTAAAAGCCACTTCACTGTAGGAAAGAAGACGGAGACTGGCTGTCAGCGAATGCTGTGAGTTTCTGCGCGTGTTTCAGGAAAGACTGTGTAGGATCTCGTCCACCACCGCCGTAGGATTTTGCGCACGGGTGATGGGACGACCGATCACCATGTGGCTTACGCCCAGGTCCCGGGCTTCCCGGGGCGTCACCACGCGGCGCTGATCGTCGCCGGCGCTGCCCGCCGGGCGGATGCCCGGCGTCACCAGGTCGAAGTCCGACCCGCACAGCTCTCGCAGCATGACGGCCTCCCGGGCCGAGCACACCACGCCGTCCAGGCCATGGTCGCGGGTCAGCGTCGCCAGCCGGCGCACCTGCGCCTCGGCGCTGTCGGTCAGGCCGATTTCCCTGAGGTCTTCGTCGGTCTGGCTGGTCAGCACGGTGACCGCGATCAGACGCGGTGGCGTGGCCAGGCCGGCCAGCGCCTCGCGGGCCGCGTCCAGCATGCGCCCGCCGCCGCTGGCGTGCACATTGACCATCCACACGCCGAGATCGGCGGCGGCGCGGATGGCGCCGGCCACGGTGTTGGGAATATCGTGGAATTTCAGGTCCAGAAACACCTGAAAGCCGCGCTCACGCAGCGCCTCCACCACCGCCGGGCCACCCCGCGTGAACAGCTCCTTGCCCACCTTGACCCGGACCCGGGCCGGGTCCAGCCGGTCGGCCATGGCCAGAGCGGCCTCGGGCTCGGCGTAGTCCAGGGCGACGATGATGGGGCTGTCGGCGGTCACGATTGGCTGCCTCCTTCGGAGCGGGGTTTGATGGTGCCCCAACGGCGACAGCTCGGGCAGCGCCATTGCAGCAGCGGGGTCTGGAAGCCGCAGCGGCGGCATTGATAAACGGTTTTGTCCGAGGTGAGCCGCTCGGTAAGTTCCTTGAGCATGCCCAGGTGCTCGCGGGCCTCGCCCTGGGCGGAACCCTGCAGGTTCATGTCGATGATCCGGTGCAGACCGCGCACCGAGGGGTTGGCCTTCATGTAGTCGGCGATGAAATCCGCCGCCTCGCGGTCGCCGTAGCGTTCACGCAGTTGCTCGGACAGCAGCAGCACCCGGGCGGTGGAGGGCCGTTCGGCGCTGATGTCGGCGAGCAGCTTGATGAAATCCTCTTCCTTTTCCAGGTGCTGGTAGCACTGGCGCAGCTCGTCGAGCACTTCGTCGAAGAAATCCGGGTCCTGTTTCCAAATGCGCTTGAACGCGTCGATGGCCTCGTTCCATTGCTCCTCGCGCATTTCCAGGCGCCCCTGAACGACGCTGGCGCGCACGCACTGCTTGTCGAAGCCCAGGGCCCGGCGCAGCATGCGGCGCGCCGGGGTGAACTCGCCACGGGCGATCTGCGCGTCGGCTTCCTCGCAGCAGTAATGGGCCAGGATCGGAGCGATCTTGGGGTCGCTCTTGACCAGTTGCTCTCCCATGGAGATAGCGCTGCTCCAGTCCCGCTCCTGTTCGTAGAGGTGGGTGAGCTGGCGCACCACCGGCTCGCGCTTTTCGCAATCCTGATCCAGCATCTCCAGCAGCACCTCCTCGGCGCGGTCGAACAGACCACCGGCGAGATAGTCCTCGGCCAGCTCCAGCTGGATCTGCTCCTGGGTGGGGCGCGGCAGTTCGCCCTGCTCCAACAGGTGGGAGTGAATCAGGGTGGCGCGGTCGAACTCACCGCGTTTGCGGAACAGCCGCGCCATGCTGAGGTGGGTTTCCAGGGTCTGGTCGGATACTTCCAGGCTGTTGAGCAGGGCTTCCACCGCCTTGTCCGGCTCTTCGTTGAGCAGGAAGTTGAGGCCGGCCACGTACTCCTGGGAAAGCGATTCCATCCGCCGGCGCTGGCGGCGTTTACCTTCCCGCCGCCCCAGGTAGAAGCCGGTGGCGATGGCGAAGAAGAACAGCGGAATGAGCCAAAGCGGTTCACTCATGAACGGGACCCGAACAGACCACGCATACCCCGCAGGCCCAGTCCGGTCACCAGCCCAAGCAGCAGACCGGCGGCCAGCAACAGCACCACCAGCGCGCCCAGGGTCACCTGCCATTGCAGGCCGGAAACCGGCAGCGACAGGGTAACGGGCTGGGTATTCACGGTCACGAACAGAAAGGCCAGGCCGAACACCGCCAGCAAGACCAGAATCAGAAAAATACGGTAGAGATTTCGCATCACACTTCGTCCTGCCCGGATGGATCAGCCGTTGGCCGCTTCACCACGGGGATGATCCCGGTCGTCCTGATCGCTACCGGAGGGATGATCAAGCATGGATTCATTGACCCGTTCACGCAATTCCTTGCCGGACTTGAAATGCGGAACGTATTTCCCGTGCAGGTTCACGCTGGCGCCGGTCTTGGGGTTGCGACCCAGGCGCGGGGCACGGAAATGAAGGGAAAAACTGCCGAAGCCGCGAACTTCTATACGACCTCCCTCGGAGAGGGTATCGGCCATGACTTCGATGAGGTGTTTAACGGCCAGCTCCACGTCCCTGGGAGACAGATGCTCATTTCTTTTGGCAATACGGGCAATCAGTTTCGACTTGGTTAACGCTGACGCCATTGCAACCTACTCCCCTGGGCTCCCTGCCCAGCGGGGCCGGCCAGTGGCCGGCCCCCGGGAGGAGCCATTATGACTCGTTGCTGTTTTCCATTTGCTGCTTGATCAGATCACCAATGGTCTTGGGTGCATTGGCGTCCTGATTCTGCAGGTTGTCCATGGCTTCACGATCCTGTGCCTGGTCCTTGGCACGCACGGACAGGTTGATAGCCCGGTTCTTGCGGTCGACGTTGGTGATACGCGCTTCCACTTCATCGCCCACGTTGAGAACCTGGGTCGCATCGCTGACGCGGTCGCGGCTGATCTCGCTGGCACGCAGGGTGCCTTCCACGTTCTCGGCCAGCTCCACGGTGGCGCCCTTGGCGTCCACTTCCGTCACCGTGCCCTTCACGATGCTGCCCTTCTCATTGGCAGCAACATACTGAGCAAACGGATCGTCTGTCAACTGCTTGATTCCAAGGGAAATTCTTTCCCGCTCGGCATCGATGGACAGAACCACGGTTTCCAGTTCATCGCCCTTGTTGAAGTTGCGCACGGCTTCCTCGCCCTGCTCTTCCCAGGAGATGTCGGACAGATGCACCAGACCGTCGATACCACCTTCCAGGCCGATGAAGATGCCGAAGTCGGTGATGGACTTGATCTTGCCGCTGATGCGGTCGCCCTTCTGGTAGTTCTCGGCGAAGGATTCCCACGGGTTGGACATGCACTGCTTGATACCCAGGGAAATACGGCGGCGGTCCTCGTCGATATCGAGGATCATCACTTCCACTTCGTCGCCGATCTCGACCACTTTGGACGGATGGATGTTCTTGTTGGTCCAGTCCATCTCGGACACGTGAACCAGGCCTTCCACGCCTTCCTCGATCTCGGCGAAGCAGCCGTAATCGGTCAGGTTGGTGACGCGGGCACGGACCTTGGAGCCTTCCGGGTACTTCTGCACGATGTCGTGCCACGGATCCTCGCCCAGCTGCTTGAGGCCCAGGGACACGCGCATTTTCTCGCGGTCGAACTTGAGAACCTTGATCTCGATTTCCTGGCCCACTTCGACGATTTCGCTGGGATGCTTGATGCGCTTCCAGGCCATGTCGGTGATGTGCAGCAGGCCGTCGATGCCGCCCAGATCCACGAACGCACCGTAGTCGGTGAGGTTCTTGACGATCCCCTTGACCACCATGCCTTCCTGCAGGGACTCCAGCAGCGCTTCGCGCTCGGCGGAGTGTTCGGCTTCCATGACTGCGCGGCGGGAAACCACCACGTTGTTGCGCTTCGGATCCAGCTTGATGACCTTGAAGTCCAGGTCCTTGCCTTCCAGGTGGGTAACGTCGCGTACCGGACGGATGTCCACCAGGGAGCCGGGCAGGAACGCGCGGATCGGGCCGATATCGACGGTAAAGCCACCCTTGACCTTGCCGGAGATCTGACCTTTGACGATTTCGTCCTTGTCGAATGCCACTTCCAGCTCCGCCCATACTTCGGCGCGCTTGGCTTTTTCGCGGGACAGGCGGGTGAAGCCCATGCCATCGTCAATGGCGTCGACGGCCACTTCCACTTCGTCGCCTTCGACGATTTCCAGTTCACCGCTCTCGCTGATGAACTCGTTGCGGGAAATGATGCCCTCGGACTTCAGACCGGCGTTGACGGTGACCCAGTCACTGTCGATGGAGACCACGGTGCCTTTGATGATGGAGCCGCGGGCAACGTCCAGGTCCTTGAGGCTTTCTTCGAAAAGTTCGGCAAAAGATTCAGTCATGGATAATCTCGTGATACACATGCCAACCAGCAGACATGGGTTATTCGTAAAAGGCCGCGGTTCCAAGCTGGTTTACTGTCAGAAACCGGGCAGCCTGTTTTGATAAAATCAGAACACCATTGTAGGAGCGGCTTCAGCCGCGAAACCGGCCGGCGGGCACGGTATCGCGGCTGAAGCCGCTCCTACGGGGTAATCTGGACCACCGGTGCCGTCAGGTCAGCGACCGGGCAGCGGCTTCATCGAGAATACGATCCACCACCTGCTCCACACTGAGCTCGGTGGAATCGATTTCCACCGCGTCCGGGGCCGGCTTGAGCGGCGCCACGGCGCGCTTCATATCGCGCTCGTCCCGGGTACGGATGTCCTCGATAAGGGTGGCGAGGGTAGCACCAAAGCCCTTTTCCTTCAACTGGGCGTGGCGCCGCCGGGCGCGCTCCTCGGCGCTGGCGGTGAGAAACACCTTGAGCGGGGCGTCGCGAAACACCACGGTGCCCATGTCACGGCCGTCGGCCACCAGCCCCGGGCGCTGGGCGAAGGCCCGCTGGCGGGCGAACAGGGCGTCGCGCACCGGCTGCAGCACCGCCACCTGGCTGGCCAGCTCGCCCACCCGCTCCTCGCGAATCAGCTGGCTGACGTCCTCGCCCTGCAGCAACACCGCGGTATCGCCCTCGCCTTCCCGGAACTCCACCGGCAACTGTTCGGCCAGGTCGATCAGGCGCATCTCGTCGTCCAGGGGCACGCCACGGCGCTCCGCGTGCAGCCCCAGCACCCGGTAGAGGGCACCGGAATCCAGCAGATGCCAGCCCAGGCGGGCGGCCACCCGCCGCGCCACGGTGCCCTTGCCGGAGGATACCGGGCCGTCGATGGTGATGACTGGAATCATTGACTCTCCTGAGGAGCGCGCACGTCCAGGGCCAGCCCGGCGGACCGGGCCAGCTCGGCGAAGCCGGGGAAGCTGGTGGCCACGTTGGCGCAATGGTGAATGGTGATCGGCGCCGAGGCGCGCAGCGCCGCCATGGCGAAACTCATGGCGATGCGGTGGTCGCCGTGGGATTCCACCTCGCCGCCGCCATAGGCGCCACCGACGATGCGGATGCCGTCCTCGTACACTTCGTGTTCCACGCCCAGGGTGGCCAGGCCATCGGCCATCACCTGGATGCGGTCGGATTCCTTCACGCGCAGCTCCTCGGCGCCACGCAGCACGGTCTCGCCCTCGGCGCAGGCGGCGGCGATGAACACCGCCGGCAGCTCGTCGATGGCCAGGGGCACCAGTTCCTCGGGGATCACGATGCCCTTCAGCGGGGCGCTTTTCACGACCAGGTCCGCCACCGGCTCACCGCCCGCATCCCGTTGATTTTCCAGGCGAATGTCCGCGCCCATCAGGCGCAGGATATCGATCACGCCGGTGCGGGTGGGGTTCACGCCCACATGCGGCAGGGTCACCTCGGCGCCCTCGGCGATGCTGGCGCCCACCAGGAAGAACGCCGCCGAGGAAATATCCGCCGGCACGTCCAACTGGCCGCCGCGCAACTCGCCACCACCGCTCAGGGAGGCGGTGGCGCCGTCCCGGGCCACCGGGTAGCCGAAGCCGTTGAGCATGCGCTCGGTGTGGTCCCGGGTGGGCGCCGGCTCGGTCACCGAGGTCTCGCCCTCGGCATAGAGACCAGCCAGCAGCACCGCCGATTTCACCTGGGCGGAGGCCATCGGCAGGTGGTAATGGATGCCTTTCAGGGCGGCGCCGCCACGGATGCGCACCGGCGGCCGACCGCCCTCCCCGGTTTCGATCACCGCGCCCATGTCACGCAATGGCCGGGCCACCCGTTCCATGGGCCGCTTCGACAGGGAGGCGTCACCGGTCAGTTCGGTGTCGAACGCCTGGCCCGCCAGCAGGCCGGTGAGCAGGCGCATGGAAGTACCGGAGTTGCCCATGTAGAGCGGCTTGCCCGGGGCCTTGAGACCATGCAGGCCGACCCCGTGCACCAGCACGCGGCCATTGTGCGGGCCCTCGATCACCACTCCCATGTCGCGGAACGCCTGCAGGGTGGCCAGGGCGTCCTCGCCTTCCAGGAAGCCGCTGATCTCGGTGCTGCCCCGCGCCAGGGAAGCCAGCATGATGGCGCGGTGGGACATGGATTTATCACCCGGGACCCGCAGCCGGCCGTGAAGCCGGCCGCCCGGGGCCACCACGAAGGTGGGGTCGGAATGCTGTGTCATGCCTGTCTCGTCATCGGAACGCCGCGCCTGAGTGTAGGAGGTGCGCGCGTTCATGGCCATGAAATGGGCCCGGGCGCTGTTGGCCCGGGTCATGATGCCCATCAGGGCATCGCTGTCGTTGTCCTCGATGGCGCGCCGGAAGCGGTCGATGCCATCGCGGAACATCCCCAGGGCGTCGAGCACCGCGCCCCGGTTCTCACGGAAGATGTCGTGCCACATCACCGGATCGGAGTCGGCGATGCGGGTGAAATCCCGGAAGCCACCGGCGGCATAGCGGAAAATCTCGGTGGAGTCGCCCTGGCGGGCCAGGGTGTCGACCAGGGAAAACGCCAGCAGGTGCGGCAGATGGCTGGTTTCCGCCAGCACCTGGTCGTGGTGGTCCGGGGCCATGCTCAGTACCTCGGCGCCGAGCGCGGTCCACAATTCACTGACCCGCCGGGCGGCGTCCGGATCGGTGTCCGCCACCGGGGTGAGAATCACCCGGTGGTGGCGGTACAGATCCGCGTCGGCGGCTTCCACGCCGCTTTTTTCCTTGCCGGCAATCGGGTGGCCGGGCACGAAGCGGGTGAAGTGGGCGCCCAGGGCGCGCCGCGCCTGGTCGATCACCGCTGCCTTGACGCTGCCGCCGTCGGTGATCAGGGCGCGCTCGCTCAGGCCCGGAGCCAGCTTGGTGAGCACCGTTTCCATGGCGGACACCGGCGTGGACACGAACACCAGATCCGCGCCCCGTACCGCCAGCGCCAGATCCTGGCTGCCCTCGTCGATCAGCCCCAGGGCCAGACCCTGCTCCAGGGTACGCGCCGAGCGGGAGCCGGCCACCACGGTGGCGGCCAGGCCCTGGGCGCGCAGGGCGGCGGCGAAGGAACCGCCGATCAGCCCCAGGCCGATGATCGCCACCCGCCGGAACATGGGTTGCTCCGCCATCAGCGTGCCAGAACCCGACCCAGGGCCTTCAGGAAGCGCTCGTTCTCGGGGGCGGTACCGACGGTGACGCGCAGATGATTGGGCAGGCCGTAGCCGCCCAGGGGGCGCACGATCACGCCCTCGCGCAGCAGCGCCTGGTACACCGGCAGGCAGTCGCCGCCGCAATCGAAGGTAACGAAATTGGCCACCGAGGGAATCTGCTCCAGGCCCAGCTCCGCCAGCCCCTCGGCGAGCTGCGCCAGGCCGGCGGCGTTCTCGCTTTTCGAGTTCTCGATGTGATCACTGTCGCCCAGGGCCGCCTGGGCGGCGGCCAGCGCCGGAATGTTCACGTTGAACGGCTGACGCACCCGGTTGAGCACGTCCGCCACCTGGGGATGGGCCACGCCATAGCCGACCCGCAGGCCGGCCAGGCCATGGATCTTGGAGAAGGTGCGGGTCACCACCAGGTTGGGGTAACGCTGAATCCGGGTCAGACCATCCGGGTAATGGCTTTCCTCCACGTACTCGAAGTAGGCCTCGTCGAGCACCACCAGCACCTCTTCCGGTACCCGCTCCAGGAAGGCGTCCAGGGCGTGGTCGTTGAACCAGGTGCCGGTGGGATTGTTCGGGTTGGCCAGGAACACGATGCGGGTGCGCTCGGTGATGGCGTCCGCCATGGCCGCCAGATCATGGCCATACAGATGCGACTCCACCTGCACCGGCTTGGCGGAACAGGCCAGGGTCACCAGTGGGTAAACCGCGAAGGCGTACTCGGAAAACACCGCCTCGTCGCCGGGCTGCAGGTAGGCCCGCGCCACCAGTTCCAGCACGTCGTTGGAGCCGTTGCCCAGCACCAGCCGGTCGCTGTCCACGCCCAGTTGCCCGGCCAGGGCGGCTTTCAGTTCGAAGCCGGCGCCGTCCGGGTACAGGTGGACCCGTTCCAGCGCGTGGCGGGCGGCGTCCAGGGCCTTGTGGCTGGGACCCAGGGGATTTTCGTTACTGGCCAGCTTGAGCACGTCGTGGATGTCCAGCTCGCGCTGCAGTTCCTCGATGGGCTTGCCGGGCTCGTAGGGTTTGAGCCGTTGCACGCCGGTGTTGGCCAATTGGATGTAATCGCAGCTCATATTCGCTCTCACGCTTGACGCTTCACGCTGGCACGCCCGGCTCGACGTGGTGCGTGCGAGCGTGAAGCGTGCCAGCGTGCAAGCCGTTTATAGCACCGCTTTGGGGTAGGAGCCCAGCACCTTGATGGTATTGCCGTCCGCGTCCAGGTCTTCCAGCACCCTGGTCAGGGCCGGGTCCTCCTTGTGGCCTTCACAGTCGATGAAGAACACATAGCTCCAGTTGGCGATACGCGAGGGCCGGCTTTCCAGGCGGGTCAGGTTGATGCCGCTGTCGCGGAACGGGCGCAGCAGGTCGGACAGCAGCCCCGGGCGGTTCTTGCCGGACACCAGCAGGCTGGTCTTGTCACGACCGGAGGGCGGCGTGTCCTGGCGACCGATGATCAGAAACCGGGTGGTGTTGTCCGGCCGATCCTCGATGTTGATCTGTACCTTTTCCAGCTCGTAGAGCTCGCAGGCCATGTCGCCAGCGATGGCCATGGCGTTCCATTCATCGCGCAGGCGGCGCGCCGCCTCGGCGTTGGAACTCACCGCGATGCGCTCCACCGCCGGCATGTGCGCGTCCAGCCACTGGCGGCACTGGGCCAGGGTCTGCTGGTGGGAATAGATGCGCGTGACCTTGTCGCGGCGGGTATGGGGGCCGGACAGCAGGTGGTGATGGATGCGCAGCTCCACCTCGCCGCAGATTTTCAGATCCGAATTCATGAATGAATCCAGGGTATGGTTGACCATGCCCTCGGTGGAATTCTCCACCGGCACCACGCCGAAGTGCACGGCGCCGGCCTCCACTTCGCGGAACACCTCGTCGATGGCGCCCAGCGGCACGCTCTCCACGGAATGGCCGAAATGCTTGATCGCCGCCTGCTGGGTAAAGGTGCCCTCGGGCCCCAGGAACGCCACCCGCATGGGCTGCTCCAGGGCCAGGCACACGCTCATCACCTCGCGGAATAAACGCGCCATGTCCTCGGCGTCGATGGGGCCGGTGTTGCGTTCCTTGACCCGCTGCAGCACCTGGGCCTCGCGCTCGGGCCGGTAAAATACCGGCGCCGGGTCCTCGGCGCGCTTTACCTCGGCCACCTGGTGAGCCAGGTCGGCGCGCTCGTTGAGCAGGTCCTGGAGGCGCTGATCGAGGCTGTCGATCCGTTCGCGCAGGGTATCGAGGCTGGGTTTGTCGCTCATCAGGCTTTCCGTTTCTCGAAGTCCGACATGAACCCGATCAGGGCGTCCACCGCCGCCTCGGGCACCGCGTTGTAAATGCTGGCGCGCATGCCGCCCACGCTGCGGTGGCCCTTCAGGTTACGCAGGCCGGCGGCATCCGCCGCGACCAGGAAGTCCTTGTCCAGAGCACTGTCGGCGAGCACGAACGGCACGTTCATCCAACTGCGCTGGGTGGGACGCACCGGGTTGCTGTAGAAGTCGCTGGCATCAATGAAATCATACAGCTTGCCGGCCTTGCGGCGGTTGATCTCGCCCATGGCGGCCACCCCACCCTGCTCCTTGAGCCACTCGAACACCAGGCCGGCCAGATACCAGGCGAAGGTGGGCGGCGTGTTGTACATGGAGCCGTTGTCGGCGTGGATCTGGTAATTGAGCATGGACGGCACCGTGGGGCCGGCGCGGCCCAGCAGGTCCTTGCGCACGATCACCAGGGTCAGGCCCGCCGGGCCGATGTTCTTCTGGGCACCGGCGTAGATCAGATCGAAGCGGTCGATGTCCAGCGGCCGCGACAGGATCGTGGAGCTCATGTCCGCCACCAGCGGCTTGTCCACCTCCGGCACGAAATCGAACTCCAGGCCGCCGATGGTCTCGTTGGGGCAGTAATGCACGTAGGCGGCATCGTCGGACAGCCGCCACTCGCTTTGCGCCGGGGCGTAGGTGAAGTTGGCGTCCTCGCTGGACGCCGCCACGTTGACCTCGCAGAAACGACGCGCTTCCTTGATCGCCTTGCTGGACCACTGGCCGGTGTTCACGTAGTCCGCCTTGCCGGCGTCGCCGAGCAGGTTCAGGGGCACCATGGCGAACTGGGCGCTGGCACCGCCCTGCAGGAACAGCACCACGTAGTCGTCGGACAGACCGAGCAGCTCGCGCAGGTCGCGTTCCGCTTTTTCGGCCATCTCCACGATCACCGAGTCGCGGTGGCTCATTTCCATCACCGACATGCCGGTGCCCTGGTAATCCAGCATTTCCTCGCGGGCCCGGTTCAGGACCGCTTCCGGCAACGCCGCCGGCCCGGCGCAGAAGTTATACGCGCGGCTCATTCATTATTCTCCTCACCGCCCTCGACCGGAGCGTCCTGGTCGCCTTCGGGGCCCTCGACCTCCGGGTCGTCGTCGCCGTCCAGCTCCGGAATCCGCGCCAGCCCGGACAGGGCCTCGCCGTCGCCGAGCCGGATCAGGCGCACGCCCTGGGTGTTACGGCCCAGATGGCTGACCTCGTCCACGCGGGTACGCACCAGGGTGCCCTGATTGGAGATCAGCATCACGTCCTCGCCGCCGAACACCTGGGTGGCGCCCACCAGGGGACCGTTGCGCTCGTTGACCACCATGCCGATGACACCCTGGGTGCCACGCCCCTTGGTGGGGAACTCGCTCAGGTCGGTTCGCTTGCCGTAGCCGTTCTCCGAGGCCGCCAGCATCTGGCCGCCTTCCTGGGGCACGATCAGCGCGATCACCTGCTCGCCCTCGGCCAGCTTCATGCCACGCACGCCCCGGGCGATACGGCTCATTACCCGTACCCGGGATTCCTGGAAGCGCACCACCTTGCCGTTGCCCGCCACCAGCACCACGTCCTCGTCGCCCTGGGTGATGGCCACGTTGACCAGGTCCTCGCCATCCTGCAGGCGCACCGCGATCAGGCCGCTGCTGCGCGGCCGCGCGAAGCGCGCCAGCTCGGTGCGTTTGACCACGCCGCTGGAAGTGGCCATGAAGATGAACGGGCCGGCGACCGCCGGGGCGTCCACTTCCGCCTCGGCGCCGTCGGCGTCCTCGGCCACGTCCACCACCTCGGCGTCGCTCTCTTCCTCATCGTCGCCGCTGCCGCGCTGGCGCACCTGCTCGGCATCCAGGCGCAGGATCGCGGTGATCCGCTCCTCCGGTTTGAGCGCGGGAATCAGGTTGATGATCGGCTTGCCCCGGGAGGCCCGACCGCCCTGGGGCAGCTCGAACACCCGCAGCCAGTACACCTTGCCCACGTTGGTGAAGCACAACAGGGTATCGTGGGTGCCCGCCACCAGCAGGTGCTCCACGTAGTCCTCGTCCTTGAGCTGGCCGGCGGACTTGCCGCGCCCACCGCGCTTCTGCGCCCGGTAGGTGTCGATCGGCTGAATCTTGGCGTAGCCACCGTGGCTCAGGGTCACCACCACGGTTTCCTCGGCGATCAGATCTTCCATGCTCAGGTCCAGACGGGAGGTCTGGATCTCGGAGCGGCGGTCGTCGCCGTATTCGTCGCGCACCGCGGTGAGCTCGTCGCGGATCACCTGCATCAGGCGCTGCGGGTCCGCCAGGATCAGCATCAGCTCGGCGATCTGGTCGAGCAGCTCCTGGTAATCGGTGACCAGCTTCTCGCGCTCCAGGCCGGTGAGCTTCTGCAGGCGCAGGTCGAGAATCGCCTGGGCCTGTTCCGGGCTCAGGTGATAAAGGCCGTCGTGCAGGCCATAGGCGTCGTCGAGACCGTCCGGGCGCGCCGCGTTCTCGCCGCCGGCGCGCTCCAGCATGGTCAGCACGTCGCCGGGCGCCCAGCCCCGGGCCAGCAGTTTTTCCTTGGCCTCGGCGCCGCTCGGCGACGCCTTGATCAGTTCGATCACCGGATCGATGTTGGCCAGCGCCACCGCCAGACCTTCCAGCAGGTGGGCCTTTTCACGGGCCTTGCGCAGCTCATAGACGGTGCGCCGGGTGACCACCTCGCGGCGGTGGCGCAGGAAGGCGTCCAGCAGCTCGCGCAGGTTCAGGGTCTTGGGCTGACCGTCCACCAGGGCCACGGTATTGATGCCGAACACCGACTCCATCTGCGTCTGCTGATAGAGGTTGTTGAGCACCACCTCGGCGTTCTCGCCCCGGCGCAGCTCGATCACCACCCGCATGCCCTGCTTGTCGGACTCGTCGCGCAGCTCGGTGATGCCCTCGATCTTCTTGTCCTTGACCAGCTCGGCGATCTTCTCGATCAGCCGCGCCTTGTTCACCTGGTAGGGCAGCTCATGGATGATGATCGCTTCCTTGCCGCCCTTGTCCATCTGCTCGATGTCGGCGCGGGCGCGCACATAGATGCGGCCACGGCCGGTGCGGTAGGCCTGCACGATACCGGCGCGACCATTGATGATGCCGGCGGTGGGGAAATCCGGGCCCTTGATGTATTCCATCAGGTCGTCCGGGGTGAGGCTGTCATCCTCGATCAGCGCCAGACAGCCATCCACCACCTCGCGCAGGTTGTGCGGCGGGATATTGGTGGCCATGCCCACGGCGATGCCCGAGGAGCCGTTCACCAGCAGGTTCGGCACCCGGGTCGGCATGACGTCGGGAATGCGCTCGGTACCGTCGTAGTTGTCGACGTAATCGACGGTTTCCTTGTCCAGGTCGGCCAGCAGTTCATGGGCGATCTTGGACATACGTACTTCGGTGTACCGCATGGCCGCCGCCGAGTCGCCGTCGATGGAACCGAAGTTGCCCTGGCCGTCCACCAGCATGTAGCGCAGCGAGAACGGCTGCGCCATGCGCACGATGGTGTCGTACACGGCGGAGTCCCCGTGGGGATGGTATTTACCGATTACGTCACCCACCACCCGGGCGGATTTTTTATAGGGTTTGTTCCAGTCGTTGCTCAGCTCGTGCATCGCGAACAGCACGCGCCGGTGTACCGGCTTGAGGCCGTCGCGCACATCCGGCAGGGCGCGGCCGACGATCACGCTCATGGCGTAATCCAGGTACGACTGCCTGAGCTCGTCCTCGATATTGACGGGCGTGACTTCTTTGGCGAGGTCCGTCATGGCGTTCCTTTATATGGGGTCCAGGGACAGTCCGGGAAAGCTCGGGATGATAGCACAGCGGCGCCTCGCCGGGCGATACGGACGACCACGACGCCTCCCCCCGCGCGGGGACCGCTTCCAGTACACCGCGGGAGCGGCTTCAGCCGCGATGGCCACACCCGCGCGATCGCGGCTGAAGCCGCTCCTACAACTCGTATCGCCACGCGGCTATACTCGCGGCCTGACCGAACAGGGAGCCTTTCATGACCGACAACCGCGCGGATCTGATCGTCCAGGCGCGCTGGGTGGCGCCGGTGGCGCCGGACAGCGGCGCCCTCGCCGACCACGCCCTGGTGGTGCGCGAAGGCGCCATCGTCGACCTGCTGCCCAGCGCCCTGGCGGCGCGGAAATGGGTCGCCGACGACACCGTGACCCTCGACCGCCACCTGCTGATTCCCGGGCTCGTCAACGCCCATACCCACGCCGCCATGAACCTGTTCCGCGGCCTGGCCGACGACCTGCCCCTGATGACCTGGCTGGAGCGGCACATCTGGCCCGCCGAGGGGCGCTGGATCGGCGAGCCGTTCGTCCGCGACGGCACCCGCCTGGCGGCGGCGGAGATGATCCGCTCCGGCACCACCTGCTTCGGCGACATGTATTTCTTCCCGGAAACCGCCGCCCGGGTGGTCATGGAAGCGGGCCTGCGCGCCGCCCTGTTCGCGCCGATCCTGGATTTCCCCACGCCCATGGGCGAAGGCCCGGAGGACTATCTGCGCCTGACCACCCAGGCCGCCGACGCCTGGCGCCACGAGCCGCGCATCACCATCGGTTTTGGCCCCCACGCCCCCTATACCGTGTCCGACGGCCCGCTGCGCCAGGTGCTGACCCTGGCCGAGGAGCTGGACGCGCCGGTGATGATGCACGTGCACGAAACCGCCGGCGAGATTCACTCCGCCGTCGAGGCCAACGGCGAGCGCCCCCTGGCCCGGCTCAAGCAGCTCGGCCTGCTCAGCCCGAGGCTGATGGCGGTGCACATGACCCAGCTGCTCGACGAGGAGATCCAATGGGTGGCGGACACCGGTACCCAGGTGGTGCACTGCCCGGAATCCAACCTCAAACTGGCCAGCGGCTTCTGCCCGGTGCAGCGGCTGCTGGACGCCGGCATCAACGTCGCCCTGGGCACCGACGGCGCCGCCAGCAACAATGACCTGGACATGATCGGCGAAACCCGCACCGCCGCCCTGCTCGCCAAGGGCGTCAGCCAGCGCGCCGACGCGGTGTCCGCCAGCCAGGCGCTGCGCATGGCTACCCTCAATGGCGCCCGCGCCCTGGGGCTGGAAAACCGCGTCGGTTCACTGGAAATTGGCAAGCAGGCGGATATGGTCGCCGTGGACCTGGGCGCGCTGGAGACCCAGCCGGTCTACGACCCGGTGGCGCAACTGGTGTACGCCGCCAGCCGTGACCAGGTGACACACAGCTGGGTGGCCGGCCGCTGCCTGATGGAAGAACGCCGCCTGACCACCCTGAACACCGCCCTGATCGCCAAGACCGCCGGCGAATGGCGCGACAAGATCGCCCGGGCCGACCACTCACCGGAGAACGAGCAATGAGCCAAGCCAACGTCGACAGCGCCGAGATCGCCAAATTCAACGCCCTGGCGGAGCGCTGGTGGGACCCGGATTCCGAGTTTCGCCCGCTGCACGACATCAACCCCCTGCGGCTGAACTACATCGACGAACGCCTCGACCTGCCCGGCAAAAAAGTGATCGACATCGGCTGCGGCGGCGGCCTGCTCTCCGAGGGCATGGCCCGGCGCGGCGCCGAGGTCACCGGCATCGACCTGGGCGAGGCGCCCCTGGCCGTGGCCCGGTTGCACGCCGAGCAAAGCGGCGTGGAAGTGGAGTACCGTCAGGTGCCCGCCGAGGACATCGCCGCCGAGCGCGCCGGCCAGTATGACGCCGTCACCTGCCTGGAAATGCTCGAGCACGTGCCCGACCCGTCCTCGGTGATCCGCGCCTGCGCCACCCTGGTGAAACCCGGCGGCCAGGTGTTCTTCAGCACCATCAACCGCAATCCCAAGGCGTTCCTGTTCGCCATCGTCGGCGCCGAATACGTGCTGCGCCTGCTGCCCCGGGGTACCCACGAATACGCCAAGCTGATCCGCCCGTCGGAGCTGGCCGGCTGGGCCCGCGACGCGGGCCTGGAGGTGCGCGACACCACCGGCATGACCTACAACCCGCTGACCCAGGTCTACAAACTCAACCGGGATGTCTCCGTGAACTATCTGATGCACGCGGTGCGCCGTGCTTGAGGCGGTTTTCTTCGATCTCGATGGCACCCTGGTGGACACCGCTCCGGATTTTTACGTGGTGCTCAACCAGGTGCTGGAGGCCCACGGTCATCCGCCGGTGAGCTACCAGGCGGTGCGCGCCACCGTCTCCAACGGCGCCCGCGCGCTCACCGAGCTGGGCTTCGGCCTGGCCCCCGGCGACGAAGGCTTCGACCAGCGCCTCAACGATCTGCTGGAAGCCTATGGCCGGCGCCTGGACGTGGATACCCGGCTGTTCGAGGGCATGCCGGAATCCCTGGCCTGGCTGGAAAGCAACGGCCTGCCCTGGGGCGTGGTCACCAACAAACCGGAGCGTTTCACCCGCCCGGTGCTGGCCGGGCTCGGGCTGCTGGAGCGGGCCGTGGCGGTGATCTGCCCGGATCAGGTGGCGGAACGCAAACCGCACCCGGAAGGCCTGCTGATGGCGGCGGCCGCCGCCAGCGCCAACCCGGTGCACTGTCTGTACGTGGGCGACCACCTGCGTGACATCCAGGCCGGCCTCAATGCGAAAATGGTCACCGCCACCGCCGCCTTCGGCTACGTGGACGCCGACGACAACCCGCGCGCCTGGCCGGCGGACCATTATCTGGAACGGGGCGAGGACCTGCCCGCCCTGCTGCGCAGCCTCAACCAGGACTCTTAAGACATGGACATCAAGGCAATCAACGATCGCGCCGTGAACTACCAATGCGCGGCGGACACCTTCAAGGACCGCATCATCCTGGTCACCGGCGCCGGCGCCGGCATCGGCCGCGCGGTGGCGCTGGCCCTGGCCGCCCACGGCGCCACCGTGATCCTGTTGGGCCGCACCCAGGCCAAGCTGGAAGCGGTCTACGACGAGATCAAGGCCGCCGGTGGCCCGGAGCCGGCCCTGGCGCCGGTCAATCTGGAAGTGGCCCGCCCGGAGGACTACCGGGAACTGGCCGGCCTGTTCGAGAAGGAATTCGGGCGCCTGGACGGCGTGCTGCACAATGCCTCGGTGCTCGGCGACATCACCCCGCTGGACCGCTATGGCGCCGACACCTGGGAATCGGTGATGCGTGTCAACGTCAACGCCGCCTTCCACCTCACCCAGGCGTTGCTGCCGCTGCTGCGCAACAGCGACGACGGCCGCATCCTGTTCACCTCGTCCAGCGTGGGCCGGCGCGGCCGGGCCTTCTGGGGCGCCTATGCCGCCTCCAAGGCGGCCACCGAGAATCTGGCGCAAACCCTGGCCGACGAGCTCGAGAACATCAGCCCGATCCGTACCAACACCCTCAACCCGGGCGCCACCCGCACCGACATGCGCGCCCTCGCCTACCCCGGCGAGGACCCGGCCACTCTCAAGACCCCGGCGGACATCGTGGCGCCCTACCTGTTCCTGCTCGGCCCGGACAGCCGCGACATCAACGGCGTGTCCCTGGACGCCCAACCGAAATAACCACCACCCGGTCCCATCGGGGCGCTCCAAGGTAGCGTCCCCTTGGCCCCGGCGCCACCCGCCACCGTCAAGCCGGCATCTTCACGCTCAGCGCCCCGTGTTTAACTCGCTTAAAACCCCTCTAAAAACAAAAGCAGGGATTATTATGCGTCGTTTTACCCTGATTTTAATTGCACTGATTCTGTCATCGTTTTGCGCGGTCGGCGCGCAGCAAATGCAACTCAACAACGAACAACGTCAGGCGATGCAGAAACTGCTCCCCGGCGTCACCATCGACGACCGCGTGGTGCAGGGCCTGGCCGATATTTATTATTCCCGCGACATGCCGGTGCGGGTGCGCCTGAAGGCGATCAGCAAGCTGGTGGGCATCGACCAGATGCCGCCGGGCACCGCCCTGAGTCGCAAGATCTGCATCTGGGACATCGCCGGTCGGGCCGGCCCGGTGTTCCAGGCCGCCATGGACCAGCGCGCCATGGCCCAGGAATACGGCATCAACCTGGAAATGGTGCCGTTCACCAACGAAACCGTGATGGTCGAGGAGCTCAAGGCCGGGCGCTGCGACGCGGCGCTGATGAGCGGCTTCCGCGCGCGCCTGTTCAACAAGTACACCGGCACCATCGATTCCATCGGCGGCGTGCCGGACAACCAGCACATGCGCACCCTGCTCAAGGTGCTTGCCCATCCCAGCCAGGCGGACAAGATGGTGCAGGGCGAATACGTGATCATGGGCATGTTCTCCGGTGGCGGTGTGCACATCTTCGTCAACGACAAACAAATCAGTTCCCTGGCCAAGGCCGCCGGCAAGAAAGTAGCGGTACTCGACTACGACCAGACCCAGGCGGAAATGGTGGCCGGCATCGGCGCCACCCCGGTGCCGTCGGACATCGTCAGCGCCCCCAACAAATTCAACAACGGCGTGGTCGACATTCTCGCCGCGCCGCTGGTGGCCTATGAGCTGCTGGAACTGTACAAAGGCATGGAGCCGGACGGTGGCATCGTCGATTACCCGATCGCGCAACTGAGCATGCAGTTGGTGGGCCGGCTGGATAAATTCCCCAACGAGATCGCGCAACTGGTGCGCGAAGCCTCCTTCGAGGCCTACGACCGGGTTCGTGACCGGGTCAAAATCGAGGAAGACCGGGTACCGAAACGCTGGTGGATTCACATCCCCGATAACGAGAAACGGGTGTATGAAAGCATGATGCAGGACGCCCGCAACGTGCTGCGCCAGGAAGATTACTACAGCGGCGACATGCTCGATCTGCAGCGTCGCATCCGCTGCAAGTTCGACTCGTCCCGGGGCGAATGCGCCGGGGGCGGCTCATGAAGCGCCCGCTGTTCGCCGCCCTGCTGATTCTGGCCGGCGCCCTGGCGGCACCCGCCGGCGCCGACGACCGCCCGCTGCGCGAACGCCTCGCCGACCGCCGCGAGGTCAGCATCTGCATCTGGGACCTGGTGGGACGCAACGGCCCCATCTTCAGCGCCGCCCGGGACCAGACCACCCGCTTTCTGAAGTATGGCATCAAGGTGAACCTGGAGCCCTACACCGATGAGCGGGTCATGGTGGAAACCCTCAAGGCGGGGCGCTGCGACGCCGCCCTGATGACCGGCATGCGCGCGCGCCTGTTCAACCAGTACACCGGCACCATCGATTCCATCGGCGGCCTGCCCACCGAGGAACACCTTCGCATGCTGCTCAAGGTGCTGGCCGACCCGCGCTCGGCGCCGCGCATGACCCAGGGCAACTACGTGGTGCTGGGCGTGGCGCCGGCCGGCGGCGCCTATATCTTCGTTAACGACAAACGCATCAATACCCTGGGCAAGGCCGCCGGCAAGAAAGTGGCGGTGCTCGACTACGACCCGGTGCAGGCGGAAATGGTGGGCGACCTGGGCGCCGCCCCGGTGCCCACCGACATCGTCCACGCGCCGGGGTTGTTCAACAACGGCGTGGTGGACGTCCTGGCCGCGCCCCTGGCCGCCTACCAGCTGATGGAGCTGTACAAGGGCATGAAGCCGGACGGCGGCATCATCAACTACCCGCTGGCGCAGATCACCCTTCAGTTGGTGGGGCACAAGGACCGCATCACCCCGGAGCTGGCACAGATCACCCGGGAGCTGTTCTTCGAAAGCTACGACGACTTTCTCGGTCGCGTGCGCCGGGAAACCAGGGTGGTGCCGGAGCACTGGTTCGTGGAGATTCCCGAGGACGACAAACGGGAGTACGAGGTGATGATGCGCGAGGCGCGGCAGGAACTGGAGCGGCGCGGCTATTACAGCGCCGACATGCTGGAATTGCAGAAGCGCATTCGCTGCAAGCTCGACAACACCCGGGCGGAGTGCTCCGACATCAAGCGGTGAAATCGGTGGCCGTTGATCGCGACTGAAGTCGCTCCTACAGCGGCCTGTCGTAGGAGCGACTTCAGTCGCGACGCGCACCAACGCTCAATGCAACGGCTCGTCGCCACCGGGCAACTGATCCAGGGCGCCGAACATATCCACCCTCTGATCGTTGAACATGTCCAGCTCCGGCGCCAGCGCCTGCACATAACGGTCGAAGTACAAGAACTGCTTGAGCAGCAAGGCGAATTCCCGGGGAAACCGGATACCGTGCCCCTCACCGATGCGCACCAGCTCGGTGAGCAGCTGGTTCACCTCGCGGTCGTTGCGGTCCGCCTGCACCAGAGCGCTGGCGTCCACCTCGGTGAGCCGCTCCTGAAGGGCGCCGATGTCCCGGGCCAGGGCCGATACGTCCACTTCCTCGCGGGTCATGCCGACCATGGCCATGGCCCGCGCCATGGCGTTCACGTCACCATTGCCGATGGCATCGAACAACTCCATCATCCCCGACCAGGTCTCCCGGCGGATGCGCCCCACCATGCCGAAGTCGATGAACCCGACACGCCCGTCCTCCAGCAGCATCAGGTTGCCGGCGTGCAGGTCGGCGTGGAAGAAATCGCACAGCATCAGGCTGGAGAACCAGGTGTTCAGGGCCGTGACCAGGGTACCGGCGGGGTCGTCGGTATAGGCGCGCAGCACCTCCAGGTCAGTGAGCGGCACGCCGTGGAAGCGTTCCATGGTGAGCACCCGGGCGGTGGTATGGGAGCTGATCGGCCGCGGCGCCACCACGGCGGTATTGCCGCTTTCCGCCAGGAAACGATTGAACGCCTCCAGATTGCGGGCCTCCTGCAGGAAATCGCATTCCTCGATCATGCCCGCCTGCAGTTCCTCGACCACCCCGGACAATGCCGATCGGGACAATCCCGGCGCCAGGGACTCGATCACCCGGGCCGAAACATAGAGAAAATTGAAATCGGTGAGCAGCACATTGCGCACCCCGGGACGCTGCACCTTGATCACCACCTCGGCGCCGTTGTGCAGCCGGGCGGCGTGCACCTGGGCGATGGAGGCACTGGCCAGGGGTTGCGGATCCACCCATTCAAAGGCCTCCGCCAGGGGTTTGCCCAATTCGCTCTCCACCATCTCGCGGATATAGTGAAATGGCATGGGCGGCGTGCGATCCAGGCACTTCTGGAACTCCTGGACATACTCCTCGGGGAACAGAGACGGCGAGCTGGCGATGAACTGGCCCAGCTTGATGTAGGTGGCGCCCAGGGATTCAAAGGTGTGGCGCAGGCGCCGGGGCAAGGCGTCCCGGTCGCCAAGCAGCCAGCCGGCGCCCTGCCGGCCCACCACGCTCAGGGTTTCGATAATACGCAGCGCGCCCCGGGCGGTATTGCGCACCAGCGCCAGGCCTTCCCGTTCCCGGGACAGGTCCGCGCGCCCCGCCTCGGGGCCGGGTTCCTTGGTCATCACTATTTCCGAACTCCGCGACAAGTTCCTTGAAGGCATTGGCTGTTTTGACATCAGAGCCGCGACCCAGGGTCATTATCACCAGCGGGCCTCAAACTCATGATCTCAAGGCTAGCATCATGTTTGTAATGACTTACAGGCATTTATGTAAGTGGCGCTTGTGCCAACTCAGAGCCGTTCTGTATGTTGCTCTGAACCGGTGCTCGCGCCGAGAGAACAATAAAAAGGAGCTCAAGGAATGCGTTCTCTAGTCGATAAACTTGTTCGTTCCTCACGTCTTATCCTGGCGGGGGGGATGATCACCGTGCTTTCCGGCTGTGCCATGATCTGGAAAAGCACCGGTGATATCCTGGTCACCTTCGGTGAGGCCGAAATGGCGCCTCACCTTCTCGCCTACGACGATATCCGCATGGGTTGCATCACCGGCGAGGCGCAGACCCCGCTTCTGATGTCCTTCGAGGAAGTGGGCTCCTGGCCGGAAAAACTGGGGGTAATGACCTTCACCACCGCCGCTGTCTGCGTCGAGCAGATGGCCCTGGAAGAAGAACTTCGTTACCAGCGTGAAGTACGCGCCGGCAACGTTTCCTCCGCCCAGGACGCGCGCATCGCCCAGAAACGCCTGTCCGCCGTCGCCGCCAAGCGTCTCTACAAATCCTTCCGCATCATGGACGAGAAGTACGGCCCCCTCGAGGAAGGCCAGTGCCCGCGTCTGCGCAAGGACTTCGACGAACTGGTGTGGCTGGTCGGCAACGTGGCCGGCGTGCAGGCCCTGGTGGCCGACGGCGTCGCCGACGGTACCGTGGGCGTGCCGCGTGACATCGTCGCCAAGGTCGAGCGCCGCATGAAGTGCCTGGACAACGAAAAATGGTGGGGCGCCCCCATGGCCGTGCGCGCCACCATCTGGTCGATCCTGCCGCAGCTGGCTCCGGAAGGCGCCCAGCCCTGGCAGACCCTCAAACAGTCCGAGAAGCTGGGCTTCGAACAGGGCGTTCGCCTGAGCAGCGCGCTGTACGCCATGAGCGCCTACAGCAAAGGCGACAATCAGCGTCTGCGCGAGGCGATCCGCAACTTCGCCGCCAACGACCAGAACCTGAATCCGGACTACGCCATGATCGACACCATCGCCGGCCTCCTGGTGACCGGCCTGTCCGACCGGCTGTGGACCGAGAACACCGGCAAGCGCACTCCGCTGAGCGGCCTGGGTACCTTCTGGGACGACCAGCCGGACGAACCGGAAATGGACATCAACGACCTGCTGTAAGCTCCAATGCCTTTAGGAGCGGGACGCTTTCCCGAGCCCGTCCCGCTCCCATTCCACAAGAAGTATCTGCAAGGAGAGAACCGTGATGCGCGTTTTCAAGACTTTTGCCCTGGCCGCGGTGGCCTCGCTGGGCCTGGGCGCGGTTTCCGCCCAGGCGGCGGAGCAACGCAGCCTTTGCGTATTCGATATCATTGGCGCCAACGGTGACGTGTACAACGTCATGAAGGACCTCAAGACCCAGGCCGCCGGTTGGGGCGTGGACCTCAAGCTCAAACCCTACACCGACGAGAAGATCGCCGCCGAGGATCTCAAGGCCGGTCAGTGCGACGCCGCCGTGCTCACCGGCCTGCGCGTACGTCAGTTCAACAGCTTCGCCGGCAGCATGGAGGCGATCGGCGCGATCCCCACCTACGAGGAACTGAAGACCGTGATGCGGGTGCTGGCCAGCGACGCCCCCTCCATCACCGACAAAATGAAGTCCGGTTCCTACATCATGGGCGGCATGATCCCCATGGGCGCGGCCTATCTGTTCGTCAAGGACAAGTCCATCGACACCGTCGGCGAACTGTCCGGCAAATCCATCTCGGTGATGGAATACGACCCGGCCCAGGCCGAAATGGCTTCCAAAGTGGGCATGTCGCCGGTGCTGTCCGACATCACCAACTTCGCGGGCCGCTTCAACAACAACTCCGTGGACATCTGCTTCGCGCCGGTGGTGGCCTACTCCGCCCTGGAGCTCTACAAGGGCATGCAGCCCGACGGCGGCATCATCCGCTACACCCTGGGCCAGCTCACCACCCAGATCGTGCTGCGCCAGGACCGCTTCAGCGAGGAGTTCGCCCTCAACTCCCGCAAGTTCATGCTTGGCCAGTTCGACCGCGCCATGAACGTGATCCGCAACGCGGAGAACGAGGTCGACAAGAAGTGGTGGATCGACATCCCGGAACAGGACCGGCTCCGCTACGACGAAATGCTGCGTGAGGCGCGGCTGGAAATGACCCAGGACGGTATCTACAGCAAGGAACTGGTTGGCCTGCTCAAGAAGGTGCGTTGCAAGTACGAACCTTCCCGGGCCGAGTGCACTCTGTGATCGCCTCCGATCACCGACCCGCGGGGCCCCTCCGGGCCCCGCTTTTCTTTCCCCTTACTCCGTACCGCGGATAGCGCTGCCGCGAACGGACCAACCGGCGCCCAGGCGCCACGATTCCGCCACTGGCGGCAAGAATCAAACCGGGTGAACAATGGATAAACCGACTTTTACCGTGGCCAGGAGATCGGTGGGTGAATGGCTCTCCTCCCTGCCTACCCTTTTTATTCTCCTGATCGTCATTTTTCTTTCTTCCGGCCAGATCATCCACTCCCAGTTGCTGAAAATTGGTGAAGCGACCTGGGACGAATATTTCCTGCTGCGCGGCGCGGGCATGGTGCCCGAGCCCACCTGTAACCCGGACCCGGACATCGACCAGCGGGTACGCGAGATCGCCGAGCAGCGTCGCGCCGAAGCCAAGGACGACCCGCTGGCCGACATTCTCGGCGGTTCGGAAGTGGATGAAGGCGCCATCCGCAACTCCCTGGAGGCGTCCCGCGCCAACTGCCAGGGTAAGTGGGAGCGCTACCAGACGGTGCAGGAGAAGGTCACCCCCGGGGTGATCATGTTCCGCAACGTGGAAGGCACCGTGGCCCGGGTGGTGTCCACCCTGGGTGATTACAAGCGGTTGCTGCTGTGTCTGCTGGTGATCATCTGCGCGGCCACCGCCACGCTGGCCCGGCATCACATCTCCCTGCGACCGTCACGTACCCGCAAGGACCACTACATCTCCACCATCGCGCAGTTGTGCGCCAATGGCCTGTTGCTGATGTCCGCCGCCGTGTACCGGGCCAAGGACGTGGAAGCCATGGACGCCGGCGTCACGGTGGGCAATTTCTACCTGCACGGTTTCTGGGTGGCGGGCTTCGCCCTGCTTACCGCCGCCTCGCTGCTGCAGCTTTTCCGCCCGCCCAAGGATCTCGAGGACGGCGGCTCCTGGCCCAAGGCGTTCCTCACCATTCCGCTGTACACCTTCATGTGCCTGAGCGCGTCGGTGCAGTTCATGATGCAGGGTTACTACCATGGCATCAGCGTCTATCTGAACATGATGATGGAGCTGTCCACCCTGTTCCTGAACCTGGCGCTCTATATCTGGATCGGCATGCTGCTCAAGCAGACCAAGCTGGCGCACCTGGTGTTCGACGTGCTGCGGCCCTGGAAGATGTCGCCGGAGCTGATGTGCTTCGTGGTGCTGGCCGTGGCGGCCATTCCCACCGCCTACACCGGTGCCTCCGGGATCTTCGTGATCGCCGCCGGCGCCACCATCTATCAGGAACTGATCCGCGTCGGCGCGCGCAAGCAACTGGCGCTGGCGGCCACCGCCATGTCCGGCTCCATGGGCGTGGTGCTGCGGCCCTGCCTGCTGGTGGTGATCATCGCCGCGCTCAACAAGAGCGTGACCACCACCGAGCTGTTCGCCTCCGGCTACAAGATTTTCTTCCTGAGCCTGTTCCTGTTCTTCATCTACAGCCAGTTCGCGCGCACCTCGCCGGCGCGCATCGCGCCGTTCTCCGAGGCGCTGCCGCGCAGCCTCAAGCGGCTGGTACCGCTGATGCCCTATGGCATCATCGTGGGCTCGGTGCTGGTGCTGTTCAGCGATCTGCTGGGCCGCCACCTGGATGAGTTCTCGGCGCCCATCATCCTGCCGGTAATGCTGCTTGCCGTACTGCTTTACGAGAAATTCAGCAAGCACCTGCTGCATCTGTTCAGCCTGTTCCTGGTACCGATGCTGTTCCTGTCGTTCCAGGGCATCTGGGAGGGTTACCACGCGCTCAGCACCGGCACCACGCCAGCCGGCGTGTCTCCGGTGGAGCTGGAGGACATCCTCTGGGGTGAGTTCTGGCGCAACCTGGTACTGGGCACCTTCATGGTGGTCCACTATCTGGTCAAGACCGGCGACCAGGACCCGCATTACCAACCGGAAAAAGGCGTGTCCGAGAAGATGGAAGGCGCGTTGCGGCTGGCCACCAACGAGACCACCGGCCACATCGGCGCGCTGCTCATGCTGATGGCTCTGTCGGTGAGTACCGGTGGCATCATCGAGCGCTCCGGCTTGCTGGAAATGCTGCCCGAGACCTTCCCGTCGATCTGGATCGCGATGGGCATCCTGGTGGTGACGATGGTGATCATCGGCATGATCATGGACCCCTACGGGGCGGTGATTCTGGTCAACGCCACCATCGCACAGGTGGCGTTCGATAACGGTATCGCGCCACTGCATTTCTGGATGATCACGCTGGTGGCCTTCGAACTGGGGTATCTGACGCCACCGGTGGCGTTGAACCATCTGTTGACGCGACAGGTGGTGGGCGACGACGAGGTGGAAAGCGCCAGGATTCATACCGGCAGCTTCTTCCGCCGCTACGAGAAGTTCATCCTGCCGATCGCGGTGATGCTGACGGCGCTGCTGATTGTGTCCTTCCTGCCGCTGATCTCCGACGGCCTGCACGAGTGGCTGTTCCAGAAGATCCAGGCGGGTTGATCCCTCCCCCACCCACCGACCAAAAAAACGCGGGCTCCGGCCCGCGTTTTTTTATGGCTTATCGGGTATTAGCGGCCGAGTCCTCCATCATGGACGCGTCCCGGCGTGGGCCCGGCGTTCTAGAAGCGGTATTCACCACCATCGATGGCTTGCTGGATCTCCGGGGTGAGGGGCTGGTAACGGTGTTCGCCGGGCAGCAGCACGTAGACCGGATCGGTGACGCGCTCCAGGTCGTACTTTTCTTCCTTCAGCGTGTTCTTCTGGTGCTTGAAGGTACCGGTGGTTTCCACGCCGCCGTCGGTGACGCGCAGGAACACCGGGACCGCGTAGGGCGGCAGTTCGCGGGCCAGACAGGCGCTCAGGGCGGCCCAATCCGCTTCGCCGTGGGGGCGGTCCAGGCGTAGCTCGGCCATGCCGGCGCGGCCATTGGTGCCGGGGATCTCCACGCCGTAGACCACGGATTCCACGATCTGCTCGAAGCCGTCCAGGATCTGCTCCACCTCGGTGGTGGAGACGTTTTCGCCTTTCCAACGGAAGGTGTCGCCGAGTCGGTCGACGAACTGGGCATGGCGGTAGCCGATATCACGCATCATGTCGCCGGTGTTGAACCAGGCATCGCCTTTCTTGAACACGTTTCGGAAGATCGCCTTTTCGGTTTTTTCCGGGTCGGTGTAGCCGTCGAACGGCGTTTTGTCGGTGATTTCGCCGAGCATCAGGCCGGCCTCGCCCTTGCGCACCCGGCGCATGAAACCACGGGCGTCACGCACCGGCTGGTCCGCTTCCTTGTCGTACTGGACGATGGCGTAGCCCACCGGCGAGAAGCCCACCGTGTTGTCGAAGTTGAACACATTGGTGAACGCCACATTGCTTTCCGAGGCGGTGTAGAACTCCGCCACCCGGTCGATATCGAAGCGCTTTTTGAACGCTTTCCAGATGCTCGGGCGCAGACCGTTGCCGACGATGGTGCGCACCGGATTGTCGGCATCGTCCGGTTTCTCGGGCTGCTCGTGGAGGTAGCGGCACAGCTCACCCACGTAGCCGAAAGCGGTGCAGTCGTGGCGGCGCACGTCCCCCCAGAAGCGGCTCGCCGAAAAGCGCCGCGCCAGCACCAGCCCGCCGCGCCCGGCGATCACCGAGGCCCAGCACACCACCAGCCCGGTGGCGTGATAGAACGGCAGGGTACAGTAGAGCCGGTCGTGGGCGTCCAGGCGCACGGAGGAGAAGCCGAACCCGCCGTAGGCTTTTTCCCAACGGCCATGATTGAACACCACCGCCTTGGGCAGGCCGGTGGTACCGGAGGTATAAATATAAAAGAGCGGATCGCGCAAAAACGTCCGCTGGCTGCTGGCCGGGTTGGCGCTGGAACGGCGTTTGATCGCCTCGGCCAGGTTCACGTAGGTTTCCGGCGCCTCGCCCGGGTCCGCCAGGGTGTCCTGGTCGGCGAAATAAAGAAAGTGCTCCCGGAGGTCCAGGCGGTCGCGCACCGCCTGCACCGCGGTGAGCTGTTCACCGCCGATGATGGCCGCCTTGGGGGCGACCAGGTTGAAACTGTGCACCAGCACCTTGCCGCGCTGGGCGGTATTCAGCAGCGCCGCGCACACCCCCAGTTTGGCGCAACCGATCACCGTGGCCAGCAGCTCCGGCCGGTTCTCCAGGTTGACCGCCACGGTGTCGCCTTTTTTCAAACCGATGGAGGCCAGGTAGTCGGCGATGCGGTTGGCCCAGCCGTTCAGGGTGGCGTAGGTGAAGGCCCGTTCATCCTGGATCAAAGCGATGCCGGCCGAATGTTCCGACGCCGCCCGCTCGAACGCCACCCCCAGGCCCACCGGTCGCCGGGTGTCGGTGAGTTTACCCATGCGCGCGCCCTTGATCAGGCCGGGCAGATTACCGACCACCTCGGGCACCTTGGTGAGCAGTTTGGGCAAGGTAATGACGTCCCCATGAGGCATGGCGTTTCCCCTTCTTATTCTTTGTCGTGGATGTTGTTGACCGTGTAAACGGGCGCCGGGGGATCACTCGGTCAATCACTTCATTGCGGCACCGGGGTCGAAGCTATAGCATGAATGTTTATAGTTGTACACATTGTGAAAACGACAAAAACCAATAACGATAAAAACAAGGATAACGATCATGGGGAAACGGCCCTCCGCCCTGCTCCACCGCTCGCCGCAAGAATGGCTGTCGACGCTGCCCGTTCTGTTGTTGCTGGTGTTGGTTGTGTTTCTTTCATCCGGGCAGATCATTCATTCCCAATTGCTGAAAATCGGCGAAGCCACCTGGGAGGAATATTTTCTGCTGCGCACCGCCGGCCTGACCCCGGCACCGGAGTGCGATCGCGACCCGAACATCGACCAGCGCGTCAACGAGATCGCCGAGAGACGCAAGGCGGAAGCGGATTCCGACCCGCTCGGCGATCTGCTTGGCGGCGGCGCCGTGAACCGCGACGCGATTCGCGACTCCCTGCTCGCCGCCCGCGCCAACTGCCGCGACAAGTGGGACCGCTATCAAACCGTTGAGGAAAAGGTCACGCCCAGCGTGGTGACCTTCCGCAACATCGAGGGCGGCCTGGCCGCGCTGGTGGCCACCCTGGGCGACTACAAGCGCCTGCTGCTGGCGCTGCTACTGCTGATCTGCGCCACCACCACCACCTTCCAGCGCCACCATATCGCCCTGCGACCATCGCGAACCCGCAAGGACCATCTGATTTCCAACCTCGCCCAGGTGGCCTCCAATTCGCTGCTGCTGGTGTCGGCGCTGGTTTATCGTGCCTCCGACCTGCGCGCCGCCCAGGCGGGTGTCACCGTCGATGCCCTCTATCTGCATTCGGTGTGGATCGCCGGTTTCGCCATCCTCACCGCCGCCGCCGTTTACCAGCTGGTGCGTCCGCCCCGCGATCTGGAAGAAGGCGGCTCCTGGGGCAAGGCGTTCCTTACCATTCCGCTGTTCAGCTTCATGTGCATCTCCGCCTCGATGCAGTTCTACGGCCAGGGTTATTTCCACGGCGTCAGCGTGTACATGAACATGATGATGGAGCTTTCCACCCTGTTCCTGAATCTGGCGCTGTACATCTGGATCGGCATGATGCTCAAACAGACCCGGCTCACCCACATCGTCTTCGACGTGATGCGGCCGTGGAATCTGTCACCGGAACTGATGAGCGTGGTGGTGCTCGCCTTCGCCGCCGTGCTCACCGCCTATACCGGCGCCTCCGGCATCTTCGTGATCGCCGCCGGCGCCACCATCTACCGCGAGCTGATCCGGGTCGGCGCGCGCAAGCAACTGGCTCTGGCCGCCACCGCCATGTCCGGCTCCATGGGCGTGGTGCTGCGGCCCTGCCTGATCGTGGTGGTGATCGCCGCGCTCAACAAGAACGTGACCACCGCGGAAATGTTCTCCGCCGGCGGCAAGGTATTCGCGCTCAGCCTGCTGGTGTTCTTCATTTACAGCCAGTTCGCGCGTACCACGCCGGCGCGCATCGCGCCCTTCGCGCAGGCGCTGCCGGCCAGCCTCAAGCGCATGGTGCCACTGATGCCCTACGGCATCGTGGTGGGCGCCGTGGCGCTGTTCTTCAACGACCTGCTGGACCGGCAGCTGGACGAGTTCTCCGCGCCCATCATCCTTCCGGTGATGCTGCTGGCGATCCTTATCTACGAAAAACTGAGCCGCCATGTGGTGCATCTGTTCGCCCTGTTCATGGCCGCCATGCTGGTGCTGTCCTGGCAGGAAGTGTGGCACGGCTACCAGGCGCTCACCGCCGGCGCCGCCTCTCCGCCGGGAAACCCTCTACCCGGGAATATGGCCCCCCAGGAACTGGAAGCGATGTTGTGGGAGGATTTCTGGCGCAACCTGATGTTCATGGTGTTCCTGCTGGTCACCTATCTGGTGCCCGGCGACAAGGACCCGCACTACGCGCCGGAACAAGGCGTGGCGGAAAACTTCGAAGGCTCCATGCGCTTCGCCACTTCCGAGACCACCGGCCACATCGGCGCGCTGCTGATGCTGATGGCCATGTCCATGGGCGCCGCCGGCATTATCGAGCGCTCCGGTGTGCTGGAGGCGCTGCCGGAAACCTTCGGCTCGATCTGGATCGCCGCCGGCTTCTTCGTGGTGGCCCTGGTGCTGGTGGGCATGTTCATCGACCCGCTGGGCGCGGTGATTCTGGTCAACGCCGCCATGGCGCCCATGGCCGAGGCCAACGGCATCAGCTCGCTGCACTTCTGGATGATCGCCCTGGTCGCCTTCGAGCTGGGTTACCTGACACCACCGGTGGCGCTCAACCATCTGCTGACGCGGCAGGTGGTGGGCGACGACGAGGTGGAGAGCGCCAAGCTCAAGACCGGCAGTTTCTTCCGCCGTTACGAGAAATTCCTGCTGCCGATCAGCGTGATGCTCACCGCGCTGCTGATCATCGCCTTCCTGCCGCTGATTTCCGATAGCGTGCACGGCTGGTTGTTCCAGCGCATCGAGGCGGGCTGAAGCCATCGCGGCCGCTGAGCGGGCGTTTCGCGGCTAAAGCGGAACGCCCGGCGGGTTTTCTCCGGCCCGGGGATATTGGATACTCTCGTGACAATGTCATCCAGCCGACACGAGGTCACCATGAACCGCCCGCAACCCCAGCGCGCCGGAGGCCGCCCCACCGAGCCCCTGCCCAAATCCTTCAAACCGGCCCTGACGCTGCTCGGCGTACTGTTCCTGGTTACCGCCGGCATCGCCGTGGCCGCCGCGGTGGTGGACCGCCTGATCTACGGTTGACCCATGGCGTCCCGGGAAGAACATCGCCATCACCCTCGTCATCACGCCCCCACCGGCGTGGCCCTGACTCTGCGCCGGGAAACCGGCGACGATGAGCCTCTGCACCTGCTATGCCGGGACGTATCCCGCACCGGCCTGGGGGTCACCTTTCCCCATGCCATCCACCCGGACACCGATGTGGAACTGTGGGTGAGCCTGCCCGACCAGGCCGCGCCGCTGCACCTGTTCGGCACCGTGGCCTGGTGCGCCGCGCCGTTGGGGCAATGGCGCGCCGGCATCGCCCTGGACCTGGAGCGCAGTGACGGCCAGGCCTGGGAAGCCCGCTTCGAAGGCTCGGACCGGCCATGAACAACGCCTCCGGCGGCCCCCTGTTCCAACGCGGCGACCACTACCAGAACCACCGCCCGGATTACCCGCCGGCGTTGTTCGCCGGGCTCGCCGAACGCAGCCCCGGCCGGCGCCGCGCGCTGGATCTGGGCTGTGGTAGCGGCCAGGCCTGCCGGGCGCTGGAACCCCATTTCCAGCAGGTGCTGGGCATCGACGTGAGCCTGGAGCAGGTAAGCGCCGCCCCCGCCGGCGCCAGCCGTTACCTGGTGGCGCGCGCCGATGCCCTGCCCCTGGCCGACGCCAACCTGGATCTGATCACCGTGGCCCAGGCCCTGCACTGGTTCCCATTGCCCGCTTTCTTCCATGAAGCCGGGCGGGTGCTGCGCCCCGGCGGGCTGCTGGCGATCATCAGTTACGGACTGTGCAGCGTGGACGGACTGGATGGGCTGATCGAGGATTTCCACGACCGGGAGCTGCGGCCCTGGTGGCCGGCGGCGCGCTGGCAAGTGATCGAAGGCTACCGACGGGTGACCCTGCCCTGGCCGGAAAGCACGGTGCCCAACCCCGGCGATATCGAACGCCGCTGGCGCTGGCGCGACATGGCCGGCTACCTGGACACCTGGTCCGCGCTGGTGAAGGCCCGCGCCGCCGGCGAGGACCCGCTGGCGGCGTTTCTGCCGCTGCTGCGGGCACGCTGGGGCGAACAGGAAAGGACCGTGCGCTGGCCGTTGCGGCTGCGCTGCTGCGCGCGGCCTTGAGGCGGCGTTCCGCTTCAGTCGCGATTCAGGCCTTGGGGAAATGCTCGGCGAGCAGCCCGGCCAGCCGGTCCAGGCGATGGCGGCGCTTGGCCAGCCCGAAGATGTTCATCATGCGGGTGCCCCAGGTCAGGGCGGTGGCCAGGGTGTCGCCCCCCCGGCGCGGAATCACATGCACATGCACATGGGGCACGTGCTGGTTGGCCTCGCGGCCGTCGTTGACGATCACGTTGTGCGCCAGCACGTCCAGGCCGGCCAGCTTCTGGGCACGGATGGTACGCCGCGCCAGCTCGAACAGGTGCGCGGTGAGCTCCGGCGACAGCTCCTGCAGCAGCACATGGTGCTCCACCGGAATCACCAGGCAATGCGCCTCGCGCACCGGAAACAGGTCCAGCAGCACCATGGCCCGCTCATCTCGGTAGACCACGCTGCCCGGCAGCTCACCGGCGAGGATGCGACAAAAGACGCAATCGCTCACTCCACCTCCGCGTCACCATCGTCGTGATAGCCGCCGTACTTGCGATGGCGTCGCCACAGCTCCGCCAGGGCCACCAGCAACGCCACCACCACGATGGCCAGCAAGGGCCCGCCGGCGCGCCAGGAACTCATCTCTTCCTGGAACAGACCGTCGAACAGCGCCGCCACCCAGGCCGGCGCCAACTGGCCGTGTTCCGGCGACACCGACCAGGGCGTCAGCAGCAGGGCCGCGCCCACCGCGCGCAACGGCAGGCGCAGCGAAGTCATGAACGGCCGGGTGATGTACCACAGCACGAACAGCACCCCCACACTACCCAGCAAATAGGCGAACCATCCCCACATATAGGCTTTCGTCGTCACGATTACTCCAAGATTCGGTCGGGGCGGCGTCAGCCCACCCAGTGAACAATATGCTCTTCCAGGTCGTCCTCGGCCACCCCCCGTTCGGACACCACCCTGCCACTGACGCTGATGCCCGCCTCACGCACGGAGTCGGCGCGACCGGAAATCAGCGGGTGCCAGGAAGCCAACGGCTGGCCGTTGGCGCGGCGGCGGTAGGCGCAGGTGGCCGGCAACCAGTCAAAATGCCGGGCCACCTCGGTGGTCACCGGCATGCAGTCAGGCACGTAGCGCTGGCGCTCAGGGTAAACGGTGCACCGGCAGACGGCATCGTCCAGATAAGCGCAGGCCACGTTGGTGAAGGCCACCTCGCCGCTGTCCTCGTCCTGAAGTTTAACCAGACAACAGCGTCCACAGCCATCGCAAAGCGCTTCCCACTCCGCTTCGTCCAACTCTTCCAGCGGTCGTTCCCAGAAACGCTCACGCATGGCGCGGACGGTCCGGGTGGCCATTGGCCAGGTACAGGTCCTCATCCGGCGGCGGCGGCATCTGCAGATAAAAGCCCTGCTCACGGATGCGCGCCATCACCTGATCCACCTCGACGCGGGCCAGGGGCCGCTCCGGGGTAAGGATCATGTCGGTCACATGGCGCGGCGCGCCGAACTGGCTGATCAGCGCCTCGGGCAGATCCTTGAGCCCCTTGGTGCGCTCCACGTACAGGTACATGCCCTCGCGGCGCGGACTCTTGTAAATGGAACAGAACAGCTTGCCTTCCAGGGTCATCGGTCTCTCACAGCAATTCGAGCAGGGGCCGGGCCACCAGATCATGGCGCCAGCCGGTCAGCGGCTCGGGCAACCGCCCGGGATCGCGCACCAGCGCCTCCAGCCAGCGCCGGCGCACCAGCACATCGGGCTTGAGGCCCAGATCATCGGCGATCCGCGACACCGCCTCGCGCAACCTCTTGACGGTCTGGCGCTGGGCCGGCTCCAAGGGGCCCGGCAACGGCGCCGGCGGCGTCGCGCCAGCGGCGTCGGCGGCCAACGCCAGAAGGGTGTCGCCATCGCGGCGGATCGCCTTGGGATGCATACCCAGCTCGCGCAGCCGCTCCCGGGACAGCGAACCGGCCCGGCACAGATCCAGCAAGGTATTGTCGCGCACCACGAACCCCTTGGGCAGATCCCGTTCCCGGGCGGTATCCTCGCGCCACTGGGCAAGCACCTCCAGCACCGCCAGCTCCTGGCCGCGCAGGGTACCCGCGCCCTTCACCTGACGCCAGGCGTCGCCGGGCTCGGCGCGTTTGAGCGCATCCTCGCGCAACCGCGCGCACTCCTCGCGCCACCAGGCCTCCCGGCCCAGCCGCGCCAGTGCCTCGCGCAGGCCATCGGTCAGCTCCGGCAGGTATTTCACGTCGTCCACGGCGTAGCGCAACTGCTCCTCGCTGAGCGGTCGCTTGAGCCAGTCGGTGCGGGTCGCCCCCTTGGGCAGGCTCACTCCCAGCCGCCCCTCCACCAACCGCTGATAGCTGAGCTGCATGTCCTCGCCGATCAGCGCGGCGGCGATCTGGGTGTCCTCCACCGCCGCCGGGTAGGCCCCGGAAAACGCCGCCAGGGCCTCCAGATCCTCGGAGCAGGCATGCATCACCAGGGGCCGCTCCGCCAGCGCCGGCGCCAGATCCGCCGCCGCCACCCGGGTGGTGTCGATCAGGCGGATCGCCTCGCCGTCGTGCACCTGCACCAGCGCCAGACGCGGGTAGTAGGTGCGCTCGCGCATGAATTCCGTGTCCAGATAAAGCGGCGCCCCGGCGGGCAGGCGGGCGGTCCATTCCCCCAGCGCCTCGGCGCTGTCGCACCAGATATAGGTCATGTCGATCCATGGCTTGCCAATGATCCCGCGCATTATACGGATCGGAGCCGCCCCCCGAAACGCGGCCGACCGGCCTACAACGCGCGGGCCGGTTTCTGGTACCATTCGCCGCCGTCACGATCACGGAAACCGCACAGGAACCGCCCATGAGCACCAAACTGGTACTGGTCCGCCACGGCCAGAGCGTCTGGAACAAGGAAAACCGCTTCACCGGCTGGAAGGACGTGGATCTCACCGAGCAGGGCCGCGAGGAAGCGCGTCAGGCCGGCGAGCTGCTGAAGGAAGCCGGCTTTGAGTTCGACATGGCTTACACCTCGGTGCTCAAACGCGCCATCCGCACGCTGTGGACCATCCTCGATGGCATGGACCAGATGTGGATTCCGGTGACCCGGGACTACCGCCTCAACGAACGCCACTACGGTGCCCTGCAAGGGCTCAACAAGGCGGAGACCGCCGAGAAGTACGGCGACGAGCAGGTGCTGATCTGGCGCCGCAGCTACGATACGCCGCCGCCCAAGATGGACCGCGACGACGAGCGTTACGCCGGCCGTCTGCGCGTCTACAAGGACCTGGACGAGAGCAAGATTCCGCTGTCCGAGAGCCTCAAGGACACCGTCGCCCGCTTCCTGCCCTACTACCAGGCGGAAATCGAGCCCCAGGTGCGGGCCGGCAAGCAGGTGCTGATCTGCGCCCACGGCAACAGTCTGCGCGCCCTGGTGAAACACCTGAGCGGCATTTCCGACGAGGACATCGTCAAGCTCAACATCCCCACCGGGATTCCCATGGTCTACGAGCTGGACGACGATCTGAAGCCGATCAAGAACTACTACCTGGGCGACGAGGAAGCCGCCGCCAAGGCCGCCGAGGCGGTGGCCAACCAGACCAAAGGCTGAGTCGAATCGCGACTGAAGTGGAGTGCCGCCCAGTCGCTCCTACGGCAGAATTTACGACGTAGGAGCGACTTCAGTCGCGATCACCCGGCGTCACCGGATACGATCCAACGCCTGCACCCGCCGCTGCTCCTGCTGGTCGAACAGGCGCGCGCGCAGGGCCCGCACCTGGGCGTCCCGGTCCTCCGGCGCCAGGCCACTGTGCAGAATCCCCTCGCGCTGCTCGCGGTACTCATCATAGCGCCGCTCCCATTCCGCCCGCCGATGATCCAGATCCGCCAGCCGCTCCGCCGCCTCGGCGCCCAGTTCCCGCTCACGCAGCTGGTACACCCGCGCCTCCGAGGCGCCCTGCTCGCGCAGCCGGTCCACCTGCGCCGCCACCGACACCGGGCGCCGGGTGGCTTCCACCATGGCGCGCAACCGCGGCGCCAGGTCGGCCTCCAACGCGCTCACCCGGGCCGCCTTCTCCTCAGCGCTCAGGGCCGGGTCCTCAAGAATGGCGCGCCGGTCCAGGGCGAAGCTGTCATAGCGGTCACGGAAACCGAAGAATGCCTCCCGGGCCTCGGCGTCGAACCAGCGCCGACGCAGCGCCCGCCGCTCCTCCAGGCCGCGGCGCAGGGCGGCGGTGTTGTTATCCGGGCTATCGAGCCCGCGTAGCGCCGCCCGGTAGCCGGTGTAGCGCTCGAACAAATCCCAGGCCTGGCGCGCCGCCGCCGGCGGCAGCGCCGCGTCCAGGTGTGCCGCCACCCGGGCGCGCAGCACGTTGAGATCCTCCTCGCCGAGGGCGGAAAGGAAGTAATCGAAGCGCCGCCGCACCTCCTCGGTGACGATCAAGTCGCCGTTGTCGTCCACCCGCAGGGCACCGTCCGGCTCGGTGCCGCGCCAACTGGCCGGCTCGCTCTCCAGCCGGGCGCCCCGGGCGGCGAAGGTGGCGAAATCCGAGCCCCCCTGGAAGGCCGGTCCGGCGGGGGCCCCGGTGGAAGCGGCGGCCACCGCCGGGCGCGCCGGGCCACCCGCACCGTCCCGCCACCACCAGGCCGCGCCGGCCACCAGCAGCAGCGCGCTCAGCGCCACGATCATGATTCTCATCCCTGTACTCCGTCTTGTTGTTATCACCGCTGATCGGATTACGACTTTTTTATTAGTGCAACACCGGCAAGAGCGGCGCTAGTCTTAGCTTGAACCTTCACTTCCCGGGAAGGTTCCCGCCAACAGGACCTTGGCGCATAACCAACAATTCAACAACAACACAAACAGGGAAGCTTATGAAAACGTTGCTCCAGGCGCTGCTGAGCGCCCTCATGCTCGTGGTGCTGTCGGTGCCGGCCCAGGCCATCGCCGATTACACCGCCACCCGTTACCCCATCGTTCTGGTCCATGGCCTGTTCGGCTTCGACACCGCCGCCGGCGTGGACTACTGGTATCGTATCCCCGAGGAACTGCGCCAGGGCGGCGCCGAGGTCTACGTGGCCCAGGTGAGCGCCGCCGAGGACACCGCCGTGCGCGGCGAGCAGCTGGCGCGCCAGGTGGAAACCATCCTCGCCAGCACCGGCGCCGAGCGGGTCAACCTGATCGGCCACAGCCACGGCGGCCCCACCACCCGCTACGTGGCCTCGGTGTACCCTGAGTACGTGGCCTCGGTGACCAGCGTCGGCGGCGTCAACTGGGGCGCCCGGCTGGCGGACGTGCTGCAGGGCGTGGTTGATAACGTGCCCTTCTCCGGCAACCTGATCGGCTACCTGGGCAACGCCCTGGCCGGGCTTATCGACCTGTTCTCCGGCGGCGGCAACGAGCAGGACATCCTGGCCGCGCTCAAGGCGCTCACCACCGCCGATACGGTGGCCTTCAACCAGCGGTATCCGGAGGGCATACCGGCCCGCTACTGCGGCGACGCGCCCCGGCAGGCCGCCAACGGCGTTTCCTACTTCTCCTGGAGCGGCGCCAAGACCCTCACCAATGTTCTCGACCCGTCCGACCCGTTCCTGGCGGCCACGTCCATCGTGTTCCTGGGCGAGCCCAACGATGGCCTGGTGAGCAGCTGTTCCAGCCATCTGGGCATGGTGATCCGCGATGACTACCGCATGAATCACCTGGACGAGGTCAACCAGGTGCTCGGCCTGCACGATCTGTGGAGCACCGACCCGGTGAGTCTCTACCGGCAGCAAGCCAACCGGCTGAAGAATTACAGCTTCTAGGCCGGCGGACTATCGCGACTAAAGTCGCTCCTACGGTGGGGGTACGTGGTAGGAGCGACCGGGCGGCGTTCCGCTTTAGTCGCGATCGGCCCGGCGGGTGACCGAAACGCTCACTCACCCGGGCGCCAAGGTTTTGTGTCCTGGCGCCACCCGCCTACCATCCGGACAGAGACCCGGATGAAGGACCATAACCATGACAAAACGCTTCAGCGCCCTCCTGGCCGCCGCCACCCTGTTGCTGGCCGGCGCCGCCCAGGCCCAGGAGCAGATCGAACGCGACATCTGCGTATTCGATATCGCCGGCCAGATGGGCCCCACCATGGCCGCCATGAAGGACTGGCGCGCCGCCGCGCTGAACTGGGGCCTGAAGGCCAACCTGCGCGTCTACACCAATGAGCAAGTGGCCGCCGAGGACCTCAAGGCCGGCCAGTGCGATGCCTCCCTGATCACCGGGCTGCGCGCCCGCCAGTTCAACAAGTACGCCGGCACCCTGGACTCCATCGGCGCCCTGCCCACCATGGAGCACATGAAGCTCGCCCTGCGCGTGCTGTCGCACCCGAGCCGCGCCGAGCAGCTCACCGCCAATTCCTACGAGGTGATCGGCATCGCCCCCATCGGCGCCGCCTACCTGTTCGTCAACGACCGGGAGATCAACTCCCTGGCCAAGGCCGCCGGCAAGAAAGTGGCGGTGCTCGATTTCGACCCCACCCAGGCCAAGATGGTGGCCGCCGCCGGCGCCACCCCGGTGCCCTCGGACATCACCAACTTCGCCGGCAAGTTCAACAACGGCTCCGTGGACGTGATCGCCGCGCCCCTGGTGGCCTACAACGTGCTGGAACTGTACAAGGGCCTGCAGCCCGACGGTGGCATCATCGATTACCCGCTGTTGCAGCTCTCGATCCAGCTGGTGGGCAAGGAAGACCGGTTCCCGACGGAGATCGCGCAGAAGTCCCGGGAGTATTTTTACGACAACCTGGACAAGGTACTGGAGCAGCTCAAGCGTGAGTCGGATCAGGTCGACCCCAAATGGTGGGTGGACATCCCCGACGAGGACAAGCGCGAATACGAGCTGATGATGCAGGACTCCCGGGACCAGCTGCGCAAGGAAGGCTACTACGACGGCGACATGCTGGACCTGCTGCGCAAGATCCGCTGCAAGCTCGACAGCTCCCGGGCGGAGTGCACCGCCGGCTGACGCTAGCTAGAGCCCCAGCCGCTTGGCGATCACCTCGTTCATGATCTCGTAGGTGCCGCCGCCGATGGACAGGATGCGGTTGTCCCGGAACAGCCGCTCCACCACGGTGCCACGCATGTAGCCGGCGCCGCCGAAGATCTGCACCGCGTCCCAGGTCACCCGGTCGGCGCATTGCGTGGCCTGGTTCTTGGCCATGGACACGTCCAGCACGCAGTCCTCGCCGTTGGCGATGCGCGCCGCCGTGCGGTAGGTGAATTCCCGGCTCACGGCCACCTGGGTGGCCATCTCCGCCAGCTTGTGGCGGGTCACCTGGAAGCCGGCGATGGGCCGGCCAAAGGCCTGGCGCTCCCTGGCGTAGGCCATGGCCTCTTCCAGCGCCACCTGGGCGGTCATGTTGGCGGTCACCGCCAGGATCAGCCGCTCCATCTGGAAGTTGCTCATGATGCAGTAGAAGCCGCCGTTCTCCGGGCCGATCAGGTTTTCCGCCGGCACCCGGCAGTCCTCGAAATACAGCTCGGCGGTATCGGACGCCCACCAGCCCATCTTCTTCAGCTCCCGGCCCACGGTGAAGCCCGGGGTACCCTTCTCCACCAGCAGCAGGGACACACCGCCGAAACCGGCGCCGCCGGTGCGCACCGCCACCGTGTAGTAGTCCGCGCGCACGCCGCTGGTAATGAAGGTCTTGGCGCCGTTCACCACATAGTGGTCACCATCGCGGGTGGCCTTGGTGCGCAGGTTGGCCACGTCGGAGCCACCGCCGGGCTCGGTGATCGCCAGAGCGGCGATCTTGTCGCCGGCCAGCACCGCCGGCACCACCCGCTCCTGCAGGGCCTCGGAGCCCCACTTCCACACCGGCGGCAGGCCGATGTCCAGGGAGCCCAGGCTGGCGCCCACGCCGCCGGAGGTACAGCGGGTGATTTCCTCGCAGGCGGCCACCTTCATGAACACGTCCTCGCCGCTGCCGCCCCAGCGTTCCGGGGCGCCGATGCCGAGGATGCCGGCGTCGGCCGCCTTCTTGTACAGCTCACGGGGGAAGGTGCCGGCCTCCTCCCAGTCGTTCACCTGGGGCAGGATCTCGCGTTCCACGAACTTGCGCACGGTGTCGCGCACCATCTCGTGGGTTTCGTTGAAATAGGACAGGTCGGCCACGGTCGCTCCTTGTTCTTGAATCGGGGGGCTTTGATCGGGTGCGCCATAAACCAAGCGCTTGCTTGGTTTGAGGATAGCAGAGAGGGGTTGGGGTGTGCCATTGGGTTTGGGGGGATCGCGACTGAAGTCGCTCCTACAGCATCAAAGACCGCCGTAGGAGCGACTTCAGTCGCGATAGGGAGGTGGCAGCGGTGGGCTCAGCCCACCGCCTGAATGGCCTGCTCGATGGCGGCTTCGAAGCGCTGGCGGATGCGCGCCAGGGTGGCGTCGTCGCGGGCTTCGTAGCGGGTCACCAGCTTCGGCGAGGTGTTGGAGGCCCGGCACAGACCCCAGCCGTCCGGGTAATCCATGCGGATACCGTCAATGACCCGGCGCTCGCCCTCGCCCAGGTCGGCGTGCTCCTGCAGGTACTCGATGATGGCGAACTTGTTCTCCTCGGTAACCTGGATCTGGATCTCCGGGGTGGAGTGCAGGCGCGGGAAGCGCTGGAAGAAGCTCACCGCGTCGCCGTCATAGCGGCTGAGAATGCCCAGCAGCCGGGCCGCCGCCAGGGTGGCGTCGTCAAAGCCGTACCAGTCCTCGGCGAAGAAGATATGGCCGCTCATCTCGCCGGCCAGCAGGGCGCCGGTTTCCTTCATGCGCGCCTTGATCAGCGAGTGGCCGGTGCGCCACATTTCCGGCTCGCCGCCGGCCTTTCTGATCACGTCGAACAGCTCGCCGGTGCATTTGACGTCGAAGATCACCTTGGCGCCGGGCACCCGGGAGGCCAGGTCCTCGGCCAGGGCCATGAGCAGAATGTCCGGGTAGACCACGTCGCCATCGGGAAGCACCACGCCGAGCCGGTCGCCGTCGCCATCGAAGGCCAGCCCCAGGTCGGCGTTTTCCTCGCTAACGGTGGCGATCAGGTCCTTGAGGGTTTCAATGTCGCCCGGGTCCGGGTGGTGGTTGGGGAAGGTGCCGTCCACGTCCGCGTACAGGGGCACCACGTCGCAGCCGAGCAGCATCAGTGCCTCCGGGGCGGTAACGCCGGCGGCGCCGTTGCCGCAGTCCACCACCACCTTGAGCGGGCGCGCC
This sequence comes from Alloalcanivorax sp. C16-2, assembly GCF_046507615.1. Taxonomy (NCBI): domain Bacteria; kingdom Pseudomonadati; phylum Pseudomonadota; class Gammaproteobacteria; order Oceanospirillales; family Alcanivoracaceae; genus Alloalcanivorax; species Alloalcanivorax sp. C16-2. The sequence continues at coordinate 1,934,292 of NZ_JBKFTL010000001.1, read as the reverse complement.
AACTGATGGCGGCGTTGCACGGCGTTCAGGTAGGCGGGCAGCACGTCCCGTTGCTCGCGAGTGCCCTCGCCTTCGCTGAAGTCCCCGCGCTGAATGCGGGCCTTGAGAGCCTGGATGGCATCACCGGACAGCGCCGTGCCCTGAATAACGATCTTGAAGCCGTTGTAGTCCGGCGGGTTGTGGCTGCCGGTGACCATCACGCCGGAGTCGGCGTCGTGGTAATGGTGGGTGGCGAAATACAGCACCGGGGTGGGCACCAGGCCCACTTCCACCACGTTGCAGCCGCTCGCCTGCAGGCCCCGGGCGAGGCCGTCCACCAGCGCCGGGGAAGACAGCCGGCCATCGCGGCCCACCGCCACGGTGTCGCCGCCCTTGGCGCGCACTTCCGTGCCGATGGCCAGGCCGATCAGACGGGCCGCGTCCACGGTGAGGGTGTCCTCGTAAATGCCGCGGATGTCGTAGGCGCGGAACAGAGTGTCTGCCAGTTCAGTCATGGGATGTCCTTAATCCTTGAATCCATGAAGTCAGGAGCTTTGCTGGGCGCGGATATAACCGGCCAACGCCCGGGTGGAAGCGTCCAGGCCGTCACTGCCCTCACCGCTTTCCAGCACCCGAATCATATCCTTGGCGATTTTCTTGCCCATTTCCACACCCCATTGATCGAAGGGGTTGATGCCCCACAGCACCGCCTGCACGAACACCTTGTGCTCGTAGAGCGCCACCAGGGCCCCCAGGTGGCGGGGGGTGAGTTCGTCCATGAGCAGCGTGGTGCTGGGCTGGTTGCCCCGGTAGCGCTTGTAGGCCGGGGTATCGCCATCATCGTCCAGCGCCCGGTCGCCCAGGGCCAGCAGCCGCGATTGCGCCAGGCAATTGGCCAGGGTCAGGGAGTGCTGTTCCTCCAGCGGCCGCAGCTCGGCGCTGTTGCCATCCAGGCCGTGGCGGGCGGCGGCGATGAACTCACAGGCCACCGGCTGGGTGCCCTGGTGCAGCAACTGATAGAAAGCGTGTTGGGCGTTGGGCCCCACCTCGCCCCAGATCACCGGGCAGGTGTGGTAGTCCACCAGTTCGCCGTCCCGATCCACGGATTTACCGTTGGACTCCATCTCAAGCTGCTCCACGTAGGCGGGCCAGTGCTTGAGCCGGCCATCGTAGGGCAGCACCGCGCGGGCGGTGATATCCAGGTAGTTCAGGTTCCACACATCCACCAGGCCCATCAGCACCGGCAGGTTGGCCTCCCAGGGCGCCTCGCGGAAATGGCGGTCCAGATCGTGGGCACCGGCCAGCAGCTCCCGAAAACCGTCCATGCCGATGGTCAGCGCGATCGGCAGGCCGATGGTGGACCACAGCGAATAGCGACCGCCCACCCACTCCCAGAACAGCAGCTGGTTGTCCTCGTGGATGCCCCACTCGCTCATGCGCTCGGGCATGGCGGACACGCCGATGAAGTGGCAGCGCAGCACCGCGCCGTTGCGGTCCGGGAAGGCCTGCTCCAGCCAGTAGCGGGCGGTGGCCGCGTTGCTGAGGGTGTCCACCGTGGTGAACGACTTGGAGGACAGCACGATCAGGGTGGTGGCCGGATTCAGCTCATCGAGCAACGGCACGATCTGGCTGCCGTCCATGGACGACACGAAGTGCAGCCGCGGACGCTGGCCGTTGGCGGGCCGGTGCTCGTGCAGGGCCACCGAGGCCATCAGCGGGCCCAGATCGGAGCCGCCCACGCCCACGTTGACCACGTCGGTGATGGCGTCGCCTTCGCAGCCGCGCCACTGGCCGGAGAGAATCCGCGTGACCATGCGTTCCATGCGCGCCAGCTGGTCGCGCACCGGATCGTCCTTGCCCTCCTCCCGGCCCGGTTCGCGCAGCCGCCAGTGCATGGCGGCGCGCCCCTCGGTCCAGTTCACCTCGCCGCCTTCGAACAGGCAGCGCATCCAGGCGTCCAGGCCCCGGGCGTGGGCCAGCCCACGCAGTTTGTCCAGGGTCTCGGGGTTGAGACGCTGCTTGCTGAAATCCGCCAGCAGCCCGCAGGCGCTCAGGCTCAGGCGCTGGAAACGCTCCGCGTCCTCGGCGAACAGATCGGCCAGGTGCCAGTGGCGGGCCTGGCCGGCGTGGTCGCGCAGGGCCTGGTCGGCGGCCCGGGCGGCGTCAACGTCGTGCAGGGGAATGCCACTCATCAGCGTCTCCCGATGCCGTAGTAGGTGAAGCCCTGGCGCGTCACGTACGCCGGGTCATAGATGTTGCGCCCGTCCAGGATCAGCGGCGTGTGCATGGCGTTCTTGAGGTCGTCCCAGTCCGGGCCCCAATAGGCTTTCCATTCGGTGACCAGCATCAGGGCATCGCTGTCGCGGGCGGCGTCGTAGGGATCGTCGTGCAGGGTCAGCGTGCCCTTGTCCCGGGCCCAGGCGGCCAGTTCCGGCAGCGCCAGGGGATCGTGCACGTGCACGTCCACGCCCTGGGCCCAGAGCGCTTCGATCAGACGCAGCGCCGGGCCGTTATCAACCCGGTCGGAGCCGGGCTTGAAGGCGGCGCCCCACAGGGTCACCCGGCGGCGGTCCACCTCGCCTTCGTAATGGCGCCAGAACTTGCGGAACAGAACTTCCTTCTGGCGCTCGTTGATCTGCAGCACCTGCTCAAGCAGCTTGGCGCCCACCCGGCGCCGGCGCAGGGTGTCGGTCAGGTTCATCACGTCACGGCTGAAACCCGGGCCACCGAAGCCGCAGCCGGCGTACAGATAGGCTTCGCCGATGCGCGGGTCGGAGCCCACGCCCTGGCGGATTACGTCGATGTCGACGCCCAGTTCCTCGGCCAGCAGCGCCATGTCGTTCATGTAGCTGAGCCGGGTGGCGAGCATGCCGCTGATCGCCACCTTGGTGAACTCCGCCTCGCGGGGTTGCATCACCTGCAGCACGTCGCGGCGGCGGTTATAGGGGCGCAGGAGTTCGCGCATGGTCACTTCCGCCTCGCGGTCGTCGCAACCGAGCAGAAGATGATGGGGGCGGGTGAAGGAGGCCAGCGCCATGCCTTCCTGAAGGGTATCCGGCAGGCACACCACCGGGGTGGCCGCGCCCTGCTCGCGCAGCCCTTTTTGCAGTTGCTCGGTGCTGCCCACCGGGAACACGCTCTGATTGATCAGCAGGCGGGCGCCACCGCGCCCGGCCCAGGCGGCCAGGTGCTCGGCGCGGTCGAAATCACCGGGCTGCAGGGCCAGGCACACCACCGGGGCGGGTTCGCTCACCGCCGGTTCGCCATTGGGGTCGGCCAGGCCCGGCTCGTCGGTACGGCAGTCCAGCCGCCCGGCGCGACGCTGGCCGGTGACCAGCTCCGCCAGGCCGGGCTCCTGGTAAAGCACCCGGCCGTCGTCCAGAGCCCTTGCCACCCGGCCGGGTGGCAACCACCAGCGCACCCGATGGCCGCTTTGCGCGAAGGCGGCGGCGGTGACCATGGCGCACAGGGTGTCGCCAAACATGTCGATACGCATTTATGGCTCCTTTGCAATGCGTTCCGCTTTAGCCGCGATTCGCCTTGGCGATCAAATCGCGGGCGGCGCCACCGATCTCCGGGTGCTTGAGCGCGTAATGCAGAATTGCTTCCAGGTAACCTTCCTTGCTGCCGCAATCAAAGGTGCGGCCGAGCATGGCGTAGGCTTCCACCGGCGCGTCCCCGATCAGGGTGGCCAGGGCGTCGGTGAGCTGGATCTCGTCACCGGCCCCGGGCGGAGTGTTGGCGAGCAGTTCCATGACCACCGGCGGCAGCACATAGCGGCCCACCACGGACAGGTTGGAAGGCGCCACCTCGCGGTCCGGCTTTTCCACCACGCCGCGCATCGGCGCGCTCTCGCCGGCCGCCGGTGGCGCGCCGTCCAGGTCGGCGATGCCGTACTTGTGCACCAGTTCGTCGGGCACCTTCTCCACCATGATCTGGGCGGCGCCGTTGTCCTCGAACCGGCGGATCATGTTGGCCAGGTCGTTGCCTCGGCCATCGTCGTCCACCAGCACGTCCGGCAGGATCACCACGAACGGCTCGCCGGCCACCGCGTTGCGCGCCTGCCAGACCGCGTGACCCAGGCCCAGGGGCGGGCCCTGACGCACGCTGATCACCTGCACGCCGTCGGGCAACGGCTTGCTCACCGTTTCCAGCAGCGCGGTCTTGCCCTTGGCTTCAAGCTGGGCTTCCAATTCCGGGTGGCCGTCGAAGAAATTCTCGATGGCGGTCTTGCTGCCATGGCTGACCAGGATGATCTCGGTGATGCCGGCGTTGACCGCCTCCTCCACCACGTAATCAATGGCGGGCCGATCCACGATCGGCAGCATTTCCTTGGGGATCGACTTGGATGCCGGCAGCATGCGGGTTCCGAACCCGGCCACCGGAATGACCGCTTTCCTGACCATGAACACTCCTTTAGCAAAAAAACACGGGGCCCGTCGCCCCTCCCCTGTATGGAACCAGGAAGCCCGGATGCGTTCCGAACCGGGGTCGCGCCCGCCGGCCTAATTACAGTTTTTTACCGTCCTGCCCCATCAGCAGTGGCGCCGGGGCGGCGGCGATCCGGCTGAGCATCTGCAAGGAGGCGCTGTAATAATCCTCGTCGCGCGGCGGCACCAGGGCAATGCGCCCGGCGCGCCCCTGGATCAGGGCACGTACCGCCATGCCACCGGCGGACAGCGGGTATTCCGCTTCTTCCTCGCTGATCACGTCCACCCAGGCCGGGGGCTTCGGTTGCAGCCAGAAGCGGCGCACGCCGTCCAGGGCCGGGGCCGCGCCGAACCCCCACCAGTAAAGGTAGAGGGGCACGCGCACCGCCTCGAAGCCAAAGCGGGTGGGCCATTCCCCGGCCGGGCTCACGTCGCCATTTTCCTCCAGCCGCAGCCAGTCCGGCGGCAGCTGATGTTTACCGAAGCGTGACACGTTGAGCAGGCGCATGCCATCGTACATCAGGCGCCGCCAGGGGCCGTCCGGCTCCAGCCGCGCGAAATAGTCCAGCGCCGGCATCACCCAGTAAGAGAGATTCAACTGCACGTAGCCATCCTTGCGAAAACCATCCCGGGCCGGCAGCAGCACCAGGTAACCGCCGTACTCGGCGATCAGATAACGGCGGATGGCATTGCGGGTATCGATGGAGGCGGCCACGTAACGGGGTTCTTGCCACTTGCGCCCGGCCAGTTCCAGGGCCCAGGCGATCAGCAGATCGCCGTCGGTGGCGTTATTGCGGTCCACGGTGGCGGGGTCGGCGTCCGGCTCGAAACGCCAGGTGTAGAGATTGTCCACCTTGCGGTGCAGGTGGTCGTTGGTCCAACGGAACAGTTTCTCGAAACGGTCGGCGTCGTCGAAGTAGACCGCCATCAACATGCCCCAGCCCTGGCCCTCGGTGTGGCTGATGTTGCCGTTGCCGGTGTCCACTACCCGGCCTTCTTCGCTGATGAAGCGGGTCTGGTAAGCCCGCCAGCCCGGGTCGGCGGCGCGCGCCACCCCGATCATGCTCAGTGCCAGCCAGACCAGGGCCAGCACAAGGGCGAAAGCGGTCGATGGCGCTCTCGCGACGTCATCATCGTCAACAGCCATAACAGAATTCCAGCGGCCCATCCGGATTGGCCTTGAGTATCTGCACCTCCACGGTGCCGTCCCCGCCCTGGTCGCGCAACCAGGCGCCGTAGGCGCCGGCCAGCATCGCCGCCAGCGCGGCGGCCCAAGTGTCCTTGACCGCGCCTTCCAGGCGCGGCCAGGCATCGTGCACGATCACGATCATGTCCGATTCACTGTAAAACTGACACCAGCCCCAGTCGAGCTGGTTCCAGCGGCGGTTGGCCGCCGCCTCCAGGCCTTCCAGGGTGTCCTGCTCGTCGATGGGCAGGTCGCTGGCGATCTTGGCGCCCAGATGGCCAAAGAACGCCAGCATATCGTCGCTGCCGGCGCTGGCATTGAGTTCCTCCACCAGGGCGGTCATGAACAACCGCCACTGGCCGGTGAATTGCCGCCCCCGGAAGTACTCCAGGCTGCGAGCCTGATGCGCGCTCTTCTTATCCATGATCACGGCTCCATGGTGTAAAGCAGGTTGATCATCGCTGACGTTTCCGAATAGTCCCCGAACGTATCGTACCCGAGGCTGGTGCCCAGGCTGAACGCCGGTGACAACTGATAATCGAGCCCCGCGCCCAGATTCAGCCCGAAGCCGCTCTCGCTCTCTGCTTCGTAGTACGACGCAGGAGCGACGCCGGCGTCGACCAGTATATCCAACCACTGCTGTTGCCCCCCCAAAGTCGGGAAATACGGCGCTTCTTCCACGCTGTAACTCTGGAAGCCCGGTGAAACACGGGCGTTCCAGGTAACCTTGTTATAGCTTTCCTGATAGGTGATCGGGAAGGCCAGGCTTACATAATCCTGCGGGCTGAAGTAACCGCCATGCCCATAGGTGAACTGGCCCCGGTTCTCGTCGAAACTGCGATAGTTGAGGTGCACGCCGGTCTGCAGCTGCCGCCAGCGCTGGTTGATCGGCTTCACGTAGGCGCCCAGGTTGAACGATGCTTCCTGGTTGTCGTCCACGTTGTGGCCCTGGTAGCTGTAGAAGCCCAGGTCGCCGTAGGTGCCCACCTCGCCGTTATCGTAGGACAATCCCAGCTCGGCGCCGGTGCGGGTCACGCCGCCCCAGCGGTCGCCGGTGGCCGGGTCCTCGACGCCGGCGTAGGACAACAGGCTGTCCTTGACCGCGCGGCGCTGAGCGGTGACCCGGAAGTTGGTGTTCGGCGCCACTTCCGGTGCCCAGGTAATACCGCCCACCAGGTTGGTGACCTCGAAGCCATACGGGGTGCTGCCGATGTCGGCGCTGAAACCACCTTCGCGGTAACCGAACGCCACCGCCAGGCCGGAGTCGGTCTGGTTGCCGGAGGCGGCGGCGCGCTGGTAGGCGCCGGCACGGGCGGCCACGTCGTTGACCAGTTGCCGCACGGCGGCGCTGCGCGCCCGGTAGTCGGCCACGTTGTCCGCTTCCAGGGAGAAGTCGCTGGTGCCGAATTCGCGCTCCAGGTACTCGTTGACGAACTGGCGTTGCTCGGTGTTGAGCGCATCCAGGTCGATGCCGGATTCGAACAGCACGTTGCGGGTCACGTTGGTGCCGAACACGTCCTCGGCGTCCGTCAGATCATTTTCCGCCTGGTCATACTGGCTCTGACGCTGGTTGAGGGTTTCCTCGGCCTGGTCGAGCTGGGTCTGGCGGGTATCCACCGCCGCTTGCAGGGCCGCCAGTTCCTCATCGGTGGGATCGTCCGCGTCGAGCAGTTCCTGCTGGGCATCGGCCAGGTTGGTTTCGGCGGTATCGACGCTGCTTTGCGCGGCGCCGAGCTGGGTGTCGGCGGTGTCGAAGGCACCCTGGGCGGCGTCCACGTCGTCGGCGAACTCGTCGATTTCATCGATCAGATCACCGACCCCGCTGAGCTGCTCCACCACCGCCTCGGCGGCGTCGGAGGTGGCGCCGGTGGAGCCGAAGCGACGACCGGCGTCCTCGCTGAGGGTGCCGGCGTTCAGGTACACCGGCGAGGCGGTGGCGGTGAAGCGGCCGCCGCCGAACGGCACCCCGGACAGGCCGATGTCGCCGCGCACCTCGGTGAGCTGGCTAAGGCCGGATTCGCCGTCGCGGAAGCGCAGCGACAGACCGCCCTGCCCCTTCGGCGACAGCGCCTGGCGCAGATCACCCTGCAGATCGTCGATGCGCACCAGCCGCTCGCGGCTGGGCGCCGGCTTGGGCGCTTCCTGGCGAGCGGCGGCGCGGGCGCTGCTGGCACCGGCGCCGGAACCGCCGCCGTAGCCATAATCCTGCATGCGCGCCACTTCGTCCGGGCGCCGCCAGTCGCCGGCCCACTGCTCGTCGCCGCCACCGTGGTAGGGGCTGGCGGGGGTCGGGGTCACCGGCTCGGCGTCGTAGGAGCGGTTCAGGTAGGCACGGGCCTCGCCATCGGGCTGCCAGCGCCCGGCGGTTTCAGTCTGGCCGGGCAGCCATACACCGGCGCCCTTGCTGTCGCCACCGCCGCCGCCGAAGGCCGCCCAGCGGCCATCGTCACGGGCCTGGCCGGCACCCCGGAACGGGTTCACCACCCCGGCGATCACCGGGCTGTCGCCGCGCTCGGCGTTCTCCGCCTGCTCGGCGAATTTCAGCGCCTGGCGCTTGTCGCCCTGGGCCTCGGCGGTGCGCGCCGCCAGCAGCAGCAGCTCGCCATCTTCCAGCGGCGCCACCTGGCGCAACAGTTCCTCGGCGCGGTCGGCGTCGCCGGCGCCCAGGGCGGAAGCCACCGCGCCACGGCGGGCGACGATGTCATTGGGGTCCCGCTCGAGCTGCCATTCGAACACCCGGCGGGCGTCTTCATAGCGCTTGCCCTGCAGGTACAGGCTGCCCAGCTCATGGAGCAGCGCCGGCGCCTGGGGCCGCCGTTCCAGTTCCGCCACCAGCACGTCGTAGGCCTGGGCCAATTGGTCCTGGTCACGCAGCGCCACCACCTGATCGAGCAGAAGCTGGTCGCGGGTACGGCCCAGGGCCGCGCGGGCCTGGGGGTCGTCACCGGCGCGGCGGTCGAGCAGCGCCATCAGGCGCCGCGCTTCACGCTGGTTGCCGGTGCGCGACAGCACCGAGGCGTGGTTCAGAAACGGCTCCACCGCGTTGCTGTCATTGAGGTGCAAATCCAGATCCCGGCGCACCAGGGCCAGGGCCAGGCCGTCTTCGCCCTGGTCCACCAGCAAGGTGGCCACCTGACCCAGCTCGCCCGGGTCCTGGGGCGGGTTGCGGTACAGATCGTCCAGGGCGTTTTCCACCTGCCAGGAATCCCCTTCGGAGAGCACCCGGCGCAGGCGCGCCACCCGGGCGCCACCACGCACCCGCTCCGCCAGGGCGTCGATGGCATCGTCGCGCTGGCCGGCGGGGATGCCGGCCAGCAGCGCCTCGGCGTCTTCCCAACGCTCCTGCTTTTCGGCCAGCAAGGCGGCCACGCGCAGGTCATCCACGCCCGGCTTGTCATCCAGCAGCGGCTCGATCAGGGCGCGCGCCCGGCGCGGCTGGCCCTGGTCGTCGTAGAAGCGGGCCAGGGACAGCCGGGTCCAGGGATCGTCCGGGGCCAGCGCCATGGCTTCACGCAGGGCGGATTCGCCGGCTCCAGGGCGACCACCGGCGAGCAGTTCCTCGCCCCGGGTGCGCAGGGCATCGACCCGCTGCTGGCGCAGGTAGGCCAGATCCTCGCGGGCGGACGCCGGCAACTGGGCGAACACCTCGTCGGCCTCGTCGTAGCGGCCCTGGGCGAGCAGCGCGCGCACCAGGCCGCCACGGGCCTCGGTCAGCGCCGGGCGTTCCACCAGCAGGCCCCGGTACAGGGTTTCCGCCACCTGGGGCCGGTCCTGGGCGAGCAGAATCTCGCCCTGCAGCAGCTTGGCGTCGCGGCCCTGGTTGCCGGCGGTCTCGGTAAGCGGGCGCACGGTCTGGAACGCCTGGTCCAGGTTACCGGCCTGGTAGGCGGCCCGAGCGGTGGCGAGACGGCCATAAAAGCGGGCGCTCTGCAGCGCCGGGCGCCAATCGTCGGCCTTGGCCGGCTTCATCTTGATGGCCCGCTCCAGGGTGCGCTCGGCGTCCTGGAACTTCTCGCGGCGCAGTTGCGCCAGACCCAGGCCGGCCAGCGCCTCGGCGTCGTTGGGGTTGTCCTTGAGGGCGGCGCGGAACGCCTGCTCCGCATTGCTGGCCCGGCCGGCGTCCAGGGCCTGGTAGCCGCGGCCACGCTCGGCGGTGGCCTGGTCATTGGCCTGCACCAGCTTGGCTTTTACGCCATTGTCCTCGGGGAAACTCTCCAGGTAAGCACGCAACGGCGCCACGCTGGAGGGCTGATCGGGCAGCCACAGCAGGCCCTGGCGCCAGGCGGCGGCCACTTCCTTGTCCTGCTTCTGCGTCCAGAGGCCGCGCAGGCGTTCGATGCCGCGCAACCGGGTGCCGCCGTCGTAGGTCAGCACCTTGCCCAGGGCCAGGGAAATGCGCCGGTCACCGGGGCGCGCGGCGGCCATGTCTTCCAGGCCGCGACGGGCCTCGTCGCGGCGGCCTTCCACGCCGGCCAGGGTCTGGTAATACTCCAGCGCCAGGTCGCCGGGCGGCGGCTGGTCTCCGAACAGTTCCTCGTAGCGGGCCACGGCGCCCTTCGGGTTGCCGGCGGCGGCCAGCCGCCGGGCTTCACGCAGCAGGTCCGAATCCAGCCCCTGGCGGCGGTTGCGCTCTGCCAGGCGGCGCGCGTAGTCACTGTCCGGGGCCACCCGGCGCAGACGGTCGGCGTAGCGTTGCGCGGCGGCCGGGTCGCGGTCCATCTCCAGCATCGCCATCTGATAGAGCGCCGCCGGGTTGTCCGGGTCCGCGTTGAGCACCCGCTGCAGGGTGTCCGCGGCCAGATCCGGGCGGTTGTTGCCACGCCAGAACTCCGCCTGATCGAGCAGTCGCTGCACCGAGGCGTCGGTTTCCTGGGCCAGGACCGGCGACACCGGCGCCAGCAGCGCCGAGCCGAGCAGGCCGGCGGCCAGCCATCCATTGAAGCGCTTCGCTTTCATCGCTTTTTCCGTTCCCCGTGTTCGTTCAGGCGCCGCGCCGCCCGGGCGCGCAACAAGGGCACCATGGTGCCGGCAATCAGGATCAGTACGAACAGCGCGCAAAGCAGCAAAATATCCGGCCGCTGCCCCAGCACCCACCGCACCATGGTCATGTAGTTGTTGTCACTGTCCGGGCTCACCGGGTGGATTCGGAAGTTGCGGATTTCTTCCTTGTCGTCCAACAGTGACAGGTCCTCGCCCACCTCGGCGCGCACCTGTTCGTCACCCAGTTCCACCGCCAGTCCCGCCAGCATGCTGGCCTGGTTGGTGGCCAGCAATACCATTTCGCGGTGATTGTTCAGCGGCGAATGGGCCGCCACCAGCGCCTGCACCCGGGAACGGCTGCTCAGCGCCCGGTCGGCTTCGTCCCGTTGCAGGTTATCGCCGTACAGAGCCCACAGTTTGAGCCGCTCCCACAGTCCCGGCGGGTGCACCCGCAGACGGTTTTCGTAGAAGTAGAACGGCGGCTGCAGCAGGGTGCGCGCCAGCGGGTCATCCAGGGATGTGAGCGCCAGCCAGTGACGGTCCAACACGCTGCGCAGCCCATCGCGACCCAGCACCACGGCCAGCTTGTCGCCGGCCACCCCGGTGCCCTCGGCGAACCGGGAAAGCAGGGTGAAGGCGCCCTCCAGAGCCGCCAGGGACGGTTTTTCCGGCAGCACCAGGGCGCTCTCCGAAAGATCCGCGCGCACCGTGAACGGATAACCGGCGGCCAGGAACGGCCGCAGCTCCGGCACCTCCGCCAGATGCCAGGTGTCGGTGAGGTCCAGGGTGGAATCCGGGTACACCTGGCTGACCACGTCCGTGGGCAGGGTCACGTTGCACGGGTCGTCGAAGTGGTAGCGCAGGTTGAAATAAAAGGTCAGCTCGTTCTGGCCGTGGATCAGCGACGGCGGCACCGGCAGCACCGCCTGCTCCTGGCGCAGCGGGCCGGCCACCAGCCCCCAGAGGTGCTCGAACAGGCCGCGCCGGGTCACCGGCAGCGAGCCCAGGTACTGGCCATTGAGCGCCACGTCCAGGCGCGATTTGTCGGCGTCCAGCCATTCGCCGTCCGGGAACCGGTAGCGAATACGCAGCGGCACCGTGTCACCGGGCCACAGGTCCAGGTCCGGCGCTACCCGGAACGGCACCCGGATCAGTGCAGGGTTGATGCCGTTGACGCGCAACTGGTCCGGCTCGACCAGGTCCCCGAGACGCAGGGGCACCGCGTCGCCGGCGTTCCAGCGCGGCGCGTCGTAGGGGCGGCTGACCGGTGTCGACACCGGTTCCGCCACCATGCTGCGGCCATAGGGCGGCGTTTTCGGGTGCATCAGGAAGCGCGCCGCCTGCACCAGGCCGGCGCTGTCCGGAGCTTCGATCACCAGCAGCTTGCCACCGCCGGGGTTGTCGTCCATGCGGATGACCGGCTCGGTGACGGGTGCCGTCGGCGGCAGGCCGGGCATGGGGTCGTCATTGGTGGTGAATACCACCGCGTGCCCGTCAGGCAGCCCGTTGTCCACCGACCAGTGCATTTCACGGTAGCGATTGATCGAACCGATCCAGGAACTGATCAGGGCGGCGGCCTGCACCTGATCCTGGTCGTCCGGGCTGGGCAACGCCATGCGCACGGTCACCGGGCCGGAGCCATCCGGATCGAAGAACGGCACCGGCAGCAGGTCCAGCCGGTTGGCCAGGGGCAGGCCCTCCACCGCCAGGTGCAGGGTACTGCCGGGCAGGATCTCGGCGTGCACGCGGGGGTCCAGCGGGTTCGGGCAGGTCTGGTCGGCGATGCCGTAGAGCCGGAAGCCGAGGCGGTTGTGGTCCACCAACAGGGAAGGGTTGATGTCGAATTCGTAGTCGTGCGCTTCGCCGTCGCCCTCGCGCAGGATCAAGCGCTGCACCGGCTCGCCGTTGATGTTCACCACCAGCTCGCCATTGCCATTGGCCAGGGCCGGGTCGTGGCGCAGACGCAACATCATGCGCGCGCCCACCACCACTTCGTCCGCGGACAGCGACAGCCCTACCCCGGCCTGGGAGCCATCGCCGGTGAGCGACAGTCCATCAGCCAGACCAAGCTGCGCCAGGGTCATCTCCTTGGCCGACGTCGGCACCGGCCGTGCCAGTTCGCTGATCGGCACCGCCTCCACCTGGGCCTGGGCCATGGCCGGGCGCACCGCCAGCAGCACCAGCACCGCCACCAGGAACAACATGGCGGTGGGGATGATCCAGCGCCACAGCTTGCCCTGGTGGAATACCCGGTTGGCCTCGCGCTCCTCCGCGTCCCGGGACATCAGGTCCGGCAGGAACAGGCCCAGCACGCAGCGCAGCACCGGCCAGAACGCCTTCAAGGGATGATCCTGACGGCGTTCGCCATCGGCCAGCCAGGCGTCCGCCCGGCCCATCACGATACGCACCAGTTGACGGCGCTGGTTGATGTCCAGCTCGCCAAGACGCAGGCGCAGGTAGCGCCGGTCGCCGCCCATGGTCTCCGCCGGCAGCAGCACGGTGCGGCCGTTCATGCCCACCTCGAGAAACTCCACCGCGTGGTCCGGCAGCTCGCCGCCCGGGTTGCGCACCCGCGCCCCGGTCATGGAAATGTCCACCGTGCGGGTGGCCAGGGTGTGGCCCTCCACCATATAGAGAGTGGCCGGCAGATCCAGATTAACGCGCACCGAGCCACGCACCTGGCGGCGCTCCCGGGCCACGGCGATGGTGGCGAACAGAATGAACAGGCTGAAGCCGCCCCAGAACAGGTTCAGCGCCATGACGTCCGGCTGCACCCCGTAGTATTCGTGCCAGAACAGGCGTACCACGCCCCAGCCGAGCCCGGCCATCAACAGGAAGGCCACCACCAGGTGCGGTTTCACCGGGTCCACGTCGAAGAAGGTCTCGTTGAGCAGGCCGCCTTTCTCGGTCACGTTGAACTTGCCGCGCCGGGGGTTGAAGAAGGTCACCAGGGTCGGCTTCACCAGGTGGAAGCACAACGACGATTCGTAGATCTCGCCCCACAGAGTGTGGCGGTAGCGGCCATTCAACCGGGAGTTGGTGTAGATGGCGTGGAACAGGTGCGGCAGCGCGTAGGCCAGGATCATCTGCGCCGAGGAGGCGATGATGTTCTGGCCGATCAGCAGATACGCCAGGGGAGCGGTGAGGAACACCACGCGCGGCAACGGGAACATGAAATGCAGCGCCGCGTTCAGGTAGCACAGCCGCTGGGCCAGGGTCAGGCCGCGCCCCAGCAAGGGGTTGTCCAGGCGCAGAATCTGCGTCATGCCCCGCGCCCAACGGGCCCGCTGGCCAATGTGCAACGACAGCCGCTCGGTGGCCAGCCCGGCGGCCAGCGGCAGGCCCAGGAAGGCGGTACGCCAACCCTTGCGCTGCATCTTCAGGGCGGTGTGGGCGTCCTCGGTAACGGTCTCCACGGCGAAGCCTTCCACTTCGTCCAGGGCGGCACGGCGAATCACCGCGCAGGAGCCGCAGAAGAAGGTGGCGTTCCAGAAGTCGTTGCCCTTTTGCACCGGCCCGTAGAACAGCTCGCCTTCCCGGGGCAGGTCATCGCCCACCGCCAGGTTGCGCTCGAACGGGTCCTGGGAATAGAAGTAGTGCGGGGTCTGCAGCATGGACAGGCCCGGGTCGGTGCAAAAACCGCCCACGGTGCTCTGCAGGAAACCGGTGGTGGGAATGTGGTCGCAGTCGAACACGCAGATCAGCTCACCGTCGGTGAGCCCCATGGCGTTGTTCAGGTTGCCGGCCTTGGCGTGGTTGTGTTCCTCGCGGGCGATGTAGCCCACCCCGGCGCGGGCGGCGAAGGCGGCGAACGCCTGCCGGCCACCGTCGTCCAGCAGATAGATCTTCATCTTGTCCGCCGGGTATTCCAGTTCCTGGGCGGCCAGCACCGTGTCCATCACCACCGACAGGTCTTCGTTGTAGGTGGGGATGTAAACGTCCACGGTGGGCCAGTCGTCCATGTTCTCCGGCATCGGCGTGATCGGGCGCTCCAGCGGGAAAAGCGTCTGGATGTAGCCGAAGAACATAATCGTCCAGGCATAGAGCTCGGCGGCGAACAGGCCGTAACCGAGCACGTATTCAAAGCCGGTCTGGAACACCAGGGTCTCGGTGGTGCGCCAATAGAGGTAGCGGGTGGAGACCACCATGGACAGCAGGATCAGCCCCAGGGAGGCGCGCCGCGAACCCGGGTTGCTAAGCCGGTGCGCCAGAATCGCCAGAACGGCGCCGGCGATGCCGAGCGCCATCTGGTGCTCGGCGTCCATGGGGGTGGTGATGAACAGAAAAAGAGGTGGAATGGCGAGCAAAAGCGCCAACACAAGCATGATCCGCCCGCGCAGGAGACCCCCACGCCGCTCCGAAATTGTCGCCATCAAAACCCCTCAAGAAGCGCCGCCCGGCACCTCCACCGCGGTGCCGCCGATTTCCGCCAATTGTTGTAGTACCCGGTTCACGCACTGCTTCATGTCGGCCGCGCCCCGGGAATGGGGCGCCTGCTCGAACACCGAGCGCTGCCGGGCGTTGGCTTCGGGAAAGGCCTCATCACGGTGGATCTCGCCAAGGAGTTCCGAACCGTGCCGCCGTTCCATGATTTCCTTTACTTCCGTATTCAAACGCTGGCGCGGGTCCACCTGGTTGAGGATGAACCCGTGACGGCTGCCGGCGGGCACGTCTTCCGGGAAGAAGTCCCCGGATTCCACCCGCGGCAGCAGCGACAGGGAGGCTGAATCCGCCAGCAACACGGTGATGCGCAGATCCGCCAGCCGGCTCACCGCCCACAGCGCGCTGGAATCCCCCGGCGGCAAGTCGGCGATCACCACGGTCCCCGGCGTCGAGGCCAGGGAGCCCAGCGGGCGGTTCAGAAAGCCGGGCTCTTCCAGCGCAC
The DNA here is from genome assembly GCF_046507615.1 of Alloalcanivorax sp. C16-2. NCBI lineage: Bacteria > Pseudomonadati > Pseudomonadota > Gammaproteobacteria > Oceanospirillales > Alcanivoracaceae > Alloalcanivorax > Alloalcanivorax sp. C16-2. The sequence goes on along the minus strand of NZ_JBKFTL010000001.1, from coordinate 1,918,832 downwards.
GATCAAACACCTGGCGCTCGAAACGCGGCACCTCGCCATAGGGCAGCAACTGAATGCCATCCCCCACGGAACGGGCCAGCGGGCGCCAGTCGTCCTGGTCCACGGCGGAATGCACATAGCCCGCGCCGTCGCTCAGCGATACCCCGAAATGCAGACGCAAAGCGTTCTGCGCGTCGAAGTCGATGACCGCGACCCGGTAGCCGAGACGGCGAATGCCGTATGCCAGGTTGGCGGCGCAAGTAGTCTTACCCACGCCACCCTTGGGAGAATCAACGGAAATCAGCGCCATGCATCGGTTCCGAATGGACGGTTGACGGCTTGCCGCTCGGCGATACGCCGCAGCAGCGCTTTCAATGGCGTGCCATTGTAAGCATTTTCCACCGTCTCCGTTGAGGCCTCCTCCGCGGCTCGCGAGAGCAGCGAACGAAACCGTGGCCGCGCCGGCTCGGCGGCGGCCATCGGTGCCGGCGACGCGATCGGCGCCGGCTCCTCATGGCGCTGAACCTGCGGGCTGGGAGCGGGGTCCCCACCCTCGCCTCCGGCCACCTGGTCCAGCAATGTCCATTCGGATGCCCGGGGCGCCGCGCTTTCCACTTGGGAAGGACGGCCGCCTACCGGTCTGATTTTGAAGTCCCTTTCCCCCGCTTTCCTCCTGAAACCGTCCTGTTCGTCATATTGTCTGTTCATTGCGTTTTCAGTCCGCCAGCCAGGTACAGTGAAAAAACTGTGATATAGCTCACATTTTGCTCACGGTCGAGAGCCTACAGAAAAGCACCGTAGTTGTACACACGTTAACCAATTCATAACGCCGGTTACATGAATTAACCTTTGCTATGGATCAAATGCCACAGAAAAAACGTGACATATAACCCATGGGAATCAAGCTACTAGCTTGACCCTAAGGTTGTGAGTCGGGCGTGAGCATATCATGAGCCTCACTTCCTGGCGCCTTTTCATGTGAACAGGCGGTATACAAATTATTTCCCTTTATCAATTGCCGTCGGCGCCCTCCCCCGGCAGTCTCTTAAGGTCGCGCGTCCATGACTCAGCAGGGAAGGGAGCACCGCCGACCCATCGACCGATTCTCCATCGTGTCGAACAAAAAAGGCGCCCCTTGGGGCGCCTTTTTCTTGGCCTTCGCGGAATAGCGGATCAGGAGATCTGCGACTGCCGGTAATTTTGCTCGCCGATGTGCTTGATCAACCGCAACTGCTGCTCCAGCCAGTGGGTGTGATCCTCCTCGGTATCCTCAAGCTGCTGGCGCAGCATGTCGCGGGTCACGTAGTCGCGCACCGATTCGCACAGCGCGATGGCGTTGGCCAGGTTCTCGCGCACCTGGTACTCCAGGCGCAGGTCCGATTCCAGCATCTCGATCAGAGTGCGGCCCGGATCAATGGCGTGGGGCGTCATGTCCGGCTCCCCTTCCAGGAACAGCAGCCGGCGCAGAATGGCATCCGCGTGCTCCGTCTCTTCCTGCATCTCATGGTTGATGCGCTCGTACAGACGCTGGTAGCCCTGGTCCTCGTACTGGCGCGAATGCAGGAAATACTGGTCCCGGGCGGCCAGTTCACCGCGCAGCAGATCCCGCAAGCACTCGATCACGTCCGGATGGCCTTTCATGGAACACTCCTCGAATCACGGATAACCGAAAACCCGCGCAGTATGCCTCCAGCCGCCGCGACTTACCAGCCCATTGTTTATTTTTTTCAATAAATTCAAAGGGTTATTGGACCAATAAAAGAAAAACGAATCGCAACAAGAAAGGTTATCAGGCAGCCAGGTCGTTGAGACGTTTGAGGATGGCGAGGTCGCGTTCCTGAACCCGGCTGATGGGGAAATCCTCGCACGGGAGAGTGAGCACGGTCTGATGCAGGGCGGCGCACCAGCCGGTGAGGGTTGCCAGGCCGGCGCGCAGGCGTTCGTGGCGCCACTCGATAAAAGCCTGTTCGATGTCCTGACCGGGGCGGCGAAGATAGTTGGCGGCGTGGGCTTCCAGATAGGGCAGCCCCAGATCGAGCTCCGCCAGCAGTACCTGGGAGCGGACCAGGGCCATGAAGCAGGGGGTCGGGTAGCTGGACAACGGCGTCGCCGCCGTGCAGCCACAACCGGCATCGGTGCCCGGCCCATGGTGATGCAGGCAACCGCTGATCAGGGCCATCAGGCTGGGTTTTTCCTTGGCCTGTTTCAGCCAATCCAGAAACACATCGCCGTGGAAGGACGTACGCATAAACGTCACGCCCTCCAGGAGGTCGATCAATTGCATATCACACACCCCAGAAAAGAAAAAAAGGAAGGAAGATTTTTTAGTTATCAGAAAAGCGGAAAAATCGCGTGAGCACGCCAAGCGCCAGGGCCGCCAGGCCCACCCCCACCAGGTTGGCGACCAGGTCGTACACACTGAAAAAACGGGACGGTTGAATCAGGTGCTGAAACACCTCGAGGTTAATCGCGATCAGCAGCAGCAAGGGCCAGAACCAGCGTGCCGGCGCCCCCGGCAAGGCCAGCCGGGCGGTGCCGGCCATAGCGGCCAGGGCCAGGGCGTGCAGCAACACGTCCGGCCCCAGCTCCGCCACCGGGCGCACCGTACTCTGTGGCGCGAAGATGCCAACCAGGCCCACCACCCAGCACAGCAGGCACAGGCAACGCCAGGTGGGAGAGCCGGGACGCGGCATGCGTCAGTGCACGGACCCGGGCGTATTGTCGATGGAGGCCGCGTCGCCGGGCCGCGCCATGCCCAGGGTGGCGGTTTCACGCAGCGGCGTGTGGCTCTTCCTGGGCGGGCCGGGTTCGTCGCCGGGCAGGCGGGGCATGTAGCCGTTGACGTAGGCGCGCAGCAGCGCCTTGATGCCCTCGCTGTCGCCACGCTCCAGGGCGCCCCGGAACGCCTCCAGCGCGCGCAGCATCTCCTCCAGGTCGAGCATTTCCTCGCTCGCCTGCATGATCATTTCATGCTCGGTGTGGGTGCTGCACTCGCCGATCAGCAGCTCTTCGTACAACTTCTCGCCAGGGCGCAGGCCGGTGAAGGCCACCTCGATGTCGCCTTCCGGGTTACTCTCGTTACGCACCGTGAGCCCCATCAGGCGGATCAGCGTGTAAGCCAGATCGACGATGCGCACCGGCTCGCCCATGTCCAGCACGAACACTTCCCCACCCCGCGCCATGGCACCGGCCTGGATCACCAGTTGCGAAGCCTCCGGAATGGTCATGAAGTAACGGATCACATCCGGGTGGGTCACGGTCACCGGCCCGCCCCGCGCGATCTGGTCGCGGAACAGCGGCACCACCGAGCCCGACGAGCCCAGGACGTTGCCGAAGCGCACCATGGAGAACACCGTGGCGCTGCCCTTGGCCGCCATCGCCTGCAGCACCATTTCCGCGAACCGCTTGGTGGCGCCCATTACGTTGGTGGGCCGCACCGCCTTGTCGGTGGAAATCAGAATGAAATGCTTCACCCCGGCGGCTTCCGCGCCCTGGGCGGTTTCCAGGGTACCGAGAATATTATTGCGCACGCCGGCGGCCGGGTTGCCCTCGACGATCGGCACATGCTTGTAGGCGGCGGCGTGGTAAAGGGTGTCGATGGCGTGGTTCTCGCACAGGCGCTTCACGTAGCCCCGGTTCACCACCGAACCCAGCATCGGCACGATGGGAATGTCCAGGTCGGCGGCACGCAGCGCCGCCTTGAGCTCGCGTTCGATGTCGTAGAGCGCCACCTCGCTCTGCTCCAGCAGCACCAGGGAAGAGGGCCCCAGCTTGATGATCTGCCGGCACAGCTCCGAGCCGATGGACCCGCCGGCCCCGGTAACCAGCACGTTCTTACCGGCGATACAGCGGCTGAGCAGATCCCGCCGGGGCGGCACCGGATCACGGCCGAGCAGATCCTCGATGGCCACGTCCTTGATTTCCTCCAGGCGCGCCCGGCCACTGGCGATGTCCACGAAACTGGGCACGGTCTGCACCCGCACGCCCAGCTTCTCCAGCCAGGTGACCAGCGCCATGCGCCGATGGCGCGGCATGGAAGGCATGGCCAGCAGCACGGTGCGCACCCTGCCCTCGCGGACCATCTCCGCCAGCCGCCCACGCCCGCTTACCGGCACGCCGGAGAGCAGCATGTTCTGCTTGCCCGGCTCGTCGTCGACGATCAGCACCGGGCGCAGCTCGCCGGCGGACTGCAAGGCGGCGGCCAGTTGGCCACCGGCGGCGCCGGCCCCGTATATGGCCACCGGCTCGCGGTTGAAGTAACCGGACACCAGCCGGAACAGCACCCGCCGGGCCACGAAGCGGCTGGCCCCCAGGTACAACACCGACAGCACCCAGAAAATCATGAACACCGAGCGCGGCACCTGAAGTTCCATCATGTAGGCCATGCCCGCCAGGGTGACCACGGCGGCGCCCATGCCGAACACGATGGACCACACCGCCTCGGCGCCCAGGTAACGCACGATCGATCGGTAGAAACCGCAAATGTACAGGCAGGCAAGAGAGATCAGCACGGCGCCGGGCAGCAACCACCAGGGCTCGATGGCCACGTCCAGGGTGCTGAAACGCAACGCGTAGGCCGCCCACAACATCAGCGGCAGGCCCAGACCATCCACGGCCAGCATGATGGCGCGCTTCTGCCAGCGGGCGCTGTCCAGAACCGCGTTCAGCAGCCGGTGTTCCGAAAAAGAAGACATTACGACCTTTCCTTGTCGTGAAGCCGGAAGAGAGAGATGTAGCGTTTTTTGATGAACATCACGTTACCAGATATTGACGAAGTATTCACCGGGACGTCATCCCCCAATTGGGGGGGAACGGTCCGGCGCGGTGGACTTGAGCAGGCACCAACAAGCCACCAACAGTCCCAGATAACAGGACAACCCGCGCACATCACGCAGCATCGACTGACTTAGCCCGAAACCCACGAAGGCGGTGATCACCATCAAGCCCGCCGCCGCCAGGGCCCGCCCACGCCGATCCTGGCGGCGGCGCAGGTGCCGGGCGAACAGCGCGAACGGCACGCCATACAGCGCCAGCAACGACGCCAGCCCCACCAGGCCACGGCGGGCGGCGGTATCGATCAAATCATTGTGCAGTTGGTCATAGCGGCTGATGCCCGCGTAATACTGACCGCGCGCCACCCATTGATCGCGGCGCGCCTCCAGCCGGCCCTCGCCCCAGCCCAGTACCGGCCGCTCCACGAACAGCCGCAGCCCGGCCCGCCACATGTCCAGCCGCGCCCCCAACGACGACGCGGCGTCACCCCGGGCATAGTCCTGCAGGTTGTCCACGGCCTCGTCCACCCGTTCACGCACGCCACTTTGCGGCAACAGCGCGCCACCGATCAGCAGCGCGGCCAGCACGCCCGCCAACGGCCACAGCCGGCGACGCGGCAGGCCCTCGCCGAACGCCCAGGCCAACACCGCCAACAACAGGGGGAACACCACCCAGCCACCCCGGGTACCGGAAAACACCGACGCCAGCACGCCCAATACCCCGGCCAGCAGAAACCAGCCACGGCGGCGCCCCCGCGCCAGGAAAGCCACCAGGGAAAGGCCGCCGAACAACAACGCCAGGTTGCCGAAAGGAATCGCGTTAATGCCGCTGTCGGCCCGGTGCCGGCCCAGCCAGCCGAACTCGTAGCCAGCGATGCCGCCGGCCAGCGCCGCGCCCAGGGCGGCGCCCACCCAAAGCCCGTTGGCGGACGGCGGCCCGCGCCGCCAGGCCAGCCCCACCCAGGCCGCCAGAAACGGCCACAACGGCAGGAACAGGCCCTGGTTGCCCTCCCCCACCGGCCAGGTGCCGGTGCGCCACACGTCCAGGCACCATAGCCCGCCGAACACCAGCAGCGCCGCCAGGCAAAGCGCATCCTCACGATCCGGCGCCGGCGCCACGGCGGGCCGCGCCAGCGCCCAAGGCACCAGAACCGCCGCCAACAGCGGCACCGCGTAATAGGTCCACGGCACCACCAGCAGCAACGCCAGGAAGCCGGCAAGCAGCGCGGTATGGAGGCGGGGGAGAAAAGACATCAACGGAAAATGGGGTTCCTAAACGCGGCCATTCGCTTCAACGTTGCCTTGCAGGGCCAAAACGATCTCTTCAGGGTCCTGATCAACAAGCAGCAGGTCGTCGGCAAAAGCGGGCCGGTAGCGCTCCACGATGGCTTGGGGGTCGTCAAGAAAGCGGGCAAGTTCTCCCCATTGGCGCGCGTCAAAAGCGCCTGGGTGCGTCTTCGTCAGGAAAGCGAGGTCAAAGAGATCCCGAGCCGCCGTACGGGGACTGTCGCCGGTGATAGCCGCTGAAATCTTGTGCTGGGCTATGGTTTCCACCGTCGCGATCCGCATTCCTTCATGCTCGATATAAGAATCGTCGCCAATGCTCTCCATACGGTGGGAAATCTCGATAAACAGCGCCCCCGAAAGGTCGGCCTTATCCCGCCCCCCCGTATAAGTCAGCTTATGCCTCGTGACGGTGTTTGTGTCCTTAGGGGTAGTCAGCATATCGACACGTGCAATGTGCCTTAAAGCATCCTCGATTCTGTTATCGAGTTTTATTTTTTTGGGAGAATCAAAATCGAGATCCTCGGAGAAGCGGGGAAGTTTGTAAGCGAGCATCAACGCCGTACCCCCCTTAAGGACCAGAGGCGTATCGCTTACGTTCTTAACAATGGCCCGCATGACTTCCCTGTGCAGGTCTCTCAATGCATCCTTGCTCACGCAGCCTCTTCGGCGCCTCCTTGATTCAACCTCCTCCCGAGCAGGCGCTCCAGAACCTCGACGTTTTCATTATCAAGCCTGTTTCGGGCCTTCAAAAGCAAATTCACAACGCTCTGTTTCCCAGGCTCCGGCAACCAAGCGTCAAGCTCAAGGTGGGCCACACCATGCCAGCCTTCCGGAAGGCGGGAGATCAGCATATCCGCTATCGCACGAGCATGAGTCGCCACATGGACCGGCCCCTCCACGGTCTCACCCAAGCCGGCAACCACCTGGGAAGCATCGATAATGCCATCGCCACCAAAATAGTCGAACGAGTCAAACGAAGTCTCTTCGCCAACCAAACACAACGGAATCCGAGCACCGCGCCTTAAGGCACGAAGCATCTCCACCGTATGCCAATCACCAGAATCAGGCGAAGTAGGCAAATTCAGTGCCACGATACCGCTGATATAGCGGCGTGGTGTCGTTTCACTCCAGAGCTTCAGCGAAGTCATGATGGGAACCGCGCGAACGGCGAGTGGCCAATAATTGATCAAATAATAGCATTCGACCTTGACCCATGCAACCCGGAAAAGTGGAAAGAAACCCAACAAACGCCTTTACTATCAATTACTTATACCCCATCGCAAGTTTGGCAGGTCCGGTCAGGCGAGGGTGGCGCGGGCCATGACCGCCTGAAGGGCGGCGATGGTCTTTTCGATGTGGGCGGGCTCCAGGGTCGGGTGCACCAGGAACATCAGGCTGGTCTCGCCCAGCTCGCGGGCGGTGGGCAGGCGCTCGTCGGGGGCCAGCCCCAGGTCCTGGAAACATTTCTCCAGGTACACCTCGGAGCAGGAGCCGGAAAAGCACGGCACGCCCATGCCGACAATGCGGTTCATCACGCAGTCCCGGTCCCAGCCGGGGGCCAGGGTCTCCGGGCGCACGAACACATAGCATTTGTAGCCGGCATGGCCGGCCTCCGGCGGCGGCTCCGGCACGCGCAGGCCGGGCAGCGCGCGGGCGGCTTCCCAGATGGCCTGGCAATGGGCCTGGCGCAGGCGGGTCCATTCCGGCATCCGGCGAAGCTGAATCCGGCCAATGGCGGACTGCATTTCGGTGAGGCGCCAGTTGGTGCCCACGCTCTCGTGCAGCCAGCGAAAGCCGGGCGGGTGCTCGCGCTCGTAGACCGCTTCCCAGCTCTTGCCGTGATCCTTGAAGCTCCACATGCGGGACCAGAGATCACGGTCGTTGACGGTAACCATGCCCCCCTCCCCGCCGGTGGTCATGATCTTGTCCTGACAAAACGACCAGCAACCCACATGACCGAAGCCGCCCACCGAGCGGCCCTTCCAGGTGGCGCCGTGGGCCTGGGCACAATCCTCGATCACGAACAGATCGTGGGCCTCGGCCAAGGCCATCAGGGCGTCCATGTCGCAGGGCCAGCCGGCCAGGTGCACGCAGATCACCGCCTTGGTGCGCGGCGTGAGCACGGCGGCCACGGTCTCGGCGGTGATGTTCTGGGTGTCGCGGTCCACATCCGCGAACACCGGCGTGGCGCCGGCGTTGATCACCGCCGTGGCCGAGGCCAGGAAAGTGCGCGGCGTCACCACCACCTCATCGCCGGGGCCGATGCCCAGACCACGCAGGGCCAGATCCAGCGCCAGGGTGCCGTTGGCCACGGCGATGGCGTACTCGGTGCCGGCGAAAGCGGCGAACTCGCGCTCGAATTCGCGGCCTTCCTGGCCGGTCCAGTAGTTCACCTTATTGGAAAGCAGCACCGCGCTGGCGGCGTCCGCCTCTTCCTGGCTAAAGGAGGGCCAGGGCGGGAAAGGTCCATTCAGCATAATTCAGTCGAAATCCCTTCAGGGGGTGGGTAGATCAGAGTCGTGGGAGCGATACAGAGGTATCTTAATCGGACGAAAGCAGCCGCGTGCGCATCTTGTCAGGCGAGCGCCGGCAATCCAGAACCGCGTATACCCGGATCAGAGTCTCCTGGACGCGGTAATAAACAGCGTAGGGAAAGCGCCTGGACAACAGACGATAGTAGCCAAATATTTGAGCGTGAAGACCGCCATACAGTTGCAGCGAGTCGATATCCGAGAACAAGGAGTCCAAAAAGTACTGGCCTAGCCCCTCCCCTTGATCCTCGTAAAAACGAGCACCAGCCAGCAAATCATCGGCCGCTTGCTCGAGAAGTTCGATTTTCATTGGAACCGGTCGCGTATACGCTTTTTCGCGTCCGGCCAAGCGCTGAAGTGGCTCTTGCCCTCTTCCACACTATTGGCACGCTCTTCCAGCACGTCTTTATGCCATTGGGGAGCGGGGATGCTATCTGGTGCTTTTTCACTCAAGTCCACCCACAGCGCTTCAAGCACACGCAGCTTTTCTTCAATGCTCATTTGATCCAGATCCAACGAGATCGTCATCCGTCGCTCCTCGCAAAGTGGTGCAAGAGAAATTCATTGTAACCCCACGTCCCATCGAGCCGCCAACAACCGCCCAAAGCGCAACGACGGCCGCGAGCCTTCTGGCTACTGGAACACCTCATCAAGGGTGGCGGCGTCGTAGAGACGGTCGATCCAGTTTTCCAGCTCGGCACGGCTGGCGGCCTCCAACCGGTCGTTCACTTCCGAGGGCACGCCACCGAAACGACGCGCCAACTGGCGGCGCAAAATGGCGCGAGCTTCATTGGTGGAGCCTTGCTCCATGCCGGCCTGGAGGTGTTCGTCTTTCCATTCCTGAACGGTGTCTCTGGCCATGTCTCGGGCCTCCTGAAGATCATGAATCTCGGGTAGATTCGCGCCAGGCGCCCAATGACGCAACCGGCGGCGCAACCACTCCACGAAACCTCGCCTCAAACCTTACGATATGTAGGCCCTAACAAGGTGGTGGGGCGATAACGGCAGGAGCAAAACTGCCCCCGGGTTCGGCGTACCATGGATCGTTGAAGGAAGGCTTACTGCCGGGGTGTTTTTCTATTGCAAATCAGGACGTCCGTACCGACTCGTCGCCTGAAAACTCCCTAGGACGGCGCAGTCGTCGGACATAGGCATCCACCGCGTTTTCGTCGGGCTCGGGGCCCGGTTCATCACGGTCCCGCCAAAGCCCGAAAGCCGGATTACGCTCGGCTCGATAGGGCATCGCTTCCATATCCGTTCCTCAGATTAGACTCCGAAGTGTAACGCCAACCGACCGCCTCTAAGGGTGGCGGCCTCCAACCGGTCGTTCACTTCCGAGGGCACGAAGCCGGTAAGCAAGTCGCGCACCATCTCGGTATGGGGAAACAGCACCCGGTAACTGGTGTAACGATCCTAACAGGCGGCTACCAAGGGCAGATAGGGCCAGTTACCATTACCAGAAACGGCGTCATCAGTTTTAATCAAACCATTGCTAACCAGCAGATTCGTCACAATTGTCGGGCTGACATTGTAGTGCTCCGCTACGTCCTCGATCGACGATTCCGAGAAGTCATCTTGCATGAAGGCCTCGACGCCTTCTATCGGACATAGCAGCTCGGCGGCAAACGCACGCTGATATTTCTGACGAAAGGTGCTCAGATCCGAGGACACCAGCCACCCCTCATCACGCTGGCGAAAAACACAATCCGCAAGAAGGCGAGCATATTCGAAGCGCCGCCCCAAAGGATGTTTCTTGCGTGGCATGAAACGGATCGCTCCGTGGCTTTGTGGAATCGCCACCGACACTTTCGATGCGTTCTCCAGCGTGTAGCCTTCAGCCGCCCTGCTGGTGATGCCCAAAGCATCAAGAAGCTTTTTATTGGATAGCGGCTCCAACCCCCACCCCAGATGATTCCGGATGCTTATCGCGTCCAGGACCGCCGTTCTCCAAGGCGCATCGCCTGCTCCTTCGGAAGGAGGAGTAACGCCCTCAGGGAGGTCTGGTTTGCCTTCCAGACCCTTTAGTTCCGCGAACCTCTCAATTTCACTCTCGTGGCCTTTCCCGAATTCCTGCCCCCGAGACAAGGCAGACATCAATTCGGCCAGTGACTGCTCACCAACCCGAGGCGCCATACAAACCATAGTATCCAAAAGTGCCTGGGGGCATTCTTCTGGGTCATAGCCCATCATTGCTTCAAAAATACGTGCCCTTGCCATTCGCGGGTCGGCAAGTTCCTCTCGGACAATCGTCCAAAGCTCAGTCAGTTCGGAATCCGCACAGTCGCAATCCTGCAAACGACTCAGCACAGCCTCGATGAAAGCCGAGACTTCGCTTCGAAAATCATCCATGGGTATAAAGAAAGGAAAGCGGGACCCATTCAAGTATCGAACCGACTGCTCGCGTTCATCAGGGGACGGTGAGGACCAGACCTGCACGCCCTCACCATCCGTCGCGAACATCACCGTGGGCCAGACAAACCCTTGATTGGCCGCAGCCATCTCATGGGCCATACGCCACGAAACTGAAGGACGAACACCTTTACCAGGGTGCGGTTCATACAGTAGCCGCCACCACGAAGAAGCGAACCAAATGGCCAGCGGGTACAACGATACCAGCACATCGTCCTTGACCGTACGCGACCAGCCATCCTCATTTCGAGTCAGGGAGTAACCATTAGCCGCTAACGACAACCTTGCCATTGTATGCTGGTACGCTTCCACGGTTTCATTACCCGCGGACTCCCACTGGAAGCCAAGTTTCAAGCGACTCTTGCTCATGGGGTACGCGCCTCCCATTCCCGAAGGACCTGCTCGGCGAACGGGTCGGTTGGCGGCATGGGATATCCGTGATACTCCCCGGCTACCTTATTTTCCAGTTGTGCTTCCAATGCGACACCATCGCCGGTTACAGCCCAGATATTCTGGGGCCATTCGCCTCTGAATTGCTTGCTGACCATGCCTCGGCGAACACCCTCGCGCAATAACTCCTCGGCCACCGCCTTCTCAAAAATATTGACCGCATCGCATAAGGACTTTCCCGCTCGCGCGCCTGACGGCGGCGTCAGGCCGAAATCCCCAGGGTTTTTCTTATGAGCTGGGTTGCCACAATAAGCCACGCTCTCCTTCAAAGACTTAAGATCAATCTCCTCCAGCTCTTCCGTGGAGCGGATTCGCCTCTTGACGCTAAACGTATCCCTACGAACGCGCATACCCTATCGCCCGAGTAAGAAAACCAGTGGATTAAGTGCATCTTCTCCGTCGCTCGACCGACTGTCAATCGGCCCAACCCCAACCCCAAGACCAAGGCAGGCTCGTGCCATATTCCGGCTGGCCGGATCGCGGCTGGAGCGGTACGCCGCCTGGCCGCTCCCAGGGTGGCAATCAGGCCGGGGTGGTACGCAACGGGCGGCCTTTTTGCTGGTAGCGGTGCTTGAGGGCGGCGGCGAGGGCGCGGCGGGCGTGGGGCTCGCCGTGGACGATGCGCACCTGCTCGGGCCACCGCGCCATGCCGGTGACGAAGTCCACCAGGCCGGCCTGGTCGGCGTGGGCGGAGTAGCCGCCCAGGGTCTCGATGCCGGCGCGGATAACGTGGCGCTCACCGTCCAGCTCCACATAGCCACCCCGGGGACCATGAATCTGGATATCGCGCCCCGGGGTGCCGGCGGCCTGGTAGCCCACGAACAGCACATTGTGGCGCGGGTCGCCAAGCATCGCCTTGAGGTAATTGACGATCCGCCCGCCGGTGCACATGCCGCTGGCGGCGATCACGATGGCCGGGCGGCGGCTCTCCGCCAGGTGGCGCACCATGCGCTGGTGGGCGGCGTGATCGTCCACGGTAAGCCGCTGCTCGAAGGCCAGTGGCCGGCGCCCGGCTTCCCGGCGCGCCCTCGCCTCCTGCGGCCAGAAGCGCGCCAGAGCCCGGTACACCCGGGTAAAGCGGCGCGCCAGGGGCGAATCCAGAATCACCGGCAACGCGTTCCAGGGCAAACCGTCCGCCGCCTCCTGGTCGCCGTGGGCCTCGATCAGGGTCTCCAGCTCGTACAGCAACTCCTGGGTGCGCCCCAGGCTGAACGCCGGGATCAGCACGGTGCCCCGGTCTTCCAGGGCACGCCGGATCACCGCCGCCAAACGCCGGCGGCGGCCGGCCCGGTCTTCATGCAAGCGATCCCCGTAGGTGCTCTCGATCACCAGGGTATCGCAGCGCTCCGGCGGCACCGGCGGCTCCAGCAACGGCGCATAGGGCGCGCCCAGGTCGCCGGAGAACACGGTGCGGTGGCCCGCCACATCGCACTCCACATAGGCGGAGCCAAGAATATGCCCGGCCCGCTGCAGCCGCACACGGGCGCCGTCCCCGCCCGGCACCGGGTACCAGGTGTCATAGGGCAACGGGACCAGCCGACCGCGAACCACCTTCAGGTAGCGCTCCACCGCCTCGGTCTGGCGGCTCAGGCTCAGCTTGAAGGCATCCTCCAGCACGATGGGCAGCAACCGCGCCGAAGGCTCACTGCACAGAATCGGCCCCTCGAAACCGGCGGCCAGCAGCCAGGGAATACGGCCCACATGGTCGATGTGCACATGGGTCACCACCAGCGCGACCACACGGCTCACATCGAACTCGATGGCCAGTTGGTCCGCCCCGCCGCGCGGCGCCGCGTCCTCGCCCTGGAACAGGCCACAATCGATCAGCAGGCTGGCATCCGGCCCCAGCACCAGCTCATGGCAGGAACCGGTGACGCCCTGCGCACCGCCGTGATGATGGATGGTATTGGTGTGTCGTGATGTGTCGGGCATCCCCGCTAACCCCCGTGCCAGATTCCCGGAGGCCAAGCTGCCACCTAAGCCGCCCGATGTCTGTCAGCGAAAGGATGCAATCCATGTAAGCAATCGACCAATGCCGCCTCCCTGTAGGAGCGGCTGGGCGGCACTCCGCTTCAGCCGCGATCGGGTTCCCCACCAACCCGCAAAACCCTGGCTGGCACGCCCACCACGGTGACGTTATCCGGGATATTCGAGACCACGGCCGCCCCGGCGCCGACCATAACGTTCCGGCCAATGGTGACGCCCTGACGCACGGAAGCGCCGATACCCACCCAGGAACCGGCGCCCAACACCACGCCCCCGGCGAGATTCGCGCCGGGGCTGACGTGAACGCCCTCATCCAAACGGCAATCGTGGTCCACGGTGGCGCCGGTATTGAGAATGCAGCCGTCGCCCACCTCCGCGCCCACATTGACCACCGTGCCCGCAAACGCCACGCAGCCCTCACCCAAACGGGCGTACTGACTGATCACCGCCGAGGGATGAACCACCGTGGCCAGCGGAATACCCGCGTCCGCAAGCGCCGCCATCTTGGCCAGCCGCGTCTCGTTGTGGCCGATCGCCACCACCGCCGCATCAAATGCCGGGCCGCGCCGCCGCAACATCTCGGCGAACGCCCCGACCACCGGCCAAGGGCCATTGCCACTAAGCCGGGGCCAGGCGTCATCGAAGAAGCACACCTCATCCCAGCCAGCACAAAGAGCCGCATCGGCGACCACCTTCCCGTGGCCGCTGGCACCAAGGATCGCGAGTCGTTTCATAGGTTATGATCCGATATGGTCCGAATCACGGCGATCCTCGCCGGAAGAACCGGTAAACCGGGGCATGGTCGCCTCGCCGCCGTGGCTGATACCGTCCCGCTTGATCACCTTGAGGACGGTAAGAAACAGGATCTTGATATCAAGCCAGAGAGTCCGGTTCTCAACATACCAAACGTCCAGCTCGAACTTCTCTTCCCAGGAGAGCGCGTTACGGCCATTGATCTGAGCCCAACCGGTAATACCTGGGCGCACCTCGTGGCGCCGGGCCTGGCGCTCCGAATACAACGGCAGATACTCCATCAACAGCGGGCGGGGGCCAACCAGACTCATGTCGCCCTTGAGCACGTTGAAGAGCTCCGGCAGTTCATCCAGGCTGGTGGAACGGAGAAAGCGCCCCAAGGGCGTGAGCCGCTTTTCGTCCGGCAGCAACTCGCCATTCTCGTCCCGTTCGTCGGTCATGGTGCGAAACTTCATCATTCTAAATGGACGAGCATACATACCCGGCCTATGTTGAAAAAAAAGAACCGGAGGCCCGATCTTGAGAAAAATGAAAATAATGACAATAAATAGAAAAGGCGCGAACAAAAGAAGAGAAAAAAAACTTACCACAAAGTCAAAAGCGCGTTTCATGAAATTCCCATTTCACTCAGCATAACCCTGTTGACCTCTCGGACATCATACTTATTTTCAGCCAAATACCGAGACGCGACCCCCATTTCTTCAATATCGGATGGATTTTTAATAAACTTAATCATCGCATCCGCCAAAGCTTCGGAGTCTTTAACCGGAACAAGATATCCATTCTTACCATCCACGACGGTTTCCCGACAACCAGGCGCATCCGTAGTAATGATAGCTCGACCAATCGACATAGCCTCCAAAACCGTACGGGGTGTTCCTTCTCTATAAGATGGAAGAACATAAACCGAGGACTCCGCTATCACAGGCCTAACATCGTCGAGCCGGCCCAGATACTCAATAGCACCCGAATCGATCCAAGCCTCAAGTTCTTTTCGATCAATTGCATCAGGATTCTCGTCTATCCAACCCACCAATAGAAACTTCGCCTCAGGATATAGGACCTTAACAGCCGCCGCAGCACGCGCATACTCACGAACACCTTTATCACCAAGCAATCTGGCGATAAGCAAAAAAATCATACCACCTTTCGCAGGAGAAAACTGATATTCAGAAACATCAATACCAGACCCATTCACCACGCAAGACTTAGTTGATGGCTTTAAAATTCCGAGATTTTCAAATAAATTCTGATCATCCGGATTCTGAAAAAAAACCTTAGTTACACGAGACAGCGCAACCGCGTACAACCCTTTTATTAAATTCCGAATCTTTTTTCTTCCCGCGCCTGACTCATCTGTAAAAGCGTAACCAAGCCCGGTAATCAACGCATATCTATATCGGACACCAGCAACGGCTGCAGCCAAAACGCCATAAACAACGGGTTTTATTGTGTATGCCAAAACAGTCGACGGCCTAATTTTAAATATCAAATAAAGCAGATAAAAAAAGGAAACAATATCCTTTGCTGGGTTCAACCCTGTGCGACTAAGAGGAAAGGAGTGAACTTTAACACCCCACTGATTCAATCTCGAAAAAAGGGCCTCTTTATCTGAAACGCCAGGAACAGCCACATGAACATCACACCCTCTCCTGACTAAGTCCTTTATCAATTCACCTCTAAAATCGACAAGAGAGTCGGCATAACTCGCGATAATAAGAAAATTAGCGTTATCATTTCTCATAACATCAAAAAACCCCAAAAAAAAACAGATAAAACCGGGACTTAAAACAGTCCTTCCGGCATAGCCGAGTCAAAGATCAGCTTTAGTGCCGAACAGCATTCCTCTTGAGTCCAGGCAACGTCCATATTTTCAATCGAAGTCGAACAAATAGCATTGCTGTTAAATTTTGAGCGGTCAAAACGAATGCTAAAGCAACAGCTGCGCCAAACGCTCCAAACAGCGGAATCAGGACAAAGAAAGCCAGCAACCCGAAAAAGCTCGTCACCAGTGAGATATTTCTCATTAAAACTTCATTTCCAGTCATATTTAAAAGAAACCCTACGGACCCAGTTGCCACGTTAAAGATTTGCGCGCAAGCGATCACCCTCAAAAGATTAGCAGCAGCGACAAATTCGGGGCCAAACCACGACAAAATCCATTGCGGATACACCAAACAAACGAAAAGGGCAGGAGCACTTACAACCGCGCCCAAAGCAGCCCCCTGTCGAGCCATTGATTCCAGGTCAGCCAACCTGCCCTCATAATACAGCGAAGCAAACCGGGGCGGAAAAATCGAATTTATAACAATCAAAGAAAACCCAATCAGCAACGCTGTTTGCTGTGCAGACTTAAACAACCCCAAATCGAAAGAACTCAAAAGCCAACCGGCTATTAGAACGCTTAATACGGACTGAATAAAACTCGCTATATTGGTGACAAAAAAAGCATGAGACGTAGAAAAGAATGTTGAAGAGGATACCCCCTCCCCGCCCAAGCCCTCATCAAACCCTCTTCCTTTTTTCCACCAAGATTGGCGGCTAAACCAGCGATATATTTGAAAAGAACCTAATACAGAAACCAAAAAGGAAGATAATGCATATGATACGCCGATCGCAGCCACATCGCCAAACGCACCAAATAAATTAAATAAAACCAGTAGGACAGCGGCCACTAATGCTATAATTCCATTTTCCAAAAGACATGCTGTCGCGGGCATCCGAACCCCCTTGAAGAAGCCCGACAGCAAAAAACCAATCGTATACGCTGGAACAGCAAGTGCAACCCCAGCCATTACAGAAGAAAGCCCATCTGAGCGAAAAGATAACTCTAGCCAATCCCTTGAAAACCACAAAAATAGTGCCGCCACGCAACTTATAATAATGCTACGCCGAGAAGCCCATAAGAAGTACTTAAGGACTCTAGGTGAGCCGCGATCCTGGCCGACATAACGCATAAGGGCGTTATCCATACCACAACGCGCCAGTATACCAGCGCCCAAAAGGAGACTTTGAGCTACAGCATAGACGCCCAATCCGTAGGCGCCATAAAACCGTGCAACAGTGATACTGAGAGACCATAGACCAAACATAGCCACAGCACGGGCTAAAAAAGCCCTTACGAATGCTCGACCAATGTCACCTTTCATGCGTAACAGAACAGCCTTAAAAACAGTGCCCACTTTATTAGGGAATCTCACAAGATAAGCCAATGTCTTGATATCATCATTGCTACACGCCGCTCTTTATCTACAGAATACTCATATATACCGCAGAGCTAAAATTTAGAGCTACCAACGATCACAATTAACCCCCAAGGAGGCTAAATACTCCTTAGCGAGAAGATCTTTCTTTAGCAAATCCCTATTTACATCATCATCAATATTCATGGATTTATTTGTTTCGCCATCTGAAAATTTCTTTGCCCCACGCCAAAAAAAGGATCTGAATTTTTCTCCAAAAACCCTCAAAAAAAACATCTTAACCTTTAACGGGACCAGAGAGACCAATTTCTGTATCACCAAAGGCCGCCCCACCTTTGATTCATTCTTCCTTCCAATGTGATTATTACCAACCGGATGGCATAACCCCAAAAAATCCACAAGACCCAATTCAACCCTAAGACAATCAGATATTAAATCATCAAAAAGCACAAAATAAACATTCTCTCTCTCAACTTTTTCTAGGAATCTATCTAATATCTTCTGATAGTCGTATGATTCAAAATAGAACTTACGGCTTTCAGCGTCATTGAGCACAGCCGCAACTGAAGAATGCCGCTCCCTACCCGAATATATCCTATGGGTTATTAAACTCTTTATGGCTGACGATGGTTTTCTTATACAAACAACATACTTAGCAGCGGGATTTATTCTCTGAATTTCAGATACAGCGCATTCAGAATGCAAGTACCAAGTAGATGACTCGCCTCTCAACACACTATGATCGTTTTTAAACAACTCTTTGTAGCTACTCTCTTTTGAAATTCTTTTCTCTTTATACCACTCTATGTCCGGCGCAAAATAATGAGGCTCTTTCACGCTAGACATATCAACCTCTACCTGTTTTGCCAAGAAGTCGTGCAAGGATGTGGTTCCACATTTAGGGAATCCCGCTATAAAAAAATCGGGAGAGAATAATTTTTCCGCGTTCATGATGTTATCGCTTTCCAAGAGTAACATACTGGCCATATTTATTGGCGCGCATTCGGTTACCTGCAACAGCATGGCCTACATAGAGCCGATTCTCTCCATAAGCATTCTCTATTTTCTCCGTCGAAATATTAGTTGCTCGACCGATTGCGTATATCATTTCATTTGGGTCATCGACCCATTCTTCATACTTTACCTCAATCACGTTTGAGCCAAAAAATATTTTATATACATACAAACTCGCCCTACCAAAAAAGAAGAAATTTATAACTCTAAAAGGTAATAGCAGATATGTTTTTATCTTGTCAGGAAAGCTCATGCCTTTTTCTAGATCTCGATTTGATCCTCTAAGTAGTGAAGCCAAGGTATCTTTCGTGCGCCTTTTATTATAAATAATATAAACTTTCCTTCCCTTTTTCCGATATTCGAAGGGCCTAAATAAAGAGTAAAAAGTTGATTTTGATGAGTCCAATAGGGCTTTCCCCTCAGGCAAACCATCAACAGCCTTACTCACACTACCTGACAACTCTGATCTAATATTTAGAAAATACAGTATGGATAAGAATAGGTAACTAAACTTATTTGTGAATACCGGTTTTTCGAGATCACTTAAATTTTTATAATGGTTACAGTCAACAACCGGTTTCCCGCAGGTGCAAACCGCCGCATTGCTGCCATATCTGTCCACTTGAACCAACTCACCCAAGGAAATGACAGACGGCGATTGCGCAACTAGTAGTTCCAGTGCTGTTGATCCGGACCGCCCATATCCAGCTATATATATAACTGTCATACAGTTATTTTCTCCTTAATGATCTCGAGGCGGAGTTTTGTTCTTGCATCGATACTCAGCTTCTCAACGGCATACTCATGCATATTTTCCTGAGTGTTTTCTCTTTTTGTCCATGCCAATGCCATTTCTACCGCTCTCTCCACCGTTTTAAGCTCTGTATTATCTACTGGAATTACAATTCCATCTTCTATTAGCTCTTGATTAGATGCCTGAGTACAGATTGAAACTACACCTGATGAAATATATTGTCTTAATTTCTGCTCAGAAGCACCCCAAGCGGAGAGGTCAAGCAGCGACACTCCAATGTCCATATTAACCATATATCCAGGTACCGATTCATAGTCGACTTGGCCTGTAACGTATACATTAAGAGCACCTACGCTATTAACAACGTCAAGTATTTCTTCTTTCTCGCCCCCGACAATTAAAATACCCAAATTTATTTCATCAAACTTATGTGAAAGCTCAATAAGCTCACTCGCTCCGCGCTGAAGCGGATAACCTCCCACATACCCGATAATAGCATTATATTTTTCCTTCCATTCTTTAAAAAATTCATCTCCTACACATGTATTTCCTTTTTCTCTATTAAACCTCCTCGTATTCACACCATTATCTATTACGTAACAGTTTTCCCGTGGAAAGCTGAACTCATATGAGAAGCTGGCAACATGACTATCACTTACGGCGTCAACAGCAATTGTATTTTTTAGCAACTTTTTCCACAAAAACCTACACAACCAAAACAGCGTTCTGTGTAATAGGGTCTTTTTAGATGACAGTACAGAAAACCGCCCATCTCCGACGGTCTTAATGTAGACCGGACATTTAAACATCTTGCTCGCCAGCACCGTCAAAAAAGGCAAAGGCCCACTTCGAGCCACAATCACATCATACCGTTTTCTTTTTATATATAAGACAGCAAGATTTATAAATAAGGAAATCTGTCGAGTTAAATATTCATGCTTGGTTTTTTTATTTTCCGGCTTATATTTTTCAAAAACAGGCTGCACTGAATCCGCTATAGCTTCAAGAGAATTGAAAAATTCAAATTCGTTCACGCCCGGGCCGTCCGGACGACCGACGACAAACTCAGAAAGATAAAGAAGTTTCATTTCGCCTACTTTTAAACAACGTGTGAAATAGTTTACCTGTTCCGACCCCAAGCCATACCACCAGGAAAAGAACAGCCAAATTGATAAGGGTTCCTATTAATCCCGTGATGAAAGAAAGCCCTGAAAAAAGCGCCAGGCTCCCTGCCACAGCATAATAGAAGGTCTTATTTTTACTTTTTGGTAAAATTATTTTTCTGTAGACTAGCTTATCTATAAAACAAACAACCAAACCTATAGCAAAATACTGAAAAAAGACGGAAACATAACCGCCATCCATATATGCCTTCATCATATGGGTGCCAGTCAAATATGTTGTACCTTTAAGGTCTCCGGTTTTATAGTAATACAGTTCATAAGCTAAAGGTTTTCCTGCGCTCATCCCGGGAATAGAGGCTTTAATATCCCGAGCCAACCAATACATCGGCCCTGGCTTTATGTTCTCATTTGGTTCAATCTCGAATATATATATATCATTTATGGCATTTGCCATAAAAAGACGTTCAAATAAGGTGGATGAGAAATCTGAAAAAGAAATGGCACCATCTCGTAAAGCCATAGACTTACTGGTAATCAGGCTGGAAGCAAAAAATATGGCCAGGACCGCAAAACAAGAAAGGAAAATTTTCCTGATTTTTACTTTGGGATTTACATACACATAGGAACATACTGCAGCAACAATTGCATTCATCAGCATGCCCCTGCTACCCTCAGAAATCAGGATCAATGAAACAATTACACTTGATAATGCATAAAGTGCTTTTTTTAATTTTTGCTTCGATTTAAAAAAGGCAAGAACCGAGAACGAAAACAGGAAGGCGCCCATTACTTCTATAACTGTCCTAAATACCCCCTGGCCGCGGTACTCGGATCCGCCAAACAAATATGATTTACTTATTTCTCTACGCAACGCGCTCATCTCGCTAGACCCTAAAATATTCCAAAAATAGAATCCAGCCGGGATACCTTGAAAGAGAACAACAGCTACCACAAACATCAACGCGACAAGAAAAAGAAACTTTCGCCCCCCTATATCATCTTTTCCTTCTTGTAAGTAAATCCCAGGACTTATATATATCTTGGCGATGCCATATTGAGCAACCGAAAGGCCAATAAAGGCCACCCCCAGAGCAGTTAGCGCCTTTACACGTGATATTATATCTGTATCATATGAAAAATATGCTATTGAACATCTAAAAACAAGGAACGCGACCAAGAGTCTAACGCCCGTTACTACATATTTACTTTCTGCCGGACTCTGCTTCCATATAAAGACGGAAAAAAAAAGGAATAGACATAAATAGGAGCAGATAACCAAGAAATATTCCATACTAAGGCCTTTGATTCTGCAAATACCAATTTACGGCCAAAGATACCCCTTCATCTAGCCTAATAGGGTTTGAGTAGCCCAAGCTCTCTTCTATGCTTTCTATAGACGCTTGAGAATGACGCACGTCGCCAGGGCGAAAATCCGCGAAAATCGGCTTTTTGTCGTAGGAAACACCATTCGACTGAAGAGCATTTTTTATTGAATTGAATAATTCATTTAAAGATGTCCTGTCACCACAAGCCACGTTAAAAACCTGGCTCTCTGTCGATTCGGAAACGGCCGAAAGAATATTCGCTTGAACAGCGTTATCTATGTAACAGAAGTCTCTGCTCGTCTCCCCGTCACCGTTTATTATTATTTCTTCGCCTTTAATCATGAGATCCATCCATTTCGGAATAACTGCCGCATATGCACCTTTCGGGTCTTGTCTTACGCCAAAAACATTAAAATACCTTAAACCGACACTTTCAATATCGTAAACTCTATGAAACACATCCGCATACAGCTCGTTGACGTATTTTGTTACTGCGTAAGGAGATAGAGGCTTGCCAATATTATTCTCTTTCTTTGGCAATGCAGGGTGGTCTCCATATGTAGAGCTAGACGCGGCAAAAACAAATTTCTTAACCCTTTCATCTTTTGCCGCCACCAACATATTTAAAAAACCATCTATATTGGCCTGATTTGTCGCAATGGGATCATCAATGGAGCGGGGCACAGATCCAAGTGCTGCTTGATGCAGCACATAATCGACCCCTTTTATCGCGGAACGACAATCTTCAATATTCCTAATATCCCCTTCAATAAAATTAAAACGGTTCCATCTCTTTTCTGAAACCAAGGATTTAACTTCTTCCAAGTTACTTCTATGGCCTGTTGCGAAATTGTCTAGGCCTACTACCTCCTGGTCTAGCTTGAGCAGCATTTCCAGTATGTTTGATCCAATAAAACCGGCCACTCCGGTAACCAGCCAAACTGCAGGATTATCTCTTAGGTTTCCTTTTTCAATCTCGTAACGCGTCATGGAATCTTTTCTCATCTTAAAGGCGAATATCTACTGAATCTTTAGGCAAGACATATTTAAGATCATATATAATATGCTGGTCGCGGCCCAATTTTCTCACGTCACTCACTGACAGTCGCTTAAATTCTTCATGGGCCACGGCGATCACGATGCCGTCATAACTCGCAAAAGGAGGGGTTTCTATAGGACAAACCCCATATTCAGAATACGCCTCATCTGGATCAATCCACGGGTCATATACGTCCACACGCACGTTATAATCTTCCAGCTCTCGAATAACGTCTATTACTCGTGTATTGCGCAGATCCGGGCAGTTCTCCTTAAACGTCAAACCCATAACTAAAACCCTAGCACCATTTACTTGGATGCAATGATCTAGCATAGATTTCACCAACTCACTCGCCACGAACCGTCCCATCCCATCATTTATTCGCCGCCCAGAGAGGATCACCTCAGGGTGATAGCCAACGGCCTGTGCTTTATGGGTGAGATAATAGGGGTCAACACCGATACAATGCCCGCCAACCAAGCCTGGCCGGAATGGCAAAAAATTCCATTTTGTTCCTGCGGCGTCAAGTACTTCCTGCGTATCTATATTCATACGCTTAAAGATCATCGCCAATTCATTAACCAAGGCTATGTTTAAATCTCTTTGAGTATTTTCAATAACTTTAGCTGCCTCAGCGACTTTAATGCTTGAGGCTTTATGTGTACCCGCAGTAATGATTGAAGCGTATAGTTGATCGACGACTTCAGCCACTTCAGGCGTTGAGCCAGAGGTCACTTTCATGATATCTGTCACTCGATGCGCTTTGTCCCCGGGGTTTATTCTCTCCGGGCTATAGCCCGCGAAGAAATCCTGATTAAATGTGAGCCCAGAGATTCTTTCCAGAACAGGCACGCAATGCTCTTCTGTCGCGCCGGGAAATACTGTGGACTCATAGATGACTATGTCACCGGCTTTCAACGTCCTTCCTATGGTCTCGGAAGCCTTCACCAGTGGGGTAAGATTGGGCTGTCGGTGCTCGTCTATCGGCGTCGGCACGGTGACGATATATACATTACACCCCTCAAGCTCTGAAGGGTCATCACTAAATCGGAGTTCTTTAGCTGCGGCCAATTCCTGACTATTCAGCTCTCGGGTATAATCCAGGCCTAGTCGCAAATCACGGATTCGATGCGAATTGACATCAAAACCCACAACTGGCCGGCATTTTCCAAACTCAGCAGCTAACGGTAAGCCCACATACCCAAGCCCAATAACAGCCAGCTTAATTTCTTCCAGCGTGAGGTTAGTCATCTTTCCTTTGCCCTTTATAAATAGCTAATCATTAGTGAAAAATCGGCTTCTATCAAAAGCATCTTCATTAACCGGAAGCAACCTGAGTCCTGACTTTTTTGATAGCTGGCCCAGACTATAGTCTTTACCGAGGTGGGGATAACCGGGTGAGTGTGCGTGGTCGCCAAGAAAATAGGCGGGGCGATACATCTAGCAGAAGAGCAAGAAGCGCTTTATAGAACATGGGCCATGAAGCCGGGTCGCTACATGGCCACCTAATTACCTGATAGGCGTAGCCTCAGTTCTTTTCGGCTCCATAATGGTAGGCATAGTAACCATATTCATTGCTCGCCCGTCGCTCAATGCAGTTGAGGATCGCACCTTTAATTTCGACCTTGTTCTGCTCGAAGCGATTGAAAGTTACGTCAACTTCCTTAACGGAATTCTGGCCGAAGCGGGTCACGATCAGGCTGGTACCGGCAAGTTGCCCAATAATAGCGGCGTCAGTAACCGCCAAAATTGGCGGAGTATCCACCAGCACCAAGTCATATTGACCGGAAAGATGCTCCATAAGCTCTTTGAAACGCGGATGCATAAGCAGTTCCGCAGGGTTGGGCGGCACCTGCCCTCGCGGAATGAAGTGTAAATTCTCCACCTTGGTATTATGGATGATCTGCTTTTCATCGGCCTGCCCAGCCAACCAGTCGGAAAGGCCCTGATCGTTCTGGTTATCAAAGTAGCGGTGTAAGTGGCCCTTACGCATGTCCGCATCCACCACGATGACTTTCTGCCCCACCTGCGCCAGCACAGCTGCCAGGTTCGCACTGACAAAGGACTTGCCCACCTGCGGACTGGGGCCGGAGATCATCATAATCTTGTTTTCCGCTTCCAACATGGCGAAGTGGAGGCTGGTGCGCAGGCTGCGCAGTGCTTCCACGGCAAGGTCCGCCGGGTCATCCAGCGCCAGGAGTGGTATCGCCTCATGCCGTCCGCGCCGCCGACGACGCATCAGAGCCACCAAACGATCAAGCTTCTGCTGATGCTCTGAGAGTGGGATCGCCGCGTATACCGGGATGCCCTGCTCCTCAAGTTGATCCGGGCTTTGAATTCCACGATGCAATGCCGCATGTAGAAGTATGTAGCCTATAGCCCCCATCAACCCGAGTAGCGCCGAAAGTGCGGCAAGAAGCCCGGTTTTGGGTTTTACCGGGTCTGGCTCTACAAGAGCATCATCAATGATTCGGACATTACCCACTGTGCTGGCCTTCATAATACGTAGTTCTTGGACTTTATTGAGCAGGCCCACATAAATCTGCTGATTGACCTCCACATCACGCATCATGCGCAGCACTTCCTGCTGGGTTTCCGGCAGGTTCTTGATCTGCGATTCGATTTGTTTCTTTTCCTGCAGCAACGATTGCCGTTGCTGGAGCAACGTGCGATAAGCCGGGTGGGATTGGGTAAAGCGAGCGGAGATCTCGCTCTCTTTGATCTTCAATTCGTTCAGTTTGGCTTCAATGCCGACCAGTCGCTCGAGGACGGACTGGGTTTCCAGACTCAAGTCCACGGACTCGCTTTTCAGGCGATATTTATTAAGCTGCTCTTCCGCGGATGTTAGCTTCGCTTTGATTTCTGGTAGCTGCTCGTCCAGGAATTCCAGGCTTTTCTCCGCCTCGGCAGCGTTGCGCTGGATGTTCTGCGTCTGGTAAGTCTGGGCCACGGCATCCAGAATCTTGCGAATCCGCTCTGGGTTCGGACCTGTCAGGCTAAGGTTGATAATCCCCGTATCCCGCCCTTGTTCGGCCACGTTTAAGCGAGCACGCAGGTTGTTGATTGCAGTAAGGCGATTCTGGCGAACCACTGTAAGAGCTTCCTTGCCAGGTTGCCACTTTCCAAGCACAAGCCGAACTCGACCGTCATCGCTTACTAGTGGTTGTTCGGCTGCTCCGCGTGCAACGAGGTCGCCTTCATGATAGAGAGCGGCTTCGCCGTTTTCTGACGGTTTTAGAGTAAACGGCTCACCTAACCATTTTTCCGGGACGGTAAAACTATCTACCGTTACAAACGTTTCGCTATCTCTGTACCCGGCGAACAACGGCCTTGTGACAAATTCTGGCGTCGGCTCTGGCGCGCCGAACCGGCCAACCAGAGGCAACCGGTCCGGCATAACCTCAATAGCCATGTTGAACTGATCCACCACTTGGCCAAGAACCAGACGTGATCGGATAATCTGAATTTCAGCTTGTGAAGAAGATTCTTCGGCAAACATCTCGCTGAGTTCTTCGAAACCCGGCATGCCGGCCTGTTTCTTCTCAACCTGAAGCAGAGCATCGGCTTTATAAATAGGGGTAGCGATATAGGCGTAAACAAGTCCTAAAGCTAGAGACAGCAGAGTCGTGCCCAGAATGAGCCAGACATGGTCCACCAACAGAGCGAAAAGACGCTGCAGATCAATCTCGTCATCCATTACATTGAGCCGCTTATTAGTGCCTTGCTGGTCACTCATACCCTGCTTTTCCTCATCATTATACTTTCCGCAGCCAGCCTTCCACGGCCTGGCTCATCATCGGATAAATCCGCTCGAACACTTCCCTGCCCCGTCGGTAGGGGTCGGGAATGTCCTGCCCGCCGTTCCAATGGCTGAGCAGGAAGGTTTTACCGCTGGCTTCCGGGAACCGCTGGATGATGCGGTCCCGTTGCCGGGCCTCCATCACCAGGATCAACTCCGCTTCGCGGCAGTGCAGGCTCTCCAGCTTACGCGCCTTGTGGGGTGGGCACGTCAGGCCGTTGGCCTGGGCTACCTCGCGGGCGGTGGCGTCCATGTCATGGCCTTCCAGGCCCACCAGGCCGGCGGATTCCACGGTTTTTTCCGGCCGGGCCGTCTGGAGCATGGCCGCCACGGTGGGGCTGCGGCAGATGTTGCCGTCGCAGACCACCAGGATTCTTTCAAACATTAGCGGTCCGGGTCCGAAAGCCGATCCTCCGCCAGGGCGCCATAGTAGATGGTTTGTACGGTCGGGAGGATGTTTTGGATCACCCGGTTCCAGCGGGCGACCGGTGCCGCCGTCACATAGACGATGTCCCGCTGCCGCAGCGGGAAATTGTCCGCCAGCACCAACGCGGTCGCGTTTTCGGCATTGAGCTGATAGACATCGATCAGATGCCCGCTGCCCTCCGGCGCCCGGCGCATCACGAAGATGCCGGAGGCGTCGGCGGTTTGCTTCATGAAGCCGCCGCTGGCGGAGAGCGCCTCGGCCAGGCTCAGGCCGGTGCGCGTCATGGGGATGGGCTGGGGTTCCATCACCTCGCCCAGCACGAACACCTTGTTGTCGTCGTTGCGGGCCACGTGCACCACGTCGCCGGGCTTGAGCAGCACGTTCTGGCTCTTGTCGCCGCTTTCGTAGATGGCGCGCAGGCTCAGGGTGTATTCCTTGCCGTCCCGGCTCAGGGTGACGTTGCTCCAGTTGGCCTGCTCACTGAGGCCGCCGGCGGCGTTCACCGCGTCCAGCAGGCGGGTGGGCACATTGGTCACCGGGAAGGCACCCGGCTGGGTAACCGCGCCGGTGACGTACAGGCGTTGGCTGCGGAAGGCGGCCACGGAGACATCCACCTGGGGGTTCTCGATGTATTCGGCGATGCGGTCGGCGATTACATCGCGGATCTCGGTGACGCGCATGCCGGCCACCTGGATCTTGCCCACATAGGGGTAAAAGATGGTGCCATCGTTGTGCACCCAGTTGCCGGCTTCCTGGGCGCTGCGCATGGAGCCGGCGGGGATCGTCAGCTCCGGATGGTCCCAGATGGTGATCTGCAGTACGTCGCCAGGGCCCACTTCGTAATCGTACTTGTCCGGCTCCTGCATCAGCGTGGGGTCCGGCGCCTGGCGGGACTGTTGCGCCGGGTTGGTGAGCACCGCGGTGCTGATCTGGTGCACTTCCACCACGTCGGGCAGGGCCGCCGCGTCGGCGCCTTCATCCTCGCTGAACCAGCCCGGGGAGTTGGAATAGTGCGGCCCCGGGGCGAAGGCGCAGCCGCTGAGGGCAATGAGCCCGGCGAGGGCAATGGGCAATCTGATTGTTTTCATAGATCGGGAACTGACTCTGTTGGTTACCAGGCGAAGGTGCGTTGCCACCGCGCCATGGCGGTCACTTGTTCTCGTTCACCGTCGAAGGTGTCGATGGTGTCGTCGGAGGCGGCCACGGACCAGCTCATGCGGCCACCCAGCAAACCGTGTTCCAGGCGCAGCTCGGTGACCACCACGTCCTGTTCGTCGCTGGCCTGCAGGATCTCGGCGCCGCCGTCGGCGATTTCCGCTCGCTTGCCGCCCTTGGCGTTGAGGGTGGCGGCGGTGACGGAGGCGGTCATCACCACCCCGTTGCGGAAAAACTGCTGGCCGCCCAGGGTCAGGGTGCGGGCGTCGCCTTCGTAGGTGGTGGCCAGGTTGCGGCCGTAATAGCGGAAGCCGCTTTTGTAGGTGCCGTGTTCATAGGCGGTGTTGTAGCGGGCGTCGCTGAAGGTGCGGCCGGCCACGGTGTCGCTGCCTTCCAGGAAGAAGCGCTGGCTGCCCTCCCCCAGGCCGGTGAGCACGTCCACGCCGAGTTGGGTGGAGAACTTGGACGGCAGGCCGCCGGCTTCGTCCTCGCCCATGGCCTGACCATACAGGCCGGTGGGCACGCCGAACACCGGAAAACTGGCGCGGAAGTCCAGGCCGGCCACCTGGTTGCTGGGGTCCTGGCCATCGGCGAAGCCGGAGGTCTGGCCATTGTCCTTACCGGCCAGGGCATCGCCAAAGGAGTCCCAGCTTTCCGGGCGGCCCTCGCCGCCCCACTGGAACAGCCGGGTCAGGCCGATCTGCAGGAAGCCCGCCGGGCGGAAGGTAAAGCGACCGCCCACCAGCTTGGTGTCGGGGACGGCGCGGTCCTGTTCCAACTGGCCAATGAAGCCTTGCAGATCCCAGGGGCCGATCCAGGACAGCCAGCGGGACTCCGACGCGTAGGGGGTTTGCCGGGCGAACCAGACGCCGCCCACCGGGCGGGCGTTGTTGGACCAGGCCAGGGAGCTTTGCCAGCCGGGGCCCCACCAGCGGTCGATGGCGCCGGCGCCGAGCTGCCAGTTGCCGAAGCGACCGGCCACGTAGCTGCCGTCCAGGCGGGCTTCCCGGTCTTCGCGGTCGTTGTCCACGTATTGGGCGCGCACGCGGGCGGCGAAGCGCCGCCCGGTGACGGTCACCGCCGCCGAGGCCTCGGCCTCGCCACGGGGCTGCTCGCCGTAGTGGCGGAACAGGGGCTCGTCGTTGGCGCCGCCCAGGCTCACCGTGGCGGTGCGGCCCTGGTTTTTGGCGCGGTCCAGCCGGGCGCGCAGCCAGGCGGCGTGGTCGCTGGCCTGGCAGGCTTCGCTGGCGCCGTTGAGGCCACGGGCCACGGCGGACCAGTTCACCGGCCAGGTGAGCGTGAGCCCTTCGAAGCAGCCCAGGGCGGAGAGCGCCTCGATGTGGTGGCGGGCGCGCAGGTCGCCGGTTTCCACCCAGGGGGCGGCGGTGGCCTTGGCTGCCAGTGACAGAACGGCGGCCAGGCTCAACAGGGTGACCAGGGCCAGGTGCTTCAGTGTCTTGGGGGGTGTAGGCACTGCGCTGTCTGTTCCTTTTTTGCGTTTTGTGCGTTCGCGGCCGGGGACGGCGGCGTGTTCAATTTAGCGGTTCGGGTACTGCAAAACGACGCATTTTACACGCCGGTTACCGAATTGCGACACAGTGCCGCGCCCGGGCGCTCGCCACGGCCGATGGCGTAATAGAGCAGACCGGCCTCGCGGGCCGCCTTGGGCTCGTACAGGTTGCGCCCGTCCACCAGTATCGGCGTGATAAGCAATTTCTTGATGGTGGCGAAATCCGCCACCCGGAATTCCTTCCATTCGGTGCAGATCACCAGGGCGTCGGCGCCGTCGAGGGCATCATGGCGGTGCGCCACGATCTCCAGGTCGTCGCGGTCGCCATAAAGGCGGCGGCATTCGCGGCCGGCTTCCGGGTCGTAGGCGCGTACCTTACCACCGGCGGCCCATACCGCTTCCATGAGCACCCGGCTGGGGGCTTCGCGCATGTCGTCGGTGTTGGGCTTGAAGGCCAGGCCCCATACGGCCACTGTGCGACCGGCCAGGTCGCCGTCGAAAGCGGCGGCCAGCTTGTCGTAGAGGGTCGTTTTCTGGCGCTGGTTGACGGCGTCCACGGCGGCCAGGATGTGGGCGTCGTAGCCCACGTCCCGGGCGGTGCGGGCCAGGGCCTGTACATCCTTGGGGAAGCAGGAGCCGCCGTAGCCACAGCCCGGATAGATAAAGTGGTAACCGATGCGCGGGTCGGAGCCGATGCCCAGGCGCACGTGTTCGATGTCGGCGTCGAGCCGTTCGGCCAGGTTGGCCATTTCGTTCATGAAGCTGATCTTGGTGGCCAGCATGGCGTTGGCGGCGTATTTGGTGAGCTCCGCGGAGCGCGGGTCCATGAAGATCAGCTTGTCGTGATTCCAGTTATAGGGGCCGTAGCATTCGCGCATCAGTTCGCGGACCCGGGGTGAGTCGGTGCCCACCACGATGCGCGCGCCCCGGGTGAAGTCCTCGATGGCGGCGCCTTCCTTGAGGAATTCCGGGTTGGAGCAGACGTCGAATTCGGTGTCCCGGCCCCGTTGCTCAAGCTCGGCGGCGATGGTCGCGCGCACCTTGTCCACGGTACCCACGGGCACGGTGGACTTGTTGATCACCAGTTTGTAGCCGTCCAGGTGACGGCCGATGGTGGCGGCCACGGTAAGCACATAGCGCAGATCCGCGGAGCCGTCCTCGTCCGGAGGCGTGCCCACGGCGATGAACTGCAGGCCACCGAAAGCGACGCCGGCTTCGGCATCGGTGGTGAAGTTCAGGCGGCCTTCGCGGAGGTTGCGGGCCACCATGGGCGCCAGGCCGGGCTCATGGATGGGCACCTGGCCCTGCTTGAGGGCTTCCACCTTGGCCGGGTCCACGTCCACACAGAGTACGTCGTGGCCGGCGTCCGCCAGGCAGGTTCCGGTCACCAGGCCCACGTAGCCGGTGCCGAATACGGTAATGCGCATTCCTTTCGTTCCCCAATATGACTCTGGCGCGAGAGCATAGCAGCCCCCCGCCGTTCGGGCACGCTACCGCCACGGGGTTTGCCGTCTGTTCCCCGAGAACGGTGATCCATCCGTGGGCGCGGCAGCGGCCGCGCCGGTTGTCAGACGTGCGCCGCCAGGGGCCGCACGTCCTTGAGGGCCAGGTTGAGCCGGTGCTGCTTGTGCAGCATGTCCAGCAGAACGATGGCTCTCTCTTCGCCTTTGTAACCGTGGAAGGTGGCTTCCAGATTGGCGAAGGGGCCGCGCTCGATGCGCAACCGGTCGCCGGGACGGATCGCCGGCTCGGCGTCGCTGCCCTGCTCCCGGGCCCGGCTGTTTTGCATTAATGCATCCACCACCTTGCCGGGCACCCGCGCCGGCCGCTCGCCGAACGCCACCAGCTTGTTGACGCCGCGCGTGGAGCGCACGGTGTGCCAGCTGGGGCCGTATTCCTCGAAGCGGATGAACAGATAACCGGGAAACAGGGGTTCGGTGCGGTGGGTGCGGCGGCCGGCGTGGAGTTTTTCCACCCGGAGCCGGGGCTGGAAGCAGGTGAAGCCTTGGTTTTCCAGGTTTTCCTGGGCGCGGAAATTCTGGTTGGCGCGGCACTGCACCACGTACCAGGCTGAGTCATTCATACCCTACTTCCATAGTTGGGTGGCTGCCCGGGTGTCTCACCAGGCGGTTCCTTTATGCCGTTCACGAGCCATGCCGGAAACGATGGCAGGACGCCATCTTGGCGATGATTCATGACCGTGAAGTGACCGTGAAAGAATAACGCGAACGGTTCGCGAATTCTCCCGTATACACGTTCAAATGTGTAAACATTGTTTTACGGCCCCCCGTAAAAGATGCCTCGATGCTAGTGCACTTTGTTTATGTGATCAATATCACATATGGGTACTATCCGATGCTAACACCATGATAACCGTCGGGCCGCTAAGTGCATGAAAACACAGACGTTGACCTTTTGGCAGCCCCCATTCAGGGGAGGCGCAAGTCGGCTTAAACTCTTATTTTAATCTAATGCTTTTTTCTCTATTCGGCGGTTTTAAAGGCGGGCTTTTCGCCGTTTCGGGGTGGTTTTTGCCGATTGGCGCGGGGAGCGGATTCTGGACCGGTAACCCGGGTTGGCATGAGCTGAGAACAAGCCCTAGGGAGAACGCCCGATAACAGGCTAAAAAAACCCCGAGTCCCATAATGTGGAACAAATTCGCCCTCGCTCTCATTCCTTTTTCTTAAAAAGGGGACAGAAAACAATGAAAATTGCGAATGGCGTCACACTGCCAGGGCTGCAATAGTGCAAATCCGCTAAGCCACCGAATCACACCCTTGGGGGGAACTCGGGTTGTGACTTCGGATTCCCAGCGCCGGTCCCCACCGGCGCTTTTTTTTGTGTGACTATCCGGTCGCACAAATTCTATTGACACTTTCAGACCGTTGGATCAACACTTTCCGAGGCACGTACGAACATTCGTTCGTAGCGAATTGATAAGGACAACAACAAGGGAGACGCACCATGCACGTCCTGATCGTGGGTGCCGGCATCGCCGGTTTGACCGCCGCCATCGCCCTGCGCCACAAGGGCATCGACGCGACCATCATCGAGCAGGCACCCCGCCTCACCGAGATTGGCGCGGGTATTCAGATTGCCGCCAATGGCTCGGTGGTGCTGCGGGAACTGGGGCTTGAGAAGGCCGTGGCGGACATCTCGGTGGTGCCGGGGTCGTTCGATATGCGTGATATCGGTAACGGCAAGCTGCTTTGGGTGGCCCCTCTGGGTGACGCGGGTACACGTCGCTGGGGCGCGCCGCTGTACAACGTCCATCGCGCCGATCTCATCGAGATACTGGCCAACGCCCTGCCCGCTGAACGGCTTCGCCTGGGCAGCCGCTGCGCCGGGTTCGAGCAAGACGAAGGCGGCGTCACCGTGCGGTTGGAAGATGGCGAGACCCTGCGTGGCGATGTGTTGATCGGCGCCGACGGCATTCATTCCGTGATCCGCCAGCAGTTGTTTGGCGACGACGACGTCCAGTTTTCCAACATCCTGATGTGGCGGGCACTGATTCCCGCCGAGAAGCTGGAAGGCATTGATCTGCCGGAGCGGGGTAACTACTGGTTCGGCCCCGGGCGCACTCTGATCACTTACTGGATCCGGCCCGGCAAGCTTTACAGCATTCTGGCTTCGGTGCCGTCCGGAGAGGTGCACCGGGAATCCTGGACGGAAAGCGGCGACATCGATGAGTTGCGGGCTTCGTTCTCGGACCTGGAACCGCGCGCCCAAGCGATGATGGACCAGATCGACAGCGCCTTTATCACTGGCATGTTCTACCGCGACCCGATTGATCGCTGGACCGAGGGGCGGGTAAGCCTGATGGGGGATGCCGCCCATCCGATGGTGCCGTTCCTGGCGCAGGGCGCCTGCCAGGGCATGGAGGATGCCTGGGTGCTGGCCACCATGCTGGAGCGCCATCGTGATGATCCGCTCGCCGGGCTGCGGGAATACGAGCAGCGGCGCCGCCCGCGTACCACCCGGGTTCAGTCCGGCGCGCGGGCGATGGTGAAGATGGTGCATGAGTCCGACCCGGAACGGATCAAGGCCCGGAACGGACGCTGGAAAGGCATGCAGCACATTGATCCGATGGCGGAAGCGACCTGGTCGTTCGTGTGGGAGTACAACGTGCTCGAGGAGGTCGAGCGCCCGGCCGGCGAGGTGTTGGGATTGTCCGCCACCCGTGAAGCCAAGCGCATGGCACGGGCGGAGAGCCAGCGCGCCTTCGATCTTTGGAAAGGGGCATTTACCGCGGAGGATGTGGCGCGCGGCCATGACGGCATGCGCGAGGGTTACGACCGCTTCCTGACCACTCATTTCCCGGTGCCGGAAAGCACCCGGGTGGAAGAGGCTGAGCTGGGCGGCGTACCGGCATTCCGGGTGCGCGACGCGAACACGGCGGCAAGCGAAGAAGGTCCCGTGGTGCTGCACTTCCACGGCGGCGGCTACATGCTCGGCTCGGCCCGGAGCTCCCTGGAATACGCGGGACGGCTGGCCCAGGCGGTGGGCGGTGAATGCCTGACGGTGGACTACCGGCTGGCACCGGAGGCGCCCTACCCGGCCGCGCTGGACGACGCCATGGATGCCTACCGCGGGTTGGTCCGCGCCGGGGTGGCGCCGTCACGGTTGATCGTGAGCGGCGAATCCTCCGGTGGCGGCCTGGCGCTGGCCCTGGCGCTGGCGTTGAAGATGGCTGGCGATCCGCTGCCGGCGGGGATCGTGGCGATCTGCCCGTTCACCGACCTGACGCTGTCCGGCCCGAGCATCAAGGAATTCGCTGGTGAGGACCCGGCCGCCAACCGCGACACCCTGGCTTTGATGGCGGCGTCCTATTTTCAGGCCCATGAGCCACGCGACCCTCTGGTATCACCATTGTTCGGGGATTTGCGCGACCTGCCGCCACTGTTCCTGTCGGCGGTGGAAGGAGAATCCCTGTACAGCGACAGCACACGGCTGCTGGACCGGGCGCGGGAAGCCGGCATGGAGGTAACCATGCTGCCGGTACGGGACTCCGTGCATGTGTACCCACTATTCCCGTTCCTGCCGGAGACGGAAACCACCCTGAAAGCCATTGGCGACTGGGCCGCCAAAGTGGTCGGCGCCCCGGTGCGCGCCGTCGGCTAACACCATCATCACAACAATAACGAGGAAGCATCATGCGCAATTCAATTCTTCATGGTCTTTTGGGGCTGGTCCTGCTGTCTAGCGGCGCCAGCGCGGCCGAAATTTCCGATGGCACGGTGAAGATCGGCGTTCTGTCGGATATGTCCGGGATCTTCTCCGATCTCAGTGGCGAAGGCGCGGTCACGGCGGCCCGTATGGCCGTGGATGACTTCGTCGCCGCCCATGAGCCGGACTTCAAGGTGGAGCTGGTAACCGCCGATCATCAGAACAAAACCGACGTGGCCGCCAGCCGCGCGCGAGAATGGTATGACACCCAGGGCGTGGACATGATCACCGATGTGATCAATTCGGCGGTGGCCCTGGCAGTGTCCGAGGTGACGCGGGACAAGAACCGGGTGCTTATGGTCACCGGCTCCGGCTCGACGGCGATCAATAATGAGCAGTGCTCACCCAACACCGTGTTCTACGCCTGGGACACCTACTCCCTGGCCAACAGCCTGGGGCGCACCCTCACCGACCAGGGTTACAAGACCTGGTACTTCGTGACGGTGGACTACGCCCTGGGCAAGGCCATCGAATACGACGCCACCAAGGCGGTGGAGGGTGCCGGGGGTAAGGTGCTGGGCTCGCTTCACCATCCGATGGGCGCCTCGGACTTCGCGTCCTTCATGCTGCAGGCACAAAGCTCCGGTGCCCAGGTGATCGGCATCGCCAACGCCGGCGCCGACCTGCACAATGCGATCCGCGTGGCCAATGAGTTCGGCATCAACCAGCAGCAGAAGATCGTTGGCCTGTCGGCGAGCATGACCGACGTGCACGCCCTGGGGCTGGCCACCACCCAGGGCATGTTGTTGGTGGAGGGCTTCTATTGGGACCAGGATGAGCCGTCGAGAGCCTGGAGCGCCCGTTTCCAGGAGAAGACCGGCAACAAGCCCAACATGCTCAATGCCGCCACCTACTCGGCGATTACCCAGTACCTGACCAGCGTGCAGACCCTTGGCAGCGATAATGCCGAAGCAGTGCTCGCCGATCTGCATGGCCGGGAGATCAACGATATGTTCGCGCGTAACGGACGAGTGCGCGCCGACGGGCAGATGATCCACGATGTGTATCTGTACCAGGTGAAAACGCCAGCTCAATCCAGCGGCCCCTGGGATTACTACCGCCGGCTGGAAACCATCCCCGCCGAACGGGCCTACCAGCCATTGTCCGAGTCCCGCTGCTCGCTGGTCACCGGGGGCGGGGCATGAGCGCCCCGGTTCTGGAGACCCGGGGATTACGCAAAAGCTTCAAGGGCTTCACCGCGGTGGACGGCGTGGACCTGGCGGTGCAATCCGGGCACATCCATGCACTGATCGGCCCCAACGGGGCCGGCAAGACCACCCTGTTCAACCTTTTGACGCGCTTTATCGAACCCAGTGCCGGGGAAATCCACTTCAACGGCGAGCCGGTATCCAACCTGCCCGCCAAGGCGGTGGCCCGGCGCGGCATGGTGCGCTCGTTTCAGATTTCGGCGGTGTTTGGCGGGCTCAGCGTGCTCGACAACGTGCGGCTGGCTCTGCAACGCAAGCTGGGGGTTTCGTTTCATTTCTGGCGTAGCGCGCGGGTGCTCGACCGGCTCAATGAGGAAGCGTTGACCCTGCTCGACCAGGTGGGCCTGGCGACGCTGGCTGACGAAGCCGCCGGCGCCCTGCCCTATGGGCGCAAACGCGCCCTGGAACTGGCCACCACTCTGGCCATGGACCCGGTGCTGATGCTGCTCGACGAACCCACCCAGGGCATGGGCTACGAGGACGTGGAGCGTGTCACCTCGCTGATCAAGACGGTATCCGCAGGCCGTACCGTGCTGATGGTGGAGCACAACATGAAAGTGGTGGCGAGCATCGCCGATACCCTGACGGTATTGCAGCGCGGTCGGGTGATCGCCAGCGGCGATTACCACCAGGTGTCCCGCAACGAGGAGGTCACCCGTGCCTATCTGGGCGGCGGACGGCAAGGGGGCGCGGCGGCATGAGCGGCACACCGGCTTTGGTATTGGACAATGTGCGCGCCTGGTACGGCGAGTCCCTGGTGTTGCAAGGCGTGGACTTCCAGGTGCTGCCCGGCGAGGCGGTAACCCTGCTGGGACGCAACGGCGCCGGGCGCACCACGACTTTGCGCGCCATTCTCGGGCTCACCGGCCGCCGCCAGGGTTCGATCCGGGTGTTCGGCGAGGAAACCCTGGACCAACCCACCTACCGCATCGCACGACACGGGATCGGCTATTGCCCGGAAGAACGCGGCATCTTCGCCAGCCTGTCCTGCGAGGAAAACCTGAAACTGCCGCCGCTGTTCGACAACGGCTCGCCCGGGTTGTCTCTGGACGAAATTTACCAGCTTTTCCCCAACCTGGCGGAGCGGCGACACAGCCCCGGCACGGCACTGTCCGGCGGCGAGCAACAGATGCTGGCGCTGGCACGCATCCTGCGCACCGGGGCAAAGCTGTTATTGCTCGATGAAATCTCCGAAGGGCTGGCACCGGTGATCGTGGACACCTTGGGTGAGGCGATCCGGGCACTGCGTTCGCGTGGCTACACCATTCTTCTGGTGGAACAGAACTTTCATTTCGCCGCCGCGCTGTGCGACCGGCTTCTGTTCATGGAGCACGGGCGCATCATCGAGACATTGACGCCGGTGCAACTCAAGGACCAGGCGGACCGGGTCTCCCGTCTGCTCAGTGTCTGACCCGATAACGATAACAAGGTAACGCTATGGACCTGTTCGGCGTGCCCATCACGGCGTTGATGGCGCAACTGATGATCGGCCTGGTGAATGGCTGCTTCTATGCCGTGCTTAGCCTGGGGCTGGCGGTAATCTTCGGCATGTTGCACGTGATCAATTTCACTCATGGTGCCATGTTCATGCTCGGTGCCCTGCTGAGTTGGGCCGGGCTACACTATCTCAACATCAATTACTGGGTGATGCTGGTTATGGCGCCGTTGATCGTCGGCGCGTTCGGTATCCTGCTGGAGCGGTTGTTTCTGCGCCGCGTGTACCACCTGGATTATCTCTACGGTCTGCTGCTTACCCTCGGGCTGACGCTGATCATCGAAGGAGCGGTACGGTCCGCTTATGGGGTATCCGGGCGCCCCTACGGCCCGCCGCCCATCGCCGGCGTCACCAACCTCGGCTTCCTGATGCTGCCCAATTATCGGTTGTGGGTGATTGTCGCTTCCCTGCTGGTGTGTGGCGCTACCTGGTTCATGATTGAACGGACCCGGCTTGGCGCCTACCTGCGCGCCGCCACTGAGAACGCCAGCCTGGTGGAGGCGTTCGGCGTCAACGTACCAATGATGGTGAGCCTGACATTCGGCTTCGGGGTGGCGTTGGCCGCTTTCGCCGGCGTGCTCGCGGCGCCGGTAATGCAGGTTTCCGCGCTGACCGGCCAAACCCTGATCGTAATCGTATTCGCGGTGGTGGTGATCGGCGGCATGGGCTCGATTCTCGGCACCGTGGTTACCGGCATCGGCCTGGGGCTGGTGGAGGCGTTGACCAAGGTGTACTACCCGGAGGCTTCCTCGATGGTGATGTTCCTGGTCATGGTGCTGGTGCTCATGGTGCGCCCGAACGGATTATTTGGAGGTGGCGAATGAGCGCTTTCCCTTCCCTGCGCACTTGCGGTTACGCGATGTTGTTGTTCGCCTTGGTGGTGGCGCCGTGGGCTGGCCTGTACCCGGTGCTGGGCACAAAGCTACTGTGCTATGCGCTGTTTGCCTGTGCCTTCCATCTACTGCTTGGCTACACCGGTCTGGCCTCCCTGGGCCACGCGGCTTTTCTTGGGGTGGGCGGTTACGTGGCTGGCTACGGGGTCAAGATGTGGCAGCTTTCCCCGGAGCTGGCCTTGCTCGCCGGCCTGGGCAGCGGCGCGCTGTTGGGCATGGTGATGGGCTTCATATCAATCCGTCGCTCGGGTATCTACTTCACCATGATCACCCTGGCGTTGGCGCAGATGGTCTACTTTTTGTGCGTGCAGTTACCACAGACCGGGGGCGAGGACGGGCTGCAGGGCATTGATCGGGGCCGGCTGTTCGGACTGCTTGACCTGCACGACGATCTGACCATGTACTACACGGTGCTGGTCATCTCGGTGGCCGCCTTCTTGTTTATCGCCCGCGTGGTGTACTCGCCATTCGGGCAGGCCCTGCAGGCGATCAAGGACAATGAACCCCGGGCGGTGTCGCTGGGTTACCATCCGAACCATTACAAACTGATCGTGTTTACCCTGTCCGCCGCGCTGACCGGCCTGGCCGGCGCGCTCAAGGCGATCAGCCTGGGTTTCGTGACGCTTTCCGACGTGCATTGGATGACCTCCGGCCACGCATTGCTGATGACCCTGGTGGGCGGGCTGGGCACCCTTTCCGGCCCCGTGGTGGGCGCCCTGGCACTGGTTACCCTGGAAAACAAGATGGGTGCCCTGGGAGCGGGTTTGGCCAGCCTGACCGGCTTCGCCTGGTTCTCCACCCTGGGAGAATCGGTGATGATGATCATGGGGATCGTGTTCGTGCTGTGTGTGCTGACCTTCCGGCGCGGCATCATGGGGGAACTGCTATCGCTTTCCCGCCATCGTCCGCGAAAAACAGCCTAGCGTGGATTTTTACCACGAATTCACCAAGAATGGCGCCATGACACGAACCACGACACGACGCTCGCGCAACGGCGCGCGGCTGCCCGAGGACAGCGGCACCCCGCATTACCTGGGCGAGAACATCGAGAAGGATCTTGAAGAGGTCTCCCGGCGCGCGGGCGGCGGCACCATGCAAAGCCGTATTCTGGTGGCCGCCATCGCCCTGTTCGCGGAGCGGGGCTACGAGAATCTCAACATGCGCACACTGGCCAGTTGGGTCGGTCTCAAGGCGCCCACGCTCTATAACTATTACCCCTCCAAGGAAGCGCTCCTGGTCGGAGCCATCGATCTGGGGATGGACGATTTTTTCTCCTATATTCTCGATGGGATTGAGGCGGTGCCCCGGGGATCACGCCTTTTCACGGTGATCGACCGCCATGCGCGCTATAAGATGCGCCACCGGCTCATCGCCCGCGCCAACGACCGCCTGATCGACCCTCAGTTCGCGCGCATGTTCCTTCCCGACGACGCCGCCCGCCATTTTAGCGAGCGCATGGCGGGCTACCGCCATCAGGTGCAGGATCTGGTACGCGACTACGTACCCGATGACGGTCCCGTCAGCCCCAAGGTGGTGACCCTGGCCGTGCTCAGCCAGTGCGACCGCATGGCGTACTGGTATAACCCCCATGGGGAGATGAGTGAGGATCAGGCGCTCGCCCAGGTAACCGTTTTGATCCGGCGCATGCTGGGGTCCCCGGAAGCGTGCGCCGGTTAACCGCGCGATCGGCGGATTCACGGTAACGTCTTGTCCTCGCGCGGGGGCAAGGATCGCGGCTCCCGCAACGATATATGTTTGTTTCGGGGAACTCTCATGTCCTTGCCTTACTTCCGGCGCGCGCCTCTGGCCGCGGCGGTCTCCTTGGTGTTGGCGGCACCGGCCGGCGCCGCCACCGACGATACCCTCACCCTGCGCGCTCTGAGCGGCAGTGTTACCTTCACCGGCTTCGACCTGGCCGCCACGCCGGACGGCTTCGTGGCGGTGTGGGCCGAGCACGACGACAGCGCCCAGGATCGGTTGATGGCCCGCCGCTACGACGACGAAGGCCAGCCGCTGGACGATGCCTTCCTGGTCCATGAACAGGCCAGCTCGCGCAGCATGGGCCGCCCTTCCGTGGCCGCCGACCAGAGCGGCAATCTGGTGGTGGGCTGGGAGAGCAGCAGTACCTCGCAGTTCCCCGAGGAATGCGGCGGTGGCCTGCATTTCACCCGGGTAAGCGCGGGCGACGCCGTGGCGGAGCCAGCGGTGCCTTACCAGAATTACGTCATGGGGGCCTGCGCCCTGGACGTGGCCATGGACGATGACGGCGACTTCCTGGTGACCTGGACCAGCGTCATGAACGGCCAGCCCATGGAACAACTGGGCCTGCGCCCCTACATGGCGGACGGCACCCCGATCAGCGACCAGGTCTACCGCTACGCCTCCACCAATGGGGTACGGCTGGGCCATGCCAGCCTGCAGGGCGAAGGCGCCGTGGCCATCGCCTTCCTCGGCGGCGAGCGGGCCCAGTTGTTGCGCAACTCATCCATCAACCTGAGCAGCGACCAGTACAGCAATGTGGCCCTGGACAACGACACCGACTTCGGCGACGGCGTGATCCAATCCGGCGCCATCATTGCCCGGGACCGGGAGGGCGGCTTTGTGGGCGCCTGGCGCCAGCATGCTCCGGACGCCGAGGCGGGCGAGGCTTATTCCCTGCGCGCCCAGCGCTGGGCCGCCGACGGCAGCGCCGGTGACGCTCTGCTGCTGGCCGCCGAGGCGGAGGAAGGTTTCAGCAAGCCCGGCGTGGCCACCAACGCGGCCGGCCAGATGGTGGCGGTGTGGAGCTACCAGCCCGCCGGCCAGGCACCCGAGGCCGGGGCCATCGCCTTCGACGCCAACGGCCAGCGCCTGGGTGAATTGGACTGGGAGTTCGCCGACCTGGCCGCTCTGGGCACCGACGGCGCGCCCCGCGTCGCCCTCAATGGCACCGCCGCCCTGGTGGCCTGGTACGGCGCCGACGGGCAGACCCTGGAAGCCCGTTCGCTGAATGTGTCCGACGCCCAAGGTGGTGGCGGTGACGACGGCGGCTCCGATGACGGCGGCTCCGGCGGTGGCGGCGGTGGCGGCACCACCGGCCTGCTCAGCCTGCTCGGCCTGGGCCTGCTCGCCCTACGCCGCCGCGTTCGACGGTAACCCCCTCCCGGCCCGGCGCTCGCCGGGCCATCGCGACTGAAGCCGCTTCTACCGCGATCTACTGTTGTAGGAGCGGCCGGGCGGCGTTCCGCTTCAGTTGCGATCTCATCAAGGCGCCCCAAAACCGTGCACCGGTTAACCGCCACCTGTGCAATTTATTGCCACCATCCCCCGCTCATAACAACACTGATCCTGAGGGGGATTCTCATGTCACTGCCCGTGTTTTCACGCACGCCGCTGGCCCTGGCGGTGGGCGCCGCCGTTTTGTCCACGCCCGCAGGCGCCGCTTCCTTGCTCGACGACGCCTCGCCGATGGTGGAGCTGTACGCCCCGACCGAGGCCATCAGCATTAACGGCTTCGACGTGGCCGGCCTGCCCGACGGCCTGTTCGCGCTGGTCTGGTCCGAGTACGACAGCGACACGAGCCTTTACCACGTGCGGCTTGCTCGCTTTGACGCCGACGGCAACGCCGAGGGCGACGTCCTGGAACTCTTGTCCGGTTCTCCGTCCTCTAGCGGCGGTCCAAACAACCCGGTGGTGGCCGCCGACAACGACGGCGACCTTGTCGTGGCCTGGGATTTCAACGATGGCGGCTGCGGCACTCTGGGCTACACTCGCGTCGACGCCGACGACACCATCGCAAGTCCACAGTCCCTGTCCCATGATGCCGGCTCCGGAAGTGACTGCCAGGTTCGGGTCACAATGGACGACGATGGTCGCTACGCATTCGGCTGGCGCCATGAATCAGCCGCCAACTCTCCGGCGTACGTGGTCCAGACGTTCAATGCCGACGGCTCCACCATCGCCCCGTCCTTCGAGGTGGCGCCAGCGCTCGCCATCTTTCCAGGGTTAGCTCTCGCCTTGCGGGACGACACCCTGGCTGTGGCCTGGACCGCGGATGTCGGGCCGGACTACCCGGTAATGGCACGCCGTTACAATCAGAACGGCACCGCCCTGGGCAACGCGAATTTCCGCCTGGATAACGGCGCCCCGGACCACGCCGTGATTCAAACCTCACCGGTACTTGTTCAGGACCCCGCCGGCGGATTCCTGGGCATGTGGCACCAGACGCGAGCCCTCAACGATGAGCTCGTGGACAGCCAGCACGGCCAGCGCTGGGCCG
Organism: Alloalcanivorax sp. C16-2; assembly: GCF_046507615.1. Taxonomy (NCBI): domain Bacteria; kingdom Pseudomonadati; phylum Pseudomonadota; class Gammaproteobacteria; order Oceanospirillales; family Alcanivoracaceae; genus Alloalcanivorax; species Alloalcanivorax sp. C16-2. Next base: position 1,876,235 of record NZ_JBKFTL010000001.1, on the reverse strand, counting down.
CCGACGGTACCGCCCGCGCGGAGCTCGTGTTCAGCGATGACAATATAGGCGGCGATGGTATGGAAACCCTGGGAGGCAACGCGGTTGCCCCTTCACTGGCCACCAATGAGCAAGGCTTGATCCTCGCGGGCTGGAGCGCACGTCTCGACCACGCCGATGGATTCAGCCGGGTCACGGCTTTCCAGAACGGTCAACGCCTGGGCGATGACGCCGTTACCGTCGGGTCCTATACCCAGGGGGATTATTTTTACTCGCCGAACACGGAGGTGGTGCTTAGCGGCCGCACCGCCACCGCCGTATGGTACGAACAGAACGCCGATCTGGAGTACAGCATCCGGGCACGCTCGCTGACGCTGCCGGAGGCGGCTTCGAATCCGGCAGCGGGCGGTGGCGGTGGTGGTGGCGGCGGGGCTAACTTCCTCGGGATGTTTGGCCTGATGTTGCTGATGGCGGGGCGGCGGACCCGCCGGTAGCATCGTCGCGGCCCGGAACCGTACACGAGCCAGTGGCGGCAGCAGCGATATCACCACCGCCCTGCCGCCCCTGCTTACCGCCGGATTCTTGCCCCCGGCGTCGGCGCCCACCAATGGCAACCGCCGGGGCGTCAACCTTCCGCCGAATGAGCCCGTAACGCCGTCTGAATTTCCATGATGTTCCAGGCCTGCTCCGCCAACACCGGATCTCCTGCCCGCAATCTCAGGAATTCCGCAGCTGCATTGATGGCTTTACTGACCCCGGTAAGATCGAGCATCGTTTTCACCGCCGCTTGATCGGCCTTCACTAATTTTCCGTTCTGTTCCATCCATGCCAGAACATCATGGGCATGCCATAGGGGCACGGAATCAAAGACTCTCGGCGCCGGAAAGCGTGAACGAGAGCGGCGCAACTCCCCCGACGCATACTTGCGCATTGCTTGTCGCGTGATGGCAATGCGATTGTCTGATAACCACTCGGCGATGCCTGACAGGTTGAGCAGATCAGGGCCGACGGATTGTGGATGCGCCCCCGGGATCGCGGTTTGTACATCCCGCACGGCGGAATGAACGACCGTCATGGCTTGCTCACCTTCGCGGCTGAAATCCAACGATAAATAGCCGGGCCGAGCCAAGCCCACGATCGCATCGTCGCATCCCGCTTCGAAGAGAGCATCCAGCCATTGTTCGGAATCCGGCTGCTCCAATGGCAACTCGAAATGCACCTGAAACTCATACATCGTCATCATCTGCTCCTGACCGCCTGTACAGACAACCATCCACGGCCCTGCGTAAAGCCCGGGCATGCGCTTCCGGATTAGCCGGCGTCGACCAAATACTGACACGCCATCCATGCTGCTCCGCGTAACGAACAGAAAGCTCCAATACACGCTTGGGGTGCTTTTTCCGGCTCACATCGCCTCCTTGCAAAGGATCGCTCTCTCCCCTTTTGTTGTCAATTGACAACAATTCCAGGATATACCTTTTCATCCTACTCGCCGTTCACGGACGACAAAGCATGGCTTGCGGTATCCGCAGGATGTCCTGTAACAATGCACCCGACATTTGTCGGGTACTGCCGGCGCGGGGGCGGTTCTAGAGTAAGCGTGTTTTTGCAACCTTACTCCGGGGGTGAATTTCCGTGTCTTACTTGAATTTCCAGCGCACGCCGCTGGCCGTGGCGGTGTGCTCCGCCGTTTTGTGCGCGCCGGTGGGCGCCGCTTCGCTGCTCGACGACGCCGCTCCAACGGTGGATTTGTACGCCGCGCCGGAGGGCTACCAGATCGAGGACTTCGAGGTGGCGGCCCTGCCAGGCGGTCGCTTCGCGGTGCTGTGGTACGAGGCCGATGACGAAGACCACGAGATCATCAAACTGGGGCGCTTTGAGGCCGACGGCGACCTGCTCGGCGATGTGATGTCGTTGGACGCGGGCAACGCCTCCTCCATCGACGTGCGCGACCCGGCTCTGGCCGCCGACGACGACGGCGATCTGGTGGCGGCCTGGTCCCTCGCGCTGAACGACGACTGTATTGCTGTGTCCTATTCGCGGATCGCCGGGGACGGCTCGCTGACCGACGAGCAGAATTACGTGAACGCCGGCAGTGGCGACCAATGCCTGCCCGCCGTCACCATGGACGCGGACGGTCGCTTCCTGCTGGCCTGGCACCACGAAGACGCGGCGCCGGAATACCGGGCGCTGGCGTTCAACGCGGACGGCACGGCGATGGGCGACTTCTTCACTCTTGGCGAGGCGCAGAACGGAGCCCCGGCCCTGGCGCTGCAAGGCGACACCCTGATGGCGGCCTGGTCCGCGTATGTTTCGTCGGCCGGCGGCGATGTGGTTCTGGGGCGCCGATTCAATCTCAACGGTACCGCTTTGGAGGCCGAGCCGTTCCGCCTGGATGATGGTAGCGAAGCGGGCCTCAGCCTGGACCAGAGGCAGCCGGCCCTGGCCGCCGATGAGGACGGCGGCTTCCTGGCGATGTGGTCCCAGGAGGTGTGGCCGGACCATGTCAAAACCCTGACCATGCAGGGCCGGCACTGGGCCGCCGACGGCACCGCCGGCGAGACGCTGGCGGTGCCAACCGGCGGCCTGGATACCGGCGGGCCGTCCCTGGCCTCCGACGGCGACGGCCTGGTGGTGGTGGGCTGGAGCCAGGCCCTGCCCAACGAAAACGGCGGCGAAAGCCGGGTGATGGCGTTCCGCGATGGCGCGCCCCTGGGCGACGGCGCGGCGGTGGTGGCGACCTCCACCATTCCGGAAGCGGTGGATCATTCCCTGAACACCGAGGTGGTGCTCGGCGATGGCACCGCCACGGTGGTGTGGTTCGCCCAGGAGGATGGTGGCCCTTCCACGCTGCGGGCACGCACCCTGAGCGTGGAAGACGCGCCCGGGGATGGCGGCGGCGGTGGTGGTGGCGGCGGTGGTTCCACCGGTTTGCTTACGCTGCTCGCTCTGGTGTTGTTCGGGAGGCGGCGGAATCGCGGATGACGGTATAGTGGCCGCCCATGAACGAAAACCCGGAACACATTCTCAAACGCGCCCTGGACCACGCCGGCGCGGGCCGGCTTGAGGAGGCCCTGGCGTTGCTGGCGCCGCTGGCCGCGCGCTACCCCAAGGTGCCGGCGGCGGTGATCAACCACGGGGAGATTCTGCGCCGGCTGGGCCGCTTCGACGAGGCGGTGACGGTGCTGGAAAACGCGGTGGCGCGGCTGCCGGATCTGCCCGTGGCGCGCTTCAACCTGGCCCTGGCCCTGCGCGGCGCTGGCCGCCTGGAGGATGCTCTGGCGGTGTACCGCGAGGCGCTGCGCCGCCAGCCGGACCATGGCGACGGCTGGTATAACCAGGCCAACGCCCTGCTCGACAGCGGCCGCGAAGAGGACGCCGTGGCCAGTTACCGGCGCGCGCTTCAGCACCTGCCGCCAGCACGCCAACCCCGCACCCTCAACAACCTGGCCAGCGCCCTGATTCTGCTGCTGCGCCCCGGCGAGGCGGAGGCACCGCTGCGCGACGCCCTGGCGCTGAACCCGGACTACCCGGATGCTCATCTCAACCTGGCCGTGGCCCTGGAACGCCAGGGCCGCGTGGACGAGGCCGCCACGGCCTACCGGCGCGTGGCCGGATTGCGCCCGGCGCACTGGTGGCACGCCCTGCACGCGGACCTGCTGCGCCCGGAGGTGTTCGACGACAACGCCGCCATCGACGCCTGGCGGGACGATTACGCCGCCACCCTGGGGCGCTGGCGGGAACGGCCCGGCCAGCTGGACCCGGCCCTGCTGCACCTGAGCGGCGCCGAGCCGCCACCCACCCTGATGTACCAGGGCCGCGCCGACCGCGCCCTGAAAACCGCCCACGCCGACCTACTGGCGCCGCGCCTGCCGGCCTTCGAGCCGCCGGCGCCGCGCTCCGGCGGCGAGCGCCGACGCATCGGCTTCGTGGTCAACCATGGGCACGAGGGTATTTTTATCCGCAGCGTGCGGGAGGTGCTGCCGCGCCTGGACCGGCAACGCTTCGAGATCGTGGTGGCGGTGACCCGCCCCGCCCTCCACCGGACCCGGGCGGCGCTGGGCGACGATGGCCTCCACTGGCTGGCGCTCAGCCCGCGGGTGGATGAGGCCGCCGGGCAACTGCGCGCGGCGCGGCTGGATCTGCTTTACCACTGGGAGGTGGGCTCGGACTCGTTCAACTACTTCCTGCCCTGGTTCCGGCCGGCGCCCCTGCAATACACCAGTTGGGCCTGGCCGCTGACCAGCGCCATCCCGGGCATGGATTTCTTTTTGTCCTCGGACCTGGCGGAGCCGGACAACGCCCAGGACCTGTACCGGGAAACCCTGCTCACCATGCCCGGCAATATGTTCACCTGGGCCGAGCCGCCGATGCCGCCGGAGCGGCCCATGACGCGGGCCGACTTCGGCCTGGCGGACGGCGGGCGTCTGTATCTGTGCGCGCAGAACCCGCGCAAGATCCACCCGGATTTCGACCCGCTGGCGGCGGCCATCCTGGAACGTGACCGGCGCGGACGGGTGCTGCTGATCGGCAGCCTGGAAGGCGCCGAGAGCGCGCCCCTGCGCCGGCGCCTGCAACGACGCCTGGGCGCTCTGGCGGAGCGCATCATCCTGCTGCCACGGCAGAGCCGGGAGCGCTACCTGGGCTTGCTGGACGTGGTGGACGTGGCCCTGGACCCGCCCCACTACAGCGGCGCCAACACCAGCTTCGACGCCCTGGGCATGGCATTGCCACTGATCACCCTGCCCTCGCCACTGCTGCGCGGCGCCTTCACCGGCGGCCTGTACCGGCGCATGGGCCTGACCGGCCTGATCGCCCGGGACCCGGAGCACTATGTGGAGCTGGCGGTGAGCATCGCCGGCGACCCGGAGCTGCGCCAGTACTGGCGTGACGCCCTGCGCGAACACAACGGCGCGATCTTCCATGATGAGCGCGCCATCGGCGAGCTGCAGGACGCCTGGGAGATCATGCTTGGCGACGTCTGACGCCACGACGCCGCGGGATCAGTCGAGGATGAAGCCGAGGCGGCGGGCCTTGAGGACGACCTGGGTGCGGTTGTCGCATTCGAACAGGGCGAGCAGGTCGGAGACATACTCGCGCACGGTGGCCGGGGCGATATCGAGCCGGGTGGCGATTTCCTTGTTCGGCAGGCCCAGAGCAAGCAGCTCCAGGGTGGCGGACTGGCGGGGCGAAAGGGTCACCGGGCGGTCCGCCTCACGGGCGCCGAGCACCACCAGTTCACCGTCGAGGATGGCGTGCAGGGCCTGGATCATGACCGCCTTGGGGAGCGCCTTGCCGATGAAGCCGTCGGCACCGGCGGCCAGCATGCCCTGCACGCTGGCCTGATGATCCACCGTGGAGATCACCACCACCGGCAGCGCCGGATGGTCACCCTTGATCGCCTTGAGGCCGTCCAGGCCCCGGGTGCCCGGGATCTGCATGTCCAGCAGCAGCAGATCCAGATCAGGATGGGCCGCCAGGGCGGCGCGGGCGGCGGCGTAATCGCCGGCCTCGATGATGCGGGCACCTGGAGCCGCCTCTTCCACTAGCCGTCTCAGCCCATCGCGGAACAGCTCGTGATCCTCGGTGATCAGTATGCTAACCGTCATCGGCTGCTCCCATGGCCGGCTCACCCGCGGACGGCGGAGGGTCGGCGCGACGCAACGCCGCGTTAAGCAGCGCTCGTAACCGCGACGGCGGTGCCGTGGCGTCCAGCAGCAGCCAGCCCGGCGGCACACCGCCCTCGGGCTCTCCCAGGCATACCGCCAGCGGGTCGCCGGGCAGGGACACACTGCCATCCAGGCAAGCCGGCTCGCACAGCACCAGGGCCGCTGGCGCGCCCTCGGCCAGCGCCGTCCGGGCGCACGTCAGGGAGAGCGCCGTGGTGACCCGGCAGCCCCACCGCTCCATGCGCGCGGCGAGTGCATCCCGGGCCGGGCCCGGCACCATCACCAGCAGCACGCGAGGCGCGCCATGGTCCGGCCCCGGCTCCCGGGCCGGCGGCGCGGAAGCCGGCGCCAACGCCACCGCGAAGCAACTGCCCCGGCCCGGCGCCGAGACCAGGCTCAGCGGATGATCCAGCAACTCGGCAAGATGCTTGACGATGGACAGGCCGATGCCGGCGCCCTTTTCCCCGCCGCCCTGGTCGGAACGCTGATAGATGTCGAACACCCGCTCGCGGGCATCGCCACCGATGCCACGCCCGCTGTCCCATACCTGGATCACCACCCGCCCCCGCCGTTGGCGGACGCCCACCAGCACACCGCCGGTGTCGGTGTATTTAATGGCGTTGCCGATCAGGTTGCGCAGCATCCGCTCCAACAACTCAGGATCACTTTGCACGGTGACGGCGCGGGCACGCAGGCGCAGCCGCAGGCCCTTGTCCTCGGCCAATGGCCGGTACTCGTCGGCCAGCCGCCGCAACAGCGGGGCCAGCGGCATCGCCCGGGACACCGGCCGGATCGCTCCGGCCTCCAGCTTGCCCAGATCCATGATCGACTGGAATGAGCCGCTCATGCGCCGGTGGGCGGCCTTCAGCCGCAGGAATATGCCGCGCCCCTCGGCATCGCGCACATAGGGCCGCAGGTGCCCCAGAAACAGCCCCATGGCATGCAACGGCTGGCTCAGATCGTGGCTGCTCTGGGCAATGAAGCGGGATTTGGACCGGCTCAGGAATTCCGCGCGCAGCTTCTCCTCGCGCAGCGCCCGCACCCGCAGGATCAACGCCATCGCGTGCAGAAACATGTGCAGGATTTGAATGTAGAGCACGCTCACCATCTTGTAGGACTCGGTGATCACCCGAGCCGGCGCCGACGATCCCTGGATCACCACGGCCACCTGCAGCAGCGACAGCACCAGCGGGAACCAGCCCAGCAGGTAGATCACGTAATAGCGCCCCTCGGCACGCACCCGGGCGATGCCGGAACCGAGGATCACCACCGCCAAAATCACGTAGTTAAAGACATACAAGGACACCCGCGCCTCGAACGGCACCGTCAACGCCAGCGCCCCCACCACCAAGGTGAGCAGCCCAGCGCCCAGAAAGGCCCGGTACCAGCCGCCCCCGCGCGCCACGCGCAGAAAGCTGGCGGCGAATGCCAGCTGCGACAGCAGCGCCGAGGAAACCAGCAGCCAGAACAGTCCGCCCTTGTGATAGTCCGAGCGCCACAGCAACGCCGGCAGGCTGCTGTGCTCCAGGTAATAGGCCAGCATCAGCAACGACGACAGCGCGCCCCAGAAAAACGCACGCTCACCGGTAAGCGCGCCGCACACCACCGCCAACGCCGCCAGACCGACAATCACCCCCACCGCCACCAGGAAGGCGATGTTCAAGCCGGTACTCCAGCTCTGATACTCCGGCGCGCTCATCACCGCGACATAGGGATGCCAGGTGGGATGCGTCGCGCTCAGCTCCACCACCAGGGACCGGGCCTGCCCCGGCGCCAGGGTCAGCTCCACCGCCCGCCCCAGCACATTGATGTGAGCATCGCCGCCCGGCCCGGTACGCTCGAACCCAAGCCGCCGGCGCCCGCCGTCCTCGTCCAGCAGCAACACCCCGGGCTGACGAAAGCCGAAGTTGCTCACGTGCAGCACCCAGTCGCGCTGCTCGGAACGGTTCACCACACGGGTGTAGAGCCAGTAGCGAGGATGCTGACGGAAATCCGGCGCCAGCCCGAATGCGCGCCCCACCGGCGGGCTGGCCGGAGCGTCCGCCAGCGCCACCCCGGGCGGCGCCGCCACGAAACCGGAGGAATGCTCCAACGACGCCAGCGGGTAGCGGGCATCCTGACTCCACAGCTCCAGGGAAGGCACCGCGGCGCTCGCCGCGCCCATCAGCAGGCCATAACAAAGGCACCCGACAAGAACCGGGAGAAAACGGGCGGGATCGCCGGCAAGGCGCGAAGAGTAAGGAGTCATGGCGCTTGCCAAGATGCCGCGCCGGTCGGGGGGAGTCAACGAACCCGGTCTCAGGACCGGAGCGGGCCTTGGTAACCGAACAGGTCCGGGTAACGGTCCGCGTCCGGAATGGTCTGGAGAATATCGGCGGCCAACTCGCCCTCGCGCCCCTCCCATTCGGTGCCGAAGGTGTGGCTGTAATGGCGCACCGGGCTGTCGCCGTCCGCGCCGGGCCGTGACCGATTCTGGTCCAGCCAGGCGATCAGTTCATCCGGGGTTCGGGCCCGGTTAGCCACGCCGGCGGCCACGTAGCCGTAATAGTCGTCAGTATCGGTGGGCGTAATGGGATAATACAGAGGGCGCACGCCTGCCAGGGCGGCCTCCAGGTGGATACTCGAATCCCCGGCGATCAGAACACGCAGCCGGGAGAGAAAATCGCCTACCGGCTGTTCCGACGGATCGCTGAAATCGCCCCCCGTATCCGCCAGGATACGTTTGAAATCGGCCACCTGCTCCGCGGCCTGGCGCGGGTGCCAGCGCAGAATCACCGGCCGGCCACGCAGGCTTTCCAGCAGAGCCCGCACCCGGGTGGTGTCATCCAGGGTATTCACCGCGATGCCAATGCCCGGGCCCGAAGCCCGGGCGGGCAGCGCCTTCTTCTGGCCAGTAAGAAACACACAGGGACGCGGCGCGCTGAACGGACCCGGCGGGCGGTTGACCGCGCAGCGACGGTAAGTGTCCAGTGCGGCGGCGCCGTCAAGCAGGGCCACGTTGACCCTAAGCGCGGGAAACAGCGGGCTCACCGAAGCGTGCTGGCAGTACACCGTGGCGATACCCAACTGGTGAGCCACGGCCAGCAGACAGCGATTGTCCACGCTGTGATCGTTGGATGTGACCACCACCGCCGGCCGGTGCCGGCGCAGCAGCCGGTGAAAATGCACCAGCAGAATCGGGCACCGGCAGAGCAAATCGAAATACCAGGCCCGGGTGAGAGGGTGAGCTTCCCGGGTCTGACGCCACAGGACCGGCAGCCGGGTCGCCAACAACCACAGCCCGCCGAGCAGATCGGTGACGCTGAACGGGCGGAAGGGAAAGGCTTCGCCAGCGCTGCGATGCCCCAGGGCCACGACCTCCTCGCCGCGCCGCCGCAGTGCCGTCAGGGTGCCTTCCAGGGCGTGGGCCTGATTGGCGGAACCGGCATAGAACAGATAGCGTGCCCTGCCGGCGGGCCCGGCGCCGGGCCGGGTATCACGCACCATGAAACGCAGCGCCAGCAGCACCCGCCGCCAGGCCCCGACCTGACGCGGTGGAGTGCGGGTCAGGTGGGGCAGATTCTCCAATTGACGGCCGTGCAGGTAGGCCAGCCAGCACTCCGGTTCCTGGCGCAGCACGGCCCGCGCGGCGCGAAGAGCGGCTCTCAAGGCTCCACCGCGTCCCAATCCACCGGCGTGTTGGCGTCCACGTCCCGGCTCAGGGTTCGCCCGAGCAGCGCCTTGAGGTGCTTGGGCGCCAGGCCATAGCCCGGGCGCACACTGCGCACCGCGTCGGCGGTGAGGGTATCGCCCCGGCGCAGGGGCTTCACGAAATACAACGAGCGCCGAAACTGCGCGTTGCCCTGCTCGCTGGACTTGCGCCCATAGTCCACCTCGCCCAGGGCGCGCCAGGCGGTCTTGCTGTCCCGGCACAGGGCGGCCAGGTCGGCGGGTTCCAGGGAGAAACTGTCGTCCGGGCCACCGCCACTGCGGTCCAGGGTGAAGTGTTTTTCGATCAGGCTGGCGCCCAATACCACGCTGGCGATGGCCGTGGTGTTATCCAGGGTGTGATCGGACAGGCCGGTAACCAGGCCGAAACGCTCGCGCATATCCGCCAGGGTGCGCAGGTTGTAGTCCTCCGCCGGCGCCGGGTAACCGCTCACGCAGTGCAGCACCGCCAACTGGGTGCAGCCGGCGCCCCGGGCGGCATCAATGGCTTCCCGGATTTCCTCTTCGTCGGCCATGCCGGTGGAAATGATCATTGGCTTGCCGGTGGCCGCCACGTATTCGATCAGCGGCAGATCCACCGCTTCGAAAGATGCGATCTTGTAGGCCGGCGCGCCCAGGTCCTCAAGCAAGTCCACGGCGGTGGTGTCGAATGGTGAGCTGAACAGCGTAATGCCGCGTTCACGGGCATGCTCGAACAACGCATTGTGCCATTCCCAGGGCGTGTGAGCCCACTCGTAGAGCTCATACAATGTGCGCCCTTCCCAGAGACCGCCGGTGATTTGAAAATCTGGCTTGTCGCTGTCCAGAGTAATAGTGTCCGGTCGGTATGTCTGAATCTTGACGGCGTCGGCGCCGGCTTCCACGGCCTCGTCAATCAGGCGCAACGCCTTGTCAAGGTCACCGTTATGGTTCGCGGATAGCTCGGCGATGATGTAAGGGGCGAAATCCGGCCCGATTCGTCGTCCGTCAATGCTGATCGAGGTCATCGTCGTCCACCTTTTTTAGCTCCAGCGTGTAGGTATGCCCATGGAGTCGGAAAAATGCTGGGTAGCGCTCCGGATCGGCCACGCGGATGGCATCGAACTGCTCCGCCAGGGATCGATGCGGGTCGATCTCACTGTCTTGCGGCGTTCGCTTACGATAATACGTGGGTGGGATGTCCGAATCTTGCGGCCGGGGTCGCCGACCAGCGGCGACCATGGAAAGCCCCTCGTCCATTAAGGCCAGCTCCGCCTCGAACAGGCGCGCATTGATTTCATTATGAAGGGCGTGGGCAGGCACCGGGACTTGCCGTTGAGCCCATATCGCACCACTGTCCACGGCGGCCTCCGCATCCAGCAAGGTCACCATGAAATGATCCTCGCCGGCCAGTAACGCCCATATATGCGGGCTCCAGCCCCGTCCCCGGGGAAGGTCGCTGGCATGAAGCACCAGGGTATGACGATAGAGGGCCCGAAGCTCCGCGCCGATCAACTGCGAGCAGGACACCAGAAACAACACATCCCCACCCGGCAACTCGCTCTTGTCCCGGTAAAGAGCCACATCGTGATCTCTCCCACGGCGGGCCACCCAGCGCTCCAGCCAGGCATTCACAGGGTGGTCCGCGCTACTGCACAGCAAACTCACCTTCATGATCCGGTTCCTTGCATTGCACGAATGACACGTTCGGCGCCCAACCCGTCCGTGACCCCCGCGGCCGACTCCGACATAGCCCGCAGCGTATCCTCGTCCGTCAGAGCCGGCCAGCGCGCGGGCAGCGTCTTGAGCTGATCCGGTGCCCCGAGATCGATGGCCGCCCCCAGCCTATCCAGAGCTTTCGCTATGGATAACTGATTGTCGGCGAGCACCACCATCAGAGTGGGCAGACCTAGACAGCAGCGCTCCCAGGAGGTACTGCCGGCGGCTCCAATAGCCAGGTCGGCAGCGGCCATTCTGCGCCCCATGTCACTAATATTCACTACCACCTCGGTGGGCCGGCTCAGTGACTCCGCGAGGCCAATAACTTCTTGCAACCAGGGAGCTGCGGCACCCATCACCACCGTGATACGACAATCTGCGGGAAGGTCACAACGCGACAAGGCGTCTAGAGCTCGGCCGGTAGCGTTATTCTGATCGACGCCACCCAGGGAAATCAGGATGTGGTTGAGAGAGACAACACCCCGGCGCCGGGCGAGGCTGGCCTCACGTGCAAGAGCGAATTCCGGGCGCAGCAACGCATGTCGCGGCCCCAGCAAAAAATGGCAAGACGGCGATACCAGGGCGGCGTAACAGGCCGATGTCCGGCCGAGATTCTGATCAAGCAACAAATCCGCCCTGTGACTACGATCCGCCAGGTCATCCACCACAAGAACGCGCATCGAGGGCCATTCCCCCTGCACTCTTTCTTCCCAGCGATGATCCAACGCATAGTGGTCCACCACCAACCAGTCCGGACGCAGTTCTTTGACCAATGCACCCACGGTGGCTGCATCATCTTCCCAGTGGCCGCCGAGCCAATCGGCATGGGCAAGCCCGGATTCATTACCGCGCCCTGGCGTCACCACTTCATGAACCTCGAAATCGTGGTCGCGAAGCGCGGCGATCATATCGCCATCCCGTGGCCGGCACGCGAACACACATCGCGTGCCCCGCTCTCGCATGGCGCTTGCCAGAGTCAAACACCTCATCACATGCCCGCTACCGATCATCAGGCCCGCGTCAGCGCGGAACAGCACGCATCGTGAGGCCGCCAGGGAATTCATGATGAGCGACCGAGTTGTTCGTCACGCATGGCTTTGAACAGCCACTCGGCACGCTCCCAGTCCTCCGGGGTGTCAATGTCCTGGACCCGGTAGCGGGGCAGTTCAATGGGCGCCGCCGCCTCGCTGAACAGCGGACGCTGCTCACGCCAGGCAAGAGCTCGCCCCCAATAGAACTGGCCGGCGTCGTGCCAGGCCTCTTCCAGGTCCTGGGAGCGGGTGGAGAAGTGCTCCGGCTGAAACATGCCTATCCGGCCTTGCGGGGTGACGCGCAAGGCGCGCTGAATCGGAAAGGCATAGCGGGTGACGGAGAAGGCATAGTCCACGTCGCCCCGATCGAGACGGTCGCGCCCGGCGCGCAAGTCCTCGGGGCGCACGAATGGGGCGGTGGCGTAAAGGCAGCAGGCGGTTTCCACGGTCTCGCCGTGATCGGTCAGCCATTCCAGGGCGTGGGCAATCACCGGCAAGGTGCCGGTGTGGTCGTCGGCGAGTTCCGGCGGACGCATGAACGGGGTTTCGGCGCCCCACTCCCGGGCCACCTTGGCGATGCCTTCATCGTCGGTGGAGACGATCACCCGCTGGAAGCAGCCGCTTTCCAGGGCGGCGCGAATCGACCAGGCGATCATCGGCCGGCCCTGGAAGGGTTTGATGTTCTTGCCGGGGATGCGCTTGCTACCGCCCCGGGCCGGGATGATCGCCACGCTCATGCCGACAACGCCTCCTTGAGCGCCGCCACTACCCGGCCCTGGTCCGCTTCTTCAAGGGTCGGAAAGAGCGGCAGGCTGATGGCCTCGGAGTAATAAAGCTCCGCTTCCGGGAAGTCGCCGGCGCTGAAACCCAGGGCCCGGTAATAGGGTTGGGTGTGCACCGGTATATAGTGCACATTGACGCCGATGCCAGCAGCGCGCAGGGACTCGAAGACGGCGCGGCGACGCCCGGCTTGAACCCGGATCACGTAAAGGTGCCGGGCGGAAACAGCGTCCGGGTGCTGCCAGGGGCGCTCCAGGGGCAATGCCTTGAGCAACTCGTCATAGCGTTGCGCAAGCGTCTCGCGACGGGCCACGTACTCATCCAAGCGGGCAAGTTGCGACAGCCCCAGAGCGGCCTGTATCTCGGTGAGGCGGTAGTTGAACCCCAACTCCACTTGCTGGTAATACCAGGGGCCATCCGGCTCGCCGACCATGGCTTGCGGGTCGCGGGTGATCCCGTGTTCGCGCAACCGGGTCATACGGTCGGCCAGCGCCGCGTCGGTGGTGAGCGCCATACCACCCTCGGCGCTGGTGACGATTTTCACCGGGTGGAAACTGAACACGGTGATGTCGCTGTAGCGACCGTTACCGATGTAGTCGCCCTTGTAGCGACCGCCCACCGCGTGGGAGGCATCCTCGATGACCCGGAACCCGTACCGCTCCGCGAGCTTGGCGATGCCGGCCATATCGCAGGACTGGCCGCACAGGTGCACCGGCACCACCACCTTGGGCAGGCGGTTGTCCCGTTCGGCCTGCTCCAGCTTGCGCGCCAGCGCCGCCACGGAGAGGTTATAGGTACGTGGATCAATGTCGACGAAGTCCACTTCGGCGCCGCAGTAGCGTGCGCAATTGGCGGACGCCACGAAAGTGATCGGGCTGGTCCAGAGACGGTCGCCCTCCCCCAGACCCAGGGCCAGGCAGGCCAGATGCAAGGCGGAAGTGCCGCTGTTCACGGCCACTGCGCGAGCGGCGCCCACTTTGTCGGCCACGGCCTGCTCAAAGCGCGGTACCACCGGCCCCTGGGTAAGGAAGTCGGACTCCAGCACCTCGCGCACGGCGTCAAGGTCTGCCTGGCGAATATCCTGGCGGCCGTAGGGAATCATTCAGATGCTCCCGATTTTTTCCCGATTGGTGTCGATCCAGGCACGCAGTTCATCGTCGCTCATCCATTCGCGGTTATTGTCGCTGGAATAGACAAAGCCTTCCGGCACCTTCTTACCCTGCTTGATGCGGTTGGCATCCTTGTCCCAGTTATTGATAGCCGGCAGGATCTTGAAATGCTCCGGGTATTCATAGGTGTAATAGGCATCCTCGGCACCAATCATCTGCTCATGCAGTTTCTCTCCGGGGCGGATGCCGACCACTTCCTGGCGGGCCTCGGGCGCCACCACACGAGCCAGATCGGTGACCTTCATCGAGGGAATCTTCTTAACATAGATCTCTCCACCTTCCATGTCCTCGAAAGCGTGCCAGACCAGCTCCACGCCCTGCTCCAGGGAAATCATGAAGCGCGTCATGCGCTCATCCGTGATCGGCAGGGTGCCCTGATCCCGGATCGACATGAAGAACGGGATCACCGAGCCCCGGGAGCCCATCACGTTGCCGTAGCGTACTACCGCGAAACGGGTCTCGTGCCCACCGGCATAAGAGTTCCCCGCCACGAACAGCTTATCGGAGGTGAGCTTGGTGGCGCCGTACAGATTGATCGGACTGCTGGCCTTGTCGGTGGACAGCGCCACCACCCGCTTGACGCCCTTGTCGATACAAGCGTCGATCAGGTTCATGGCACCCATGACATTGGTCTTGACACACTCGAAGGGGTTGTACTCGGCGGTCGGCACGATCTTGGTGGCCGCGGCGTGCACCACATAATCGACACCGTCCAGTGCCCGATACAGGCGATCCCTGTCCCGCACGTCACCGATGAAGAACCGGACCCGGTCGTCGCCCTGGAATTTCTTGGCCATCTCCCACTGTTTCATCTCGTCGCGGGACAGGATGATCACCCGACGTGGGTTATAGCGCTCCAGCAGCATGGGCACGAAGGTGTGACCGAACGAGCCGGTGCCGCCGGTAACCAGTACGGATGCATTATCGAACATAGCCGTTGTCCTTCATTTGTAATTCATGACCGCCACGCAGCGGCTCGCACCGTGGTCCTGGGGGAAGCCCCGGTGGAACCCGGCCTGGTCGGAAATTATCAAGGAACCACGCCGCCCAAGCACGGGAATCACCCGATCCAGGGGTACCACCGGGGTTTCGGTGGCGTTGGGCAAATCCTCTGCCAGCTTGCGGTTGAGCCGGCGATAGGTATCGGGGCGATGGGAGCCCGCCACGTAGGTATAGGGTCCATCACCCAGGCCGGTGACATCACTCAGATAAATGAATGCTTTTACTTGCCGGGCGTAGGCATCAACATGGAACCCCCGGGTGCGACGGATATTCCGGTTCAGGTAAATGTTGAGATTGCGTGGCTGGTGGGCGGAGCCGGCTCCCGACAGCACTTCGATCAAGGCGGGCGATTCCAATCGCGGACGTAGCACTTCACCCAGTTCAGGGAACAGGCGATCGGCGTTGAACACATCCACCATGCCCAGATCATGCCCCTGGCGAACCTGCACTACAGGTTTGGGGTAAGCGGCCAGATTCGAATAGCCGGCCACCCGGACACCACCATTCTGAATCAGATATTCCTCGTTCTCCTGATGGTCCCCGCCAGCGGCGGAGAAGTCGTCCCGCAGGCGGGCCAGGCGTCCAACGACATCGTCCAAACCGTCCAGTTCAGTCGGGTCAATGAAATCCGGCACGACCACGATACCCTGTTCGCGCAGCCGTTCGTGTACGGGCCGCGCCGGGTCCAGGGAAGGCAACGAGACCGTTTCCACCCTGCGGGCCAACTCAGCCGGATCGCAGCCGCGCAGATAATCGAGATTACGGTCATTGAGCACCAGAAGATCATCGCTGACGAGCGCCGGCCTTGAGGCAGAGCGACGGATTTCGACGGACAAGCCGCCCAGCGAAAACCTCATTGCCATCTCCCGCCGACATGGATGGGATCAATCACGCCAATACCCCCATTCAGACAGATCCGTATCAGTCAGCCGGCCAAGTTCCCGGTTGGTGTCGTGGAAATGGGCCTGGACACGCAAGCGCTGGTCGTCGCTCATGCGAATTTCCTTATGGCCGAGCCGGAAGCGATTAAGCCATGCCAGGTGGCGTGACAATCCCAAACCACGCTTCCAACCCAACGCCTTCTTGACTGACACCAAAACGTCCAGAAACCCATAGCGCCTGGACTTCTTGATGCCCTCTCCTGTACGGCGGCTGTTGGCGCGCCGCAGCGGAAACTCCGAGGCCTCGCGCCGTATGTCGAGGAAGTCCAATACCTTATTTACATAGAGGTCGGGCCGGGCTTCGAATTCCTCATAGAACAATGCCAGAGTGTCATCCCGACCGAACTCCCGACGCAACGCCGACAGCACCCGATCGTAACACAGCCCTTCATCATAGCCGCCAACCGGATTGGTGAGGCGCTGGATAAAGCCATCGTAGGCATTGCCAAAGCCGTGGCGGAAACTTTGACAGAAAATGGAGTGGGCGAACTCGTCCTGGCGACGGAAGGTGACCATCACCTTGACCCGGTCGGCCCCCAACCCGGTGGCGAAGGCGCGCAGGCGAGCGGTCATGGTGGCGATGTCGAGAGCCGGCGCCCGCTCATCAATGCTGACCAGCGCCGAGGTAACGCCCTTGCGGGAGACGAAAATCCGCTTATGTTCACGAAAATAATCGGCGAGAGGTTCGCTTTGCTCGCACTGATCCCGCGTCACCCCAACAAAGAACGCTTCGTTCAGTCGCTGCTCCGCCGGCTTCTGCTCAAACAAGTCTGACTGGTTGCGGGTGCCTGCATAAAATAAACCGGGCTCCTCTAAAAGGCGAAACACCTGCTGCTGTAACGCCGTGGTACCGGTTTTGGGGTAACCGATGTGAAGATAAAGAACTTTCTCAGACATGCTCTGCCATCTTTCGGAAAATATCGTTGCGGACCACCAATTCATCGTAGGTGCCTGCATCCGCCACCCGCCCCTCTTCCATCAGGTAAACCCGGTCACAGGCTTTCACCGTGGAAAGACGGTGCGCGATCATGACGATGGTCTTCTTACCCGAAAAATCATGAATGGCGTCCATGATCAGTTTCTCGGTGATTCCGTCCAGGGCGCTGGTGGCCTCATCGAGAATAAGCACATCCGCATCGTGATACAGGGCCCGGGCGATGCCGATACGCTGGCGCTGGCCGCCGGACAATTGAACGCCTCGCTCGCCGACCCGCGTCGCCAGCCCTTCCGGCAGATCGTCCAGAAGATCGTCCAGATGCGCCATTGAAGCGGCGCGCCGAACCTTGGCCTCGTCGATCAGGGGCTCAGGCAGACCGAAGGCAATGTTCTCCCGAATGCTGCCGTCGGATAGGAAAATCGACTGCGGCACGAAGCCGACACTGTTCTGCCACCGGCGCAGGTTATCGGCCGTCAGGCGCTGGCCATCGACGCGCACCTCGCCCTGCTCCGGCTCAATCAGGCCGAGAAGAATATCGATAGCGGTGGACTTGCCGGAACCGCTCGCTCCAACCAAGCCGATGGTGCGATTGGCCGGAATCACCAGGTTCAATTCACGCAGAGCTGCCTCACTCTTACCGGGATAACGGAACACCACCTCGGCTAGCTCGATACGGTCGGTCGGTACCAGGTGCCCCTCGGACTCAGGATCCCGGACACCCGCCTCATCCTGATCACGGCTGGCTTCCAGATCCGGCCTGATCGCCTCGAACGCCGCCAGATGGCCACGAATGGTGGCCATGCTGGTATAGGCCTGCTGAAAGGCCGGCAGCATTTTAAACCCGGCCAGCGCGTAAACCGACAGGGCCGGCAGAATAGCGCCAAGATCCCCGTCGTGGGCAGCGAGCATATACAGAATCAAAAAGATCACCGAGGCAAAAGCTACCAACTCCATAGCGTAACGAGGTACCTGACTCATCGCCTGCGTGGTACCGAAGCCCTGGGCAAAACGTTCACTGGCGATACCGAACCGCTCCGTGAAAAGCTTCTGACGACCCAGCAAAAGGGTATCCTTGATGCCCCCGAAGCCTTCGCCAAGAAGCTTAAAGCGCATACGCTGAGCATGGGATACCCGTTTCCCGTTACGAGTCAAACCCTTGCGCACGACCCGATAGAGTATTAAATAAGCCAAGGTAAAAAGAGCAACGCCCGACAAAGCCACGGCGGGGTTATAAATGAAAAGGGCGATTGCCATGAATATCGCCATCACCAACTTGGCGTTCATGCGCATCAGCGGCACGATGATATTGTTGGTTGTACGCTGGCTTTCTTGAATCACAAGGTTTGTAAGCTCGCTGCTGCTGGACGCCGCATGAAACAGCCAAGGCTGACTCATGTAATGACGATACAGGCGATTACTCAACTCAGCGCCAACCCGCACGCCGTATAGGGATAACCTCCAAATAGTAAACATGGAGATGAAAGCCGCCACGGCCAAGACGACGATAACGGCGATTCCCAAAACGAAAAGAAACACCCGGGGATCCAGACCCGTGGCCCGATAAAGATCCGCCACGAACCCGCTACCTTGCATTCGTGACGGGTCACCCACCAAGGCCATGAACGGGCCAATCGACACCACGCCGGCGACCTCCGCAAAGGACATCAGCACTACCAGAACCTGCAAGCGCAGGAGCTTAGCCCGCTGCCGGGGAGACAGAAGCGTGTACAGTTCCTTGAGTTGCCTAAGCATGGTGGCTCGCTCCTGGGAGATTACACCCCAATCGCGGCGATCAGCTGCTTCACGCAGGCTTCGATGTCGTTGTCGGCGGTGTTGATCACCACTTCCGGCTTGGCCGGGGCTTCGTAGGGGCTGTCGATGCCGGTGAATTCCTTGATCTCGCCGGCGCGGGCTTTCTTGTAGAGGCCCTTGGGGTCGCGCTCCTCGCACTTTTCCAGGGGGGCGTCGACGAATACTTCGACGAATTCACCGTCCTCGAAGAGGGCACGGGCGGCGTCGCGGTCGGCGCGGAAGGGGCTGATGAAGGCGGTGACCACCACCAGGCCGGCGTCGACCATGAGTTTGGCGACTTCGGAGACGCGGCGGATGTTTTCGGTACGGTCTTCGTCGCTCATGCCCAGGTTCTTGTTGAGGCCGTGGCGAACGTTGTCACCGTCGAGCAGGTAGGTGTGCTTGCCTTGCTGGGTGAGGGCCACTTCCAGGGCGTTGGCGAGGGTGGATTTGCCGGAGCCGGACAGGCCGGTGAGCCAGATGCATTTGGGGGTCTGACCCTTGGCGTTGGCGCGGTCGGCTTTGCCGACGCTGCTCTGGTGCCAGACGACCTGGGCTTTGCTGTCGTGTTCGCGGTTCTGGTAGGGGCTGTCCGACATGGTTGTCTCCTTGTGTGTTCGATTTCGTTCCCGGGCGGGGATTCTACATGAATGGGCGCCTCAAAACGCCCACACCAGGGGGATCAGGGTGGTACTGACCGCCGCCGCCAGGATCGACATGGGCACGCCGATCTTGAGGTAGTCGGTGAAGCGGTAGCCGCCGGGGCCCATGACCATGAGGTTGGTCTGGTAGCCGAGCGGGGTCATGAAGCTGGCGCTGGCGGCGAACATGACGGCGACGATGTAGGGCAGCGGGCTGACGCCGAGCTGGGCGGCGACGCCGTTGGCGATGGGGAACACCAGGACGGCGGCGGCGTTGTTGGTGATTACTTCGGTGAACAGGGCGGTGATCAGGTAGATGGCGAGCAGGGCCAGCCAGGGGTTGTCGAGGCCCTGCCCGATCAGGGCGTCGACGATCCAGCCGGCGGTGCCGCTTTCTTCCAGGGCGGTACCGAGGGCGAAGGCGGCGCCGATGACCACCAGCACGGGCAGGTTGACGCTGACGTTCATGCGCGCGCGGTTGACGGTGACGCAGCGGGTGACGAGCAGCAGGCCGGCGGCGATGAAGGCGGCTTCCAGCACCGACAGCAGACCGAGCACGTTGACGCCGACCATGCCCACCAGGATGGCGGTGGCCAGCGGCGCCTTGCTGAAGTCCGGCGGGGTGGAGTCGCTGAGCGGGCTGACCAGCATGAAGTCGCGGCGGTAGCGGTATTGCTCGACGAAGGCGTTGCCGGTTTCCAGCAGCAGGGTGTCACCGACGCGCAGGATCTGCTCGCCGACCTTGCCGGGCAGGCGACGGCCGGCGCGGCTGATGCTGAGGATGGCGGCCTGGTAGCGGGTGCGGAAGCCGGCTTGTTTGACGGTCTGGTTGAGGCCGGGGAATTCCGGGCCGATCACCACTTCCACCAGGCAGCGCTGGTGGTTGTTGAGGCGCAGCTTGTGGGCGCCGCCGTGGGCGGGGACCAGACCGTTGATGCGTTGCAGTTCACGGGCGCAGTCCGGGGCGCCGATAAAGGCGAGCTGGTCGCCGGCCTGGAGCAGCATGTCCGGGCCAACGGCGGTGAACAGCTTGTCGCCGCGCTGGATTTCGGTGAGGTAGCCGTGGGTCAGGTTGCGCAGGCCGGCGTCCTGGATGGTCTTGTTGTGCAGGGGGCTGCCCTCCGGGAGGACCACCTCCACGTGGTATTCCCGGGCGCGCTCAACCTGCTCGACCATGCCCTGACGGTGGGGCAGCAGGCGACGGCCGAACAGCAGCAGGAACAGGCTGCCGACGATCAGCAGGGGCACGCCGACCCAGGCCAGATCGAAGATGTGGAAGCCGTCCAGGCCGCGTTCCTGCATCATGCCGTCGACCACCAGGTTGGTGCTGGTGCCGATCAGGGTGCAGGTGCCGCCGAGGATGGCGGCGTAACTGAGCGGCAGCAGCAGCTGCGAGGCGGAGAGCCGCAGGCGCTGGGCCCATTCCTGCACCGCCGGGATCATCATCGCCACCACGGTGGTGTTGTTGAGGAAGGCGCTGAGCAGGGAGGTGGGCGCGATCAGGCGGAGCTGGCTGCCGAGGGCGCTTTTCGGCTGGCCGAGGAGCTTATGGGCGACCCAGAAGATGGCGCCGGTGTCACGCAGGGCGGCGGCCACCACGTAGAGCACGGCGACGGTCATCAGGCCCGGGTTGGCGAAGCCGGCCAGGGCTTGCTCCGGGGTGATCACGTCGCCCACCAGCACCAGCACCAGGGCGGCCATCATGGTGACCTCGGCGGGCACCCGGTTGCTGGCCAGGGCCGCCAGCACGGCGAGCACCACCAGCGTGGTATAGATCATTTCCGGTGTCATCGGGCGGCCAAGGCTCCAGCGGTCTGGTGGTCCAGCATTGGCCGGATGGTAGCGGTTTTTTTATAACCTGCAAGCAGTGGTTGGTTCTTTACTTATAGCCTATTTCTCTTGGTTGCAGATCAGGCGGGCTTCGGCGAGGGCAGCGGTGCGGTGTTTGGTGGCTTCCTTGTACTCCGGGTCGGCGAGCATTTTCGCGAACGCCTGGATCGAGGGGTAGCGCACCAGCAGGACTTCGTCCCAGTGCTCCTCTTCCGGGGCGATGACGCCGGCCAGGGTGTCGCCGGACCAGACCAGCTCGCCGCCCACGCCCTGGACTTTCTGGAACGCCACCTTGGAGTAGCGGCGGTAGGCTTCACGGCCGTCGTAATCGGCGTCGCCGTCCTTGTAGCGGGCCACGTCGCGGAAGCGCAACAGGTTGAGCATGACGATGGGGGTGTCGGCGGGAATGCTCTTGAGGATGTCCGGCAGGCGTTTCGGGTCCGGGTCGACGATGGGCATGGGGCTCTCCTTTCAGGCTTTGTGGGGGCTGCCGGATTCGGACAACATGGCGTTCACCTCGAGCAGCCCGAAGGGCCAGACCAGTTCCCTGAGAGGCCCGCGCCGGAGCACCGGTATCCAGGTCTGGTATTCCTCCATGAGGCTATCATCCTCGGCGATGTCCACCTCGTGAATGAGGGTATCAGGGTTGACGGTCAGCACCAGCTCGCGTGCTTTTTCGCACAGATGGCATCCCTTGGTGGTGTAGAGCGTCACTTCCGGTGTCTTAGTCATCTCCGGTGTCTTAGTCATCGGCATGTCGAATCGCGTAACAGTGGTGAATGGCGCCGTTGCGACGAAAGTCCTCCGGCAGGCTCCAGCCGGTGAGGTCCTCCACGGCGTACCAGCGGCGCAGGCTCTCCTCCAGTTCGAAGCGGCGGTAGTTGCAGGAGAAATACAGCACGCCGCCCGGTTCCAGCCGTTTCATGATGCGGCGGATCAGATCGCCGTGGTGCTCCTGGACGACGAAATCGTCGCGCCCCTTATTATTGGAAAAAGTGGGCGGATCGCAAAATACCAGGTCGAACTGTTCCTTGCAGTCGTCCAGCCAGGCCTGGGCGTCGGCGCGTACCAGCGGGTGGCGGTCGGTGGCGAAGCCGTTGAGCGCCAGGTTGCAGCCGGCCCAGTCCAGGTAGCGCCGCGAGGTATCCACGGTGACCGCGCGGCGGGCGCCGCCGGCCAGGGCCTGGACGGTGGCGGCGCCGGTGTAGGCGAACAGGTTGAGAAAGCGCTTGCCGGCGGCCTCCTCGGCGATACGCAGGCGCATGGGCCGGTGGTCCAGGAACAAGCCGGTGTCCAGGTAGTCATCCAGGTTGACCAGCAGGTGGGCGCGGCCTTCGCGGACCACCTGGTAGCGGTTCTGATTGTTGAGCTTGCGGTACTGGTCGCGGCCCTTCTGGCGCTCGCGGGTGCGCAGGTGCACCTGCTCGCGGTGCACGCCGAGGGCGGCGCGGGTGGCGGTGACCGCCCACTGGCGGCGCTGGCGGGCTTTTTCCGGGTCCACGGTGGAGGGGGCCTTGAATTCCTGCACCAGCACCTGGTCGCCGTAGATGTCCACGGCCACGTTGAATTCCGGCAGGTCCCGGTCGTAGAGGCGGTAGGCCTGAATGTCTTCCCGGTCGAGCCAGCGGCGCAGGTGCTTGCCGTTCTTACGCAGCCGGTTGAACAGCGGCACCGCCGGCTCCGGCAGCTCGAAACTGGGCGCCTCGCCGACCCGCAGCGGCTCCCGGGGGGCCGGCGGGCGTGGCCGGCTGACGCGGATGAAGTTGGTGAGGGCGCCGTTGCGCACCTTCCATTGTGCTTCCAGATCCATGCCGGCGCGGTCCAGGGCGGTGACGTCGGCACCCAGCAGCACCGCCCGCCAGGCCGGGGCTTTCTCGCCGAGCAGGCGGCCCAGGCCGGCGTACAGCCAGGCGGCCTGCTCCTGCTCGTCGAGGCGCTCGCCCCAGGGCGGGTTGGTGACTACCAGGCCCTCGGCGGCCAGGTCCCGGTCACGCAGGTTGCCCAGCTCGCGGCGCTCGAAGTGGATGGCGCCGGCCATGCCGGCCCGCTCGGCGTTGTGCTGGGCGTACTTGAGGGCGTCGTTGTCGGCGTCGAAGCCTTTCAGGGCGGGCAGCGCCGCCGGGCTTTCCAGGCTGGCGGCGGCTTCGGCCAGGGCCTCCTGGGCCAGGGTCTGGCGGCAGCCGCGCCAGGCCTGGAAGCCGTAGTCCTTGCGCAGGGCGCCGGGGGCGATGCCGGCGGCCATCCAGGCGGCCTCGATGGCCACCGTGCCGCTGCCGCAGAAGGGGTCCACCAGCAGGCCAGGACGGTCGTCACGGTGCCAGCCGCCGGCGCGCAGCAGGGCCGCGGCCAGATTCTCGCGCAGCGGCGCGCGGCCGCCGGCCAGGCGGTAGCCGCGCCGGTGCAGGGGCGTGCCGGCCAGGTCCAGCCACAGCCAGGCGGCGTCCGGGTCGAGCCGGGCGCGCAGGCAGCAGGCACCGGCTTCCCGGCGTGCCACGGTGATGTCGGTGGGCAGGCCGCGCAACAGGCGCTTGGTGCTTACCCGGCTGTCGCCGCGCACGCCCTTGCCATGATCCAGGCTCAGATGCAGGGCTCCGCCCGGGGGAACCAGGGCGTGCCAGTCCACCGCCTCGGCGAGCTTTTCCGGAGCGTCTTCCGGGGGCACCGCCAGTTCCGCCACCGGCAGCAGCACCCGCTCGGCGAGCCGCGACCACAGGCAGGCGCGCAGGCCGTCCTGCTGGCGGCCCTCGATGGCCACATGGGCGTTACCGCGATCCGTTACCGACATGCCCAATTCGGTGAGCTCGTCGGCGAGCAGCGGCGCCAGGCCGGGCAGGCAGGTGATGATGAATTGCATGGGCTTCGCCTTGTAAGTACCTGATGGGACTGAATTTCAGGCCATTTCATCAAAATGACCGTTATGCGTCATCCGTTTAACACCCTCCCCTATTATGGCGACTTGTTATTCGACACCCGGGGAGGGCTTTTCCATACTCGACTACGAGGCTTTCGAAAACGACAAGTGAGGACAATGTCTATGAAGCGACAAAAACGCAGTCGTGATGATCGTGCCTACAGCCGGGGCTACCAGGCCGGATACCGAGGAAAGTCCCGCGATTTCTGCCCCTTCGGCGCCCTCCAGGCCCGCAGTAACTGGATGCAGGGCTGGCGTGAAGGGCGCACCAACCAAGTTCAAGGCATGATCGGCGTTGCCGGCATTCACAACCTGAAGGACCTCTGAAAGCTTCAAGCCAGATCAAACAATTTCGATACGTTTTTCCGTTCAGCGCCGGCGCTTCGCGCGTCGACCCCACAGGGCCCCTCCAGGGCCCTTTTTAATTGGGCGGCCAGCCCACCCTGCCCTGGTAATGCACTGTAGGAGCGGCTTTAGCCGCGATTGGGCGGTGCCATTGATCCAACGCTTTATCGCGACTGAAGCGGAGTGCCGCCCAGTCGCCCCTACGGGGCGCTCCTATGGCGCCGGGGTTACCAGGCCTTGACGATGTCGCGGACCAGACCGGGGCCCTGGTAGATCAGGCCGGAATAGACCTGCACCAGGTCGGCGCCCAGGCGCCGCTTCTCGACGGCGTCGGCGCCACTCTGGATGCCACCCACGCCGATGATCGGCAGGCGGCCATCCAGGGCGCGGCGCATGGTGGCCAGGGCCCGGTCGGCGATGGGTTTGAGCGGGGCGCCGCTCAGGCCGCCCTGCTCGCCGCCGTGCTGGAGCCGTTCCACGCCGGGGCGCTCCAGGGTGGTGTTGCCGACGCACACGCCGTCGATGCCGTGGCGTATGAAGGCTTCCGCCATGGCGCCCAGTTCCTGCTCGTTGTTGTCCGGGGCGATCTTGATCACCAGGGGCACGCGCTTGCCGTTTTGCTGGTCGAGCCGGGTTTGCGCCTCGCGCAGGGTGCCGAGCAGCGCGTCCAGGGCGTCGCCGTGTTGCAGGCTGCGCAGCCCCGGGGTGTTCGGCGAGGACACATTGACCACCAGATAGCTGGCCAGGGCGTGGACCTTCTCCTGGCAGATCAGGTAGTCGTCCACGGCGTTTTCCACCGGGGTGTCCTTGTTCTTGCCGATGTTGATGCCCAGCACGCCCTGGTAGCGGCTGGCGCGGACATTGGCCACCAGGGCGTCGACGCCGTGGTTGTTGAAGCCCATGCGGTTGATGATGGCGCGGGCCTCGGGCAGGCGGAACAGGCGCGGCTTGGGGTTGCCGGGCTGGGCGCGCGGGGTGACGGTGCCCACCTCCAGGAAACCAAAGCCCAGGGTGGCCAGGCCGTCGATGCAGTCGCCGTTCTTATCCAGGCCGGCGGCCAGGCCCACCGGGTTGGGCAGGTCCAGGCCCATCACCGAGGCCGGCCGGTCCGGCACGGTGCCGGGCAGCAGCTTGCCGGCGCCCCGGCGCAGCAGGTCCAGAGTCAGGTCATGGGCCTGTTCGGCGGACAGGGAAAACAACAGCGGACGGGCAAGGCGGTACAGCACGGGGCGGCTCCAGAGCGATCGGCGCGGGGAGTATACGCCAGCGGCGCGGCGGGGGCACGGGGACGGGGGCGCCTGGGCGTGATGTTCGGCGGCGAATCGCGACTGAAGTCGCTCCTACGGGGGGGAGGAGCGACTTCAGGCGGCGCTCAGGCGCCGAGGATGCGGTCGAGCACCTCGGCGAGGTTGGCGGAGGCGCCGGGGCGGATGCCACGCAGGGCGTCGCCGAGCTTGCCGGCCAGGTCCGGCTCCAGGCGCTTGAGCCGGGCGCCGCCGTTGGCGAGCCGGGCGGCGATCTGCGGGTTGATGCCATCGAGTTTCTTGAGCGCCCGGGCGAACAGGGCGTAGCCGCTGCCGTCCGGGGCATGGAAGGCGGACGGGTTGCCGTTGACCAGGGTGCCGATCACCGCGCGCACCCGGTTGGGCAGGGTCCACTCGAAGGCCGGGTGGTCGAGCAGCGCCTCGGCCCGGGCCACGGTGTCCGGGCCGGGCACGGTGGCCTGGATGGCGAACCACTGGTCCATGACCAGCGGTTCATCGGCCCATTGCTCGGCGAAGCGGGCCAGGCGGCCCTGGTCGTCCAGGCCGTTGTGCACCAGGTCGCGCAGGGCGCCCTGGGCGTTGGTCATGCAGGTCGGCTGGTCGAAGTCGCGGCCCAGGTATTCGCCCACCCTGGTCGCGTCGAGGGCGCCCTGCCCGGCGGCGGCGGCCAGGTAGGCGAGGGCCAGCCGGCGCAGACGGCGGCGGCCCATGGCATCGCCGCCGCTCTGGTAGCGGGGCTCGTCGAACTGCTCGGCCAGGCGCCACCAGTGGTCGGCCAGGGCCTCGCCGAGAGCGGCGCGCAGGCCGCTCACCGCCTGATGGACCCGTTGCGGGCGCAGCGGCGCGTGGCGGTCGCCGACCGCGTTTTCGGCGGGCAGGCCGAGCAGCAGCGCGGCCTGGGCCGGGTCCTCGGCGGCGCGGGCGATGACCCGCTCCAGCACCGGGGCGAGCCGGGGCAACTGGTCGGCGGCGCTTTCGCCATCGTCGATGATGCGCGCCAGGGCGGCGAAGTAGAGGCGCTGAGCGGCGTCCCAGCGGCAGAAGCCGTCGCTGTCGTGGGCCAGCAGCGTGACGAGCTGCTCCTCGCTGAAGTCGTAGCGCAGCGACACCGGCGCGGAGAAGCCGCGCAGCAGGGACGGCGTGGGCTGTTCCGGCAGCCGGAAGCGGAACACCTGGCGGGGCTCGCGCAGGATCGCCACGGTTTCGGTGCCGCCCTGGTCGTCCAGGGGCAGCGGCCGGCCCTGGCCGTCCAGGAGGGCCAGTTTGATCGGGATCATCAGCGGCTGCTTGTCCGGTTCGCCGGGGGTGGCCGGGGTGTGCTGCTCAATGGTGAGCTGGTATTCGCCATCCCGGTAGTCGTCGGTGACCGTGAGCACCGGGGTGCCGGCCTGGCTGTACCAGCGTTTGAACTGGGTCAGGTCGAGCCCGGACACTTCTTCCATGCAGGCCACGAAGTCGTCGCAGGTAACCGCCTGGCCGTCGAAGCGCTCGAAGTAGAGGTCGGTGGCGCGGCGGAAGTCCTTGGCGCCGAGCAACTGATGCTGCATGCGCACGATCTCGGCGCCCTTCTCGTAGACGGTCAAGGTGTAGAAGTTGTCGATCTTCTGGTAGGCCGCCGGGCGCACCGGGTGGGCCATGGGGCCCTGGTCCTCGGGGAACTGATGGTTGACCAGGAAATCCACGTTTTCCACCCGCACCACGGCGCGGGAGTTCATGTCCGAGGAGAACTCCTGGTCGCGGAACACGGTGAAGCCTTCCTTAAGGCTGAGCTGGAACCAATCGCGGCAGGTGACCCGGTTGCCGCTCCAGTTGTGGAAGTACTCGTGGGCGACCACGGATTCCACCCGCTCGAAGGCGGCGTCGGTGGTGGTGTCGGGGTGGGCCAGCACGCAGGAGGTGTTGAAGATGTTGAGGCCCTTGTTCTCCATGGCGCCCATGTTGAAGTGGCTGACCGCCACGATCTGGAAGATGTCCAGGTCGTATTCGCGGCCGAACACCTGTTCGTCCCAGGCCATGGCGCGCTTGAGTGAATCCATGGCGTGGTCGAGCTTGTCCAGGTCGCGGTGCTCGGCGTACAGGCGCAGGGCCACTTCACGGCCGGAGGCGGTGGTGAAGGTGTCCGACAGGCAGGCCAGGTCCCCGGCCACCAGGGCAAACAGGTAGCAGGGTTTGGGGAACGGGTCTTCCCAGGTGGCGAAGTGGCGGTCGCCCTCTTCCTCGCCGGCGTCCACCGGGTTGCCGTTGGAGAGCAGCAGCGGGTAGGCGCTCTTGTCGGCGTGGATGGTGGTGGTGAAGCGGCTGAGCACGTCCGGGCGATCCGGGAAAAAGGTGATGCGGCGGAAGCCTTCCGCCTCGCATTGCGTGCAGTACATGCCGTTGGAGCGGTACAGGCCCTCCAGGGCGGTGTTCTTTTCCGGCTCGATGCGCACCACGGAGGTCAGGGTGAAGGCGTCCGGGGCGCCGGGGATCACCAGCTTCGGGCCGTCCAGGCGGTAGTCGTCGCCGGGCTTGAGTTCACGGTCGTCCAGGGTCAGGGCGCGCAGGTCCAGGTTCTCGCCGTCGAGCACCAGATCCGCCGGCTGGTCGTCGCGGGCCGGGTTGCGGCGCAGGGTCAAACGGGCGGTGACCAGCGCGTGGCCATCGCGCAGGTCCACGTCCAGGCTGGTGTCGGGCACCAGCCAGGCCGGCGGCTGGTAGTCCGCCAGGCGGGTGACCGGGTTGGGTTGTCCGTCTCTCATCAGTGTTCTCCCTTTCCGCCGGCGGGGCGCAGGGACACCGGCTGCTCGGATTCCCCGCCGCCCGCCTGGCTCTTGCAGTGGCTGGGCACGTAGCCGGTGCGCTCCTCCTCGGGCAGGTTGCGGGCTTCCCAGGCGATCACCGCCTGCAGACACAGCTCGCGCTGCTCATCGCTCACCTTGCGGCCGTCGGGCCAGCGACCGGTTTCCACGGCAGTGCGCATGTTGTGCCAGACCTCCAGGGTCATGGAGTCGATCATCTGGTCAAAAGAGGGAGCGGAAGACATCGCGGGTACCTGTCGAAAACTGTGCGTTATGGAATGGGGGGTAAGGATACAGGATTCAAGATACAGGATGCAGGCGCGAGACAGGCCTTGCCGGTGGAAGCGCCGTTGCAAGTTGCAACCAACGGCCGCGGCGGCGGCCGGCATCGCGACTGAAGTCGCTCCTACGACTTTGATCCGGTGTAGGAGCGACTTCAGTCGCGATCGGGTTCAATTACCGTCGCCGGGACGGGTGCTCCAGCCCAGCTTGGAACGACAGGCCTGGTAGAAGTCGTGGCCGGGCGGGTGGATCAACCGCAGGCGGTGGGGCTTCTTGCGGATGGCGATGACGTCGTCGACCTTGAGGCGGGTACCGGCAGTGCCGTCGCAACTGACCAGGGGGTTCACCTTTTCGGTGGTGATCTGGATCTTGATTTCGCTGTCGCCATCCACCACCAGCGGGCGGCTGGTGAGAGTGTGCGGGTTGAGCGGCACCAGCACCATGGCGTCGAGGCGCGGGTGCATGATGGGGCCGCCACCGGACAAAGCGTAGGCGGTGGAGCCGGTGGGGGTGGACACGATCAGGCCGTCGGAGCGCTGGGCATAAACGAAATGGCCGTCGATGGTCAGCTCGAAATCGATCATGTGGACGCTGTCACCGGAGAGCAGCACCACGTCGTTGAGGGCGCTGCCCTCCCCCACCACGCTCTTGCCCCGGCGCACTTCCATGTCGAGCAGGAAGCGTCGTTCGGTGGCGTAGTCCCCGTCCAGCACCTGGCCAACACGGGATTCGATTTCCGAGGGCAGGATGTCGGTGAGGAAGCCCAGGTGGCCACGGTTGATGCCCAGCACCGGGATGTCATAGCGGGCCAGGGTGCGGGCGGCGCCCAGCAGGCTGCCGTCGCCACCGACCACGATGACCAGGTCGCAGGCCTCGCCCATCTGCGCGGTGGTGGCGGCCTGCAGGCCCATTTCGGCGAGGCTGTCGGCGATCGCCTTGTCGAGAATCACGGTGCAGTCGCGACCGTGCAGGAAATGAATCAGTTGGCGCATGGAGTACAGCGCCTGTTCGCTTTCCGAGCGGGCGATCAAACCGATGATGCGAAATTTTTCCTGGGACACGTTGCGGGGCCCGTTGCCAGCGCCGGCCCCGGCACGGCGCGGGAACGGCTATTCGGTAAGGTGTTCGTGCAGGGTATCAGCATTGCCATTAAGGCCGCCATCCAGCACGTATACGTCCAGACCGGCGTTTTTTAACAAAAATGCCGCCGTGGCGCTACGCCGACCGGTATCGCAATAGGCCACATAGGGCCGCCCCGGGTCCAGCAGGCGGGATTTCAGGCGCAGGGCACTGAGCGGCATGTTGGCGGCGGCTTCCAGGTGCTGCTGGTCGAATTCATCGGCGGTGCGCACGTCCAGCCAGCGTCCGCCGGCCTCGATGCGGGCGCGGGCCTGCTCGGCGTCGATGGCGTGCACCACCGGCTCGCGCAGCAGGGCATCGAAGTCCTGGCGGTCCAGACGCATCAGCACGCCGTCGGTGGCCATGGTAACGGTGGCGTTGCGCGGTTTGCCGGACAGCAGCGCCTCCTCGCCGAACCACTGCCCTTCCTCGAGCATGGCCACCGGGGTGGCCTCGCTCTGCCCGCCCAGGGTGATGGCCACCTCGCAAACGCCTTCCTTGATGATGTAGCAACAGTCGGCCTGCTCGCCCTGGCGGACGATGGCCTCGCCTTCCTTGCAGCGGCGGGCGTGCAGGCGGCGGAAGATTTCCAGGATGTTGGAGGGCGGCACCCGGTGGAACAGGTTGGACTTGAGCAGCCGGATCATCCACTCGCGGTCATGCTGGTACGCGGCGTTGGCGTTGATGTCGAGGATCACGTAGCCGGCGGACTGGTCCCAGGACAGGATGGTGTCCAGACGGAAGCTGTCGAAACGCACCACGCTCACCTCGGTGAGGGCACGGCAGTCGTCGCGGCGCGGCTGGAAGTGGCCGAGCGGGTGCCAGGAGGCGCCATCGCCGGCGCTCACCAGGGTACGTTCGCCGCGCTCGCTGAACAGCTCCACCTGGCCGCTGAGCAGATAGATGGTGGTGTTGTCCCGGTCGCCCTGCCGGAACAGGATGTCGCCGGCTTCGTAGCGGCGTACCTCCTGCTGGTCGAGCAGCCAGTCGAGCTGGTCGCCGGACAGGGCATTGACCGGCACGAACGTCTGCAGAAGGCGTTTATCGATGGATTCCCGAGCCATTACAGCGACTCCCCTATACGTCGGATTCTTATTGGCCTGCAAAAAACTTACCAACCTCTCGCTCACCGGAACTTCAACACATTGTCGATGGAAGAATCCGAACGGCAATGGGGGCAGCGGTTGGAGTTGCAATCGGACACGCCGGGCTTGAACTGGTTGGGCACGTCCACCCGGATCACGCGCTTGCCGCAGGGCGCCTGGTCGGGCCCCACCGGTACCCGGCAAACCGGGTTCTCGTAGTGTTCCAGCCAGGCCCGGTAGTGATCCTCGGTGACCAGGCATTTGCGGGCGGCGAACGCCTGCGGGTTGTCCATGTAGTCGGAAATCTGCCCGGCGGGCACCGACACATGGCCGGCGCCGGGGTGGAAGGCAATGAAGCTGAGGCCCAGGTCCTCCAGCTTTTCCAGCATCTTGCGGGCGCCGGAGTGGGCCTCATCGAGTTGGTCGCGCTTGAAGGTGGTCAGTTGCTCGCGCAGCTGGCTGATCACCTCGTCGCGGGTGAGCACGTCCATTTCCCGAGTGTGGATCTCGTCGGCCAGGCGCGCCCGCTCCTCTTCCAGGCGCTGCTCCAGGGTAAGCCGGTACTGCTCGGCCAGGCGCTCCACCTCGCTGCCCTGCTCCGCGTCGCGGCCGGCCTGTTCCTTGAGGGCCCGGTCGAGGGCCTCCACCTGGGCCTTGAGCGAGCCGTTCTGCTCGCGCAGGGCGGCGTTCTGGGACTTGAGGGTCTTGAACTGCATCAGCACCTTTTCCAACTGAGCGCTGAGGATCTCCTCCTTCTGCTGCTGGGCGTAGCGGAGCTGGGCCAATTCCTCCTTCTGACCACTTTCCAGGGTGTGGATGCGCAGCCGCAATTCCTTGATGGTGCGCGCCAGGCGCACCCGTTCGGCGTCCTCGCGCGGGTCCGCGCGGCTCCCCTTGACCGTGGGCGCCGGCTCGTCGGAGAGGGTCGGCACGGCGCGCGGCGGCGGCAGGTCATCGTCCACCTCCAGGCCCATCTTGGCGCCACGCTGGCGCACCAGATCGCGGGCGGCCACGAAATCATTGGCGCCGGGCTTCATGGAGGGGTCCCAGAGCTGATCCTGATGCCAGGCCACCGGACACTGGCTGCGGCAGGCCAGACGGATCGGGCCGGCGCCCATGTCCGGCCCCGGGCCGCCGTGCTCGGCCAGATGGCGCAGGGGCACGTTCCAGGTATGGTCGGCCATGCCGTCGTCGTCGAATTCAATCAGGAACAGCACCATGGCCTTGATCTTGAGCTGGCCGTTGACCAGACAGTAGGCACCCCGCACTTCCCGGCGCGCGAATTCCGGCACCCCGACCATACCGTCCAGAATCGCCTCGAAATCGGCGTGGAGCATGCTCTTGAAGATGCCTTTGCGGTCGTAGAACAGAATCGCTTCGGAGGTTACGGACGAACCCGCCATGACGCCTTCCCTAATCGTTGTTATCGGTGCCAACCGGTGACAAGCGGTGTCACTCCCTGCCGCTGCCGGTCAGTCGCCGCGGCACGCTGCCCCCGCCGCCGGCCCCCGGATTGGACGCAGAATAGGCAGTGTCGTAATGCTGGCACAAGGAAGCCGGTCACCAATTTCGCACGCGATGCGCGCGGACGTGGCGATGGGAAATCAGGTCGGAGGGTGAATCAGGGGAGAGGTGGTTGAGAGGTGAAGCGGGTGGCGACGGAGGCCGGAGCTACAGCTCCACACCATCGTCGCACAGGTCGTCATCGAGCTCATCGTAGCTTTCCAGCCACAGTTTCTGTTCCAGTTGTTCTTCCAGATATTCGTCCATGGTTTACTCCTTTCTTACTTGTTTTCTCTGCTTTGCTATTGGTCTTTGGAGAATAGCCGCCCTTATGTGACGGCTTGATGAACGACCGTTCCCGTGGTCGTTCGGATTCTTGGAGGGAGAAATCGGCCGGGAGTTCCCCGGGCGTGATCGGCGCCACAAACAAAAAGGGCACCGGCGGTGAGCCGATGCCCTGAACTTCAACCTTACAATGTCTATCAAGGAGGAAGAATCATGAAGAAGTGGCGGAGCGGACGGGACTCGAACCCGCGACCCCCGGCGTGACAGGCCGGTATTCTAACCAACTGAACTACCGCTCCGACTCTCCCTTTGGGCTCTGAAGCCCGATGGGAAACTGGTGGGTGGTGACGGGATCGAACCGCCGACCCTCTGCTTGTAAGGCAGATGCTCTCCCAGCTGAGCTAACCACCCTGGGTGCTTCGCGTCGCGAAGTGGGCGCCATTTTAGGGATTGGGCCCGGGGTGTCAACGGCTTTTTTCGACCCGCGACACCGTTCGGTCATAATTTGTCCTGATCGTCGATAAACGCCTTGGCGGCGTCCATGGACGGGAAGCGCCGGGGCAGCGCGCGGCCATCCGGCCCCGCCACCAGATAGTGGTGCACGCGCAGTTGCCAGGTGTCCCGGTCCAGCTCGCCCTCTTCCATGATGGTGTAGCCATTGCCCCACGGGTAGCCGTTGCCGATCATGGCCGCTCCCCCACCACCCGGTCGACGATCAGATCCGCCAGGTCATCCAGGGACAGGCGCCGGTTGGCGCTGAACCAGTTCGGGGTCCAGCCGATCATGCCGGTGATCAGGCGACGCAGGATAAAGGGGTCGGCGCGGAAGGCGCCCTGCTCGTGCAGCGCGCCCAGCACGTCCAGCCAGAGGCGCTCGTAGACATCGCGCAGGGCCAGGGCCCGGCGCTGGTTGTCCTCGCTCAGGCAGCGCCACTCCTGGACCATCACCGTCATCGCCTCGCGGGTATCGCCGACGGTGGCGGTGAGTTCGGCGCGCACCAGGTTGCGCAGTTGTTCCAGCGGCGTGTCGGCGGCGGCCACCGCCTGGCGCAGGCGCTCGGTATTGAAGCGGATCACTTCTTCCATCACCGCGTAGAGAATGTCTTCCTTGGTTTTGAAGTGGTGAAAGATGGACCCGCTCTGGATGCCCACGGCGGCGGCGATGTCGCGCACCGTGGTGCGGTCGAACCCCTTGGCGCGGAACAACTGGGCGGCGGCGCTCAACAGGCGCCCCCGGGGCGAGTTGTCGATGCCATGGATGGACGGATTGTCGGGCATGGGTCGTTCCTCCTGGCGGCGCATTTAAAAGCGGCAAGCGGCGAGTCGCAAGCGGCAAGCTTCAAACAGGCCCTATCGCGGCTGAAGCCGCTCCTACAGCATGCCCTGCTCATGCCCTGCTTATAGTTTGCCTCTTGCCAAACCAAGCGCTTGCTTGGTAGCTTACGGAATCCGATCCATCACGGCAATCAGGAGCCGGTCCCATGAGCGATCCCGTCCGTATCGGCTGCGCCGCGGCCTTCTGGGGCGACACCAACAGCGCCGCCTTCCAACTGGTGCGCAAAGGCGACATCGACTATCTGGTGTTCGACTATCTGGCCGAGGTCACCCTGTCGATCATGGCCGGCGCGCGCATGAAGGACCCGTCCGCGGGGTACGCCCACGATTTCGTGCATCAGGTAATGGCGCCCCTGGCCCGGGAAATCCGCGACAGGAAGATCAAGGTGATCAGCAACGCCGGTGGCGTCAATCCGCGCGCCTGCCGGGAGGCCTTGCAGGCGGTATTCGCCGAGGCCGGCGTGGATCTCAAAATCGCTCTGGTGGAAGGCGACGACCTGAACGGCCAGCGCGAGCGATTCGCCGGCTGCACCGAGCTCGACAGCGGCGCGCCGCTGCCGCCCATGACGCTGACCATGAACGCCTACCTGGGCGCCCTGCCGATCCAGGCGGCCCTGGACGCCGGCGCCGACCTGGTGCTCACCGGCCGGATAGCGGACTCCGCCCTGGTACTGGGCCCGTTGATGCATGAGTTCCAGTGGGCCGACGACGACTACGACAAGCTCGCCCAGGGTTCCCTGGCCGGCCATGTGATCGAGTGCGGCGCCCAGTGCACCGGCGGCAACTTCACCGACTGGCGGGACGTGCCCGGTTTCCATGACATGGGCTTCCCGATCGCCGAGTGCCACGCCGATGGCCAGTTCGTGGTCACCAAACCCGCCGGCACCGGTGGCCTGGTGACGCCGGCCACGGTGGGTGAACAGGTGCTCTACGAGATCGGCGACCCGCGCGCCTACATTCT
Organism: Alloalcanivorax sp. C16-2; assembly: GCF_046507615.1. Taxonomy (NCBI): domain Bacteria; kingdom Pseudomonadati; phylum Pseudomonadota; class Gammaproteobacteria; order Oceanospirillales; family Alcanivoracaceae; genus Alloalcanivorax; species Alloalcanivorax sp. C16-2. The sequence continues at coordinate 1,841,213 of NZ_JBKFTL010000001.1, read as the reverse complement.
TCCCGACGTGGTGTGCGACTTCACCGCCGTGACCCTGGAGCAGGACGGCGACGACCGGGTGCGGGTAAGCGGCGCCCGGGGCCGGCCGCCCACCGACACCTACAAGGTGTCCGCCACCTGGCCGGACGGCCAGCGTATCACTGTGTCGTTCCTGATGGCGGGCCTCGACGCCCCCACCAAGGGCCGGGTGGTGGCGGACGCCATCCTCAAGAAAACCGGCGCCCAGCTCCAGGCCCTGGGCCTGGCGCCGTTCCGCGACACCAGCGTGGAAATCCTCGGCAGCGAGGCCACCTATGGCGCCCACGCCCGCCGCGACGACACCCGCGAGGTGGTGGTCAAGATCGCCGCCCTGCATGACGATCGCAAGGCCCTGGGCCTGTTCGCCCGGGAGATCGCCCAGGCCGCCACCGGCATGGCGCCGGGCCTGTCCGGCCTGGTGGGCGGGCGGCCGAAGCCAGTGCCGCGCATCCGCCTGTTCTCGACCCTGGTACCGAAGGTGGACGTGACCGCCACCGTGGATCTGGACGGTGAGCCGGTGGAGGTGGGCGTGCCGGTAGGCGAACCGCTGGACCTCACCGCCCTGCCCTCCAGCCAGGGCACCGACACCGCCGGCGGTCCGGCCAGCGTGCCGCTGGTGAAGCTGGCCTGGGCGCGCTCCGGCGACAAGGGCGACCACGCCAACATCGGCGTCATGGCGCGCAAGCCGGAGTACCTGCCCTACCTGCGCGCGGCGCTCACCGACCAGGCGGTGGCCGACTATATGCGCCATGTGCTGGACCCGGAACACGGCTCCGTGAGCCATTGGGAGCTGCCCGGTTTCCACGCCTTCAATTTCCTGCTGCGCCACGCCCTGGGCGGCGGCGGCATCGCCAGCCTGCGTATCGACCCGCAGGGCAAGGCGTTCGCCCAGCAGCTGCTGGACATGCCGATTCCGGTGAGCCAGGACATCGCTAATGAGGTCGAGAAAACCACCCTGTAGGAGCGACCGGGCGGCGTTCCGCTTCAGCCGCGACCGACAGCCACGGCGCGCGGGCGCCACCGACTTTAATGAATTGCAGTGAGGATATGACGAATGCCCTACCGTTCCGTTTTCCGCGACGACCTGTTCGCCGGCAAGACCGTGATCGTCACCGGCGGCGGCTCCGGCATCGGCCGCTGCACCGCCCATGAGCTGGCGGCGCTGGGCGCCGGGGTGGTGCTGCTGGGCCGCAAGCAGGACAAGCTCCAGGCGGTGGCCGGGGAAATTCTCGAGGACACCGGCCAGGAAGCGCTCTGCTTCGCCTGCGACATCCGTGACGAGGACAAGGTGCGCGATACCGTGGCCGCCATCTATAACGCCGTGGGCCAGGTGGACGGTCTGGTCAACAACGCCGGCGGCCAGTTCCCGTCGCCGCTGGCGCTGATCAGCCAGAAAGGCTGGGAAACGGTGATCCGCACCAACCTGACCGGCGGCTTCCTGATGGCCCGGGAAGTGTTCATGCAGGGCATGAACAAGACCGGCGGCGGCATCGTCAACATCGTCGCCGACATGTGGGGCGGCATGCCCGGCATGGGCCATTCCGGCGCCGCCCGCGCCGGCATGGACAACTTCACCAAGACCGCGTCCCTGGAATGGGCCTGCGCCGGGGTGCGCGTGAACGCGGTGGCGCCGGGCTGGATCGCCTCCTCCGGCATGGATACCTACCCGGAAAGCATGCAGCAAACCATCAAGACGCTGCGCGACGCGGTGCCGCTCAAGCGCCTGGGCATGGAAGCGGAAGTCTCCTCGGCGATCTGTTTTCTGCTTAGCGACGGCGCCGCCTTCATCAACGGCGACACGCTGCGCATCGACGGCGGCGCCAGCCAGGGCAACGTGGCGATGTTCCCGCTGCCCGACCACGCCAACTCGAAACCCTATGACGGCTTCCATCGCGCCGTCGTTCCGGCCGTATTGAAGGACATCCAATGACCGTGCTCGACTCCGTCCTGGACCCTCACGGCGAGGCGTACCGGAACAACCGCGAGGCGCTGCTCAAGGCGGTGGAGGAATTCCGCGCCATCGAGCGGAAGGTGGTGGACACCGCCGAAGGCAAACGCGAGAAATTCGAAAAACGCGGCCAGTTGCTGCCCCATGAGCGGGTGGCGCGGTTGCTGGACCCGGGCTCACCGTTTCTGAGCCTGATGAACCTGGCCGGCTACAAGATGCACGACGACCGGGACGGCACCGAGGCCGGCGGCGGCACCATCGCCGGCATCGGCTATGTGTGCGGGGTGCGCTGCCTGGTGGTGGCCTCCAACTCGGCCATCAAGGGCGGCACCGTGACCCCGTCCGGCCTGTACAAGACCCTGCGCCTGCAGAAGATCGCCCTGGAAAACCGGCTGCCGATCATCAGCCTGGTGGAATCCGGCGGCGCCAACCTGAACTATGCCGCCGATGTGTTCGTGGAGGGCGCGCGCACCTTCGCCAACCAGGCACGCCTGTCCGCCGCCGGGGTGCCGCAGATCACCGTGGTGCACGGCAACGCCACCGCCGGTGGTGCCTACCAACCGGGGCTGTCGGACTACGTGGTGCTGGTGCGCGACCGTGCCAAGATGTTCCTGGCCGGCCCGCCGCTGCTCAAGGCGGCCACTGGCGAGATCGCCAGCGACGAGGAGCTGGGCGGCGCGGAAATGCACACCGGCGTGGCCGGCACCGCCGAATACCTGGCGGAGAACGACGCCGACGGCATCCGCCATGCCCGCGACATCATGAAAAAGCTGGGCCTGCGCGACACCCCGGCGGCCACCGGCGACTGGAAGCCGCCCCGGTTCGATGCCGAGGAACTGCTCGGCGTGGTCCCCGACGACGCCAAGAAGCCCTACGACGTGCGCGAGATCATCGCCCGCATCGCCGACGATTCCGACTTCCTGGATTTCAAGAACGAGTGGGACGCGGCCACCCTGTGCGGCTGGATCGAGATCGAGGGCCAGCCGCTGGGCGTGCTCGGCAACAACGGCCCGATCACCCCCCGCGGCGCCGCCAAGGCGGCCCAGTTCATCCAGCTCTGCGACCAGACCCGCCGGCCACTGCTGTTTCTTCACAACACCACCGGTTTCATGGTCGGCACCGACGCGGAACAGAACGGCGTCATCAAGCACGGCTCGAAAATGATCCAGGCGGTGGCCAACGCCCGGGTGCCCAAGGTCTCGATCCTGGTGGGCGGTTCCTACGGCGCCGGCAACTACGCCATGTGCGGCCGCGGCCTGGACCCGCGCTTCATCTTCGCCTGGCCCAACAGCCGGGTGGCGGTGATGGGCGGCCAGCAGGCCGGCATGGTGCTGCGCATCGTCGCCGAGGCCAAGCAACGGGCCAACGGCCTGGAACCGGACGAGAAGGTGCTGGACATGCTGCAGCAAAGCACCGCCGAGAAACTGGACGCCCAGTCCACCGCGCTGTACGCCACCGCGCGACTGTGGGACGACGGCATCATCGACCCCCGCGACACCCGCAAGGTGCTGGCCTATGTGCTGGATATCTTCCGGCAAGCGGAACAACGGGAACCACACGCCAATACGTTCGGCGTTGCGCGGCTGTAAGAGCGATCGCCAAGACAAACGGACATCAGGAGCAGGACATGCAATTCACCCAGGAACACGAAGAACTGCGCCGCACGGTGCGTAATTTTGTCGAGAAGGAAATCAACCCCTATGTGCCGGAGTGGGAGAACGCCGGTCGTTTTCCGATCCATGACGTCTTCAAGAAGATGGGCGACCTGGGTTTGCTGGGCGTCACCAAACCGCAGGAATTCGGCGGCATGGGCCTGGACTATTCCTACGGCCTGATCGTTGCCGAGGAGATCGGCGGCGCCGCCTGCGGCGGCGTGCCGCTGTCCATTGGCGTGCAGACCGACATGGCCACCCCGGCCCTGGCGCGGTTCGGCTCCGAGCAGCTCAAGCGCGATTACCTGGCGCCGGCCATCGCCGGTGAGATGGTGGCGTCCATCGCGGTGTCCGAGCCCCACGCCGGTTCCGACGTGGCCAACATCAAGACCAACGCGAAAAAAGACGGCGACGACTACGTGATCAACGGCACCAAGATGTGGATCACCAACTCGCCGAGCGCCGACTTCTTCTGCCTGCTGGCCAACACCTCCGACGACAAGCCCCACGTCAATAAGTCGCTGATCATCGTGCCCAAGGACGCGGGTGGCATCACCGTGGACAAGCATCTGGACAAGCTGGGTATGCGCAGCTCGGAGACCGCCCAGGTGTTCTTCGACAATGTGCGCGTGCCGCAAAGCAACCTGATCGGCCAGGAAGGCATGGGCTTCATGATGCAGATGATGCAGTTCCAGGAGGAGCGCCTGTGGGGGGCCGCCAACGCCCTCAAGGGCTGCGACAACCTGATCCGCGACACCATCGAGTACGCCCGCGAGCGGCGGGTGTTCGGCATGTCCCTGCTGGACAACCAATCGGTGCATTTCAAGCTGGCGGAATTGCAGACCGAGGTGGAGCTGTTGCGCGCCCTGGTGTGGCAGGCCTGCGAGACCTATGTGAACGGCGGCGACGTACTGCGCCTGGCGTCCATGGCCAAACTCAAAGCCGGGCGACTGCTGCGCGAAGTGGCCGACGGCTGCATGCAGTACTGGGGCGGCAACGGCTTCATGTGGGACAACCCGGCCAGCCAGCTCTATCGCGATGGTCGTCTTGCCTCCATCGGCGGCGGCGCCGACGAAGTGATGCTGGGCATTATCTGCAAGACCATGAACATGCTGCCCGGCAAGAAAAAATAACGATACAGGATGCATCCTGTATCGCGACCGTCAGGCCGCCCGTTTTCAGAACGAGACAGAGCTATGGATTTACCCAGAACCGAGACGATCACATTGCACCGCGACGGCGGCGTGCTGCGCGTCACGCTGGACCGTCCGGAGGCACGCAACGCCATGAGCCTGGCCATGGTGGAAGAGCTGATGGCCACCTTCGAGGCGGTGGAGCGCGATGAAAGCGTGCGCGCCCTGGTGTTGCGTGGCGCCGGCGGGCATTTCTGCGCCGGTGGCGACATCAAGGACATGGCCGGCGCCCGGCAAAAGGCCGCCGACGGCGACCCGGAGGCGTTCTTCCGCCTCAACCGCCGCTTCGGCGAAATGATCACCCGGGCCAACCGTCTGCCGGCGGTACTGATCACGGTGCTGGAGGGCGCGGTGATGGGCGGCGGCTTCGGGCTGGCGTGCGTGTCCGATGTGGCCCTGGCCGCCGGGGACGCCCGTTTCGCCTTGCCGGAAACCGGCCTCGGGGTGATTCCCGCCCAGATCGCGCCGTTCGTGGTGCGGCGGGTGGGGCTCACCCAGGCGCGCCGGCTGGCGCTCACCGGGGCCCGCTTCGACGGCCACCGGGCCCTGGCCCTGGGGATGGTTCACGAGGTGGCCGATTCCGCCGAGGAGCTGGACAAGAAGCTCACCGAGCTGCTCGACCAGGTGCGCCGCTGCGCCCCCGGCGCCAACCGCGCCACCAAGGCCTTGGTGCTGGACGTGGATAGCGTGCCCATGGAGGAGCTGCTGGACCGGGCCGCCCGGGAATTCGCCGACGCCGTCAACGGCGACGAGGGCCAGGAAGGCACCCTGGCCTTCGTGCGGAAACGAGCGCCGTCCTGGGCCGACGATCGCGACTGAAGCGGAACGCCGCCCGGTCGCTCCTACAGCGGTTCTCATCGCGGTAGGAGCGACTTCAGTCGCGATAACGGCGCCACGACCGGGAACAAATGACAAGGAATCATCGATGAGCTTTGAAAAGATTCTGATCGCCAACCGGGGCGAAATCGCCTGCCGGGTGATCGCTTCGGCGCAGTCGCTGGGCTATCGCACCGTGGCGGTGTTTTCCGAGGCCGACGCCGGCGCCCGCCATGTGGCCCTGGCCGACGAAGCGTTGTGCATCGGCCCGGCCACGGCGGCGCGCTCCTATTTGAACAGCGAGGCACTGCTGGACGCCTGCCGGCGCACCGGCGCCGACGCGGTGCATCCCGGCTACGGCTTTCTGTCCGAGAACGCGGACTTCGCCGAGGCCTGCGCCGCCGCCGGCATTACCTTCATCGGCCCGCCGCCGGCGGCGATCCGGCTGATGGGCTCCAAGCGCCTGTCCAAGATCGCCATGCAGGAGGCCGGCGTGCCCTGCGTGCCCGGCTACCAGGGCGAGGCCCAGGACGACGACACCCTGATCCGCGAAGCGGAGCGGGTCGGCCTGCCGCTGATGATCAAGGCCAGCGCCGGCGGCGGCGGCCGCGGCATGCGGGTGGTCACCGACGCCGGCGACATCGCCGCCCAGCTCAAGAGCGCTCGCCAGGAAGCGAAAAGCAGCTTCGGCAACGATGAGCTGATCCTGGAGCGGGCGGTGGTCAACCCCCGCCACGTGGAGATCCAGGTGTTCGGCGACCACCACGGCAATGTGATTCATCTGGGCGAACGGGACTGCTCGGTGCAGCGCCGCCACCAGAAGGTGGTGGAAGAGGCGCCCTCCCCGGCGGTGGACGACGGGCTGCGCGCGCGCATGGGCGAGGCGGCGGTGAACGCCGCCCGGGCCTGCGACTACGTAGGCGCCGGCACGGTGGAGTTTCTGCTCGGCGACGACGGCGACTTCTTCTTTCTGGAAATGAACACCCGGCTGCAGGTGGAGCACCCGGTCACCGAGCTGGTCACCGGCCAGGACCTGGTGGCCTGGCAACTGCGCGTGGCCGCCGGCGAGCCGCTACCGCTCAGCCAGGAACAGGTGACACTCAGCGGCCACGCCATGGAGGTGCGCCTCTATGCCGAGGACCCGGCGCGGAACTACCTGCCGCAAACCGGCACCGTGGAACGCTGGCGCCCCGCCACCGGCGACGGCGTGCGCGTGGACCACGGGCTGGTGGACGGCGCCGAGGTGGGCAGCCACTACGACCCCATGCTGGCCAAGATCATCGCCTTCGGCGCCAGCCGCGACGAGGCCCGCCGGCGACTGATCCGCGCCGTGGAGGATACCGAGCTGATGGGGCTGGACGACAACCGCCGCTTCCTGGCGGCGATCCTGCGCCACCCGGAATTCGCCACCGGCGCCGCCACCACCGCCTTTATCGGCGGCCCGTTCGCCGATGATCCGGCCCTGGAGCCGCTGGCGGTATGCGACACCCTGTGGGGTCTGGCGGCGCTGCTGCTGGGTCGTTCCGGCGCCGCCGCCGGTCGTGGTTACGCCGGCTGGCATTCCAGTGGCCTGGGTGCCCAGCCCCTGGTGCTGGCCAGCGGCGAGCAGGAACGCACCCTGTATCTGACGCCGGACGGCGTGCACGGCCAGCCCGGGCTGACCCTGGACCTGGTCCACCAGGATGGCGACCTGGTGGCCAGCGTGGACGGCGTGCGCCGCCGCTACCGCTGGTGGCGCCAGGGCGAGACGCTGTGGCTGCAGGACGGTGCCGCGCGGGTGGCCTTCGAGGAGCGCACCCACCGCGCCGGGGCCGGCGACGACGGCCCCGGCTCCGGACAGTTGAAGGCGCCCATGGACGGCGCCGTGATCGAAGTGAACGTAAGCCCCGGCGACACGGTCGAAAAGGGTCAGACCCTGGCGGTACTGGAAGCGATGAAAATGGAGCACGCCCTGAAGGCGGATCGCGATGGCCGGGTGGAACGGGTGGAGGCCGCCGCCGGCGATCAGGTCAAGCGTCAGCAGTTGCTGATCACGGTAACCGATGAGCTTTAAGGACAAGCCACGGGATTCCCAGGGCCAAGGCACGAGGGTGCCAGAATATGGTTCACTACGGGCGGCCCCGTTGTAGGGAAGCGACCGACTGGTCGCACAGGGCGTCTCGGATCGATTGCCGGTATACGTATCCACCGGTAAGGTATACCCCGCTTCCGAGGCCCGGCGGGTCCCGTTTGCAATCGGTTTGAGCTCCCGGCGTGGTCCGGGCATTCCAAGAACACAGACAGTGGAGACCCCATGAGCAACGCCGACGTGATTACGTTGCCCAAGCTGCTTTCCAAGGTGCCTGAAGTGATCGGCAATCTGCCCGGTCTGATCAAGGGCTCCAAGATGAGCAAGATCACCGATACCTCCAAGCCGCTGGGGCTCGGCGTGGCCTTCGAGCAGGCCACCGCCGGCAATCCCAACGGCGTCGCCGTGCTGCAGGACGACCGCGAACTGACCTACAAGCAGTTCAACGCCTGGGCCAACCGCATCGCCGACTACCTGGCCTCCATCGGCCTGAAGAAGGGCGACACCGTGGCGGTGGACGTGGAGAACCGCCCGGAGCTGCTGGCCGCGGTGCTTGGCTGCGCCAAGCTGGGCGTGTGCGCCGCCCTGCTCAACACTTCCCAGAAAGGCAAGGTGCTGGTGCACAGCTTCAACCTGGTGGAGCCCAAGGCGGCGATCATCGGCGAGGAGCTGGTGGAGACCATCCGCGATATCCGTGACGACCTGGACCTGAAGAAGAACTTCTTCTATTTCGCCGATCAGGACACCCTGGCGGACCCGGGCACCGCGCCGGAGGGTTTCGCCAACCTGGCCACCGAGATCAAGGACTGCTCCAGCGAGAATCCCGCCACCACCAACCAGACGTTCCTGCGCGATCCGCTGTTCTACATCTACACCTCCGGCACCACCGGCCTGCCCAAGGCGGTGGTGTTCAACCACGGCCGCTGGGAAAAAGCCTACGGCGCCTTCGGCTACTCCGCGGTACGCCTGGGCAAGGACGACCGCCTGTACTGCACCCTGCCCTTCTACCATGCCACCGGCATGGTGATCTGCTGGGCCTCGGTGATCGCCGGCGAAGGCGGCCTGTCCATCGCCCGCAAGTTCTCCGCCAGCCGCTTCTGGGACGACGTGCGCAAGCACAACTGCACCGCCTTCGGTTACGTGGGCGAGCTGTGCCGCTATCTCAACGAGCAGCCCGAGAAACCCAACGACGCCGACAACCCGGTGCACACCATCGTCGGCAACGGCCTGCGCCCGAGCATCTGGAAACAGTTCAAGGCGCGCTTCGGCATTGAACGCGTGGTGGAGCTGTACGCCTCCTCCGAGGGCAACGTGGCGTTCACCAATGTGTTCAACTTCGACAACACGGTGGGCTTCTCACCGGTGAGCTACGCCATCGTCAAGTACGACAAGGAAGCCGACGAGCCGGTGCGCGACAAGAACGGCTACATGATCAAGGTGGGCAAGGGCGAATCCGGCCTGATGCTCGGCGAGATCACCGACAAGACGCCGTTCGACGGCTACACCGATCCGGAAAAGACCGAGAAGGCGATCTTCCGGGACGTGTTCAAGAAAGGCGACGCCTGGTTCAACACCGGCGACATGATGCGTGACATCGGCTTCCGCCACGCCCAGTTCGTCGACCGCCTGGGCGACACCTTCCGCTGGAAGGGCGAGAACGTGTCCACCACCGAGGTGGAGCAGATCCTGGACGGCTTCGAGCAGATCGTGGAATCCGTGGTCTACGGCGTGGAGATCCCCGGCACCAACGGTCGCGCCGGCATGGCGGAACTGCGCCTGGACCGCCCCCACGATGATGTGGACTGGCCGGCGCTGTGCGCCTACCTGCAGCGCGAGCTGCCGCCCTACGCGATTCCGGTGTTCCTGCGCATCACCGACCACGGGGTGGAAACCACCGGCACCTTCAAGCACCAGAAGAACAAGCTGAAGGACGAGAAGTACGACCTGAGCAAGCATGACGATCCGGTCTATGTGCTGCTGCCCGGCGAGAGCTGTTACCAGCGTCTCACGCCGGAGGTTCAGCAAGGCATCGACGGTGGGCAGTACCGCTTCTAGACCGCCGACCCATCGCGGCTGAACAAAAACGCGGGCCTCCGGGCCCGCGTTTTTTTATGCACAGATGCTGTGGATAAGGATGTGAAAAAACGCTGGAAGACCGGGCCCGGCGCGGTCATCCCGGGGGGCCGCGCGGACTGCGGTGAATTTAACCAATCTTTCACATCCCGAACCGGACCGCTGGAGAGCGATTTTTCCACCGCCCGGGTTTTCCACAGATCCTGTGGATAAACCTGTGAAGAAAACGCGGAAAAGTGGCCCCAACAGCGTAAAAAAGGCCCTTTCCTCTCTTTGACGTTTTTTTGACCAAAATAAGAAAAAACAATAAAAACAATGACTTATGTTTTATATAAAGCCTATTTCCCATGTTGCGGGGTGCCCTGTTACCTTCTTTCCCAATCCCGACGAAGCTGTGCACAGTTTCCGGGTTTCACGATCTTGTCAATAGTGAAATGACGTCACGCGAATGGACACACGAAAAGCACCGCCACGGTGCCGGCGGTGAGTGAAGCACGGGCGCGGGTGCCCCGCTTTGGCGCGAACCGGGGCCATCCTGTGGATAATTCTGTGGGCAATCTGGTGGGAACCGGCGCATAACCGGTTTTGGCGGGGCGCCTGCCCCGCCGTGGGGCGAATCAGCGCGGGCCGCCCTGCTCCGGCGGGGTGTCGTCGTCATCGTGTTCCATATGCTCCAGGGCGTCGGTGAGCTCCTGGACGCGCTGGCGCAGGGCATCCACTTCCCGCTTGTTGGGAATGCCGAGCCGGGACAGAGCCTTGCCCAGGCGATCGTCGAAGGCCTTCTCCATGCGATCGATGGTTTCGCCGGTGTGATGGCGCACCCGTTCCTTTATGTCTTCCACCCGCGGAGTCTTTTCCTTGGCGCGACGCTCCACCTCGCGCCCGGCTTCCACCAGGGCATCGAAGAAACCACTGCCCTCTTCCTCGGCGCGGGCGTAGGCGCCCAGGCCGGCCAGCCAGATCTGGTGGGTGTACTTGCGCAGGTCGCGGGAAGCGCCGGACAGCGCCCGCAGGGGGTGGCCGCGCTCATCCCGCGGCTGGGAATCCTGGTGTTCGTCGCGATCGGACATGGGCCTCACTCTCGGTCAAACGCTGGCAGCGCGGGAGTATAGGCCAAAAATGACAGGCCCGGCCAATGGCTTGTCCGACAAGCTATTCCCGGTCCTCGCCTTCCTCGCGGGGCCGGCGTCCGCCCACGAAGCGGGCCAGATCCCGGGCGCGATCGCGGATCAAATCCCGGGATTTGCCGGTAAGCACCGCCACGAAGCGCTCGGTGAGGCGGTCGGCGCCGGCCTCGAAACGGGCGTCGATATGCCGTTCAAGGCGTGGCCCGAGCCAGAATTTCACCACCAGCCCTACCACCACCAGGGTGATCAGGGCGGACAGCAATGCACAGCCGGTGAGCAGCAGCGCCAGATCGTAGGATGAGAGGGTCACGGTATTCATGGTCACGCCAGCCCGAACACGAAGATCAGTTGCGCCAGCCCGGCCATGGCGCCCAGGAAACCGCCCACCAGGATCAGAATCCACTCGTCTTCCTGGAACGCCGGGCGCAGCAGGTCCTGGAATTCCTCGGAGCTGAGCCCCTGCATGCGCTCGCGCATGAGACGCTCGATGATGCTGCTGCGCTCGCGGTTGAAGCGGTCGTCCTCGAACGGCTCCACCGCCAGGTCCACGGCCTTGTCCTCCACCGCGCGCTTGAGGTCGGCGTAGCCACCGGGGCCCACGGTAAGCTGGGCGGCGGTGCGCACGAAGCCGCCATTGAGCAGCGGCTTGAGGTGGCGCTTGATCAACGCCTTGGTGCGATCGCCACGGGGGCCGTTGATCACCTGGTACATAATGTTGCGCAACGTCACCAGTTCCTCGGTGGTGAGCCGGGCGAACGACTCGGCCACATCCTTCTGACGCTTGAGAAACAGCCCCTGAAGCCGGAACGGCCCCACCCGCACCGGATTGAGGGGCCGGAAGATCACGTTCAACGCCAGCCAGTTGGTGGCGATGCCGACAATGAAACCGAACACCGGCAGCACCCAGTTGGCGGGCATGAGAATGAACACCGGCACCTGCACCAGGCCGAACAGAAAACCGAAATAGAAACCGGAGTTGGTGACGAAGCGGAATTCCGGCTCCCCCACTTCCTTGAACATCTGCACCATGAGCGCTTTGTCCGAGCGCATGCGCTCGACGATCATGTGCTTCATGTCCACCAGGTTTTCCAGGTTGCGGCTGATGTCATCGACCACGTTGTCCATCACCGCCGGAATGGCGCGGCGGGCCCGGGCGTAGACCCGCTTGCGCACCGCCAGGGGCAGGTTCTCCCAGAGCACCGCGTTGCGTTCGGTCATTACCTCGTCGACGTATTCCTCGATGCGGGCCTGGATGCTCTTGGTGAGGTGGGCGGCGATTTTTTCCGGCTCCATCTCACGGAAAAACTCGTCCAGGCTGCCCAGTTTCTGCAGGGTCTTGTCCACCACGATGGCGGCCATCTTCTCGACCTTGGACGGAATGATGCCCTGCCAGCCCAGGAACGGGCGGATACCGATGAATTCCAACGGATAGAAGGTCATCTGCACGGCCATCCAGTTGGTGGCCCAACCCACGGCGCCGGCGATAAACGGCAGGCTGAAGTACTTCCAGAAATCCGGATGGGAAAACAACGAATCCAGCATGTCGGGCAACAACCCCCTCCCAGGGTGGACGCGGCGAGCCTTCGGCATCTTCCAAACACCGAGGAGCCACAAGCCTAGCCGCCCGGTCCCGCCGAGAACAGCTCCCTCGGGGCGCGCGCGCCGGTCACGAAAGCCAATGTTATGGTAATAATCCGCTTCCTAGTATAGGGACACTGGCGGTCGTCCACTCAGCGTCGGCGCGTAATTTTTGGCAACCGCCCCCGCTTGCCCCATACTTCCAGCCAGTATTCGCACGCCAGAACAGAAGGATTTCGTATTCCATGACCACGCCGTCCACCCTGCCCGGGCTGCTTATGTACGGCGCCCTGGAAACCCTGCTCAACCAGGCGCTTACCGGCGACCCGCGCGGGCGCGAGCAACTGGCGGCGTTGCACGGCACCGCCGTGCGGGTACGCGGCGAGAACCCCATGTGGGTGCTCTATATGCTGATCTATGAAGACGGCGTGGAGCTGCACGACGAATACGAGGGCCCGGTGGACGTGCGCGTGCGCGGGCCCCTGGGCGCCATGCTGCACTGGCTGCTGGCCCCCAACAGCGGTGACGCCGAGGAACGCCTGCGCATCACCGGCCCGCCGGACACCCTGGAACGCCTGCAAAGCATGATCAGCGAATTCAGCCTGTGGCCGCTGGCCCGCAACTGGCTGGACGACCATGTGCGCCTCAAGGAACTGCTCGCGGTGCTGCGCCGGGAAGATCCGGTGTGGCTGGAGAAGCTGGCCGGGCTGCCCGATCACCTCGGGGACCTGGCGGCGCAGATGGCCCGCCAGCAACTGCTGCAGGAAGATCTGATCGAGGAGGTGCGCGGCCTGCGCCGGGAAATCCGCCACGCGCGCCGGCTCGATCTGGCGTTCCTGGTGGCCGGCCTGGGCCTGATGCTGGTGGCGCTGCTGCGCGCCCTGGGCCAGTGGCAGGACACCTGGCGCGCCTTCGCCCACGACTATGTGTCATTGGCGATGATCAGCTTCGGCCTGGCCCTGATCATCGGGCGGCTGATGCACCGGGAGCGCTGATCGCGACTGAAGCGGAGTGCCGCCGAAGCGGCTATTTCTTGCCGAAGAACTTGCTGAGGCGCTCGCCCACCAACTCGGTGCTGGAACGCGCCAGGCTGCGGCTGGTCTCTTCCAGCATCTCCCGGGTGGGCAGATTGCGCACGCCCTCGTTGATGCCCCGCTTCACCGCCTCCTCCACGCTCGCCGCGATCAGATCCGCCGCCTTGCGCGCTTCCTCGTCCAGTTCCCGTTTCAGGCCACTCTTCAAACGCGGCTGTAAATAGAAGTGGCCCCACAGCGCCACCACGAACAACGTAATGGCGGAAGAAATCACGGCGGTGAGCAAAATCGTGGTCATACAGAACGGTCCCGGATAACGGGTTCGTAACCAAAACCGGATTTCCTGTAACCGTTGGTACGAACCGGAAGTATTGCTTAGCGAAACACTTACTATGTGAAAAGCGGCAACCCCGCTGCCGTATTGCTAAGGAAAGCCCGTGTAACGCAGGAGCAGATAATAACTTCAACACGGGATCACAGAATGACTTCCGGGACGGACGCTTCACGCACCCACAGCCAAGGTCTTGCCCCGCTGGCGCAGCTTTTCTCATTGTGCCAACGGCACCGTTTGCCGTTGTCCTTATTGGCCATTCAATTCAAGGAACTGCCGGCCATTGGCCGCCAACTGGGCGGCGAGCGGCTGCGCCAGCTACAACGCCAGCTCGCCCAGGCGGTGGAGCGGCGCATCCGCGCCGAGGACGGCCTGGTGGCCTGGCAGCGGGGCTATCTGGTGCTGTGCCTGCCTGGCACCCGGGTGGAGGGGGCGGTGTGCCTGGGCCAGCGCCTGCGCGGCTGGTTCGAGCGCACCCGCTTCACACTGGATGAGCGGGCGCTGCGGCTTCATCCCTGCATGGCGGTGCATGTGTCCGAGAGCGACCAGGAAGAAGAAAGCCGCGAACCGGTCCGCGAACTGCTGATGGACACCCTTTGTCTGCTGGCCGCCGAGGAGGACGGCGGTGAGCCGATTCTGTCGCGCCGGGCCCGCGCCGCCCTGGAGCGTTTCGCGGCGACGGCGGGCACCGAGCCGGCGGCGGCGTCCGGCGAGCTCCACGAGTTGGTGGAGAAACTGAGCCGCCATGATGAAGGCATCCTGGTGCGCGAGCTGTCGCCGGCCCTGCGGCGCCTGGACGAACCCACCCGCATGCGCCTCATCGACCACCTGCTGGAAGCGTCCCTGATCCCCGGTGCCACCCCCTCCTAGGCCCGCACCACCACGAAGAACAATGACGGTGAGGATCACTGCCGAGCGGAGCGATGTGGCCCCCTTTCCGGGACCCTGTTTGACAGGATGTCAAACCGGGAGCCCCCAGGGACGGGTTCACGGCGTTCCCGGAAAGGGGGCCACATCGCTCCGCGCCCCGGCTAGCGCCATCCCCCCATTGCGGCAACCACACCCCACCGGGATAATCCGCGCCATGCTGGAAACCTATCTGGATGAACTGGCCACGGCCCTGCCCCCGGTGCTCGGCAACGGCGCCGACCCGGTGCTGGCGCTGAGCCGCCAGCGTCTGATCGACAAGCCCCACGGCGACCTGCCCCGCTGGCGCGATGCCGTGGCCGCCCTGCCACCGGGCCCCGCGCCCCATGACCTGGACCGGGACACCGTCACCCTGGGTGCGCCGGGCGCGGCGGTGGATCGCGATGCCCTGGTGACCGCCCTGCAAGGGCTGATCCCCTGGCGCAAGGGCCCGTTCGAGTTCTTCGGCCAAACCGTGGACACCGAATGGCGCTCCGACTGGAAGTGGCAACGGGTGGCGCCGCACCTGTCCGACCTGCGCGGTCGCCGGGTGCTGGACGTGGGTTGCGGCAGCGGCTACCACGGCTGGCGCATGGTGGGCGCCGGCGCCGACTTCGTGCTCGGCATCGACCCCACCATCCTGTTCCTGATGCAGTATCTGGCGGTGAGGCGTTACGCGCCGCGGGCGCCGTTCTGGTTCGCGCCGCTGCGCATGGAAGAGCTGCCCGCCAGCGCCGCCTTCGACACCGTGTTCTCGATGGGCGTGCTCTACCACCGCCGCTCGCCCCTGGACCACCTGCTGGAACTGGCCGGCGCCCTGCGCCCGGGCGGCGAGCTGGTACTGGAGACCCTGGTGGTGGAAGGTGGCGAACACACCGTGCTGATGCCCGAGGGCCGTTACGCGGCGATGCGCAATGTGTTCTTCCTGCCCAGCAGCGCCCACCTGGCGATCTGGCTGCGGCGCAGTGGCTTCGAGGAGGTACGCTGCGTGGACGAAACCGTCACCACCACCGACGAGCAGCGCGCCACCGACTGGATGCGCTTTCAATCGCTGCCGGACTTCCTCGACCCGGACCATCCGTCACGCACCCGGGAGGGCCACCCGGCGCCTCGCCGGGCCACCCTGGTGGCCCGCAAACGCCGCTGATTGGCCCGCAAGGACCCGGCATTCCGGGGCACACTGCGCGGGCCAGTTCATCGAGTGCGAGGACCGCCATGACCGTCACCCTGGAACAACCCCTGACCCTGCCCTGCGGGGCCGTTCTTAAGAACCGCCTGGCCAAGTCGGCCATGAGCGAGACCCTTGGCACGCCGGGCAACCGGGTCACGCCCCGCCTGCCACGCCTGTACCGGACCTGGGCGCGGGGTGGCACCGGCCTGCTGATCACCGGCAATGTGATGATCGACCGCCATGCCCTGGGCGAGCCCTGCAACGTGGTGGTGGAGGACCGCCGCGACCTGCCGCGTCTGCGCGACTGGGCCCGCGCCGGCCAGGAAACCGGCGCCGCCATCTGGGTGCAACTCAACCATCCGGGCAAGCAAGCACCGGCGGCGCTCAACCGGCGCTCGGTGTCGCCCTCCGCCCTGCCCTTCGAGGACCCGGGCCTGAAACGCTTCTTCCACACCCCCAAGGCGCTCAGCGTGGCGGAGATCCAGGACATCGTGCGCCGCTTCGGCGAGACCGCCGCGATCATGAAGGAAGCGGGTTTCGATGGCGTGCAGATCCACGGTGCCCACGGCTATCTGGTGAGCCAGTTCCTGTCGCCACGTCACAACCGGCGCGAGGACGAGTACGGCGGCAGCCCGGACAAGCGCATGCGCTTCGTGCTGGAAGTGTACGACGAGATCCGTGCCCGGGTGGGCGACGATTATCCGGTGTCGATCAAGCTCAATTCCGCCGATTTCCAGAAAGGCGGCTTCGGCGAGGAGGAATCCCTGGCGGTGGTGGAGGCCTTGGCCGCCCGGGGCATGGATTTGATTGAGATTTCCGGCGGCACCTATGAGGCGCCGCGCATGGCCGGAGCCGGGGTGCGCGAATCCACGCGCCGGCGCGAGGCGTATTTCCTGGAGTACGCGGAGCAGGTACGCCGGCGGGTGGCGGTGCCGTTGATGGTGACCGGCGGTTTCCGCTCCCGGGACGGCATGGCGGCGGCACTGGCGGACGGCGCCACGGATCTGATCGGCCTGGCGCGGCCGCTGGTGGTGGACCCGGCGTTCAGCCGGCGGCTGCTGGAAGGTGAGGCGGTGACCAGCGCGGTGGCGCCGATCCGTACCGGGATTCGCGCGGTGGACAACGCGGCGATGATGGAGGTGTCCTGGTATACGCTGCAGTTGGCGCGCATCGCGCGGGGCAAGGCGCCGATGGCGGATGCCGGTGGGCTCAGTTCGTTGCTGAAGGTGGCCGGCGTGGTGGGCTGGCGGCGGCTGCGGATGGGGCGGTTGCGGGCCTGATTTGGGGTTCGGTACGAAGGCTGGGTTCTCCAGCCGGGCCGCGTCTTGGTGTGGCCCCCTTTTCGGGAACGCCGTGAACCCGTCCATGGGGGCTCCCGGTCAAACATCCTGTTTGACAGGGTCCCGAAAAGGGGGCCACACCAAGACGCTTCGAGGTGAACGTCAACAGTGGTTCGCCCGCTAGTTGGTTGGGGGGGATCGCGACTGAAGCGGTACCCAGAGCGGTTGTGGGGGGCGGCGGTGGCGGGCGAGGAGTAGCAGCAGGAGGCCGTAGCCGAGGCATTGGGCCAGCATCAGCGTGAGCTCCGGCGCCAGTTCATGGGGGGCGGCGCCCATCTGGTTGAGCTTGAGGAAGGCCTGGATGCCCGGGGTAGCCGGGACCAGGTCCGCCAGCCAGCGCAGCGCCGTGGGCAGGCTTTGCGAAGGCCACACGAAGCCGGCGCAGAACACGATCGGCAGGGACGAGACCAGCACCACCAGGGTGGGCCCTTCGAGGCGGTTCACCGCGTAACCCAAGGCCAGGGCGCACAGGCCGGTGGCGGTCAGGAACAGGGTGGCCAGGGCCAGCAGCGCGATGGGATCGGCGTGGCGCGGCACCTGGTAGTACTGGAAAAAGACGCCGAAATAGAGCATCGCGAACAGCAGGTAGATGGCCACGAAGTTGAGCAAGCGCAGCGGCAGCGCCAGGCGCAGCGGCACGGCGGCCTCGCCCTGCCCGCGCCGCCAGCGGTCGCGGGCGGTGAGGCAGCCGGCGGCGATCAGCAGGGTCTGGTGCAGGATCAGCACGAACACCGCCGGCACCACGTAATCGATATAGCCCTCCAGCGGATTGAAGGCACCTTCGCGTACCAGCCGTACCGGCTGCAGTTCGCCGGGGATGCGCGTCATCTCGCGGCCCTGCATCAGGGCGCGGCGGGCCTGGGTTTCCAGGCTCAGGGTGGTGCCGGCGGTGAGCAGCCCTTCCACCACCCGGCTGTAGATCAGGAAGTAGCTGGCGTCGCCGGCGTAGCTGAGCGTGGTGGGCCGGCCCAGCATCAGGTCGCGCTGAAAATGGGCCGGGATCACCAGCAGGCCGTGGGCGCGGCCCTCGGCGATCCATTCCCGGGCCTGGTCCTCGTCATCGAGCCGGGCCACCACCCGCACCTCCGGGGTGGCTTCCACCCGCCGCGTCAGCTCCCGCGCCAGGGCGGAATGATCCCGGTTGACCACCACCACCGGTTGCTCGCCGGGCACGTTGTGGCGGTATGGAAGCGGGTACAGAAAGGCATAGAACAACACCCCGCCGAGCAGCACCATCATCACCGCGGAGTCGCGGTACAGATAGCGCCACTCCTGGCCCCAGGCCCGCGCCAGCCGGCTCATGAGGCACCGCCCCCGGGCAGGGCCCGGACACTGAGCGGCAACGGCGCCAGGAACAGCAGCAACGCCACCAGTGGCGGCCACAGGGTGGCGAAGGGCGCGGCGTGGTCGGCCACCGCCACTTGCAGTTCCATGTAGTGGGTGGAGGGCATCAGCGCGCCCCACCACCAGGCCAGGGTGTTCATGTCGGCGCGCGGGAAGGTAATACCCATGAAGGCGAACGCCGGCGCCAGGTAGGCGGCGCAGGCACTGAGCGCATGCAGGGGCTCGGGCATCAGTGCCACGATCAGCACCGCCATCGCCTGCACGGCGAGCACGGTGAGCGCCAGGCCCAGCAGCAGCCAGCCCCAGCCGCCGGCCGGCTGCCACTCCAGAAACACGGCGAACAGGGCCAGCATCAGCAGCCCCTGCAGCCAGAACACCAGGCCCAGCGGCGCCAGGGTCGAGGTCATCGCCTTCAGCCGGGCACCGTTGCCGGCCGGCAACGGCGCCCGCCGCAGCCGCCAGAACACCGCCAGCACGGTGGCCACCACCAGCAGCACCTGCCACATGGCGGGGGCGATGGCGGTGACCAGGAAACGGGCGTAGCTCATGGCCGGGTTGAACAACGACACCACCTGGGGGCGCACCGCCTTCACCGCCAGGGCCACACGCGGTGCCGGGTCGCCGTGGGCGAGGCGCAAGGCGGCCCCGGCCCGGGCGCCGTAGTCGCCCACCGCGTCCACCAGGGCGGAGCCGATGAACTTGCCGGCCAGCAGGTACTGGGTGTTCTCAAAGGCCGCCAGCCGGGGGCTGCGCCCCTGGCGCAGATGGCCGGCGAAGTCCTCGGGAATCACCAGGGTGGCGAGCACCTCGCCCCGGCGCAGGGCGACGCGGGCGCCCGCCAGGGAGCGGTATTCCCGGTGCACCGCCAGCCCGGGGCTGGCGTCCAGGGCGCGGATCAGCGCCCGGGAGGCGCCGCCCGGGTCCAGGTTGACCACCGCCAGGGGCAGATCCCGGGGCGCGCCCTGGGCGAAGATCGCCAGGAACAGCAGCGTCGCCAGGGGCGGCAGCCACAGGCTCAGCAGGCGCAGCCAGGGGTCCTCGCGCAGCGCCTGGCCGCCATCGGGCAGCGCCATCTCAGGGCTCCGCCTCCAGCAGCACGCTCATGCCGGGGCGCAGGCCATCCACCGGGGTCCTGGGACGCAACTCCACCTCGAAGGTGCGCAGGTCGTAGTCCTGGCCGGCGCCGGTGGCCCGCCAGGTGGCGTAATCACCCCGGGCGGCCAGATGGGAAACCTGAAATTCCGCCTCCCGGTCCAGAGCCGGTATCGAGAGGGTGAACACCTCCCCGGGCTGGAACCGGGCCAGGTGATCCTCACGCACGTTGAACACCGCCCAGGCGTCGTCCAGATCGGTGAGGGTCACCACCGGGAAGCCCTGGGGCACCAGTTCGCCGGGTTGCAGGGCAACGTCGTCCACTTCGCCGGCATGGGGAGCGGTGACGCGGGCGTCGTCGAGCAGTTCCTGGACTTCCTGGCGCAGGCTGGCGGTGACATCGCCGGTGGCGGTGCTGGCGTCGCGGGCCTCGGAGCGCGGCCCCGCCTCCGCCAGCTTCAGCACCTGGCCGGCGGTGACCCGGGTTTTCACCGCCACCTGCCAGGCGGTATAGGCTTCGTCGAGCTTCTGACGCGCTACCACGCCCTCGTCGGCCAGGGCGCGCACGCGCCGGTAGGTGGTCTCGGCGAGCTGTTCGGCCACCTTGGCCTTCTCGAATTCGCTGCGCGCGGCCTGGATCTTCTCTTCCCGGGTGCCGCCTTCCACGGCGCTGATCAGGGCGGAGGATATGCGGTCCAGGGCGTCCACCTGGGCCAGTTTCTGCTCCAATTCCGGGCTGTCGATGGTGAACACCGGGTCGCCCTTCGCCACCCGGTCGCCCTTGCGCACCAGGGTTTCGGCCAGGCGCCCGGGCACCTTGGAGGAGACCAGGTACTGGCGGGCTTCCACCTGGCCCTGCAGCAGCGGCGTGCGCGGGCGATAAGCGTTCCAGAAGGCGGTCGCCAGCAGCGCCACCGCCACCACGGCCACCAGGGCGATCAAAACGGCGCGCGCTTTCATGGTGTCTGTTCCCCTTGTTCCTGATAGTCGATAAAGCGCCGCACCTGGCCGGTGAGCGCCATCACCCGGGCCAGCGCCACCACATAGCGGAACGCCGCCGCCTGGCGGTGGGTGCGCGCCGCGGACAGCGCCGTTTGCGCGTCCACCACGTCCAGCGAACGGCCCAGCCCTTCCTCGAAGGCGCGCTGGCGCAGGTGCAGATTTTCCTCGCCCAGCTCGATCTGGCTGGCCAGGGTGCGGTATTCGTTCAGGGCACGGCGTGCCTCCCGGTACTGGCTTTCCAGCATCACCGCCAGCTCCCGGCGGGCGCCGGCGCGCAACCGCCGTACCCGCTCCACGGCGGCCTCGGCGGCGCGCACCTTGCCGCCACGCCCGGCCCGGTCGAGCAAGGCGAAACGCACACCCACGCCCACCATCCAGTCCGGGGTCAGCTCACTGATCAGGGCATCGTCCTCGTGCAGGTTGTAGCTGCCGTACAGAAACAGGTTGGGGTGGAACAGTCCCCGGGCCATGTCGCCCCGGGCGCGGGCGCCCTGCTCCTTGAGGGCCAGCAGCCTGAGGCCGGGGTGATCCTCCAGGCGTTGCTCGAGCGCGTCGTCCTCGGGCAGTGGGTGGACGAACAGTGGCGAGGCGGGAGTCACCGGCGTTTGCGCGTGCACCAGACGGGTCAGGGCCAGGCGGGTGATGTCCCGTTTTTCCCGGGCCGAGGCCAGATCGATGCGCGCCTGGTCGTAGGCGGCCTGGGCGGCCAGGCGCTCGACACGGGCGATCTGGGCATGCTCCTCGAGCCGGCGGGCGGCCTCCAGGTGGCCGGCCAGGGTGTCGGCGGCGGCCTGGCGGGTGGCCACCAGGTGCTCGGCGGTGACCAGCCCGAAATAGGCGCCGACCAGCTCCAGGAAGCGGGCGCGCCGCAGCTCCTCGCGCAGGGCGCCGGCTTCGTCGCGGCCCAGCTCCAGCAGACGGCGCTGGCCGTGCACGCGCCCGCCGGTGTACAGCGGCCAGAACGCCAGCAGCGAGGAACGGGCGATGTCGCGATCGTCGGTGAGCGGCGTGCTGAACACATCCGGGCCGCCCAGCAACTGCACCAGCAACTGGCCGGCACTGGTGCCGGCGAGGCTGTCCAGCGGCTCCAGATCCAGCACATTGAGTTCCGGTCGCCGGTCCAGGCGGGTATAGGTGCCCAGCAATTCCACCTGGGGCAGCAACAGGGCGCGGGCGGAATCGGCCAGGGCCCGGGCGCTGTCCTCGGCGGCGGCACCGGCGGCCAGGTTGTCGTCCTCGGCGAGCAGACGGCCCCAGGCCTGCTCGAACGTCAAGGGCGCCGCCCCGGCGCCCATGGTGGCGGCGCCCATTAACAGCACCGCCAGAAGCCTCCACATACTCACTCTCCCTGCCCCACCCCGAAACCGGCTCGATGGAAGGAAACATAATAACACCGGGTGATTACCGGTTCCCGGATCAGGCGGTCAAATATTGATGCAGCGCAGCCTGCAAGGCGCTCAGTGTGAGCGGCTTGATCAATTGCCCGTCCATGCCCACCTCCTGGATGCGCTCGGCGTACTCGGGCATGACATGGGCGCTGAGCGCCAGGATCACCGCGGGCCGCCAGCCGTTGTCCCGCTCCAGGCGGCGCATGCGCCGGGCACTCTCGAAACCGTCCATGACCGGCATGTCCAGATCCATCAGCACCAGCCGGTAGGCACCGCCGCCGGCGGTGAATTCGGCCAGGGCCCGCTGGCCGTCGTCGCTGAGCACCGGTGCCGGTACACCAAGCCGCTCCAGGTAGCCCCGGGTGACCATCTGGTTGACCGGGTTGTCCTCGGCCACCAGCACGCGCAGCCCGGCGCGGTCGTCCTCCGGCTCGCGCCGGGACAGCAGAGGCACCTGGCCCGGGCCACTGTCGCTGAGCAGTTGCAGCAGCTCCATGACGGTGAGGACCGAGCGGCGCACCAGGGTGATGTCATCGCGCATCACCACCTCGCCGCTTTCGCGCATGCCACACAACAACAGTGGCCGGAAACCGGCGTTGCGCTGGCGGGCCGGGCGCAGTCCCTGGTCGAGCAACACGCCATCGGTGACGCCGTTGACCAGCAGGTGGGTGGCGTCCGCTTCGGCCAGGGCGGCACGGGCGCCCTCCTGATCGGTGACCACGCGCACGTGGGCGAAACGCCGGTCGCCGTCGATCAGGCCCTTGAGATTGCCGACCTGGTCCCAGATCAAGGCCGGCTCCCGGGGCGGCTCGGGCATCGGCACCGGCGGCGCGGCCACCGGTACGGTGAGCGCGAAGTGGAAACGGGCGCCCTGCCCCGGAGCACTGCGCAACTGGATCTCGCCGCCCATCAGACGCACCAGCTCCTGGCTGATGGACAGCCCCAGGCCGGTGCCACCGAAACGCCGCGCCACCGACGCGGACGCCTGACTGAAGTGCTGGAACAGGCGGCGCTGCTCCTCGCGGCTCATGCCCAGGCCGCTGTCGGCCACCGAAAACGACAGGATCACATCGTGCTGGCCGGCCCGTTCACAGCGGGCGCGTACCCGCACCCAGCCGTGGCGGGTGAACTTCACCGCGTTGGCGATCAGGTTGATAAGCACCTGGCGCAGGCGGGTGGCGTCACCACGCACCCGGGCCGGCAAGGCCGGGTCCACGTCCACCAGCACCAGGTCACCGTTGTCGCTGGCCGGCAGGCTGAACATGTGGGCACACTCAATCACCAGGGCGGCGGGATCGAATTCACCGATATCCAGCTCCAGCTTGCCCGCCTCCAGCTTGGCGTAATCGAGCACGTCGTTGACCAGGGTATTGAGGGTTCGCCCGGCGTTCTCGATCAGGGCGATGTAGTCCTGCTGGCGGGGCGAGGGATCGGTTTCGCGCAACAGTTCCGCCAGCCCCAGCACACCATTGAGGGGGGTGCGGATTTCATGGCTCATGCGCGCCAGGAACTGGCTCTTGGCACGCACCTCGGCGTTGCCCCGCACCGCCCGGGCGGTGATGCGCAGGAACAGCAGGCTGGCCGCCAGCACCAGGGCGTAGGCAAGGGCCAGGCCGGCCAGCATCCAGGCGGTGTCGCGCACCACCCGATCGTGGCCGTTGCGGGCCAGGGCGCCGGCCATGTCCACCGAGGTACGCGCCAGCGCCCGCAGGCCGGCCAGTGGGCCATCGGCCCGGGCCAGCCCCTCGCGCCAGGACATCGACAGGTCGCCGGACAGGTCCACCGCCTCGCTGCTCCAGCGCAGGTAATCGTTCAAGTCGTCCCGGACCTGATTCCAGCGACGCTGCAGCACGGCCATTTCCGGGCCGTCCGGGGCGGCCAGTTGCTGGTCCACGTCGGCCATGGCCTCTTTCAACTGCTCGCGGGCCCTGTGGAATTGATAGAGGGATAACGGGTCCAGGGTATTACCGGTGGTGCCGCCATACAGCAGCAGCGCGCGCACCACGCCGAGGTGGCGGCGCACCTCGCGCAGGCCATTGAGGGGCAGCACCAGCGCGCGGCCGGGGCTGGCCAGGCGGCTGTCCGACAGGTGCGACAGATACAGCACCGCCGCCAGGGAAGCGTGCAGGCGACCATCGATCTGATCCAGAGCCCGGAAGGGCGCCAACACGCCCCCCACGGCGGCACCCGCCTCCATGGCCCGCCAGGCCCTCTCCACCCCGGCGACGATGTTGGCCAGGTCCGGAGTGCCCTCGTTTTCCATCGCCAGCCGATAGCTATCAAGGCGCTGATCGGCCTCGGCCACGGCGGCCTGATAGCGGGCCGCCAGCTCCTCGGACGTGCTCACCGCCGCCGCCGCCGCCAGATCCCGGCTCTGCTCCAGGGGTTCGCTGGCGCGCAGGCCGGCGGCGAACACCAACAGATCCGCCTGCACCTCATGATGACGATCGTGCAGTTCCAGGCGGTACTGATATAACAGCGTGGCCATCACCACGAACGGCACCGTCACCAGTGCCACCAGCAGCAACACCGCGGGAAACCGTCGTTGCTTCATCACACCTGCGTCCTCCCTGGTCGCGCGCGGGGTCAGCGGGGCTTGCGATGTTCACACCGAAAGCGCCAGACTAACGAAGACCGCGTGACAGGATGGTGTTCATGTATCTCCGGGGTGTCCAGATCCTGCCGGCATTATTGATTGTTGTACTGGCTGGCGGCTGCGCCAGCCCGCCACCTACCGCCACCATACCCGAATTGCGCGCCCGCGACGCCGTGGACCGCACTCCTCCGGCGCCGGCGGCGATGCCCGCCTGGCTGGCGGCGGCCCAGGCACCGCCGCGCCTCGCCGGCCTGGACCGCGACGGTGAGATCAGCAACGACGACCAGGGCTGGCGCCGCTGGGTGTACGGCGATCCGAACCGGCGCCTCACCCTGACCCTCTATGGCCTGCCCGAAGGCTGGCAGGATCTGGACGCCACCCGCCTTGTCTCCGGACATTACGGCCAGTTGCGCCAGCAACGCGTCAATCGGGTCTACAACAGCGACGATCTGTCGTTACGCGTGGTGCGGGAACGGCTGTTCGACCTGGAGGGGCATGTCACCGCCAGCGGCGCCTACCTGATCAATCGGCCAAACCGCCGGCCTCTTTACGAAACCCTGCTGCTGACCGTGGACGGCGACCGCTTCATCCGCATCGAGGCGGCCAGCCGGGAGGCGGACACCACGGCGCTGTTGCGGCTGAGCAAGCGGGCGCTGGCCGAGTTTCGGGCGTTCGAGCCGTGATCGTGGCGGATTCCGGGTTGGGTTTTCCATCCGGGGCGCGGAGCGGCGTGGCCCCCTTTCCGGGAACGCCGTGAACCCGTCCCTGGGGGCTCCCGGTTTGACATCCTGTCAAACAGGGTCCCGGAAAGGGGGCCACGCCGCTCCGCTCCGGGGTAAGCCGCGCCGGCGGTTTTTGGAGGAGGATTACGGCAAGGCCACGGCAAGAAGGAGCGGCAGGGTCAGGAAGGACAGCACGGTGGAGAACACCACCATGGCCGCCACCTCCTCCGGCCCCTGCCGGTAGGTCTGCGCCAGCAGGTAGTTGAACACCGCCACCGGCATGGTGGACTGGATCAGGATCACGCCTCTCAACACCCCCTCCACGCCGGCCAGCTCACACACCAGCCAGGCGGCGGTAAAACCAAGCACCAACCGCAGCACGGCGAAACCGGCGCCGGGGCCGAGATGGCGCACCCGCAACTGGGACAGCGACACGCCCAGGGTGATCAACATCAGCGGGATAGTCAGATTGCCGATCAAATGGACGCTGTTGAACAGCCATTCCGGCAACCGCACCCGGAACAGCACCATGACCACGGCGATCACCACCGATACCAGAATCGGATGACGGAACAGCTTCCAGGACAGCCCCTGGCCGCTGACCACCGCCAGCCCGAAGGAGAACTGCACCACCGAGGTGAGCATCATCCAGGCCAGGGCCAGCGCCAGACCGTGCTCATCGAACGCCAGCATCGACAATGGCAGGCCCATATTGCCGGTGTTGGGGAACATCATCGAGGGCAGGAACACGCGCAGCGGTCGTCCGCACAGATGCAGCACCAGCCAGGCCACCAGTCCGGTGAGGGTGAGCACCGCCAGGAACAGACCGGTGATGCGCGCCAGGGCGGCCAGGTCCAGGTCGCTTTTGCCCAGGGTGGCGACGATCAGGCAGGGGGTCGCCACGGTGGTGACCAGGCCGGTGACCATGCGGGTGTCGAAAGGCCGGCCGGTGCGGCCCCAGAACAGGCCCACGCCAGCGCAGGCCAGCACCGGCGCCATCACCGCCCAGATTTTAGCGATCATGATATTATCCTCGCCCCGGCGCGCGACGCCGGGCGCATCCCGATTCAAGCGGCCCGATTCAAACGGCGTAGTCTGAGGAGCCGGCTCCCACATGTCCAACGGCGATTTCGCCCCGATCCAACCCGCCCAATTGCACTGGCAGGAGCACACGCCGGTGGCCCGGGACTTCGACGACCCCTACTTCTCCCGCCAGGACGGCCGCGCTGAAAGCCACTATGTGTTCCTGAACGGCAACCGCCTGGCGCGGCGCTTCGCCGCCCTCGCCGATGGCGACCGCTTCGTGATCGGCGAAACCGGTTTCGGCACCGGCCTGAACATACTGCTGGCGGCGCGCCTGTTCGCCGAACAGGCCCCGACCGGCGCGCGGCTGGAACTGTTCTCGGTGGAGAAGCACCCGCTGCGGGCCGGTGACCTGGCCCGGGCCCTGGCCCACTGGCCGGACCTGGGCGCCCCGGCGACCGAATTACTGGCCCAGTACCCACCGGCCTCGCCGGGTTACCACCGCCTGACCCTGGCGGACAACATCGGCCTGACGCTGATGTTCGGCGACGCGGAGGCTCTCTGGCGGCTGTGCCCGGCGCGGGTGGACGCCTGGTTCCTGGATGGCTTCGCGCCGGCGCGCAACCCGGCCATGTGGCAACCGGCTCTGTTCGAGCAGCTCGCCGCCCATAGCCGGCCCGGTGCCACCCTGGCCACCTTCACCGCCGCCGGCGCGGTGCGCCGTGGGCTGGCGGAGGCCGGCTTCCAGGTCGAACGCATCGACGGCTTCGGCCACAAGCGGCACATGGTGGTGGGCACCTTCGGTGCCGACCCGGCGGCCTGGCGGCCCGGACGTCAGCGCCGTGGCGAGGCGCTGGTGGCCGGCGCCGGCCTGGCCGGGGCCACCGCCGCCCGGGCCCTGGCGGAGCGCGGCTGGCGGGTCACCGTGGTGGACCCGGCGGGCATCGCCACGGCGGCCTCCGGCAATCATGCCGGGGTGGTCTACAGCACCCCCAGCCCGCACCTCACCGCCCAGAATCGTTTCTACCAGCTCAGCTATGGCCATGCCCTGCGCTGGCTGGCCCGGCACCGCTTCCCGGCGGACGGCCAGGGCGCCCTGAACGGGGTGATCCAGCACTATGTGGACGACAAGCAGCGTGCCAAGATCCGCGCCGCCGCCGACAGCGGCGCCTGGCCGGACTCGCTGCTGCTGGCCGGTGACGACCGCGCCGAATTGCGCGGCGGCGGCTATCTGAACCCGCCGGCCTGGTGCCACGCCCTGCTCGACCACCCGGCGATCCGGGTACGGCGGGCCGCCGTCACCGCCCTGGCCAGCGGCACCCCGGCCCGGGCCACCCTGGACGACGGCGAGGAGCTCGCCGCCGACGCGGTGGTGATCGCCACCGCCGGCGCCGCCCGGGACATGAGCGTGGACGGCGCCACCCTGGACTGGCTGCCGCTCAAGCTGATTCGCGGCCAGGTGAGCTACTGCGCGGCCACCGAAGCCAGCGCCGCCTGGGAGCGGGCCCGCTGCCATGGCGGCTACCTGACTCCGGCCCTGGACGGCCTGCACTGCGTGGGCGCCACCTTCGATCTGCACGACCCGGACCCGGCGCCCCGGGACCAGGACGACGACGCCAACCTGGCGCAACTGCGCCACCACCTGCCGGACTACTGGGCGGAGCTGGGCGGCGACGGCATCCGGGTGGTGGATCGGCGGGTGGGCCTGCGCTGTCAGAGCACCGACTTTCTGCCCCTGGCCGGCCCGTTGCCGGACCCGGCCAGTGACGACCTGGCCGCCCTGCCCGGCCTGTGGCTGAGCATCGCCCACGGCAGCCGGGGCATCACCGGCACGCCGCTGTGCGCGGAGATCCTGGCGGACCGCATCAGCGACGCGCCGCCACCGGCGGACCGGCCATTGCTGGACGCCCTGGACCCGGTCAGATTCCTGAAACGACAACGAAAAAAACGATAACGAGGTTCGCCCATGTTTCCGATCACCGCCCTGTACGCCGCCCTGTGCGGCCTGTTGGTCCTGGCCCTGGCTTTCAACGTGGTGCGCTACCGCTTCGGCCGGGGGATCTCCCTGGGCGACGGCGGCGACACGCGCATTACCCGGGCGGTGCGCGCCCATGGCAACGCGGTGGAATACATTCCCCTGGCGCTGATCCTGGTCGCGCTGCTGGAGGGCAACAGCGCCAACGCCTGGGCGCTGCATCTGTATGGGGCGCTGCTGGTGCTGGGGCGGGTGGCTCATGCCTGGGGCATGACCGGGCCGGGCAGCGAGGTGAACAATTTCCGCAAGCTCGGCATCATCGCCACCTGGACGGTGTTCCTGGTCGCCAGCGTGCATTTGTTGGTGGTGGCTGTGGCGTACTGAAGCGGCGGTTCTCCATCGGGGCCGCGTCTCCGTAGTGTGGCGTTGGCGGTCAGATTGTGTGGTAGGAGCGACTTCAGTCGCGATGAAGCTGGCACGGCGATGATCGCGACTAAAGTCGCTCCTACCGCACTACTGGACGCTACCTCGTAGCGTCTCGTCGTGGTCCCCCTTCCGGGACCCTGTCAAACAGGATGTTTGACCGGGAGTCTCCAGGGATGGATTCACGACGTTCCCGGAAGGGGGACCACGACGAGACGCGGCCCGGATGGAGAACCAAGCCAGAAGGCCGCTACAAGCCCAGCTCGCGGAGCTGCTCGCGGGTCATGACGGAGACGGTTTCGGTGGCTTCGTCGAACACCACGGCGGCCTCGCCGCGTTTCAGCTGCGCGCGCACCTGCTCCACCTTGGTGGCGGTGGCGACTTCCTGCTCGCCGTAATCGGTGCCGTCGCGGGTGACGAATTCCTCGATCAGGTTGTCCAGGGTGGCGCGGTCGATGTCGGACCAGGGCACGATGATCGGCATGCTCATAAGCGCAATCCGTTTAAACCATGTTGCCTTCCCGGGACCATTCGCAGCGCACTCGCAGCGGCTCGTCCGAGGGTTCGTGGTAATCGTCGGCGCTGTCCCACAGGAAGGTGTGAAAGCCGGCCAGCTCGGTTTCCAGGTGCACCACGGCGCTGACCCAGTACATGCGCTTGAGCAACCGTTCGAACTTGGCGATCCAATGCTCCCATTCGTACTCCACCGCGCGGTAGGACATACCGAAGTGGATCACCTGGGTCTGGAAGCCGGCGCCGCTGCCCGGGTCGCCGGCGATGGCGAACATGTCCTGGCTGAGGAACGGCCACTCGTCCGCCTCCGGCAGCTCGCGCAACGCGCGGCGGTTGTGGAAACAACTGGCCTTGCGCTGCCGATCGTCGCCGAACGGCAGGTGTTTGATGCAGCCGTAAACGATGGATTCGTTATCCAAATCGGACTCCGCTCATCGACCGCAACGCTCCAACTGCACCGCGTAGCGGCTGGCCATGTCCTGGGCGCGGCGGGCGGAGCGCTGCATGTAGGACCGGTTTTTCCAGACGCCCCGGGCGTAGCCGCCGTGGCCGGCGTAGTAGGCCAGGTACAGGTGGTAGGCGTCGTTGAGGGCGATGCCGTTGCGCACGTGGCTCTGGTAGTGATACCAGCCAACGAAGTCCACCGCGTCGCCGAAGTCGTCGCGCTTGGCGCCGCCGTGGCCGGTTTCGCGCTGGTACCAGGCCCAGGTGCCGTCCAGGGCCTGGGGGTAACCGTAGGCGCTGGAGGGGCGTTTCCAGGGGATGATGCCGAGCAGTCTGGTGCGCGGTGGCTTGGCGTGGGCCTGATAACCGGATTCCTTGTAGATGGTGGCCATCAGGATCGCCACCGGCACGCCATATTCCTTTTCGCTGCGCTTGGCGGCCTTGTACCAGTTGTTGAACCAGCCCCCCTTCTGATCGAACACCGCGCAGACGTCATCGATGTGGGTGGGGGTGGTGGCGCAGCCGCCGAGCAGCAGCAGCGTCAGCGCCAGAACCAGGACGCGCATGAAAGGACCTCACGATTTCGGCTTGGCGACATGGTAACCGGCGGGGCGGCGGGCCGCCATCCTGGTGGGCGTGGCGGCGGCGCGGCTTCAGCCGCGATTGCCCGGGCCGCGCTCATTGTTCCGGCAAGGCGATGCCGTGGCCGGCCAGGAAGTGGACGAAGCTGTCCTCGTCGATGACCTCGACGCCAAGCTTCTCCGCCTTGGCCAGCTTGGAGCCGGCGGCCTCGCCGGCCACCACCCGGGCGGTGTTCTTGGAGACGCTGCCGGCCACCTTGGCGCCCAGGCTTTCCAGGCGCGCCTTGGCGTCGCTCCGGGTAAGCCGGCTCAGGGTACCGGTGAGCACCCAGGTCTGGCCTTCCAGGGGACGCTCGTCGGCGTCGCCGGCGGGGGCCTTGGCGGCCAGGCCGGCGGCGTAGTCCTCGGCGGCCCGCAGGCGCGCCAGCCAATCATCGGCGCGCAGGCCTTCCTTCAGCTTCTCCAGGGTAGCGGCCTTGACGCCGGTGTCGGCGTCGTCCTCGCCGGCCTCCACCGCCCGGACCAGCGCCTCCAGCGTGCGGTAGTGGCGGCCCAGGGTCTCCAGGGTCTTGTCGCCGACGCCGCTGAGCGGCATGCCCAGGAACTTGGCGCCGCGCAGAAAGCCGGCCAGGGTCAGGCTGTCCACGAAACGGCGCGACGGCACGCCGTCGCTGGCCGGGGTAACGCCGGCGGCAAGCAGTTCGTCGATGACCGTTTCGTTGTGCTCCTCGGCGAAGAAGGCGGCGATGGCCCGGGCCACCTCGCCGCCCACGTCCGGCACTTGCAGGAACAACATCAATGGCGCGTGGCGGATCGCTTCCAGGTCACCGAAGCAGTCCGCCAGGGCCTTGGCGGTTTCCTCGCCGATCTGCAGGATGCCCAGGGCGAACAGGAAGCGACTCAGGCTGTTGCGTTTGGACGCTTCCAAAGCGGCCATCAGATTGGCGGCGGACTTCTCGCCCATGCGCTCCAGTTCGGCCACGTCCTCGGCCTTGAGCTTGTAGAGATCGGCCACGTTGTCGACCAGGCCCTGGTCCACCAGAGCGTCCACCAGCTTGTCGCCGAGGCCGTCGATGTCCATGGCCCGGCGCGAGGCGAAGTGTTTGATCGCCTGGCGGCGCTGGGCGCCGCAGATCAGGCCGCCGGTGCAGCGCGCCACCACGCCGTCGTCGGCGCGCAGTATCTCGCTGTCGCACACCGGGCAGCGTTTCGGCAGATGGATCTCGCGGGCATCGTCGGGGCGCCGTTCCGGCACCGTTCTGACCACCTTGGGGATCACGTCGCCGGCCCGGTAGATCACCACGGTGTCGCCGACGCGAATGTCCAGGCGGCGGATTTCATCGATGTTGTGCAGGGTGGCGTTGCTGACGGTGACGCCGCCCACCTGCACCGGCTCCAGCTTGGCCACCGGGGTCAGGGCGCCGGTGCGGCCCACCTGCCAGTCCACGTCATTGAGCACGGTGAGTTCTTCCTGGGCCGGGAACTTGTGGGCGATGGCCCAGCGCGGCGCGCGGCTGACGAAGCCCAGATCCCGTTGCCAGTCGAAGCGATCCACCTTGTAGACCACGCCGTCGATGTCGTAGTCGAGCTGGTCCCGTCGTTGCTGGATGTCGTTGTAGAAGGCCAGCAGCGCCTCCAGGCCCTGGCAGCGCTTCACCTCCGGGTTGACCCGCAGGTTCAGCTCGCGCAGACGCTCCAACATGGCGGAGTGGGTGTCCGGCCAGGGCTCGCCTTCCAGGCGCGCCACCGAATAGGCGTAGAACTCCAGGGGGCGCTCGGCGGTGATGCGGGAATCCAGCTGGCGCAGGCTGCCGGCGGCGGCGTTGCGCGGGTTGGCGAAGGTCTTGTGCCCGGCCTCTTCCTGGCGGCGGTTGAGGTCGTGAAAGCCGCTGTGCGGCATCACCACCTCGCCACGCACCTCCAGCAGCGTGGGCGGATGGTCGCCGCGCAGGCGCAGCGGGATCGATTCGATGGTGCGCGCATTGGCGGTGATGTCCTCGCCGGTTTCGCCGTCACCCCGGGTGGCGCCACGCACCAGGCGGCCGTTCTCGTAGACCAGGGACACCGCCAGACCGTCCAGCTTGGGTTCGGCCACGTAATCCACCGGCCCGCTCACATCCAGGCGTTCGCGCACGCGCTGGTCGAAATCGCGCAGTTCATCGTCGCTGAAGGCGTTGCCCAGGCTCAGCATCGGCACGGCGTGGCGCACTTCATCGAAAGCGTCCAGGGGGGCGTCGCCGACCCGCTGGGTGGGGGAATCGTCGGTGATCAACTCCGGGTGCGCCTGTTCCAGTTCCTGCAGGCGGCGGAAGGCACGGTCGTATTCAGCGTCCGGCACGGACGGGTCGTCCAGGGTGTAGTACCGGTAGGACCAGTCGTTGAGGGTGGTGCGCAGTTGTTGGATCTCGTCGGCGGGGGCCGGGGTTTTCTTCGAGGTCACAGGGAATCGGGTCCTTGGGTTACGGGTGCCGGATTGTGTCGGGGTCGGGCTGTGCACGGAGTCGGTTCAGGGCGGCCGGCGGGCGCTGCGCTTGGGCCGCGATAACGATCAGGTGGGTTCCGACCAGGCCGTTATCGCGGCTGAAGCGGGGTGCCGCCCAGCCGCTCCTACTGTGTTGCCGTGGGCGGTCGGTCAGGCGCCGTGGGAGACGCGCTGGCGGCGTTCGAATTCCTGCACGCGCTGGCGCAGGTGTTCCATGGTTTGCGGCGTAAGCACGCTGTGCTGTTCGTCCTTGAGCTCGCCGTCCAGTTCTTCCGCCAAGCGCCGACCGATGGCCAGCATGCGGTCCAGGGAGGCCAGCGGTTCGCCGGGGCCGGGCAGCTTCATGAAAAAGGTGATGCCGGCGAAGCCTTCGTCTTCCATGGTGTCGATGTCGAAGGTGCCCGGCTCCACCGCGTTGGCCACGGAGAATTCCAGCTGCTCGCCGGCGCGGGTATCGCGGTGGCGGTGGAAGATCTGCATGTCGCCGTAGCGCAGGCCACCTTCCAGCAGCATGCGAAGCAGGGCCTGGCCGTCGAAGCGTTCCGGGCGGCGCGCGATCAGGTGGAACACGATCACTTCCAGGGGCGGGGCTTCCTGGGCCGGCGCGCGGTTCGTGGTCGCGCGGCGCGGCTCCGGGGCGTCCTCGGCGGTATCATGGCTAAAGCCGCTCCTACCGGAGTCGGCGCCGGTATTGGTTCGCGGCGCGTCCGCGGCGCGGGGCGGCTCCGGGGCCGGTTCGGGCTCGGGCTCCGGGGCCGGCGGTTCGGACGCCGCGCGGCGCGGCGGTTCGGCGGCGCGGGGCGCCGGCTCCGCTTCGGCCTCGCCTTCACCGCCGAACAAGGTGCCCTGCTCGGCGCGGCGGGCGGCGCCCGAATCCGTCGGCGCGTCCGCCGGGTCCATCATCATCGGCGGATCGGCGGCGTCGCCGTCGTCGTCGACGCCGTCCATGTCGATGGACGCCTGGTCGCGGCGGCGGACCCGGGGCTTGCCCAGGTCATGGGGGTAGTCGTCCTCGTCGTCCGCGTTTTGCTGCCCCTTGTCCTTGCCGAAACGGCGGTCGATGCGCATGCGCAGGCGGCCATGCCGCTCGCGGATCATGCGTCGCACGCCATCGGCGAGAATCAGGAGGATCAGAATGACCAGGATGCCAATCAGTGTTTCCAGATTCAGGCCCATGTTGCCTCTTCCTTAGCTTGGCTCGCGTCGCCCAGATTCATCGGATCAATGTGTTCCCGCATTACTTCCCGCATTACATGGCCGCCATTTCGGCGGCTTCGTCCACGTCCACGGATACCAGGCGGGATACGCCCGGCTCGTGCATGGTCACGCCCATCAGGGTGTGCGCCATCTCCATGGCGATCTTGTTGTGCGTGATGTAGATAAACTGTACCCGCTCCGCCATTTCCGACACCAGATTACAGAAACGCCCCACGTTGGCGTCGTCAAGGGGCGCGTCCACCTCATCAAGCAGACAGAACGGCGCCGGGTTCAGTTCGAAGATACTGAATACCAGGGACAACGCCGTGAGCGCTTTTTCACCCCCGGACAGCAAGTGAATGGTGCTGTTGCGCTTGCCGGGGGGCCGCGCCATGATCGCCACGCCGGTGTCGAGCAGGTCCTCGCCGGTGAGTTCCAGGTAGGCGTGGCCGCCGCCGAACACCTTGGGAAACAGCTCCTGGAGCCCCTTGTTGATGCGGTCGAAGTACTCCTTGAAGCGGGTGCGGGTCTCCCGGTCGATCTTGCGGATGGCGTTTTCCAGGGTCTTGAGCGCGTCTTCCAGATCGTCGTTCTGCTGATCCAGGTACTGCTTGCGCTCGGACTGCTGCTGGTATTCCTCGATGGCCGCCAGGTTGATCTGGCCCAGGCGGGCGATGCGCTGGCCGATGCGCTCCAGCTCCTCGGCCCAGGCTTTCTCCTCGGCGTCCTCGGGCAGGTTGTCGAGTACCGTGTTCAGGTCGAAGTGCTGCTCGTCGAGCTGTTCGGCCACGGTCTGGCGGCGGGTGGTCAGGTCCTGCCACTGCATGCGCTTGCCGTTGATGGCATCGCGCACTTCCTGGGCCTGGCGTTCGTGCTGGCCGCGCCGGCCTTCCAGGTCGCGCATGCGGTGCTCCACGTCCTCCAGGCGGCGGCGGGCCTCGGCGAGTTGCTGCTCGGACTCCAGGCGCTGCTCCAGTTTTTCCTCCAGCTGCTCCTGCAGCTCCAGGCCCGGATCGCCGCCGTCGCTGGCCTGGTCCTCGAGCTGCGCCTTGCGCTCGCCGAGGCTGGCCACCTGGGAGGACAAACGGTCCAGGTTCTGGCGCAGGGCATCCGCCTGGGTGCGCGCGCCCTGGGCGTCCATGGCCAACTGGTGGGCCAGGTCCCGTTGCTGGCGCGCCTGCTGGCGGGCATCGTCGAGGGCGGCGCGGGCCTGGTCGCGTTTTGACAGCAGCGCCTCGCGCTCGCCGGAGTCCTGCTCCATGGCGTCCAGGGCTTCCTGGAGCACGGCGCGGGCCTCCTTGATCTGTTGTTCTTCCTGGCTGAGCTGGCCGCGGGCTTCCTCCATCTCGTTGCCGAGGCGCTCGCGGCGCATGGTGATCTGCTCCAGGCGCACCTGGCGGGCGCTGACCTGGGCGTTCACCTCGCCCAGCTCCCGATTCAGGCGGGCCGCCTGGCGCTGCACTTCCTCGCGCTCTTCCTCCAGCTCGGCGATCGCCTCGCGGGCCTCTTCCAAGGCGGCCTTGAGTTCCTCCACCCGGGCCTCGGCGCCGTCGATGGTGCCGGCCAGAGCCTCCAGCTCGCGGCGGCGCTCCAGCACGCCGGCTTCCTGGTCCTGCTCGCGCATCACCTTGAGCCAGTCCGGGCCCAGCCAGATGCCGTCCCGGGTGACCACGGATTCGCCGGCGGCCAGGCGCGGACGCAGGGCCAGCGCGGCGCCCAGATCGTCGGCGGCGTGCACGCCGGTGAGCAGGCCTTCGGGGACATCGCCGGTAACGTGATTGATCAGGGCGTCGGCGGCGGGCGCCCCTGAAGCCGCGGGCCCGGCGGCGTTGGCGTCCATCAGGGTGACGCGGCCATGGGTGAGATCGGCGAGCCAGTCGCCGACCCGGTCAAGGCCGTCGATGACCACCGCCTGCAGGGCATCGCCGAGCACCGCTTCCACGGCTTTTTCCCAGCCTTCAGCCACCTGGATGCGGTCCGCCAGGCGGGCCTGCCGGTCCAGTTCATGGCGTTCCAGCCAGTCGCTGACCGCGCCGTCGTCGCCCATGGCCGCCTTCTGCAGGGCCTCCAGGGAAGTGTGACGGTTGCGGGCCGCCTGCAAGCGGTCGCGGGCCTCGTCCAGCTCGCGGCCGCGCTCGCCGTTCTCCCGGCGCAGCTGGTTGATGCGCTCCTGCAGGCTCTCGGCGCGCAGCTCGCTTTCCTCGCCCTGCTCGCGGAACTCCGCCACCTGCTCCTCGAGCTGGCGCATTTCCTGGGCCAGGGGCCCGGAATCCAGGGATTCCTGCTCCTTGGCCAGGCGCTCCAGGCGGTCGCCCAGGCGCTCGATGGATT
Organism: Alloalcanivorax sp. C16-2; assembly: GCF_046507615.1. Classification (NCBI taxonomy): domain Bacteria; kingdom Pseudomonadati; phylum Pseudomonadota; class Gammaproteobacteria; order Oceanospirillales; family Alcanivoracaceae; genus Alloalcanivorax; species Alloalcanivorax sp. C16-2. Next base: position 1,804,845 of record NZ_JBKFTL010000001.1, on the reverse strand, counting down.
TTTCCAGGTGCTGGATGCGGGACTGCTCCACCTCCGCCTGACGGCGGGATTCGCCGGCCTTGTTATTGAACGCTTCCCAGGCCTGCTGCCACTCCTGCATGGCGTCCTCGGCCAGGGCCAGGGCCTCGGCGGCGGTTTCCTCGCGCTCCCGGGTCAGCTCCAGATCCGGCTCCAGGCTGGCCAGGTTTTCGTCCAGTTGGGCCAGTTTCTCGGCGTCGGCGCTCTGGTGGGCCTCGGCCTCCTTCCAACTGGCGCTCACCTGCTCCAGCTCCTCGTAAAGCTGCTGGCGCCGCTCGCGCTGGTGCTGGATGCTCTGCTCCAGGCGCGCCACCTCGGCGCCCAGGGCGTAGTAGCGCTGCTGCACCTGGTTGAAGCTTTCCTGGACGTCGTTGTGGTTCTCACGCAGTTGCTCGATTTCGGCGTCGGCGTGGCGCTGCTCGGCGATGCGCGCCTCCAGGGCCACTTCCAGCTCGCCGATCACCTGATCCAGCTGTTTGACCTGGTTGTCCAGGCCCTTCCAGCGCAGCGCCTTGAGCTGGGCGCTCTTGTGCCGCTCCTCTTCCTTGTACTGCTTGTACTTCTCGGCGGCGGCGGCCTGGCGGCTGAGGCGCTCGAGCTGGCGCTCCAGCTCATCGCGGATGTCGGTGAGCCGCTCCAGGTTCTCGCGGGTGCGGCGCATGCGGTTCTCGGTCTCGCGGCGGCGCGCCTTGTACTTGGAAATGCCCGCCGCTTCCTCGATATAAACCCGCAGCTCCTCCGGCTTGGCCTCGATCAGGCGGGAAATCATGCCCTGCTCGATGATCGCGTAGCTGCGCGGCCCCAGACCGGTGCCCAGGAAAATATCGGAGATGTCCTTGCGGCGACATTTGGTGCCGTTGAGGAAGTAGTTGGACTGGCCGTCCCGGGTCACCTGGCGTTTCACGGAGATTTCGTTGAACTTGCCGTACTCGCCGGTGACGGTGGCGTCGGAGTTGTCGAACACCAGCTCGATGGAGGCCTGGGCCACCGGCTTGCGGGCGTTGGAGCCGTTGAAGATGACATCGGCCATGGATTCGCCGCGCAGATGCTTGGCGGAGGATTCGCCCATCACCCAGCGCACCGCGTCGATGATGTTGGATTTGCCACAGCCATTGGGCCCGACCACGGCGGTCAGGTTGTCCGGAAACAGGGCCGACGTGGGGTCCACGAACGACTTGAAGCCGGCCAGCTTGATGGTTTTCAGTCTCATAGGGTGCGAACCGCGGCCATCGCCGCTCCAACTCGGGCCGAGGGTCCCGCCGGCGGCGGGACCGTGAGCGATCTAAAGCAGACTAGTCTAGCGGCAAGAGGGCTTGAATTCACCCGGCCCGGGGGCTTTTTACGTGTGCTTGCGGTAACCGCTCCGCAGGGTGGAGATCGCCGTAGGAGCGACTTCAGTCGCGATGGCCCGGCGGGTTGATCACCGCTCCGCCAGGCTGATCGCGACTGAAGTCGCTCCTACGGCGTATGGGACGTATGGGACATATGGAACGCATGGCCGGCGGACGGGATGGGGGCGGAAGGTGCTAGAATGCGCGCCCTTCCCTGCTTTCCAGGCCGTGCCATGACCGATACCGATTTCGCTTCCCTGCCGCTGGACGCCGCCACGCTGGCGAACCTGGCGTCGCTGGGCTTCACGGCCATGACGCCGATCCAGGCGCGCAGCCTGCCCGTCATTCTCGAGGGGCGGGACGTGCTCGCCCAGGCGGGCACCGGCTCCGGCAAGACCGCCGCGTTCGGGCTGGGGCTGCTGCATTCGCTGGACCGCCGGGACTTCCGCTGCCAGGCCCTGGTGCTGTGCCCCACCCGGGAGCTGGCGGACCAGGTGGCCCGGGAGCTGCGGCGGCTGGCCCGGGGGACGGACAACATCAAGGTGCTGACCCTGTGCGGCGGCGTGGCCATGGGGCCCCAGGTGGGCTCCCTGGAGCACGGCGCGCAGATCATCGTCGGCACCCCGGGACGAATCGAGAAGCACCTGGCCAAGGGCACCTTGTCCCTGGACGGCCTGAATACCCTGGTGCTGGACGAGGCCGACCGGATGCTGGACATGGGGTTCGTGGACAGCATCGCCGGCATCGTCGAACGGACCCCGGCGCGGCGGCGGACGCTGCTGTTCTCCGCCACCTGGCCGCCGGCCATCCAGACCCTGGCGGGCCGATTCCTGCACGATCCGGTGTCCATCAAGGTGGCCACGGAAGAGGACCGCCCGGACATCGAGCAGCGTTTCTACGAGGTGACGCCGGAAACCCGCCTGGAGGCGGTGACGCGTCTGCTTTACAGCCTGCGGCCCACGTCCTGCGTGGCCTTCTGCGCCACCAAGCGGCAATGCCAGGAGGTGGCGGACCACCTGAACGCCCAGGGCGTCTCCGCCCGGGCCCTGAACGGGGACCTGGAGCAGCGCGACCGGGACCAGGTGCTGGGCCTGTTCGCCAACCGCAGCCTGGCGGTGCTGGTGGCCACGGACGTGGCCGCCCGGGGCCTGGACATCGCCGCCCTGGATCTGGTGATCAACGTGGAACCGGCCCGCGACCCGGAAACCCACACCCACCGCATCGGCCGCACCGGCCGCGCCGGCGAGCGCGGCCTGGCGCTGACCCTGGTGGCGCCGCCGGAAATGCGCCGCGCCCTGGCCATCGAGGACCAGCACCCAGGCACCCTGCCCTGGCACGACCTGGACCAGGTGCGCCCCCACGCCGACCGGAGCCCGCTGCGGGCGCCCATGGCGACCCTGTGCATCGGCGCCGGCCGCAAGCAGAAGCTGCGCCCCGGCGACATCCTCGGCGCCCTCACCGGCGACGCCGGCCTGCCCGGCGACAAGGTGGGCAAGATCACCCTCTTCGACCACCAGGCCTACGTGGCCGTGGACCGCGCCGTCGCCGACAAGGCCCTGCAGCGCCTCCAGGCCGGCAAGATCAAGGGCCGCTCCCTGCGGGTGCGGCGGCTTTAGCCGGCTGCCGTGGAAGGCGTCCCTCACGCAAGGAGCGGCTACAACATGCTGCGTAGTGATGGTATTCACCTGACAGCCCAGCGCCATTCCCCACTTCTTCACGATGAGTCATAAAATAGTGCTTGTTGTCCTCGATAAACATAACGACCGACTGCCGATACTGCCACATAAAAACTTAAGGGGGCTCAATGGAAAGCCAATAAAACCTCCGAAAGACCATCCTCTTCATATATGTAGCGAGCAAGGCGCTATTCTCTAACGACCCTAACTCCAAAAAAAGCGACACCCAGTCCCAATGGTGCCCCATAACCATCCCAGCCACTAGTGTTGCAGTTGCCGATATCCACCAATATCCTTATAGGAAGTTGCTGAGCTTGGGCAGAAAGCAAGGTAGAAATCTGAGTCCTTATAGCACCATTGAAATCAGCTTTAGTCCAAAAGCTAAAGATATGATGAGTATCTGTAGGGGGGCAGCCGAGATTCAGCTCTTCACTGGAGGAAACCTTCAAAGTCATAACATTTTTTTCATACCGCGTATACACCGCCACATCTTCAACCATCAAATCTTGATCGAGCCATACCCGATCAGCAAATGAGTATGAAGAAAGAGACAAGAGCAAAACAACGAAAATGCCCTTCATTACGCTCACCACAACCTCCTTGCCAAAGCAACTTTTAAAACCAGATATTTCAAGAATCCGAATTAAACCACGCACCAATATCCCAGCGACGCACGTAGGGTGGCAAGACCACCACAATCAGATTTGGGCTTCCTGGCCGACGCGACCGCCAACTGTCAACTGTCAACTGTCATACCGCAGCAAAATCCAAACGCCCCTCACAATCCCATGCCATTAGCACCCCCTTCGTCAGAGCACGCTTTTTGCCGAGCTACTGACTGGTCACTCAGAGAACCTAATGCCCGTCCAGAAATTGCCATATGGACGAGCGGAAGTAGAGGAGCAGCGAGAGGTCTCAAAATGGATATCCACAGGCAACTTCTGGGCATGGGCAGCGAGCGCCGTGGAGTATTGAGCCTGAACCCTTGAATGGGGCTTATCCTCCGACCACCAAGTAACAACCATCACGTCAGATGCGGTCGTATTCCCATCACTCCATGTCAGGGCACAATTCGACACAGGAATGGAAACGTCGGCCGGCAAAGCCCTGAATTTGAGCATCAGTACATGATTACCATCATAATAAGAGCCAACCGAAACGACCTCGGCATTTTTTATGTACCAGCCTCTATCAGCAGCATGCCCAATAATCGCAATGAAAGAAATGAACACCACCAAAAGAATTCTAAATTTCATATCCAACCCTCTATACACACCCATAAACGCGATTAAAACCACCAAGACCAGATCAGCACCCTGATACCAAATCCTCCACCACAATAAAATACAGCAATAAAATTAGAATATTTCTTCATCATTTTACCCCTCGCTTCACAAAGCCCCCGTCATTCACGGCTCCCTCGATGCCAAGCATCGCTGAGTTCGATTCAGGCCGATCAGCGACGACCCTATTCAGGCGCAAAGAAGCAACAACCACCGCATCACCCTGCGCAGGTTGTAACCGGTCGCCGCCAACACCGTACTCAAGGCGTCACCAAGTTGGCCCTGCAGGTGACAGCGCCGTATCCGGTGTTGCGACTTCGAGTGCCCGATGGTCGGCTCCGCCGCCTACCGGCGTTTCAGCCAGCGCCAGTCGCTCCTTGTCAGTGTTTTCTTTTGCCCTTGTGCAGCACACGGGCGCGTCCAGTTCCCGATCCCGGTAACCCAGGTCAACGAGCACCGTCTCCGGTTCGACGCCGGTGAGAATGCCGGTTTGTTCCCAATGCTCCGCCAGGGTGTCGCCGTCGTACGGGTTCCCAGGGAAGCCGAGGGCGCCCGCGATCAGCCCACTCTTCGCCGTGATCGCAATGCCCACCTTTACCCCGAACTCGTAGGGCGCCGGGATTTCCCTTTGCCGATGCACTCCACCTCCGGCGCGTGCCAGGCGTAGAGCTAATTCTTGCCCTTCGGCGTTTGACCGCGCAGCCGCTCCGCTTTCTCCAGGGGCGGCGCCAGCCGCTCCAGCGCTTCCTGGCTACCCTTACGGCCAATGTCACGCAGCAACCGACCCAGGATCGTGCGTTGCTTGCGCAGCACCTTACGCATCCGTTTGAACTGCTTCGCGTGCGCGTAGCGTCCCGCTTGGATCGCCAGCTTCGGGCCCATCCGCGCGTAGCCTTTGCCTTAGAGAAACACCTCCTGCGTGGCCGCTTCCACCACCTTCTGGCACGCTACCTCAAGCAGACGGCTATCCGTGGGATACGCCACGCCTTTTTCCTGGACCGTGCTGCCCACCACCACCCGCTTCAGATCCGAGCGGCGTACCGCCTTGAGACGCTTCGCCGCTTCAATCGTTTGCGCCAACAGCTCTTCCACACCGGCTTCCCCCAATCGTTTCCTGTACCGTGTGAACGACGATAGGTCGCACGGCAATCGGGTCTGGAAGAACACTTCACCACAGAAGAAATACTTGGTAATGGGGATTTTCCAGCCAGCGTGTGCACACGGCCTCATCGGACAGATCGTAGGCGTGCTTCAAGTACGTCAGCCCCAGCACCAGCCGGGCCGGGCCCGCCGGCACCAGCGGCAACGAGTCACCCACCGATTCGATCAACGTCCGACATAGTATCGCCTGACTGACGCGCACCAGCGGGTACTTCATGTCGATCACTTCGCCCATGCGGGCTCGGAACAGATCGCGCTCCTGGTTCTCGGTGCGTTCGGCCTGGGAGCGTCGGTGCGTCATGGAAAACCCTCCTGGTGATTCCAGATAACCTATCAGGGCCGATTCATCAATAAAATCAGTGTGTTGGAAATATTTTAGAGGCCACTTAGGCCTTTAATTACCGGGGCGGCGCTCATGAATCGGCCAAGGGTCGGGTCATAAATGCGTCCCCCATGTAGACTTTGTCTAGGCCCAGGGATCGACCCCCAAAAGAAAGTCCTAAATCCTGAATGTTTCACTTTCGAATTCCCCTTACAGAATTTGGCACTATTGATCCGGGTACCCCGCCCAATCTTTGATCCTAACCGGTCGGGCAAATGCGCCCACAGCTTCCAACGCGACGGGCACGGCATGCTGGCGAGAGGCAATTACGGCACATCAGATTGTGCGGACACCAAGCTTATATTTATTTTCATCCTCCCAATTCAAAATAAGGCGCTTCGCGCCTTCCGGCTCTTGAGAGAGCAACTGCAGCACTTTTATACATCGTTCTTTATGTGAGCCCCTCAAATAGTTCTTTGCTCTATTAAGAAAGTCACATGCCCTCTCATTTTGATCAAGCAATAATAAAGCAAACCCATAGGCCATTTGAGAGAGCTCATGCTCCAACAAAGCTGCTCGACCTTCACAGTACGAGCAAAAATTGTGAAGCGTTGCCATACTCCTAGCCCTCTCAACCTTGTTTTCTATTCGCTCACAAAAGACGGCTGCAAGATTAGACTTATCGACTTTCTCAAAGTCGATATAATCTTCCGGATAGTCAAGCCTCTGACTATATAGCAAATGAATTTCATCCGATGTATCGAACAACGGGTAAATAAACCTCCACACATACGCACCTCGCGGAGTCATTTCACAAAAAAAACCACTCAATATATGCTCAACCGGCAATACATAAAAATAATTATTTATGTTTGCCATATCGACCACATCTCTCATCACAGATTTTACAAAATTTGATCTATTCATTAAAAAAACTCAATCCTATGGAACCTTCAAAGGGTAAAGATCCGTATTCCTAGGCAAGTGCCTAAAGTAAGATTTCGCCTCACCTCGACTTACCCACCCAAAATATCCCGTCTTCAATTCAACAACAAATTTTGGCGAAGCCACATCTCCATAAACAGCATCCGCCCTAATAGACCCAGCCATTCCATAGCGGACAACGACGCCATTTTTGTAACTAATCTCAGCGGCGTAATCGACGCCTAACGCTCTTACTTTATCTGCGAAGACTTTATGTATTCTAGATCCCCGAACCCATGGCAAACCACACCAACCGGTACAGTTTGCATCGACTTCCCCAGCAGCCTGATACGCCAGATTATGCAACTTTTTAAGAATAGGAAAATCCTCAGGTTTCCCAGGGGCATAATGAGGCTCTCCCTCCTTTTCTTCACCTCCAAGTTCATTAAACCTATAACCTATAGCTCCCTGGAGAGCACCAACAGCAAACTTACCTCCAGTCACCTCAGATATGGTGCCGCTAGCCAGGGCAGCAGCTAACGTTCCGCCCACCTTGTTTGATATCTGATCGTGTATTCCGCCACCTATCACCGATTCCGTAAGCCCTCCCCAAAGACCGGACCGTGCATCGCCGCCAGACATTTTAGCAAACGCCGCTCCTCTGGCTCCATGTAGGCCCGTGGCGATCACCTCGCGGACTACGCTGTCCCCTGCACGGAATTGCCCTATGCGACCGGCGGCATATTGATTCGAATACGCAAGCGCAGCTGTTTTCAGACCAATTTCAAAAACATCGGACAATGGCGCACCGTTAGCATAGGCCATACTTGCGTTGGCTGCGGCGTTACAGATAGGGGCGTAGGGACCACAGGCTGTACTTATAGTGCCGATGACTTCGCCAGCATACTTATTACGGCTAGCAAATTTAGCCAATGCACGCCCACCGTGATAAAAAAGCGCTTCATTAACTGGCCCCATAACGAACTGCATGACCTGGCGCCTAAATTTCTTTCTTACATCTCGCCATTTGTCCGTCACGTTCTCGCTCCACCAAGAGTACCCAGTAGGGTCGGTGTAGCTCATCGGGTTGTTCAGAACGTAACTATAGCGGTTGAAACTCTCAGTATTGGTTAGGCCTTTAATTACCGGGTCGGCGCTCATAAATCGGCCAAGGGTCGGGTCATAGATGCGCCCCCCCATGTGGATCACTCCGACTTGGTCCAGCATTTCGTGGCCAGTGAAACCTTTACCCGTGGTGTTTTCGTCACGCTCCAGGTCGAACCAATCCAGATCTGACAGGCTTACCCAGTCGAGGCCTTGTCTTGGGCGACCCCAGGGGTCGTACTGGAATCGTTCGTTGACCCCCCCCAGCTGGTTGGCCACCGCGACGATGGAGCCCAGGGCGTCGGAGAAAAGGTACTCATCTTTCAAGGTCGACGCATCGCCGTCTTCCAGTGAGACGACAACCCCGCCCGGCAGGGACCAGCGCTCCTTGACCGTCGTCGCGCCAGCCTTGGAAATCGTCAGCGTTTCGTAGGATCCAATGGACGTTTTATTGATGGACTGACCGGATGCGGTGCTGACCTTGCGCAGAATCTCCCTGGATGGTCCGTAGACAAACTGTACCTGGGCATCCGGCGTGCTAATGGAAACTGGCTTATTGAAAGATGTATAGGAAATGGTTTTGTTACCACCGGTGAGCATATTGCCGCCGGCGTCGTAGCAGTATTGCTCGCTCCTTACACCGGTCACCTGAGTCACCGCGCCTGGGCCAGGGGTGTAGGTCTCTCCCTGGTATTGGCAGGTCTCCTGGTAGGCATAGCTGCCCACATCGTTTCGAGCGGTAATATTGCCGGCGATGTCGTACTGAGCGGTTTGCTCAAACGACAGTCCCGGTTCACCGAGATTTTCAACGCTGGCCCGGATCAGCCGATCCAGGTCGTCATACTCGAACGTTTCTTCAATGGCCAGATTTTGCGTAGTATTCGTCTGGGAACGCTGCAGCAGGTTGCCATTGGCATCGTAGACATAGTTCTCATCCTGGATACTCCAGGAAGGCGCCAGCGTCATCTTGGAGCGAATCTGCGAAATCATGCCGGTAGCGTCGTTGTAGGTCGCCTGATTCTCGATCATCCCATTGGCGAAGCGCCGCCGTGTAACGTCTCCGCGGGCATTTTGCGCCAAAATCTGCCAATAGTAGTCCGACGACCCCGCCTTACCGAGCTCAGTCAAGAAACCTAGATTGTTGTACCGGTACTCCACACTGACACTTGGACCTTGATCGCGATGAGCGGGGGTCATCACAGCGATCTTGCCAGTATCCTCGTCGTATTGCTGGGTGCTTACGTAGTCGATTTGTGCGTAGCGGGTCTCGGTACGGACCACGCGGCCCAAGCTGTCGTAGAACGGCTCCTGTTCGTAACCGGCAGATGTCCGTACAGAGGCCAAACGTCCCACCCCCTTATCGATCGCATCATAGCTCCAACTGGTATCCGCAATCTGTCCCTGGCAGCCACTTAGCGCCGAATTGAGCGCCTGTGTCCAGTCAGACGCCGCCAGATAATCGTCGGTACGGGCCACCTGGCGCCCGAGCACGTCATAGCTGAAACAGACGCGACGGCCGGAGCCATTCTCCTGCAGAACGAGCTCGTCATAGCCATCGTAAGCGTATCGCCAAGTACCAATGTTCGGGTCGCTGGACATGACCTTGCGCCCGAGCAAATCGTACTGATTGACCAGCTCCACCCCACCGGGCAATAACGCCTTGATGAGCTGACCCGTCGCATCGTAGAAATAAGTAATCCGGCGGCCATCGTTATCTGTCGCCTTTCGCATATGCCCGGCCACATCGTCGGTAACGGACGAGACACGCACCTGCGCGCCCGCTCCGAGTTGCCCGCTCCAGGAGGTCGTCTGAGTGGTGGTCAGGCCGTTAAAGTGGGTCTCCGTCAGGGCACCAGAAGCAGCCATTCGCCGGGTCGGTCTGCCCATGGCATCCCGTTGCAACACTTCGTCCCAGTGTACTGCGCCACCCGACTTGTAGGGCTGACTGCTACGCAGTAAACGTCCCTGGGCGTCGTATTGTGCAACGTTGTAGATATAAGTACCGTCAAGGCCCTGGGTACGCGTTTGAACTGTTCGCCCGAGTTTGTCTTTATATTCACGCGTCTTGGGCGACATCACCGTACCACCGGCGGATGCCTGCCAGCTTTCGGAGTAATATACGGCATGCGCAGGACAATTGGATAGACAAGCTTGAATGCGTACTTCCGTGGATTGCCCGCCCGGCGAGGTCTTGCGGACCAACCGTCCCACGGAGTCGTATTCCCAGGTAGAAACCAGGCCATTCGGATCCTGTTCGGTCAGCTTAGCACCGGTGACTTCATCATAACTGGAAATAACCTGGTGCCCGAGATCGTTGGTGACGCTCGTCTGAAAACGGCCTCTCGAGTCGTACCCGAACTCAACGGTACGGGAAGGCAACCCCGCCACTGATGTGGTAACCGTCTCCTTTAAACCGAAATCGTTGTATGTGTAGCTTTTTTCCTTTCGAAGATCCGGACTGTCCGGTTCAATAATCTCTTTTTTAAGCATACCCGCGAACGTTGACTGGGACGCAGAGTAATACTCCCACTCCGAAACTTTAGTAATTGCGGGCACCGCGGAGCCTTGATAAGCCCCGGCATGGGTAACCGTGGAACGAGTAAGCCGCCCCAATATCCAGTCATCCAGGTAATCATCAAACTGACTGACAACCGTTTTCGTAAAGCTCTGCTGGGGTCCGGATGTGGTTTCGACAACATTAGTCAAATTCCCAAAATCGTCATAAGCATGCGTCGATGATGAAGCCTGTATGAAAGCACCATTTAGATCATAGCTCTCCGATTGGCTTTCTATCTGCTGCACCCTGTAGCGCAAAGGAGTTTGGCTGTCACCATTCCAGATCGTCTCATCATGCGCCACAACGTGGAAACCAGAGCCTTCATAGGTCACGGTTTCCCAGGTGTTCTCCTGAACAGAAACCTCTTGAAGCGCACCGCTGCTTGTAAGGTAACTGGTTTTATTCTTCTCTATATACCCCGTCTGATGCAGGTATGGTTCGTGAAGATACCAGGTTTCATTGATCTTCCTATCTTTCTCTGATGTGGTCTCTATATAACGAAAACCCAGACCTCCTATCCCCCCTTCAATATATCCATAGTTTTTATAAAAATAGCTCTGCTCATTAAATCCACCTATACCATTCGAAACGCTCAAACGAGAAACAACATTAATGCCCGATCCGATATAAATTTCGCCATACTCTCCGACCCCTCGGTCGTGCGCGTACACCGACGGATCGGAAATATCTTTATAATCAACCTGATAAGAAAGCCCCATACCGTTAGTCACGCCGGCCAAATAATCATGTCTCTCTGACGAGCCCGAGTCAAAACAGGCCATTCCCCGATTGTCCTCCGGATAAAGTGACTTAAAGTAGAGCGCACAATAACTAACCTGGCCATCCCCATTTATGTCGGCCCAACCACGGTTTATGCCCCTCAGCCCTCTCGAGATCAGGGTCCCAGGGAATATTGGCATGGCATAATTATTAACAGAATTTCCAAACCCTTCAGGCGTACTCAGCATACACCTCAGCACGGATTTGTCCTCGACACACCAATCGATCAGGCCATCTTTGTTAACATCCATAAACTGGGTTGCCTCGGCCATCGCCTCGGAAAACCCATCGTATTCACTCCAAGGGCTATCACTAATCTTCATGAACGGAGATACGACCTCACTCCCCCAACCCTGTCCGGTAGATTCCAAGCATTTCGCCCGATACCCACCACGACCGGAACTATTGGTTATGTATATTCTACAAAAATCGGAATACCCATTTCCCGTGAAGTCGACAAAACGCGCGGAAAAACGCTTTGTGGAGGTACCCATGAAATACGGCGCATCAATATCTTTGTCGTCTTTGTAATTACTTCCTGTTTTCGACCAACGCCCACCGTTTAGATCCTGGCCTTTTCTATTCAAATCGCATGTAATTTTATTATCTTTCACTCGACAGTAGTCGGGAAGACTATCACCATTGATATCCACCCAATAGCCAGGAACCTCATCTACGTGGCGCACAACTGCTCGATCATTAAAACTGAAATTTTCACCTTCCCTGATTGCACAAGTTACATATTTTTTTTCATCATTCTGAGTATAGGAAAAGCAATAATCTAGCCAGCCATCATTATTGAAGTCCACCCAGGACCGCCCTGAAACCTGAAAAATACCGGTTGGCCGATTAACAGTACTTGATACCGTCTGTTCGAAACTGATGTCGTCCCCACCGCTATTAAGGTGGCATTTCAACCGATCGGAGGAATCCCAAGCCTTGTCGCCGTTCGGTATCGAATAGCAAAAATCAACGTAGCCATCATTATTAATATCTCTCCATGCCGGGTCCACATTCCAATTCAGGAAATCCAATGGCGCCTGCATCAAATCGGTACCGTTCAGGACCACATCAATTGGTATCGAATCACCAAAACGCCCTGATTCATTGATTAGGTAGCAAAGCACTTCCGCCGTATTCCAGCGAGTTCCGGGGTCATCTGTCGGAGACACGCGGCAATAGTCATCCACGCCATCCCTATTAATATCCGCCCAACGATTAAAACCAACTTTAGTAAACCCCTCCTCATATAAAGCCAAGGGATTTCCTGGAAATCGAATATATTGACCGTTTGCAAAACTGGGGGCGTCGCCCCCTCGCCAATCCAGCGTCGTCGGATTAAAGCACTCACCTCTATAGTTACACTCGGCATAACTCGTCATCAAGGAGCGACGAGTAACTTCATTACTTTCATAGAAGAAATGATATTCGCGAAGAGTTGCCTTATCCACCTGGCTGTAAACACTTTTCAAACGAAGCCCAAGACTAAGCTTTCGGCCTAGTATCGCGGTCGTTTTCCCATAAGGGTCAGCTTCATAATGAAATTCAACGCCAGCATAACCAGACTGATCAGACCCTTCTTGGATAGTGTATTCGATCTTCTTCGGGAAAAATGATGCCTGATCTGGCAAGTATGAAACGCGATACCCATAACCTAAGCGATCTGAGACAGACTCCAACGCCCAAACGCCCACCGCGCTATTGTTTCTTTTACCACGAACCCTGGAATTTTCCGATTGCCCGTACTTGTAAAGGTCACCATCTTTTCGATACTGGGTAAAACCGCCGTTCTCAAATACGATGCGCGAACTATCTTCTTTTTCCAGCCGGTAGATTGAGCCACTCTCCCAATAGCTCCCACTGACAAGCACTAGCCTGACACCATCTAAACACGCCAAATCTTCATTCGAACCATCCACACCTTGAGTATATCCGTCCTGAAGATTCTTGTGCCCACAACGCCTCACGGCGGATAGCCCGGAGATCTGAAACCCCATGCCCGCTTGGCCGTATTCGGCATCACTGGAGTAATTCAAGGAAACACTAGGTGTCACACCCGAGCCACCACTAGCAACTTGAATGGGTATTGAAAAATGGGCCTGCCCCTGACTGACCGAAAAACTCGACTGAGAGGCCCCGGTCAACGAGTATAAAAGACTAATCCGGTGCGGACTTTGAAACCGGCCGCTGGCCAATTCCGCATAATAGTCACCATCAATAACTATTTCCGCCCCATTAGCACCCAGACGATCCGTCACATTCACATCGGAGTTACCAGAAACCCATAGCCCGTCAAGTTTTTTAAACTGGTCTTTCAAGCCGAAAGAACCATCTCCATTGTTATCAAGGTAAAGCGTATTTTTTGAGGAAACCTTTGAATGAAGCACTATATCCAGCTCGCCATCGCCATCAAAGTCCCCTAACAAAACCTCATAGTCGCCGGTCGGCTGATCGGGAATTTCAGCGTCACCGGATAGGGTGCAAGGCTCGAAATCGCCAGAAACAGTCCCGCAAAACAGAAGATTTTCGTAGCCCGCGGATATTGGTACTGGAAAGGTAACACCCGCCCCAATAGGCACATAGTTGGGCGCCGCAACAAGTAAGATGTCAGGAATACCGTCAAGTCCATGCTCGACACTGGATATATCCTGGTGGTAGACAACGTAATTATGCTTCTGCAAGCTCAACGGCCGCGCAGCAAGAAGGTTGGAAGATAATAAAAAACAGAAAATCGAAACAAAAAAAACAAACCCCTTCCTCACCTTAACCCCCTCACCATTCCTCATTTTATAAAACAGATGACCAGCTGACAGCTTTCAAAGAAAGCAGCAGAAATATCACCTTATCTATTCCATTAATTGGCCTGAGCGGATTGTCCGCACAAACTCGAGCCCCTCATCCCAACCTTGACAAACGCAATAAGCGGCTCCCAAAGCAGCCAAATCGTACACACTCACTGAAACACTATTTCGCTATTTTCACGCCCATTAAACGCAAGCCAAGACCATAAGGCGCCCCATAATGGTTCCACTGACTTCCAGAACTACAATTGTTCATATCGACCCAGAGGTCCACAGGCAAATCCTGAGCTTGAGCCGACAACAAAACCGATACCCAGGTTTGCACTGTTGTATTTATAGAACCATCGTACCAAAAAGATACGATGTGGTGCGCATCCGTGGGATTACACCCCACGTTGTTATCGGACGGCACCCCTGCCATCCGAACCGTCACCACATTATTTCCACCCTGGTTATATACTAAAACGTCCTTGACATAGATTTCTTGAAACGCCCACTGTCTAGCAGCTTGGCTCTGACTGCACAAAAAAAAGGTCAATACGCCAACAAGAATCGAACTCCTCATGCACCCTCCAGAAAAACCTGCACGGCAATAATTTTTAATACAAAAAGGCGGCACCTAATTGGAAACGACTTCAACACCAAGAAGATTAAGGCCGAGACCTGCCGGGTTACCGAAACGTCCCCACACAGAGGACGTATTGCAATCGGCGGCATCCAGCAAAACATTGACATCCGACGATTGTGCTTGCGCAGACAACAGAATTGACAACAACCCCTGGTGCGTATTATTCAGATCGCTCTTGTATAGAAAGCTGACAATGCCATGTTGATCTGTTGGCGCGCATCCCGTGTCAAAAACGGCATCTTCTTTAAATCGTACCGTTATAACGTTCCTATTATTTTCATTATAAACCATCACGCTTTTTATCCGGTGACTCCCCACCCACACCATATCCGCCGAAACTTGCCCACAAAAAACAGCAACAACTATTATCCCTAGAATTCTTAATTTCATACCTCCCCCTATATTCTTCTCTGCGGATTCTATATATTCTTCTCATTGCGGTATGTAGGAAATGTCTCCCTTGTTGTGTAAGAGATATCTCACAGTCACCCCTTTGAAACTTCGCCTGCAAAGCTTCGTTTATTGAAGATCAAGGTGTTTTCACTCTGACCCCGGTAAATCGCTGCCCCAATCCGGCTGGCGCACCAAAAGCGTCCCACTGACCCGCCGTATTGCATTGATCCGTGTCGATTAAGATGTCGACTTCACCCCCCTGCGCTTGCGCCGCAAGCAACCCCGAGACCCATGTCTGGACCCGACTGTTAAAGTTCCCTTCAACCCAGTAACTAAAGATTCCATGATGATCCGTTGGCACACACCCCGTATCAATACCTGAATCCCTTTCTAGCTTGGCCGTCACTATTCCGTAGCCCGCCATGCTATATATCAACACGTCTTTTACTTCGAACCCTCTCTCCCAGACCTTTTGCGCTCCGGCCTGGCCGGCCATGAAAATTCCTAGAAAAATCATGATTATGTATTTCATTTTACCCCCTATTCTTATACGCCTATGAACTTAACCCCTCGATTTATTTAAAGCAAACACCAGACAAAAAAAAGCCCGGCCGAGGCCGGGCTCCCAAGCGGGGGTGAGTACGGGAAAACTCAGGGCTCGTAGTGCCACTCGCCGTTGTCGCCGGGGACGGGCTGGAAGCCCTGGCCGGTGGTGTTCGGCTGGAAGCTTTCGAACGGGTTGAACACCAGGCGCGGGGTGTCGAGGCTTTGCGGGTGCGTCAGGTCGCCCACGTACTGGGAGTCCTCGACGATCTTGCCGCCCAGGGTGCGCTGGTTAAGCGACACCCGCGCCTTGCCGTTGGTGGTATCCACCAGATCGTAGACCCGTTCGCCGTTGTCGGTGGGCACCCGTACGTCCACCTGGCCGGCGCGGATGGAGCCGGATTCGGTGGCGTTGCTGGTCAGGGTGCGGCCTTCCAGGGTCACCTTGCCGCCGGTGAGTCCGGTGGTGGTGTGGAGGGTGTCCACGGTCAGGTCGCCGCCGGCCCGGTAGCCGATGTCGCCGGTGCTGTCGGTGCGCGCGCCGGCGACCATGGTGACGTTGCCGTTGGAGATCACGGTGACGCCCTCGGTGCCGCTGATGCGGCCGCCCTGGGTGAAATCACCGGCGGCGGCCAGGTCCACGCGGCGGCCGGTGACGTCGCCGGTGAGGTCCAGGTCGCCGCTGGTGTTCAGGCCCAGGCCGCCCTGGCCGGTGAGGCCGGTGACGGTGAGCGGGCCGGTGCCGCGGTTGTTGATGTAGACGCCACCGCTGCCGCCGGCGGCACCCAGGGTGTCCACGTCCACGTTCAGCGGGTTGCTGGCGCGGGCGATGCCGGTGGCGGCGCTCAGTTCGAGCAGCGCGGCGACGATGTTGTTGGCTTCGCCGTTGCCATCGAGGATGGCGCCGGCCACGGCGGAGAGCATCACCGCGTTGCCCGGGGTGAGGGCCTGTACTTCGTCGACGGTGAGGTCGCCGGTCAGGGTGCGCACGCGGATGTCGCCGTTCTCGATGTGGGCGTCCAGGCCGGCCAGGCCGTCCTGTTCCTCCACGTTGATGACACCGCTTTCGGCGCGCAGATCCAGGCTGTTGGCGCGGGTGGCGATGGCGGTGGTGTCGGTACCCACGCCGTCGCGGCCGGCCAGTCGCACCTCGTCGCCCACCACGCGGGTGTCGGCATCGCCATCGTCGATCAGCTTGCCGTCATTGGCGACCACGGTCACCTGGCCCTGGGCGCGGATGTCGCCCAGGGTGGCATCGCCGTTCTCCACTTGCACGCCGACACGACCGTCGCCGGTGCGCGCCTGGCTGATCAGTACCGGGCCCTGCTGGTTCAGCAACAGGTCACCGGCAACGGAGAGCGCGTCGATGTGCTGGGCGCTCAGGTTCAGGAAGCCCTCGGTGGGGTTGTTGGTGGCCCATTCACCGATGCCGTCGTTGGCGCGCAGGGTCACGTTGACGCCCTGGACTTCACCGGCACCGTCCTTGCGGATAGCGCCGTCGGCGCTGAGAGCCACATCGTGATCGCCGGCGGCGACCCGGCCAATGCCCAGGTCACCGGCGTTGTCCACGTCGATGTCGCCGGCGGCGGTGGTGGCGCCGTCCAGGCGCAGGTCGCCCTGGTTGTCCAGGTCGATGTCGCCGGTGCCGCTGACCGCCAGGGTGGCGCTGTCCAGTTCGCTGTTCAGGCGGATGCCGTTGACCGCGGTGCCCTGCAGATCGTCGGCGCTGAGGGTGCCTTCGGCGCTGGTGGCCAGGCGGCCGGCGCTGTCGAGCACGGCATCGCCGTTTACCGCCAGGGCATCGATGGTCAGGTCACCGCCGGCGCGCAGGTGGGCATCGCCGTCGGCCAGGTTGCTGTCCTTGACGGTGAGCCCGTCGGTGTCCAGGTCCTCCAGATGCAGATCACCGCTGCCGGTGATGGTGGCGTAGAGGTTGGTCACGCGGGTCTTCAGGCCGCTGAGCGTGGAGCCGATGCTCTTGGCCGCCGACAGGAACAGGTTGTCGCCGTGGATGTGCTCGGCGATGGCCGGGTCGGCCTGAATGCCGCCCTCCTCGCTGGTCACGGACACGTCGCCACCGGCACGCAGGGTGGACAGGGCCACGTCGTCACCGGCTTCCAGGGTCATCCCGGCGCCGCTGTTCATCACACTGCTGGCGTCCATGGTGATCTTGCCACCGGCGCTGGCCTCCAGGTCCGCCCCAGCGCTCAGAGCGGCGTTGTTGGCCAGGGTCAGGGCGCCGTCGCTGGCGGTGATCCGGGCGTTGCCGTTTACGGCGTCCAGGCTGGCGTTATCGAAGCCCACGTCGGTGCCGGCGGTGACGGTCACGTCCCGATTGGCTTCCAGATAGCTGCCATCGTCCACCTTCACCGCCGCCTCATCGCTGCTCACGGTGAGCGAGTCGCTGGCGGTGACCCGGCTGCCGTCGGTGACGGTCAGGTCGCCGCTGCCCACGGTCAGGCTCAGGTCCGCCGGGTCGGCGCCCGGTGCGTCGCCGCTGGTCAGGGTGGCGGCGGTCAGGGTGGCCCCGCCGCCGGCTTTACCGGTGAGCGCGCCGCCGGCGGTGACGCTGGCGCTGGTTACCGCCAGGTCGCCTTGTTCACCGGCGGTCAGATCCAGAGCGCCTTCGGCGCGCACCGTGGCGGTTTCGACGGTCAGGTCGGCACCGGCGTCCAGGTCCAGATCGCCGCCGGCGCGGGCGTCCGTGCCGGTGGTGAAGGCCAGGTCGCCGCCGGCCTCGGCGCTGAGATCGGCGCCGGCGGCCAGGGTGCTGGTGTTGCGCGCGGTCAGGTCACCGTCGGTGGCGGTGAGACTCAGATCACCCTCGGTGGCGCGGGCCTGGGAGCCATCCACGGTAAGGTCGCCCTTGGCCTTGAGATCCAGGTCGGTGGCGGCGGTGGCCTGGCTGTTGGCCAGGGACAGGTCCGCCCCCTGGGCCGTCAGGGACAGCTTGGCGCCCGCCTCGGCGGTGGCCTGATCCAGGGTCACGTTCTGGCCGGCGGTGCCGGTGAGGTCGTTGCCGGCGGTGAGCGTGGCGCCGCTGGTAACGCTCAGGTCACCATCGGTGGCGGTGACGGTCAGGTCGCCCTCGTCGGCATCCACGGACGAACCGTTGTTGATGCGCACGTCGGTGGCGGCGGTCAGGGTGGCGTCGGTGGCCGCCCGTCCATGGCTGCTGTTGGTGAGGACGACGCTGCCTTCCTCGCTGCCCAGGGTCAGAGCCCCGGCGGCGGTGGCCTGGCTACCGCCGGTGAGGGTCACGTCGCCGCTGCCGGCGTTCAGACTCAGATCGACACTACCGGCTTGCAGCGGCGCGAACGCGAACAGCGTTACCGGCGCCGGCTGACCGCTGGCCAGGGTGGCGCTGGTCAGGGTGATGGCCCCGCCGGCGTCGCCGTCCAGGAAGCCACCGGCGGTGACGCTGGAGCGGGTCACCGCCAGATCACCCTCGGCGGCGGTGAGGGCGGCATCGCCATCGGCGCGCACGGTGGCGTCCTGGACGGTCAGGTTGTCGCCGGCGTCCAGGTCCAGGTCGCCGTCGGCGTCGGCCTGGGCACCTTCGGTGAAGGCCAGGTCGCCGCCGGCGTTGCCGGTGAAGTCGCCGCCGGCGCGCAGCACGGAGCTCTCCCGGGCGGTGAAGTCCCCGTCCGTGGCGGTCACGTCCAGGTCGCCGGTGGTGGCTTCCAGGCGCGAGCCCTGGGCCAGGCTGACACCGGCACCGGCGGCCACGGTAGCGTCGGTGACGGCGGTGGCGCGGCTGCCGTTGGTGAGGCTGACGTTGCCTTCCTCGCTGTCCATCACCAGCGCCCCGGCGGCCTCGACGGCGCTGCCCTGGGACAGGGCGATGTCACCGCTGCCGGCGTTCAGGGTCAGATCCACGTTGCCCTCGGGCTGCGGCTCCAGGGGTACCGGCGCGAACGGCACCATGACCGAGTAACCGCTGGTCAGGTTGGCGGCGGTCAGCAGGATGCCCTTGCCGGCGTCGCCATCCAGGAAGCCACCGGCGGTGACCGTGCCACGGGTCACCGACAGGTTGCCGTCGGTGGCGGTCAGGGCGGCGTCGCCGTCGGCGCGCACGGTGGCGTCCGTCACGCTCAGGTCATCGCCAGCGTCCAGGTCCAGGTCGCCGCCGGCGGTCACCGTGGCGCCGGTGGTGAAGGCCAGGTCGGTGCCGGCGTCACCAGTGAGGTCGTTGCCAGCGGTGAGGCTGGAGGACTGGCTTACGGTCAGGTCACCTTCGGTGGCGGTGATGTCCAGGTCACCGTCGGTGGCGGTGAGCCGGGAGCCGGCGGACAGCGCCACGTTGTCGGCGGCGGTGACGGTGGCGTCGCCCTGGGCGGTGGCCGTGGCGGTCACCAGGGTCACGCTGCCGGTGTCGGCGGTGAGGCTCAGATCCTGCTCCAGGGATTCCACGGTGGAGGCATTCACGGACAGGTCGGTGCCGGCGCGCAGGTCCACGTCATCGGTGCCGGCGACGCGGCTGCCCTGGCTCAGGTTCAGGGTGCCGTTGGTGGCGGTGGCGGTGAGGCCGCCATCGTTGGCGATCAGCGTGGAGCTGCCGGACAACTGCAGGTCCTGGCCGGCGAGGGCCTCCACCTTGCCACCGGCGGTGGCGTTGCTGGTGGTCAGGCGCAGGGAGCCCTCGGTGGCGGTCAACGCCAGGTCGACGCCGGCGTTGATCAGCGCGTTGGTGAGGATGGTGTTGCCGTTGGCGGTCAGCTTCAGGTCACCGCCGGCGGTGGCGCTGCTGTTCTGGGTGAACAGCACATCGCCGCCGGTGGCGGTGGCCGACAGGTCGCCCTCGGTGGCGGTCAGGTTGCCGCCGCCGGAAACGCTCACGTTCTGGCCGGCGGTGAGGGTGAGATCCTGCCCGGCCACCGCGCGGCCGGTGTTGAAGGTAGCGTTGGTGCCGGCGCTCAGGTCGATATCGGCATCGGAGAGGATCTTGCCGTTATCCACCACCAGCAGCTCGCCTTCCTCGGCGCCCACATGGGTGTCGTCGGCGCCGGTGATGGTGCTGCCCTGGGTCAGACGCACGCTGCCGCCGGCGTCCAGGTCCAGAGTGGCCACGACTTCCGGGTCCGGCGAGCCGTCGAATTCCGGGTCCAGAGAGCCGTCGAATTCCGGGTCCAGAGAGTTGCCGGCGCTGATCAGACCGTTGGTCAGCAGGGCGTTGCCGCCGGCCTCACCGTCGAAGGCACCTCCGGCGATCATCTGGCTGTTAAGAAGGCTGATGTCGCCGGCCTCGGCGGTTACTTTCATGTCGCCGTCGGTTTCGGTGTGCAGCTGGGACTGGTTCAGGCGCACGCTTTCGCCGGCGCTGACGGTTTGCCCGCCGTCGGTGGCGGCGCGGCTGTTGGTGAGCAGCACGTCGCCGTCCTCGGCGGTGATGCTCATGTCGCCGCCGGACCGGGCGGTGGCGTTGATCAGCGCCGCCTGGTTGCCCGCCTTCAGATCCAGGGTGGTGGCGGCGGAGGCGCTGCTGCCGTTATTGATCTCCAGGTTGCCATCGGTGGCGGTGGCTTTCAGGGCCCCGTTGGTGGCGGTGAGGGTGGACTCGCTGGATACGGTGATGTTGTCGCCGGCGCTGACGGTCACGTCCCCGGCGCCGGTGGCCTGGCTGTTGGCCAGGGTCACGTTGCCGTTTTCACCGGTCAGGGTCAGGTCGCCGCCGGCCTGGACGCTAGCGTTGGTCAGCGACGCGGTGGTGCCCGCTTTGAGGGTCACGTCACCCTCGGCCTGGGCACGGCTGTTCTGTACCAGGCTGACACCACCTTCGGTGGCGGTGGCGGACAGATCGCCGTCACTGGTCAGTTGCACGCCGTTGATGGCGGTGATGTCGCCGGTGGTGGCGGTCAGCTTCAGGTCGCCGTCGGCGTCCAGGTTGGCGTTGAGCAACTGGCCCTTGCCGCTGCTCAGGCGGGTGTCGCCTTCGCCGGTCTGGGTCACCGCTTCGTTCACGGTGAGGGCGCCGTCGGCCACGGTCAGATGCAGGTCGCCGTTGGCGTCCAGGCCGGTGAGGCCGGGCAGGCTCAGGTTCGGAGTCACGCCACCCACGGTGAGGTCGCGGTTCTGGTTGAACAGGTAGAGGCCGCCGTCGCCGGCGTCCGCTTCCAGGGCGCCGGTTTCGATCAGCAGGGCCTGGTCGGCGGTGCCGATGCCGTTGCCGGCGCGCAGGGCGAGTTGATCGGCGTACAGTTCCGGGGTGTCATCCACCTCGTTAAGGGCGTCGATGGCGCCGTGGGCCACCAGGGTGATGTTGCCGTTC
Source organism: Alloalcanivorax sp. C16-2 (assembly GCF_046507615.1). Classification (NCBI taxonomy): domain Bacteria; kingdom Pseudomonadati; phylum Pseudomonadota; class Gammaproteobacteria; order Oceanospirillales; family Alcanivoracaceae; genus Alloalcanivorax; species Alloalcanivorax sp. C16-2. The sequence continues at coordinate 1,783,056 of NZ_JBKFTL010000001.1, read as the reverse complement.
TCGCCGTCGGTGCGCACCTCGCCCAGATGCAGGTCACCGTTGTCGCTGGTGAGGGTGACGTTGCCGGTGGTGGTGGTGACTTTCTCGACGTCCAGGTCGTCGGCGTCGTGAATATTGATCTCGCCCTTGGCGTCGGCGGTGACCACGTCCACGGCGGTGTCCAGGCCGCGCTGGGCGAAGGAGCCGGTAGCGCCGATGGCGCCGCCGGCGGTCAGTTCCAGACGCTTGGCGACGATGCCGGTGTCGTTGTCCTGGTCGTCGTCGATGCGGCCGTCCGCGTCCAGCGCGATGGTGGCGCTGTCGCCGGCGGCGGCCAGTTGATGGACGGTCAGATTACCGCCGGCGGTCACGTCGATGTCACCGTTCAGGGTTTCCAGGGCGATCAGCGCCAGGTCATCGCGCTCGCGCAGCAGCACGTCGCCTTCGCTGGTGCCGCTGTCGACCACGCGGTCCACCTTGGTGTCCAGTTCCACCTGGCCGTCGGCGCGGAACTCAAGGTCACCGCCGGTGACGTTCAGGGTGTCGCCGTTGTCGTCGATGATGGCGCCGCCCTGGGCGTACAGATAGGTTTGGCTGTCCGTGGTGATCTCGGTGTCGACCACCTGGGTTTTCAGGCGCAGGTCGCCTTTGTTCCACAGCCCCATGTCGCCGGCGGCGGTGAGGCCACTGAGGCCGTCCACGGTGCCGAGCACCAGTTCGTCGCCACCATTATCGTTGATCACGAAGGCGTCGCCGTCGCCGGCGTCGACCGCGATTTCATCGGTGTCGGTGTGCAGCGAATCCTCCTCGTCGGCGACGCCCTGACCGGCGCGCACGGCGATGGCCGGGGCGTGCAGGGTGCCGGCGTCGGCGACCCATTCACCGTTCACCCAGCTACCACCGATGCCACGTACCGCGCCTTCCGCCTGCAGGGAAATCAGGGTCGGGCTGACCACATCCCCCACCACGCTGATGGTACCGGCCACGTTCTCGACGCGGATATCACCCACGGATTCAATGTCACCGAGGCCGAGGCTGCCGGTGGAATCCAGGTAGACGCCACTGTTCAATGCCCGGCCGCTGCTGGTGCCCATGTCCAGTTGGTTGGCCTGGATGCCCAGCGGTTTGGCGGCGGACATGTCGATGTCCTGGGCCTGGTCGTAGGCGGCGATGGCCTGGGTGCGCAGCAACTGGCTGGCGTCGCGGGCGGCGGTGGCCTTGAACACGGACTGGTCGGCCATGTCCCGGGATACCTGGGTGGTGTTACGCAGGGTGGTCCAGCTTTCCACGTTGGTGACCGCGTCGCCCAGATAGGCCTTGGCCACGTCCAGGTCATTGAGCGCCACGTTGAACCGGTCGGAGAGCGGCGAGAAGGTATTGCGGTCGTACTCATCCACGGCCACCTGGGCGGCGGACAGTGCCAGGCTCAGGCCCTGGAAGGTGGCTTCAGCGCCGCCGTCGCCGCTGAACGGGACCGCCTGGGCGCCGCCGGCCACCATGGCCATGGCGTCCACCGCGATCTGGGCCACGGAGACCACCCGGTTGAGGGTGTTCAGGGTGCTCTGCGCCGCGTTCAACTGACGGGAGAGTTCATTCACCCGGGCCTGGGCGCTGGCCAGGTTGGCCTGGCTGATATTCCGGTTGACGATCGCCTGATTGAGCGCCGCCAGGTAGGCCTCGAGCTGCTGCTGGAGAACCTCCAGCTGCAGGATCTTGGCGTTCAGCTCCGCCACCTTGCCGGCATAGTCGGCGATGGCGGTGTCGCGGGCGATTTCCGCGTCGCGCTCGCTGGGGGTGTTGCCGATCAGGGTGACGTGGTCGCCGCGCACGTTCTGGTCGGCGCCGTTGCCGTCCAGGATCACGCCGTCGCGGGCGATCACGTAGACATCGCCGGTGCCGCCGGTGTCGAGCATGCCCAGGGTCACGTTGCGATCCGCGTCCAGGGTGATATCGCCACCCTCGGTGACCAGATTACCGGTGATGATGTTGCCGTTGTAGCCTTCGTTGGCGCCGTCGGCGCGGGCGGTGAGGGTCATGCTGCCACCGCCGGGCAGGCGGATGGTGTCGTCCTGGTTGAGGAACACGATGTTGCCGTTGGTGGCGGTGAGCACCAGCTTGCCGCCGTCCATGACCAGGGTGCCGCCGTTGTTGTCGAGCACGGTGATCGAGGCGGCCACGATGGTGACGCCGCTGGCGCCCTTGCCCACCAGGCTGTCGGCGTCCACTTCCACGGCGCCAGGGCTGGCGGCGTTGACGTCGCCGTTACCGCCGCTCACCGACATGCGGTCCACGTCCAGCACCAGGGGGCCGGTGTTGCCGATGCCCTGCTCGGCGCGCATGTCCACCTTGCGGGCCACCACGTTGGCTTCGTCGGAACCGTCCGGGCGGGCGTCGTTGATGGCGCCGCCGCTGGTCAGGGTAACGTTGCCGCTGGCGGCGGTGACGGTGCCCAGGCCGATACTTCCGGCGCTGTCGATGTCCACGTCGCCACCGGCGGCGCGGGCGCGGATCAGGCTCAGCGGGCCACTGTCACGGTTGCGCAGATAGATGCCACCGTTGCTGGCGTTGACCACCAGTTCGTCGACGCGGATTTCCAGGGCGTCCACGGTGCCGTCGACGGCGCCGATTTGCTGGGCGTCCAGGTCCAGGTTTCCGGCGACGATGTTGTTGTCGTCGCCGTTGCCGTCGCTGACCCGGCCGGTGGCGTAGAAGGTGACGCTGCCGCCGCTGGACAAGCGACCCAGCACGGCGTCGCCGGACTGGCTGAAATCGATATCGTCGCTGGCTTCACCCTCCAACATGCTCAGCGCGCCCACGTTGCTGACGTGGATATCACCACCGGATAGCATCGACAGCCTGCCGGTCACGGCGGTGGACAACGCGCGGCTGTCGCTGCCGATGCGGGCGGCGTCCAGTTGCACGTCGTTGCCGGTGATGGCGGTGCTCTCACCGTCACCGTTCAGGGAGCCCTCGGCGGTAAGCCGGATCATCCCGTCGGCGGACACCTGGCCGAGAGTGAGATCGCCTTGGTGGCTGACCGTGACACCGCGATCGGCGCCGCCGGCCGACGCGTTCAGGGTCAGTTCGCCGGAGCCCCGGTTATCCAGATCGATGTCGCCGTCGGCGCTGGTGGCGTCGATGCTATTGGCGTTGGTGGTGAGATCAATGTCGTCGCCGGCGTCCAGGGTCAGGGCGTCGGCGGCGAGCAGGCCGCCGCCGTCGCCGATGCGACCGCTGGCGGTGAGGTCGACGTCATGGCCGGACAGATCGGCGCCTTCCACGATCAGGTTGCCGGCCTGGTTGTTGAAGGCCAGATCCAGACCCTGGGCGCTGTCGCGCCGCACCGCCAGATGTTCGTCGGCGCGGTCGAAGGTAATGCCGCCATCGTCGTCGGAGACCGAGACATTGCCGCCCACGGTGGTCACGTCCAGGCTCGACAGCAGGCCGGTGTTGGCCACGTAGGTACCGGCCAGGCTGGTGCCGGTGCTGGTGGTAAGGCCGCCCACCTCGGTGTTCAGCGCCTGGGCGGCGGTGCCGATGGCACCGTCGGCGTCCAGGGTCAGGTGATTGCCGCGCACGATCTGGTCGGCGTCGCCACTGGCGAGGATGTCACCGTCCTGGCTGGTCACGGACACCTCGCCGTTGTCGGCTTCCACCAGGCCCAGGACCACGTCGCCCAGGGTGGCTTGCAGGCTGACTTCGGCGTTTTCGCCCAGGGAGCGGATTTCCTCGGCGTTCAGGCCGTTGTCCTCGGCCAGATAAATACCGTCGCCGCCGGAATAGGCGCGAAGGCGATTGCTGCGGGTTTTCAGGGCGCCGCCATCCTGACCCAGGCGACCGGCGGCGGCCAGGTAAATGAAGCGACCGGTAAGGGTCGCGCTGTCCCCGCTCTGGTAAATGCCACCCTGGCGGGACAACAGCCCGAGCCCGTCCGGGGAGGAGATCTGGTCACCGATAAGAATGTTGTCTTCAGCGGCGATCATGACGTCATGAGTGCCCGCCGCGCCGGTGCTCAGGGTGATGTCACCGTCGGCTCCGGCGATGCCGGTGGACGATACCGTCTGGCCGCCCTGGCTGACGCGTTCGCCGGCGCTGATCCGACCGAGCATCAGCTCGCCGTCCTGTTCATCGATATAGATACCGCCGTCCTGGGTGGAGGCCGACAGTACGTCCACGGCGGTGGTCACCGCCTGCCCTTCCCCGCCGATGGCGCCATCGGCTTGCAGGTTGGTGGCCCAGGCCTCCACGTTGGCCTGGGCGCCATTGCTGCCGCGCAGGTCGCCGTCCTCGGCGGTAATCAGGGCGCGCAGGCCGGCCTCGACGCTGTTGTCACCGGTGCTGACCCGCTCCAGGGTCAGGTCGCCGTCGGTGTCGGTGATCACCACGTGGCCTTTTTTCGCCTCGGCGCGCAGGGTGTCCGCGTCCAGGCGCAGAGCGTTGTTCTCCGCGCCGATGGTGGCGCCGTCCACGGTGGTGGACAGGGCCACGCGCTCGCCGCTGGCGGCGGTGTCCAGGTTGCCGTTACCGAGGATATCGCCGGCGGCGGTGACGGCCAGATCGCCATCCACATGGGCGCCGTTCAGGGTCACGCCACCGTCGGAGTGAGTGAAATCGAGGTCGGTGGCCACGATGCCGGAGGTGGACAGACGGTCACCATCGAAATCGACGCTGGCATTGACCAGTAGCGGATCGCCGGTGATCGGGTCCTGGACTTCGTGCTTGAGGTTGATCTCGGCGCTGTCGCCGGTGTCGATACTGAGGCTGGCGAGCTGGTCCGCTTCGTCGACGCGGATAGCGCCCTCGTCGCTGCTCACCGTCAGGTGATCCACTTCGGTATTGACCGCGCCGGCGGCGCCGATGCCGGTACCGGCATCGAGAACGGCGCTGTCACCCTTGATCAGCCCGCCGTTGGAGGTAATGGCGTTGTCCGCCTGCAGCCGGACCTCGCCATCGGGGCCGGTGACGGTGAGATTACCGGACTGCTCCAGGTCGTCGCCGGCCATGGTCAGCTCGGTGGCGGCGGTGATGTCGCCCTGGTTGACCACGGAAGAGACCACGGCGTCCTTCTGGCTGCCGGAGAGCAGCACGTGGCCGGCCTCGATCTGGCCGCCGGCGCCATTCTTGATGGAGCCGGTGGCTCCGGTCAGGTCCGCGTCGGTGACCGAGAACTTCACCAGGCCGTTGCCGGTGAGGTCGATGTCATAGCTGCCGTCGCTGGCCAGGGCCACGCGACCGACGTTGGCGATGATGTGGCCGGTGTTCTCCACATTGGGAGCAATCAGGTAGACGAAGCCGCCGTCGTCGGTGGTGATCGTGCCCTGGTTCTTGATGGAGGCGCTGTTCATCAGCTCGCCGCTGAAATTGAACTTGCCGTCCATGAAGTCGTCGTCGGCGATATCGAAGGTGGTGGCCAGCAGGCCGGCCACGTCGATGGTGGCGTCGGCGCCGAACACGATACCGTTGGGGTTGATCAGGAAGATGTTGCCGTTGGCGGTGAGCGCGCCCTTGATCTGCGAGACGCTGCCGCCGGTGACCCGGTTAAGCGTTACATCGCTGGCATTTTGGTGAATGAATTTCACCAGCTCGCCGGGATCGATACTGAAGTCATTCCAGTTGATCACCGCCTTGCCGGAGGTCTGCTGAATCAAGGTTTCCAGCGCCGCGGGGTTGGTGATCTGGGCATCGCCGCGAACCACATTGCCGCCACTGGGCCCGGCCTGAGCCGTGCCGCTGAAACCGAACACCGAAACCGAAACGGCTACCGCCACCGAAGCTTTGCGCTTGTTATTCCGTGCCATGATCTGTCACCCGTGAAAGTCGTATGCGGGCCGACTGGCCCGGCCCCCCTCAGAAGCGGTAGCGCGCCTGAGCGTAGAAATAATTGTCATCGCCGGTTTCCGGCCCCAGCGGCAGGCCCCATTCCAGGCGCACCTCGACCGGGTCCAGCGGCCGGGCCATCACGCCGAGGCTGACACCGGAGATATCCTGCTCGCCGTCCTGGTCGTAGAATGGTTTTTTGATGTGCATGCGACCGTGGCTGATCTGGCCGATCAACTGGTAGCGGTGGTTATCGGCGAACAGGTCGTAGCGCCCTTCCAGGGAAGCGGTGACGCCGCTGTCACCGGAGTACACCGAGGGCGCGTGGCCTTTCACCGAGTTGACGCCGCCGATCGCCCACTGCTCGCTGGAGACCAGCGGATCGAAGGCGTACTGGCCGTACAGGCGCGGGATCAACAGGGTACGGGCGTTAAGCCGCTGGATGCGGGTCAGGTCCAGGGTGATCTTGGTGAAGTCGTTGTCGGCGCCGGCGAAGGCGCGGCTGGACAGCACCGAGTCGTTGTCCATGCCGCCCAGGCGCTCCCCCAGCCCTTGATGCAGATCCAGGGATACCAGGCTGCGTCCGGACAGGTCGGTGCGGTCCCAGGCCACGCCCAGGCGCACCTTGCGCACCCGGTCCTCGGCCACGGTGACACCGAGCATCTCCTGATCCAGGTTGGTGCCCTCCAGCCACAGGCTGTAGGTGAGGATGCTGCGCGCGGAAAGAATCTGATCCTGCAGTACGCCCAGGCCGGCACCGGTGCTGTCGCCTTCCACTTCCAGCACCTTGAAGTCACGGCCAACGTTGACGTTACCGGTGGAGCCGTACACCTGAACGCTGGTGCCACGGCTGTTCACCGGGGTGGCGTAGTCGGCGTAGGCGAACCAGGCATCACCGTCACCCAGAGACTGCATGCCGATCAGGTTGGCGCTGTCGCCCCGACCGCTCAGGTTCTCCAGTTTGATGGAGGGCACCACCCGGTAGCGACCGGTGTCCTTGCTGCCGTAATTGTTCACTTCCAGGCTGCCGCTGAGCAGCGGCCCCTCTTCCACCGCCACCACCAGGTTGGTGTAGCCCTGCTCGGCGCCGGGCTTGAGAGTGGCGCTGGCTTCCACGCCGGCTTCCCGGTTGATACGGGTCAGTGCCCGTTCCACCCGGTCCAGGCGCAGCGGCTCGCCGGCGCGCACGCCACTGGCGGCCAGGGCATCGCGGATACGCTGAGTGTGGTAGCGGCGCTCGCCCTCGATACGCACTTCACCGAGGCGCCCTTCCAGCACCACCAGTTCCACCGGCTTGCCGTCGGCGAAGGCCTGCCGGGGCACCACCACCTTGACCAGCGGGTAGCCGGCGTCGTGGTAGAACGCCTCGACCTTGGCGGCCAGGCCCTGGATATCCTTGAGCGTCATGGGCTTGCCGATTTCCGAGGCGATCAACCCGGACAGGTCGGAGGCGCTGTAGGTGGTATTGCCCTGGAAGGCGACACCGTTGACCAGCACCTGGCGGGCGGCGGGTTCCTGGGCCATGGCCACCGGGCCGGCGGCACCCAACATCAATGCCAGCGCGGCGGCGGGCAAGAATCTGATTTTACTGCTCATGCGAAGTAGATCCCGAGAGGTTGGTCCGCCCGCCGGGAAGAACCGGAGATGGCGGCGGGCTTGGCCGAAAAAGGAACTGGCAGGATGGAACCGGGCGCGGTGATGCGCAGGGAGGGTGTGGTTGGTGCTCCCATATTGTGCTTTCCCCCGATGGAGCCAGCGGCTCCTGACGTTATTTTCTGGCTTTGCGTATTTTTGCAAACCAGCGTTCGCAACCAACTGGTTCACAATTTTTGGAATCTATGTCACCAAAACCATACGGTCAATCAACATTCTTTTACGTTCCGAAGGGTTTTCAGGGCTGAATGTTGATGTGATTTACGTATGAAAAAATTGCACTAAGACAAAAATATCAGAGCGAGAAAATAAGAGTATTTCGAGGTACTTGGGGAGAAAATGACGGATTATTTCGGCCCCGGACGGGGCCAAAACAATCCTGTTTCATTGGGAACATTTTGAAAACGAAACGATACTTAAAAAAAACCAGCTTTTTTCATTAGAAAAAAGCTTTTTGAGCGGAACAAAAAAAGGGGTCAGTCAAGATACCTGTTCCAATTCGTGCACCCACACCAGGGTGCCGGCGATCACCGCCACCGGCATGATCACCAGGTTCACCAGCGGCAGCATGGTCAGGCCCAGGATCACCGAGCCGAAGGTGAGCACCAGCCAGCGTTTGGTCTTGAGGCGTTCCAGCATCTCGGTGAACGGCACCTGGCGGTTGTCGGCGGCGTAGTCGATGTATTGCATGCCCAGCAACCAGCCGGACCACAGGAACCAGACCGCCGACGCGAACACGTTCACCACCGGGATGAAGTAGATCACCAGCACCACCAACAGGATCAGCACCGCCCGCCACAGCCAGTACCAGGTCTTGCGCAGCTCGCGCTTGAACACCCGCACCGTCATCGCGGCGATGGATTCCTCCGGCAATGGCCGGCCGGTGACACGCACGTCCACCTTTTCCGCCAGAAAGCCCATGAAGGGCGCGGCGATCAACTGCACGCCGAGGGTAAAGACGCTGGCCAGCAACCCCAGCAGCAGAATCCACACCAGCACCACGGCGGCGCTGACCAGGAAATCGATGGCGCCGTTAAGGAAACTGAGGCCGCCGTCGAAGGCCCAGCCGGCGGTGGCGGTGCTGATCCAGCCGGCGATCCACTGACCGGACAGGTAATAGAGGCCGCCGAACACCAGCACGTTGAAGATCATGGGCACCACCACGTAGGCCCGCAGCCCGGGGCTGCGGGCCAGGGTGAGACCTTGTTTCAGATAATCCAGCGCGCGGGTGACTTGGGACACGACGACCTCGTTTCAGCGAATGCCGGCCGATTCTAGCATTGCCGGCCATCGAGGCCAGTGCCCGGCGGTGACGCCGGGCCAGGAGCGCGGGCTCAAACGTGGACTTCCAGCTCCACCGGGATGTTGCCCCGGGTGGCGTTGGAGTACGGGCACACCACGTGGGCCTTTTCCACCAGGGCGCGGGCGTCATCTTCTTCCAGGCCGGGCAGGGTCACCGCCAGGACCACGGCCAGGCCGAAGCCCTCGCCGTCCGGCCCGATCGCCACCTTGGCATTGATGTGGGTGTCGTCGGGCAGCGCCACCTTGGCCTTGCCGGCCACCAGCTTCAGGGCACTGAGGAAGCAGGCGGAATAGCCCGCCGCGAACAATTGCTCCGGGTTGGTGCCGTCACCGCCGGGGCCGCCCAGGGCCTTGGGCGTGGTGAGCTGGAGGTCGAGCTGTTTGTCGCTGCTGGTGACGTGGCCGTCGCGGCCACCGGTGACACGGGCTTCGGCTTGATAGAGGGTCTTTTCGATGGTCATGGGGTTTCTCCGTTTGCTTGATTTTGCACGATTAAATCGTGCGCTATTTAATGGCTTGTACGTTGCCGGCGCAGTCTGATCGCGACTGAAGTCGCTCCTACAACCTCCCGTAGGCGGCGTTCCGCTTCAGTCGCGATAACTACCGCGAGAGTGCTGTAGGAGCGACTTCAGTCGCGATAACGCCGACAGGCGTTCAGGGCGTCCGCGGCGTTCAGGACGTTTCAGTAAGCCGCCGCCGCAGGGTTTCCAACTGCTCCTTGAGCGCCACCAACTCCTCCGGCTCGCAGCGGCTGGCGCAGGCCACCGCCTCGGGGATCGCCTCGGCGCGGCGGCGCAGGGCCTGGCCGGCGTCGGTCAGGCGCACTTCCACCCGGCGTTCGTCCTCGGCCGCGCGGCGGCGGTGCAGCAGGCCGGCGCTCTCCAGGCGCTTGAGCAGCGGCGTCAGGGTGGCGGAGTCCAGAAACAGGCGTTCGCCGATGGCGGACACCGACTGCCCGTCACGCTCCCACAGCACCATCATCACCAGGTACTGGGGATAGGTGAGATCCAGCTCGCGCAGCAGCTTGCGGTAGACCTTGGTCATCGCCAGCTGGGTGGAGTACAGCGCGAAGCAGACCTGCAGGTCGAGCCGCAGCAGGGAGTCCGGGGTGTCGGTGTCATCACTCATGGAGCGGATGATTACATAGCGCGCCATTTAATAGCAAGCGCATTCAGGCAGTCGGCGATCAGCGCACTCCCCAGGCCTCGATCTCGGCAACGTGGAAGTTGTGAGCGTTGACCTGAAAGCGGGTATGCACCCGCAGGGCTTTCAGGGTAAGCGGGTCTTCCACCTGGCAGCGTATCCGGTAGCGGCCCATCCAGGTCGCCGTATCGCAGGTTTCGCGCAGGTTGATGGCTTCGAACTGATCGCCATCGGCGGACACCGCCACCCAGAGCCGGTCGGGCTCGTTGTTCACCTGCTGGGCCATGTTGGTGTAGAAGCTGAATTCGGACACTTCATAGACGCGGTCGAAGTTGACGACCACGAAATCATCCTCCACGTTGCCCTGCCAATAATCCGCCAGCAGTTCCTCGTTGCTGTCTTCCTGGTAGGCAATGCCATCGTTGACCAGGCCGGCGCTTTGTTGGTTGTAATTGGCGTCGGCCTGGCCACCGTTTTCCGGCAGCGCCACATTGCGCGGCTCGTTGGCAGGCGGTTCATCGCCACCACCACCGGAAGAACCGCTCCCGCCGCCACAGGCGGCCAGCAGCGCCGGCAGGGCCAGCGTCAGGGCATGACGTTTCACATTCATTGAACTCTCCTTGGTCAGCCGGCTATCAAGCCGCACTCACCACCCGGGTTCAAGATAGAGAGTCGCGCAATAACGTGCTGGCGTGCCAATCCGCCGCCCGGGTCACACCGCCAGCGTGATGCGGTCTGCCTTTGCCACGGCTTGCCGGCAGGAACGTAACGTGATGGCAAGGCCTCACGCCGGCCCGCGCTCTTTCCAGCGGCCCGGCGTCACGCCGAAGACCCGGCGGAACGCCTCGATGAAGGCGCTGGAGGTGTCGTAGCCGCATTCCAGGGCCACGGTGGTCACCGGCAGGCCGGCGGCCAGGTGTTCCAGAGCCCGCAGCAAACGGGCGCGTTGACGCCAGGCCTGAAAGCCCAGCCCGGTTTCCCGGGGGAACCGGCGCGACAGGGTGCGCGACGACAGGCCGGCCCGACTCGCCCATTCCGCATGCCCAAGCCGGTCCGCCGGGTCGCGCAGCAGGGCGTCGGCGATGCGCGCCAGCCTTGGATCCCGGGGCATGACCAATCCCAGGGGCGCGTCCGGTAGAGCACGAATCTCGGCGGCGATCACCGCCACCAGCGGATCCCGCTCCGGCGCCCAGGTCTGTTCATCCCAGCCGGCCACGCGCTTCACCGCCTCCATGAGCAGACCGGAGACGCGCAGGATGCAGGGTTCCGCCGGCAGCCCCTGGCACAGCGTTTCGTTGATCAGCATGGCCCAGCCGTCGAACTGACCGTGGGGGTCGATGCCGTGCTCCCGGCGCGGCGGAATCCAGATGGCGTGCAGAGCGGGCACCGCCCAGCGGGTGTCACCGGTGTGCACGGTCAACAGCCCTTCCGTGGCGCCGCACAGCTGCCCTTCCTTGTGCTGATGGACGCCGGCGGCGTGGGCCTCGCGGCTGGCCTGGGATTTGTCCCAGATGCGGGCAAGCAGCGGGCCCTGAAAGGCCGGGAAAGTGCCGCTGCCCCCCGTCAGGGGCATCCTGGTCCAGGTCATATTGGCGTATTTCCGATATTGAATGTCTTCAATACGGTATTTCAGTCAGAGGCGCGCGGCTAGTCTGGATCGCACCCTGATTCCCGGCCCCGACTCAAGGAAACGACAATGCGAGCCAACGATATTCTTGCCGAGCAACAAAACACCCTGGGCGTGAACCGCCCCAACACCGACCGGGGGACGGGCCATGAATCCGAATGACTTTCAGGTACACGATGTGGCCGACTTTCCGCTGGTGCGTTTGATGCCCGAGGGGCTGCCGGAGGGCTACGCGGTGCAATGGGAGGCGGAGATGGAGACCCTGATCGGGCAGCCCGATCCGTTCGTGATGGTGGTCGCCGCCATCGACGGCGAACACCGGGAAGCCCATGAGGACCGTAAACGCCGCACCCTGTGGATGAAGCGCAACCGGGACACCCTGGCGCGCCGTTGCCGGGGCATGGTGGCGGTGGAACCGGATACCAGTAAACGAACCATGATGCGGGCTCAGAGCGCGGCCCTGGCGGGCCTGTTCAAGGTGCGGCTGCGGATCGTGGCCACCGCCGAGGAAGCGGAACGACTGGCCCGGGCCTTCCTCGACGGCCACGGCGCGGATCGCGACTGAAGTCGCTCCTACAGTGGCCGCCCCCCGCTGTAGGAGCGGCCGGGCGGCGCACCGCTTCAGTCTCGATCATCCCTCCGGCGGCGGGTTAGCGTTGGCGTTCGATCAGCATGGCGACGCCCTGCCCCACGCCGATGCACAGGCTGACCAAAGCGTAGCGGCCGTCGATGCGCTCCAGCTGGCGCAGGGCGGTGAGCGCCAGGCGGGTGCCGGAAGCGCCCAAGGGATGGCCCACGGCGATGGCGCCGCCGTTGGGGTTGAGGCGCTCGTCGTCGCCTTCCAGGCCGAGCTGTTTGCAGCAGCCCAGCACCTGGGCGGCGAAGGCCTCGTTGATTTCGATCACGTCCATGTCCGCCAGGGTCAGGCCGGCGCGATCCAGCACCTTGCGGCAAGCGCCCACCGGGCCCAGCCCCATGATGCGCGGCGGCACGCCGGCCACGCCGCCGGCGATAATGCGGGCGCGCGGGGCGATGCCGGCTTTCTCGCCGGCGGCGCGGGAGCCGATGATCAGGGCGCCGGCGCCGTCGTTGACGCCGGAGGCGTTACCGGCGGTGATCACGCCGCCTTCCACGATGGCGGGCAGTTTGGCCAGCTTTTCCACATCGGTGCCGGGGCGCGGGTGCTCGTCCTCGGTAACGCTGAGCGGCGGCTTCTTGCGGCCCTGGGGCACTTCCACGGCCTGCAGCTCGGCGGCGAAGAAACCGTCGGCGCGGGCCGCTTCGTAACGGCGCTGGGACTGGGCGGCGTAGGCGTCCGCCTGCTCCCGGGTGATGCCCAGCTCGGAGGCCACGTTCTGGGCGGTTTCGGGCATGGTGTCGCGGCCGAACTGCTGCTCGATGCGCGGGTTGGGGAAGCGCGCGCCGATGGTGCTGTCGAACATGGGCATGTTGCGGCTGTAGGGCGATTCCGCCTTGGCCATGACGAAGGGCGCGCGGCTCATGGACTCGGCGCCGGCGGCGATCACCAACTGGCCTTCGTCCACGGTGACCATGCGCGCCGCGTCCAGGGTGGCGGCCAGGCCGCTGCCGCACAGCCGGTTGACGGTGAGGCCGGCCACGGTTTCCGGCAGCCCGGCGAGCAGGCCGGCGTGGCGGGCCAGGTTGCGGGCGTCCTCCCCGGCCTGGTTGGTGTTGCCGGCCACCAGGTCCTCGAAGTCTTCCGGAGCGAACGGGTTGCGTGCGATCAGGGCACGAATCACTCCGGCCAGCAGGTCGTCGGGGCGCACCGGCGCGAGCGCGCCGGCGTGGCGGCCGAAGGGGGTGCGCAGGCCGTCATAGATGTAGGCGTCGAGCATGGAGAGGTCCTCGAATCGGGGAAGACGGACGCAGGGCGCGACCGCCATAAAAAAGGGTGATAGTCCGCATAGCGGAATGTTATTCCGAAACTTGACGGAAAGAATAGGTCGTGACAGAGTGCGATGCAAGCCGCCGGCGACCCATCGGTCATGCCTCCGGACGGACCAACCTCCAGACTAACCAATAAGACAGAAGAGCCCCATGATTCGCGACCAGGAAGTGCTCAACCAGCTTGTCGACACCATCGGCCGTTTCGTGCGCGACCGCCTGATTCCGGCGGAACAGACCGTGGCGGAAAACGATGCCATCCCCGAGGACATCGCCAACGAAATGAAGGAAATGGGCCTGTTTGGTCTGTCCATTCCGGAAGAGTACGGCGGCCTCGGCCTGACCATGGAAGAAGAAGCCCTGGTGGCCTTCGAGATCGGCCATACCTCGCCGGCGTTCCGTTCCCTGTTCGGCACCAACAACGGCATCGGCGCCCAGGGCATCCTGATCGACGGCACCGAGGAACAGAAGCGCAAGTACGTGCCCAAGCTGGCCACCGGCGAAGTGATCGGTTCCTTCTGTCTCACCGAGCCCGATGTGGGTTCCGACGCCGCCAGCCTGAAAACCCGGGCGGACAAGGACGGCGACCACTATGTGCTGAACGGCACCAAGCGCTACATCACCAACGGCCCGGAAGCCGGCCTGTACACGGTGATGGCGCGCACCGATCCGGACAACAAGGGCGCCGGCGGCATCACCGCCTTTATCGTGGAAGGCGACACCCCGGGCCTGATCCGTGGCAAGCCGGACGTGAAGATGGGCCAGAAAGGCGCCCATGTCTGCGACATCACCTTCGATAACTGCCGGGTGCCCGCCGAGAACATCATCGGCGGCAAGGAAGGCCAGGGTTTCAAAACCGCCATGAAGGTACTGGACCGGGGCCGTCTGCACATCTCGGCGGTGTGCGTGGGCGTGGCCGAGCGCCTGATCGAGGACGCCCTGAAATACGCCATGGAGCGCAAGCAGTTCGGCCAGCCCCTGGCCGACCATCAGCTGATCCAGGCGATGCTGGCCGACTCCCGCGCCGAAGCCTTCGCCGGTCGCTCCATGGTACTGGAAGCGGCGCGCAGCAAGGACGCCGGCAAGAACGTCAGCCTCGACGCCTCCTGCTGCAAGCTGTTCTGCGCGGAAATGGTGGGCCGGGTGGCCGACCGGGCGGTGCAGATCCACGGCGGCGCGGGCTACATGGCCGAGTATGCGGTGGAACGTTTCTACCGCGACGTGCGTCTGTTCCGCATCTATGAAGGCACCACCCAGATCCAGCAGATCGTGATCGCCCGCGGTATGGTCCGCGACGCGCAATAAGCGGCTGCAAGCTTGCGGCTTGAGCCGACCGCCATCGCGACTAAAGTCGCTCCTACGGGGTTGTAGGAGCGACTGGGCGGCACTCCGCTTCAGTCGCGATCCCCCCTACCCCAGCCAATTTATACAATGCCCCGCCCATACCGAACGGTATGCTAGACCGCGATGTGGTAGAGGCATCCGTCCCGTTCTTCGCGCCGTACCCGGCCGAGGGCGTGCAGGCAATTCAGGTGGGCGATGCTCTCGCCCATGGCGAACATCAGCTGGTGGCTGTCCAGTTCGCGCTTGAACAGCACCGGCAGAAGATCGAAGGCGGTCAGCGGCCGTTCGGCGCAGGCGTCCCGGGCGGCATCAAGCTGCTCGTCGTGGTGAGCGCACAGATCGTCGATGCGTTGGTGCAGCCCGCGAAACGGCAGGCCATGGGCCGGCAGCACCAGGGTATCCGCCGGCAGCGCCGCGCGCAGGGCGCGCAGGGAATCGACGAACTCGGTGACCGGGTCCTCGTCCGGCTGATGGGCGCGCACGGTAAGGTTGCTGGAGATGGTGGGCAGCACCTGGTCGCCACTGATCAGCAGATGGTCCTGCTCACGGTACAGGCAGGCGTGTTCCGGGGCATGACCCCGACCGATGTGCACCCGCCAGGCATCACCGTTGATCGACACGGTGTCGCCTTCGGCGATGATCACCGGCGACGGCGGCAGTTCCGGTATCACCTTGCGGTAGCCGTTGCCGCGACCGGCCAGGGCGGCCAGGTCCGCCTCGCCCAGGCCGTGGCGGCCAAACAACCGCCGGAAACCGTCCGCCACCTCCTGGTCGCTGGCGGTCTGCAGGCGATGGGTGAGCGCCCACTCGCCCTCGGTCATCCATACCGGGGCCTGGAAGTGCCCGGCCAGCCAGGCGGCCTGGCCGATGTGATCCGGATGGTAGTGGGTCACCAGGATGCGCCGGATCGGCCGGCCATCCAGAGCCTGATCAAAGGTGGCGCGCCACAGCTCGCGGGTGGCGCGGGAACCGAAACCGGTGTCCACCAGGGTCCAGCCGTCACCGTCCTCGAGCAGCCACAGATTGATGTGGTCGAGGGAGAACGGCAGCGGAAAATGCAGCCAGTGGACGCCGGGGGCCACCTGGATACGGTGGCCGGACGCCGGCGGCTCGGTGAAAGGATATTGAAGCGCTGAGCTCATACCGGGACACTCTTTCTGGGCGCGCGCCCGGTGATCCCGGCGCGCGCGACAACATGAACTTGACCGGGGCGGCGAGGCCGCCCGGTTTGGCAGGGAGAAACAGCATGCAAGCGTGGCGCATTCAGGACGACCACACTCTGAAACTGGACGACGCCGAGGCGCCGGAACCCGGCACCGGCCAGGTCCGCATCGCGGTGCGCGCGGTGGGCGTGAACCGCGCCGACATCATGCAGACCCAGGGCCTGTATCCGGCGCCCCCGGGCTTCGACAACAGCGTGCCGGGGCTGGAATACGCCGGCGTCATCGACGCGGTGGGCGACGGCGTCATGGGCCGGAAAGTGGGCGACCGGGTGATGGGGCTGATCCCCAGCGCGGCGTATTCCGAACAACTGGTGGTCCATGAGCGCGAGACGCTGACGCTGCCCGACGAACTGGACTTCGCCACCGGCGCCACCATCCCGGAGGCCTTTCTCACCGCCTACCGGGGCCTGTTCCTGGAAGGCGGCCTGCAGCCCGGCCAGTGGTGCCTGATCCGCCCGGCCACCGCCGGCGTCGGCCTGGCCGCCACCCAGCTGGCCAGCACCCTGGGCGCGCGCCCGATCGGTTCCAGCCGCGACCTGGCCAACCTGGCCACGGCCCGCGAGATGGGCCTGCTGGAAGGCGTGCTGGAGGACGACACCCTGCCCGAACGCATCCAGGCGCTCACCGGCGACGGCGTGGCGGTGATCCTGGACATGGTGGGCCCGGACTGGAAAACCGTGCTCAAGGCCCTGCGCGTGGAGGGCAAGCTGGTGATGCTGA
Organism: Alloalcanivorax sp. C16-2; assembly: GCF_046507615.1. NCBI lineage: Bacteria > Pseudomonadati > Pseudomonadota > Gammaproteobacteria > Oceanospirillales > Alcanivoracaceae > Alloalcanivorax > Alloalcanivorax sp. C16-2. Next base: position 1,766,343 of record NZ_JBKFTL010000001.1, on the reverse strand, counting down.
GCGCCCTGGGCGGCGCCACCACCGAGCTCAACCTGCGTGCCCTGATCGCGCGCCGGCCGACCATGATGGCCATGACCATGCGCAGCCAGCCGCTGGAAAAACGCATCGCCATCGCCGAGGTCTTCAACGACCGGCTGGCGCCGCTGTTCGCCAGCGGCCGGCTCAAGCCTTTGCCCCTGGCGTCCTTCCCGTTCAGTGACGCGCCGGCGGCGCACCGGCACATGCTGGAGGACAGCTTCAGCGGCAAGCGGGTGCTTGTGAACGACTAGCGTTAGCCGCGAAAGAGCGTTCACGGTGACATGGGCAGCAGCTTGGCCGCGCGAGGCATCGCGGCCGGAGCCGCTCCTACGAATAGCCATCGGTTCAACACTGTTGTTATATTAATGAAACACTATTTCACAACAAATGAGGTGCCGCAATGACCGAAGCAACCGCTCGCCAGAGCACCATGAGTCAGGGAGAGTGGGAGGTCCGCAAGGATCTGGCCGCCGCCTACCGGCTGGTGGCCCTGTATGACTGGGAAGACCTGGTGTTCACCCACCTGTCCGCCCGCGTGCCGGGCCCGGAGCATCACTTTCTGATCAACCCCTACGGCTGGTTGTTCGATGAAATCACCGCGTCTTCCCTGGTGAAGGTGGACCAGAACGGCGAGATCGTCGATGGCGGCGCCACCAACCGGGTCAACCCGGCCGGTTTCACCATTCACAGCGCCGTGCACATGGCCCGCGAGGAAGCGGGCGCGGTGCTGCACCTGCACGCCCCGGACGGGGTGGCGGTAAGCGCCCACAAGGACGGCCTGCTGCCGCTCAGCCAGACCGCCATGCTGTGCCTGCAACATCTCAGCTTCCACGACTATGAAGGCGTGGCCCTGAACCTGGATGAGCGCGAACGGCTGGTCCGGGATCTCGGCGACAAGAACATGATGCTGCTGCGCAACCACGGCACCCTGAGCGTGGGTCGCGACGTGGGCGAGGCCTTCACCTACATGTACTTCCTGATGAAGGCCGCGGAGATCCAGGTGCGCACCCTCAACCAGGGCGAACCCTACCTGCCCTCCCAGGCGGCCATCGACACCACCGCCGAGCAGTCCCAGCAACTGGGCATGGCCAGCAAACTGACCTGGCCGGCGCTGCTGCGTAAACTGGAGCGCATCGGCTCCGATTACGCCAGTTGATCAGGCGTCGTTGATCGCGACTGAAGCGGAATGCCGCCCAGTCGCGATCCCCCCCGGGGGGCGCTCAACCGTTCTATTGTTCGCCCCGGATCGCCGCCGCTTCCTTTTCCAGCGCCTTGAGCAGCGGTGCTTTCTCACGCCACTCCCGATACCAGAGATCGACGCCGTTGCCAAAGAAATCGCGGCCCACGGTGATCACCGGCACATCCGACTCGTTACGGATTTTCGCCAGATAGCGGGCATCGATGTCCGCGTAGGTATCGAACAAAGCGTCCAGGTGCGCACCGACCCGCTTGTTCAACAACGCGCGTTCGTCCTCGGAGAGCCCCTTCCAGGTGCGCGCCGAGGCCACCGCGATCATCGGCAACATCATGTGATTGGATTGAATCACGGTGCCGGCGTAGTCCAGGTAACGCGTGTTCCAGGTGCCCTCGAAATCGATCTGCATACCGTCCACCTGGCCATTGGCGAAGGCGTCATAGAGTGCCGGCAGAGGGATCGGGGTGGGCGCGGCGCCGATCTTGTTCCAGAAATCCCGCTCCGGCTGGACCGGCATGGTGCGGATTTTTCGCCCGGCCAGATCATCGATACTGTTGACCTCGCCACGCACCACGATCTGGCGCAAACCGGCCATGCCGAACCCCAGCCCCACCAAGCCCAGACGCCGCCCCTCGGCAAGCAATTTCCGCGCGCTGTCCCCTTGCAGCAACTCGCGGGCCTGTTGTGGTGTTTCCACCAGATAAGGGGCGAACAGAGCGGCGAAATCCGGCTCCCGGTTGGCCAGTTCACCGGCGGCCAGGAACGCCATGTCCAGGGCGCCGCGCTGCATCATCTGCACCATTTGCGCTTCGCTACCGAGCTGGCCGGAGGGAAACACCAGGATATCGAGCTCACCGTTGCTTTCTTCCCGCACCTGTTTGGCCATGGCCTGGGCGGACAGGGTCCACTGGTGGGAGGGTGGCGTGATCAGCCCCAGACGCAGGGTCTTGGCCTGCGCGGCTAAAGGAAACAGGGCCATCAGTGCGATCAGCAGCACACCAGCGTGGATTCTTTTCATGATTATCTCCCTTGTTTTTTTGCAGTGATGTCAGGATCAGTCCCGGAGTGCCTCCAATACCTTCGGCATCAGCGCATCGAGACGCTCGGCGAGCGCCGTCACGCCGCGCCCGGCCGCCGCCTGATCCATGCCGGCGATCAGCGCGTCGCGGGTGGCCGCGTCCAGGGTCGGTTCGCCCAGGTCCCGCCACCAATCCTCCACGGCGGGCCCCAGTTGCTCGAGAAAGCCGGCCAGCCCCCGGTCGGCACCGGCCAAATGAAAGATTTCGTGGGGGCCGCAGCAGGCCCACCGGGCACCCAGCCCGCGTGTCACCGCGGTATCCACGTCGGCGACGGTGGCGTAGCCCTCCGCCACCAGATAGACCGCCTCGCGCCACAACGCCGCCTGTAACCGGTTGAGCAGATGCCCCGGCACCTCCCGACGCAGGCGCACCGGTTCCCGACCCAGGGCCCGATACAGCGCCTCGGCGCGGTCCAGCGTGGCTGGCCCGGTTGCCCCACCGCCGACCAGTTCCACCACCGGCATCAACCAGGGTGGATTACAGGGGTGCGCGATCAGGAGCCGTTCCGGGTGACGCAGGCCGGCCTGCAATTGCGACGGCATAAGCCCGGAGGAGCTGGACGCGATCAGTGCGTCGGCACCGATCCAGCTCTCCAGCGCCAATAACGCCTCTCGCTTGAGTGCCGGCTGTTCCGGCAAGGCTTCCTGCACCAGCACCACGTCCCGCAGAGTCGGCCCCGGGGTCGGAATCACCGTCGGCGTGGCGGGTTGCCCGGCCAACAGGCCAAGCCGGTCCAGCACCGGCCTGGCCCGTTCGATCATGGCGGTGACCCGTTCGCCGGCATCCGGCGCCGGGTCCACCACCACCACCGGCCACCCGCGCAGGGCGAAGAGCGCGGCCCAGCCGGCGCCAATCAGGCCGGCGCCCAGCACCGCGGTGGAATACACCGGCGCCGCCATCTCAGATCAGCGCCGTGGTCAGGAACGGGAAGAAGATCAGCAGCGCCATCACCACCAGCATTACCAGCAGATAAGGCAGCAGCAGCAGCGACAGCCGCTCGGCGCGCACCCCGGACAGCGTCGAGGCGGTGAACAGCGCCGAGCCCACCGGTGGAGTCAGTAGCCCCATCACCAGGGTCAGGCAAACAATCACGCCAAAATGGAACGGGCTGATGCCGTAAACCCCGGTCGCCACCGGCAACAGCACCGGCACCACCAGGATCAACGCCGGGATCGGGTCCAGGATCATCCCCACCACCAGCAACGCCAGTGTGACCAGCACCAGGAACAGGGCCGGTGAACCCGCGGCGGCCTGGATCCACTGAGCGGCCAGGGCCGGCAGATTCTCGTAGGTGATCACCCAACTGAACAGGTTGGCGGCGGCGATAAGAATCAACACCACCGAGGAACTCAACGCGGTGCGCTTGAGGGCCGGCCACAGGGCGCGCGGATCGAATTCCTTGTAAACGAATCGCCCCACCAGAATCGAGCCCAGGCAGGCCAGCGCCGCCGCCTCCGTGGGGGTCGCCAGGCCACTGAGAATACCGCCGACGATGAGCGCGGGAATCAAGCCGGCGGCGAGACCGTCGCGCAGGGCCATAAGCCGGCGGCGCCAGCACATGGGTTCGGTGGCGGGAAACCGGTGGCGGCGCGCCATCCAGCCCAACACCGCGAAGAATGCCAGCCCCAGCAGCACGCCGGGCAGGATACCGGCAATGAACAGATCCCCGATCGATATCTGCGCGATCACACCGAAGATCACGAACAGCATGGACGGCGGGATAATCGGTGCCAGCATGCCACCGGCGGCGGTGATCGCCACCGCCTGATCGCGTGGGTAGCCAGCCCGCTCCATCTCCGGCACCGCCACCCGCGACATGATCGTGATCTGCGCCACCGTGGAACCGAGGATGGAGGCCATCATCATGTTGGAGAGCAGGTTGATGTAGGCCAGTCCGCCACGGATGGAGCCAAGCAGCGCGGCGGCCATGGCCATCAAACGCCGCGCGATGCCGCCCTCGTTCATGCATTCACCCACCAGGATGAACAGAGGCAGCGCCAGCAGGCCATAGTTCTCGAGGCCACCGTAGAATTGTTGCGGAAACGAATCCAGCAGAACCGAGTTGCCGCTGGAGAACAGATAGAACAATGCGGTCAGCGCCAGCACGAAAGCCACCGGCACGCCCACCAGCAACAGCCCGATAAAGAAGGCAATGACCATGTCAGTCCTCCCCCGCCAGCGCCTGGGCCAGGCTGTCGTCCAGGTTAGCGACGCAGTGCACCAGACCACCGAGCACGAACATCGGCAGCACCAACCACGGCCACACCTTGCGAATTCCCAGGGTGAGCGTCGGCTCCTGGTACATGAAATTGAAGGTCTGTTCGGCGAACGCCCGCAGATCACCGCCGGCGCGCCACACCGCCACCGGCGCGAACCAGCGCCATACCATGACCGCCAGGGCGATCACGAACAGCAATAGAATCAGGTCCACCAACACCGCCAGCCAGAGACGGACGGCGATCGGCACGGCGTCGGCAAGCAGCGTCACGGCAATATTGGAGCGCGCCTGCAATCCCACCAGCGCGGCGAAGAACGCCATCCAGACCATGGCGGTGATGGCGGCCTCATCGACCCAGAACAGCGCCTGGCCGGCGGCGCGGGTGACGATGTTGAGCACCAGCAGCACAAACACCACGGCCAGACACAGGCCGGCGACACCCCGTTCCAGCCCGGCCATGGCGGTGCTGAACCGCTGCAGGCGGGGCAGAAATCCGGAACGCGGCGCCGTTTCCGGAGCCGCGGCGCTCATTCCGGGTCTCCGTGGGTCAGGTAATCCCACATGCGCTCGAAGATGCGCCCGGAGCGGGTTGCGCGGCGGCGCGCTTCCTGTTCGCCGAGGGGGCGGACGGCATCCGCCGCCGGCAGACAGTCGATTTCGATACGGGCGGCGTCCTCCAGGTACCAGCCAAGCACCACCGCGTCCGGAAGACTGGGGCCCGCGGTCACCACGCCGTTACCGCGCATGACAATGGCGGCCGCGCCGCCCAGTTGTCCGGCCAGGCGTTCGGCGTCGCTGTCATCCCGGATCAATTGGGGGTCGTCCCAGAGTGGAATACCATCGACGAAGTAAGCGCCCATTCCGTGCAGCAAGCGTGGCGTGCGGCCCAGCACCGACAGTGACATGGCCCGAGGCGGCATGCCCCGCACCACGCCGCCCACGTCCGGCCGGCGACGGTAGATCTCCCGGTGAATGCGCACTTCTCCGAGCACGCCCTCCGGCAGTGGCTCGTCCAGAGCCACCACGCGCCCCTCCTCGCCCGGGGCGATGGTGCCCAGCGGACGGGCCGCGCACACCAGGAAGTGGTTGTCGTCGAGCCGCTGGCTGCAATGGCCATAGGCGTGCGCCAGGCCATGGCGCCCCAGGGCACGGGCGGCCTTGCGGACGGTGATCTGATGATCGGCCAGGGGAGTATCGATCAAGGAGGTCATCACGATGCCTTTGTTGTTCTTCGAGGTCACCGTGCCCGGGGAGTGAGCGTCCGGGCGCGGCCTGTGAAAGCAAGGTCACGTTACCCCGGCCCGGGATATGTCATGTAATGAATTTACGGCGCTCAGCTATAACCCAAGGCTATAGTTCCTGGGAGCGCATCTCCGCCAGCAATGCTTCCGCCGCTTTGGAAAACGCCGTGCCTTTGAGATAGGAAATTCCCACCGGCCCGAACGGCAGGGCCGGAGTGACCGGCAGCCGTGCCAGCAGGCCCGCCTCCAGGTCCCGGGCCACCACCCGGGATGGAAAGGTACCGATACAGTCGCTTTCCAGAATCATCGCCCGGTTACCGGCCACGGACAGGGACTCGCAGGGCGCCACCGGCAACTCCAGGTTGCGGTCAAGAAACGCCGCCTCCAGCATCTGACGCAGGGTGGTATCCGGCAGCGGAAGAATCCAGGGCCAGCGCACCAGGTCGGCCAGATCCGGGGTCGCCAGAGCAAGCGCCTGGTGGCCGGGGCGCACCACGAAATGAATCTCCTCCTGGTAGAGCGGCTCCACCGCCAGCCCCTCGCGGTACCGGTAGGCGGGCAAACGGCCAACAATGAAATCCAGACTGCCCCGGTGCAGCGACGGCACCAGATGCTCGTAGGTGCTTTCCACCACGGTGGTGCGGATACCCGGCAGGCGGCGGTGCAGCCGCGCCATGGCCCGGGGCAGCAACTGAGCGCTGCCGGCCAGCAGGGCGCCCACCACCACATGGCCGCTGAGCCCCTCGCGGGCGTCGTGGATTTCCTGTTCAACCTGCTCGAGTTGGGAAAACACCCGCTTGGCGTGGCCGGCCAGCATCTCGCCAAACCCGGTCGCGTGGGTGCCACGGCTGTTGCGCACGAACAGCCGCACCCCCAAATCCGCTTCCACCTCGTTGATGATCTTGCTGATCGCCGGCTGACTCAGGCCAATGCGTTCACTGGCCTTGACCAGACTGGCGTGATCGGCCACCGCCAGAATAGCCCGCAACTGCTGCAGCTTGACCCGCCGTGTCCACCCCGGATCCGGCATCGCGTGTTCTCCTTGTCATCGCATCGCCGGCGCGCTCGCCCGGCACCGGGACAGTGTAACCCGGCATCTCACGGCCACAAGGCGCCACCGCGTGCAGCCTTCACACCGATCCGGGCAACGACGAGCGGGCCTCGCCATCGGCGTCCGCCCGCGACCAGACACTGTCGGCACTACCTTGCCGTACCCGGCGGGCGGTGCGGCGGGCCGCCAGCACCAGCAGACCGCCGGCCAGCAATGCGCTGATCTCCACGCTCAGCAACCCCGGCCGGGGATACACCCAGGGTGGCAGCGACGGCGCCAGCCAGGCCACCAGGCCGGTGACCGGGATCGCCAGGGTCGTCAGAGCGCTGACCCACAGCAATTCCACCACCGCTCGGGCCGCGCCGCGCCAGAAAGCCCAGGCCACGCTGCCCAGGAAAACGGTGTAGTAGACCGCCGGATACCAGGCGTTGGGGTCCGTCACCAGACCCTGCACCCACTTGCCCGCCACCATGGCGGCGGACACGCCGGCCACGCAGCCCCAGCACACCCCCACGGTGGCCGCCGCCATCGCCCGCGTGGCACGGCGCTGGCTGACCGGCGCCGCGCCGCGTCGTTGCTTGCGACGCCGGCTTTCCACCCACAGCAGGTTACCGGTATAGAACAGGAAAGCACCGCCCAGCCCCAGCAGCACATAGCTCCAGCGAATCACCGGGCCACCAAAATTACCGAAGTGCAGAGCGAAGAACACCGTGACGATATCAATCCAGGTATCTTCATGGCCGGGCAGATAATCCAGGTTGGTGATCGCGCCGGTGTAGGGGTCCAGACTGGCGAAGCCGCGATTGGCGCCGCGCCGCATATGCCCTTCGCTTTCGCCGGCCACGCGCAGGTCGGCGCGGGGGCCCAGCGGGTCGCTGTAGATCAGCTCCCGTGGCACGAAGGCGGGCTCCGTTTCGCGCAGCGTGGCGAGCAAGGTGGCCGGCGCCAGCAGATGATCCACGCCTCGGGGGGCGCTTTCCGGCGCGGGCGCGGGCCGCTCGAACAGGGGCCGGTCGCCATAGACCACCTGCCCCAGCGCCCCGTAGATCTGGTCGTGAAAAGCGAACACGATCACCGTGAGCCCGATCATCAGATGGAACGGCAGGCTGGTGATGCCCACCACGTTATGGGCGTCCAGCCAGAACCGCTTGAGGTTGCGTCCGCGCCGCAATGCGAAGAAATCCTTGACCAGCGTGGGCAGCAGCACCACCAGCCCGGACACCAGCGCCAGCACGTACAGCACGCACACCACGCCCATGGCGTAGACGCCCCAGTAATGGTGCCCGCGACCGGGGATGCCACCGGTCTGATGCAGCAGATCAATCAGCTCCGCCATCGCCGAAGGGGCGGTCTCCAGGGTCACCAGTTCGCCGTCGGCGTCGAGGGTCGCTCCCCGCACCCGGCCGCCACCATGTTCGTCGCCACCTTCGCGCCAGACCAGGGGTGCCGGAGTGTTTTCCTCGCGCTTCAGGTGCAAAGTGAAGCCCCGCGCCGCGCCAGGGTGGGCGTCCAGGGTGGCGGCGATCAGCGCCGGCCACTGCCCCGCCGCCGGCCAGTCCGTCGCCGCCACCTTCTGCTGCGAGGGGGGCGTGGCCCAGCGATCCAGGGGGTCCTTGAACATGGTGAGCGCACCGGCGTAAAAGCCGATGAACAGCAACATACCGGCGATCAGGCCGGTCCAGGTGTGCAGGCTCTTGTAAACGCGGATGACGTCACTGCGCATGATCATCCCCCCGCCAGCGCGCCACGGGCCACCACCAGCGCGCCGAAGGCCAGCAGGTTGGCGGCGCCCAGCCACAACCAGGCGCGCACGCCGCTGGGAAACAGATAGACCAGCGAGAAGGCCGCCATCCAGGGCACCGGCACCAGCCACATCACCACCTGCACCTTGTTGGCGGCTTCGATGCCGCCGGGGCCCAGCCAGGCGAACAGACCGCTCAGCGCGACACCCAGGGTAAACCCGAGCACGCCACCGGCCAGGGTCTTGCTCCACCAGTCCGGCCGGATCGGTGTGTACTTCGGTTTCGCCATCAGCGGGCCCCGCCACGCAGCAAGGAAAGCAGCGGCAACAGCCCCAGCAGCAGCATCAGCAGCGTCAGGGCGGCGAAGAAACCGGCCTTGGGATCGAGGGCGCCCATCCAGGCGGGCCAGGACAACAACACCATCACCACCGCCCAGGGCACCCAGGCCCTCCCCAGCGGCTGGCGCAGCCAGCCCTGGTTGGGCGAGGCGAGATACAGCAAGGCGGTGCCGACGATGCTCAGGATCAGACTGATGGCGATGGCCATGTGCTCTTCCCTCCTGTTACCAGCGGTATTTGACACTGGCGGTGATATTGCGCGCCGAGCCGAACGAACAGCCGTAGACGGTGCAGGTGGTCAGGTATTCCTCGTCCTTGAGGTTGCGCCCGGTGAGCGCCACGGTAACACCACGGGCGCCCAGGTGGCTCAGGTCATAACGCAGGGAGGCGTCGTAGAGGGTGTAGCTGTCCAGCCGGTAGAGGTTCTCCGCGTCGCCATACAGGCTGCTGACATAACGAGCGCCGGCACTCAGGCCGAGGCCGGCCAGGGCGCCCTGGCGCCATTGATAGTCCAGCCACAGGCTGGCCATGTTTTCCGGCGCCAGGGGCTTCTCGTTGCCCTCTTGATCACCTTCGGTGACCTCGGTGTCCAGGTGGGTGTAGCTGGCGGTGACGCTCAGCCCGCTTTCGTGCCACATCTTGGCTTCCAGCTCCGCGCCCCGGGTGCGGGTCTCGCCGGTTTGTCGCTGGCAGGAACCGGTGCTGAGACACTCCGCGTTGGCCGGCGGGTTGCCGTCGGTGACCACCAGGTTGGTCTGATAAAGATCGAACAGTGACAGGGTGATCAGGCTGTTGCTGCGCGGCGGCTGGAACTTCAGCCCCATTTCGTATTGCTTGCCCTCGGAGGGCTCGAACGGGGAACCGCTGGAATCGTCGCCGCTGAGCGGCTCGAAGGAGGTGGCGTAACTGGCGTAGGGGGCCAGGCCGTTATCGAACAGATAAGTAGCGCCGGCACGCCAGGTGAGCGCGTCGTCGTCCGCGGAGTCCGCGTCGTCCAGCGCATCCACCTTGAAGTAATCCTGGCGGGCGCCCAGGGTGAACCGCCAGTCATTCAATGCGATCAGGTCCTGCAGGTAGACGCCGGTCTGGCGCTCGATGCGGTCCTGATCGATCTGCACCGCCAGACTTTCCTCGAACCCGGCGGCGCCACCATAGACCGGATTGAAGACATCGATGTCGGTGATGTTGGCGGTCACCATGTAACGGGTGGCCTGCCAGTGGCTGCGCAGATAGTCCACGCCCATCACCATGTCATGACTCAGGCCGCCGGTGCGGAAACGGGCCTTGAACTGGTTGTCCGCCTGGATGCTGCGCAGATCGCCCTCGCCTTTCACGCCACGCCGGGGGAAGGTGCGGTTGTCCGCGTTGAGGCCACCGTTGGCGACGGTGAGACGCGGGTTGGACACCACCGTTCGGAACAGGGAGTCCACATAGCTGTACTTCACGTTCTGACGGAACGACCAGACGTCGTTGAAATAGTGGTTGAGGTCATAGCCCAGCGCCCACTGTTCGCGGTCATAGGTGTTCCAGTCCGGCTCGCCAAGAAAGGTGTCGCGGTCGATGTAGCCGTAGGGAGTGGGATACAGCAGCCCCTGTACCGGCAGGAACTGATAGGTGGAGCCGCCTTCGTCCTTCTGGTAATAGCTCAGGAAGGTGATGTCGGTGTCGTCGGACACGAACCAGGTGGCGCTGGGCGCCAGGTAGAGCCGGCTCAGTTCGGTCTCGTCCACCTGGGCATCGCCATCGTTGTAGGAACCCACCAAACGGCCCAGTACCTGGCCATCACCGGTGAGATCGCCGCCAAGATCGAAGGCGCCTTCGTATTGGTCGAAGCTGCCCGCCTCCAGCACCACCTCGTTGCGGTGATCATGGGCCGGCCGCTTGGCCACCATGTTGACCAGCCCGCCGGGCGCCACCTGCCCGTACAGCACGGCGGCGGGGCCCTTCATGACCTCCACGCGCTCCAGCCCGTAGGCGTCCACCTGAGTGGTGGTCCACTGGCCGCCACGGGGCATGCGCAGGCCGTCCAGGTACATGTTGTTGCTCCAGCTCCCGGCGTCGAAGCCACGAATCCGGATATCGTCGACGCGGCTGTCGATGCCCGACAGCTCGGTGCTTACACCGGCGGCGTAATTGAGCGCGTCCATCACCGTGTCGGAACCACGGTCGTCCATTTCCTGGCGGGTGACCACGGAGATTGATTGCGGCACCTCCAGTAGCGCCGCGTCGGTTTTCGTGGCGGTGGCGGAGTGGGTGGCCAGATAGCCCTTGCTGGCGGCGCCCCAGGCGTATTCCGCTACCGGCGATTGATCGACCACCTCGACCTGCTCCAGACGGTGGCTCTCGGAGGCGTCGCTTTCCACCCACACGCCGTCGTCGGTGAAGCGCCAGGTGAGGCCGCTGCCCGCCAACAGAGTAGCAAGGGCCTGATCCAGGCTGAGGGTACCGTTGACCGCGTTGGCGGTGATCGCCGGCAGACCGCCGGCGTGGCGGATGGGCACGCCGGTCTGCTGGGAAAGATTGGCCAGCGCCCGACTCAGATCCTGGGCGGGCACCGCCACCCGCACGCGCTGCGGACGATGGCTGGCACGGGGTGAATCCACTGCCTGAGCCAGCGCCGGCGGCGCCAGGGCGCCCAGGGAAACCGCGAAACACCCCATCAACACGCCCGCGCTGGGCGTCATGCCAATCCGCATGTGCATCGGCCATCACCTCTTCATATCATTAATGAGAATTATTATTAATTGTAGTCTCATTAAGGAGGATCAGGCAATCACGCCGTCTTCACGGTGGGGCAATCAGGCGCGCATGCGCAGAGCCGCCAGCATGGTTTCCAAACGCGGCACGGCGACGCCGTGCTGCTGGGCGATGGCCACCACGTTGCCAAGGATGGCATCCAGCTCGATGGGCCGCCCATTGAGGTAATCCAGCGCCATGCTGTTCTTGTAGGCGGGCATCTTGCGGGTGCCTTCGATGTTGCTGTCCACCAGTTGCGGCGGCAACGGGTGCCCGTCCGCGGCGGCGGCGGCCATCACCTCTTCCATCATGCCGCGCACCAGTTCCTCCCCACCGGGGGCGTCCAGCATGGTCAGGGTATCGGCACCGTTGGCGAGCACCGAGAGCGGGTTGAACGGCGTGTTCCAGACGCACTTGAGCCAGCGTTCCCGAACCACGTCCTCGGCCAGCTTGATGTCGATGCCGCCGGCCACGAACAGGTCACGCAGGGCTTCGCAGTGAACGTCCAGGCCGGACGGGAAACGCCCCATCACCAGGCGGCCATAGGCGTTGTGCTTGATGCGCCCGGGCGCCACCCGGCTCACGGCGACGAACGCCAGGCAACTGATAATGGGATTGTCCGGGTAGGCGTCGGCCAGTTCACGTTCAATGTCCAGGCCGTTCTGGATCAGCACGATGCGGGTGCCCTCGCCCACCCAGGGTTTGACCAGGGCGGCGCGGTCGCTGCCGGGCAGCACCTTGGTGGCCAGAATCACATAGTCCGGGGTGGCGGCCGGGGCATCGCCGTCCCTGTACAGGTGGTCCGGGGTCCAGGAGATATCCCCCAGGGGGCTTTCGAACTGGAAACCGTGCTCCTTGATGGCGTCGTATTCGGAGCGTACCACGGCGCTCACGGTGCAGCCGGCGCGCTTGAGGATGGCACCGTAGAAGCTGCCAATGGCGCCGGCGCCGATAATCAGGGCATGGGGTTGGGAATCGGTCATCAGGATTTCTCCGCGTGCATTCGTTGCTCGCCCCGGCGCAGCGCGCGCAGGGGCCAGAAACCGAGAACGAAAACGATCAGTAACATGAGATAGGCGTCGTCGAAGCCCACCTCGAAGGCGTGGCCGTGGCCGGCCTCGGGGAAAGCCCGCCAGTAACGGTCGGAAAAAAATTGTACGCAGATGGCGCACAGGTTGATGCCCAGGGCACCACCGATCTGGCGGCCGAAGTTGATGATGCCGGAGCCCTGGGAAATCAGCGCCGGCGGCAACATCATCAGGCTGCCGGTGGTCACCGGCGGCATCATCAGGCCCATGGCGAGGCGCGCCAGTATCGCCCAGGCAATCAGCCAGGCACCGGTGGTGGTGGCATCGGCGGCGCGCATCATCACCATGCTGGCGATGAAGAACAACAGGCCAGCGGCCACCAGGCCGGTGATCGGCATGCGGTCGGTGAGGTAACCGACGAACGGGAAGATGAACGCCATGGCCAGGCCGGCGGGCATCAGCATCAGACCGGAGGCGGAAGCGCTCAACCCGGATACCTGCTGGAAATACAGCGGGAACAGATAGGTGGAGGCGAACACCCCGGCGCCAATCGCCATGGAGAGCAGGAAACCGCCGCCGAAGCCAGGGGTGGCGAACACCCGCAGGTCAAACAACGGATGGGGGGCGCGCCGCTGCCAGAGCACGAAGACAATCAACAGCAACGGACCGCCCACCAGGGCGCTGAGCAGCAACGGCTCCAGCCAGCCACGGCGCAACCCGGAGGCCATCGCCCACAGGGTGGCGGTGAGTCCCAGACTGAGCAGCGCCAGGCCGGCCCAGTCCAGACGGGGGGCATCCGCTTCCCGGTGGTCGGGCAGGAAGGCGCGGCCCAGGGCCATGGCCAGGGCGCAGGCGGGCAACACCACGAAGAAGGTGGCACGCCAGGACCAGGCGTCCACCAGCACGCCGCCCAGGGCCGGCGCGATGGCCGGCCCCAGGATCACGCCCATGCCGTAGATGCCCATGGCCTGGCCGCGCTTGTGCAGCGGAAACACCTGGAAGATAGTGATCATCGCCAGCGGCTGGATCATGCCGGCCATCACCCCCTGCACCACGCGGGCCAGCACCAGCACGGTGAAGCTGTCGGCGAACCCGCCCACCAGGGAGGCGACGATGAAGATTCCCATGGCCAGCAGGAACGCCCGGCGGGACCCGAAGCGGGCCACCGCCCAGGCATTGAGCAGCATGCCCACGGTCATCGCCGCCAGAAAACCGGTGGCGAGCCAGTGCACCTGATCCTGGGCCAGAGCGTATTGAGCCATGATCGATGGCACCGCCACATTGATGATGGTGGCGGCGAGCACCACGGACAGGGTGCCGAGCATCACCGTGACGGTGGCGAACCATCGATAGCGGGCCCCATGACGCTCGAACAGGAGCGCCACGGCCGGATTGTCGGACATGGAGGACCCTTACTTCAGGGTCGGGTCGTCACCGACACGAATCAGCAGCTTGCCCCGGTTCTTGCCTTGCAGCAGTCCCTGGAACGCGGACACGGCGTTTTCCAGGCCGTCCACCACATCTTCCTGGTATTTGACCTTGCCGTCACGAATCCAGGCGCTCATATCACGCTGGAAGTCCGGGCCACGGTGGGCGTAATCGAACTGGATAAAGCCCTTGAGCAGCAGACGCTTGACCAGCACCTTGCCCATGAAGCCGGGCAGGCGGTCCGGGCCCTGGGGCTGCTCGGTGTCGTTGTAGTGGGCGATACGGCCGCACACCGGAATGCGGGCGAAATCGTTGACCAGCTCCATCACCGCGTCGAAGGTCTCGCCGCCCACGTTCTCGAAGTAGACGTCGATGCCGTCGGGGCAGGCGTTCTTGAGCTGGTCGCGGAAGTCCGCGTCCTTGTAGTTCACGCAGGCGTCGAAGCCATAGGCTTCCACCACGTGCTTGCACTTGTCCTCGGCGCCGGCCACGCCGACCACGCGGCAGCCCTGGATTTTGGCGATCTGACCGACCACCTGACCCACCGCGCCGGCGGCGGCGGACACCACCACGGTCTCGCCTTTTTGCGGCTTGCCGATTTCATCCAGGCCCACATAGGCGGTGAAGCCTGGCATGCCGAGCACGCCCACGGCGGTGCTGATCGGTGCCTGGGCCGGGTCCAGCTTGCGCATCATTTTCGGGCTGTTGACGGAATACTCCTGCCAACCCCCGGGGCACAGCACATAGTCGCCCTGCTTGAAGTCGCCGCTGCGCGATTCCACCACCTGGCCCACGGTGGCGCCCTCCATGACGGAGCCCTCCTCGACGCTGGCGGCATAGGACTTGGCGGCGCTCATGCGACCGCGCATGTAGGGGTCCAGGGACAGATAGATGGTGCGTACCAGTACCTGGCCGTCGCCCACTTCCGGGACACTGCCTTCCTGGAGTTTCAGGTTTTCATCACCGGGCATGCCGGTGGGACGTTTGGCGAGAATGATCTGGCGATTGACGGTCATGATGCTCTCTCCCGATAAATTTGTTATTCGTGACAAACCGTAGCAGCGACTTCAGTCGCGATTGCCAAGGCGGTTGATCGCGACTGAAGTCGCTCCTACGGAGAATTAGGACAACAAAAAAAGGCGACCCGCGGGCCGCCCTTTTTGGTTACGCCGCGTGGTCGTCCACATCGATCAGGGTTTCCAGGATACCCAGATGGTATTCCCGGTCGCCGAACCAGTGGTCGATCATCACGATGCGCTTGGCGTAATGGGAAACCGGGGTCTCCTCCATCATGCCCATGCCACCGAACAGCTGGATCGCTTCCTCGGCCACCTTGCGGCCGGATTTGCCGACCTGGGCCTTGGCCGCGGAGATGCGTTTCTTGCGCAGGTCCGCCGGAGCGTCCAGGCTGCAGGCCGCGAGCATGGTGATGGAACGCACTTTTTCCAGTTCCATGCGCATTTCCACCATGCGGTGCTGCAGGGCCTGGAATTTACCGATCGGCACGCCGAACTGCTGGCGTTCCTTGATGTATTCCAGGGTCTGGTCGCAGGCCACTTCCATGGCGCCGGAGGCTTCCGCGCACAGGGTGATCAGGGCCAGATCCAGAGTCGCTTCCAGAGCGTCGATGGCCTTGCCTTCCTCGCCCAGCAGGGCATCGGCGCCGACCTTGACGTTGCTCAGGGTGATCTCGGCGGCGTGCAGACCGTCGATGGTCGGGTAGCCCTTGCGGCTCACGCCGTCGGCGTTGGCGTCGACGATGAAGGCGCTGAGGCCGTCGCGGGCGTCGGCGTCACCACCGGTGCGGGCGATCACCACCAGCTGATCGGCGCTGTCACCGTGCAGGACCACGGCTTTCTCGCCGCTGAGCACATAGCCGTCGCCATCCTTCTTGGCGCTGGTCTCGACCACGGTGTGGTCGTAGCGGCCCCGGGCCTCGTAGGCGGCCAGGGCGAAGCGGGTTTCACCGCCGATGATGGCGCTCACCCACTGTTCTTTCTGGGCATCGTCGCCGAGCTTGTCGATCAGGGTGCCGGAGAGCACCACGGTGGCCAGGTAGGGTTCCACCACCAGGCCACGACCGAAGCCCTCGGCCACCACCATCAGCTCCGGACCACCGCCGTTGAAGCCACCGGCTTCCTCGGAGAACGGCACGCCCAGCAGGCCCAGCTCGGCGAACTGGTTCCACATGTCGGTGCTGAAGCCCTGCTCGGACTCCAGGATCTTGTTGCGCGCGTCGAAGGTATAGGTGTCACGGACCAGACGACCCACGGTCTCTTCGAGCATGCGCTGCTCGTCGTTGAGTTTGAAATCCATGTTGGTCGACTCCTTACAGTCCGAGGATCATCTTGGAGATGATGTTCTTCTGAATTTCGTTGGAGCCCCCGAAGATGGAGAGCTTGCGGAAATTGAAGTAGCGGCTGGCCACGGAGGCGGCGAATTCCGGACCCACGTAGGGGCCCTCGAAATCGCCTTCCAGCTCCTCGGGGAGGAACGGCAGCGCGTGGGGGCCGGCGGCGCGGCGGAACAGATCGGTGATCTCCTGACGCAGCTCGGTGCCCATGATTTTCAGGAAGGAGCTTTCCGCGCCGGGCACGCCACCGGCCTCGGCGGCGGCCACGGTGCGCAGGTTGGTCATCTCCAGGGACATCAGCTCCATTTCCACGTCCGCCAGGCGGGCGCGGAAATGCGGCTCCTCGATCAACGGCTTGCCGTTGACGATCTGCTCGCGGGCCACTTGCTTGAGGTGCGCCAGGGCGGCCTTGGAGGAACCGACGCCGGCAATGCCGGTACGCTCGAAGGTGAGCAGGTACTTGGCGCAGGTCCAGCCTTTGTTCTCCTCGCCGACCAGGTTCTCCACGGGAACCTTGACGTTATCGAAGAACACTTCGTTTACTTCGTGCTCGCCGTCCAGGGTGATCAGCGGGCGCACGGTGATGCCCTCGCTTTTCTCCATGTCGATGAGCAGGAAGGAAATGCCTTCCTGTTTCTTGGCATCCGGGTCGGTGCGCACCAGGCAGAAAATCATGTTGGCGTGCTGACCAAGGGTGGTCCAGGTCTTCTGGCCATTGACGATGTAGTGATCGCCTTCGCGCACCGCGCGGGTCTTCAGGCCGGCCAGGTCGGAACCGGCGCCGGGCTCGGAGTAGCCCTGGCACCACCAGTCGTCACTGCGCAGGATGCGCGGCAGGTAATAATCCTTCTGCTCCTGGGTGCCGAACTTGATGATCACCGGAGCGACCATGTTGACGCCGAACGGCAGCACGGTGGGAGCGCCGGCTTCCGCGCACTCTTCCTCGAAGATGTGCTTCTGGATCGGGCTCCAGCCGGTGCCGCCATGTTCCTTCGGCCAGTGCAGGGCCAGCCAGCCCTGCTCGTTAAGAATCTTCTGCCAGCGGACCGTGTCTTCCTTGCCCAGGCGTTTGTGCTCTTTCACCTTGCGGGAAATATCCGCCGGCAGTTTGTCGTTCAGGAAGGTACGCACTTCGTCACGGAACGCGCGCTCTTCCGGGGTGTAATTAATATCCATAGTGTCCTCTCTAATGCCGCGATGAACGAGCTCAGCCGTAAAAGCCCTTGCCCTCGTTGGCCAGCTTCTCGAGCAGCGCCGCCGGCTTCCATACATCGTCACCGGTTTCCTTGTGGAACTGGCTCACCTTGTCATAAATGGTTTTGAGGCCCACGGAATCGGCCCAGAACAGCACGCCGCCCCGGTACACCGGGAAGCCGTAGCCGTAGATCCAGATCACGTCCACGTCCAGGGGGCGGGCGGCGATGCCCTCCTCCAGGATCTTGGCGCCTTCGTTGACCATCACGTACATGCAGCGCTCCAGGATTTCCTGATCGCTGACTTCACGGGACTGAATGCCCTGCTCTTCGCGGAATTTGGCGATCAGAGCGTCAACCTCGGATGAAGGCACCGGGGTACGGTCGCCTTCCTTGTAGTCAAACACACCGGCCTGGGTTTTTTGGCCCAAGCGGCCCTGCTCGACCAGTTCGTCGGTCCAGTTACGCGGCGGCGCGTTGTCGGGATCTTCCTTACGCAGCTCCTCGCGAATGCGATAACCCACGTCCATACCGGCCAGGTCGGACATGGCGAACGGGCCCATCGGGAAACCCAGATCGAACAGCACCTTGTCCACCTGGGCGGGGCTGGCGCCTTCGTTGACCAGTTGCACGGCTTCCGCCTGACGCTTGTGCAGCATGCGGTTGCCGACGAAGCCGTGGCACACGCCCACCAGCACGCCGACCTTGCCGATGCGGCGGCTCAGGTCCATGACCGTGGCGATCACGTCATCGGAGGTTTTCTCGCCGCGCACGTTTTCCAGCAGCTTCATGACGTTGGCCGGGCTGAAGAAGTGCATGCCCATGACGTCCTCGGGACGCTGGGTGAAGGCGGCGATGCGGTTCACGTCCAGGGTGGAGGTGTTGGTGGCCAGGATCGCGCCCTTCTTGCAGACCCGGTCCAGCTCGGAGAACACGGCTTTCTTCACGTCCATGTTCTCGAACACCGCTTCGATCACCAGGTCCACGTCGGACAGGTCGTCGTAGCTCAGGGTGTGCTGGATCAGCGCCATGCGGTCTTCCACCTGCTGGGCGGTGATGCGGCCTTTCTTGGCGGTGTTCTCGTAGTTCTTGCGGATCACCGCGATGCCTTTCTCCAGCGCCTCTTCCTTCACTTCCAGGATCTTCACCGGGATGCCGGCGTTGGCGAAGTTCATGGCGATGCCGCCGCCCATGGTGCCGGCGCCGATCACCGCCACCCGGTTGATCTCGCGCTTGGGGGTGTCCTTGGCCAGGCCGGGCACCTTGGCCACTTCCCGCTCGGCGAAGAACACGTGGCGCTGGGCGCGGGATTCCGGGCTCACCAGCAGTTCGGCGAACAGCTCGCGCTCACGCTTCATACCCTCGTCGAAGGGCAGCTCCACCGCCGCCTGCACCGCCTTGATGCAGTGGAACGGGGCCTTGAAGCCGCGCTGTTTGCGGGCGATGGATTTCTCGAAGTTGCTGAACAGGTCGGCGTCTTCCTTTTGTGCCTGCAGATCGCGGATGCGACGCAGCGGCGCGTTGTCGGCGGCCAGCTTGCGGGCGTAGGCCAAAGCCCCTTCCAGCAGATCACCGTCGACGATCTCGTCGACGATGCCCAGGGCCAGGGCATCCTTGGCTTTCACCGGGTTACCGGAGACGATCACCTCGAGGGCCTTCTGGGCGCCGATCAGGCGCGGCAGACGCTGGGTGCCACCGGCACCGGGCAGAATACCCAGTTTCACTTCCGGCAGGCCCACCTTGGCGGACCCCACGGCCACGCGGTAGTCGCAGCCCAGCGCCACTTCCAGGCCACCGCCCAGGGCGGTGCCGTGAATGGCGGCGACCACCAGCTTGTCGCTGCTCTCGTACTCGGCGACCACGTCCGGCAGGGCCGGGCCCTGGGGCGGCTTGCCGAATTCACGGATGTCGGCGCCGGCCGGGAAGGTACGGCCTTCGCCGATCACCACCAGAGCCTTGGCCTGGTCGTCCTTGAGCCCCTGGCGCAGACATTCGACCAGCCCCTCGCGCACGCCCTGCCCCAGGGCATTGACCGGCGGGTAATTGACGCTGATGACGCCGATGTCGCCTTCCAGGCGGTAGCTGACTACGTCGCTCATGATCTCTCCTTCAGCAAAAAGCCCCGGAAATGTCTTTTTTCGCCATGTTTCCGGCGTCTCCGGTGGCCTTTAGAACGGGTTGAATTCCAGGCCCCTCAGTATAAGAAAAGCGGGCCTTTTATCAATAATTCGAAACTTGGTTTTATCTAGCGGACGAGCCCGCCAATGACCGGATCACGGCACGGAGGCCTCCGGCTGGCGGAATCAAAAAGGGCACCCTCCCGGGTGCCCTTGGTACCGCCGGTGGCGGGCTTACTCTTTGTAGTCGGAGGTTTCGCGAATCACCACTTTGCCGTCGACCACTTCCGCGATTTGCGGATCGGCGCCCAGGTTACCGTCCTCGGTGATGTCGGTCACGTCATAGGGGTTGTGGTTGGGGTCCACCTTGGCCAGGGCCTTGGGGATGGCCGCGCGAATGGCGCGCGGGTCGTCCACGCTGCCGGCTTCCTGCATGGCGTGCATCACCAGGTAGGTGGCGAAGTAGTGGTAGGCGGTTTCCGAGGTGGCAACGCCGTCGTGCTTCTCTTTCCACAGCTTGACGAAACGCTCCGCGCCCGGGGTGTTGTACTCGGCCAGGGGCACCACGCCCACGGAACCTTCCAGGGATTCCAGGCCGCCGGACACCTTGGCCACTTCATCGATCTTGGCCTGGTCCATGATCACGAAGCCGCCCTTGAAGCCCAGCTCCCGGGCCTGCCGCACCACCAGACCGGTGGGCTCGGAGGCGCCCCCCACGAACAGCACGTCCGGCTTCTCGGAAAGCACCTTGCTGACGCCGGTGTAGAAATCCGCGGACTTGTTGTAATCCATCGGGTTCATGGACACCACGTCACCGCCGGCCTTGCGCCATACCGGCACGAATTCCTTGGTCCAGTACTTGGCGTAGTCGTGGGTGGCATTGGCCACGCCCAGTTTCTTGCCGAAGCGGTCCATGGTGATCTTGGTGAACGGCACCAGGTAATCGGTGAAGTTGGGCGGGATCTTCACGGTCAGCTCGTTGCCCTTGGCGGTTACCGCCGGCACCGAGGTGTAGGACATGATCAGGAAGCCGTCGCGCTCGTTGAACGCCTGCAGCGCGAAGGTACCACCGGAGTGCGGGGTGAAAATCACCGGCGCCTTGTATTGTTGCACGAGGCGCTTGCCGTTCACCGCCGCCTGGCTGGGCGAGTATTTGTCATCCAGGGATTCGATCTCGAGGGTGTAGTTCTCGCCATCCACGTCGAAACCACCGGCGGCGTTGATTTCCTCGGCGGCCATGCGCATGCCTTCCAGGGTGTTCTCGCCGTACAGGGCGGCGCCGCCGCTGAGCGGACCGGTGAAACCGATGGTCACTTCCTCGGCGTGAGCCGCGCCACCCAGGGCCAGGGCCACGGCGCTGGCGGTCGCCAGGCGTTTAAAGGTTTTGGTCAGATTCATTATGCTTTTCTCTCCCATTGTTTTTGTTGGGCTATTGTTGTGTGTTGTGGTGCGTGTCGCGTTGATGCGTGTCAGGCCCCGATGTAGGCCTTGCGGACCGCTTCGTTGCCGAGCATGGTCTCGCGATCACCCTCCATCACCAGGCGACCGTTTTCGATCACGTAGGCCCGGGTGGCGATTTTCAGTGCCGCGAAGGCGTTTTGCTCCGCCAGCAACACGGTGGTGCCTTCCTGGTTGATCGCCTGCACGGCGCTGAACACCTGCTTGACCACCAGCGGCGCCAGCCCCAGGGAAGGTTCGTCGAGCATCAGCAGCTTGGGGCGTCCCATGAGAGCACGACCGATGGCCACCATCTGCTGCTGGCCGCCACTCAGTGAGCCGGCGGCGTCATCCTTTTTGTCGTTCAAAATGGGGAACATTTCAAGAACGTGACCCAGGGTTTTTTTCATGCCGGCCCTGTCGCGCCGGTGCACGTAGGCGCCGAGCATCAGGTTCTTCATCACCGACATCTCCGGGAACAGCTTGCGGCCTTCCGGGCACTGTACCACGCCGGCCTGGACCAGCGCCGAGGGTTTACGACCGGTCACGTCCTGGCCGTTGAGGCTGACGCGACCGGCGCTGGGCTTGAGCAGCCCGCTGATGGTATTGAACAGGGTGGTCTTGCCGGCGCCGTTGGCGCCCAGCAAGACCACCAACTCACCCTGTTCCACGTTCATGGACACGCCATCCAGGGCCTTGAAGCCGTCGTATTTGGCGTCGACGTTCTCAAGCTTCAACATCTTCGTCACTCCCCAGATAAGCTTCGATCACCACCGGATCGTTCTTGATTTGTTCCGGCGTGCCTTCGGCGATCTTCTCGCCATGGTCGAGCACCATGATCTTGTCCGCCAGGCTCATGATCATGTCCATCTTGTGTTCGATCAGGCACACGGTGATGCCGTGATCGACCATCTTGCGGATCAGACCGGCCAGGTTCTCGGTTTCCTCCGGGTTGATGCCGCCGGCCGGTTCGTCCAGCAGCACCAGTTCCGGGTCGGTGGCCATGGCCAGGGCAAAGGCCACCCGTTTGCGCTCTTCCTGGCTGATGTCGACGATGTAGCGGTGCCCCAGATGCGAGAGGCCGACGAAGTCGAGCACTTCCTCGGCGCGGGCGCGGCACTTCTTCTCCTCGTCGCGCAGACGCTTGGAATTGATGATCACATCCCACAGCCGCGACTGGGTACGCAGGCGATGGCCGACGATCAGGTTGTCCAGCACCGTGGACTGATCGAACAGCATGGTGGTCTGGAAGGTGCGGGCGATGCCCAGCCGGGCGATGCGGTCCGGCGACATGCCGGTGACATCGATGCCCTGGAATTCGATGCTGCCTTCGCTGGGGGGCATGGCGCCGGCCACCAGGTTGAAGAAGGTGGTCTTGCCGGCGCCGTTGGGGCCGATGATGGCATTGATCTGGCCGGCCTGGAAATCGACGCTCACGTCATTGACCGCCGCCAGCCCGCCAAAGCGCTTGGTGAGGTTCTTGATGCTCAGCATTGTTTTGTTATCCGCCATGATCAGCCGGCCTCCCCCTGGTTGCCGTCACTGGAATCACCGACCCGGGACTCGGCGCGCCGGGCTGGCGCCTTGCTCGCCAGCCGGCGACCACGCCAGGTCAGGAAGGTGCCGACGATGCCCTTGGGCATGAAGATCACCAGCACCACCAGCAGCGGGCCGAACACGATCATGCGGTATTCCTCGAACGACTGCACCGCCTGGGTGATCCAGGTGATCAGCAGGGTGCCCACCAGCGGCCCCATCAGGGTGCCGATGCCGCCCACCAGCAGGTAGGTGATGACGTCGAAGGTGTGGGTGATTTCCGCCAGGTCGGGGCCGATGAAGCGCACCACGCCGGCGAGCAGCGCCCCGGCCAGGCCGGCGTAGGTGGTGGACAGCACGAACGCCAGGACCTTGTTGCGCATCAGGTTGATACCCAGGGACTGGGCCAGATCGTCGCTGATACGAATAGCCAGGAAAGTGCGGCCCACCAGGGAGCGGGAGATGCGGCTGATCAGCCAGATCGCCAGCACCAGGAAGAACAGCACCAGGTAGTAGAACGGGATGGTCTCGGTGAAGTCCACCAGCCCGAAGCCTTCCGGCGGCGCGATGCTGATCACGCCCAGGGTACCGTGGGTGAGCTCTTCCCATTTTTCGATCAACAGATAGATGATGAAGCCCACGCACAGGGTAAAGATGGCGAAGTAATGTTCCTTGAGGCGCAGGGACACCACGCCCACCAGGAAACCGAAGAAAGCGCCGAGCACGCCGGCGGCGATGAACGCCGGCCAGAACGCCCAGCCGTAATCCACGGTGAGCAACCCCACGGCGTAGGCACCGATGGCGAAGAAACCACCGTGGGCCAGGTTCAGCTGGCCGCAGTAACCGGTGATGATGTTAAGGCCGTAGACGGCGATGGCCCAGACGAAGGCCAGCGCCATCACGTAGATCTGGTATTCGCTGGCGGCCACCCAGGGGAACAGGATCGCCGCCACCAGCAGCACCACCTTCATGGCCGGGCTGGCGAGGAAGTTCATGACGCGGTCCATTAGCGCACCCCCTTGGTGAACAGGCCGGTGGGTTTGATCGACAGGATCGCCACCAGCAGCACGAAGGCGATCAGATCCTTGTAGGTGCCGGACAGGTAGTAGCCACCCAGGGCTTCGGCGAAGCCGATGATCAAGCCGCCGACGATGGCGCCGGGGATACTGCCCATGCCGCCCAGGATGATGATCACGAACGCTTTCATGATCACCAGGTGCCCCATGGCCGGGTAGACCAGGTTGATCGGCGCGAACAGGGTGGCGCCCACCGCCGCCAGGAAACCGGCGATGGCGAAGGTCATCATCGCCACCCGGTTGGCGTCGATACCCACCAGGAAAGCGCCTTCGCGGTTCTGCGCCATGGCGATGATGGTGGAACCGGTCATGGTCTTCTTCAGATACAGATGCAGCGCGCCCATCAGGCTGAAGGCGCCGACGATGATCAGCAGACGCTGGGCCGGCAGGGTCAGGGAGCCGAAGTGGAAGATTTCGGTATAGGGAGTGGGCATGCGCCGGAAGTCGGCGCCCCAGTGCATCTGCACCAATGCCTCGAGAAACAACAGAATACCGATGGCGGCGATCTTGTCATGGATCGGTGGCGCATGGCGCAGTGGATGAAACACCAGCCGCTCGCACAGCACCGACAGCAGCGCCACCACCAGGCCGGCGCCAAGCATGGCGACCCAGTAGTTGAGGCCGTGCTCGACCATGATGAAGTAACTGATGTAGGCGCCCACCATGTAGAGCGCGCCGTGGGCGAAGTTGGGAACGTGCAAAATGCCGTACACCAGGGTCAGCCCCAGGGCCACCAGCCCGTAGATGCTGCCCAGCGTCAGGCCATTCAGCGCTTGCTGCAGAAACGCGTCCAAGGCTTGAACTCCTCGTTATGGTTATGAAACCGCCTCGCGCGGTGCCCCAAGGTCCCACCATTGAACGGGCCCGCGCTGTCGAGACGGCTTCGGTTTTTGTGTTGTTCTGTTGTGTACTGTCTTGCTCAGGCTTGTTTCTTGGCGCGGGCCCACTCCTCTTCCTGAAGCGCGCGCCACATCAGCTTACCGGTGGGTGAACGGGGCAGCTCGTCACGGAATTCGACGATTTGCGGCACCTTGTAGGCGGCCATCTGCTCCTTGCACCACTCGATGATGTCGTTCTCGCTGACCTTGCCCTTCTGATCCTTGGCCAGCACCACGCACGCCTTGACGGTTTCACCGCGCCGTTCGTGGGGGGCGGAGATCACACAGCTCTCCTGGATCGCCGGATGTCGATACATAAGACTTTCGACCTCGGCGGGCCAGACTTTAAATCCGGATGCATTGATCATGCGCTTGACCCGGTCGACGATGAAGAAATAGCCCTCTTCGTCGTAGTAGCCCATGTCGCCGGTGCGGAAGAAACGTTGGCCATCCAGTTCAATGAAGGCCTTCTTGGTTTCTTCCGGACGGTTCCAGTAGCCCTGGAACACTTGCGGGCCACGGGACACGATCTCGCCCACCTCGCCCACGCCCAGCTCTTCGCCGGTATCCTCGTTGATGATGCGCGAATCGGTGTCGAACACGGGAATGCCCAGGCACTGCTTCTTGGGGTGCTCCGGCGGGTTGATGTGGGTGGCGGCGATGGTTTCGGACAGGCCGTAGCCTTCCATATAGCGCAGACCGGTGAGATTGAACAGTTTGTCCGAGACCGCCTCCGGCATGGCCGCGCCGCCACCGCCAATGTTCTGCAGGCTGGACAGGTTGAAGGTCTCCACCTCCGGATCGGAAAGCAGATCGATCGCCATGGTGACGATGTTGGTCCAGCTGGTGACCTGGTAACGCTCGATCAGCTTCGCCGCCACGCGGCGGTCCCAGCGGGTCATCAGCACGATGCAGCCGCCCAGGAAAATGGGGCTGTTCATGGCGCCCTGCATGCCGGTGACATGGAAGTACGGCAGGGTCGCCAGCACCACGCCTTCACGACCGCCGCCGGGACGCCAGGCGGCGCCGTGCACGCAGGTGGCCATCACCGAACGGTGGGTGTGCATGCACCCCTTGGGCGCGCCGGTGGTGCCGGAGCTGTACGGGAACACGGCGAGATCATCCGGGCCCACCAGCAGTTCACCGGGGCGGTGACCGGCGGCCAGGGCATCCGCCCAGCCGATCAGGCCTTCGCCGCGCACCGGTTGCGCCGGCGCCTTCACTTCCGCGGGCAGGTCCAGGTCGGTGTCGGCGGCGGCATAGTCGCCGTAGGCAGCCACGATCACGTGGCGCAGACGCTCATGGCCGATCAGCGGCTGGATCTGGGGCAGCACTTCCTGGCCGCACAGGCATACGGCGGCCTGGGTATCTTCCAGGTAATGCTCCAGTTCGGCGCTGCGGTTCATCGGGTTGATCGGCACCACGATGGCATTGGCGCGCAGGATGGCGTAATAGCCGATGATGAATTGCGGCGCGTTCTGCATGAAAAGCAGTACCCGGTCGCCTTTTTCCACGCCGAGATGCTCGAGCTGTCCGGCCAGCGCGTCCACCTGCTCCTTGAGTTCCCGATAGGAGATGGCCTTGTCGTAATAGACAACGGCGTTCTCGTCGGGGTAGCGCAGCGCGGAAATCTCCAGGTTGGTATAGAGGCTGGTTTCCGGCAGGGTCAGATGGTG
Source organism: Alloalcanivorax sp. C16-2 (assembly GCF_046507615.1). Lineage (NCBI taxonomy): Bacteria > Pseudomonadati > Pseudomonadota > Gammaproteobacteria > Oceanospirillales > Alcanivoracaceae > Alloalcanivorax > Alloalcanivorax sp. C16-2. The sequence continues at coordinate 1,740,003 of NZ_JBKFTL010000001.1, read as the reverse complement.
CGGGGCCCCGTCCGGCCAGACGGCGAAATGCCGATCGAACATGCCTGTACTCTCCCTTGTGATGCTGTTTGCGGCGCGGATCGGGCCACGCCGTTTTTGTTAGATACAGGAAATAGCACACCCAAGCGCCCGCTCGGGGCACCCGGGGGCGGTCTCCGGAGTGAATCTGGCGGTCAATCTGACACGCCGCCCCAGGGCCGTCAATACTATTTCGGAATAACGTTCCAAAAACGAAACGGCACTCCGAAACGCCGTATCGCGGCTGAAGCCGCTCCTACAGCCCCCTCCCGACAGGAGCGATTCACACCGCCGGACAAGACCTTGCAGGAGCGGCTTCAGCCGCGATCACAGCCGCCCAGTCCTTACGGGAACGAGTTCATCCACGATCAAGACGCGGCGCCTCATCCTGATTCCAGCATTGTTCGGCGAACACGTCGTCGCAACGGGTCGGTTGCAGCGGCATCACCGAAACATAGCCGTCGCGCAGGGCGACCACGTCGGACCGCGGATGCTCGATGGAGCCAGGCCGGCGCTCGAACGCCAGCCAGTGGTAGGACAGGCCGCGGCCGTCGGTGCCATGCACCAGGCGCGGCCCGGCGATGCCGCCACTCACCTGGCGGGTGAAGCGGCAACCGCGCAGCTCCGCCACCGGCTGGTCCGGAAAATTAAGATTCCAGCAGGCCCGCTGGTAGCCGTCCCGGTCGGCGCCGGTTTCCCAAAGCTGACGAATCAGCGGCGCCGAATGGCGTGCGGTGGGCTCGTAATTGATGGCCTCGCGGTCGCCCACGAAGGCCTGGCTCAGGGCAATGCCCGGCAGGCCCAGGTGGGCCGCCGCCAGCACCGCGCCCACGGTGCCCGAGTACATCACCGAGTCGCTCAGGTTGGCGCCGCAATTGACCCCGGACAACACCAGATCCGGCGCGTCCTCGGCGAACCACTCGGCCATGGCGAACATGACGCAGTCCGCCGGTGTGCCGGATACCGCGAAGCGGCGTTCGCCATGATGGTATACGCGCAACGGCGAATGCAGGGAGATGCCCTGCCCCACGCCGCTCTGGTCGTGTTCCGGCGCCACCGTCCACACCTCCTCGGCGAGCTCGGCGGCCACCGCTTCGGCCACCACCAGGCCCGGGGCGTCGATACCGTCATCGTTGGTGACCAGAATCTTGCGGAACATTTTCATTACCGACCTCTTGAACATCATGGTAGGAGCGGCGGAACCGCCGCTCCTACAACTCTTATTTATGGGTCCGCGCGATCTGCCAGCCCCGCTCGGCGATCAGCCCGGCGCGTTTGCCCACTTCCAGAGCGTTTCGATCGCTGGCGTTACCTTGCAGGGCGCGGGCATAAACGCCCTGCAGAATCGCCGCCGAGCGGAACAGGGCGAACGCCAGGAACACCGGCCAGTCGCTGATGCCATCACGGCCGGCGCCCTCGCAGTAGCGTTCCAGCAGGGTACGCTCGTCGGGGATGCCGCGGGCGGCTAGATCAAGCCCATCCAGGCCACGCACGCCGTTGACGCCATGGGGCATATGGTACGGCAGACAGCAATAGGCCAGGTCCGCCAGCGGGTGGCCGATGGTGGCCAGTTCCCAGTCCAGGACCGCCACCACCCGGGGCTCGTGATTATCCACCAGCAAATTGCCGAGCCGGAAATCGCCATGGGCGATGGCGGCGCTGTCGTCGTCGGGGATATGGTCCGCCAGCCAGGCCATGAGGTTATCCATGGCCGGCAGGTCGTCGGTTTTGGAGGCCTCGTACTGGGCGCTCCAGCGTTTCACCTGCCGGGTCACGTAGCCCTGGGGCTTGCCGAAATCACCCAGCCCGGCGGCCTGGTAGTCGACCCGGTGGAGCCGCGCCAGGGTGTCGATCTTGTCGTGGTAGAGACGGGCGCGGTCGGCTTTGTCAAGGCTTTCCAGTTGCGGTTGGCTGTAGACCCGGCCGGGCACGAAGTCCATTACGTAAAAGCTGGTACCGAGTACCGTCTCGTCCTCGCACAGTACGCGCATGGTCGGCACCGGCACCTGGCCATGCTCGCCGAGGGCCTTCATGACCCGGTACTCGCGATCCACCTGGTGCGCCGAGGGCAACACCTTGCCGGGCGGCTTCTTGCGCAGCACATAGCGGCGCGCGCCACTTTCCAGCAAATAGGTGGGGTTGGATTGCCCACCCTGGAACTGGCGCACCTTCAGCGGGCCATCGAGCAGATCCTGGCCGGCCAGGTAGTCCGCCAGGCGGCCCTCGTCGAGACGGTGCGCCTCCAGCACCGGCACGATTTCCGGTTGACCTTCCATAATGAAACCCTCAAATCGGCTTCAAACCGCAAGCCTCCGGCCCATCAGGCCGCCACCTCCAGCTTGCGGCTTGAAGCTTGCAGCCGTGTTAACAGATGGTCTCGCCGCCGTCGGCGACAATGGTCTGACCGGTGACATAGGCACTGGCGTCGCTGGCCAGGAACAGCGTCACGCCGGCGATGTCCACCGGCTCGCCGATACGGCGTACCGGGGTACGCTCCTCGGCGCGCTTGCGGCGCTCCGGGTCCTCGGTGAGTGCCTTGGCGAAGTCGGTGCGCACCAGCCCCGGGGCGATGGCGTTGACACGGATGTTGCGCGGCCCCCACTCCACCGCCAGGTTGCGGGCCAGGGCCGCCTCGGCGGCCTTGGACACACCATAGGTACCGATCACGGTATTACCGCGCAGGCCGGCGATGCTGGAAATGATCACCACCTTGCCGCCGCCGTTCTTGTCCATCTCCGGCAGCACCCGGTTACACAGCCAGAAGGTGCCCTTGACGTTGGTGTCCATGATCTTGTCCCAGGCCTCGTCGGTAAGCTCGGCGGTGGGACCGTAGACCGGATTGGTGGCGGCGTTGCACACCAGAATATCGATTTTGCCAAAGGCGGCCAGGGTTTCGTCGACCAGGTTCATCAGGTCGTCTTTCTTGCCCACGTTGCAGGGCACGGCGATGGCCTCGCCGCCTTCCGCTTTGATCGCCTCGCACACTTCGTGGCAGGGCTCCGGCTTGCGACTGGAAATCACCACCTTGGCGCCGGCGCGGGCCATTTCCTCGGCGATGGCCTTGCCGATGCCCCGGGTGGAGCCGGTGATCAGGGCCACCTGGCCGGTCAGATCGAAGAGTTTGCTCATTGTTGTTCTCCTTGGTTTTACCGATACCGACCCAGCTCCAGCTTGGCGATGGTGTCCAGGTGTACCTCGTCCGGGCCGTCGGCCAGGCGCAGGGTGCGCAGGTTGGCCCAGGCGGACGCCAGGAAGGTGTCCTGGCACACGCCCAGGGCACCGTGCACCTGAATGGCGCGGTCCACCACCTTGAGGGCCATTTCCGGTGCGATCACCTTGATCATGGCGATTTCCTGACGGGCCACCTTGTTGCCCACGGTGTCCATCATGTGCGCCGCCTTGAGGGTCATCAGGCGCGCCTGTTCAATCTCCAGGCGCGAACGGGCGATGTCCTTGCGAATGGAATCGAACTGCGACAGCTTGCGACCGAAGGCCTCGCGGGCCTCGACCCGCTGACACATGGCTTCCAGGGCGCGCTCGGCCAGGCCGATGGTGCGCATGCAGTGATGGATGCGGCCCGGTCCCAGGCGGCCCTGGGCGATCTCGAAGCCACGGCCTTCGCCAAGAATCAGGTTGGACGCCGGCACGCGCACATTGTCATAGACGATTTCCGCGTGCCCCTTGGGGGCGTGGTCATAGCCGAACACATGCAAAGCGCGTTCGATCCGGACCCCGGGGGTATCCAGAGGCACCAGAATCTGGGACTGTTGCTGATGGCGCGGCGCGTTCGGGTCGGTCTTGCCCATCACGATGGCGATCTTGCAGTCGCTGGACATGGCGCCGGAAGACCACCATTTGCGGCCATTGATCACGTAGTCGTCGCCGTCCCGTTTGATCTCGGTGCAGATGTTGGTGGCGTCGGAAGAAGCCACCGCCGGTTCGGTCATCGAGAAGCAGGAGCGGATCTCGCCGGCCAGCAGGGGCTTGAGCCATTGTTCCTGCTGTTCCGGGCTGCCATAGCGGGCCAGCACTTCCATGTTGCCGGTATCCGGCGCGGCGCAGTTGAATACCTGGGGAGCGAAGGCAACGCGCCCCATCACCTCGCACAGGTGGGCGTAATCGTAGTTGCTGAGCCCGGCACCCAGGTCGCTTTCCGGCAGGAACAGGTTCCACAGGCCGGCGGCCCTGGCCTTCTGTTTGAGTTCCTTGAGGATCGGCGGCGGCGTCCAGCGATCCTCGCTGGCGGCGTGCTGCTCGGCGTACACCGTTTCATTGGGATAGACGTGCTGGTCCATGAAATCGACCAATTGGTCGTACAGGCCCTGGGCCCGTTCGGAAAGGGGCAGCATGGCGCTCTCCTCGCATTGTTATGCGCCCGCTAACGGCGGACATACTTATCGGTAGGTCCGGCAATGTGGCATGGAGGATCGGTTCCGTCAAATAAATCGAAATGGTGTTTCAGGTTTACGGATCGAGGCCGCCAGGCGGCGTGTGGGCGCCCTCTCCGGCGATGGTGGGGCAGTAACGAAGGGTGGCGATGTAGCTGTCGACGAAGTCGGCGGCCTCGCGGTCCAGGTCGAAGGAACCGGGCAGCAGCAACCAGGTGTAAAGCAGGCCCGTCATTTGCACGTGCAACTGGGTGACGGCCCGGTCCAGGTTCAGGGTGGCGGGCAGTTGACCACGCTCGACGGCGTTGAGCAGGGTGCGCCGCACCTTGTCGCCACCGTCCAGGAAGCTTTCCCGGACCCGCTGCATCAATGGGTCGGTCTGGTCGGTGAATTCACATTTATAGAACAGGATCTCGAATACCCTGCGATGACCCGGGTCACGCACGGTACGTTGGAGGACACTGATGAGCAGATCACGAAAACGCCCCAGAGGGTCGGACTCGCTGGGGTCCTCGGCCCGCTGGGAGAGCGCCTCGGTGGGCAGCCGGTGGCGCTCAAGCATGGCGGCGAACACATCCTGCTTGTTCTTGAAATGCCAGTAGATCGCGCCGCGCGTCACTCCCGCCTGCTGGGCGATGTCGTTCAGGGAGCTGCGCGCCACGCCCTTACGATGGAAAACCAACTCCGCGGCATCGATGATCTGCTCGCGGGTCTCCTGGGCTTCCTCTTTGGTGCGTCGGGCCATGGTCCGGTCCTGGGTTCCACGATAGTTTCACTTTTCCCTACTATACATACGTTCTTGGATGTATGTATACTTCCGAGCTTCCCTGGCTTGATACGAATCAAAGAACCGAGGTTTCCATGCGCACAGGTTCGGTGTTCTTCCCCTTTATTGTTCTTTTCAGCCTGGCCCTGGCCGCCTGCGGCGGTAATGGCGAGCAGCAACAGCAGGCCGGCGCTCCGCCGGAGGCCGGCTTCATCACCGTGCGGTCCCAGAACTTCACGCTGATCAATGAGCTGCCGGGCCGCACCAGCCCCTACCAGATCGCCGAGGTGCGCCCCCAGGTCACCGGCATCGTCGAGAAGCGGCTGTTCGAAGGTGGCGAGCTGGTGAAAGCCGGCCAGCCGCTCTATCAGCTCGACGACAGCCTCTATAAGGCCGACGTGGCCAGCGCCCGGGCCAACGTGGCCAGCGCCGAGGCGACCCTGAAGTCCACCCGTCTGCGCGCCGAGCGTTTCGACAAGCTCCTGAAGATGAAGGCGGTGAGCCAGCAGGAGTACGACGAGGCCCAGGCCGCCCTGGGCGAGACCCAGGCCCAGGTGGACGCCGCCCGGGCGGCGCTGCAAACCGCCCGCATCAACCTGGATTACACCACCATCAAGGCCCCCATCGACGGCCGCATCGGTCGCTCCGTGGTGACCCCCGGCGCCCTGGTCACCGCCAACCAGACCCAGGCGCTGGCCACCATCCGCCAGCTTGATCCGATCTACGTGGATCTGACCCAGTCCAACCAGGAGCTGCGGCGCCTGCGCGCGGCCTTGCAGGCCGGCCGCCTGCAGCAGGTGGGCGAGGACAAGGCCCGCGTCACCCTGCTGCTGGAAGACGGCAGCGAATACGGCGAGGCCGGCACCCTGCAGTTCTCCGAATTCGCGGTGGAGGAAAGCACCGGCTCCGTGACCCTGCGCGCCCTGTTCCCCAACCCGGATAACGACCTGCTGCCCGGCATGTTCGTGCGCGCGCGGCTGCCCCAGGGCGAGCGCGAGGACGCCATCCTGGTGCCGCAGAAAGGCGTCACCCGGGACCCCAACGGCAACGCCACCGCCCTGGTGATCGGCCAGGACGACAAGGTCGAGCAGCGGCGGGTAACCACCGAACGGACGGTGGGCAACCGCTGGCTGATCAGCGACGGCCTTCAGGCCGGCGACCGGCTGATTGTCGAGGGCCTGCAGAAAATTCGCCCCGGCGCTCCGGTGAAACCGGTGGAGCTGAAACAGGACACGTCGGATTCCGACACCATCACGGTGACACCGGAAGACAGCGCCGATGGCACATCGGCGCCCAAGACCGACCAGACAGACGACGCCCAGGCGCAAGACGCGCGGTAAACGAACGCCCACGCAACAGGGACAATCATGGCCAGATTCTTTATTGACCGACCCATCTTCGCCTGGGTGATCGCCATCGTCATGATGCTCGCCGGGGCACTGTCGATCTATAACCTGCCGGTGGAGCAATACCCCACCGTGGCGCCGCCGGAAGTCTCGATCCGCGCCACCTACCCCGGCGCCTCCGCCGAGGCGGTGGAGGACTCGGTGACCCAGGTCATCGAGCAGCAGATGAACGGCATCGACAACCTGCTCTACATCGACTCCACCAGTGATTCCACCGGCACCGCGCAGATCGCGTTGACGTTCGCCGCCGGCACCGATCCGGACATCGCCCAGGTGCAGGTGCAGAACAAACTGCAGCTGGCCACGCCGCGCCTGCCCCAGGTGGTGCAGCAGCAGGGGGTGCAGGTCAGCAAGTCGTCCGACTCCTTCCTGATGGTGCTGGCCGCCACGTCCAGCAACGGCAGCATGAGCCGTACCGACCTGTCGGATTACCTGGGCGCCAACGTCCAGGACCCGCTCAGCCGCGTGCAGGGGGTGGGCACCACCCAGTTGTTCGGTGCCCAGTACGCCATGCGCGTGTGGCTGGACCCGAACAAGCTCAACCAGTACGACCTGACCCCCACCGACGTGATCCAGGCGATCACGGTGCAGAACAACCAGGTCACCGGCGGTCAGCTGGGTGGCCAGCCGGCGGTGGAAAACCAGCAGCTCACCGCCTCGATCATCGTGCAAACCCTGCTGGAAACGCCGGAGGAATTCGGCGAGATCCTGCTGCGCGTGGACAACGATGGCTCCCGGGTACGCCTGCGCGACGTGGCGGAGATCAAGCTCGGTTCGGAGAACTACAACTTCGACGCCCGCTTCAACGGCATGCCGGCCTCCGGCATCGGCATCAACCTGGCCTCCGGCGCCAACGCCCTGGACACCGCCGACCGGGTGCGCGCTCGCCTGGATGAGTTGAGCGAGTTCTTCCCCGAGGGCATGGAGATCTCCTACCCCTACGACACCACGCCGTTCGTGAAGATCTCCATCCTGGAGGTGGTGAAAACCCTGTTCGAGGGCATCGCCCTGGTGTTCCTGGTGATGTTCCTGTTCCTGCAGAACTTCCGCGCCACCCTGATCCCCACCATCGCCGTGCCGGTGGTGTTGCTGGGCACCTTCGCGGTGCTGTTCTCGTTCGGCTTCACGGTCAACACCCTGACCATGTTCGGCATGGTGCTGGCCATCGGTCTGCTGGTGGACGACGCCATCGTGGTGGTGGAAAACGTGGAACGGGTGATGGAGGAAGACGGGCTCGGCCCCCTGGAAGCCACCCGCAAATCCATGGATCAGATCACCGGCGCCCTGGTCGGCATCGCCCTGGTGCTGTCGGCGGTGTTCGTGCCGATGGCGTTCTTCCCCGGCTCCACCGGCGCCATCTACCGTCAGTTCTCGATCACCATCGTGTCGGCGATGACCCTGTCGGTGCTGGTGGCCTTGATCCTCACCCCGGCGCTGTGCGCCACCATGCTCAAGCCTTCCTCCGCCCAGCACAACGAGAAGAAAGGTTTCTTTGGCTGGTTCAACCGCAACTTCAACCGCGCCAGCCACGGCTACCAGAGCCGGGTCGAGAAGATGATCGGCCATCGCGGCCGCTACCTGCTGATCTACGTGGCCATCGTGGCGGTGCTGGGCTTTACCTTCACCCGCCTGCCCAGTGCCTTCCTGCCCGAGGAAGACCAGGGCATCCTGCTCAGCCAGGTGCAATTGCCGGTGGGCTCCACCCTGGGCCAGACCATGGATGTGCTCGGCAAGATGGAGGACTACTACCTCAACAAGGAAGAGGCGGTAACGTCCATCTTCACGGTGGGTGGTTTCAGTTTCGCCGGTCGCGGCCAGAACTCGGGCATCGCCTTCGTGCGGCTCAAGGACTGGGAAGAACGGGACCTGAGCACCAACGGCGTGCGCCAGGTCATTGGCCGTTCCATGGGCTATTTCTCGCAAATCCGCGAGGCCATCATCTTCGCCCTGAATCCGCCGGCGATCCCGGCGCTGGGCACCTCCGGCGGCTTCAACTTCCAGTTGCAGGATCGCGGCGGCCAGGGCCATGACGCCCTGGTACAGGCCCGCGACCAGTTGCTGGGCGCCGCCAACCAGGCCGGCACGCTGACCCAGGTGCGCTACAACGGTCTGCCCGACGCGCCCACCTACGATCTCAACGTGGATCGCCAGAAGGCGCAGGCCATGGGCGTGTCCCTGGACGACATCAACAACACCCTGTCGGTGGCCTGGGGCTCCAGCTACGTCAACGACTTCATCGACCGGGGCCGGGTCAAGCGGGTGTACGTGCAGGGCGACGCGCCCTTCCGCATGCTGCCCGAGGACATCAACGACTGGTACGTACGCAACGGCGCCGGCGAGATGGTGCCCTTCAGCACCTTCTCCGAGGGCGAATGGACCTATGGCCCGCAGCAACTGCAGCGCTATAACGGCGTGTCGTCGATGAACATCCAGGGCGACGCCGCCGCCGGCGTCAGCACCGGTGAAGCCATGGCCACCATGGAACGGCTCGCCCAGGACCTGCCCCAGGGCTTCGGTTTCGAATGGACCGGCCTGTCGTTCCAGGAACAGCAGGCCGGCGCCCAGGCGCCCGCTCTGTATGCTCTGTCGCTGCTGGTGGTGTTCCTGTGCCTGGCGGCGCTGTACGAGAGCTGGTCGATTCCGTTCGCGGTGATGCTGATCGTGCCCCTGGGTGTGATCGGCGCCGTGCTGGCGGCCATGCTGCGTGGCCTGAACAACGACGTGTTCTTCCAGGTCGGCCTGCTCACCACGGTGGGGTTGTCGGCGAAGAACGCCATTCTGATCGCCGAATTCGCCAAGGACCTGGAGGACGAGGGCTACTCACTGCTCAAGGCCACCCTGGAAGCCACGCGCATGCGGTTGCGTCCGATCCTGATGACCTCCCTGGCGTTCGGCCTCGGCGTGACACCGCTGATGCTGAGCACCGGCGCCGGCTCCGGCGCCCGCAACGCCATCGGTACCGGGGTGTTCGGCGGCGTGGTGGCGGCCACCGTGCTGGCGATCTTCTTCATCCCGCTGTTCTATGCCCTGGTGCGCCGCATCTCCGGCGTGCCGCTGACCGGCAAGAAGGACGGCGGCACCGCCCTTGAGGATCGGGAGGCACGGCCATGAGCGTTCTGAATCGACCCTGCGCCCTGCCCCTGCTGGCCGCCCTGACCCTGGGCGGCTGCACCCTGGCCCCGGACTACCGGCAACCGGCCTCGCCGGTGCCGGCCACCCTGGGCGAGGACGGCGTCGCCGCCACCGGCTCGGTGATGCTGCCCGGCTGGCGGGCACTGTTCACCGACCCGCACCTGCAGCAACTGATCGACACCGCTCTGAGCAACAACCGGGACCTGCGGCTGGCGATGCTGGACGTGGCCGAGGCCCGCGCCCAGTACCGCATCGAAGGCGCGGACCTGCTGCCCGGCGTCAGCGTCAACGGCGACGGCACCCGCCAGCGGGTACCCGCCGATCTGAGCAGCAGCGGCGAGAGCACGGTGCAGAGCCAGTATGGCGTCAACGTGGGCATCGCCGCCTACGAGCTGGATCTGTTCGGGCGTATCCGCAGCCTCAAGCAATCGGCGCTGGAGTCCTACCTGGCCACCGAGGAAGCGCGCCACAGCGCCCGCATCACCCTGGTGTCCGAGGTGGCCAACGCCTACCTGACACTGATGGCGGACCGCGAAAACCTGCGCATCAGCGAGGAAACCCTGAGCGCCCAGCGCGAATCCGTGGATCTGGTGCAAGGCCGCTTCGATCTCGGCCTGGGTTCGGAACTGGACCTGCGCCAGGCCCAGGTGGCCCTGGAAACCGCCCGCGCCAACCAGGCCCGCTACCAGCGCCGGGTGGCCGCCGACCGCAACGCCCTGGCGGTGCTGGTGGGCGCGCCGCTGCCGTCGCTGCCCGGCGAGGACCTGGATAACCCGGCGGTGGCCACGCTGCCGGAAGTACCCGCCGCGCTGCCCTCCTCGGTTTTGCGCCAGCGCCCGGACATCCAGCGCGCCGAGCATGCTCTGCGTGCCGCCAACGCCAACATCGGCGCGGCGCGGGCGGCGTTCTTCCCGAGCATCAGCCTGACCGCTTCCGCCGGCACCGCCAGCGCCGAGCTGTCCGGGCTGTTCGAAAGCGGCTCCAAGGCGTGGGCGTTTTCACCCAGCATTTCGCTGCCGATCTTCAGCGGTGGCCGCAACCGGGCCAACCTGGACCTGGCCGAGGTGCGCCGTGACCAGAACGTGGCCCGCTACGAGCAGGCCATCCAGACCGCCTTCCAGGAAGTGGCGGACGCCCTGGCGGCCCGGGATTCCCTGGCCGATGAGGAACGCGCGCAAACCGCCCTGGTGGACGCCACCGAGCGTTCCCTGGTTCTGGCCGAGGCGCGTTACCGGGAGGGCGCCGACGATTATCTGGCGGTGCTGGACGCGCGCCGCGAGTTGCTCACCGCCCGCCAGCAGCGGGTGTCGGTGACGCTCGATAAGCTGGCCAACCGCATCACGCTGTACCGGGCCCTCGGCGGCGGCGGCGCGGCGGACCGCGCCACGCTGATCGGCGCCGCCCAGGCCGGCGCCGCGGCCGGTGCCACGAAGGACACCGGGAGCACGCCCCAAGGCTGATCCCGTCACGGTCGCCGGCCCCGCCGGCGACCGGCTCCGTCTCCCATGCTTGGACATTTACGCTGATCTTTTTCGCGTTTTCCCCATTGTCGGGAAACACCACTCCGTTTGGAGTATAAACCGCGCCTGTTGCGCTTTTATTGCTCGGGAAGACACACCATGAAGAACGGATTACGTGGCCTGGGACGCCGCGCCGTGAGGGCCATTGCCGGCGGCACGCTGGTGACCGCCCAGGCGCTGTGCGGCCAGGCCGGCGCCGCCGAACCCGGCGTCGAGGCCGGGGCCCGCGTTGGCGGCGGCGAGGGGCTGGATTACCAAAGCCTGTTCGTGAGCTGGCCATCACCCTGGCTGCAAACCCACGCGGTGGAATCCTGGCTGCCCGGCGATCTCGTCCAGGCCTACTGGGATCTGTCCGTGGAACGCTGGGAAGGGGAAGATGGCAACGGTCGCGACAACCGGACCGAGGTCTATATTTTCGGCCCGGTGGCGCGGGTCAACTGGCCCAGCGACCGGCTCTACTTTCTGTTCGGCGTGCAGCCTTCCTACATGAGCCACCCGCACATCGACGATGACGATATGGGCGGCAATATCCAGTTCACCAGCCACGGCGGCCTGGTGTTCCAGTTAACGCCCCGACTGGCGGTGGGCTTTCGCGGCCAGCACACTTCCAATTCACGGCTGTACAAACCCAACCCGGGCATGAATCTGGCGTCGCTGACCCTCGCCTACCGGTTCTGAAACTCCTGCCCGGCCTGTCGGTTCAGCCCGAAGCGCCGCATCTTGCGGTAAAAGGTGGCGCGCCCGATGCCCAGGCCACGGGCGGCGGCGGAGACGTTGCCGCCGTGGGCCCTTAACGCCGCCAGCATCGCCTGCCGGGTCTGCCCGTCCAGGGTGCCCGCCGGAGGCTCGGTCTCCGGCTCGCCGGCCTTCTCCTGCAGGGCGGCGGGCAGATGCTCCAGCTCGATCCAGCCATCCTCCGCCAGCACCGCGCCCAGTCTCAATGCCTGTTGCAGTTCGCGGATGTTGCCAGGCCAGGAATGGGCCATCAGCGTCCGCCGCGCCGCCGGCGACAGCCGGGGCACCGGCGTCGAGGGCGACACCTCCTCAAGCAGCGAGTCCATCAGCGCCGCCAGGTCGGCGCGCTCGCGCAGCGCCGGCAACGCCACCCGCAGGCCGTTGATGCGGTAAAACAGGTCCTCGCGAAAACGACCCTCGGCGATGGCCCGGTCCAGGGGCTGCAGGGTTGCGCACAGTAGAGAGAACGACACCGGGCGCACCCGACCGCCGCCGAGACGGGTCACCTCCCGGTCCTGGAGCACCCGCAACAGGCGGGCCTGCAGCGTCAGCGGCATGTCGCCGATTTCATCGAGAAACAGGGTGCCGCCGTCGGCCTGTTCGAACTTGCCGGCCATGCCGCCACGGCGGGCACCGGTAAAGGCCCCCTCCTCGTAGCCGAACAATTCGGATTCGATCAGCCCCTCCGGAATGGAGGCGCAATTCACCGCCACGAACGGCCCCTGGCCCGCGCCGCCCCGTTGGTGGAGCCAGCGCGCCAGCCGGTCCTTGCCGGTGCCGGTTTCTCCATTGATCAGCACCGGCACGCCGCCGCGAAAGGCTTTCAAAGCGCGTTCATAGAGCGGCCCGGAAGCCGCCTCGCCGACGTCACGGCGGGGCGTGGCCACCATCGACCGGGAGGCGCTTTCCACGCGAACATAAAGCCGCCCGCCGTCCTGGCAGGCCAACGCCACCGGCTCGCCGCCGGCGCGCCGCAGGGACGGCACCGCCCGCCCCCAAAGCCGCTCCAGGGTAACCGGCCGGCCCTCCCCTTCCAGCCGCGCCAGATCCAGCAACTGGCGCGCCACCGGATTGGCGCCCAGCAGGCGTCCGTCGCGGTCGAAATGAATCAGGCCACGCACCGGGGAATCGGTCAGTTCGGAACGGTAATGGATCGCCAGACGCAGGTCCCCGGCCAGGTTTTCCACCATGCGGTTCTCCACCTCCCGGGCCGCCAGCGCCAGCGGCTCAAGCACGCCCATGGCGCGCCCGTCGTGACGCCGCGAGGCATTCAGCACGCCGGCCAGTTCGCCGTCCGGCGCGAACAGCGGCACGGCGGCGCAGATGAAGCCGCCCGCCTCTTCCAGGAAATGCTCGCCGCCGGTCACCACGCTGGGGCGGCGCTCGGTGAGCGCGCAACCAGGCCCGGTGGTGCCGGCCACCGTCTCATCCAGGTTACCGCCGGCGCGTAACGCCCGGCCCAGGTCCGGGCAAGCCCGGTCTCCGCTCATCGAACGCACCACCCAGCCTTCGGCCTCCAGACAGGCGAGCACCCAGTCGGTGCCGCGCAATGCCTTGAACAGCCGCTCCATTTCCGGCTCCACGTAGTGCAGGAGCTGTTCGCGGTATTCATGCAGACGGCGCAACGCCTGGCGGGAAACCGGAGAAAAAAGGCGGCGGTCACCGGGGGCCAGGCCGTATTCCCGGGAGCGTTGCCAGGAGCGGATCACTTCGCCGCGCACCCAGCCCGGCGGCACTTCCCTGCCTTCCTCGAACAACCGCCGGGCTTCCAGCAAGTGGCGGTCCATTTGCAAACCGGTCGCGGGCATCTTCGTCTCCGACAAAGTGTCTTGTTGTTATACAGCCGACCGGGGCGCACCTGTCTCAATACGAGACAGGCGGTCTTGCCAGTACGCCCCGGGCTCTCCCTGATAAAGCCATAACCCTTTGTTTTTAAACGTTTTTGTATCTTTTTTCCGGGTTTTCCAAAGTATGGCACGGCCCCTGCGAAGGCACAACCGACGTCAACCCCTCTAATAAGGACAACATCATGACGAATCACACCCTCGCACCGGGCCTTGGCGCTCGCCTGTCGGCGGCCCTGATCAGCGCCTCGCTGTTGCTGGCCGGCGGCGCCCACGCCGACAAGGCGGACCAGGAGACCGTCGCCCCGGTGGATGCCGGCCACATCATCGCCAACCGGGACAGCGGCCAGGACTGGCCGGCCCATGGCTTCGACTACCAGGAAACCCGCTTCAACCCGCTGGATCAGATCGACACCGACAACGTGGACCAGCTACGCCTGGCCTGGACCTACGACCTGAACAGCCAGCGCGGCATTGAATCCACGCCCATCGTGGTGGACGGCGTCATGTACGTGACCGCGTCCTGGAGCGTGGTGCACGCGCTGGACGCCGATACCGGCGCCGCGCTCTGGTCGTTCGACCCGGAAGTACCGCCGGAAACCGCCGAATCCGCCTGTTGCGACGTGGTCAACCGGGGCGTCGCCGTATACCGGGGCAAGGTCTATATCGCCACCCTGGACGGCCGTCTGATCGCTCTCGACGCCGCCACCGGCAAACCGCTGTGGCACCGCGACACCATCATCGACCACGACCATGCCTATACCATCACCGGCGCGCCCCGGGTGTTCAACGGCAAGGTGATCATCGGTAACGGTGGCGCCGAGCTGGGCGTGCGCGGCTACATCACCGCCTACGACGCGGACACCGGCGAACAGGCCTGGCGCTGGTTCACGGTGCCCGGCGACCCGTCCAAGCCGTTCGAGAACAAAGCCATGGAACGGGCGGCCAAGACCTGGGACCCCAGCGGCAAATACTGGGAAACCGGCGGCGGCGGCACGGTGTGGAACAGCATGGCGTTCGATCCGGAGCTCAACCTGATGTACATCGGCACCGGCAACGGCTCGCCCTGGGCCTGGTCCAAACGCAGCCCGGCGGGGGGCGATAACCTCTACGTGGCATCCATCGTGGCGCTCAATCCGGACACCGGCGAATACGTCTGGCACTACCAGGAAACCCCGGGGGACAGCTGGGACTACACCTCCACCCAGGACATGATCCTGGCCGACCTGAAGATCGACGGCAAACCGCGCAAGGTGATCCTGCACGCCCCCAAGAACGGCTTCTTCTTCGTGGTCGACCGCACCAACGGCGAGTTCATCTCGGCGGAGAACTACGTCGATGTGAACTGGGCCACCGGCTACGACGAAAACGGACGGCCCAAGGTGGTGCCGGAGGTACGCCGCACCGACAAGGCGTTCGACATCATCCCCGGCCCCTTTGGCGGGCATAACTGGCACTCCATGTCGTTCAACCCGAACACCGGGCTGGCCTACTTCCCGGCCCAGAACGTGCCCTTGAATCTGGCGGTGGACCCGGATTGGGACGGCTACGGCAGCAACAAACCCGGCCAGCCGATGAGCGGCGTGGGCTGGAACACCGCCTCCAGGATCAACAGCGTGCCGCCCACCAGCCAACCCTTTGGCCGTCTGGTGGCCTGGGACCCGGTGAAGCAAAAGGAAGCCTGGCGCCACGAACACCCGTCGCCCTGGAACGGCGGCACCCTGAGCACCGGCGGCGACCTGGTGTTCGAGGGCACCGCCGACGGTCGTTTCCTGGCGCTCAACGCCAAGGATGGCGACCTGCTGTGGCAGACGCCGCTGGCCACCGGCGTGATCGCCGCGCCGGTCACCTACCGCATCGGCGATGTCCAGTACGTCTCCATCGCCGCCGGCTGGGGCGGCGTCTACGGGCAAAGCCAGAGAGCGACCCCCAACCGCGCCAACCCGGGCACCGTTTACACCTTCGCCCTGAAAGGCAAGGCCAAGGCCCGACAACGGCCCGGGGCGGCGGACAAGACCCTGCTCCAGGGCGTGTCCTATGACCCGGACCTGGTGCCGGAAGGCACCGCCCTGTTCGTCAGCAACTGCGTGTTCTGCCATGGCGTGCCCGCCGTGGACCCGGGCGGCAACCTGCCCAACCTGGGCTACTCCGACAAGGCCGTGATCAGCGATCTGGACAAGTTCGTGTTCGCCGGCCCGTTCATGTCCCGGGGCATGCCGGATTTCACTGGCCGTCTCGACAAGAAAGACGTGGAAAAACTCAAGGCCTTCATCCAAGGCACCGCCGACGCCGTCCGCGCGCAACAGCAACAACAAAAAGGAAAATGACCATGAGCCTGAACAACGATTCAACCCAACTGCTCGACGAACGTACCCGCCGCTTCCTGGAACAGGGCCAGCAGCGCATGCTGATTGGCACCGATTGGCGCGACGCCCGCGATGGCGGCCGCCTGGACGTCATCAATCCGGCGGATGAGCAATCCCTGGGCAGCGTGCCCGCCGCCGGCGAGGCGGACGTGGACGACGCCGTCGCGGCAGCCCGCGCGGCGCTGGAAGACGGCCCCTGGGCACGGGCCCGGCCCGCCGGCCGCGAGCGGCTGCTGCTCAAACTCGCCGATCTGATGGAGCGCGACGCCCGGGTGCTGGCGCAACTGGACTCGGTGGACAACGGCAAGTCGGCGCAGATCGCGGAAGCGGTGGACGTCACCCTGGCCATCGCCTTCTTCCGCTACATGGCCGGCTGGGCCACCAAGATCGAAGGCGGCACCCATGAAGTGTCGGCGCTGATGGCGGCGCCGGAGGCGGAGTTCTCCGCCTTTACCCGCCGTGAGCCGGTGGGCGTGGTGGCGGCCATCGTGCCGTGGAATTTCCCGCTGCTGATGGCCGCCTGGAAACTGGCCCCGGCCCTGGCCGCCGGCTGCACCGTGGTGCTCAAGCCCGCCGAGCAGACGCCGCTGTCCGCTCTGTATCTGGGGCAGTTGATTCAGGAGGCCGGCTTCCCCGCCGGCGTCGTCAACGTGATCACCGGCGACGGCCCGGGCACCGGCGCGCCGCTGACCCGCCACCCGGGCATCAACAAGATCAGCTTTACCGGCTCCACCGAAGTGGGCCAGATGATCGGCCGCGCCGCCATGGACAACATGGCCCGCGTCACCCTGGAGCTGGGCGGCAAGTCACCGATGATCGTGCTCGACGACTACGACCCGGAGCAGGCCGCCCAAGGCGCCGCCCAGGCGATCTTCTTCAACCACGGCCAGGTGTGTTCCGCCGGGTCGCGGCTCTATGTGCACAAGAGCCGCTACGATCAGGTGGTGGAGGGGCTGGCCCGGCTGGCCGACGAGATCACCCTGGGCCACGGGCTGAACCCGGACCATCAGATGGGCCCGCTGGTTTCCCGGGAGCAGATGGAGCGGGTGCTCGGCTATATCGATTCCGGTCGTGAACAAGGCGCCGAGGTGATGACACGGGGCGGCGCCGCGCCGGAGCGGGGCTATTTCGTGCGCCCCACCGTGTTCGCCGGCACCGACGACGCCCTGCGCGTGGCCCGCGAGGAGATCTTCGGGCCGGTGGTGGTGGCGCTGCCCTATGATGACATCGAGGAAGTGGCCCGGCGCGCCAACGACAGCGCCTACGGGCTCGCCGCCAGCGTCTGGTCCAACGACCTGTCCCGGGTGCACCGTCTGATTCCCCGCCTCAAGGCCGGCAGCGTCTGGGTCAACTGCCACAACATGCTGGACCCGACCATGCCCTTCGGCGGCTACAAGATGTCCGGCTTCGGCCGTGACATGGGTCGCGATTCTCTGAATGCCTATCTGGAAACAAAATCCGTGGTAATGGCATTGTAGTTATTCGTCCCACCCGCTTGCCGGCGGCCCCGGCCGCCGGCGTTTCGCACCACGAACATTCCGATAACAATGACGTGGAGGAAGTATGCCCCCCTCTAACAGCCAGCCCTCCTACACCAAGGGCCCGGAACCCGGGCCACTGTTCGAGATTCCGATTGGCGATGCCTTCGACGCCACCGTGAGCCGCCATGGCGACCGCGAAGCCCTGGTGGTGCGCCACCAGGGTCTGCGCTATAGCTGGGCCGAGCTGGGCGCCGAGGTGGAGCGCCATGCGCGCGCCCTGATGGCGCTGGGCCTGACCGCCGGCGACCGGGTCGGCATCTGGTCGCCGAATTGCGCCGAGTGGTGCATCGCCCAGTTCGCCACCGCCAAGATCGGCGCCATTCTGGTCAACATCAACCCGGCCTACCGGCTGGAGGACCTGCGCTACGCGCTCAATCAGTCCGGCTGCCAATGGCTGATCTGCGCGGACACCTTCAAGACCTCCGATTACCATCGCATGGTGCTCGATCTGGTGCCGTCCCTGGCCGGCACCGAACCGGGCCGGCTCGACGACCCGGGCGCGCCGGAACTGCGCGGCGTGATCAGCCTGGCGGACCAGCCGCCGGCGGGCTTCCTGCCCTGGCGCCAGCTCGCCGACCACGGCGCGCGGGTGTCCGAACAGACCCTGCGCCAGCGGCAAGGCGGACTCGACGCCAACGACCCGATCAATATTCAGTACACCTCCGGCACCACCGGTTTTCCCAAGGGCGCCACCCTGAGCCACCGCAACATCCTCAACAACGGCCACCTGGTGGGTGAGAGCCTGGGCCTCAACGAACGGGACCGGCTGGTGATCCCGGTGCCCCTGTACCACTGCTTTGGCATGGTGATGGGCAACCTGGCCTGCGTCACCCACGGCACCACCATGATCTACCCGGACGCCGGCTTCGACCCGGAAACCACGCTGCGCGCGGTGGCCGAGGAAAAAGCCACCGCCCTGTATGGCGTGCCCACCATGTTCATCGCCGAGCTGGCCAGCCCGGTGCGCCAGGAAGTGGACCTGTCCAGCCTGCGCACCGGCATCATGGCCGGCGCCACCTGCCCGGTGGAGGTAATGCGCAAGGTGATCGACGAGATGCACATGAGCGAGGTGCAGATCGCCTACGGCATGACCGAGACCAGCCCGGTGTCCCTGCAAACCGGCGCCGACGATGAACTGGAGCGCCGCGTCAGCACCGTGGGCCGCACCCAGCCGCACCTGGAAACCAAGCTTGTCGACGAACACGGCGCCACCGTCGGGCGCGGCGAGATCGGCGAGCTGTGCACCCGGGGCTATTCAGTGATGCTCGGCTACTGGAACAATCCGCAGGGCACCGCCGAGGCCATCGACGGACAGGGCTGGATGCACACCGGCGACCTGGCGCAGATGGACGAGCAGGGTTACGTGCGCATCGTCGGCCGCGCCAAGGACCTGATCATCCGTGGTGGCGAGAACGTCTACCCGAGGGAAATCGAGGAATTCCTCTACACCCACGAAGCGGTGGAGGAAGTGCAGGTGATCGGCGTGGCCGACGAGCGCTACGGCGAGGAGATCGTCGCCTGGGTCAAGGCACGCCCCGGCGCCGAGGTGGACGGCGCCGTGCTGCGCGCGTTCTGCCAGGACCGCATTGCCCACTTCAAGGTGCCGCGCTGGTTCCGTCTGGTGGACGATTTCCCGATGACCGTCACCGGCAAGATCCAGAAATTCCGCATGCGTGAAATCAGCGAACGGAATCTGAAGGAGCATGGCCATGCGTGATTATCAGAGCGCCGCCCGTCAGTTCGATTTGCGGCAAGCCGTCGAGCGCGACCTGAACGGGTCCCTGGAGGCCCTGAACGCCTGCGTGGAATGCTGCGACCGCCACCTGGGCCACCACCGGGTGGCGCTGTATCAGGAAAGCGAGGATGGCCAGGGCGAGCAGTACACCTTCGAGCAACTGAGCGACGCCGCCGGGCGCTTCGCCACGGTGCTCGCGGAACGGGGCGTGGGCGCCGGCGACCGCGTGGCGGGGCTGCTGCCCCGGCGGGTGGAATTGCTGATCACGGTGCTCGCCACCTGGCGCCTGGGCGCGGTCTATCAGCCCCTGTTCACCGCCTTCGGGCCCAAGGCCATCGAGCACCGGGTGCATGCCGCCGACACCCGCGTCATCGTCACCGACCGCGACAATCGGGACAAACTCGACGAGGTCTCCACCGACGCGGCGGTGATCACGGTGGGCGCCGACCGCGCCGGTGATGGCGACTTCCATGCCCTGCTCGAGGGCAGCCGGGACCACCATCCACCGGTGATGCGCGACGCCCAATCCCCGTTTCTGATGATGTTCACCTCCGGCACCACCGGCCTGCCCAAGGCGGTGCCGGTACCGCTCAAGGCGGTGCTCGCCTTCCAGGGCTACCTGCGTGACGCGGTGGGCCTGCGCGAGGACGACCGGTTCTGGAACCTGGCCGACCCGGGCTGGGCCTACGGCCTGTACTACGCGATCACCGGCCCGCTGGCCCTGGGCCACGCCACCACCTTCTACAGCGGCGGCTTCAGCGTCGAGAGCACCTGCCGGGTGATCGAGAAATACCGGATCACCAACCTGGCCGGCTCGCCCACCGCCTTCCGCCTGATGATGGCGGGCGGCGCGCCGGTGGTGGCGGCGCTGCGTGGCCGGCTGCGCGCCGTCAGCAGCGCCGGCGAACCGCTTACCCCGGCGGTGATCCGCTGGTTCGCCGAAGAGCTGGGCGTCACCATCCACGACCACTACGGCCAGACCGAGCTGGGTATGGTGCTGTGCAACCACCACGCGCTGAGTCACCCGGTCCGCGAAGGTGCCGCCGGCATGGCGGTGCCCGGCCATCGCGTGGTGGTGGTGGACGACCAGGGCCGGGAGCTGCCCCCCGGTGAGCCCGGCATTCTGGCGGTGGACCGGCGCCAGTCGCCGCTGTTCTGGTTCGAGGGCTATCCATCCGCGCCGGGCAAGTCGTTTCTGGGCGATTATTATCTCAGCGGCGATACCGTGGAGGGCAACGAGGACGGCACCATCAGCTTCGTGGGGCGGGACGATGACATCATCACCACCTCCGGTTACCGGGTCGGCCCGTTCGATGTGGAGAGCGCCTTGATCGAGCATCCGGCGGTGGTGGAGGCGGCGGTGGTGGGCGTGCCGGACCCGGAGCGCACCGAAATCGTCAAGGCGTTCGTGGTCACCGGCGCCGGCCACGCCGGCGACGAGGCGCTGGCCCGGGAACTGCAGGAGCAGGTGCGACACCGTCTTTCGGCGCACGCCTATCCGCGCCGGATTGAATTCGTGGACAGCCTGCCGAAAACGCCCAGCGGCAAGATTCAGCGTTTCCTGCTGCGCGGGCAGGCAACCCCGGAGCGGTAATACTTTGGCACCAATCATCAGCGACTTTGGCACGCAACGCATTGAGCCGGCGGTGGTTAATCGCTAGCGTCCCGGTAACATCAAGAATGATAATTTCGAGGACCTTCATGCATCGCCACCTGCTTGTCTGGTTGGGCGGGGCCGCTCTCGCCCTGCCCGCCGCCGCTCTGCCCGCCGGCCTTGACCATGAACTGGACGCGGTGACCGTCACCGGCACGCGGCTGGAACGGGATCTCGCCGATCTGCCCGGTGCCGCCACGGTGATCGAGGCGACGCGGGAGCAGGCCGGCCAGCCGGGGCTGCAGCTCGATGAACCCCTCAAGCGGGTGCCCGGCCTGTACCTTCAGAACCGTTACAACTTCGCCCAGGGGCTACGGCTTTCCAGCCGGGGCTTTGGTGCCAGGGCGCCGTTCGGGGTGCGCGGTTTGCGCCTCAACGTGGACGGCTTCCCCGAGACCCTGCCGGATGGCCAGTCCCAGGTGGACGCCATCGACCTGGACGGCCTGGAATCGATCACCGTGCTGCGCGGCCCGTCCTCGGTGCTGTACGGCAACGCCACCGGCGGCGTGGTGGACATGACCACCCGCACCGGTCGGGACCTGGAATACGATCAGCGTTTCAGCGTCGCCGGCGGCAGCGACGGTTACCGCAAAACCCGCCTGGAACTGGGCGGGGCCGACCGCCAGGGCCATCATTATCTAAGCCTTACCGGCATGCGCCACGATGGCCAGCGCCAGCAGAGCGACATGGAGAAATACCTGCTCAACGCCCGGGTCGGCCGGGCGCTGTCCCGGGACCGGGATCTGGAACTGTTCTTCACCGCTCTGGACACGCCGGTGGCCGAGGACCCGGGCGGTCTGACCCGCGCCCAGGTGAACGACGACCGCGACCAGGCGGCGCGCTTTTCCAAGCTGCTGGACGCCGGCCAGGAAGTGACCCAGCAGCGGTTGGGGGTGCTTTACCGGGAGCG
This sequence comes from Alloalcanivorax sp. C16-2, assembly GCF_046507615.1. Taxonomy (NCBI): domain Bacteria; kingdom Pseudomonadati; phylum Pseudomonadota; class Gammaproteobacteria; order Oceanospirillales; family Alcanivoracaceae; genus Alloalcanivorax; species Alloalcanivorax sp. C16-2. The sequence continues at coordinate 1,717,988 of NZ_JBKFTL010000001.1, read as the reverse complement.
TGGCCTGGGCGGTGAGTTGCGCGTGCGCGGCTTCGTCACGCAACGGGATTTCCGCCAGCAACTGCCCTTCCCTGGCAGCAGCCTGATCGACTATGAACGGCTGTTTTACGGGCTGCGCCTGGAATACACCAACCAGGCGCGCCTGTTCGGTTTGAACCATCGTTTCATGGTCGGCGTGGACGCCGATCGTCAGCGGGATGACCGTGGCCGGCGTGGTGTCGATGTGGCCGGCCAGGTCACCGGCGAGACCGCCAACGAGGACCAGACCGCCACCGCCAGCGGCCTGTTCGTGCAGGCCGACACCGACCTCACCGACACCCTGGTGCTGGCCCTGGGGGCGCGCGCCGACCGGGTGCGCCTGGACATCGACGACCACCTGCTGGCGGATGGCGACCAGAGCGGCGACCAGACCTTCAATGAAGGCAGCTACAGCGCCGGCCTCACCTGGCACCTGAACCCGCGCCACAGCGTCTATGCCACGGTCAGCAATGCCTTCGAGACCCCCACCTTCACCGAGCTGGCCAACCCCTCCGGCGCCGGCGGCTTCAACCCGGACCTGGACCCGCAGAAGGCGGTGAACCGGGAGGTCGGCGGTCGTGGCCGCCTGGGCGACCGGCTGTTCTACGATATCGCCCTGTTCAGCGTGCGGGTGCGCGACGAGATCACCCCCTATGAACTGAACGGCCGCACCTTCTATGACAACGCCGCGCGCACCCGGCGCGACGGCCTGGAACTGATGCTCGAGCACCAGACCACCGAGCGGCTCACCCTGACCCTGGCCTACACCTACTCGGACTTCGAATTCGACGATTTCTTCGACGATCAGCAAAACCAGGACGTGAGCGGCAACCGGCTGCCCGGCCTGCCGCGCCATCATCTGTTCGTGGAAGCGGCCTGGCGCGGGCCCGACGGCACCTTCCTGATCATCGACGGCGATTACAGCGGCTCCGTCTACGCGGACAACACCAACGACACGAAAGTGGATGATTCAGTGGTCGCCGGCCTGCGCGGCGGGCGGGAATGGCGCCTGGGCGGACGCGCGCTGACGCTGTACGCGGGGGTTGGAAATCTGTTCGACGAAGACTACATCGCCAACCTGCGCATCAACGCCAACAGCGACCGCCCCGACCCGGCGGATCGGGGCTATTACGAACCGGCGCCCGGGCGGCATTGGTACGCGGGGGCGTCCTATGCGTGGTGAGGGGCGGGATCGCGACTAAAGTCGCTCCTACGCTGCCATCCCTCGGCGTAAGAGCGACTGGGCGGCATTCCGCTTCAGTCGCGATCCATCCGCCAGGTCACATGATGCCGGCCGCCTTCTTGATGTCCTTGACGCTCTGCTTGGTGAGATCCTTGTCCACCTCGCGGATCACCACCTCCCTGGTGGGATCGTCCAGCTTGTCGCGCAGGGCACCGAGGAAACGGGGCTCGGCGATCAGGATGAAATCGTCCACGCCGCCCTTGTCATGGGCCGCCTTCATGTAGGATGCCACTTCCTTGGCGAAGAAGGCCGCGTGCTTGTCGGAGGTGGCCTGCTGGTTGCCGGTGGCGCGGGGGTTGCCATGCAGGGCGCCACTGCCTTCCTGGCCGCCTTCGCCGGTGCGCAGATCGCCGGCGTGGGCCTGGCTTTCCGGATGGTCCAGATGGTCGATTTCGCGAATGCGACCGACCTGGTGGGCGAACACGCGGGCATGGGCGGCGTTGCTGGCGATCACGTAGGTGGTCATGGCTCTCTCCTGGTTCCGTGTGTGACTGCTCCTTCCCCCCTAACCTCGCGCCCCCGCCCTTCCCGTTCAACCCGTGCCCCCCGTCACGCCGGTAAAAAAGCATCAAACCGATCAAAAGCGCGATCAAAAAAAAGCCGCCCCCGGGATTGTAGGGGCGGCGTCATCAAGGCAGGAATAACTTCGAATTCAGCGTCGCATTCAGGACATCATATCCAGCACGATGCGCCCTTCGATTTTGCCGTCGATCATGCGCTGGAAGACATCGTTGATGTTGTCGAGTTTTTCCGTGGCCACGGTGGCCTTGACCTTGCCCTCGCCGGCGAAATCCAGCGCTTCCTGCAGGTCCTGCCGGGTGCCGACGATGGAGCCGCGCACGGTGATACCGTTGAGCACCGTGTCGAAAATCGGCAGCGGAAATTCACCCGGCGGCAGACCGTTGAGCACCAGGGTGCCACCCCGGCGCAGCATGCGCTGGGCCTGATCGAAGGCCTTCGGCGATACCGCCGTGACCAGTACACCATGGGCGCCGCCGATCTCGCGCTTGAGCACCTCCGCCGGGTCCGCCTTCATGGCGTTGACGGTGAGCGTGGCGCCAAGCCGCTCGGCCAGCGCCAGCTTGCCGTCATCGATGTCCACGGCGGCCACGTTGAACCCCATGGCCTTGGCATACTGCACCGCCATATGGCCGAGCCCGCCGATGCCGGAGATCACCACCCACTGGCCGGGACGCGCCTCGGTCATCTTCAGGCCCTTGTAGACCGTCACGCCGGCGCACAGCACCGGGGCGATCTCCAGGAAATCCACGTTGTCGGGCAGTTGCCCCACATAGCCGGCATCGGCCAGGGTGTAATCGGCGAAGCCGCCGTTCACTGAATAACCGGTGTTTTGCTGCGACTCGCACAGTGTCTCCCAACCGCCCAGGCAATGCTCGCAGTGGCCACAAGCGGAATAGAGCCAGGGCACGCCGACGCGGTCGCCTTCCTTGACGTGCTTGACCCCCTGGCCCACCGCCACCACGTGACCGACGCCTTCGTGGCCGGGAATGAAGGGCGGCTCCGGTTTCACCGGCCAGTCACCGTGGGCGGCGTGCAGGTCGGTGTGGCAGACGCCGGAGGCGGCCACGCGGACCAGGATTTCCCCCTGCCCGGGGCGCGGGGTAGCGACTTCCTCGATCGCCAGCGGCTCACCGAACTGGCGCACCACGGCGGCTTTCATTGTCTTTTCCATGCTCATAACTCCTCGCCGGGCGGGCGGCCAGGGGCCGCCCGCGTGATGTCTTTCTTGTAGGGGGAAACTCGACTCAGAAGAAGCCGAGGGGGTTGATGTCGTAACTGACCAGCAGGTTCTTGGTTTGCTGGTAATGTTCCAGGGCCACCTTGTGGGTCTCGCGGCCCACCCCGGATTTCTTGTAGCCGCCGAAGGCGGCGTGGGCCGGATAGGCGTGGTAGCAGTTGGTCCACACACGCCCGGCCTGAATGCCCCGGCCCATGCGGAAGGCCACATTGATATCGCGGCTCCAGACACCGGCGCCGAGGCCGAACTCGGTGTCGTTGGCGATCGCCAGGGCGTCCTCTTCGTCCTTGAAGGTGGTCACCGCCACCACCGGGCCGAAGATCTCTTCCTGGAACACGCGCATCTTGTTGTGCCCCTTGAGCAGCGTGGGCTGAATGTAGAAGCCGCCGCCGATATCGCCGTCCAGGGTTTCCCGGTCACCGCCGGACAACACTTCCGCCCCCTCGGTGCGGGCCACTTCCATGTAGGACATGATCTTGTCGAACTGTTCCTGGGAGGCCTGGGCGCCCACCTGCACGTCGGTGTCCAGCGGGTTGCCGCGCTTGATGGTCTTCATGCGCTCGAGCACGCGCTGCATGAAGTCGTCGTACATCTCTTCCTGGATCAGGGCCCGGGACGGGCAGGTGCACACCTCGCCCTGGTTGAAGAACGCCAGCACCAGGCCTTCCACCGCCTTGTCGATGAATTGTGGCTCGGCGTTCATGATGTCGGCGAAGTAGACGTTGGGAGACTTGCCACCCAGTTCCACGGTGGAGGGGATGATATTTTCCGCCGCGCATTTGAGGATGTGCGAGCCCACCGGGGTGGAGCCGGTGAAAGCGATCTTGGCGATACGCTTGCTGGTGGCCAGGGCCTGGCCGGCTTCCTCGCCGAAGCCATTGACGATGTTGATGACACCGGCGGGCAGCAGGTCGCCGATCAATTCCATCACCTTGAGAATCGAGGCCGGGGTCTGCTCGGCGGGCTTGAGCACCACGCAGTTGCCGGCGGCCAGGGCCGGGGCCAGCTTCCAGGCAGCCATCAGGATCGGGAAGTTCCAGGGGATGATCTGGCCGACCACGCCGAGCGGCTCATGGAAGTGGTAGGCCACGGTGTTGGCGTCAATGTCGGCGGCGCTGCCTTCCTGGGCGCGGATGCAGCCGGCGAAGTAGCGGAAGTGGTCCACCGCCAGGGGCAGGTCGGCGTTGAGGGTTTCGCGCACCGCCTTGCCGTTGTCCCAGGTTTCCGCCACGGCCAGGGCTTCCAGATTTTGCTCCAGGCGGTCGGCGATGCGCAGCAGCAGGTTGGAGCGCTCACCCGCGGAGGTGCGGCCCCAGGCTGGCGCCGCTTTGTGGGCGGCGTCCAGGGCCAGGTCGATGTCCTCCGTGGAGGAACGGGCGATCTGGCAGAATACCCGGCCGTTCACCGGGCTCACGTTGTCGAAGTAGCGGCCGTGGACGGGGGCCACCCATTCACCGCCGATGTAGTTCTCGTAGCGTTCCTGGAAGGAGACCACGGCTCCTTGGCTACCGGGGTTATCGTAAATCATCGCGAAGTGTCCTCGTTATTGGTGCGAATCGTCAGAATCAGGTTAGTCCCGGCCGCGCGCCACGCGCATGCGACCAAGGTATTGGTCGGCGCCCTCATTTGGTCGTAGCCGCCGGCTCGCCCCACAGGTAGCGGCGCTCGTAGTCGGCGTAGAAGTGGCTCACCGAGCGGGTCAGTTCGTAACGGGCCAGGGGCCAGGCGGCGATGGCCTCGGGCAGGGGCGCGTCGATCACCTGGTTGGCGGTGGCGCCCCGTTCGGCGCCGGCGCGCAGCCGCCGATGCAGCCAGGCCAGCCAGGCGTCGGTGGCGGCGATCGGGCCCGGGTCCCGGGCCACCGGCCCGTGGCCCGGCACCAACACCTTGAAGTCCAGCGCCGCCAACGTGGCCAGATCGTCGCGCCAGACCGCGATGCCCGGGCTGTGGGGCGTGGTGGGCGCGCGGTGGTGGAACACCAGATCGCCGGTGAACAGGACCCCGGTGGCCGGGTCCAGCACCGCCAGGTCGCTGCCGCTGTGGCCGCGCAACGCCAGCAGCCGCAGCGGGTAGCCGCCGAAGCGCCGCTCGCCGGCGGCCAGATCCACGCTGGCCGGCACCAGGCCGGTGCCCCGGGCGGCGTCGCCCAGGCGCTGGTAGAGGGTGTCGCGGAAGGCCTCGCCGTGGCGGCGGAAGGCGGCGCGGGTGCCCGGCAGGGCGGCGATCTCCGCCTCCGGGAAGGCGCCATTGCCGAACACATGGTCCGGATGGTGGTGGGTGTTGAGCACCCAGCGCACCGGCTGGTCGGTGACGCCGGCGATGGCGGCGCGCAGGGCGTGGCCGTAGGCCAGGGTGCTGCCGGTGTCGATCACCAGCACGCCGTGGCCGGTGACGATGAAAGCGCTGTTGGCGATGTCGCCGCCGTTGTCCTCGCTGAGCTCCTCGGGGCGGCCCTCCACCATCCAGGTGTGCTCCGCCACCGGTCGCGGCGTCAGGCGGTGCTCGAAGGGCGGTGGCGCGGCGCCGGCGCCCAACGGCCACAGCAGCGCCGCCAGCAGAGCCGTGTCACGGAATCCCATGGTCGAACTCATTGCCGTTGTTGTCCCGGGCCTGGAACCGATAGGCGACGTCCTCGCCACCGCTCAGGGTCACCGCCAGTTCAGGGTTCTCGCTCACCGAGGCGTGCCAGTCGAAGCGCGCCACCGGCTCGCCGTCGCGCAGGAACGCCACCCGTTCCACGTAGAAGGCGTCGACGCTGGGGATCAGGCCACTGTCCATGGGGTGGAACAGTTTCACCCGCAGCCGGCTACCGGCCGGGTCGGCGAACCTGCGGGCCGCCACCCGCCCGAAGGTCTCCGACCAGTCGTCCACCTGTTTGGCGATACCGGGCGTGGAGCAACCGCCGCCCTCGCCCTCCACCCGGGCGCTGCCCACGTACCAGACGCCGTCGCTGAGCAAAGCGGCGCGCACCGGCGACGACTGCTCCAGGCGCACGTTGAGCGCCACCCGGGCGAGGCCGTCGCTGAGTGGCCGGTAATCGAACACCAGCGGGATCGGGTTCAGTTCGATCCACAGCAGCATGCGCTGGAAGCGGCCGTCGAAGGCCGGCGCTTCCACCGCCACCGGCACGCGGCCGGAGTCCTCGGCGAAATCCGGCGTGATCACCCGCACCCGGTCGTCGAAGCGCACCGGGGTGTCGCCCAGGAAACGCGCCCGGTAGCGCTCCCACATGAACGACTCCAGGGGATCGCCGGTGGCGGCGGCCGGCACCGGCAACGCCGCCAGCATCAGCATCACCAGCGGAGCCAGGACTCCAGCCGGCGCCGGTCTAGAGTTCACCGGTGGTCTCCAGGCTCACGGTTTCCAGCCAGGTGCGGATCGCCCACAGGGCTTCCTGGCTCAGGTAATTGGCCATGGGCGGCATCAGTACCCGGCCATTGCGGCTGGCGCCGTTGATCACCTTCTCCTTGAACCACTGGTCGCCGTAGTCGCCGTTTTCCAGCTCGCGCAGATCCGGGGCGATGCCGCCGGACTTGGCTTCCAGGCCGTGGCAGGAGGCGCAGTTCTGGTTGTAGGCGGAGCGGCCTACTTCCACCGCCAGGTCGTGCTGTTCGTGGGGTTCCCGGTAGGGGTTGCTGTCGCGCCATTGCTCGCCCAGATCCTCCAGGCCGCGGGTGTTCACCGATTGCGGCGTGACGTCACCGTGGCCCTGGGCCAGGGGCGCGAGGGGCAGAGTGAGGGCCAGGGCCAGCAGGGTTGTTGTTCTCATCATGGTCGGGTCCTTTTTGCTCGGGGTTCGCGTCACTCCCCAATCTAGCCAGCCACCCGACCGGGCCATACTCCCCCTTGGACGCAGAGCCCCCGGGCCCTTGGTCGTAGATCCAATTGACGGGGCGGAATGCGCCGCCGGTCGGTAGCGGCGCCGCCGGCTCCTGCCCCTAAATGACGGTCTCGACCATCAAGAGGCTCAAACCATGAAAAAAATAATCGGCGTCCTTTCGGTGTCGACCCTGCTGGGTCTGGGTGCCAGTGGCGGCGCCCTGGCCAAGGACGTTTCCTGGAAGGACATCCTTAACGACGCGAAAACCACCGACGACGTGCTGATGTACGGCCTGGGCGTGCAGGCCCAGCGCTACAGCACCCTGACCAACATCAACGCGGACAACGTGGGCATGCTGACGCCGGCCTGGTCGTTCTCGTTCGGCGATGAGAAGCAGCGTGGCCAGGAATCCCAGGCCCTGGTCCACGATGGCGTGATCTACGTGACCGGTTCCTATTCCCGGGTGTTCGCCATCGACGCGCGCACCGGCAAGAAACTCTGGGACTACAGCCACCGGCTGCCGGACGACATCCGGCCCTGCTGCGACGTGGTCAACCGGGGCGCCGCCATCTACGGCGACAAGATCTTCTTCGGTACCCTGGACGCCAGCATCGTGGCGCTCAACAAGGACACCGGCCGGGTGGCGTGGCGCAAGAAGTTCGCCGACCACAAGGTGGGCTACACCATGACCGGAGCGCCCACCATCGTGAAGGATCAGAAGACCGGCAAGGTGCTGCTGATCCACGGCTCCTCCGGGGATGAATTCGGCGTGGTGGGCCGGCTGTTCGCCCGCGACCCGGACAGCGGCGAGGAAATCTGGATGCGGCCCTTCGTGGAAGGCCACATGGGCCGGCTTAACGGCGAGGAAAGCACCCCCAGCGGCGACCCTCGGGCGCCGTCCTGGCCGGACGATCCGGACACCGAAACCGGCAAGGTGAAAGCCTGGAGCCACGGCGGCGGCGCCCCCTGGCAAAGCGCCACCTTCGACCCGGACACCAACACCATCGTCATCGGCGCCGGCAACCCGGCCCCCTGGAACGGCTGGGCGCGCACCGCGCCGGGCGGCGACCCGGGGGACTACGACAGCCTCTACACCTCCGGCCAGGTGGGCGTGGACCCGAGCACCGGCGAGATCAAGTGGTTCTATCAGCACACCCCCAACGACACCTGGGATTTCTCCGGCAACAACGAGATCGTGCTGTTCGACTACCAGGACGAGAATGGCAAGACCCACAAAGCCGGCGCCCACGCCGACCGCAACGGCTTCTTCTACGTCACCGACCGCGCCAGCGGCGAGCTGATCAACGCCTTCCCGTTCGTGGACGGCATCACCTGGGCCAAGGGCATCGACCTGGACACCGGCCGCCCCATCGAGGTGGAAGGCCAGCGCCCGGCGCGGCTCAAGGACGGCGAGACTCGCTCCAAGGCGGTCGAGGTGTCACCGCCGTTCCTGGGCGGCAAGAACTGGAACCCCATGGCCTACAGCCGCGACACCGGCCTGTTCTACGTGCCCGCCAACCATTGGAAAGAGGACTATTGGACCGAGGAAGTGGAATACAAGCCCGGCTCCGCCTATCTGGGCATGGGCTTCCGCATCAAGAAACTGTTCGACGACCATGTGGGCATCCTGCGCGCCATGGACCCGACCACCGGCGACGTGGTCTGGCAGCACAAGGAGAAGATGCCGCTGTGGGCCGGCGTGCTGGCCACCCAGGGCAACCTGGTGTTCACCGGCACCGGCGACGGTTACTTCAAGGCGTTCAACGCGAAAACCGGCGAGGAGCTGTGGAAGTTCCAGGTGGGCACCGGGATCATATCCCCGCCGATCACCTGGGAAATGGACGGCGACCAGTACATCGGCGTGACCGCCGGTTACGGTGGCGCGGTGCCGCTGTGGGGCGGCGACATGGCCGACCTGACCCGGCCGATTTCCCAGGGCGGCTCCTTCTGGGTGTTCAAGCTGCCCGAGTTCGCCAAGAAACTGGCCCGACAATAACCCCCCCGGCCGGCCCTTCGCGGGCCGGCTCCGTTTTCGGAGTTTCCCCATGCGAATCCGAGCCAAGCTTCTGCTCAGCACGCTGCTGGTAATGGCCGGCGCCCTGCTGCTGGATACGCCGCCGCGCGCCGACGACACCTGGACGCCGCCGCGCCACAACGGCTGCGTGCTGGAACGGAAAACCCAATGCCCCGGCGCCGACCTGAGCGGCGCCGTGCTCGCCAACCTGGACCTGCGCGGTGCCGATTTCCAGGGCGCCAACCTGCGCGGCGCCGATCTGCGCCATACGGACCTGCGCGGCGTCAATCTGGCCGACGCCGACCTCGGCGGTGCCGATCTGACCCGCGCCATCCTGATCAGCACCAATCTGCGCGGTGCCGACCTGCGGCAGGCCCGGCTGGTGGCCATCGACAGCTGGAATCTGTTCGCCCAGAAGGCCAACTTCGACGGCGCCGACCTGACCGGAGCCAACCTGGAGTTCGGCCGTCTGACCCGGGCCAGCTGGCGCCACGCGCGCCTGCGGGCGGCCAATCTGGAGATGGCCTGGATGAACAAATCCAACCTGGAGCACGCCGACCTGCGCGACGCCAACCTGCAGGAAACCAAGCTCAACCTGTCGACGCTGGAAGGCGCCGACGTGACCGGCGCGCGCCTGCGCTTCACCAACTTCCAGGGCACCTACATGCGCGATTGCAGCGGCTGCCCCCGAGACTGGTGACCGTGCGCGCCGCGCTGATCGGGGTACTGCTGGCGGCATTGCCGGCGCTGGCCGCCGCCGCGCCCGCCTTCGACGCCGACGGCTACCGGCGCCCGCCCTACCGGGCGCCCACCCCGGCCAGCCTGGACGGCGCCACGGTGCTGGACACCGATGCCCTGGTGGCCCTGCGCCGGCGGCGGCCGGACACGGTGCTGATCGACGTCTACAACGCCACCTGGGCGGCCGGCGGCTTTCTGCTGGAACGCCCCCACCCCAGCCTGCCCGGCGCGGTCTGGCTGCCCAATACCGGCACCACGCCGCTGGCGCCGCGCTGGCGGGCCTACCTGCTGGATCATCTGCGCGCCTTCACCGAGCACGACCGGCAACGGCCGCTGGTGTTCTTCTGCCGCTCCGACTGCTGGCTGTCCTGGAACGCCGCCCGCCGCGCCCTGGCCGCCGGCCATCCGGCGGTGTACTGGTACCCGCTGGGAGTGGACGGCTGGCGCGCCGCCGGGCGCCCGGTCAGCGGGACGAGGCCGGCGCCTCCGGGGCGCTGACGCCGCCCTGCCCCAGGGCCTGCTGCAGGGCCAGCTTCAGCTTCATGGGCTTGAGCGGCTTGTAGAGAAGGGTGTGGCCGCGCCGGGCGCAGCGCTGCTTGAGCGGCTGCTCGCGGTCGGCGGTGACCATGATCACCGGCAGCGGAACCTGGCGGCCGTCGTTGATGCGCTGGGCCACCGCCAGGCCATCGTCGCTGTGCGGGTCCAGGTGGTAATCCATGATCAGCGCCAGGGCCGGGTCCTGGCGGGTGTCCACCTGGCGGCGCAGCGCCGCCAGGGATTCCGCCACCACCACCTCACAGCCCCAGCGCTGCAACAAGGTGCGCATGCCGGCACGGATGGCAGCGTCATTGTCCACCACCCACACCGGCTGGCCGGCCAGGGACACCGCCCCTTCCGTGGCCGGTGCCAGGGACCTTTGTTCGGCGGCGCTGAGGGTGGCCACCGGCAAACGCAGGGAGAAACGGGAGCCACGATGCAGCCGCGAGGTCACCGACAGCGGATGGTCGAGAATGCGGCTGATTTTCTCGACGATGGACAGGCCCAGGCCGAGACCGCGTTCATGGTATTTCACCGCCTGCTTACCGCGCTTGAACTCCTGGAAGATGTCCTCGATCTGGTCCTCGCCGATGCCGATGCCGGTATCCGCCACCACCACCTCCACCTGCTCGCCCCGGCGCCGGCAGCCGAGCAGGATGGAACCGCTGCCGGTGTAGCGGATGGCGTTGGACAGCAGATTGCGCATCACCCGGTTGAGCAGTTGCGGATCGGAGCGCACCACCGCGGAGGTAGGCACGTAACGCAGCCGCAGACCTTCGTGGGCGGCCATTTGCTTGTATTCCTCGGCGAGCACGTCGAGCAGGCGACGCAGCGGAAAGACCACCGGCTCGGCGGTGACCACGCCGGCGTCCAGCTTGGAGGCATCCGCCAGGGTGGTGATCAGCGATTCCAGATCGTGCAGGGCGGTGTTGATGTGGGTGAGCATGAAATCGGTGTTCTGGTCCGGCGCGTCCTGCAAGGCGCTGGTGAACAGGCGCGCGGCGTTGAGCGGCTGCATCAGATCGTGGCTCACCGCCGCCACGAACTTGGTCTTGGAGATGCTGGCCCGCTCCGCCTTGGCGGTGGCTTCGCGCAGGCGTGCTTCCACCCGCCGACGCACCTCGATTTCCTCCAGCAACTGCTGGTTGGCTTCGCGCAGGGCCTGGGTGCGCTCGCGCACCTGCTCGGCGAGCACCACCGAGTGCTGGAAGGCGGCGTAGGGCGCGGTGGGCGCCATGTTGCTCTCCTCCACCCGCTCGATAAGAGCGTCGCAGATGCGCCGCAGGCGGGCGTTCTCCGCCATCAGGCGCGCCTCGTGCAACTGCCAGGGAGATTCCCCGTCAGGATCCCGGGATTCGGTGTCGTCGACCAATGACCACCCCCGTCAGCGTCTGGTTGATGTGCATGCCGTTGAACTGCTCGCCGTAGGTGTTGAAGCCGACCACCTTGTGCTCGCGCAGCAAGGCGGAAGCGGGTTCCGCGAAACCGCCGCTCTCCATCTCCATGCGGCGCAGGCAGCAGTCACAGCCGATGGTGACCCAGGCCGGGCCCAGCCTCGCCTCGATGGCGTTCAGGGTGTCCCGGGTCTCGCCGATCAGCGAGCCGGTGCGCATGGCGGTAAGCACGATGCCGTTCTCCACGGCGCAATAGAACGACAGGCTCAGGTCGTCGTTGACGCGCTGGATGGAGCGCGCGTAGTAGTCGCTGTTGATGCGTACCGCCAGTGGATAGCGGGCGAACACCTCGTCGTTGAGCTCCGCCACCGGCACCCCCACCAGGCGGGCGTATTCCTCCGCCGCCGGGGCCGCGTTCAGTTCCTGCACCACGCGCCGCTCGGCGTCGGCGGCGGTGACCACCAGCTTGCGGGTGTCCGGGCGCAGGTGATGGATGCTGAACACCTCGAAATCCAGGCTGGTGGTGACCATCAGCACGATGGCCGCGTCGCTGTGGAAGGCGCCGTCGCTGTACACATAGGTGCGCGAGAGCCGGTAGTCGTCGCCGGCGGAACCGCCGAAGCTGGTGATGCTGCCCAGGGCCGCGTTGAGGGTGGCGAGCACCAGCTCTTCGTTGACGGAAAGACCGTCCAGAAGCGTCAGCACGAAGCTGTTGTCGGCGCTCACCGGGCCACCGGGGCCGTCCCGGCAGTCACCGAGCAGGCCGTCGGTGAGCTGCTGGGCGTCGGCCAGGGTGAAACCGTCCAGACGTTCGATCAACCGGTGGGAAACGGCGAAGAAGCGGCGGTCGAAACCGATCGCCACCACCGTGTCGCGGTCGTAGCCTCGGGCGGTGATTTCCCCGGCGGAGGTGCAGCCGCACAGGGGCACGCCCTGAAAATCCTCGCTGAGGGCCCCGGCCAGCCGGTCCAGATCGTAATCAATGGAGCAGAAGAACAGCACGAAGCCCAGATTGGGATGGCGCAGGCGCTCCGCCAGCGAGCGCGCCGCCTGCTGCTCATCGCGGGCATCACTGTAGGCGGTGACGACGGCGTACGGGGGTATCGCGGTCATGTCGGCCTCCCGGGGAGACATTGTCGTTGTCATGCTTATTATGCGGCACGCACCGGCGCCCCGGAACAGCGCGGCTCACACCCGCGAGGCCGGGCGGCGCAGATAGGCACCGAAATCAATATCGCCGGCGGCGAGAATCGCCTGCACCCGGTTGGTGGCGCCCAGCTTGCGAAGAATCGCCGACACATGGGCCTTGACCGTGCTCTCGGCGATGTTCAGTTCGTAGGCGATCACCTTGTTCGGCTCGCCCCGGGCCATGCGCTCGAACACCTGGAGCTGCTTGCGGGTAAGCGTTTCCAGCACCTCCGGCGGCACCGCGCTTTCCGGCCGCGCCGGCGCGGCCGCCATGTCGGCGCGGATGATGTCCGAGGGCAGGTAAATGGAACCGGAAAGGATCTGCTCCAGGGCCAGGATCATCTGCTTGCGGGGCGTGGATTTGGTGATGAAACCGACGGCGCCGTAGGTCATGGTCTGCAGAATCACCCGTTTGTCTTCTTCCGCGGACACCACCACCGCCGGCAGGGTGGGAAACTCGTTGCGCAACTGGATCAGGCCGCCCAGGCCCTGCATGCCCGGCATGTTCAGATCCAGCAACACCAGATCCAGGTCGTCGTTGTCGGCGGCCACCTCCAGGGCGGCATCCAGGCTGGAGGCCTCCAGCAGAGTGCTCCCCGGAAAACCGTCGTCGATCACCCGGGCTATGGCCTCGCGAAACAACGGATGGTCATCGGCGATCAGGACCTGGTACATGGCGGGCGGACTCCCTGCGCGGCGCTTCCGGTTATTCTTGCTATCGCGACAGACTACCACGCCGGAACCGGACGCGGACCCCGCCGCCGTCGCATATTCGCCTAAAGTCCTAGTCCGACGGTACTTTGGGCGGTATCGCCCCCGAATGTCACCGAGCCTGAGCTCGTTGCCGTAGGATATCAAGCGATGGAGGATGCCCGGTCAGCGGTCCATGGGCTGGCCGCGGGGGTCCTCGGAGCCGCTGCGCAGGCGGAAGGTGCCTTCGCCAATAATCAGCAACTGGTCGTTCTCGTCGAGGATGTCCACGGTGGAGTTGAAGATGCGGCTGCCACCGGCACGCTTGGTGCCGATGGCACGGATATAACCGAGCCCGGACTGGCCGGTGAAGGTGGTGGTCATGGACAGGGTGATGGCCTTGCGAATGCGGTCCGGATAGGGGCACCAGGTGCCGGCGCAGGCGCCGGCCACGTCCAGCAGGGTGGCGAGCACGCCACCGTGCACGCGATCAGCCAGGTTCAGATGGCGTTGCTCCACCTTGAGGCCGAGCACCGCCCGGCCCTCTTCCCACTCCAGAAACTCAAAGCCCAGCAGAGCCGGAAAACCATAATCGAACTTGCGGGAGGCCGTGGCCATGTCCATTTTCATTCAACGGGTCTCGTCATACTTCCCGGCCCTGCACCATTTGTCGGACCTGATCCACGACCTCCTTGAGGCGTGGGCCGAGATTCTCGATCAGAATTCGACGGCTCAGCCGTAACGACGAGCCGCCACAATTAAACGGCACCACCTGGCCGCCGTTATCCAGGATCAGCGGCACGCCCACGGCGCTCACATCCCGGTTCCATTCTCCGTCGGAAGTGACGAAGCCATACTCCTGATATTCCTTGCAGGCACGCTGCAGGCCGCGCTGCACCTCCGGCCAGGCGTCCGGGTTCTGGGCGCGGATCGCCTCATAGTAAGGCTCACGCTCGTTCTCCGGCAGCGCCGCCAGCAGAGCACGGCCCGCCGCCGAAGTGCCGGTGGCGACCCGGGACCCCACGGAAAGGCGCAGCACCAGCGGGCCGGAGCCCTGGCACACCTGAATGTAGGTCATGGAGGCACCGTCCGGGGCGGCGATGGCCACCATGCAGTCGGTGGCGTCGGCCAGCTCCTGCATGAACGGCCGGGCGATGTCGCGCACCCCCTCGCTGGCCAGGTAGCGGTAGCCGAGATCCAGTACCCCCGGGCCGAGCCGGTACTTTTCCAGATTTTCCGCGTAGCGCAGGTAACCGAGCTGGGTCAGCGTGGCGGTCATCCGCGACACCGTGGGGCGCGGAATATTGGTGCGCTTGGCCAGTTCGGCGTTGCCCAGGTACTCATCGGACGGACCGAAACAGCGCAGGATATCCAGGCCCCGGGCCAGGGCGGTCACGAAATTGCGGTCCTTCTCCGCGGCTCCGTCTTTTCCAAGAGCGGCTCGTCGCATGGGTTGTCTTCCTCAGTCAGGCTTCGGGATGAATTTCTTTTATAGTTGTTTATAAAACCGGCAAATATATCAAAAAGCCGTTTCACATAGGACCCCTTTTCGGGGGCCCCGCTCGGTGTCGTTATCGGTTGGTTCAGTGCTTCATGCCGGGCAGGTTCAGCGAGGCGGTGTTGCCGCCATCCACCGCCAGCGCCTGGCCGGTGACGTAGCTGGCATCGTCGCTGGCCAGAAACGCCATGGCCGCGGCGATTTCCTCGGGCCGGCCATAGCGGCGCAGTTCGCAACGGCTGCCCAGTTTTTCTTCCTTGTTACGCTCGCGGGCGTAATCGAACACCGGCTTGGTCATGCCGGTTTCAATCAGCCCCGGGCAGATCGCATTGACGCGCACGTTGTACTGGCCCAGATCGCAGGCGGCGGTCTTGGTCAGGTTGATCACCGCCGCCTTGGAAGCGCTGTAGGCGTTGCCGCCGGCGCCGGAACGAATCCCCGCCACCGAGGCGGTATTGACGATGGCGCCGCCGCCCTGCTCGCGCATGTGGCGACCCACGGCGCGGGTGAAGAACACCGGGCCGAGCAGATTGACGTTGAGAATCGCCCGCCAGGTATCGGTGTCGGTCTCCGTGATGCCGGAATAATCCCCGCCAGCGATGCCGGCGTTGTTGCACAGGGCATGAATACGGCCCCGCTCGGCGATCACCGCCGCCACCAGCGCGTCCACGGCGGCTTCATCGGAAACATCCAGGGCCCGGGTCATCACCTCGGTGCCCTCCGGCAGCGCGGCGCGGGTTTCTTCCAGGCCGGCTTCGTCGCGATCCACCAACACCAGGCCGGCGCCCTCTTCCGCGAAGCGGCGGGCCGCCGCGCGACCGATGCCGCTGGCCGCGCCGGTGATCAGGACGGTGCGTTGCTGGAATCGCTGCATGATGCTCTCCTCAAGACTTTTATAATTTTGCTGGAAGATGACACGGCGGCGGCAACCGGTCAAGATTTTGGAACAGCATTCCAAAAATAGACTGGGCAGAAACAGCCGAATATGGCAGGTTGGAAACCCGGCAGCGCGTTTCAACTTTCAACTTTCAAATCATTTACCCAGGGAGAGTGTTTCATGAGCCATTTGGCGCAGTTTTATATCAATGGCCGTTGGGTGGCGCCCGGCGCTGACGCACGGCCCTTCGAGGTGATCAACCCGGCCACCGAGGCCAGCGAAGGCACCGTGTATCTGGCCGGCCATGGCGATGTGGACGCGGCCATCCAGGCCGCCCGTGACGCCTTCGACGGCTTCGCCGGCCTGCCGCTGGAGGAGCGGCTGGCGATGCTGGAGCGCCTGATGGGCGCCTACCAGAAACGCCTGGACGACATGGCCGACGCCATCAGCCGGGAAATGGGCGCGCCGCGCCACGGTCTGGCGGCCAAGGTGCAGGCCCCCATGGGCCTGGGTCATATCAAGGCCACCCTGGACGCCGCCAAGGGCTTTGAGTTCGAACAAACCCTGGGGCGCGCCACCGTGCGCCGCGAGCCGGCCGGCGTGGCGGCCCTGATCACGCCCTGGAACTGGCCCATGAACCAGGTGCTGTGCAAGGTGGCGCCGGCCATTGCCGCCGGCTGCACCATGGTGCTCAAGCCCAGCGAGTTCGCGCCGCTGTCCGCCATGGTGCTGGCCGAGATCGTCGATGAGGCCGGCCTGCCCGCCGGTGTGTTCAACATGATCTACGGCGACGGCGCCGAGGTGGGCCCGATGCTGTCCTCCGACCCGCGCGTGGACATGGTGTCGCTGACCGGCTCCACCCGCGCCGGTGCCTCGGTGAGCAAGGAGGCCGCCGACACGTTCAAGCGCGTGTCCCTGGAACTGGGTGGCAAGTCCGCCAACATCATCCTGCCGGACGCGGACTTCCAGAAAGCGGTGGGCCACGGCGTGCAATCGATGATGAACAACACCGGCCAGAGCTGTAACGCGCCCTCGCGGATGCTGGTGCCGGCGGACAAGCTGGGCGAGGCGGAAGCCATCGCCGCCCAGGTGTGCGAGAAACTGAAAGTGGGCGATCCCCGGGACGAGAGCAGCAAACTGGGCCCGATCGCCAACGAGCGCCAGTTCAAGCGCGTGCAATCGCTGATCGAGAAAGGCATCGAGGAAGGCGCCAAGCTGGTGTGCGGCGGCCCCGGCAAGCCGGACGGCCTGGACAAGGGTTTCTACGCCCGGCCCACGGTGTTCAGCCAGGTCAACAACCAGATGCTGATCGCCCGCGAGGAAATCTTCGGCCCGGTACTGGTGATCATGCCTTACCAGAGCGTGGATGAGGCGGTAGCCATCGCCAACGACTCCGACTATGGCCTGTCCGGCTATGTGTATGGCGCCACCGTGGAGGACGCCGCCGAGGTGGCCGCGCGGCTGCGCACCGGCATGGTCCACCTGAACGGCGCGCAGTTGGACCTGCCGGCTCCGTTTGGCGGCTACAAGCATTCCGGCATCGGCCGCGAATGGGGCGTCTACGGGCTGGAGGAATTCCTGGAAACCAAATCCGTGTTCCATCCCTGAGGGCCGGACCACCATGACCTATCAAACCCTCAAGGTCTCCGTGGACGATGGCGTGGCGCTGATCACCCTGGACCGCCCCGATCAGCTCAACGCCATGAACGCGGATTTCTGGAACGAACTGCCGGCGGCGGTGCGCGCCCTGGATACCGGCGGCGACGTGCGCGTCATCGTTATCAACGCCAACGGCAAGCACTTCACCGCCGGCCTGGACCTGGGCATGTTCGGCGCTCCGCCGGACCCGGCTGATCGCACCGCCCGGGTGCAGAAGGCGGCGCGCTTCCGCCAGCACACCGCGCTGATGCAGCAAACCTTCAGCGCCCTGGAAGACTGCCGGGTGCCGGTGATCGCCGCGCTGCATGGCGGCTGCATCGGCGGTGGCGTGGACCTGATCAGCGCCTGCGATTTGCGCTACGCCAGCGCCGACGCCTTCCTGACCATCTATGAAATCAACGTCGGGCTGACCGCCGACGTGGGTACCTTCCCGCGCCTGTGCAAGCTGCTGCCGGAGGGCATCGTGCGCGAACTGGCCTACACCGGGCGGCGCATGGGTGCCGAGGAAGCGGAGCAGCGGGGCTTGTTCAACGCGGTGCTGGACGACCGCGAGGCGACCCTGAAAAAAGCGCTGGAAGTGGCCCGTGAGATCGCCGGCAAGTCACCCCTGGCGGTGCACGGCTGCAAACGCATGATCACCTACGCCCGGGATCACAACACCGCCGACGCGCTCGACTATGTGGTGACCTGGAACGCCGGCATGCTGCACGTGGAAGAGGTACAAGCCGCCATCGAGGCGGGCCAGCATGGCGGTGACGGCGACTTCACGCCCCTGCCGCCACTGGCCGGCAAGGTCGAAGGCGGCGTCTGAAAGCACGGCGCGGCCGCGCCTTCAAGGGCGGCCGCGCGGCGCTTGTCGTTACACGTTCAGGAAATTCAATGGCAACCCCGGACGCTCCCAGGGCATGGACACCAGTTTGCCGGCGCTGGACAGGGTGATGTAGGCGGTGCGCAGATCCTCGCCACCAAAACAAATATTGGTGGTCACCAGATCGTCGGTGGGCACATGCCGCACGCTGGCGCCATCCGGCGAGAAGATGGTGATGCCGGAATGGAAGATGGTGGCGACGCAAATGTTGCCGTCCGCGTCCACCGCCAGGGAATCGAAGTAGCAGAATTCCGACGGCTGCCCCACCAGACGACCCGGCAACAGCCCGCCTTCCGGTCGCGCCACCTCCCCTTCGCCGATGATGTCCATGGCCCACAACCGGCCCGGCATGGTATCCGCCACGTACACGGTTTTTTCATCCGGTGACAGGCCCACGCCGTTGGCAGTGGGGATCGGGAACACCGCTTCACGCACCAGGGACCCGTCGGTGCGGGCGTAGTACAGGCCGCCCCGGTCCTGGCTACGGCCCCGCCCCTTGCCCAGGTCGGTGAACCAGAAGCCGCCCTGCCTGTCGAACACGATGTCGTTGGGGCCCTTGAGCGGTTCGCCATTCACTTCCGTGTACAGCACTTCCACTTTGCCGGTATCCAGATCGATGCGCTCGATGCGACCACCGGAATAATCCTCGGGCATGTCGCCGGGGATCAGCAAACCGTCCTTTTCGTGGAACTGCATGCCGCCGTTGTTGCACACATAGCAGGCCCCGTCGGGGCCGATGGCGGCGCCATTGGGGCCACCGCCAGGCTCGGCGACGGTTTCCTTGCGACCATCCGGATACACCCGGGTGAGCCGGCCGGCGGCGATCTCCACCACGATGAAGGTGCCGTCGGGCATGGCGATGGGGCCTTCGGGAAATCGCAGACCATCGGTGATAACCGTGTAATCGGACATGTTTATCCTTTTTCGTTGAACATGGCGATGCGGCCGCCATCCACCACCAGATCGTGGCTGTTGATGAAGCTGCCTTCGTCGCTGGCCAGGAAGACGGCGGCGTAGGCGATGTCGTCCGCCAGGCCGGCGCGCGGCAACGGCGTGGCCTTGGCCAGGTTGCTCTGCAGCTTTTCCATCTTGCGCTGGTTTTCCTCGTCACTGAGGTTCTGGGCACGCTCGGACCCGCCCCAGAAAATCGGCGTGGCCACGGCCCCCGGCGAGATGGCGTTGACGCGAATATTGAACGGACCCAGCTCGGCACCGGCCAGACGCGTCATGTGCGCCACCGCCGCCTTGGCGCCGGAATACAGATAGCCACCCTGGTTGAGACGGTGCCCGGCGATGCTGGCGTTGTTGATGATGCTGCCGCCGCCGCTTTCCTTCATTACCCGGGCGGCGTGCTTGACGCCGAACGCCGGCGCGCCCACCAGCAGCCGCATGATGCGCGCGAATTCCTGCTCGTCGAAGGAATCCACGGTGGTTCGATCGCCGGCGCCGGCATTGTTGAACAGGCAGTCCAGACGACCGAAACGGTCGATGGTGAAATCCACCAGCGCCGCGATGTCGTCCTCGCTCATGATGTCGGTGCGCTTGAACAGGGCCCGCTCGCCCAGTTCCTCGGCCAGCGCCTCGCCCTTGTCCTGGGAACGGCCTGCCAGCACCACGGTGGCGCCTTCCTCGATGAAGCGTCGCGCGGTGGCCTCGCCGATGCCGGAGGTGGCGCCGGTGATGATGGTGATTTTATCCGCCAGACGATTGCTCATTTCACTCTCCCGATATTGAGTCGCAGGAGCGGCGGTCCCACCGCTCCTGCAGCTGATGCGTTAAAACGCCGAGACGCCGCCGTCCACGGCAATGGCCTGCCCGTTCATGTAGGTGTTCGCCGGCGATAGCAACATAAGCATCACGGCGACGATCTCCTCCGGCTCGCCAATGCGCTTCATGGGGCTGCCGGCGGCCATCATCGCCAGGGTCTTTTCCGCCTCGCCACCGCTGGCCAGGCCGTCGCCCTCGAGCAGGGGGGTTCGGGTGTAATACGGGCAGATCGCGTTGACGCGGATATTCTTGCGGCCACATTCCACCGCCGCGGTGCGGGTCAGGCCGATCACCGCGTGCTTGGAGGCGGCGTAGGCGCCGATCTTGGGCCCGCCACCGATGCCCGCCATGGAACTGGTGTTGAGGATGGCGCCGCCACCGCTTTGGCGCAGGGCCGGAATCTGATACTTCATGCCGAACATCACGCCTTTCACGTTGACGTTCATCTGCTGATCGAGCACCTCTTCGGTGAGTTCCTCGACGCCGATGAAACCGTGGGCGATGCCGGCGTTGTTGGCGGCCAGGTCGAGCCGGCCAAAATGTTCCAGGGCGGTATCGACCATTGCCTTGCAGTCGTCCTCGGACGATACGTCACAGCGACGGGACAACGCCTGCACGCCGCCCGCTTCCAGGTCCGCCACCAGTTTATCCAGCGCGTCCATGTTGATGTCGCCGAGCACCAGGCGGGCACCGCGCTTGCCCAGCTCGGCGGCCAGACCGCGACCGAAACCGCTGGCGGCGCCGGTGATCAGCGCCACCTTGCCGGTGAAATCCAGCATCGGGTCCATAAGAACCTCCATCAAGCGCCGTTTATATGGTGAAACCGCCGTCGACCACCACGCATTCGCCGGTGACATAGCTGGATGCATCGGACACCAGGTACAGCACGGTGCCGGCCATTTCCCTGGGCTCCGCGTGGCGGTGCATGGGGATCTGGGCGATGGCGCGCTTGTAGATTTCTTCCTGCTGGAACAGGGCGCCGGCGAACTTGGTCTTGGTCAAGCCGGGCAGCAGGGCATTGACGCGCACGTTGAACTCGGCGCATTCCATGGCGAAGGATTTGGTCATGCTGATCACCGCCGCCTTGGAAATCGAGTAGATGCCCTGCATCGGGCCCGGCGACAGGCCGTTGATGGAGGCGGTGTTGACGATGGCGCCGCCGCCGTTGTCGCGCATCAGCCTGGCGCCTTCCACGGACATGTAGAAGTAGCCGCGCAGGTTCACGTCCACGGTCTTGTCGAAGGCGGACACCGGGGTGTCCAGGATGTGGCCGAAGTAGGGGTTGGCGGCGGCGTTGTTGACCAGGATGTCGAGCTTGCCGTGGGTGCTTTTGATGTGCTCGAAGATCGCTTCGATCTGGGCCATCTCGCCGATGTGGCAGGCGAACGCCTCGGCGCTGCCGCCGGCTTCGTTGATGGCGTCGGCCACCGCCTGGCAGCCGTCGATCTTGCGGCTGGAAACGATGACGTGGGCGCCCTGCTCCGCCAGCAGCCTGGCGATTTCCTCGCCAATACCACGGCTGGCGCCGGTCACCAGGGCAATCTTGCCGTTCAGATCAAACAGATTGGTGCTCATAAAATCTCTCCCGTTATCGTTTTAAGCGCCTTCGCGGACGATCCGCATGGCCATTTGCGCCAGGGGCTCGACCACCTGACCGACGGCGGCGGCTTTCTTGCTGGAAGCGTTACCGTCCTGGGCGCGCTTGGCGACGCCCTGGGCAATGGCCGCCAGGCGGAAAAAGCTGAACGCCAGATAAAACTCCCAATGGTCGATGTGGTCGATGCCGCGACGCTGGCAGTACATGGCCACGTATTCCTTTTCGGTGGGAATGCCCAGCGCCGACCGGTCCTTGCCCTGCAGGCCGGACAGGTTGCCGCCCTGCTGCGGCATGCGCAGCTGCATGCACTGGTAGGCCAGGTCCGCCAGCGGGTGACCCAGGGTGGACAGCTCCCAGTCGAGCACGGCGATCACGCGCGGCTCCTCGGGGTGCCACATCATGTTGTCCAGCCGGTAATCGCCGTGCACCAGGGATACCTGGCCATCGTCGGCGGGCTGGTGTTGCTCCAGCCAGACCATCAAATCCTCCATGGCCTGGATGTGGTTGATCTCGGAGGCTCGGTATTGCTTGCTCCAGCGGCCCAGCTGCCGCTCGAAGTAGCTGCCCGGCTTGCCGTAATCGGTGAGGCCGGCGGCCTCCAGATCCACCTCGTGGAGCGCCGCCAGCACGCGGTTCATCTCGGTGTACATGGCGGTGCGGGCGGCGTTGTCCACCTCGGGGATGGCCGCGTCCCAGAAGATCCGGCCCTGGCAGAACTCCATCAGGTAGAACATGGAACCGATGACGTCCCGGTCCTCGCACAGGTGATGCATGCGCGGCACCGGCACGGCGGTGTCACGCAAGGCACTCATCACGCGGAACTCCCGATCCACGGCATGGGCGGACTTGAGCAGCTTGCCCGGCGGCTGCCGGCGCAGCACATACTCGCCGGAGGCGGCGCGGATATGGAAGGTGGGATTGGACTGGCCGCCGTCGAACTTGGTGGCGGTCAGCGGGCCCTGGAAACCGTCCACATGGGTTTCCAGGTATGCGGCGAGACGTTCGGTATCCAGCGTGTCCACCTGGGACATGGGCATCCTCCTTAAAAAAACAAAGTTGAAAGCGACAAGTTAAAAGTTGAAACGCGTGCACGGCCTGGGCGGTTACCCAAGCCGTGCCCGCGCGTCTTGTGTCGCTTCAACTTTTAACTTTCAACTTTCAACTGATTCAGGCGTACTGCTTGGCCAGGTTACGGCCCAGTTGCATCATGTGCACCTGATCCGGACCGTCCGCCAGCCGCAGGGTACGCGCGTAGGCGAAGAAACCGGCCAGCGGCGTATCCTGGCTGAGACCCACGGCGCCGTGGATCTGGATTGCCCGGTCGATCACGCTGATGGCCATGTTCGGCGCCACGATCTTGATCATGGCGATCAGTTCCTTGGCTTCCTTGTTGCCGTGCCGATCCATCATGTCCGCCGCCTTGAGGGTGAGCAAGCGGGCCTGTTCGATTTCACAGTAGCTCTTGGCGATGTCCTCGCGTACCGAACCCTGCTTGATCATCGGCTGGCCGAACACCACCCGCTCGTTGACGCGCTTGCACATCAGCTCCAGGGAGCGCTGCGCGGCGCCGATCAGACGCATGCAGTGGTGGATGCGGCCCGGCCCGAGGCGGCCCTGGGCGATCTCGAACCCCCGGCCCTCGCCAAGGATGATGTTTTCCTTGGGCACGCGCGCGTTCTCGAAGATCACCTCGGCGTGGCCTTCCGGCGCGTCCGGGGAACCGAGCACGAACATCGGGCGCTTGACGGTAACGCCGGGGGTGTTCACCGGCACCAGGATCTGGGATTGCTGCTCATGGCGGTTGGGGTTGTCCGGGTCGGTCTTGCCCATCACGATCATGATCTCGCAGCTCTTGCGCATGGCGCCGGAGATGTAGAACTTGCGGCCGTTGATCACGTAGTCGTCGCCGTCGCGTTTGATCGAGGTTTCGATGTTGGTGGCGTCGGAGGACGCCACTTCCGGCTCGGTCATGGCGAACGCGGAGCGGATCTTGCCTTCCAGCAGCGGCTTGAGCCATTGCTCCTGCTGCTGGGCGTTGCCGTACTTGGCCAGCACTTCCATGTTGCCGGTATCCGGCGCGGAGCAATTGAAGCACTCGGAAGCGATGTGGTGGCGCCCCATCTGTTCGGCCAGCGGCGCGTATTCCAGGTTGCTCAGGCCCGGGCTCCACTCACCGTGCTCCTTGGGCAGGAACAGATTCCACAGCCCCTTGGCGCGGGCTTTTTCCTTGAGCTCGTTAAGCACCGGCGGGGTTTCCCAGGGGCTCTTTTCCAACTGCTCGTGGTAGGTGTGCTCGGCGGGCACCACTTCATTGTCAATAAAGTCACGAACCTGGTTGATCAGGTCCTGGGTCTTTTCCGAGTATTGAAAATCCATCGTTCTCTCCCATGGGAACCCGTCGGGTTCCGGTCAGTAATTAGCTGTAGGTAATCGAGTCGCTGCGATCTTCCCGGTCCAGGTGCGGCACCTGATTGAACACCGACAAGCGGTAGACGTTTTTATTGAAGAAGCCCTGGGTGACCCCGGTATTGCGGATCTGAAGATTCAGCTCCACCACGGTGTCATCGGCGGTGGCCAGCATGTGGCGCATCCACATGGCGATGGCGCCCCCGGAACTGACCACCAGCACCCGCCGGCGGTCCGCGTACCGGTCCTGGATGTGCGCCATGGCGGCGGCCACCCGATCGTGGAAGCCGCGCCAGCTTTCCGGCAGGGCCCCTTCCAGACCGTCGGCCTGCCAGTGCTGCATGGCGCGTTTGAGCACCCGGTAGAAGGCGGCGATGGGCGCGCCCTCCGGCGGCGCCTGATCCGGATGGGCACTGAGAAAGGCGTCCACCACGGAGTGGAAATCAAATTCATTGAGGCCCGGCTGCACGTCGGCGTCGAGCCCGGTACCGAGCCCTTCAAGAATGCCCTGCCCGGTTTCCACGTGACGCACCAGGTCGCCGGTGACCAGGGCATCGAAGCCCAGCCCCCGGTCGCGGTAATACTCACCCAGCCAGCGGGCCTGCTGGTGGCCCAGGGTGGACAGCTTGTCGTAGTTATCGGCGCCGAACGACGCCTGTCCGTGCCGGACCAGGAAAAACTCGGCCATGGGGTGCTTGTCCTCGCATTGGTGGAAACAGCCTAGAGCAGCCCCCCAAGTTAGTGAAATTGATATTTTGCATCCCTCGGAATAAATCCCATGCATAAAGCGGCCCCCACCGATCCGGCAGGCAATGCTTGCTTTATGAAATGAGATTCCGATATTTTCGTTGCTTTGCCACGGCGTGACTGGGAGAGAACAATGAGCAGCCTGGACCTGAAAAGCGGCTTCGTGAGCACCACCGAGCATGGCGCCCTGCTGGAAGTAACCCTGGACCGGCCCGACAAACTGAATGCCCTGAGCGCGGAAATGTACCGGGATTTGAGCCGCGCCGTGGATCATTTCCGCGACCGCGACGATCTCAATGCCTTGCTGCTGGACGCCAATGGGCGCGCCTTCACCGCCGGCAACGATATCGGCGATTTCCTCAACGCCGACCCGGAGGCACGCCGCAGCGGCGAGCTGAGCGACGCCATGCAACTGGTACACCGGCTGCTGGAACTGGACAAACCGGTGATCGCCGCGGTACACGGCAACGCCACCGGCATCGGCACCACCCTGCTGCTGCACTGCGATCTGGTGATCGCCGCCGACAGCGCCCGCTTCTACACCGCCTTCATCAACCTGGGACTGGTGCCCGAAGCCGGCTCCAGCCTGATCCTGCCGAACCGGCTGGGCCGCCAGAACGCCAACCGGCTGCTGCTCGCCGGCGACACCCTGGACGCCGACGAGGCCCTGCGCATGGGCCTGGTGGCCTACCGTTGCGGCGACGACGAACTGCGCGAGCAGGCCCTGGCGCTGGGCGCCCGGCTGGCCGCCAAACCGCCCCAGGCAATGCGCTACACCAAGCAGCTCACCCGCCACGGCGCCGACGCGGTGCGCGAGCAGATCAACAAGGAATCGGTGTTATTCGGCGAGCGCATGTTCAGCGACGAGACCCGGGCGATCTTCGACACTTTCTTGAACAAGAAAAAGTCCTGAACAAGAAATAAGCGCGACCGAGAACCGTGCCGTAGGAGCGGCTTCAGCCGCGATAGCCCGGCGGTCGACTCGCGCTGCGCCGCCTTATCGCGGCTGAAGCCGCTCCTACACTACCGAGGCGGTCAGCGCGCGGTCAGACCACGCAGGGCCACGGTGGTGACCTCTTCCACCAGGGCATCGAGCGCGCCGGGGCCGGTGTCGTAGCGCGGGTGGTACCAGCTGATCACCGAGTTGAGCGCGCCCAGCACCGGCTTGATCGCCAGCCGGGGCTCACTGGCGTGCAGGTCGCCCTCCTCGATGCCCTCGCACAGCACCTGCAGGAACACCTGCTCATAGCGCCGCCGGCGGTTCTGCAGCCGGGTCAGCTCACGGCGCTGGGCCTCGGTGGTGCTCACCCGCAGGTGCATCTGCACCCCTTCGGCCACGGCCCGCTGGAAATGCTGGGTCTCGATCAGGGTGGCCACGTGGCGGCGGGCCATGGCGTGCAGCCGCTCGGCCGCCGGGGCATCGCGCTTGAGCTCCGGATCGATGGCCTGCACCAGCGCGTCCATGCCGCGCTGGTGAATCTCGAAGAACAGCTCCGCCTTGGAGTCGAAGTAGTGGTAAACCATGCCCTTGGTGGCGCCGAGCCGGCGGGCAATATCGTCAATGCTGGTGGCCTTGAAGCCGCGCTCCATGAAGGCGCGTGCCGCCGCGTCCAGAATGGTGTCGCGGGGGCTGGCGTCCAGCTCGCCCCGGGGGTGTGCCATGGATGAAATCCTCTTGCCGGGCTCGCATTGGGGGGAATGTGCACCACTGTAGCAAAATCAGGGGCGCGGCATTGCCCGATTTTGGCACTTTCGCCCCGAAATCGGGAGTGTCGCCGACCATCGGGCTAGCCGCTTTTGCACACGGCATGGTCGATCATGACATTACTGCCGTTAACCATGCCGCTTTTCACTCTGGACGCCCTTTTATGGTGCCAACATACTCTGGGACCGACTTGCCTATAAATGAAAAGCTGTTTCGAAACAGCTCGGGAGGAAACAGATGTCGGATCTCGAACCGTTCCGCGCGGAAACCCGGGCCTGGCTGGAAGCCAACTGCCCGGAGGAAATGCGCCAACCCATGAAGAGCCAGTCCGAGCACTGCTGGGGCGGCCGTAAATGGGAATTTCAATCCGAGGCACAGAAGGTGTGGCTCGAACGCATGGCCGATAAAGGCTGGACCGCGCCCCAGTGGCCCAAGGAATACGGCGGCGGGGGCCTGACCCCGGAAGAGGCGGCGATCCTCGACGAGGAAATGAAGCGCATCAACGCGCGCACGCCGGTGAGCAACTTCGGTTTCTGGATGCTCGGGCCGGCACTGCTCAAGTTCGGCAGCGAGGAGCTCAAACGCCAGCACCTGCCGCCGATCTGCCGTGGCGAGATCCGCTGGTGCCAGGGCTACTCCGAACCCAACGCCGGCTCCGACCTGGCCAGCCTGCAGACCCGCGCCGAGGACAAGGGCGACCACTTCCTGGTCAACGGCCAGAAAATCTGGACCTCCTACGCGGACAAGGCCGACTGGATCTTCTGCCTGGTGCGTACCGACCCGAACGCGACCAAGCATAACGGCATCTCCTTCGTGCTGTTCGACATGGAAAGCGAAGGCGTCACCACCCGTCCCATCGAGCTGATTTCCGGCGAGTCACCGTTCTGCGAAACCTTCTTCGACGACGTCAAGGTGGACAAGGACCAGGTGGTCGGCGAGCTCAACCGGGGCTGGGACGTGGCCAAGTACCTGCTCACCCACGAACGTAACAACATCGGCGGCGAGCCGCCGGGCTTCCTCAAGGGCCGCGCCCTGGGCCCGCTGGCCGCGGAATACGTGGGCACCGAAAACGGCAAGCTGGCCGACACCGCCCTGCGCGCCGACATCGCCCGTCTGGAGATCGACCAGATCGCGTTCACGGCGCTGGTCGGAAAAATCCGCGCCGAGGCGGAAGCCGGCCAGGGCGTGGGCGCCCAGTCCGCGGTGCTCAAGTACTACGGCACCGAGCTCAACAAGCGCCGCTACGAAGTAATGATGGACGCGCTGGGCGCGGAAGGCCTGGAGTGGGACAGCGAGCGCACCATGGGTGGTCTGTACGCCCGCGAGTGGCTGCGCTCCAAGGGCAATTCCATCGAGGGCGGCACTTCCGAAGTGATGCTGGGGATTGTTTCCAAACGCCTGCTGGGCCTGCCGGACGCATAAGGAGTCGGACCAATGAAACTCAACGACGAACAACAGATGCTGCAGGACTCCGTGGCGCGGCTGATGGCCGACAAGGGCCCGGTGTCGCACCTGCGCCAACTGCGCGACGAGAACAACGAGAAAGGCTACGACGAGCCGCTCTGGCAGGCCATGGTGGAAGCCGGCCTGACCGGCATCCTGGTGCCCGAGGAACACGGCGGCATCGGCTTCGGTCTGGTGGGCGCCGGCCTGGTGGCCCGGGAAATCGGCCGCAACCTGTCGGTGACGCCGTTCCTGTCCAGCGCCGTGCTGGGCGCCGCCGCCCTTAGCGCCGGCGGCAGCGACGCCCAGAAGGCCGAGTGGCTGCCGGCCATCGCCGAGGGCCGCGCGATCACCGCCCTGGCCGTGGACGACGGTGCCAAGCACCGTCCCGAGGCGATCCAGGCCCGGGTGGAAAACGGCACCCTGAGCGGCGCC
The DNA here is from genome assembly GCF_046507615.1 of Alloalcanivorax sp. C16-2. Lineage (NCBI taxonomy): Bacteria > Pseudomonadati > Pseudomonadota > Gammaproteobacteria > Oceanospirillales > Alcanivoracaceae > Alloalcanivorax > Alloalcanivorax sp. C16-2. The sequence continues at coordinate 1,689,585 of NZ_JBKFTL010000001.1, read as the reverse complement.
AAGCTGCTGGTGCTGGATGGCCACGTGGCGGACCTGCTGCTGGTGGCCGCGCAGGGCGATAACGGCGCCGGCCTTTACCTGGTGGACCCGAACGCCGGGGGCGTGACCATCGAGCGCACGCGCATGGCCGATGACCGCAACGCGGCGCGGGTGCGCTTTGACAACGCCCCCGCCGAAGCCATGGCGGACGGCGCCGCCGCCCTGGACGCGGCGCTGCGCGCCGGACGCGCGGTGCTGGCCGCGGAGCTGTCCGGGCTGGCCTTGGAAGTGTTCGAGCGCACCCTGGCCTACCTCAAGGAGCGCAAGCAGTTCGGTCGTCTGATCGGCACCTTCCAGGCACTGCAGCACCGCGCCGCCCTGCTCAGTGGCGAGGTCGCCATGAGCGAGGCGCTGGCGATGCAGGCCCTGGACGCCTGCGACCGGGGCGCCGAGGACGCCGACCAGCTGGTGCTGGCCGCCAAGTCCAAGGCCGCCAAGGTGGCCCTGCTGGCCGGTCAGGAAGGCGTTCAGATGCACGGTGGCATCGGCATGACCGATGAATTCGACATCGGTTTCTTCCTCAAGCGCGCGCGCGCCGGCGGCGAAACCCTGGGCGACGCCAACTACTGCGCCGACCGCTTCGCCGCCCTGCGCGGTTACTGAAGTTAAGGAGAGCACGACAATGTCCAACAACACGCTCAACGTCGAACAACTGCAAGCCAAGGTCGGTCAGGACCTGGGCACCTCCCGCTGGTTCCCGGTGGATCAAAGCCGCATTGATGCGTTCGCCGATCTCACCGAGGACCCGCAGTGGATTCATGTGGACCCGGAACGGGCCGCCAAGGAAACACCGTTCGGTGGTACCATCGCCCACGGCTTCCTGAGCCTGTCCCTGCTGTCCGCCATGGCCATGGACGTGGTGCCCTCCATCGAAGGCACCGTGATGGGCATCAACTACGGCTTCGACAAGGTTCGCTTTCTGAACCCGGTACGTTCCGGCTCCCAGGTACGCGGTCATTTCAAGCTGGCCAGCGTGGAACCGCGTGGTGACAATCAGTTGCTGATCCGCTACGCCATCAGCGTCGAGATCGACGGCGTGGAAAAGCCGGCCATCGCCTGCGAATGGCTGAGCCTGATTATTCTCGGCTGATTTTGTCACCGTAGGCGCGGCTACATTTAGGAGAAATGCATGAGTATTAATTTCGAAGGCCGGGTGGCCATCGTCACCGGCGCGGCCAACGGCCTGGGCCGGTCCCACGCCCTGGAACTGGCCCGCCTGGGCGCCAAGGTGGTGGTCAATGACTTCGGCGGCGCCCGCGACGGCAGCGGCGGGTCCAGCGAGGCCGCCGAGAAGGTGGTCGCGGAAATCACCGCCGCCGGCGGCGAGGCAATCGCCAATGGCGCCGACGTTTCCAGCGAGGAACAGGTGTCGGCCATGGTCCAGCAGACCCTGGACCAGTGGGGCCGCGTCGATATTCTGGTCAACAACGCCGGCATTCTGCGCGACAAGAGCTTCGCCAAGATGGACATGAGCGACTGGGACAAGGTGGTGGCCGTGCACCTGACCGGCTCCGCCATCTGTACCCGGGCGGTGTGGCCGGTAATGCGCGAGCAAGGTTATGGCCGCGTGATCATGACCACCTCCACCTCAGGTCTGTACGGCAACTTCGGCCAGGCCAACTACGGCGCCGCCAAGATGGGCGTGGCCGGGTTGATGAACACCCTGTGCCTGGAAGGCGAGAAATACGACATCAAGGTCAACTGCGTGGCGCCCACCGCCGCCACCCGCATGACCGAGGATCTGATGCCCAAGGAAGTACTGGCACTGCTGGAACCGTCGGAAATCACCCCGGCGGTGCTGTTCCTGGCCAGCGACCAGGCGCCCAACCGCCGCATCGTGCTGGCCGGCGCCGGCTGCTACGCCATGGTGCGTCTGATGGAAAGCGACGGCATCTATCTGGAAGAAGGCGAACGCACGCCGGACGCCATCGCCGCGCGCTTCGAGGAGCTCGGCGACATGAGCAACGCCCGCGAGATGCAGAATGGCGGCGAGCATGTCTCCAAGATTCTGACCAAGGCCGCCCACGCCAAGGGCATCAAGCTGGGCTGACGGTGACGTCCGCCCCACCCTTTTCAACGACATTCAAACAACGAGGCCCATCATGAGAGAAGCCGTAATCGTTTCCACCGCCCGTACCCCGATCGGCAAGGCCTATCGCGGTGCCTTCAACGACACCCAGGCCCAGGAGTTGGGTGGCCATGTGATCAAGCACGCCGTGCAACGCGCCGGCATCGACCCGGAGAGCATCCAGGACGTAATCATGGGCGCCGCCATGCAGCAGGGCTCCACCGGCGGCAACGTGGCCCGTCAGTGCGCGCTGCGCGCCGGTCTGCCGACCTCCGTGGCCGGCATGACCATGGACCGTCAGTGCGCCTCCGGCCTGATGGCCATCGCCACCGCCGCCAAGGAAATCATGGTGGATAACATGGACGTGGCCGTGGCCGGCGGCCTGGAGTCCATCTCACTGGTGCAGAACGACAAGATGAACACCTTCCGCGCCCGTGATCCGTGGCTGGTGGAGCACCGCCCGGACATCTACATGAGCATGCTGGAAACCGCCGAGATCGTGGCCGACCGCTACAACGTATCCCGCGATGCCCAGGACGAGTACGCGTTCCAATCCCAGATGCGCACCGCCCAGGCCCAGCAGGACGGCAAGTTCGACGACGAGATCGTGCCGCTGACCACCAGCATGAAGGTGATGAACAAGGAGACCAAGGAAATTTCCGACCGGGAAGTGACCCTCTCCAAGGACGAAGGCAACCGTCCGGAAACCACCCTGGAAGGGCTGCAGAGCCTGAAGCCGGTGTTCAAGGACGGCATGTCCGTGCCGGAAGGCAAGTTCATCACCGCCGGCAACGCCTCCCAGCTTTCCGACGGCGCCAGCGCCTGCGTGCTGATGGAAGCCAAGGAAGCCGAGCGTCTCGGCCTGGCCCCGCTGGGCGCCTACCGTGGCATGGCCGTGGCCGGTTGCGATCCCGACGAAATGGGTATCGGCCCGGTGTTCGCGGTGCCGAAACTGCTCAAGCGCTTTGGCCTGACCGTCGACGACATCGGCCTGTGGGAACTCAACGAGGCGTTCGCCAGCCAGTGTCTGTACAGCCGTGATACGCTCGGCATCGACCCGGACAAGTACAACGTCAACGGCGGCGCCATCTCCATTGGCCACCCGTACGGCATGTCCGGCGCGCGCATGACCGGCCACGCGCTGATCGAAGGCAAGCGTCGCGGCGTTAAATACGTGGTGGTGACCATGTGCGTGGGTGGCGGCATCGGCGCCGCCGGCCTGTTCGAAGTATTCTAAACGCTTCATCGAATCGCCGGGCCCGTCCCTTTCCGGGCCCGGCAACGCTTTGCCGCGTCAGCAGGCCGGTGTGTCCCCAAAACACACCGGCCATTATCGTGGTGACGATCGCGTCAACCGACGCCCCTTCCCAAGAATCATCACCGCACGAGGGCCGCTGACGCGGCCTTTTTATTATTCTCGATTCAGACGCGATCCCAGGCTGGGGGCTCACGCCCCTCGCAGATCTCGATCAGGCCGGCGGCCATGAAACGGGCCATGCGTTTCTTCACCGCTTCAAAGTCGTCGGACCGGCACAGCCCGCCGGACAGTTTGTCGATACGACCAGTACGCGCCAGGGTCAGCACCAGGGCACCGGTGACGAAATGATAACCCCAGAAAATGTCTTCCTCCGTGGCGTCCGGCAGCGCCTTCCTGAGCAGGTCGATGAGACGCAGCACCACCGGATCAAAGTGCTTGTCCATCATCTCCGCGCCCCACTCCGGGGTGTTCGCCACCTGGGCGGCGAACGCGGCGTAGTTGCGCCAGCCCTCGCCGCCCTGAATGTAGGTATCCAGGTCGGTATCCAGATAGGCGTGCAGCGCCCCCTCCACGGTGGGCGCGCCGTCGCAGGAACGCTCATAGTCGTCCAGGGCGGTCATGCGCCGGCTGCTGGTCTCCACCGCCCGGCGCGCGAACACGGCGTCGAAAAGCTGCTTTTTGTCATCGAAGTAATAGTTGATCAGCGTGTGATGCACGTCGATGCGTCTGGCCACATCCTTCAGCGTCACGCCATGCAGGCCATGCTGGGAGAACAGGTACTCCGCCGCGTCCAGAATCCGCTCGGTCATCTCGGCGCGGCGCTCGGCCCGGCTCGGCCCCTTGCGCCGCGCACCGCTGGCCGCCTTGCCGGCGGGCTTTTCTCGGGCTGTCATCGTTGTTAAGACTCGTCGGGTCGGCGCGAAACCGGTCAAGCTTGGCCAAATTCCGCGCGCAGGCGTTTTTTGTCGATTTTTCCCGTACCGGCCAGTGGCATGCGGTCCACGCGCACCACCGCGTCGGGCAGCCACCATGAAGCCACGCGGTCGCGCATGGCGTCCAGTATTTCTCGATCCTCGATGGTTTGCGCGGGCTTGGTTTCGATAACAAGCACCGGCCGTTCCCCCCAGCGTCCATCACGGCGACCGATCACCGCCGCCTGTGCCACCGCCGGGAGCGCGCCGGCGATGGCCTCCAGCTCCGCCGGGTTGATCCATTCGCCGCCGGACTTTATCAGGTCCTTGGCGCGGCCGGTAATGGTCAGCCGGCCCTGCTCGTCGATGCGCGCCAGGTCGCCGGTGGCGAACCAGCCGCGCTCGTCCAGAGCACCGTGTCGCTGGCCAAGATAACGCTCCACCACGGCGGCGCCACGCACTCGGAGGTGCCCTTCAACGTTGCGCTGCTCGGGCAGCGGTGTGCCTTGCTCATCGGTCAGCAACAGATCCATGCCAACCGCCACCCGGCCCGCCGACGCGGCATCGCGCCGTGGCTCGGCGGCGGGCGTGATGGTGCCCAGGGGGGAAAGTTCGGTCATTCCCCAACTGGTCTGCACACTGACGCCCAGACGCTGCTCGAGCCGTGCCATCAGCGTCGCCGACATGGGCGCGCCGCCAACCAGAATGCGTTTCAAGGATGGCAGTTCACCGCCCTGCGCTTCCAGATGCTCAAGCAGGCCGAGCCAGACGGTGGGCACGCCGGCGGCCAGGGTGACGTTCTCCGTGGCGATCAGGCGCGCCAGGCTGGCGCCATCCAGGTGGCGGCCCGGAAACACCAGGTCGGCGCCCGCGGCCGGCGCCGCGAATGGCAATCCCCAGGCGTTGGCGTGAAACATGGGCACCGCCGCCAGCACCCGGTCACCGAAACCGAGGCCGAGCACATCCGCCTGCAGCAACCGCAGGGTCTGCAGGTAAATGGAACGGTGATCATAGAGCACCCCCTTGGGATCACCGGTGGTGCCGGAAGTGAAGCACAGCCCGGAAGCACTGTGTTCATCGAAATCGCCCCAGCTTACCGCCGTATCGTCCAGGTCTTCCAAGGCCGACTCCAGGGCCGGCGGCTCGCCGTCTCCATCGATCACGAACAGCTCGGTCAGGGCCGGCGCCAGGGCGGCGATGCGCTGGCCCAGCGGTGCCAGATCGGCGCTGACGATCAGTACGCGGGCGCCGGACTGACGCGCCATGGCGGCACTCTGGCTGTCGGTGAGACGGGGATTGAGGGTATGGCAGACCGCGCCCATTCCCATGATGCCGTACCAGGCTTCCAGGTGGGCGCGGCTGTTCCAGGCCAGCGTCGCCACCCGGTCACCGACACCGATACCGAGACCGGCCAGCAACGCCGAGATCCGGCGGGCGCGGCGCCGCAGCACCAGATAACCGGTTTGCTCCACCCCGCCATCGTCCAGCGCGCCGCTGACACCGGCATGCGGGTGCCATTTAGCGGCATGGTCGAGAAATTTATTCAGGGTCAGCGTGTAACGCTGCATCGCGCCGTCCGTCATGGTGCCTCCGATGTCGCGCTCGACCGCGGCGGCGCCGCGATGCCGATGTTCCAGTTCCAGGGGGTATCGCCGGCGCGCCGCCGGCGACGTACCAGTTCGTCATGCAGCGCGAAACGGCCCGGCATGGGATCGACCACCGGGGTTGGCGCCGCGCCAATATGCAGCCAGCGGCCACGGGGATGTTCGCCATGGGCCGGCCAGCGGGGCTGGTCCACGGCGGCGGGCTGCCCGTCGCGCACAAACGCCGCCCAGTAATCCCCCAGCGCCCGCGACAGCCGGCGTTCATCGTCATTGTCGGGAATGCGCGGCCACAGCGGGGTGGTACGCGCGGCGGTGCCGAACACATAGGGAATCTCGGCGGCATGAAAACCGTGTAAGCCACGTTCGTTGGCGGCGGGGTAACCGTGGTCGAACAGATACAGCCAGGCGTCCTGGCCGCGTGCCGTACGCGCTCTCACCAGGTACTCGGCGGTCCAGCCGTACAAAGCGTCACGCAGCGCCGCCAGGCGCGCCTCCTCGCCATCGCCGATGGGATAGATGCGCAGGAAGGTATCGGCCAGGTCGCCATAGCCATCCCGTATGGCGCGCTCGCCGACGGCGTTGTCGGCGGGCGCTGGCGGCAACAGGAAACGCAACGAACGCACCTCGCCACTGTTGAAGCCGGCCAGCAGCGGCACCGGCGCCTGCTCGCCACGGTCGAACACGTCCAGCGGCTGACGCGGCAGCCAGTGACCGTCCACATTGCCCAGCGGCATATAGCCGGCGTCCGCCGCCGCCTGGACCAGCTCGGCGGCATCCCGGGCACGCAGGTCCGCGATCCGCCGCGCGCCCAGCGCGTGGGCAAGCCGTTCGCCGATTTCCTCGGCGGGCATCTCACCGCATTCCCGGTGAGCCAGGGCCGGATGGGAAATCAGGTAGGCACTCTGCGCGATGGCCCGCTGGAACAGGCCCCGCGCCGGCGGCGACGCCAGCAGATACAGGACGCTGAGCGCGCCGGCGGATTCGCCGGCCACGGTGACCCGGTCCGGGTCACCGCCGAACCCGGCGATGTTTTCGCGCACCCAACGCAGCGCCGCGATCTGGTCGAGCAGGCCATAGTTGCCGGATACGCCGTGCTCGGATTCGGCGCTGAGCGCCGGGTGGGCCAGATAACCAAGCACCGCCAGCCGGTAGTTGAGGGTCACCACCACCAGACCACGGCGCGCCAGGGCGGCGCCGTCCAGCATGGGTTCGGCGCCACCGCCGGTATTCAGCGAGCCACCATGAATGTAGACCAGCACCGGCGCGCCCCGCGCGTTCGCCGGGGCCCAGATGTTGAGCGTCAGGCAATCCTCATTCAGCCCCGGCAGCGCCGGCGCGTAAAGACTGCCCGGCCGCGACGCCGGCTGCGGACAGGCCGGACCGAAGCGAGTGGCGTCGCGCACGCCGGACCAGGGCGGCATGGGTTGTGGTGGCCGCCAGCGGTACGCGCCCACCGGCGGGCGCGCGTAGGGTATCCCCTTGAAGATATTCAGATCCCGCTGGCGGCGCCCCCGTAGCGTCCCGGCGGAAACCCGTGCCATCGCGTCACCCATTCCACCGCCCCCGCCGTTCATACTTCCAGCCATTCGCCACGCACAGTCTGATCGCCACGCAGCGCCGCCGGCGTGCCTTCGAACACGATGCGCCCGTGGCCCATCACCAACACCCGGTGGGAGATGTCCATGGCAATGGAGAGCTTCTGTTCGACCAGCAGGATCGACACGCCGGCCGCGGCGATCTCGGCGATCAACTCCCCGATCTGCTTGACGATCAACGGCGCCAGCCCCTCGGTGGGTTCGTCGATCATGATCAGCGCCGGGTCGCCCATCAGAGTGCGGCTGATGGTGAGCATCTGTTTCTCGCCGCCGGACAAGACACCGGCCGGGGCATCCGCGCGCCGCGCCAGATTGGGAAACATGTCGAGGAACTGCGGTACCTTCCATTTACCCGGCCTGCGGGTGTTCTTGACGCCCAGCTCCAGGTTCTCCCGCACCGTCAGGGTCGGGAACACATCCCGACTTTCGGGCACGTAGCCCAATCCCTTGCGGGCGATGCGATGGTTGGGCAGCCCGGCGATCTGCTCACCGCGAAAGCGGATCGAACCCCGCGGCGGGACTTCGCCCATGATCGCCTTGACGGTGGTGGAGCGGCCCACGCCATTGCGGCCGAGCAGCGATACCACCTCCCCTTCGCCGATGGAAAGATCGACACCGTTGAGAATATGACTCTTGCCGTAGTAGGCGTGCAGGTCCTTGACTTCCAGCATCACGCCGCCTCCTCGCCCAGGTAGGCTTCCTTGACCCGTGGATCGTTACGGATCGCGTCCGGCGTGCCGGTGGCGATGATCTCGCCGTACACCAGCACCGAGATACGATCCGCCAGTTCAAACACCACCCCCATGTCGTGCTCGACGATCATCAGGGTGCGCCCCTCCGCGATACGACGGATCAGCGACACCGCCTGGGTGGTTTCGGTGTTGCTCATGCCGGCGGTGGGTTCATCCAGCAGCACCACGTCGGCGTCCCCGGCGATGGTCATGCCGATTTCCAAAGCACGCTGACTGGCATAGGGCAAGGCGCCGGCGGGGCTGTCGCGAAGCGCCGTCAGGCCGATCATCTCCAACACTTCCTCGGCACGACGGTTGGCCCGCTTCACCGACCCGGCCGGGCGCCAGAAGGCATAGCCCGCCCCGCTTTGCTTGAAGCAGGCGCACCGGAGATTTTCAAACACCGACAAATTTCCGAACACGTTGCTGACCTGAAAGGAACGGGCCAGACCACGCTGCTGAATTTTTTCCGGCGCCAGACCATCGATACGCCGGCCGTGCAGACTCACCTGGCCCGCGCTCGGCGCGAACGCACCGGACACCAGATTGAAGAACGTGGATTTACCGGCCCCGTTGGGACCGATCACGGCATGCACTTCACCACGGGCCACGGTCAGATCGACACCACGGATCACCTCGGCGGGACCAAAACTTTTCTTCAGCCCAAGAATGTTCAATGCTTCGCTCATGCGCGTGCCTCCCGATATCGTCCGCTGACGCGCGCCACGCCATAGCCGGCGGCGAACAGCGTGATAATGCCCAACCACACCAGCGGCGAGGCCGGGTCCGGTTCCAGACCGAGCAGCCGCGCCAGCTTGTCGCGGCCATGGCTGATCTGATAAACCAGTTCGATGGTGCTCACCAGCCCGAGGGCGATCAGCAGCACCGCCAGGGCTCCGCCCAGCCAACCCGGCAGGTGCGCGCCCAGGTCGCCGCGCCGCCAGGCCAGACGCACCTGTTCGATGCCGCCGCCCAGCCCGCCGGGGGCGAACATCACCACCGCCAGGAACACCAGCCCCACGTACAATATCGAGGCGTCGGTGTAGTCACTGAGCAGGGAGTTCATCACCGTGACCAGGATGGCGCCGACCATCGGTCCGTAGAACACGGCCAGACCACCCACCGCGGCCATCAGCAGGGCCAGGCCCGAGGTCAGCAGGCCCAGGGATTCCGGGGTGACGATTTCGTAGTTCACCGCCGCCATGCCGCCGCCGAGCCCGGCGAAGCCGCCCGCGGCGATGAACACCAGGAACCGCAGGTTGCGTGGCGGGTAGCCGATGAACTGCAGCCGGTCGGCGTTATCGCGTACCGCGTTGGACATGCGCCCCAGGGGCGTGCGGGTAAACGCCCACATGGCGAACACCGCCACCAGGGTCCAGAACGCCATGAACCAGTACACGTCGGCGGGCTGGGCCAGCTCCAGGCCAAACCACACCGGGCCCACCATGCGGTTGCTGAACACGCCCGCCTCGCCGCCGAACACGGTGGGGAACATTTGCGAGCCGGCGGCGACCAGCTCACCCAGGCCGAGGGTAATCATGGCGAAGGCGGTGCCGGCGCGCCGGCAGAACGGCCAGCCCACCACCAGCGCCGCCAGAGCGCCGCATGCGAAGCCGACCAGCGGCAGCAGATAGACCGGGAAAAACGCCCAGAAACCGTGGCCGTCGTAACCGGCCTCGCCGATCAGATTCATGGCATGGATCGCCCCATAGGCACCCAACCCGAAAAATACCGCATGGCCAAAGGACAGCATGCCGCCCTGACCCAGCAACATGTTGTAGGACAGCGCGAAAACGATGTTGATGGCGACCACGTTGATGATGCTGAACGTGCCGTTACCGGCCACCACCAGAGGCAGGGTCACCAGTACCAGCGCACTGATCGCCCAGGGCGCCACCGGGCGCCACCAGGAAAGCGATTCATTCATGGTTCAAGCTCCCCCATCAGGCCACGCGGGCGGAAAATCAGAATCAGTACCAACAGAATGAAGGGCGTCATCGGCGCGATCGACGCCAGGGTGATGCCGGTAACCTCGCCATAGGGGTCCACGGCGAAACCCAGCCCGTTGAGCAAATCACCGATCGACACATCCAGGGCCACGAAGAAGGTCTGCACCAGGCCGATCAGCAGTGAAGCGTAGAAAGCCCCCAACAGGGACCCCATGCCGCCGACCACCACCACCACGAACACCACCGGGCCCAACGACTGCGCCATGCCCGGCTCGGTGCTCAGCAGCGGGCCGCCGATCACGCCGGCCAGGGCCGCCAGCCCGCAGCCGAACGCGAACACGCCCATGAACAAACGCGGCACGTTATGGCCAAGGTGGCCGACCATGGCGCCGTGCGTCAGCGCCGCGCGGATCATCAGGCCGACCCGGGTTTTCTTGAGCAGGAACCAGAGCGCCACGAACATCAGGATGGCGATCATCATGGTCACGCCCCGATAGATGGAGTAGTCGGTGCCAAACAGACTGAACAGCGGCGCGCGCAGGGCTTCCGGCGCGCTGTAGGACACCGGGATCGAACCCCACAGCAGGTGCACGGTTTCGTCGATCACATAGGCCAGCCCGAAGGTGAACAGCAGCTCCGCCACATGACCATTCTCATGCACGCGCCGCAGGCCGAAGCGTTCCACCACGGCGCCGAGCACCGCCACCAGCAGCGGCGCCAGGAACAGCGCCGGCCAGAACCCGATATGCAGCCCCAGCGCATAGGCGAAGTAGGCGCCGAGCATGTAAAAACTGGCGTGGGCGAAATTCAGTACGCCCATCATCGAGAAAATCAGCGTCAAACCACTGGACAGCATGAACAGAAGCAGCCCATAGAGCAGCCCGTTAAGCGTGGAAAAGACGATTACTTCGAGCATCAAACGACTCCCGGGACGGCGGTGTGCCGCCGCCCCTTTTAAATCGCGGAATAAAAGCGCGCGTAAGAATCGAACCGGAAGAAGGCGGGATCAGTCCGGGCGGCGCATGCGACAGGTGGTGGGCAGGGTCGCCTGATCCGCATCGAAACGCGCCACCTGATGGAAGTTGTAGTCGGTTCCTTCGGCGCCGTACTTCATGTTGTCCTTGAGCACGGACAGGTACAGCGGCATTTGCAACTGATGATCGGCGGCGCGCATGGTCAGATGGCCGCCGGCGGCGTCGTATTCCAGGCCTTCCAGCGTCTTCGCCACCGCCAGTGGATCGACGCTGCCCGCCTCGTCACCGGCCTTTTTCATCATTTCCAGCATCGCCGCCACGCGCGGGTAGTAATCCCAGCCTTTCTCCTTGTAGAGACTGACCTGACGCTCGGCGATCTCCGGATCGGTGAAATCGCCGTGATATTCGGCGATCAGGTAGACCCGGTCCACGCCCTTGTCACCCACCTGGGTGATGGTGCCCGGGGTGCTGCCGTAATAGGTCAGGAAGGGGACATCCACGCCGTACTCGGCGGCGGACTTGATCAGAAGGTTGATGTCCTGGCCCCAGTTGCCGGTGATCACCACATCCGCGCCGGACGATTTGATCTTGGAAATATAAGGCGAGAAATCCTTCACCTTGCCCAGCGGATGGAAGGTGTTGCCGACGATCTCGATGTCCGGACGTTTCTTCTTGAGCATGCGCATGGCGGACTCGGACACGGTATGGCCGAAGCTGTAATCCTGGTTGATCAGGAATACTTTCTTCACGTCCGGATTGTCGGCGATCCAATCCGTGAGCATGTTCATTTTCATGTCCACGTGGGAATCGAAGCGGAAATGCCAGAAGGAACAGCGTTCGTTGGTGAACGACGGCTCGATGGCCGCGTAGTTCAGATACAGAACCCGGTCATCCGGATTGCGCTGATTGTGTTTGTTGATCGCGCTCAGCAGCGCGGAACCCACCGAGGAACCGTTGCCCTGAATGATGTAGCGGATGCCGTCGTCAATCGCCTTTTGCAACTGCACCAGGCTTTCCTGGGGATTGATCTTGTTGTCATACCCGACGATCTCGATCGGATGACCGTCCATGCCGCCGTCCCGGTTGAGACGCTCGGCGGTGAACTGAAGCTGGGCCAATGCCGGCTGGCCCACCACCGACATCGGGCCGGTCAGGGGATCGATCAGCGCAAAGCGTACCGGCTCCGCGTCCGCCGCCCGGGCCAGGCCCGACAGCAGAACCAGGGAAACGGCGAACAGCTTGAGGAAGGGTCTCACCATGGTGCTCTCCAACGTTGTTATTTTATCGCTCGAACGGAACGAAACGGCGACGCCGAGCGGCGCTCACTTCATTCACTCACGCGAGAGATAATAAAAGGCAGTCGACGAAGCTGTCCATACAGGCCTCCCATACCCGCTGGAAGATCATCATCATTGCTTTGAAAACAACAACTTGGAGAATGCCATGACGTCGTGCGGCCATGGCGCGCGCGTCACGATCCGATTCACGCCGGCCCGATGCGGGGGCCAATGGTTACCATAGGTAACACCCCCGCTCAAAAACGACGCACCAAAAAAAAGCCCGCCGAAGCGGGCCAGCCCATTGACGATGGAACACAAACAACACGCGGTCAGACTTCCAGCCACTCCTTACGGGTGGCTTCATCCTCGCGCAATTCCTCGGGGGTACCTTCAAAGACGATCTGGCCGTGGCCCATCACCAGCACCCGGTGGGAAATATCCATGGCGATGGAAAGCTTCTGCTCCACCAACAGAATCGACACACCGGCCTTGGCGATCTCCGAAATCAGCTCGCCGATCTGCTTGACGATCAGTGGCGCCAGCCCCTCGGTGGGCTCGTCGATCATGATCAGCTCCGGATCGCCCATCAGCGTGCGGCTGATGGTCAGCATCTGTTTCTCGCCACCGGACAGCACGCCGGCCGGCGAATCCGCCCGGCGTGCCAGGTTGGGGAACATATCCAGGAACTGTTCCACCTTCCATTTGCCCGGCTTGCGGGTGTTCTTGATGCCCAGCTCCAGGTTCTGACGCACCGTCAGGGTCGGGAAAATATCCCGGTCCTCGGGCACGTAGCCGAGCCCGCGCCGGGCGATCCGGTGATTGGGCATCCCGGCGATTTCCTCGCCACGGAAACGAATCGAGCCCTGCGGCGGGACCTCGCCCATGATCGATTTCACCGTGGTGGAGCGGCCCACGCCGTTGCGGCCCAACAGGGCCACTACTTCCCCTTCCTGCATGGAGAAATTGACGCCATTGAGAATATGGCTCTTGCCGTAGTAGGCGTGCAGGTCGTTGACTTCCAGCATCATGCCGCCTCCTCCCCGAGATAGGCTTCCTTGACCCGCGGATCGTTGCGGATCTCCTCCGGCGTGCCGGTAGCGATGATCTTGCCGTACACCAGCACCGAGATACGGTCGGCCAGCTCGAACACCACGCCCATGTCGTGTTCCACGATCATCAGGGTGCGGCCCTCGGCGACCTGCCGGATCAGGTTGATGGCCTGGGTGGTCTCGGTGTTGCTCATGCCCGCGGTGGGCTCATCGAGCAGTACCACGTCGGCGCCGCAGGCGATGGTCATGCCGATTTCCAGCGCCCGCTGACTGGCGTAGGGCAACGCGCCCGCCGGCACATCACGCAGCGCCTGCAGACCGATCATATCCAGTACTTCCTCGGCGCGCTGGTTGGCCGCGCGCACCTTGGCCGCCGAACGCCAGAACACATAGCCGGCGCCGCTTTGCTTGAAGCAGGCGCAGCGAATGTTCTCGAACACCGACAGGTTGCCGAACACATTGGAGACCTGGAACGAGCGCGACAGGCCCCGTTGCTGGATTTTCTCCGGCGTGAGGCCGTCAATGCGCTCCCCCTTCAGGTAGATCTCGCCCCCGCTGGGCGCGAACGCCCCGGACAGCAGGTTGAAGAAGGTGGACTTGCCGGCCCCGTTGGGGCCGATCACCGCGTGAACTTCATTCTCCGCCACGTCCAGATCGACGCCGCAGATCACTTCCGCGGGGCCAAAGCTCTTGGTCAGCCCCTTGATGGACAGTGCGCTCATGCCTGATCCTCCCGCAGCTTGTTGGTGGCGCGCTTGATCACCGCGCCCAGAACCACCAGCACCGCGGCGGTGAGCCAGCCCCACAGCGCGGCGGCGTCGAATTCCATGCCCAGTACCTGAGCGAATTCATCGTCACCGTGGGTGGCCTGGAACAGCATCTCCACCAGCACCACCATGCCGACGATGATCAGCCCCACCGCCAACGCGCCGGACAACCAGCCCGGCAAGCGCCGAGCCAGGTCACCTTCGCGCCAGGCAACCCGCACCTGCTCGATGCCGCCGCCCAGACCGCGCGGCGCGAACATCACGATGGACAGGAACACCAGGCCCACATAAAGAATCGAGGCGTCGGTGTAGTCACTGAGCATGGAGTTCATCAGGGTCACCACGATGGCGCCCATGATCGGGCCGTAGAACACGCCCAGCCCGCCCACGGCCGCCATCAGCAGCGCCAGGCCGGAGGGGATCAGCCCCAGGGCCTCGGGGGTGATGATTTCATAGTTGACCGCCGCCATGCCGCCGGCCAGGCCACCGAAGGAACCGGAGGCGATGAAGATCATGAAACGGATATTGCGCGGCGGGTAGCCGATGAATTGCAGACGATCCGGGTTGTCGCGCACCGCATTGGACATGCGCCCCAAGGGCGTGCGGGTAAAAGCCCACATGGCGAACACCGCCACGAAGGTCCAGAACGCCATGAACCAGTACACATCGTCGGACTGCGCCAGTTCCAGGCCGAACCACTGCGGCCCGACCATGCGGTTACCGTAAATACCAGCTTCGCCGCCGAACAGGGACGGGAACATCTGCCCCGCCGCCGCCACCATTTCGCCCAGACCCAGAGTGATCATGGCGAAGGCGGTACCGGCGCGCCGGCAGAACGGCCAGCCCAGCACCAGGGCCACCAGGCCGCCGGCGATCATGCCGATCACCGGCATGCCCACCACCGGTACGTGGGCCCAGAAGCCCTCGCCGGCGTAGGAGGCGTCGTCGATGGCGATCATCGCGTGCATGGCCGCGTAGCTGCCCAGGCCGAAGAACACGGCGTGGCCAAAGGACAACATGCCCCCCTGGCCGAGCAGCATGTTGTAGGACAACGCGAAGACAATGTTGATGCCAATCACGTTGAGAAGCGTAAAGGCGGTGCTGTTGCCCTGAAAAACCACCGGCAGCAACAGCAGCACCGCGGCGAACACCACCCAGGGGACCAGGCCACGCAGGGAGGTGCGGGATTTTGAAGGTTGCATGGGAACGGACATATCCTGGCTCATGGTTCAAGTTCCCCCATCAAACCGCGGGGCCGGAAGATCAGGATCAGTACCAGCAGGATGAACGGCGTCATCGGCGCCAGGGTGGCCAGGGAAATACGGCCCAGCTCACCGTAGGGGTCCAGATTGGCCCCCATGGCATTGACCAGATCCGCCACCGAGGCGTCGATGGCCACGAAGAACGTCTGGATCAGGCCAATCAGCAGCGAGGCATAGAAGGCGCCCTGCAAGGAGCCCATGCCACCCACCACCACCACCACGAACACGATCGGGCCCAGGGTCGCCGCCATGCCCGGCTCGGTGGCCATGATCGGGCCGCCGATCACGCCGGCCAGGCCGGCCAGCGCGCAGCCGAACCCGAACACGCCCATGAACAGACGCGGCACGTTGTGACCCAGATGGCCGACCATCTCGCCGTGGGTCAGGGCGGCACGAATCATCAGGCCGACCCGGGTTTTCTTGAGCAGGTACCACAACGCCACGAACATCAGGATGGAAATCAGAATCACCACCCCGCGGAAAATGGAGTAATCGGTGCCGAACAGAGTGAACAGCGGCTCGCGCATGTATTCCGGTTCGCGGTAGGCGACCGCCACGGTACCCCATACCATCTGCACCAGTTCGTCGATCACGTAGGCCAGGCCGAAGGTGAAAAGCAGCTCGGCCACGTGGCCGTTGGCGTGCACCCGACGCAGGCCGAAACGCTCCACCAGCGCGCCGAGACCGCCCACCAGCAACGGCGCCAGAATCAGCGCCGGCCAGAAGCCGGTGTGCATACCCAGGGTATAAGCGAAATAGGCGCCCAGCATGTAGAAGCTGGCGTGGGCGAAGTTAAGCACGCCCATCATCGAGAAGATCAGGGTCAGACCGCTGGACAGCATGAACAGCAACAGGCCGTACAAGATGCCGTTCAGGGTCGAGAAAATCACTATTTCGAGCATGACAAGGCTCCCGGGGCAGTGGCCATGGCCACTGCCCCTACTGCACGATCACGAAGGGATGCCGGACCGTCTTACTTGGGACGGCGCATGCGGCAGGTGGTAGGCAGGGTGACGTCTTCACGTTCGATCCGGGCTACCTTGTGGAAGTTGTAATCGGTGCCTTCGGCGCCGTACTTCATGTCGTCCTTCATCACGGACATGAACATCGGCAGCTGGATCTGGTGATCCTCGGCGCGCATTACCACTTCACCATTGGTGGTTTCCAGAGTCAGACCTTCCATCGCCTTGGCGACCTTGACCGGATCAGTGGAGCCGGCCTTGTCGGCGGCTTTCTTGAACATGTCGAGCATGGTGCTCAAGCGCAGGTAGTAGAAGTCCCAGCCGGTTTCCTTGTACATCTCGACCTGGCGCTTGGCCATCTCCGGATCCTCGAAGTCACCGTAGTACTCGTTGATCTGATAGATGCGGTCCACGCCCTTGTCGCCGAGCTGGGTGACCACGCCGGAGCTGGCGCCGTAGTAAGTGTAGAAGGGCGCGTCCAGGCCGAATTCGGCGGCGGCCTTGACCAGCAGGGTGATGTCCTGACCCCAGTTACCGGAGATCACCGCGTCGGCGCCGGAAGACTGGATCTTGGACACGTAGGGAGTGAAGTCCTTCACCTTGGCGAGCGGGTGGAAGTCGTTACCGACGATCTCGATATCGGGGCGTTTTTCCTTGAGCATTTCGCGGGCGGCCTTGGACACCGCGTGGCCGAAGCTGTAATCCTGGTTGATCAGGTACACCTTCTTGATGTCCTTGTTTTCCGCGATGTAGGTGGTCAGCGCGTTCATCTTCATGTCCGCGTTGGCGTCGAAGCGGAAATGCCAGAAGGAACAACGCTCATTGGTGAACGAGGGGTCCACCGCCGCGTAGTTCAGATACAGCACTTCCTTGCCCGGATTGCGCTGGTTGTGCTTCTCCACCGCGCCGATCAGCGCGGACGCCACCGAGGAGCCGTTGCCCTGGGTAACGTACTGGATGCCGCTGTCGATGGCTTTCTGCAACTGCACCAGGCTTTCCTGCGGGTTTACCTTGTTGTCCAGACCCACGATTTCCAGTTGCTTGCCGGCGATACCGCCGTTGGCGTTGATGCGCTTGGCTTCGAACTTGAGGTGTTCCAGTGCCGGCTGGCCGGCGCCGGCCATGGGGCCGGTGAGGGGATCGATCAGGGCAAGTTTCACGGTCTCGGCGGCGCCGGCGGTACCGACCAGCAACAGCGAGGCAGTGATAAAGGTGAAAAGGGATTTCAGCATGACGCTCTCCACGATTGTTGTTGTTCTGCCGCCGCCTGGCGTCTCGCTAGGCGAACCGGCATTTCACTTTGGCGTCCATCCGCGATGGATACGCGACAACTTTTTTTGTTTACTTTTTCTGTATGTTTTCCATTCCGGACCTCAGGCCCGGGCTGCGTTGCTTCCGGTATTTTTATGGGGCGCGCTTTTTTGTTTTTTTATGCGCGCTCGCAAAGCGATGTTAATCCATGCCGCCGCCTGAAACGTTCTCGCTCGCGGGGCGGTGCCGTGAACATACTTGGTAGTATGTGCGCACGAAAATAAATCTGTCCAGCGCCAATTTTTATCCTCTTTCCAGGACACCCTTAGGTCAACAATGCAGGCCTAAATAAGCCGCCAGCCCAAGGATGACGCTGTTTTCAGCATGAACCCAACAATCTCCGCCGGCAATGTTCGATTGCGACGGGCAACGGGGCGATCGCGCCAGCGCGCCGCGTGCCCCGGAAGAGCCCGCAACGGCGGCGTTTTCGCTACCAGGAGCGGTTGAGCCGGCACCGCGCCCGCGAAGCGGGCGGGTTTCACACGGCGGGAAAAAAATGGCGCTTTGTTGCCACTTTTCTTATTTTTTTCCTTGCCCTGTTACCTCAAGTAACACCGGTGGCAAAAAGTTCCCATCGCGCCTTGACCCCCTCCCCCGCCGTCGGTATGAATTGCTCACCAACGATTTCAAAACAACCGTTCAAAATAAAAACACCGGCCCGGCATCGTCCGTGGCCGAGCGAGGGAGAGACACATGTTGAATGGGCTGATGATGGACGCGCCGTTGTCCTTGATGGACGTTCTTGATTATGGCGCCCAGGTCCATCCCAAGGCGGAGATTGTCTCCGCCACCGTGGAAGGCGGCGAGCACCGGCAGACCTACCGCCAGACCCGGCGCCGCGTGGCGCGGCTGGCCCACGCTCTGGTGGCCCAAGGGGTGAAACCCGGCGACCGGGTAGCCACCATCGCCTGGAACGGCTACCGCCACATGGAGCTGTACTACGCCATCGCCGGCATTGGCGCGGTGTGCCATACCATCAACCCGCGCCTGCCGGCGGATCAGATGGCCTACATCGTCAACCACGCCGACGACACCCTGATTTTCTTCGATACCACCTTCACACCGCTGATCACCGGCCTGCGCGACCAGTTCCCCGCCCACACCCGCTATGTGGCCATGACCGACCGCGCGCACATGCCCGACGGCGACGACCTGCTGTGCTACGAGGAGCTGCTGGAAGGCCAGCCGGAGAGCTACGACTGGCCGGAGCTGGATGAGAACACCGCCTGCGCGCTGTGCTATACCTCCGGCACCACCGGCAATCCCAAGGGCGCGCTCTATTCACACCGCTCCTGCCTGCTGCAGGCGCTGTTCGCCCTGGCCGGCTCCAATGGCGTGTTCCGGGTTGGCGACCGCATTCTGCCGGTGGTGCCCATGTTCCACGTCAACGCCTGGGGCCTGCCCTACGCGGCGCCGCTTACCGGCTGCTCGCTGATCATGCCCGGCCCGGCGCTGGACGGCGCCAGCCTGTTCGACCTGATGGACCGGGAGAACGTCTCCGGCGCCTGGGGCGTACCCACGGTGTGGATGGGGCTGCTTACCGAGATGAAGGAACGGGGTCGCAAGCCCGGCGACCTGCGCCAGGTTCTGATCGGCGGCTCGGCACCACCGCGCAGCATGCTGCGCGCCTTCGAGCAGGATTACGGCATCGAAGCCATGCAGGGTTGGGGCATGACGGAAATGAACCCCACCGGCAGCATGGGCATCCTGGTGGAGGGCGAGGACCAACTGCCCCTGGAGGAGCGCCTGGACATCAAAAGCAGCGCCGGGCGCCGCCTGTTCGGCGTGCGCATGAAACTGGTGGACGACGAGGGCCACGAAGTGGCGCAGGACGGTGAAGCCGTGGGCGAGCTGTACGTAAAGGGCCCCACCGTGATCAAAGCGTACTTCAATAACGAGGAGGCCAACGCCAAGGCGTTCGACAAGGACGGCTGGTTCGCCACCGGCGACATGGCGTCGCTGGACGAGGACGGTACCCTGCACATCGTCGACCGCGCCAAGGACCTGATCAAATCCGGCGGCGAATGGATCAGCTCCATCGACCTGGAGAACCTGGCCGCCGCCCATCCGGATGTGGCCGAGTGCGCGGTGATCGGCGTGCCCCATCCGAAGTGGGATGAGCGCCCCCTGCTGATCGTGGTGCCACGCCCCGGCGCCGCCCAGGACAAGCAGGCGCTGCTCGATCATATGGGTGAAAGCATCGCCAAGTGGCAACTGCCGGACGACGTGCTGTTCGTCGAGGAGTTACCGCACACCGCCACCGGGAAGGTATCCAAGCGGCATTTGCGCGATCGCTTCAGCGACCACCTGGCCGCCGCCGGCTGAACACCACCTGGAGGAACAGGATGAACGATTTCAAGGAGCACACGGTCACCGCCAACGGCCTGGAATTCTTCGTGCGCGCCGCCGGCGATCCCGCCAATCCCACGGTGATCATGTTGCATGGCTTCCCGGAATGCGGCTATTCCTGGCGCTACCAGATGCCCTACCTGGCCGACCGGGGCTTCCATGTACTGGCGCCGGACCTGCGCGGTTACGGACGCAGCGCCGCCCCCAAGCCGGCATCGGCATACCGCCAGGACATCCTGGTGGCCGATGTGATGGGCATTCTGGATGCCTTCGGCGTGGACCAGGCCCGGGTGGTGGGCCACGACTGGGGCTGCGCCCTGGCCTGGCAGGTGGCCCGGCAGGAGCCCGAGCGGGTGCTGGCCGTGGCCGGCCTGTCGGTGCCCTACCCGGGCATCGGCCCCAAGGCGCCCACCGAACAAATGCGCGCCGCCTTTGGCGATCGTTTCTTCTACCAGCTGTATTTCCAGCAGCCGGAGGTGCCGGAGCGGGAACTGGAGGCGGACGTGCGCGACTTTCTCAAGCGCATGTACCACGCCATTTCCGGCCCCGGCATGAAGGAGAAGTACCGGGTCAAGGGCGCCGCCACCGGCATGCTCGATATCCTGCAGTCGCCCACCGGCCCGCAGCCGGACTGGATGACGGAAGCGGATCTGGACGTCTATGAAGACAGCTTTCGGCGCAGCGGACTGACCGGACCGATCAACTGGTACCGGGCCATGGACGCTTCCTGGGAGCAGCAGAAAGCGGACGGTCGCGAACGCATCCACCCGCCGGCGTTTTTCCTGGCCGGCAAGGAAGACCCGGTGATCCAGTTCGCCGGCCGCGCCCTCAAACGCATGCCGGAACTAATGGACAACCTCACCGACATCGTGCTGCTCGACGATGTCGGCCACTGGGTGCAGATGGAAGCCGCCGATACCGTCAACGACCACCTGGGCCGCTTTCTGAGCTAGCGGATGCGTCGCATTTCGATGCGGCGGTTACGCTCGCGCCCGTCCTCGGTGGCGTTGCTGTCCACCGGGCGGGTGTCGCCATGGCCCCTGGCCTGGAGGCGGCCCGGGTCGACGCCCAGATCGATCAGAAAATCCCGCACCGAAGCGGCGCGCCGCTCCGAGAGACGCTGGTTGTAACCGGCGTCGCCGGTGGAGTCGGTATGCCCGGCAATCTCGATTTCACTGTTGGGGTAAGCACCCAGCCGTTCGGCGACCTCGCGCAGAACGGTCTTGGCGTTGGGCGTCAGACGCGCGGAATCGAATTCGAAGTTGACGCCATGCAGCACCTCCGGCGGCGCCATCGGCACCGGCTTCACCACCACCCGTTCGCGTTCGATGATGCGGGTCTCGGTGCGCAGATCTCCACCGCCGAACAGCGGGAAGGTCAGCCCCACCAGGGCGCGCAGGTCGTTGAACGGCTCGTTGCCGCTGCCATCGTCGGAAAAATCCATCACGTAGCGCAGCTCCATACGCAGGCCCATGGCGCCCCATACGTCGCGGAAGTGCAGGCCGGCGCCGGCATTCAGGAAGCCGTTGGTGTCGGTGCCCCGGTTGGAATCGGTATAAACGCCGCCGCCGCCCAGCAGCACATAGGGTGACGGCCCCTCGCGATACCTATAACGCAACGCGTCCACGCCCAGGCCATATTGCCAGTGCTGGCCGCCGGCACGGTCCCTTTGCAGGGCGTTGCCAAAGCCGTTCCATTCCAGGTCCCAGTGCTCGCCGAGCTGCCGCCCCAGCCCGAAGCGCAGGCCGGTGCCATAATCAACGTCGTTGCGGTCCTGGTCCTCGAACACATAGATCCCCATGGCCGAAGCGTTCCAGCCGCGCGGATCGGCCTGCTCGCCGGCGGCGAGGGCCGGCGTGGCGGCCAGCAAGGCGGAGGCCATCAGGACGCTCCTGGTGATGATGTGCATGCCGTTCCCCTGTTGCGGTCACGGCGGCAATCATGACCAAGTTCACGACCCGCCACTGTGGAAAAAGTGTAAACCCGGTGGCCTTTTTTGCCCGCCGCCGTAACCGGTAGACTCGGGCCTGATCCGGACAGGAGCGCCCCATCGATTTCCTTCACGATTCCCTGCCCCTGAGCATCGCCGTGTTCCTCGCCTGCGTGGCGATCGTCGCCACCGCCGGCGTCAGAATCACCGCCGTGGTGGACGAGCTGGCCGACCGTACCCGGGTGGGCGAGGCCCTGGCGGGCGCCGTGCTGCTGGGCGCCACCACGTCCCTGTCCGGCAGCGTGCTGTCGGTGACCGCCGCCCTCAAGGGCAACGCGGATCTGGCGCTCAGCAACGCCCTGGGCGGCATCGCGGTGCAGACTGCTTTTCTCGCCGTGGCGGATCTGTTCTACCGGCGCGCCAATCTGGAACACGCCGCCGCCTCCGCCGCCAACCTGATGCAGGGCGCCTTGCTGGTAACCCTGATGGCGGTGATCCTGGTGGGCGCCTTCGCGCCGCCGGTGACCCTGTTCGGCATCCACCCGGCCACGCCGGTGCTGCTGGCGACCTATGCGTATGGTCTGCGCTTGATCCAGAGCACCCGGGACCAGCCCATGTGGCAGCCGGCGCGCACCCGGGAAACCCGCGAGGACGTACCCGAGGAGGACAATCTGCGGCGTTCCCTGCGAACCCTGTTGATTGCCTTTCTCGGCCTGGGCGCGCTGCTCGGCGCCACCGGTTGGGCGCTGGAGAACGCCGCCACCGCCATCGCCGAACAAACCGGTCTGGCGCAGACCACCATGGGCCTGCTGCTCACCGCCACCGTGACATCCCTGCCGGAGCTGGTCACCTCGGTGGCCGCCGTGCGGCGAGGCGCTCTGACCCTGGCGGTGGGCGGCATCATCGGCGGCAACGCCTTCGATACCCTGTTCACCGCCGCCTCCGACATCGCCTACCGGGACGGTTCGATCTACGCCGAGATGGGCGACGATCTGCTGGTGTGGGTGTCGTTGTCGATCCTGATGACCGGCGCCTTGCTGATGGGGTTGATCCGGCGTGAGGAGCAGGGGCCCGGTGGTATTGGTTTTGAGAGCGTGGCGGTGTTGTTGCTGTATGGGTTGGGCATTTTGCTGGTGGTGCATGGCGGCTGATCGCGGTGTTCGTTCTTCAAGCCCACGTCTCGTCGTAGTTCCCCTTCCGGGAACGCCGTGCACCCGTCCCTGGGGGCTCCCGGTCAAACATCCTGTTTGACAGGGTCCCGGAAGGGGAACTACGACGAGACGCTCCGAGGTAGCGTCATGAGCGACTGCGTAGACGGGTAACGGGTAGGAGCGACTTTAGTCGCGATTATTGAAAGTGGCGACGAAGGGTAAAGGTGGCACCCGGTTTTTACCCGGCTTTTATGATTCGCTGATGTACGGCGGTTTATAGTACCTGTTCCGCCACCCGTCACGCTCTGACGGCAGCCCACAGGAGAGCGGTTTGAACGATCACCAGAACCGACCCGAGCAGGACGAGGAAAGCAGCCCCTGGGAAGACGCCGTTGAGCGGGAACGCCGGGAGGCGGCCGTTGGGGCCGACGACGGCCAGGGCGACGAGGACGAGCAGGAAAAATACCTGCCCTCCCGGGCGGCGGCGGTTCATGAACGGCTGCGCGTGGCCGGCGAGAAGGAGCTGGAGCGCGACGCCATGGCGTTGCTGTGGTCGGCGATCGCCGCCGGCATCTCCATGAGCGCCTCGTTGATGGCCCGGGGTCTGCTGGACGCCCATCTGCCGGACAACAACGCCGGTTTTCTGATTGGCGGCATGGGCTACACCCTGGGGTTTCTGATCGTGATCCTGGCCCGCCAGCAACTGTTCACCGAGAATACCGTGACCGCGGTGCTGCCGTTCATGAGCCACCCCACGCTGGGCAAGCTGTGGTGCCTGATGCGCCTGTGGGGCGTGGTGCTGGCCGGCAACGTGGTCGGCGCCGGCATCGCCGCCTTTACCTTTCTGCATTTGCCCATGTTCTCGCCGGAGGTGGGCAGCGCCTTCCTGGACCTGGGCCACAAGGTGCTGGAGAACAGCCCCTTCGAGATGTTCTCCAAGAGCATCATCGCCGGCTGGGTGATCGCCACCATGGTGTGGGTGATGCCCTCGGCGGACCAGGCCAAGGCCTGGGTGATCCTGATCATGACCTATGTGGTGGCGATCGGTGAGTTCCCGCACATCATCGTCGGCGCCAGCGAGATTCTTTATCTGGTGTTCGCCGGAGAGGCCAGTTGGGCGGACTTCGTGCTGCGCTTCGGGTTGCCCACCCTGGCCGGCAATATCATCGGCGGCACCTTTATTTTCGCCTTGATCAGCCACGCCCAGATTCGCAACGACATGGACATCCAGCGCCAGGGCCGACGCGGCGCCTGGGGCTTCGCCCGCAAGCGTCCGGGCCGCGATCAATAACTGACGGTGATCACCAACTGGTCGGCATAGACGCCGGGCACCGCCCCGGGTTGCGCCGGCATCAGCCCATAGAGAGTGTGGGTGGTCGCCGGGCCGTCGCCGCTTACAGCCACGGACACACCACCACCGTCCCCCACCACCTGGCCGTGGGCGGGGTCCGCGTAGACGTTGTAGAACAGGCGCCGCTCACCGGCCAGCAGGTAGCGCTCGGCGTAGTCACCGTGGCCGGGACTTACCGTCAGGGTATAACCGCCCGCCTCCGGGCAATCCACGTTCACCGAAGCGGTGGCGGTGGCCGCCTGGCCGGCGAGCGGATCGATGGTGCCGAACCGCAGCCCGGTGGAGGTCACCGAACAGGCCAGGGCCGGGGCGGCGGCGAGCGCCAGTAGCGCGGTCAGGGTGGCTCGGGGTCGGAATGGCAAGGTATCGCTCCCAGATCCAGGGGGTAATCGGCGTCCGCCGGGGCGGTTACCGTGAAATCGCAGGCGCCGCCGTCCCAGCGGGCCGTGCCGGACAGGCCACCGGCCTGATCCAGCGGCGCGTACACCAGCCCGCCGTGGCCCACCACCAGGCGGCGGCGGTTGTTGAGCTCGGCGCTCGCCCCGGCGGGCACCGCGCGGCCGTCGGTCCGGGTCAGACGCACGCTCACCGGCCGGTCGCGCCGCACCGGGAAGGACACCGTCAAGGCCTGGCGCTGGCCAGTGACCACCGGTTGCCGGTCGCTGGCCAACCGCGCATCAAGGGGCAGATCCTCCGGCGCCAGCCGCAGGCTGTTTTGCTGATAAGGCAACAAGCCGGCCACCACCAATTTGCCCTTTGCGCCGGTGCGGCCCATCAGATGGTTGTCACGGTAAACCCGCACGTCGGAGGCGCCGGCGTCCACCACCGCCACGCCGCCGGGCCGCGAACGGCTGGCGAACAGGCCGGCCCGGTTGGCGATCAGGGCGCCGCTCAGTTCCCCGTAGCCGCTGCTTTGCTCGCCCAGCCGGCGGCCATACAGCCGTAGCCGCGCATAGCGGTTCTGGGCAGTCACGTCACCCTCGCGCAGGGTTTGCTCGCGCACCGTGCCCACCCGGGCCCGGTAGCCGGTGCCCGGGCCGGCGGGCGGGTTGCGCTGCCAGGACAGTGTGCGATCCTCCAGATCCGCGCCACCGGCAGCGGCGGTGGCGTGGCCGCGCCAGCCCAGCGGCAGGGTGAAAGCCAGGGTATAAAGGCGGTCCCCGGACGGAGAGCGGGGCTGGAACACCGACATCAACAACTGGCCGGCCCCCGCCAGCGACAGTGTCAGCCCGGCGCTGTCGAAGACCTGGTCGTCGCGGTCGTCGTGGTAACGGCGCTCGACGCGTCCCAGCGACAGCGATACGCCGCGCCCCAACACCAACCCCAGATTCGACTGGCGCTGCAGCGCCGGAGCCTCACCGGGCAGTGGGTAGCCCAGCGATACGAATTGTTGCCCGGCACGCCATTGCCGCCAGCCCAGCGACAGCCAGCGACCGCGCCGGGAGAAGCCGATCACCGAGGCTTCGCCGCCACCCTCCGGGCCGTCGCTGGCGGCGCCGCCCAGTTCCAGCACCCCCAGCCGCCCGAGCCGCAGCCGCGCCTCGGCGGCGCCCAGGTCGAGGGTATCGAAATGTTCACCGCGTACCCCCAGGGTCAGCCAGTCACGCACGCCGTGGCGGGCGGTGAGCGCGGCGAAGGGGTCGCGGTCGTAGGCGGCGTCGGCCGATAACGGATCGCGCCGCTGGTAACCGTACTCCAGGGACCAGTCCGATAATCCCCGGGCCAACAATGCCGGGTCGGAGTAGAACGGCTGCACGATGGTCAGTGGCTGGCCGCTGCCGTCGCGCACCACCGCGCGCAGGTTGCCGGCGCCGGTGTAGGCGGGCAAATCGTCGATGCGGAACGGACCCGGTGGAATCTCGCGGCGCTCGTTGAGCATCTGGTCGGTCCAGATTTCCAGCACCGAGGGTACCCGCGCGCTGCCCTCCAGGGACAGGTAGGGC
Organism: Alloalcanivorax sp. C16-2; assembly: GCF_046507615.1. NCBI lineage: Bacteria > Pseudomonadati > Pseudomonadota > Gammaproteobacteria > Oceanospirillales > Alcanivoracaceae > Alloalcanivorax > Alloalcanivorax sp. C16-2. Next base: position 1,663,101 of record NZ_JBKFTL010000001.1, on the reverse strand, counting down.
TGGGTGGCGAACGACGGCGCCAGGCCATAATCGGTGCCGATGCGCACGCCGCCATAGCGCACCGGCTGGCCAAGCACCGCCGGGTCGGATACCGCATCGCCCAGGGACACCGACAGCAGCCGATCCGGCTGATTCCAGACACAGCGACTGCCCAGGCGCAACGTGGTGTCGGCCCAGGATTGGTACGCGTGGCGGCTTTCGCAGAACGCATCGCCCCAGCCCAGCGCCGCGTCCACCGTGCCGCTGCGCCAGCGGCGTTCGCCGTCGCCTCCCTCGGTAATCGAATAGTCGAGCATGACCGATGGCTCAACCGGCGCCGACAGCGGTGCCGGGCGGGTGTGCCCGGCATTCAGGTGGTGGGTGACGAAATAGCCCGGCGGTACCGTCATGGTCAGGCTTTGCGCGAGCACATCCACGGTGAACCGAGCCCCGGCCAGCCCGCTCAGGGTATACCCCTCCGGGCCCGGCACCGGCAGGCGCGCCGGGTCCAGCCCCAGGGCGCGCACGCCGTCGTCGTCGAGATGGAAATGCCCGGCGCGAAACCGCACCAGCACCGGATCACCCGGGGGCTGGCCGTTGAGGGCCACGGTCAGCAGCAGTTCCGGATTGGGCGGCGTCGGCAGGGCCGACAAGCCACGGCGCTGAAAATGCGCTTGCTCGGCGTCGTGATCGATCAACAGGCGCAGATCCGGCAACGACGACAGCGGATAGAACACCTCGCCCTGGTAGTGGAATACCTCGGTCCCCTTCGGCGGCACGGGCAAACCAAGCTCGATCAGATCCAGGCGTCGCACCGCCAGCCCTCGGTCACCATCGAGCACCAGGGCGTGGTAGCGGGTCAGGTAATGATCCACGCTGCTGCGGTACCAGTGCTCCCCGGGTTGCGCCGCCACGTGCGTGGACCACAGCAACGCCACTACGACGAGCCAGATCGGGAGCCGGCCATCGCCCATCGGTCAGGGGCTGGCCAAGCGCCGGGAAACCATGCGTCCCTTCTCCTGATAATGGACCGTGAGCCCCTCCCCCAGGTCCGAGGGCTCCAGCGGCAGCACCCATTCCCGGGTCTCGCCGATCAAGACGTATTGAGCGCCGGCGCCCAGCGACCGCGCCGGACCGTCGCCGGCGGACACCGTCAGCGAAGGCAGCCGCAGATACCGGTTGCCGGTATTGGTGATCCGCAGGCGCGGCTCGCCGCCGTCGCGGATCACACGCCATTCCGACTGCTTCCGGGGGGCGGGCGCCAGCAAGAACAATGGCACGTCCATGGTCACGGTGGTGCCCACCGCCAGGCCGGCACCCGCCGAACGTTCGGCGATTTCCTGAAAACGGACCCGATAGGCCAACTCCCGGTCCCGGTCCGCGCCGCGCCGGGCGATGCGTACCAACTGCTGCTGGCCCGGCGCCAGGGTCACCAGCGGCGGTACCACCAGCAGGTCCGGGGCGTCCTCAAGCTGGCGACCACCGGCCTCCCGTTGCCAGCGCCAGGCTCGAATCTGCACGGTGAGCGGCGCATCGCGCAGGTTATGAATCCGATAGACCGCCATCGCGCGATCGTGGGGCAGCGCCTGCAGGATCGGCGTCACTCGCATGCCGCCGGCCCACGCCACCATCGGCGCCAGCCAAAACGACAAAACCAGCAAAACGGCGAACGAGAGCGCGCTTCGCGCTCCCGCCCGCTTTACCACGAGGAGAAACGACCGCATCAATAGGTCACGGTCACGGTGACGGTGTCCGTGTAAGCGCCAGCGGCGACGCCGGTTTGCCCGCTGGGAACACGGCCGAAAACGGTCAGGGTCTGGACGCCGCCGTCGCCGGTGCCGGCCACGGTGTCGGTATCCACCACGTCGCCCCAGTTGGTGTCCCGGGTGCCGTCGCTGTACAGAGCGTAATCAAGCGCGCCGGTGCCGCCGTCGCCCATCTGGCGGCTGCTGGTGGTGGCGCCATCGGCGGTGCCGGGGCCGATGCCCACATCGTAGGCGGTACCCGTGGAACAGGTCACCTCGATGCTGGACGTGGCGTCCACGTCGGTACCACTAAGCAGGTCCACGTTACCGAAGGCCAGATCACCGGCGGTCACTGAACAGGCGTCCAGCACCGTGGCCGAGACCTGGAAGGTGTCGGTGGTGGTGGCGGCCAGCGCCGACGCGCCGACCAGCAGCAGGGGGGTGGACAGTATGGCAAGCTGAAGTTGTTTCATCGGAGTCACTCCTGATTGGTCCTTTAGGACTCGGTTTTGAGGGGTGAAGAACAAAATGATTCGTCCTCCACCGGGCGGATTCTAAATACAGAGTTCACTATTTATTCGTGATACAGTTCACACGAATAAGAAGAAATAATTAATACCAATAGCCTATATCTTGACATTCACTAGTTATTTATTACTGCCTCTCTCTCTCTCACCCCAAGCTCACCAATAATGAGGTGCCTGGACAAAGGAATAAGAATCAATAACAATTACGGTTTGATTTCCCGCACGGGCAGCCATGACCTCCCAGCCTCCGATGCCGCATCTGTATGCGCGGTGCCGCCACAAGATCCATCGTTATCTGTGGCTGCGTACCGGCGACCCGGAGTTGGCGGAGGATCTTACCCAGGAGTGTTTCGCCCGCCTGCTGGCGCACAGCCGGCGGCAAACCATCGAACGTCCCCTGCCCTACCTGTACACCCTGGCCGGCCGCCTGCTCACCGATCACCGTCGCCGTCATGAGACCTGGCGCACCAACACCCTGACCCCGGAGCAGTGGGACGACCTGCTCGACGACAGCGAGCGTCCCGATATCCTTTACGAAAGCCAACGCCGGGTGGACGCGGTGGCGGCGGCCCTGGAGCGGCTGCCGCAGCGTTCCCGGCGGGTGTTCGAGCTGTGCCGTATCGAGGGTCACACCCACGGCGAGGCGGCACGGGCCCTGCGCCTGTCCACCAGTTCGATTCAGAAGCACCTGGCGCTGGCCATGCGTTACATCCTCGACCAGACCCGTGCCGATGACTGACAATAGCGCCCCTCAACCCACTCCTGGGAAGCTCCCGCACGGACCGCACGCCATGCCCCAGCCTTTCTCCAACACCGTGGAACGCACCGCCCGTGACTGGTGGCTGCGCTGCCAGGCCGGCCCTCTGGACACCGGGGAGCAGCACCGCCTGGAGGCCTGGCTGGCCGCCGACCCGGCCCACGGCGAAGCCCTGGCGGAGCTGGAGATGCACTGGGAACTGGCCGGAGAGGTACCACCGGCCACGGTCGGCGCCACCACCAAGCCACGCCGGGCCACCGCCTGGCTCGCGGTGGCGGCGGCGGCGCTACTGGTAATCGCCTGGCAGGCGCCGGACTGGTGGCTGCGGGCAAGGGCGGACTACCTGGCCGGTGCCACGCCGCTCACCCTGACCCTGGCCGACGGCAGCCGTCTGGACCTGGCCCCGGGCGCCGCCGTGCGGGTGGCCTACAACGACCGTGCCCGGAACCTGGAACTGCTGCGCGGCGAGGCCCTGTTCCGGCCAGCGCCGATCAACGCCGATGAACCGCGCCCGTTCACGGTGCACAGCGGCGACGCGGACTTCACCGCCCGGGGCACCGCGTTCTGGGTGCGTCATCGTGACGGCGCCGAACAGGTGGGCGTCACCGAGCACCGGGTACGCGCGCGCCTGCCCGGTGGCCGGGAGCGCCTGCTGGAGGCCGGCGATGCCGCCCGCCTCACGGACCAGGACGGCATCCGCCCGCTGCCGCTGGACCCGGCCCGCGAAGCGGGCTGGGCTCAAGGCGTGCTGGTGTTCGAGCAAACCCCTCTAAGTACCGCGCTGGCGCGCATCAACGATTTCCGGTCGCGCCCGGTGGTACTGCTCGACCGCGCCCGCGGTGGCACTCCGGTGGAAGCGGTGCTGCACCTGGACAACCTGGACAGCGGCGTGCCCGCCCTGGCCACCAGCCTGGGCCTGAAGAGCCAGAACCTGCCCGGCCTGACCCTGCTCTATTGAACGATCACGAAAAAAATTTACTGCATCCGCGCATTCAAACGTCATAGCCCTCAACAACAACGCTTCTCATTTCCATTGATGTAAGGATCGACCGGTTATGGCTTTGACGTTTTCTCGCCGCCTGGGCGGCGCCGGGCTTGCCCTGATGCTGCTGTCCCCCGCGCTCCAGGCCCAGGCCGAAACACCCGAGAGCACACTCACCGCGCCGGCGGAGCGCACCTATGACCTGCCCGCCCAACCGCTGCGCTCCGCCCTGCTGAGCTTCGCCGAACAGGCCGGCGTGGACCTGATCGTTGGCGGCGCGGACCTGGAAGGCCGACAAAGCGCCCCGCTGCGCGGCCAGTACAGTGTCAACGGCGCGCTCGACGTCCTGTTGGCCGGCACCGGCGTGGGCTACCGCACCAACCAGACCCCGGACAGTGGCCGGCTCACCGTGCACCTGATCCCGGCGCCGCCGGCCCGGAGCAGCGCCCATCAACTGGAAGACGTGGTGGTCTCCGCCGCCCGCAGCCACACCGTGGCCGGCAAATCTCCGCGCAAGATCACCATGATCTCCCGCCAGCAGATCGAGGAGCAGATGGCGATCAGTGATGATCCCGGCGCGGTGCTGGCCAACCTGATTCCGTCCTACTCGCCGAGCCGTCAGAAACTGTCCAATACCGGCGAGACCTTCCGTGGCCGCACCCCCCAGTTTCTGATCGACGGCGTGCCCCAATCGAACCCGCTGCGCAACGGCGGGCGCGCCAGCTACACCATCGACCTGAGCATGGTGGAACGCATCGAGGTGATCCACGGCGCCAGCGCCGAATACGGCCTGGGCGCCACCGGCGGCATCATCAACTTCGTCACCCGCCGCCCGGAGAAGCCCGGCTTCCAGCAGCACGTTGGGGTCAGCCTGACCAGCGACGACGACTTCCAGAGTGATGGCCTGGGGCACAAGCTGGATTACCGCTTCACCGGGCAGACCGAACGCTGGGACATCGTCGCCGCCGCCAGCCGCCAGGAGCGCGGGCTGTTCTATGATGGCCGCGACCGCGCCATCGGCTTCGCCTACCCCGGCGAGATCCAGGACTCCACCAGCCACGATCTGTTTCTGAAGGCGGGCTATTGGCTGGACGACAACCAGAACATCACGTTCAGCGCCAATCGCTTCGAACTGGAAGGCGACCACGACTACCGGGCGGTGCCCGGCGACCTTGCCAACGGCATTCCCACCAGCGCCGAGAAAGGCGGTGCCGAAGGCGAGCCCATGTTCAACAAGGTCACCACCACCCGACTCAGCTACAGCCATGGCAACTGGCTGGGCAATGAACTGGACGCCCAGGTTTACTACCAGGATTTCGAAGGCCAGTTTGGCGCGCTGCGCTCCGGCTCCTTCCAGGACCCGGCCCTGGCCCCGGTGGGCACGCTGCTCGACCAGACCCGCAACGAATCCGAGAAGATGGGCAGCCAGTTCACCCTCAAGCGCCAAGGGCTGCTCCGCGACCATCTGGACCTGGCCACCGGCTTCGACGTGCTCAGCGACGAAACCCGCCAGAGCCTGGTGCTCACCGACCGGGTCTACGTGCCGGAAACCGAATACCGCAACTACGCCGGCTTCGTGCAACTGGACCTGCGCCCCCTGGACCGGCTCGCCTTCTCCGGCGGCGCCCGCTATGAGTACGCCAAGCTGAAGGTGGACGACTACCGCACCGTGGAAGCCAACAACGGCGTACTGGTGCGCGGCGGCGATCCGGACTTCGACGAGATGCTCTACAACATCGGCGCCACCTACCAGCTCACCGACCAGGTGCAGCTGTTCGCCAACTATTCCGAAGGCTTCGGCATGCCCGACGTGGGCCGGGTGCTGCGCGGCATCGACGAAACCGGCCAGGACGTGGACAACCTGCTGGCCCTGAAACCCATCGTCACCGACAACCGGGAGGTGGGCCTGCGATTCAACGGAGAGCGCACCCGCTTCGAGGTGAGCTACTTTGAATCGGATTCCGACTACGGCGAGCGTCTCACCGAGGAGAACGGCGTGTTCGTGGTCAACCGGGAAAAAGTGGAAATCAAGGGCGTGGAAGCGACCCTGGACTGGCGCGTCACCGACGCCCATGAGCTGGGCCTCACCTACACCCACCAGGAAGGGGAATCCGACACCGACGGCGACGGCGACGTGGACACCACCCTGAACGGCCTGAGCGTGGCCCCCGACCGCATCGGCGCCACCTGGAACGCAAGCTGGAACGACACCCTGCGCTCGCTGGTGCAGGTCAACCACTATCGCGACCGCAGCTTCGACCAGGACGGCCTGGACTTCGACGGCTACACCCTGGTGGACGCCTCCCTGGTGCGCACCCTGCCGGTGGGCCGCGTCAAACTGGGCGTGGAGAATCTGTTCGACAAGGACTACGTGACCTACTACTCCCAGGCCGGCCGGGTCAGCCCGGACTTCTACTTCACCGGCCGTGGCCGGGTCTACAGCCTGGGCTACAGCGTCGACTTCTGAGCCCGGCCCCCTCCAATCTCCCATCCTCCTCCGGCCCCACCACCGCCGTCCCCACCCCGGGGACGGCGGCCCCTTGACTTTAATTAGATAAAATGACCAAATACTAATAATTCAATTAAAAAAATAAGAAATCAGGTCATGGATGACGAATGTACGGTATCGAATGGACGAAAACGGCGGTGAAGCAGTTGCGCGGGATTCAACCGCACAAACAGCGGATGGCGATTCTCGGCGCGGTGGCGCGCCTCGCGGATTGCCCGACCAACGCCGCCAACGTTAAGGCCCTGAAGGGGCGCCAGGCCGGCTACCGGCTTCGCGTTGGCCGTTACCGGGTGTTGTTCGATCTGAACAACGGAGTACGGATCATTACGGTACAAGAGGTGAAAAAGCGAGATGAGCGAACCTACCAAGGCTGACAACGGTAACGCGCAGATCATTCGGGATGACAGCGGCAACCCACTGTACGCCGTGGTGCCGTTCGATGAATACCAGAAGCTGCTGGACGCCGACAATCGCGTCACCCTGCCCCACGAGGTGGTGACGCTGATGGTCGCCAAGGATCTCAGCCCCATGGCCGCCTGGCGCAAGCACCGGGGCCTGTCCCAGGCGCGCCTGGCCGAGAAGCTGGGCGTCACCCAGGGCGCCGTGGCCCAGGCCGAGAAAGCGGGCAACAGGCCCCATGTGGAAACCCTGCGCGCCTGGGCGCGGGCGTTGGAGTGCGAGGTGGCGCAGCTGACCGGGTGATGGCTGGCTGTGGGACTATCTATCGCAGTAGGAGCGGCCGGGCGGCGTTCCGTTTCAGCCGCGATTGGGCGGCACCCAACGCCGGATCGCGGCTAAAGCCGCTCCTACAGCATCATAGGTCGTCAGGGAAGGTGCGCCGGCCTTTGGCCGGCTTGTCGAACCGGAGGGTTCTTACCAGAGCCGCCCTGACCGCCAAATAAAAAACCCGGAACTTGGCTACGTCTACAAAGGGCTGCAGGGGGGAGGGATTGATTCGACGGCTTCGCCGTCTCACCCCTTCGGGGCGCCACCTGCTGTGGCGTCCTGCGCCGGCCTTTGGCCGGCTTGTCGAACCGGAGGGTTCTTACCAGAGCCTCCCTCACCGCCAAATAAAAAACCCCGCTTGCGCGGGGTTCTTTATTTGGCGGTGAGGGAGGGATTCGAACCCTCGATACGTTGCCGTATACACACTTTCCAGGCGTGCTCCTTCAGCCACTCGGACACCTCACCAAAACTGATTGTCACTACCGGTTGCGCCTGCTCTGGCAGTCGCACGCAAGCGTGCTCGCTATTCGGGCATTCTGCCCTCACCCCTTCGGGGCCGTCGCTGCCTAGCAGCGACGTTCGCTTGCCTTCGGCAAGGCGTCAGCCACTCGGACACCTCACCAAAACTGATTGTGCTCCACACAGCTGAACGGTCGGCTGCGACCAGTGCAGAGGGCGCGTAGGGTACCCGAGGGGCGCGATGCTGGCAAGGCCGGCGCGGTTCGTTTGGCGAGGGTTTGTACAGCGCTCAGTCCACCAGCCGGGCCAGGTAGAGGCCCTGGAATTCACACACGGTGTCGCCGGCTGGATTGGTGGCGCGGGCCTGGACCGTCAGGGTGGCCTTACCACGCCGGATCAGTCGTTCGTTGAAACGTTCACGCTGGCCCGGCGCCGGACAGGCGGTGACGGTGAGATCGTCCTTCAGTGGCAGCCGATACTGCTGGCTGCCCTCCACCGCCACCACATCCACGGCGCGGCCTGGATCGTCCGTGCCAGCGATCACCGCCTCGGCGATCAGGGTGGTGCAGGACCAGCCCGCCAGAGTCAGCAGGGCCACCTGGCTGCCGGCGAAGAAGGTGCCCTTATCGTTGTGGTTGGGGGCCAGGGGCGCGGCCAGCGTCAGGGCATCACCGTCGAAGCCGGTATAACGGAATACCAGATGCCGGGTCAGCGGGATGGCGGCGCGCACCCGCCCGGCCAAAGCCTCCAGGTCAGCCACGGGGCAGCTCGCGCAGAAAGTCGTCCGGGCTTTCGTCGGGCAGCCGCTTGGCCGGTACCGCCGGCGTGCCCAGGTAAATGAAGCCCACCACCTGGTCCTTGTCGGCGAAGCCAAACTTCTCCTTGACGCTTTCGTCGTTGGCCAGGTCCCCGGTACGCCACATGGCGCCGAAATCCATGGCATGGGCGGCCACCATGATGTTCTGTACGGCGGCACCCACCGCCAGCACCTGCTCCCAGACCGGCACCTTGTGATCTTCGGTGACCTCGGCCACGGCAACGATGATCACCGGCGCGCGCAGGGCCTTGCCACGAATATTGTCGCGGGCGGCCTGGTCGGCGTCCGGCTGACGCTTGAGCAGCCGCCACTCCATGATGTCGGCGAGGCGCTGGCGCTGCTCGCCGCGCAGCACGATGAACCGCCAGGGACGCAGCATGCCGTGATCGGGGGCGCGGATGGCCGCCTCCAGCAGCCGGCGCAACTGATCGTCGTCGGGGCCGGGCTCGGTGAGACGGGGCACGGAAACGCGTTGCGTCAGAGCGGTAAGGGTGTCCATGGTGGCTCCTGCTTGAGAACGCCGTAGTGTAACCGCTTCCCATGGAAGCGATGAACCCCGGCGGCGGCCCGCGTGCAAATTTCGATCAGTCTTTTTTCTGAACGCACAACTGGGTAAGCTCCTTCGAACATTGCGTCCAGATTGCGCTTCATGAGCACACCCAAGCATCGCCCCCGGCGCCCGTACTTGGACCCCAAGCAGCGCGCGCAGCGGCTAAGCAACTACATTCGCCTGCTGGCCTTCGTGGTAGCGGCCACCCTGCTGTTCGCGGGCATCAGCCTGGGGCTGTACCCCTCCGCGTTCCTGCTCGGCGTGGCGGCACTGCTGGCCTGGCCATTACTGGCCCAGACCGCGGTGTTCATGGCCCAGCGCCGGGACGTGCGGGCCGAGCGAGTGTCCCGGGTGCTGATGCAGCTCGACGCCGCCGTTGTCGGCGTGGCCTGTGCTCTGCTGCACTTCTCGGTGGTGCCCTGCCTGGTGTTGCTGATCATCGTGCACGCCAATTCGGCGAGCAGCGGCGGCCTCAAGGCCTGGCTGCTCAACCTGCTGATGACCGCCGCCGGTGCCGTCGCGGGAGCGCTGGCACTGAACGTGCCGTGGCAGCCCACGCCCGTGCCGCAGAGTCTGTCGGTGCTGTCGCTGGTGGGCCTGGCCCTGCATGTGGGCGCCAGTTCCTTCTACGCCAACCACCAGACGCGCATTCTGCGCGAGGCCCAGGAACGGGTGAGCGAGCAGCAACAACAGGCGGTGGAGCTGTCCCGCAAGCTGGCCAAGTATCTGCCGCCCCAGGTGTGGGGCTCGCTGTTTTCCGGCAAGCGCGACGCCAAGCTGGAAACGCGCCGCAAACGATTGACCATTTTCTTCTCCGACATCCGTGGCTTCAGCACCATCTCCGAGGAGTTGCCGCTGGATACCCTCACGCGCATGCTCAACACCTACCTGAGCGAAATGACGCGCATTGCCCTGCACTATGGCGGCACCATCGACAAGTTCATCGGCGACGCGGTGATGGTGTTCTTCGGCGACCCGAAAAGCGCCGGCGCCCAGGAAGACGCTTTCCGCTGCGTGGCCATGGCGGTGGAAATGCAGGAATACATGCGCTTCCTGCGCATGAAATGGCGTCACGAGGGCATTGATCAGAAGCTGGAGATCCGCATCGGCATCAATACCGGCTTCGTCACCGTGGGCAACTTCGGCACCGACAGCCGCATGGACTACACCATCCTCGGCACCGACGTGAACCTGGCCAGCCGCCTGGAATCCGCCTGCCGGCCTGGCCAGGTGTTGATTTCCGAGGGCACCCACCGGCTGGTGAAGGACCGGGTGCGTTGCCGTAGCGTGGGCGAGATCCAGGTGAAGGGGTTCAACCGCCCGGTGACCGTGTACGAAGCCCACGAACTCAAACGCCATGCCGGCAGCAAGCGGCGCTTCGTCACCGTGGACAGCGCCGGGCTGGGGCTGCATGTGGATCTGGAGCGCATCCACAACTTCGACAAGAAGACCATTCTCAAGACCCTGGCGGGCTGCGCCGCCGAACTGAAGAAAGGCCAGCCGGTGACCCTGCGCTATGAGACCGAGGGCTTCGCCCTGTACGTGGACGCCAAGCGACTGCGCGAGCGCGACCAGGAGAAGGTGGTGGAGATGCTCGGCCAGGCGGCCCAGCGTATTCAGGACCGGGTGCGGATGTGATACAAGAAAGGCGTTGCAAGTTATACCCCTGAACTCAACACCACCGGGACCATCATGCACTCACCGTCTTCAGGCTGGCTGGGCTGGCTAGAACGCGCGGGCAATCGCCTGCCCCACCCCACCCTGTTGTTCGTCTGGCTGTGTCTGTTGATGCTGCCGTTGAGCGCGCTGCTGGCGCTGCTCGGCGTCACCGCCGAGCACCCTCTGGAGGAACGGAGCATCGTGGTGCGCTCGCTGCTGGATGGCGAGGGGCTGCGGTACGTGCTTACCCATCTGGTCGGCAACTTCACCGGCTTCGCGCCCCTGGGCGTGGTGCTGGTGGCCATGCTCGGGCTCGGCATCGCCGAGCATTCCGGCCTGCTCGGCGCCGGCCTGGCGGCGCTGGTGCGGCGCGCCTCCCACCGTACCCTGGTGGTGACCGTGGCCTTCGCCGGAGTAATGTCGAGCATCGCCTTCGACGCCGGCTACGTGGTGCTGATTCCGCTCGCCGGCTTCCTGTTCCAGCTCGCCGGCCGTTCGCCACTGGCCGGTATCGCCACGGCGTTCGCGGCGGTGTCCGGGGGCTACAGCGCCAATCTGCTGCTCGGGCCGGTGGACGCGGTGCTGGCCGGCCTGTCCACGGAAGCCGCCCATCTGGTGGATGGCCGGCGCGAGGTGTCGGCGGCGGGCAACTACTGGTTCATCATGGTGTCCACGGTGCTGGTCACCGCCCTGGTGTCGCTGATCACCCTGCGCGTCACCGAGAAGCGGGTGGCGAGCACCGACGCGGACGCCGAGAGCGAGGACCTGGCGCCCCGGGTGGACCGGCGCGCGGCCCGCTGGACCCTGGTCACCCTGACCCTCGGCCTGGCCGGCATCGCCGCCCTGGTGGTACCCGCCGGCGCGCCACTGCGCGGTGAGGACGGCGCCATTCTGCAGTCACCGTTCATGTCTTCGCTGGTGGTACTGATCGCTCTGCTGGCGGCGGCCTGCGGCGCCGTGTACGGCCGCGTCAGCGGCACCTTTCGCTCCGCCGCCGGCATCATTCAGGCGATGGAAACCACCATGGCGTCGATGTCCGGCTATCTGGTGCTGATGTTCTTCGCCGCCCAGTTCGTGGCCTGGTTCGGCTACAGTCAGCTGGGGCTGGTTCTAGCGGTGAAGGGCGCGGCCTGGCTGGGCGGGCTGGAGCTGCCCACGGTGCTGCTGCTGTTGCTGTTCGTCGGCCTGGCGGCGCTGATTAATCTGATGATCGGCAGCGCCTCGGCGAAGTGGTCGATCCTGGCACCGGTGTTCGTGCCCATGCTGATGCTGCTCGGCATTGATCCGGAGGCCACCCAGGCCGCCTATCGGGTAGGCGATTCCAGCACCAACATCATCACGCCACTGATGCCGTATTTCGCCCTGGTGCTGGGTTTCGCCCGGCGTTACCGGGCGGACACCGGCATCGGCACTCTGATCGCGCTGATGTTGCCCTACAGCCTGGCGTTGCTGCTGGGCTGGTCGATTCTGCTGGCGGTGTGGATCGGCTTCGGCTGGCCCCTGGGGGCGTAGGGAAACCCTGCCGCAGGAGCGGCGGGCGGCGTTATCGCGCGGGCGCCGGGTTATACGGCATCCCGCGCGACGGCGGTGCTAGTTGATCAGGCGCAGGGTGAGGGGGTAGCGGTAGTGCTCGCCGCCGCTGGCTTTCACCGCGGCGATGATGGTCATCACGATCCAGAAGATGAACACGGCGGGCAGCAACAGAGCGCCGATCACCACGAAGGTGAGCAGGAACGATACAAAGCCGGCGATGGCGATGGTGATATTGAAGTTCAGCGCCTCCTTGCCCTGCTCGTCGACGAAGGCGCTCTCCTCGCGCTTCACCAGCCACATGATCAGCGGCCCGATGATGTTGCCCAGCGGCAGCACCAGCCCGGCCAGCGCCAGCAGGTGGCACGCCATGCCCAGGTTACGCTCCTCCTTGGGCGGCGCGCCATCCGCGCTCGCGTTGTCCGCGCCGGACGCGGGCCCGGGCGCGGTTTGCGGCGGCGTCACGTTGTCGGGTTTCGGCGTATTGTCCGGCGTTTCGTTGTCGCTCATGAAAAAGATCCTATGTAGTGGGTTTATTGGCGGATGGTACGTCGGTTGGCCGGGGTGTCTTCATAATTGGACCGGAACGGATTGATGTCCAGCCCGCCACGGCGGGTGAAACGTCCATATACGGACAACTGGCGCGGCGCGCAGTGGCGGGACAAATCCACGAACACCTGCTCCACGATCTGCTCATGAAAGCCCTGATGGTTGCGCAGCGACACCACGTAGCGCAGGAAGCTGGCCGGGCTGATCGGGCGTCCGGTGTAGCGCACCTGCACGGTGCCCCAGTCGGGCTGGTTGGTCACCGGGCAGTGGCTGCGCAGCAGGTGCGAGACCAGCACGCCGGTCTGCTCCGGGCCCTGGTCGGTGAGCAGCAGCTCCGGGCGGTACTCAAAGTGGTCAAAGGCCACGTCCAGGGTATCCACCAACTGGCCGTGCTCTTCCCAGGCCGGTTCCCGTTCCGCTTCGCGCAGGGTCAGCACGCGCACGTCCACCGGCGCGCCGGCCACCTCGGCCAGATCCTTGGCGATCGTCGCCACCACCCGGTCGCGGCTGTCGAAGCGGCTGTTGGCGAAGCTGTTGAGGTACAGTTTCAGCGACTTTGACTCGATGATGTTGGGCGAGGTGCAGGGCACGATCAGCTCCGCCAGGGCCACCAGGGGCTTGCCCTTCTCGTTGAGCCAGGACAATTCATAGGCGTTCCAGATGTCCATGCCGTGGAACGGCAGCGTGGTATCCTCCAGCTCCAGCGACTCGCGGGCGTCCCAGCGCGGTACCGGGCACAGCAGCGACGGCGTGTACTCATCGATGAAATCACTGTTGCGCCCCAGCGGCGTGTCCTTGAGATAGCTCATGGCCTGCTCTCCTTGTCCTTGTTCTTTTCCCTGTTCATCCCCGGATGCCGGTGCCGCGGTTCAGCAACCACAACGCCAGCGAGTAAAACACCAGCACGAACACCAGGATAGCGCCCAGTGACGCGTAGACGTTGACGTCGCTCACACCCAGCACGCCGTAACGGAAGGCGTTGACCATGTAAACGATGGGGTTGATCAGGGTCACCGCGCGCCAGAAGTCCGGCAGCAGATCCAGAGAATAGAACACCCCGCCCAGGTAGGTCAGCGGCGTCAGCACGAAATTCGGGATGATGCTGATGTCGTCGAAATTACGCGCGAAGGTGGCGTTGAGAAAACCACCCAGGGAGAACAACGCCGAGGTCATCACCACCACCGACACGGTGATCCAGGCGTGCTGCATGGTGAGGTCGGTGAAGAACAGGCTGAGCACGCTGACGATCAGCCCCACCGCCATGCCGCGTGCCATGCCGCCGACCACGAAACCGGTGAGAATCACGTAGTTGGGCATCGGCGACACCAGCATCTCCTCGATGGAATGCTGGAACTTGGTGGAGAAGAACGAGCTGACCACGTTGCCGTAGCTGTTCTGGATCACGCTCATCATGATCAGACCCGGCACGATGTACTGCATGTAGTCGAAGCCGCCCATGTCACCGATGCGCCGGCCCACCAGGTTGCCGAAGATCACGAAATAAAGGCTCATGGTGATCGCCGGCGGCAGCAGGGTCTGCGGCCAGATGCGGGTGAAACGACGGATTTCCTTGACCACGATGGTGCAGAAGGCAACCCATTGCTGATAGGCACTCATGAGGCCACCTCCTCGGCGGGCGCCGCCTGGCCGGGCAGATTCTGCTCCACCAGCCGCACGAACAACTCCTCCAACCGGTTGGCCTTGTTGCGCATGCTCATCACGCGCAGATCCAGCTCCGCCAGCTCCACGAACAGGCGGTTGAGGTTTTCGGTCTTCGGCACCTCCACCTCCAGGGTGGCGGCGTCACGCAGGCGCACCTGGAAGCCGGGCAGGCGCGGTGCCTCGGTGACCGGCCTGGCCAGGTCGAGAATGAAGGTTTCCACCTGGAGTTTCTCGAGCAGGGACTTCATGTCGGTGTTCTCGACGATCTGGCCATGGTCGATGATCGCGATATGCCGGCACAGGGACTCCGCCTCCTCCAGATAATGGGTGGTGAGGATGATGGTGCGGCCCTCGTTGTTCAGGCCGATCAGGAAATCCCACATGGAACGGCGCAGTTCGATGTCGACGCCGGCGGTGGGCTCATCGAGGATCAGCAGGTCCGGTTCGTGCACCAGGGCACGAGCGATCATCAGCCGGCGCTTCATGCCACCGGAGAGAGTGCGCGCCTGATTCTTGCGCTTGTCCCACAGGCCGAGCTGGCGCAGATACTTTTCCGCGCGCTCCCGGGCGATGCGTGCCGGAATGCCGTAGAAGCCGGCCTGAGTGACGACGATGTCGAACACCTTCTCGAACTGGCCGAAGTTGAACTCCTGCGGCACCACGCCGATTTTCTGCTTGGCCAGGGCGCGCTGGCGGTCCAGGTCGTAACCGAGAATGCTCACCTCGCCACTGGTCTTGTTGACCAGGGAACTGACGATGCCGATGGTGGTGGACTTACCGGCGCCGTTGGGCCCCAGCAGCGCGAAGAAGTCGCCTTTCTCCACCGTAAGATCGATGCCCTTGAGGGCTTCCACGCCATTGGCGTAGGTTTTTCTGAGATTGCGAATGGTCAGGGCGGACAAGAATCACCTCGCCGTCGGATAGTCGGATAAAAAGGTCAGGGAAAAGCCCTACGTGGGGACCGCGATGCCGGCTTTCAAGCCTCGTCCAGCGGGCGGTGGCCGTGCTCGCCACGCCATACCCAGTGAAGATGGTGCTCCTCGAACCACAACCAGAGCCCTTCCATCATCCACGGCCAGTGCCCTTCATCAATGGCGTCGCGGCCTTCCAGCTCCGCCACCAGCACCGCGAGGATGGTGTCGTGGGTCACGTGCACCGCCAGGGCACCCGGCGCCGGCTCCCGTTCCCGCAGGTAGGCGGCCAGCTTGGCGCGACCCGCCGCCGGCGTCAGCATGCCGTCGAACGGGCGGCGCAGATGGGCGTTGAGAAACCGCAGCGCGCCCATCTTCAGGAAGGTGGGCCCTACCCGGTTCAGGTCTTCCACGTAACAGCCCGGCTCCACCAGGGTGGCGTCGGTGATCACCTCGGGCAGGTGATCAATCAGGCCGGCTTCGCGAGCCCCCTCGGCCATGGCCGTGGCGGTATCCACGCAGCGACCCACCGGGCTGGAATAGAAGCCGGCCACCGGCCGCTCCAGACGCGCGCCCCACTGCCGAGCCATGGCCACGCCTTCCGGTGTCAGCGGCAGACGGTAATCGGCGAACCCGTTCTTGGCCAGTTCGCGAACCGAGTGGCGGGTCAACAGGTGGGCTGGCCGGTCTTCCGGCAGCATTTGCAAGGCATCGTGGAGGCGGGGATGTAATCGGGCCATGTCTTCTCTCTGCGCCCACTCATCTTACGGACGCGCGACGGCAATGCCAACCGCGCACGCGGCGCTGGCAAAACCGCGCCGCCCTGCTATGGTGGGCGTCATGATTTTCACGCAACGCCGACCCGGCGCCCGCCCCGCTCCCATTGTTTCCGCCCGCGCGTCCCGCGCCGGCGCGCGCCTGCGCGT
Source organism: Alloalcanivorax sp. C16-2 (assembly GCF_046507615.1). Taxonomy (NCBI): domain Bacteria; kingdom Pseudomonadati; phylum Pseudomonadota; class Gammaproteobacteria; order Oceanospirillales; family Alcanivoracaceae; genus Alloalcanivorax; species Alloalcanivorax sp. C16-2. The sequence continues at coordinate 1,646,813 of NZ_JBKFTL010000001.1, read as the reverse complement.
CTTCCTCCCCTAACGCCGGACCCGGTTCAGTATCGCCCCGGGGGTCCGGCGCTCCGGGGCCCCGATACAACTCTCATTCCAAGCGAACACTGAACGGAGCGCGCCATGACCGCCCTGCCCCCGATTACCGTTTCCACCCTGGACCGGGATCGCCTGTACGCCCTGCTGGAAAAACACCGCGGCGACGAGGAGGTGGTGGACCACCTCTACGATGAACTGGACCGGGCCCACTACCTGGCCCCGGACGCCATGCCCGACACCGTGGTACGACTCAACAGCCGCGCCCGCTTCCTCCACGAGGACAGCGGCAAGACCCACGAACTGGTGCTGTGCCTGCCCACCGAGGTGGGCGCCGGCGAGGACCGTCTGTCGATTCTCAGCCCGGTGGGCGCCGCCCTGCTCGGCCTGGGCGTGGGCGATACCATCGAGTGGCCCAGCAAGGGCAAGACCCTGCACCTGACCCTGATCGCGGTGACCCCGGCCTGACGCCCTCCCCTGTTTAGGGGACTGCTGCGCCGGCGCTCTCTGTGGTGCGATTCGTTCCTTGAACAGGAGCGAACGACATGACAACAACTTCCCTGGCGTCACGGCTGCTGGTGGGAATCGGGCTGCTGGCGCCGATCACCACGCCGGTGGGCGCTGAAAGCATCGATGTGGGGGACCGGGAAACCGTGGCCGCCGCCGGCGGCACCCGCCCCAGCCCCTGGCAGGCCGGTTCCTTTTTGCAGATCGGCGGCGAGCTGATCGTCGGCGCCGGTGGCACCGTGGAGAACGGCCAGGGTTACATCGGCAGCGACTTCACCAACGGCGCCACCGGCTCCGCCACCGTCACCGGCACCGACGCGCTCTGGGCCAACAGCGGCGTTCTCTACGTTGGCGACCTCAGCGACGGCGTCCTCGACATCGAGGACGGCGGCCGGGTCACCGCCCTGCAAACCTACATCGGCAGCGACCTGGGCGACGGCCAGGTGGTGCTCAGCGGCGACGGCAGCCGCCTGGACTCGGGCAACACCCTGTCGGTGGGCGAGATCGGCCCGGGCACCCTGGCCCTGGGCGCCGGCACCACGGTCACCAATGACATCGGCTACGTGGGCTCCTTCGAGGACGGAGAAGGCTTGGTCCAGGTACAAGGCGGCCGCTGGGAGAACCGCGGTGATCTGGTGGTCGGCGGCGCCGGCGACGGCCAGGTAAGCGTCGGCGCCGGCGGCACCGTGATCAGCGACAACGGCTTCGTTGGCAGCGGCGCCGGCGGCCAGGGCCGGGTCAGCCTGGGCGGCGCGGACGCCGGCTGGGAAATGGCCTCGAACCTGGTGGTGGGCAGCCAGGGCGGCGGCGAGATCACCGTCAACGCCGGCGCCACCCTGTCCAACGGGGTAGCCTTCGTGGGCAGCGAGGCGGGCTCGTCGGGGAGCGTGACGGTGCTCGGTAACGGCGCGCTGTGGAACAACCGGGGCGCCATTCTTTTGGGCAACAACGGCAACGGCGAACTCACTATCGCCGATGGCGGCACGGTACGCGCAAACGGCGTGGTGGTCGGGGTGAACGCTTCGGGCACCGGCTCGCTGACGCTGGGCGAAGGCGGCACCCTGGAAACCCCCTGGGTGGATCGGGACGCGGGCGCCGGCACCTTTTATTTCGACGGTGGCCGCTTCCTCGCCAGCAGCGACCAGGACCGCCTTTTCCTCAACTTCAATGACGGCGACGTGGTGATCCGGGCCGGCGGCGCGATCATCGACAGCAACGGCCACGACCTGATCATCAACACCGCCCTGGACGGCGACGGCGGCCTCACCAAGGCCGGCACCGGCACCCTGGTGCTGAACGGGAACAACCTGTTCCGAGGCGCCTCCCGGGTGGACGGCGGCGCGCTGATCGTCAACGGCACCGTGGCCGGCTCCACGGTGACCGTGACCGACGGCGCCCTGCTAGGCGGCACCGGCACCCTGGGCGGCGCCCGCCTCACCGACGGCGCCACCCTGGCGCCGGGCAATTCCATCGGCACCCTCACCGTGGACGGCGATCTGGTGTTCGAGTCCGGCTCGGTGTTCCAGGTGGAAGGCGCCGGGGACGGCTCGGCGGACCGGGTGCGGGTCACCGGCGGCGCCACCCTGAACGGCGGCAGCGTGGCGCACATCGACGCCGGCGGCGACTACCAGCCGTTCACCCGCTACACCCTGATCGACGCCGACCAGGGCGTCACCGGCCGCTTCGACCAGGTCAGCACCAACCTGGCGTTCCTGCAGCCGCTGCTGGACTACGACAGCAACACCGTGAGCCTGCGCCTGGTGCGCAACGACGCCACCTTCGCCGGCATGGCGCGCACCGCCAACCAGAGCGCCGCCGCCAACGCCGCCGAGCAACGCGGCATCGGCGACCCGGTGCACGACGCCCTGCTGCTGCAGGCCGCCGACGGCGCCGCCGTGCGCGACGCCTTCGACCAACTGGCCGGGGCGGTGTATGCCTCCACCCGGGCGGCGCTGATCGAGGACAGCCGCTTCCTGCGCCAGGCCGCCGGCGACCGCCTGCGCGCCACCCAGGGCCCCGGCGCCCCGGGCGCCACCCTGCTGGCCCGCGACGCGGACAGCGGCGCCACCGTCTGGACCCGCGCCTATGGCGCCTGGGCGGACCGCGACGCGGGCGGCGGCGTGGCCGGCACCGAACACCGCGCCGGCGGCCTGTTCCTGGGCGCCGACGCCCGCCCGGCGCCGGGCTGGCGCCTGGGCGCGCTGGCCGGCTACGGCCAGACCCGGCTGGACGTGGACGGCGGCGACAACCGGGCGGAAAGCGACGACTACCACCTGGGCCTGTTCGCCGGCACCCGCCTGGACCGCCTGCGGCTCAGCCTGGGCCTGGGCCACAGCCGCCACCAAGTGGACACCGAACGCGGGATCGCCTTCGACGGCTACCAGGGCCGCGCCGGCGACCGCTACGACGCGACCACCACCCAGCTGTTCACCGAAGCCGGTTACCGCTTCGACGCCGGCCCGGTGGCCCTGGAACCCTTCGCCGGCCTGGCCCGGGTGCGCTACCAGGAAGACCGCCACCGGGAAACCGGCGACCCGGCCGCCCTCAGCGGCGGCGGCGAGGACGCCGACCTCAACGTCGCCACCCTGGGCCTGCGCCTGGGCACCGGCCTCGGCCTCGCCGGCCTGGACGCCCGCGCCCACGGCACCCTGGGCTGGCAACGCACCACCGGCGACGTGAACCCGCGCACCGAGCACGGCTTCGCCGGCGGGCAACGCTTCACCGTCACCGGCCTGCCGGTGGCCGACGAGGCGGCCCTGCTGGAAGCCGGCCTGAGCCTGGCGCCCACGCCGCGCACCCGTCTCGGCCTCGCCTACCAGGGCCGCTTCGCCAGCGACACCCGACAACAAGGCGCCAACCTCACCCTGAACCTTGCGTTCTGATACGCCGGGGACGCTACCGCGAAGCGTCCGGGCGTGGGCCCCTTCCGGGGCCCCAACCACCCTAGAGCAAAGAACGCCCCTTACCCCGGTAGACCCGCAAAATATCCGCCATCACCGCCAAGGCGATCTCCGCCGGCGTCTTGCTGCCCAGCGCCAACCCGATCGGCATGTGCAACCGCTCGATCTCCGACTCGCTCAAATGGCCGGAACGGCGCAACCGCTCCGCCCGCTTGGCGGACGTGGCCCGGGACCCCATCACGCCGATGTAGAAGGCCGGCGTGCGCACCGCCTCCATCATCGCCAGATCGTCGATGCGCGGATCATGGGTCAAGGCCACCACCGCGGTGGCCGCGTGGCAGCCCTCCGCCTCGATGAACAGCGACGGCAACACCTCGCGCACCGTCACCCCGGCCACCGCGAAGTCCGCGCAGGCCTCCGGGTCCGGATCACACACGATCACCTCGAACCCCATGGCGGTGGCGAACTCCGCGCAGAAACGGGACACCGGCGAAATGCCGGCGATGATCAAACGCCGCGTGGGCCCCACCCGGATCAGCACCTGGTCGCCGTGACGTTCCACCGCCGCGCCCTGGGGCGGCGCCTCTTCCAGCGACGCGGCGCCGTCGCGCAACGACACCCGCCGCCGCCGGGGGGTGCGCCCGGCCATCACCTCATGCAGCGCGGCCAGATGCTCGCGTCGCGCCGCGTCGGGAAGCCAGTGCTCCACCAACACGTCCAGGGAGCCGCCGCAGGGCAGCGTCACCCCCGGTGCGTCCACGCTGTCGCCGCCGTAGCGCACCACCATGGCCGGCGCCTGGAATTCCCCGGCGGCGATCCGCGCCAGGAAATCCTCCTCCACGCAGCCGCCGGACAGGGAGCCGGCATGGGCGCCGTTGGCGCGCGCCACGAACAGGGAGCCGGGCTCCCGGGGGGAAGAACCGAAAGTGGAAAGGACCGTGCAAAACCACAGCGCCTCGCCTTCACTCAACCAGGCCCGGGCCTGGGAGACGACCTGAAGATCAAGGTGTTGCATTCATTCTCGCCGGAACAGGGATTGGAACCAGGATTTGATCACATTCAGCGTCAGCCGTACCACACTCAGGCCCGCGCCTCCGCCCTCGGACACCTGCCCTCCGGACAGCACCGTCTGCACATTGTCGGCGAACATCCGCGCCATGGCGCCGACGAAGCTCTTCACCAGACCACCACGGCTGAACTGGGACAACGGCCCGGTGACGCTGTAGGAAGCGACGAACTCAATGCGGCAGCGCTGGTCGCCGTCGTCGGCGATCACGGCGAAATCCATGGCGCCGCTGGCACTGGAGCCGCTGCGGGCGTCCCGCCCTTCGCCTTCCATGCGCCCCTTGCGGGTCTGGTCGTCGAAGTGGAAACGGCCGTTGCCCCGGAAACGGGCGCGGATCGCACCCAGGGACACTTCCATCTCCACTTCCAGTTCATTGCCATTGACCGACAGCAAACGCGCCCCCGGCACGCAGGGCACCACCCGTTCCACATCACTGAGAAAGGCCCAGACCTCGTCCGCCGGTTTTCGCACGGTGATCGATTCACGCAGAGTCTGGTCATCGTCGTCGCCGTCCGACGGCGTGGCGGTAACCGCCGTCATCTGCCCGGCGCGACGCTTGAACGGCCTGAACGGAGTACCCTCCCAGGCCGGCTCCTCCGGCGGCGCCGTTGGTTCGGTGGCGTCGGCCAGCAACTGATCGCGGCGCTCGAACACCGAGCGCACCGCGTTGACGATGCCCACGTAGCCGGTACAACGGCAGATGTTGCCGCCCAGGGCAATGCGGATCCGCTCATCGCTCAGCGTCCGGTGGCGCAGGATAATGTCGCGGCAGGCTACCAGCATGCCCGGCGTGCAAAAGCCGCACTGCAGGCCATGAAACTGCATGAACGCCTCCTGCAGCGCCGCCATCACCGGATCGTCGTCGCCACCCTCGATGGTGCGCACGCTGCGCCCTTCGCAGGCCCGCGCCAGGGTAATGCAGGCCCGCACCGGCTGGCCGTCCATTTCCACCGTGCAGGCGCCGCACACACCGTGCTCGCAACCCAGATGGGTGCCGGTCAGGTCCAGATCGTCGCGCAGAAAATCCGCCAGGCTGGTGCGCCCTTCCACCTGGCCGCTGACGGCCTCGCCATTGACGTCCAGGGTCAGTTCAGAGAGAGACGGTTTCGTGCTCATCGAGTAGCTCCAATCCGTGCCAGGGCGCGCCGCACCGCGACCTTGTAAAGCTGGCGGTTAACCTCGGGATAATCACCCAGGGCCGTGTCCACCGCCGCGTCCAGTACCGCCAGGGCCGCCGTCGGCCCCTCGGCGGCGAGCGCTTCCGCCACCGGCTCCAGGGGCACCGGCGGGCTGTCCAGGGCGCCCACCAGCACCCGGCAGTAACCCCGTTCCGGGTCCACCACCACCACCCCGGTGGCCTGGGAAAATTCGCCCACTTTCTTGCAGAACTTGTAGTAGCCCCAGCGCGCGCTTTCGCTAAGCCGGGGCACCCGCACGCCGGCCAGAATTTCGTTGGGCGCCAGCTCGGTCATGAAGGCGGCGTGGATGAATTTTTCCGCCGGCACCTCACGCACGCCTTTCTTGCCGCGCAACAAATAGGTGGCGCCCAGGCCGGTCATCACGCACACCCAGTCCGCGGCGGGATCGGCGTGGGACAGGCTGCCGCCCAGGGTGCCGCGGTTGCGCACCGCCCGGTAGGCGATGCGCGAGGCCACGAACGGCAACATGCCACGGGCGGCGTCGGCCACCCTCCGGTCCTCGAAGTCGGCGTGACGCACGGCGCCGCCATAGACGATGGCGTCGCGGCTTTCCTCCACGCCGGTCAGGTCCTCGGCGCGGTGCAGATCCACCAGCACCGCCGGTCGCGCCAGGCGCAGGTTGAGCATCGGCCCCAGGGACTGGCCGCCGGCGATGCACTTGGCCTCGTCGCCATGTTCGGTGAGCAGCCGCACCGCCTCGGCGCCGTCCCGGGCCGGCAGGTAATCAAACTTCACGGGTTTCATGATGCGTTCTCCTTGCCGGAGCGGGCGCCGAGAATCGCCGTCAGAACACGCTCCGGGGTGGCGGGAATGCGGTTGAGTTCCACGCCGAGACCGGCCAGCGCATCGTTGATGGCATTGACGATGGCGCCGCCCGGGGCGATCGCGCCGCCCTCGCCCACGCCCTTGATACCGTGGGCGGTATGCGGCGACGGGCTCTCGGTGTGCTGAATGCGGATGTGCGGCGCTTCCGCCGCGCCCGGCAGGTGATAGTCGGCCAGGGTGGAAGTGAGCGGCTGGCCCTGATCGTCGTAAAGCACCTCCTCGAACAGGGCGGTGCCGATGCCCTGCACCGTGCCACCGATGGTCTGGCCTTCCACGATCATCGGGTTCACCACCCGGCCGGCGTCCTCGACGATCACATAGTCGAGCAACTCGACCTTGCCGGTCTGCGGGTCCACCGCCACCACCACCGCGTGGGAGGCATAGGAAAACACCCCGTTGTCGGTTTTCGGCCGGTAGGCCTCGGTGACTTCCAGGCCACCGTGACGGTCACCCTCCGGCAGTTCGTCCGGGCGCAGATACCAGATCCGGCCCACCTCGGCGAAACTCAGGCTGCCGTTGGGGCCGTGCACTCGATCGCCCTCCAACCGGACCTCCTCCGGAGCGCACCGCAACGGCCGGGCGGCCATGACACGGATGCGTTCGGCGAGCGCTTCGGCGGCCCGCGACACCGCGCCGCCGGCCATCACGATGCCCCGCGACGCGAACGCCCCGTAGGAATACGGCGTGGTGCCGGTGTCCCCCATCAACACGCGGATGCGATCCACCGGGATGGAAAGAATCTCCGAGGCCACCTGGGCGAGCGTGGTCTGCAGCCCCTGGCCGATGCTCTGAATGCCGACGCGAACCTCGACACCGCCGTCCGGCGTCAGCTTCATGCGCGCCTCGTCGTAGCCGGGAATCAACGCCAGCCCCCATTGCGCGAATACCTTGCTGCCGTGAGCGGATTGCTCGGTGTAGGTAGCGAAGCCGATGCCGATCAAACGGCCATCCGGCTCCGGGGTTTTCTGTCGCTCGCGCACCTCATCAAAACGGATCGCTTCCTTGGCGCGCATCAACGAACCGGGATAGTCGCCGGTGTCGTAGTGTTTGTTGGTGACGTTCACATAGGGCATGGCGTCCGCCGGCACCAGGTTCTCGGCGCGCACCTCCCAGGGTTCACGGCCCACTTCCCGGGCAATGGCGTCAATGGTCAGTTCCATGGCGAAGCACACACCGGGGCGCGCCACCCCGCGATAGGGCGTGAACGGCGGCTTGTTGGTGGCCGGCGCGTTAACCTGGCAGCGGTACTCGCGAAAATCATAGGGGCCGGGCAGATTGCCGCCGGCCTGGGCCGCTTCCAGGCCGGCGGTGAACGGCCACACCGAATAGGCGCCCACGTCCACGGTGACTTCCGCGTCCATGCCCAGCACCCGCCCGCGCTTGTCCGCGTAGGCGGTGATGGAATAATAGTGTTCGCGGGTGTTGGCGCCCGCGGTCAGGTGTTCGCGGCGATCCTCCAGCCAGCGGAACGGTTTACGCCGGGTCCAGGCCAGCCAGGCCACGGCGATTTCCTCGGGCTGCAGAATGCACTTGTAGCCGAAGCCGCCGCCCACTTCCGGGGCGATCACGCGGATCAGCGATTCGTCGATGCCCAGGCAACGGGACAGACCGTTGCGGATGATATGCGGCACCTGAGTGGATGAGGTCACCACCAGCTGGCCGTCGCGGTAATCCCACCAGGCCACCACGCCCTTGCCTTCCATCGGGTTCATGACCTGGCGCGCGGTGCGGTATTCGCGCTTGATGACCACGTCGGCGTTGTCGCGGGCATTCGCCGGGTCCTGACCCACCGACAGCTTCAGGAACATGTTGTCGTCCCATTGCTCGTGCACGAGCGCGGCGTCATCGGCCATCGACACGGTCGGCGAGATCACCGGCGGCAACGCCTCCAGCCGCAGATCGATTTCCTCCAGCAGGTCCTCGGCCTCGGCGCGGTTGCGGCCGATCGCCATGGCCAACGGCTCGCCCACGAAACGGACCTTGTCCCGCGCCAGCGGCCAGTGCTCGGAAACCCGGTAACTGGGCAAGGTGGATTCGGCGACGATCGGTCGCACGCCGTCCAGATCAGCGGCGCACAGAACGCGGCTTTCCTTCCCCTCCGGTTTGTTCACCGCCTTGATCCGGGCATGGGCCAGCGGGCTGCGCAAAAACGCCACGTCACACATGCCCGGCATTTTTATATCGCCCACATAACGGCTTCTGCCATGAACAAGACGGTCGTCTTCCAACCGACGTACACGGGCACCAATACCGGTCTTATTCATCCTCTACCTCGCATCCTTCAAAAACCAACGGCGCGGGCGGGCGCCCGAAGGCACCCGCCCGCGCGTCGCATCGCATCGGATCAGTTCGCCCGCGCGGTCATGTATTCCATTTCGGTGATTTCCGAATAAGGCCGTACCACCGCCATGAAATCAGACATTGACTGGTGGATCTTGCTGGCCAGAGCGTCCTTCTTCGCCACCCCGGCGACCACGTCCCCGGACACCTTCTTAAGCTCCTTGAGGGTGTCGGCGTTGAAGGTGGTGACATTGACCTTCGGATAGTCCTTCTTGATTTGCTGCAGCGCCTGGGCGTTCTTGGCCACGAATTCGCTGAGCACCATCTGGTTGGCGTAGGCGTTGGCACCGACCAGCACTTCCTTGAGGTCGCTGTCGAGCTTGTCCCAGGCGGATTGATTAACGAAGCAGTCGAGCACGCCGTTGGGCTCCATCCAGCCGGGCCAGTAATAGTTGCGCGCTACCTGCGGCAGGCCGAACGCCATGTCGTTGAACGGGCCCACATAGTCGGCGCCGTCGATGGTGCCGTTCTGCAGCGCCTGGGTGACCTCGCCCAGGGGCAGTTGCACCGGCACCGCGCCGAACTCCTGTAGCACGCTGCCGGCCAGGGCGCCGGTACGAATCTTCATGCCCTTGAAGTCAGCGGCGGCGTTGATGTCCTTGTTCAGCCAGATGCCCTGCACCGAGGTGTTACCACTGGGGAAGAACTTGAGCCCGAACTCGCCGTACAACTCATCGATGAGCTGCTGCCCGCCACCGTAGGCGAACCAGGCGTTCTGTTCCTGGGAGGTCATGCCAAAGGGCAACGGCGCCAGGAACTGGAAACCGGGGTGCTTGCCGGACCAGAATGCCGGATAGCCGTGCCCCATGTGCAGCGTGCCATCGGCGACCGCGTCGAACACTTCCAGCGGCCCCACCACTTCGCCGGCGGTGTACACCTTGAGTTTCATACGACCACCGGAAGCCTTGTTGACGTAGTCCGCCACCAGGTCAGGGCCGGTGGACAGCAACGGCGAGTTGCGCCGCCAGGTGCTTTGCATGCGCCATTCAATGGCGCCCTTGGCGATGGCGGGAAAACTGACGGTGGCGGCGGCGGCGCCGACGGTGCCGGCGACACCGGCCTTGAACAGAAAATCACGTCTCTTCATGGGTGTAGCTCCTCAATCTCCGCGGTGAAATGCGCAAAAACCTCCACCGACGACGCGGTCACCGCCGGCGGAGTGACGGTAATCAGTCAGCCAGCAATCCCGGCAGCCACAACACCAGATCCGGCCAGATCCAGATCGCCACCACGCCCAGTAATTGCAGGATCACGAATGGGATCACACCTCGATACACGGTGGTCAGCTTGAGGTCGGTAACCGCCCCCTTCAGGAAAAAGATGGCGTAGCCAAACGGTGGGGTCAGATAGCTGGTCTGCAGGACGATGGCGGATGCCACGCCCAGCCACAGCGGGTCGGCGCCCATCATGATCAGCGGTGGCGCGAAGATCGGCACGACGATGAAGATGATCTCGAAGGTGTCGAGGATGAAGCCAAGCACGAACATCACCAGCAGCACGAACAGAATGGCGCCGGTGACACCGCCAGGCACCGCGCCCAGCAGCTCGGCGATCACGTCCTCCCCGCCCAGGGCGCGAAACACCAGCGACAGAATGGTGGCGCCGATCAGGATGGCGTAGATCATCAGGCTCATGGACAGCGAGGAACGGCTGGCTTCCTTGAGCACCTTGAACGAAAACTGCCGGCCCAGGATCGCCAGAACGCAGGCACCCACGCCGCCCAGGGCGGCGGATTCGGTGGCGGTGGCGATGCCGGACAGAATCGAGCCCAGTACCAGCACGATCAGCGCCAGCGGCGGCAGCATGGTGAACAGCACCCGCTTGGGCAGGGTGCGGCGCTCCTCGTCGTTCATGGTCAGCGGCGGGCAGGATTCACTGTTGAACACGGCACGGACGCCCATCACCAGCAGGTAGAAAAACACCAGCAGCAAACCGGGTACCAGCGCGGCGGTGAACAGATCGGTAACGCCAATCTGGGTACCGTTGAAGCCGCCCTGGCTGAGCATCGCCTGGGTATTGGCGTCCTGGAGCATGATGCCGAGCAGAATCAGCACCGTGGAGGGCGGAATGATCTGGGCGGTGGAACCGGCGGCGCAGATCAGGCCACTGGCCAGGGGCTCGTCATAACCGGCGCGGCGCATGGCGGGCAGGCTGATCAGCCCCATCGCCACCACGGTGGCGCCCACCACGCCGGTGGACGCGGCCAGCAGCGCGCCAACGATGATCACCGCCACCCCCAGACCGCCCGGTACCCGCCCGAACAACTGGCCCATGGTGGTAAGCAGATTCTCGGCGATGCGCGAGCGCTCCAGAATCGCCCCCATGAACACGAACAACGGCACCGCCAGCAGGGTTTCGTTGGTCATGATGGAGAAAATGCGCCCTGGCAACGCGCCAAGCATGAGCATGTCGAAAGCGCCGAAGCACGACGCCAGCGCCGCCACCAGAATGGAGGCCCCGCCAATGGCGAACGCCACCGGAAAACCGCTTAGCAGAGCAACAATCAGAACAACGAGCAGAATCAGCAGGAACAGCTCAGCCACGGCCTTTCTCTCCAGCGGACGGGTCGCGAATCACGAGAATGGAACGGAGCACCAGGCTCAGCCCCTGCAAGGCCAGCAGCAGGCAGAACCCCAACAGGCAACTTTTCAGCAGGTACATGAACGGCAGCCCGCCGATGGTAGGTGACGTTTCCAGACGCGCCCAGGAACGCTGGATGCCCGGCCACGCCTTGACGGCGATGAAGTAGAGCATCGGATAGAGCAGCACCAGGGTGCCGAGCAGATTGATCCAGGCCCTGCCACGCACGGAGAGCAGGTTGTAGAACAGATCCACGCGCACATGACCTTCGTGGCGCAGCACATAGGCGGAGCCCAGGGTGAACAGGGCGCCATTGAGCCAGATATAGATTTCCGACAGCCAGGGAAACCCTAGTTCGAAACCGTAGCGGAGCACCGCCACCACCGCGCAGATCACCGCGATGACCGGCATGCCCCATTTAAGGATTTCACCGATGCCATCATTGAGACCATCAATGAGACCCGCCAACCTCTCCATACCGCTTTTCTCCTGCCCATCGCCGTTACAACGTCGTGCCCGTTCAGCGGGCACCGCTAAATGGCTCCACGATCATGTCGATGTCCCTGGGTTTTCCGCGGCCATGGGCGGCGGGGAAAGCGGCGCGCTGGAACGCCAAATTAGGATGGGTAGCACCTATTTTTATGGACAGGTGGTGCGTTGGCTCCTCGGTCATTTTTCTCAACCCTTTGTTATTGCTGTTATTTTTTTATTCTTTCTGAATCGCGTATCACGATTTATTTATCAGTACACTGACTATAATCAACGCTAAACGAATCAAGAGGCCTTTGCAACAGTGTTTCGGGAAGAGCGTTTCAGCAGGCGGACCATCACCGGCCAGACCGCTTCAGGGGCGAACGAATCCGGGCAAGGTCCGGGCAGGAAAAGAAGCACGTCGAGGTGGAACCGGGGCGGTTCCAGGGGGAGAAAATGGAGCGGGAAACGAGATTCGAACTCGCGACCCCAACCTTGGCAAGGTTGTGCTCTACCAACTGAGCTATTCCCGCTTGGCGCTTGTGAACAGATTGAGTGGCGTCCCCTAGGGGAGTATTCGGCGCTTCGCGCCTCACCCCTCCGGGGCTGCCCTCGCACGCGAGGCCATTCTTCGTCGCCGGCCATGCCGGCTCCTTGTCGAACCCCATTAAGGCAGTTCGACTTCTGGCCTTCAACCGCTGCCTGCCACGGCAAGCTGCTGTGTGATCGGCCAGATTGAGTGGCGTCCCCTAGGGGAGTCGAACCCCTGTTACCGCCGTGAAAGGGCGGTGTCCTGGGCCACTAGACGAAGGGGACCCGTGCTCTCAAGCGGCGCGTAGAATAGAAATCGGCGCCCCCATCGTCAAGGAGAAATTCACCGGCGGCGCGCGTCTGCCGAATCTTTCGCCAATTCGCTCATCCACCACCCCGCCGCAAGCACAATGGGCCATTGACCACCCCGGCCCGCTGCTATATCCCTGAGGCTTCGAAATCGGCCCCGCCGTTGGGGGCCCCGACCGGGAGAGACGCATGCCCATGAAACTCTACGGCGCCATTCTGTCGCCTTTCGTCCGCAAGACCCGCATGGTGCTGGCCCTCAAGGGCCTGGAGTACGAATCGGTGATGGTGGACCCGAACAACAAACCCGAAGGTTATGAAGCGATCAGCCCGCTGGGCCGCATTCCCGCCCTGGAAGTGGATGGCCGCTACCTGGCGGATTCGGCGGTGATCTGCGCCTATCTGGAGCGCATCCAGCCGGAGCCGGCGCTCTACCCCACCGACCCCTACGAGTACGCACGCACCCTGTGGTTCGAGAAATACGCCGACTACGAGCTCGCGCCGCAGTGCACCTTCATGGTGTTCCGCAACCGGGTGGTAAAGCCGCTGATTGGCCAGCAATGCGACGAGGAGCAGGCCCGCGACGCCCTCGCTCACCGCATTCCTCCGCTGCTCGACTACCTGGAGCGGGAATTGGAAGGCAAGGATTATCTGGTCGGGGACCGGCCCACCGTGGCCGACATCGCCGTGGCCAGCCAGATGGTCAACTTCGCCCACGGCGGCGAGCGCCCCGACGACGGTCGCCACCCCAACCTGGCCGCCCACACCCGGCGCCTTCATGACCTGGCACCGTTCGCCGACACCATCGCCAAGGAAAGCGGCTTCCTGAAAAAAGTGCTCGGCTGAAGAAGAGACCCGGCTGAGTTCAGGGCGCCGGCCCGGCGCCCCGCTCCACCGCCACCAGCGCGGCGCGCCCGCCCGGGGCCACCCGCAGCCGGGCAACGCCACCGTCGCGCAGATCCGCTTCCAGCCGGCGGGCCTCCTCCGGCGATGCGAACCAGGCCTCGATGCCATAACGTACGTGCATGCGTCCGCCGCTGACCGAGGTGATGCGACCGCGCAGGTAGGGGCCGTTATCCGGTTCACGAAGGCGGGCGCGGCCTGGCCGCCACAGCCCTTTTTCCCGGTGCAACGGCACGAATACCGAATCGCCACCGCGAGGCAGTTCCATATCGGGAATCGGCAGGCGGCTGAACGGATAGTCCAGCCGCACATACTGGCCCCGGAACCAGTCCCGGGGGTCCACCGGCAGCGTCGCCACCTTCACCTCCCTGCCCACCCACAACGGATACTGGCTGTAGCCGGCCAGGCCGCCAAGCACCAGCAATTGCGCCACCACCGCCGTGATCAGCGCCACCTTCAGCAGGGAACGGTTCAACAGGCGATTCATGACCGTGCCTCCCGACGGCGCCAGTAGAACGCCACCAACAACAGCAGCGTGGCCATGGCGATGAACAAGCCGGCGGCGCCCAGGTAGCCGCCGATCAGATCCAGGTAACGCAGCGCCGCCAGCAGCAGCATCGCCACCAGACCGGTGAAGAACAGACCCGCCTGCCCTTCCACCAGCCCCCGGTGCAGCCAGCGCAGGGCCAGGGCCAGAACCAGCAGATTCACCGCCACCGCCCATGCCAGGGCCTGGTGTGGCAGGCCGCCGGTGTGCACCAATGCCAGCAGGCCGGCACTGACCGCGGCCAGTAACGGCTGACCGGCGAGCGCGGCCAGCACCAGCACCGCCAGACCGGCCCACAGCCCCGGGTCCAGCCAGGTCCAGGCCAGTGCCAGATAGTCGCGCCAGATGTCCACGAAGGTGAACGGCAGCAACGCCAACAGCACCAGGCGCGGCACGCCCACGGCCAGCAACGGGCCGGCGGCGCCGAACCAGCGCGGGCGCCGGGACAGCGCCACCGCCAGCACCAGCAAGGCAAGGTTGAAACTGATCATGCCCTCGGCGGTGTCCGGGCCGAAGTCGGTGGCGTAGGCCCAGGTAAGCATCAGGTTGCCCCAACCAGCGGCGGCCGCCAGGGTGGCCAGGGTGAGCACGGCGCTGTTCCGATAGCGCGCCACCCCGGCGGCCGCGACCAGAAACAGCGGCATGGCCCAGGGCATGCCATAGCGGTTCTCCATCACCATCCAGGCCACCGCCACCGCCAGGGTCTGCAGCGCCAGCAGGCGGCTCCGGGTAAGCAACGCCAGGGGCAGCCCCCCCAACGCCCACAGCAACAGACCGTTGGGGAAATGCTCGCCGAGGTGGTACATCTGGCCGATCAGCATCACCGAGGCGCCGTAGGCGAAGCCGCCCAGCAACAGCCAGAAGGCCCCGGCGCTATGGCGCAGATAGCGCGCCACGCCGACGCCGTTGAGCAGCGCCGTGAGCGACATCAGACCGGCCAGCCGCAAGCCCCGCGGCAGCTGTTCCCAGTTGGCGGACACCACCAGCAGCAAGGCCAGCCCCAGGAACAGCCCGGCCACCGCCAGCACCGGCCCGGCGGCGGATGGCGGCCGCTCGTCCAGAGCGGAGCCGTACCGGGCCAGCAGACGCCGGGCGGTGGCTTCGTCGATGTCGCCGTCGGCGTACCAGTTTCGAATCGCCCGGCGGATCAGATATCGTCGCATCCTCGCTCTCTCACTCCCGCTTCCTACAGGGGCAGGCCGAGCCGCTTGGCCTCCAGCCGGCGCAGGAACTCCAGCATGATCTGGCGGTACAGATCCTCGCCCAGCCACAGGTCCTCGACGCCAGCGTCCACGTTGGGGTTGTCGTTCACCTCGATCACCACCACCTCGTCGCCGGACTGTTTCAGGTCCACGCCATACAGGCCGTTACCCATCATCCGCGCCGCCTTGAGGGCGGTGCGCAGCACCTTGGGCGGCACGTCGCGCACCGCCAGGCTGCGAAAGCCGCCGGAGCTGGTCTTGCCACCGTCCTTGTGGTGGTAGATCTGCCAGTGGCCCTTGCTCATGAAATACTGGCAGGCGAACAGCGGCCGGTTGTTGAGCACGCCGATGCGCCAATCGTAATCGGTGTACATGAAGGCCTGGGCCAGCACCACCGCGGACTGCTTGAGGTACTGGCGCAGGGCGTCACGCAGGGCGTCGCGATCGGCCACCTTGCTGATGCCCCGGGAAAAACTGCCGTCCGGAATCTTGAGCACCATGGGCAGCCCCAGTTCGTCGATGAGACGTTCCACCTGGGCATCGGAATCGTCGAACACGAAGGCGGTGGGCGGCACCGGTACTTTGTTGGCCTGCATCAGTTCCGCCAGGTAAATCTTGTTGGTGCAGCGCAGGATCGAGCCGGGGTCGTCGATCACCACCATGCCTTCCTGCTCCGCCTTGCGGGCGAACTGGTAGGTGTGGTGGTCCAGGCCGGTGGTTTCGCGGATGAACAGGCCATCGTATTCGCCCAGCCGCGCGTAATCGTCGCGGTCGATCGGCTCCACCTTGATGCCCAGTTCGCGGCCAGCCTTGATGAAACGCTTCAGGGCGGTCTTGTTGCTGGGCGGCAGGGCTTCCCGTTCGTCCACCAGCATGGCCAGCTCATAGCGGTCGCCACGACGGCGGCGCGGGTTGCGCCAGACGCGTGCGTCGAAGCGCTCCAGGGCACGGGCAAAGGCGTCTTCCTCATCGCCCTTGAGCTGCTTGAGACTGACCGTGCGAATCGATTCCAGAATCCACTGGTCGTCGCGGCGCCGGAACGCCACGCGCAGGATCGGGCACGGTAATTGATCGAAAATCTGCCGGCCCAGCTCCGCCAGGCCTTCCTGTTCAGTGTGGCCGAAATACAGAGTCAGGGTGAGCCGGGTGGCGTCCTCGCCCTGCTTGCCCGGGGCGCGCTTCCTGATCACCCGGTCCAGGGCATTCTCGAAGTGGCCGAAGTGCAAGCCGTAGAGGGCCTTGCGGCTGAGGTCGTTGACGGTGCGCACCGAGGGCATCACCCGCTGGCCACGGGCCTCCGCCAGCAGCGAGCAGTAGTAGCCCGGCGACAGGTACTTGTAGCCCCGACACAGGTTGATCACCTGCACTTTCTTGTCGGTGCACACCGGCGTCGCCGCCTGCAGATAATCGCGGGCGGCGAGCAGATGGCGGGTGGGGTAATAGGCGGCCCAGTCGGCCGGATCGTCGACCAGGATGATGACCTGACTCATGGTGCCCGGATGGCCTCGCGTAAGGGGTGGTCCGGCGCACTGTATGCCAGGCCCGGCGGGCCGACAATCACTTTCGCGCCGGCCCGGCCGGGCCCGCGACTCAGGGGTCGCCGTACTGGCCGCCGTAGCTTCCGGCTTCGCCGTTTTGGCCGGTTTTTCCGGCGTTGCCGGGGTGGCCGGCTTTCTCCAGCGCGTCCTGTACTTCCGGCGGCATATAGGTCTCGTCGTGCTTGGCGAGCACCTCGTCGGCCTCGAACCGGTCGCGGCTCACCAGGGTGCCATTGGCGACCACCCCCTGCCCTTCGCGGAACAGGTCCGGCAGGATGCCCTGGTAGTGAATATCGAAGGTGCCCTTGCCATCGGTGACCGCGAAGGTCACGTCCAGGGTCTGCGGATCACGGCGTACCGAGCCTTCCTCCACCAGCCCGCCGACCCGCATCTTGGTGCCCACCGGCGCCTCGCCACTGACCACCTGTTGCGGGGTATAGAACAGATTGATGTTCTGGCGCAGGGCGTAGACCGCCAGCCCCACGGCGATGGCCAGGCCGACCAGAATGGCCAGCACCACCATCAGACGTTGTTTACGAACCGGATTCATCAAGGTGCTCCGAAGAGGTTGCGTTGTCGCGGGCATCGCGGCGCGCGCGGCGCGCCAGCTCGGCGCGCACCCGTCCCTGCTGGCGCAGCGCGAGCAGCATGTTGGCGGTGATCAGGAGCGCGCTCAATCCGTAGGCGGTCCAGACATAGAAGCCGTGCCGGCCCATGGCCAGGAAGTCGGCGAAGCTGTCGAAATACATGGCTATCTCCCGCCCTTGCCGTCGTCCGGCGCCACCAGCTTGCGCACCCAGCCGCTGCGCCGCTCGCGGCTGAGCACCTCGGCGCGGGCGCGGATCAGCACGTTGGCGGCGTACAGCAGCCACAGGCCCAGCATGCTGATCAGCAGCGGGTATTTCATGGCATCGTTGATGGACGATTCGCCCACCATCTTCAGGGTGGCGCCCTGATGCAGGGTCTGCAGCCACTCCACGGAATACTTGACGATCACCACGTTGATCACCCCCACCACCGCCAGCAGCGAAGCGGCCCGGGCCGCCTGGCGCGGGTCACGGATGGCGCTCTGCAGAGCGATGATGCCCAGGTACAGGAACAGCAGGATCAGCATCGAGGTCATGCGCGCGTCCCACTGCCAGTAGGTGCCCCAGGTGGGCTTGCCCCAAAGCGCGCCGGTGATCAAGGACACCGCCGCCAGCACGGCGCCGAACGGCGCCAGGGCCTTGAGCATCACCTCCGCCATTTTCATGCGCCAGACCAGCGCCACCAGGCCGGCCACGCCCATGGCGATATAGCCCATCAAAGCGCCGCTGGAGGCGGGCACGTGAATGTAGATGATACGGTAACTGTCGCCCTGGTAGCGCTCCACCGGCGCCCAGGCCAGGCCCCAGGCCAGCCCCACCACCAGCACCACCAGAGCGATGGGCACCAGCCAGGGCAGCACGGCGTTGCAGAAGCCGTAAAAGTAGCGGGGTGAACCAAGCTGGTGGTACCAGCGTTTAATTGTTTTCCACATAAAAGCCCCTAAAACCGCTCTGACTAATCCCCGGCGCTGATGCGCAGGCCCAGCGCCACGGCCACCGGCCCCAGGCTCAGGGCCAGCGCCAGAATCGCGCCCAGCACCGCCAACAGCCCGTCGGTGGGCAACCCGTCCTGGGCGGTGCGCACCACGCCGGCGCCGAACACCAGCACCGGGATGTACAGCGGCAGCACCAGCACCGCCAGCAGAATACCGCCACGGTTGAGCCCCACCGTGAGCGCGGCGCCGATGGCGCCCACCACGGTCAGGGTCGGCGTGCCCAGCAGCACGCTCACCATCAGCGTGTCCAGCACCGCCACCGGCAGTTGCATCATGTAGCCCAGCAGCGGCGCGATCAGCGCCAGCGGCAGGCCGGTGAGCAGCCAGTGCGCCAGCAGCTTGGCGCTCACCGGCACCACCGTTACCACGGGGGCCGTGAGCATCTGGTCCAGGGCGCCGCTTTCCTGATCACGGCGGAACAGGCCATCCAGGGACAGCATCACCGCCAGCAGGGCCGCCACCCAGACCGCGCCGGGCGCCACCAGGGCCAGCAGCTCCGGCTTCGGCGACAGCCCCAGCGGGAACAGGCTCACCACCACCACGAAGAAGAACAGCGGCTGCACCATGTCCGCGGGCGCCCGCCAGATCAAGGTCAGCTCACGGCGCAACGACGCCCACCAGATAGCGCTCATGCCAGCACCTCGGCGCCGGCGCCACTCAAGTGCAGGCGGTGCACGTCCTCGCCCACCCGGTGGTGGGAGGTGTACAGCACCAGAGTGCCGGCGGCGGCGGCCTCGCGCAGGCGCGCATCCAGCCGCGCCACACCGTCCTGGTCGATGGCGGTGAAGGGCTCGTCCAGCACCCAGACGCGCTTGTCGCCCAGCCACAACCGGGCCAGGGCAATGCGCCGCTTCTGGCCGGCGGACAACCGCCCGGCGGGCACGTCCTCGAAGCCGTACAGGCCGAGCGCGTCCAGGGCCGCGTCCAGGTCGCCGCTCTGGCCCGCCAGGGCCTGACTGTATCGGAGGTTTTCCCGGGCGGTGAGTTCCTCACGCACGCCGGGCTGATGGCCCAGATAAAGCAGCGATGGCGCCAGCGGCCCGTCCCAGCGCACCTCTCCTTCGTAGAAACCGTGCAGGCCCACGAGGATTCGCAAAAGGGTGGTCTTGCCGGCGCCATTGGCGCCGGTGATTTGCCAGATCTGGCCGTCGTGGGCGGAAAAATCCAGGTCCCGGAACAGCATCCGGTCATCCCGCTCGCAGCTTAAACGGCGCACTGTGAGGCGTGGCGCAGTGATAGTCAGAACCTCCCTGAATCGGCGCGGCAGTATAGCATGGCGATAGCGCCCCGGATGCCCCGTGGCCTTGATCCAGATCGGATTCGGGGCGCCCCGGACGAGGGCGCCCGATTTAGGCTAGACTAGGGCGCCCTGTTCCGCGCCGAAAGGATTCCGACCATGCGTTTCCCGACTCTCCGTGGCGCCGCCGGTGCCCTGTTCGCCCTGCTGCTCACCGCCTGCGGCGGCGACGACCGCCCCCTGGCCACCGTCGACCAGGTGGACCTGCAACGCTACGCCGGCACCTGGCATGAAATCGCCCGTTTGCCGCAATGGTTCCAACGCGGCTGCTACAACTCCACGGCCACCTACGAACCCATGGACGACGGCGGCCTGCGCGTGATCAACCGTTGTCAGCGCAAGGACGGCCCCAGCGTCGCCGAGGGTGAAGCCCGGGTGGTGCCGGATTCCGGCAACGCCAAACTCAAGGTGCGCTTCGACAACTGGTTTTCCCGGCTGCTGCCCCGGATCGCCGAGGGCAACTACTGGATCATCGCTCTCGACAAGGATTACCGGACCGTGGTGATCGGCGAGCCGGGCCGAGAATACCTGTGGATTCTGGCCCGGCAACCGCGCCTGCCCGAGGATCAATATCAGGCCCTGGTGTCCAGCGCCCGGGAAAAGGGCTTCCCGGTGGACGAACTCGAGCGCAACCGCGACCTGGTGCCGACCTCCCCGGCCCCGGCGGAAGGCTGAAACGGACCCGGAGATTCCCATGGCGGTGGAGATCGAACGTAAATTCCGCGTCACGCGCACCGACTTTCTCGACGGCCTGGACGGCGAACGCCTGGTGCAGGGTTACCTGAGCCATGCCCGCCAGGCCACCGTGCGGGTACGGGTGCGCGATGACCAGGCGTGGCTCACCATCAAGGGCGAGACCCACGGCGCGCGGCGCAGTGAATTCGAATACCCGATTCCGGCGGACGATGCCCGCGCCATGCTCGAGGAAATGTGCCCGGAAGGAGTAATCGACAAAACCCGCTACCGCCTGCCCCTGGACGGCCACGTCTGGGAGGTGGACGTGTTCCATGGCGACAACGAAGGCCTGGTGGTGGCGGAAATCGAACTGCGGCACGAGGACGAAGCCTTCAGCCACCCTGGCTGGCTGGGCGAGGAGGTCACCGAGGACCCGCGCTACTACAACAGCGCCCTGAGCCGCAGCCCCTATGGCCGCTGGTAACGTGCAGTACATCCTGTGGCGCCAGGACGACAACGGCAATCTGTTCGTGATGCAGCGCTTCCACTCCCGCGACCAGGCCGAGCGGGTCTGCGAACGCTACCGCAAACGTGGCCACAAGCAACTTTACTGGGTCAAACCCCTGGCGCCCCAGGGGCCCTCCTGAGGGCGGCCCTCAATCGGCCCGCTTGATGCCCGACAGGTTCTGAAAGCACAAGGTGCGCGCGGTCTCCATGAACTCCTGAATGAACGGCACCGACTCATCACCATCGCGCACCGCCGCGTATAGGGTGCGCCAAACCCCCGCTTCGCCAAGCCGCGCCGCCTCCACCAGCTTGAGATCCAGGTACTCGGTGAGCGCCCAGTTGGGCAGCGCCGCCACGCCCCGCCCGGCGGCCACCAACTGCACCATCATCGGCGTCAGCTCGGCGGTGCGCACCGACGCCGGCGCCACCCCGGCCGGGTCCAGGAAGGCGGTGAACACATCCAGCCGTTCGTGCTCCACCGGGTAGGCAATCAGCACCTGGTCGGCCAGTTCCTCCGCGCTGACGAAACGCCGCTGCGACAATGCCGACCCGCGCGCCACCGCCAGCACCAGCTCATAGCGGAACAACGGCAGATAGCGCACCGCCTCGTCACCGACCGGATCGGAAGTGATCACCATGTCCAGATCGCCGCGCACCAGGGCGCTCTGCGGCGTGAAGCTGAAGGCGGCGGACAGATCCAGCTCCACCTCCGGCCAGCCTTCCCGGAACCGGTCCAGCGCCGGCATCAGCCACTGGAAACAGGAGTGGCATTCGATGGCGATGTGCAGGCGCCCGCTGCGACCGGCGGCCAGCCGCCGCAACTCGGTCTCGGTGCGGCGTACCAGCGGCAACACCTGGGTAGCCAGCTCCAGAACCCGCTGCCCCGCCGGCGTGAAGCGGATCGGCCGGGTACGGCGCACGATCAGCGACACGCCAAGCCGGTGCTCGAGATCCTTGAGCTGATGGGACAGGGCGGACTGGGTCACGTGCAGCCGCTCGGCGGCGTCCACCAGGCTGCCGGCCTCCTGAATCGCCAGCAGGGTGTTCAGATGGCGCAGCTCCAACATGAGCAATCCTCATATTAAGAATTAGGGATTTGATTTTGTCTCATGTAGCACCGCCACCACAATAGCGCCATTCAAATCGAAAGGACGCCATCATGACCCGTTTACACAACCTCGGCTTTCCGCGCATCGGTGCGCGCCGGGAACTCAAGCAGGCGCTGGAGGCCTACTGGGCCGGCACCCTGCAGCAGAGCGAACTGGAACACGTGGGCCGCAGCCTGCGCGAACGCCACTGGGCGCTGCAGGCCGAGGCCGGTGTCTCACCGGTGCCAGTGGGCGATTTCGCCTGGTACGACCAGATTCTGGAATTCTCCTGCCTGCTGGGCGTGGTCCCGGCGCGCTTCAATCACGGCGCCGACCAGCCCGTGGATCTGGACACCCTGTTCCGCATGGCCCGGGGCCGTGCCCCCAGCGGCACGCCAGCGGCGGCCTGCGAGATGACCAAGTGGTTCGACACCAACTACCACTACATCGTGCCGGAACTGGCGGCGGACCAGGACTTCCGCATCGCCCGGGGCAGCCTGTTCGAGCAGGTGCAGGAAGCCCGGGCCCTGGGTCACGACGCCAAGCCGGTGATCCCCGGCCCGCTCACCTACCTCTACCTGGCCAAGGGCGAGGCGTTCGACGGCGCCGCCGACAGCGCCAAGCTGGCCCTGCTGGAACGGCTGGTGCCGGTGTACCGGGACATCCTGCGGCGCTTCGCCGACCAGGGCGTCACCTGGGTACAGATCGACGAGCCGATCCTCGCCCTGGACCTGCCCGACGACTGGCAGCGCGCCTACCTGCGCGTCTACGACAGCCTGGCCGGCGCCAGTGACCTGAAACTGCTGGTGGCCACCTACTTCGAAGGGCTGCGCGACAACCTGTTCACCGCCCTGCAACTGCCGGTGGCCGGCCTGCACCTGGATCGGGTGCGTGGTGACGACGACCTGCAACAGGTGCTGCCACGGCTGGGCGACAAGGTGCTGTCCCTGGGCGTGATCAACGGTCGCAACATCTGGCGCGCCGATCTCGACGCCCTGCTGGAAACCCTGGCGCCGCTGCGTGATCAACTGGGCGACCGGCTGTGGCTGGCACCCTCCTGCTCGCTGCTCCATGTACCCGTGGACCTGGACCAGGAAGACAAACTCGACGACGAACTGAAGAGCTGGCTCAGCTTCGCCAAGCAGAAGCTGCAGGAACTGGCGGTACTGCGCGGCGCCCTGGACGGTGACGACAGCGTGCGCCCGGCCCTGGAAGCACAACGGGCCGCCGTGGCGGCCCGCGCCACCTCGCCGCGCATTCACAACCCGGCGGTGGCCGAACGCCTGGCCGGCGCCGACCGCCTGTCGCGGGATCGGCTGAGCCCGTTCGCGCAACGCATCGGCAAGCAGCAAGCGGCGCTGAACCTGCCCGCCTACCCCACCACCACCATCGGCTCCTTCCCGCAAACCCCGGAGATCCGCGCCGCGCGCCGGGACTGGAAGGCCGGCAAGCTCGGCGACGCCGACTACCATCAGCGCATGGAGCAGGAAATCCGCCGGGTGATCCGCTACCAGGAACAGGTGGACCTGGACGTGCTGGTGCACGGCGAGCCGGAACGCAACGACATGGTGGAATACTTCGGTGAACTGCTGGAAGGCTTCGCCTTCACCCGCTTCGGCTGGGTGCAGAGCTACGGCTCGCGCTGCGTGAAGCCGCCGGTGATCTTCGGCGACGTCAGCCGCCCGCGGCCGATGACCGTGGAATGGCTGCGTTTCGCCCAGTCACTGACCGACAAGCCCGTAAAAGGCATGCTCACCGGCCCGGTGACCATCCTCCAATGGTCGTTCGTGCGTGACGACCAGCCGCGCCAGGCCACATGCCGGCAAATCGCCCTGGCCCTGCGCGACGAAGTCCAGGACCTGGAAAAAGCCGGTATCGGCGTGATCCAGATCGACGAGCCCGCGTTCCGCGAAGGGCTGCCGCTGCGCCGGGAAGACTGGCGCGCCTATCTGGACTGGGCGGTGGACTGCTTCCGCCTGGCCACCGTGGGCGTGGCGGATGAAACCCAGATCCACACCCATATGTGCTACTCGGAGTTCAACGACATCATCGAGGCCATCGCCGCCTTGGACGCGGACGTGATCACCATCGAAACGTCCCGCTCCAACATGGAGCTGCTGGAAGCGTTCCAGAACTTCGAATACCCCAACGACATCGGCCCCGGGGTCTATGATATCCACTCCCCCAACGAACCGGCGGTGGACTGGATGGTGGATCTGATGCACAAGGCCGCCGACCGGCTGCCCAAGGAACGGCTCTGGGTGAACCCGGACTGCGGCCTGAAAACCCGCAAGTGGGAGGAAACCGAAGGCGCCCTCGCCAACATGGTCCAGGCCGCCAAGCAACTGCGCGCCGGCTAAGGCGAGCCGGCCTATCCGCGCTCCCGGCGACCATCGCCGTGGGCGCGGGTAAGCGCGCGTTACGATGAGGTGGTGATTACAGGGGCCGTGCCAGGTACATCGCGGCTGGAGATAGCAACAAAAGCCGGCGAGCCACCTACTGAATGCTGATCAACGCCCGCAGATCCTCGGCGATCTGGTCCACCGGCTGATCATCACGCATGAACACCCGTATCCTGCCCTGACGATCAAAGCCGTACATGGCCGTGCCATGGTTGACCAGATAGTTGCCGTTATCGTCCGGCTCGCCATAACTGTAGGCGGTGCGATAACGCTTGGTAAGCGCGTCCAGGGCCTTCTTGTTACCGGTCAGGCCATCGATCCTCGGGCTGAAATATCCAGTGTATTTGGCCAGCAACTCCGGGCTGTCACGGCGCGGGTCCACACTCACGAACAGCACCCGAACCTGCTCGCGCTGCTCCGGCGGCAACTGCTTAAGGGCCTGGGCCAGAGCCGTCAGCGTGGTCGGGCAATAATCCGGACAATGGGTATAACCGAAGAACAACACCACCGCCTCGCCCCGATAACGGGCCTCGGTCACCGTTTCACCGTTCTCGCCGGTCAGCGAGAATTCCAGCTCCGGCATCAGGCCACTGATGTCCTTGCCATTGAACTCCACGCCCGAGGAATCACACCCCGCGCTGACCAGCATCGCCAGGGCGAGCAACGCGGCAAGAATGGAACGGACCATGTCAGCCTCCTTTTTCACTGTCGTAACGCAGGTATAAACGCAACACCACCAGGGCGCCGAGAATCGTCATCATGGCGGCGGGAATCCAGGTCAGAATGCCACCGAGCACCTGGTCCGTGGCCGGGTCCATGGCGAACGCGCGACCACACACCGCGTAAACGTCATAGAGCCCCGGTTCGGCGAAGGTAATGTAGGCGCCCAGCAGAATCTGCGGAAACAGCGCCGCCACCAGCATCAGAAAACGCACTCCGAACCGGGACGTACCGGCCCGGTCCGGGTCGCGGGGGTCCAGGATCACCAACCAGAAGATCACGCCATCCACCAGCATGGACCAGTTCATCAGTTCGTAAAGCCGCAGGCTGAGCATGGCATCGAAATGAATCGACGGCGTCAGCCAGAAGAAGATCAGGCCGACGAACAACACCGTGGCCACCACCGGATCGAACAGCACCCGGCGCACCGGCCGGAACGCCGCCGCCAGCCGGGGAAAGCGCCGGTCGCCGGCGCAGGCGGCGAATACCGGCAACGGGTTGGCCAGGGCGATCAGAAACGCCCCCAGGTGATGCAGCACCAGATGCTGGCCCCGGTGCACGAAAAACATGTAGCGCGAATAGTAATCGAACTGGGTGTGCATCACCCCGTAACACAGCAGCACCCCCAGAAAGAACGACAACGCCCGCCACGCGGAAGGCCGCTCGCCCACCGCCACCAGACGACGCCAGCCCACCAGGTAAGTCACCACCGCCACCAGAAACAGCAGCACGGTGACCGGAGACAGGATATAGGGCGTCAAGCCGCCCGACAGGGTTTGCAACATGAACAGGAACGGGCCTTCACCGTGAAGGGCCGGCGCCACCGGCCCGGATCGCGGCGCCAAGGGTGCGCCGCCGCCGGGCCGGCGTCAAGGCGGCCAACGCGGCATTTCGCCACGCCCAGGCCTCGACCTCGGGCCCTTAGGGCGTAATGGTGAAACGCAACACACCGATGATCTGGTTCTTGTCGGTGCGCACCTCCACCCGCCAGTCCCCCACCGCCGGTGCCGGCAAATGGGCCTTGTGCGACCAGGTTCGATAGCCCTCCCGGCGGCCGCCGGTGAGATGCAGGCCGATACGATCCACCCGCTCACCGTCGTGATACCAGTAGTGGCTCACCGGCTGGCCCAGCCCCAGGGGCGCGCGGATCGCGGTATAGGCATAGAGCCCGTCATCCAGCTCCGCCGCCGAAAACCGCTGGCCGGTAACCAATGGCTCCCGACTGGCCCGGTTGATACTCGCCGCCATGGCCCGCTGCTCCAGGGACAGGGTCAGCGGCGGCACCAGGGGCGCCCCCCAGAACGGCACCGTGGCGATGGCGCCGGAAAACACCACCAGCAGCACCCAGCGGTAGGCCGGCCGGGGCCCGCCCACCCGCCAGAAGCTGGGCAGCGCGAACAGAGCGGTGAGCAGCGCGGCGCCGTCCAGCGCGTAGTTGGTGGGCCATTTAAAGATCAGCGGCAACAACACCAGCAACGCCACGAACAACGCCCAGGCATGGAAGCCGAAGTACAGAGCGCGATGGCCGGCGAGCCGGAAATACAGCGGGTCGACGATGCTGACCAGGGCGGCGGTGATCACCAGGCCGGTGAACAGGAAGTACTCCGCGCCCCCGGACCACTGCAGAATCACGAACGGCAGGCTGAAGAAAAAGGCCTCCTGGTGCACGCCCTGCAGCATCAGCTTGAGCGCGCCCTGGGCCAGCGGCTCCATGGCCCCGCCCCGGAAACGGCGCAACCAGAAGTTCTCGGTGAGCAGAACCAGCCAGGTGCCGACCAGAATGGCGGTGAGCACCGCCGCCAGCCAGGGCTTGCGTTCCACCAGGAAGTAACTGGCCAGGCCCAGGGAGAAGCTGCCCACCGCCCAGAGGTGGCGAAGGCGGTAGAGAAGCGTGTTGAAGCGTTCCAGCCATCGGGCTTGCATGGTTGTTAAGGGTCCTGGGTCGTGGGTGGTGCGTGTTCGAGGGCTCAGGCTACCGGATGGTTTCGTGGGTGGCTTGTAAAAAATGGGGTGGGGCTGTTGTAGGAGCGGCTTCCGCCGCGATGGGGGTGGGTGGGGTGGGTGGTCTGGTTTGTCGTTGGGGGTGGAGGGTTTCAGAGGGGCGCCTGGCTTTGCTTCGCTCGCCGGGCTTGGGGGTTGGCGTTGGTGGGGGCTGCGTGGGGAGGTGGGTTTCAGGGGGAGCCCGGCTTTGCTTCGCTTGCCGGGCTTGGGGGTTTGGCGTGGTGCTATTCGGAAGGGCACCGGGGAGGATTGGCTCGCGGCTACGCCGCTCGGGGCTTCGCCCCGTCGCCGCTTTGCGGCGACGCCCTGCGCCGGCCCTTTGGGCCGGCTTGTCGAACCCGGGGGGTTCTCTACATACTTCCTCGGTATGCCATCTCAAACGAAAAGGCCCCGCTCCTTTTGGGAGCGGGGCCTTTTCGTTTGAGATGGCGCACCGGGGAGGATTCGAACCCCCGACCTCCTGGTTCGTAGCCAGATGCTCTATCCAACTGAGCTACCGGTGCGGGCTTGGCGGCGTTGCCGTCAAGAGGCGCGCATTATTCCCAATACCCCGGGTCCAGTCAAGCCACGGGCGGTGAATTCTTGCGCAAACGAAACGGAAAACCGCATTCAGTCGTCGTCGGTTTCCATTTGTTTTTGCAGATAATTTTCCTGGCCGACCTTGTCCATGAGCTCCAGCTGGGTTTCCAGCCAGTCGATGTGCTCTTCCTCGGAGTCCAGGATGCGGCGCAGCAGGTCGCGGGAGATGTAGTCGCGCACGGATTCGCAGTACTCGATGCCATCACGCAGATCGGGCACGGCCATTTGCTCGAGCTTGAGGTCGCATTCGAGCATTTCCCGGGTGTTTTCGCCGATCATCAGCTTGCCCAGGTCCTGCAGGTTGGGGACGCCTTCCAGGAACAGAATACGTTCACACAGCCAGTCGGCGTGTTTCATCTCGTCGATGGATTCGTGGTATTCCTTCTCGTACAAGGCGTGCAGGCCCCAGTCCTTGTACATCTTGGCGTGCAGGAAATACTGATTGATGGCGATGAGCTCGTTGCTCAACGCCCGGTTGAGGTGCTCCAGGACCTTCTTGTCGCCTTTCATGGTGCCTCTCCATTGCCGGGGAATTGGGGAACGCGCCCATTGTTGTGCAACAGGCCGGCCCCGACAAGGGCTCGCGACAAAAAAATCCAGTAAATACAACTAGTTATATAAATGAGAATCAGTCTTTACTGACATCCGGCGGGCCGGTCCCTGGCTTGGCTCGCTACCGTTTACGGTACCGTGCCTGGCTGGGCGGTCGCCGTGGCCCGGGTGGTTCCGAAGCCGGCGCGGTTCAGGCGGTCCGTGGCCAGAACTGCACGACTTCACCCCGGCCGGGGGAGAGAGAAGAGGTCGCTGGCATGGCGCTACGGGTATCACGCAATACCTGGCGGGCGTGCCGTGCACATTTGGCACACTGACTGCCAACCCCAAGTTCCCGACGAAGATCACGCAGGCTGTCGCAACCGCTTTCGGCTGCTTCCCGTATTTGGCTGTCAGTGATGCCGTTGCAGAGACATACGTACATGGCTACGCCTACTCCTCAATCTCGAAAAGCAGGTTAACCCTAATGCGAATTATTATCAACACCTTTCGGCGCGATCCGTGGCGGGGGTCAAAAACGGCGCCGCCCCCGGAATCGGGGGCGGCGGCGGGGCTGGTTCCGGTGTCCGGTCAGCTCTGCTTGGCCGGGCTGGTACGGGCCGTGGACTTACGAGCCGCGCTCTTCTTGCCAGCGGTGCTCTTGCGCGCCGTGGTCTTCTTGGCGGCGGTTTTGCGGGCCGGGCTCTTGCGCGTGGAAGTCTTCCTGGCCGCGCTCTTGCCTGCGGTGGATTTCTTCGCGGCGCTCTTCTTGGCGGTGGCTTTCCTGGCGGTGGTTTTCTTCGCCGTGCTCTTCTTGGCGCTGCTCTTCGACTTGGCGGCGGCCTTGCGCGCGGCGGTCTTGGCTTTCTGCTCCGCCTTCTTCTGAGCGGCCTTGGCTTTCTTGGCCAGCTTGCGCTCGTACTCACGCATCTTGGCGGACAGATTGCGCTGAGCGGTACGCAGCTTTTTCTTCTCGCGGGTAACCACTTTCTTCGCCGCCTGAATCTCGGCGCGAATCAGTTTGCTTTCACCACGCAGGTCCTGAAGTTTGAGCCGCTGGGTATTCATGCGACCGCGAGCGGTATCCACGGCACGCTTGGCGGCGGCGGTGGCCTTGCCCTTTACCTTGTCGCGCTTGGCGGCGAGGTCGGTACGCAATTTACCGAGCTTGCCGTTTTCTGTATCGACCTTCTTCTTGTGGCGATCGAGTCGGGCTTCCGCCTGGTCGACTTTTTTCTCCGCCTGGGTAACCGCCTTTTCCTGAAGCTTGAACTTGGCTTCGGCGTTGCTTACTGATTTCGGAACCGCCGGTGCCTTGCTGGCGGTTTGTTTGCGCGCCGTGGTCTTGGCGGCGGTGGTCTTGCGAGCGGTCGTCTTCTTACGCGTCGCTCGCTTAGTGGCTGCTTTCTTTGCTGCTCGGGCCATGATCGATCTCCTAATCTATGACGTCGTTTTTCTGCGACAGTCGGAAAGTAGCACAAAAAAAATTACGTTGGTACATTATTTGACCAGCAGCCGGCACGAATAAGTAAAAAATAAAAAAGAACCACTTTTTTGTCGGCGAAAAACAAAAAAGGGGCGCTCGATGAGTCGCCCCCTTCCAATCCATCGACATACGTTTTTCAGTTTCGCGGCAAGGCCCCCGCTATGATTCGCTCCAATGCATCGATGTGCGTGGGTCGCGCGTTCAAGGCGGGAATATAGGCAAACGATTCCCCCCCCGCGTGCAGAAAGATCTCGCGATTTTCCGAATCGATCTCCTCCAGAGTTTCCAAACAGTCGGCAGCGAAACCCGGGCACACGACCTGCACCGAGCGCACGCCGGCGGCGCCCCACTCTTCCAGGGTTTTATCGGTGTAGGGATTCAACCATTCCTGCGGTCCGAACCGCGATTGAAAGGTCACCGCCCAGGCATCGTCGCTCAGGGACAGTCGCTCGGCGATACGCGCCGCCGATTGCAGACACCGCTCGCCGTAGCGATCACCCAGTTCCTGGTAACGCTTGGGGATACCATGAAAGGAGAACAACAGCTTCTCGGCCTCGCCGTGCTGCTCACGGAAATCGCGGATGCTATCGACCATGGCATCAAGCCAGGCCGGATGTTGCCAATAATCCTTGATCAGCGTGAAGCCCGGCACTTCACGACGGCCCCGTGCCCAGTCGGCGAGCACATCGGCCACCGCTCCGGTGGTCGAGCCGGAATACTGTGGATAGAGAGGCAGAATCAAAAGATGATCGTGACCGGCGTCGGCGAGCTCGTCGAGCACCGCGGGCAAGGCCGGATAGCCGTAGGTCATGGCGTGGCGGACGGTAACGTCGAGGCGTTGGTCCAGGGCTTGGGCCTGTTGCTCGGAGACTTCGCGGATCGGTGAGTCGTCACCCCAGATCGAGGCATAGAGGCCGGCCACGCGTCGCGGCCGGAAAGGCAGAATAAACAGGCGCAGCACCCAGAACCAGACGAAGCGCGGCGCTTCCACCACGCGCGGATCGGACAAGAACTGTTTGAGATAGCGGCGCACCGCGCCCGACGTGGGGGCGTCGGGGGTGCCAAGGTTAACCAGCACCACAGCGGTTTTTTCAGATGTCATACAGGCAAGCCTCCTAGTGTGCGACCACGGCATCCAAACCGATCCAGGATCAATGATAGGTGAGCGACGCGGCGCGGTCAGCGGGTGGCGGCGAACGGGGCGGCTTTAATCACGATAACGAGACCGAAAAAAAGGGAAGCCGAAGCTTCCCCTTTTATCTCGTCGCGATGACCGCGGCCTCAGCCCTTGAGCTTGGCCATGATCCGCTGACGGATGTCCTCGACGCCGCCGACACCGGCCACGCGCACATAGGTGGGCGCGTTGGGCTCGCCGCTGTCCGCGATCTTCTGGTAGAAATCCACCAACGGGCGGGTCTGCTCCTGATACACCTCCAGGCGCTTGCGAACCGTGGCTTCCTTGTCGTCGTCACGCTGCACCAGCTCCTCGCCGGTCTGGTCGTCCTTGCCCTCTTCCTTGGGCGGATTGTGCTTGACGTGGTACACGCGACCGGAAGCCGGGTGCACGCGGCGACCGCTGAGCCGCTCGATGATCTCTTCGTCGTCGACGTCGATCTCGACCACGAAATCAATATTGATACCCCCATCCACCAGCGCCTGGGCCTGGGGAATGGTGCGCGGGAAACCGTCGAACAGGAAACCGTTCTTGCAATCGTCCTGGGCGATGCGTTCCTTGACCAGGCCGAGAATGATGTCGTCGGAAACCAGGCCACCGGCGTCCATGACCTTTTTCGCTTCCAGTCCCAGGGGCGTGCCTGCCTTCACCGCGGCACGGAGCATGTCGCCGGTGGAAATCTGGGGAATGGAAAATTCGTCCTTGATGAACTGCGCCTGAGTGCCCTTACCCGCACCGGGCGCGCCAAGCAGGATGACACGCATAGACTTCTCCGAATTGCCGCGAATGGGAAGGTTCCCCCTTTCCCGAAGGGGGACGACTTTACCGTGCGGGTCGGGCTGGCACAAGGGCGACCTTGGTACCATCGCCGCCCGCGGGGCCGCTCAGGGCGCCAGTGTCAGCCGCGCCGCCGGGCTCTCCCCAAGCGCCAGCGGCACCGGTTCGGTGCCCAGCCGCGCCTGTTCCACATTGGAGCCCGGCGCCGGCGTATAGCGTGCCGCCACCCGCAGGACCTCCAGGTTTTCCGGGTAACCCTGCAGCCAGTCCGACGGCGTCAGGGTCACGGTAACGGGAAACGATTCCACCAGCACGCGGCGCGCCGCCAACGGCTGGCCGCCCTCGCCCTGACGGCGCAGGAACACGAACAGGGTGCCGCCATCGGGCAGATCCGGGGCGTCCACGGTAACGCTCAGATTGGCCAGCTTGTCACCGCGCTCCTTCTGCTCCTCGGCGCGGGCCAGCCCCTGGCGAATCAAGCGGCCGGCTTCGCCCTCGCC
The DNA here is from genome assembly GCF_046507615.1 of Alloalcanivorax sp. C16-2. NCBI lineage: Bacteria > Pseudomonadati > Pseudomonadota > Gammaproteobacteria > Oceanospirillales > Alcanivoracaceae > Alloalcanivorax > Alloalcanivorax sp. C16-2. Next base: position 1,614,561 of record NZ_JBKFTL010000001.1, on the reverse strand, counting down.
GTGGCGCGCCAGCAGCGCGCGCCAGGATTGCGCCGCCAGGTCGAAACGGCGCGCTTCGGTGGCGGCCATGGCGCGCAGCATCAAGGCGCCGTCATGCTGGGGCTGGTCATCCAGCACACGCTGGATCTGGGCATCGGCTTCGTCGCTGAGCCGGCCCTGGTTCTGGGCAATCATGCCGCGCGCCAACAACAGGCGGGCGCCGTCGTCGTCCGGGTCCAGCGCCAGGGCGCGACGGGCCGCTTCCTGGGCCTGGGCCGGCGCGCCAAGCTGATCGTAGAGCAGGCCGAGGGTGTACCAGCCCGGCTGGCTCGGGTCCCGGGCCAGCCGCGATTGCAGCACCCGGGTGAGCGCCTGGGCGGAGATATCATGGTCATTCTCGCTCGGGCCCTCGCCGCGAATCACGCGCCGGGCAACGTCATCGTAGCGGTTCTGCTCGGCGAGCCAGCCGGCGGTTTCCGGGTGCAGCCCCAGGGTCAGATAGCCCAGCCCGGCCAGCACCACCACCAGCAGCGGCAGCGCCAGGCCCCGCCAGGACACCGGCTCGCCGGCGCGCAGCCGCTCGCGCCGCCACAATCCGAAACACACCAGAACCGCCAGCAGCAGCACCAGCGGCAGAATCACGAACAAAGTCATTCGGGGTCGTCCTCCTCCACGCGACGGCTGGCGCGGCGGGCCAGCAACAGAATGCCCAGGCCACCCAGGATCAGCAGCGACACCGGGCCCACCCAGAGAATGGCGGTGCGTTCGTTGACCGGCGGGCGGTAACTGACGAAATCGCCGTAACGGGCGACGAAGAACTCAACGATCTCCTCGTTGCTACGGCCATCGCGAATCATGCGCGCCACCCGCTCGCGCATATCCCGGGCGATCTCCGCGTCGGAGTCGGCGATGCTCTGGTTCTGGCACTTGGGGCAGCGCAGTTCCTCGGTGAGCCGGTGGAAACGGTCCTGCTGGGCGGTGTCGTCGAACTGGTAGATATCAATGGCGGCCCGCAGCGGCGCCGTCAGCAGCAGGGTCAGCAGAACCAGCGCGCGGATCATCACGGGCCTCCCAGCGGATTGCCCGCCTGGCGCAGTACCGGCGCGAACTTTTCGTCCCAGGCGCGCTGGTTCATCTCGCCCACGTGGCGCAGCACGATCTCCCCGCGCGGATTGATCAGGAAGGTTTCCGGAGCGCCGTAAACGCCCAGGTCCAGCCCCAGCTGGCCATCGGCATCGACGATCACCTCGGTGAAGGGGTTGCCGTAGCGGGCCAGGTAGTCGCGGGCCTTGTCGTCCTCGTCCTTGTAGTCCATGCCGACAATGGGCACGCCGCGTTCCGCCAGTTCCAGCAGATAGGGGTGCTCCACATAGCAGGTAGGGCACCAGGTGCCCCACACATTGAGCAGTTGCCACTGGCCGTGCAGCCGCTCCTCGCTGAGAGTGTCGCCGGACAGCAGCGACGGTTTGGAGAACTCCGGCACCGGCTTGCCGGCCAGCGCCGAAGGCAGCTCCTCCGGATTACGGCCCAGGCCGCTGGCAAGCAGGATCGCCAGGGCGACAAAGCCGACCAGCGGCACGAACACCCACAGGCTGGTGGTCTTCTTACTCATAGGCCGGTTCCTCCTCGCGGCGACCGATCTTCTTGCGATAGCGCGCGTCGGTGAGCGCCAGACCGCCCCCCAGAGCCATGATCAGCGCGCCCAGCCAGATCCACCGCACCATGGGCTTGTAGTAGATGCGCACGGCCCAGGCGTCGCCCTCCAGCGGTTCGCCCAGGGCCACGTACAGATCACGCATCAGCCGACCGTCGATGGCCGCCTCGGTCATTACCTGGCCGCTGGCCCGGTAGGTGCGTTTCTCCGGGTTCATCTCGGTGACCACTTCACCATCGCGGCTGACCACGAAGTGGCCCTTGCGGGAATCGAAATTGGGGCCCCGATAGGCGCTCAACTGGTCGAACTCGAAGCGGTAGCCACCCACCTCGGCCACGTCGCCGGGGGCCATGCGCACGTCGCGCTCCACCTCGTGGTAGCTGACCACGGTGATGCCGGCCACCAGCACCGCCAGACCACAATGGGCCAGCACCATGCCATAGTAGCCGCGCCCAAGCTTGCCCAGGCCAACCGCCAGCCCCTGACCATAGGCCAGCGCCCGGCGCACCAGGTCGTCCAGATGGGCGAGCACCACGAACAGCGCCAGCATGATCGCCAGTGTGCCCACCCAGGGGGTGTCGCCGGGCAGCCGTGAGGCCAGGAAACCGGCCACCAGGGCCGCCGGCACCAGCCACAGCAGGCGGCGCGCCACGGCGCCGCCGTCCTGGCGCTTCCAGTTGCTCATCACGCCGGGCACCAGCAACACCATGAGCAGCAACGCCAGGGGCACGAAGAAGCCGTTGAAATAAGGGCTGCGGATCGAGACCTTGATGTCCAGCGCCTCGCCGAGCAGCGGGTAAAGCGTGCCCAGCAGTACCGCCGAGGCGGCCACCAGCAGCATCAGGTTATTGCCCAGCAGGAAGGTCTCCCGGGACATCAGCTTAAAGCCGCCCTTGCCTTCCAACTGCCCGGCGCGCAGCGCGAACAGGGTCAGCGCGCCGCCGGCCACTACCGCCAGGAACGCCAGGATGAAGGCGCCCCGGCTGGGGTCGTTGGCGAAGGCGTGCACCGAGGTCAGCACCCCGGAACGGACCAGGAAGGTGCCCAGCAGGCTCAGCGAGAACGCCACGATGGCCAGCAGCACGGTCCAGGCACGGAACAGGTTGCGCTTCTCGCTCACCGCCAGGGAATGAATCAGGGCGGTGCCGGCCAGCCAGGGCATCAGCGAGGCGTTTTCCACCGGGTCCCAGAACCACCAGCCGCCCCAGCCCAGCTCGTAGTAGGCCCACCAGGAGCCCAGGGCGATGCCGACGGTGAGAAAGCACCAGGCCACGGTGGTCCAGGGCCGCGCCCAGCGCGCCCAGGCCGGGTCCAGGTTGCCGGCCATCAGCCCGGCGACGGCGAACGCGAAAGCCACCGAGAACCCCACGTAGCCCATGTACAGCATGGGCGGATGGACGATCAGGCCCGGGTCCTGAAGCAGCGGGTTAAGGTCGGCGCCGTCGATGGGGAACCACGGCAGGGAGCGGTCAAAGGGGTTGGAGGTGAGCAGCATGAAGGCCAGGAAGCCCACCGCGATCATGCCCATGACCGCCAGCACCCGGACCACCATGTCCAGAGGCACCTTGCGGCTGAACAGACCGACCAGCGCGGTCCAGCCGCCCAGCATCCAGGCCCACAGCAGCAGCGAGCCCTCATGGCCGCCCCAGATCGCCGACAGGCGGTAGCCCAGCGGCAGCTCGGAGTTGCTGTGGTTGGCCACGTAGGTGATCGAGAAGTCGTTGATGTAGAAGCCGTAGCCCAGCGCCACGATGGCCACCGTCAGGGCCAGCCACTGCAGCCAGGCCAGGGGCCGCGCGTACTGCTGCCAGGCCACCACACGGCGATGGACGCCGATCAGGGGAAAGATCGCCAGGACCAGGGCCGTCGCCATGGCCACCCACAGGGAAAGATGTCCGATTTCCGCCGCCACTTGTACCTCCGGCTGGTATGCGCGCGCGCATCATCGACGGAGCACCGCCGCTTTGCAAGCCCGCCTTCACGCCCCCACGCCCGATCCCGGCATGCCTTGACCGTGGACATATTTTGAGACGCTTACCGTTCGTCCCTGGTGAAAGCGCTCTGCTACCATGTCAAATTCGTGAAAGGTCGACACGGTGTAAACTAAGAGTCATCCGGCAACCCTATACTGTTAACCCGGTTCGCGTCGGTCCCGCCGGGGGCCGCCCGCTGCCGACCCGATTTACGTGGAGTCAAAGGTTTGAATCCTAGCAATCCCAACGACGGCAACGTCGACAGACAATCATCCTACTCACGCGAGGACCTGCTCGCCTGCGCCCATGGGGAGCTGTTCGGCCCCGGCAACGCGCGCCTGCCGCTGCCCAATATGCTGATGATGGACCGCATCGTCCACATCGCCGAGACTGGTGGCAGCTACGGCAAGGGTGAAATCGTGGCGGAATTGGACATCCATCCGGACCTTTGGTTCTTCCAATGCCACTTCGAGAGCGATCCGGTGATGCCGGGCTGCCTGGGCCTGGACGCCACCTGGCAGCTGCTGGGCTTCCACCTGGGCTGGCTCGGCAACCCCGGTCGCGGCCGCGCCCTGGGCGTGGGTCAGGTGAAGTTTTCCGGCCAGGTGCTGCCCACCGCCAAGAAACTCACCTACCGGATCAATATCAAAAGAGTGATCGCCCGCAAGCTCACCATGGGCATCGCCGACGCCACCGTATCCGTGGACGGCAATGACATTTATCAGGCCGACGACCTGCGGGTGGGCCTGTTCACTTCGACGGAAGGTTTTTGAGCGCGGCCGCGTTGAAGACGACCCTGTTATCTTGATGGAGCACTAGTATGCGACGCGTTGTGATTACCGGCATGGGCATCGTTTCCTGCCTGGGCAACGATGCCGATACCGTATCCCGGGCCCTGCGAGAGAGCCGCTCCGGCATCCGCTTCAAGGAAGCCTATAAGGAAATAGGCATGCGCAGCCAGGTGGCGGGGACGCCTGAAATCGACCTGGATGAACACATTGACCGCAAGCCACGCCGCTTCATGGGCGACGCGGCCGCTTTCGCCTACGTGGCGATGCAGAAAGCGATCGCCGACGCCGGCCTGGAGGCCGACGAGATCAGCAATGAGCGCACCGGCCTGATCGCCGGGTCCGGCGGCCATTCCTCGGAAAACCAGGTGGCCGCCGCCGACATCGCCCGCGAGCGCGGCGTCAAGCGCGTGGGCCCGTACATGGTGCCCCGGGTGATGGCGAGCACGGTGTCCGCCTGCCTGGCCACGCCGTTCAAGATCAAGGGCGTGAACTACTCCATCGCCAGTGCCTGCGCCACCAGCGCCCACTGCATCGGCAACGCCGTGGAGCAGATCCAGCTCGGCAAGCAGGATATGATCTTCGCCGGCGGCGGCGAGGAGGAACACTGGACCCTGAGCTGCCTGTTCGACGGCATGGGCGCCCTCTCCACCAAATACAACGACACTCCGGAAACCGCCTCCCGAGCCTATGACGCCAGCCGCGACGGCTTCGTCATCGCCGGCGGCGGCGGCATGGTGGTGGTCGAGGAACTGGAGCACGCCAAGGCCCGCGGCGCGCGCATTCTCGCCGAGGTGGTGGGCTATGGCGCCACCAGCGACGGCCACGACATGGTGGCCCCCAACGGCGAGGGCGCGGCACGCTGCATGCGCCAGGCGCTGGCCAACGTGGACGGCACGGTGGATTACATCAACGCCCACGGCACCAGCACTCCGGTCGGTGACGTGGCCGAGTTGAAGGCGATCCACGAGGTGTTTGGCGACCAGGTGCCCGCGATCAGCTCCACCAAGAGCCTCACCGGCCACAGCCTGGGCGCCGCCGGCGTTCAGGAAGCGATCTACTGCCTGCTGATGATGCGCGACGGCTTCCAGGCCGCTTCCGCCAACATCACCGAGCTGGACGAGCTGGCCGAGGGCCTGCCGATTCTGCGTGAAACCGTGGAAACGCGACCCGAGCTGGTGCTCAGCAACAGCTTCGGCTTCGGCGGCACCAACGCCTCCCTGGCGCTGAAACGCTGGGAATGATCCGAGCATCGCCTCGAACACAAAAAAGCCCGCCAATGGCGGGCTTTTTTGTGGGCGGGTGGTTGGTTGATCGCGGCTGAAGCCGCTCCTACGGCTCCAGCGCGGCAGGAGCGGCTTCAGCCGAGATTCACTGCAAACCCTAGAACTTGTGCTCCATGCCCACGGAGAACAGGTTGCCGCTGTCATCGCTGTCGACACCGCCCGGGTAGGTGACGGTGGCGTCCGAGCCGGAAAGCAGCGCGTACACCTTGGTGCCACGGGCCAGCTTGTAGTCGGCGCCCACCACCAGAATGTCGCTCTCGTAGCCGAAGTCGTCGCCGTCCACGCGACCGGCCTGTGCCTTGAGGGTCAGACGCGGCGGCAGGCGCCAGCCGGCGCTGACCAGGTAGGAGGTGCTGTCGGCGCGGTCCAGGCCGGCCTGATCCGGGTCCAGCCGGACATGTTCCACCAGGGCGCCCAGGTCCACCGCGCCCACGGTCACGCCGAGGGCGCCGCGCAGCAACTCCAGATCGGCGGCCACCGCCGCCGGCGGCGCGGCCGGGTTATCCACTTCCAGATAGCTGCTTTCGTAGGCCACGGCGGCGTACAGATTGTCCGGATTCCAGGTGGCGGACAGCGCCCAGGTATCCGCCAGGCCGTCCTTTTCCTCGTCGCCCACTTCATCGGCTTCGCCGGGCGCGATCTGGGCGCGCAGCACCAGGTCACCCCAGTTCGGGCTTTTCCAGTTGAGGGTGTCGTCGTTGCGACGCTGACCATAGAAGTAGTGACCCAGGTCGGCGGCGGTGTTGTTGAACTGGTCCACCCGACCCTCGGCCATTTTCACCGGGCTGTCGTAGCGACCGGCGAACACATCACCGAACGGCGTGCCCAGGCCAACGAAGCTGTTACGGGTGTTGAAGGTGTCGCCATCGCCGTCCGCGTTGTAGCCGACTTCGAGCTGATAGATGACACTCAGCGGCGTCACGTCCAGAGCCTCGCGGCCACGGATGCCCAGCCGCGAGGCATTGCTGCCCACGAACCAGCCGTCTTCCAGCGGCGTGTCACCGGCGGCGACGTCGTTGTAGGCTCCCGGCAGCCCACCTTCACGATAATCCGACAGGCGGTCCAGGCTGATATTGATACGTCCGTAGAATTCCGGCGCGGCGGCGGCGGACAACGGCAAGCCGATTGCCAGAGCGGAGAGCCCCAGCCAGGTCACTGATCGCATTTCCCTTCCCTCTTTTCGCTGGTTTTCAGGGTGGCCAACTATATGACCGTTACATGACAAAACCAAAGAAGGAAGGGGTATAAGAACATTCCAGCCCCGCCGACGACGAAATGGCCCGAACGTCCATGCAAAAAAAGACCCGCCAAGGCGGGCCACGCTGTCACTTGCGTCGAGGAAAACACCGGGCGGTGGGCCCGCCCGGTAAAGGTTGCACTTAAAGTGGCTTAGAACTTGTGTTCCATGCCCACGCCCAGGGTGCGCTGCTCTTCTTCGTCACCGGTGGCGCCGTCTTCGTAGGTCAGGTTGTTGAAGTAGGCGTAAACCTTGCTGTTCTTGGCCAGCTTGTAGTCCGCGCCGAAGGCGTACTGGGTGCCTTCGTTGTCGGTCTGGTCGCCATCAACCATGCCGTATTGAGCTTTCAGTTTGACGCGATCGATCTTGAACGCGCCGCTGACCACATAGCTGGTCTCTTCACCGTCGCCTTCTGATTCCTCGGCCAGCTGGTACAGAGCACCCAGCTCGAACTGGCTGATGGCCAGGCCGGCGGCCAGTCGGGTTACGTCGATGACCGGGGAAGTGCCGGTTTCGTCGACGATCAGTTCGTCCTGCATGTCGGTGTCGCGGGACACGGCGGCGTAGAAGGCGTCTTTTTCCAGCACCAGGGAGATGGAGGTGCTGTCGGCCAGGCCGTTTTCATTCTCGCCGTCGCCGTCGAAGTCATCGCTGTCTTCGTTGGGGATAAAGGCCAGATTCAGGGTAACCATGTCGGCCAGCTTCGGGGTGCTGTACTGAATGATGTTGGACACCCGGTTCTCGCCGGCGGCGATGTTCTTGATGTCACCGCTCAGGTCGTTGAACTGATCCACGTCCATTTGCGCGAGCTTGGTGGGGGTGTCGAATTTACCGGCTTTCAGGGTACCGAAAGCGCCTTTGAAACCACCGAAGATGTTGCGCTGGGCGAAGGTCTGGCCGCCTTTGTCGCCGTCGTCCACGCTGATTTCGAATTCAGCCTGATAAATCGCTTTCAGATCGGCCACGTCCAGATCGAAGTCGCCTTTCACGCCGATACGGGAAGCGTTGCTGTTCAGCTCCCACTCGTCGTCGTTATTCGGCGCGCCGGGACCCGGATCGTAGTCCTGGTTTTCCAGGGAAACGTTGACCTTGCCGTACACTTTCGGACCGTCGGCCTGGGCCATCCCCGGCACCATCGGTGCAGCGAGAGCCGCCCCCACAGCGATCGCAAGCAGGTTCTTTTTCATCGGAGCATCTCCTTCAATCAGGCAATATTGAAAAGCAGGGGATGCGCCGGGCCGCGCCCGAAACATCCTGAGTGCTTGGGCGTGGAGTATGGGGAGGCTCGATGACCGAAAAGTTTCTGTAATGTTAAGATTTTATGGCAGCCCCCGGAGGGGCCGGAGGGACGGACTTCAGGAGGTTTTCTTGGCCTCGCGCCAGAGCGCGTCGAGGCCGGCTTCGTCGTAATCACCGAGGGGCGCCTCGGCGAGGTGCTCGACCCGCCGGAAGCGCCGCTCGAACTTGTCCGACGCCCGGCGCAGAGCCAGGTCCGGATCAAGCTTGAGGTGCCGCGCCAGATTCACCAGGGTGAAGAACACATCGCCCAGCTCGTCCTCGATAGCGTCCCGGTCGCCCTCTTCCAGGGCCCGGTCCAGTTCCGCCAGCTCCAGGCCCACCTGGTCACGCACCGGGCCGCGCTGGCGCCAGTCGAAGCCCACCTTGGAGGCTTTCTTCTGCAGCTTATGAGCCCTTTGCAGCGCCGGCAGCCCCTCGGGCACGCCATCCAGGGCGGAGGCGTGTTCACGTCCCTTGCGGGCCCGCTCCCCGGCTTTGATGACCTCCCAATTGACCTTCACCGCCTCGGCGTCGACGGCGCCGTCATCGCCAGACACCCCCTGCTCGCCGAACACATGGGGGTGGCGGCGAATCATCTTCTCATTCAGCACCGCCACCACGTCGGTGAAGTCGAACAATCCCTGTTCCCGGGCCATCTGCGAATGGAACACCACCTGCAGCAGCAGGTCGCCGAGTTCCTCGCGCAGCTCCGGATAGTCCCGGCGGGCCACCGCCTCGGCCACCTCGAAGGCTTCTTCCACCGTGTAGGGCACCACGGTGTCGAAGGTCTGCTCAAGATCCCAAGGGCAGCCACCGTCCGGATCGCGCAAGCGCGCCATGATGGCGAGCAGTTCGGCAATGGCGGCTTCGGAGGAAGGTCGGGAGTGATCGGACATGGGAACGCTCCGGGTAAAAAGACGATTCAGGATACAGGGGCGACTTTCCGTGGCGGCGATTTGTAGGAGCGACTTCAGTCGCGATTATCCGCGCTGGTCGCGACTGAAGTCGCTCCTACAAGTCACGCCTACTTCTTGTAGCGGCGCACTTCGAGAACACCCTTGAGCTGGTCCATCTTGGCCAGCACCTTGCCCAGCCCTCCCAGGGAGGCTATCTCCAGGGTCAGCAGCATGGTGGCGGTGTTGTCCTCGGTGTGCGACTGGGTGTGCACGGCGGTGACATTGACCTTCTCGTTGGCGAGCACCGCGATCACGTCACGCAGCAGGCCCTGACGGTCCCACGCACGCAGGAAGATATCCACCGGGTAAAGGATGCGGTCCGCCTCGCCCCAGCTCACCTCGATCACCCGGTTCGGGTCCTCGCCCTGCATCGCCAGCAGGTTATGGCAGTCGGCGCGATGCACGGTGACACCGCGCCCCTGGGTGATGAACCCCATCACCGGGTCGCCGGGCACCGGCTTGCAGCAGGCCGCCATGTGGGTGAGCAGGTTGCCCACCCCCTGGATGGTGACGTCGCCGGATTCCGAGGCCTTGGAGCGCGCCGGCACGAATTCCAGCTGCTGCTGCGGGTCCTCGGGCATCAGCGCCTGAGCCTGGTTGACCACGTGGCCGGGGCGCAGATCGCCGGCGCCCAGGGCCGCCAGCACGTCGTTGCCGGCCTTCAGATTGAGCTGCGGGGCGAGCAGATCCAGATCGATGCGATCCAGGGCCAGGCGCGACATTTCCCTCTCCAGGATGGCGCGCCCCTGGGCGATGTGCACTTCCCGGTCCTGGCGTTTGAACCATTGCTGGATGCGCGCCCGCGCCGAGGAAGTGGCCACGTAATTCAGCGACGGCGTCAGCCAGTCGCGGCTCGGGCCACCTTCCTTGGCGGTGAGAATTTCCACCTGCTCACCGGTTTGCAGGTTGTAGTTAAGCGGCACGATCTGGCCGTTCACCTTGGCGCCCCGGCAGCGATGCCCCACCTCGGTGTGAATGTGGTAGGCGAAATCCACCGGCGTGGCGCCGGCTTCCAGATCCACCACGTGCCCGTCCGGGGTGAACACGTAAACCCGGTCGCTGACCAGCCCGTGCTTGAGCTCATCGATCATGGTGGTGGCGTTGTCGCCCAGTTCCTCGTGCCACTCCAGCACCTGGCGCAGCCAGGCGATGCGCTGCTCGTAGGACTGGGTGCGCCGGCCCGCCTTGCTGCCTTCCTTGTAGCGCCAGTGGGCGCACACGCCCAGCTCCGCCTCTTCGTGCATATCGAAGGTACGGATCTGCACTTCCAGCATTTTGCGGCCCGGGCCCACCACCGCGGTGTGCAGGCTCTGGTAGCCGTTTTCCTTGGGGCTGGCGATGTAGTCGTCGAATTCCTTGGGCACGTGTTTCCACAGGGAGTGGACGATGCCCAGGGCGGCGTAGCAGTCGCGCATTTCGCGCACCAGCACGCGCACCGCGCGCACGTCGTAGACCTCGCCGAAATCCAGGTGCTTCTTCTGCATCTTCCGCCAGATGCTGTAGATGTGCTTGGCGCGGCCGTACACCTGGGCGCCCTTGATGCCATTGCGCTCCAGGTGGCCGCGCAGGCTGGAGATCACCTCGTCGATGTAGTGCTCGCGATCAAGCCGCTTCTCGTCGAGCAGCCGGGCCACCTTCTTGTAGGCACCGGGCTGCAGGTAACGGAACGACAGGTCCTCCAGCTCCCACTTGAGCTGACCGACGCCCAGGCGGTGAGCCAGAGGCGCGTAGATGTCGAAGACCTCCCGGGCCACCTTCTGCTGGCGTTCCGGATCGGACTCCTTCACCGCGCGGATGATCACGGTCCGCTCGGCCAGCTTGACCAGGGCCACGCGCACATCGTCGACCATGGCCAGCAGCATCTTGCGGATGTTATCAAGCTGCCCGTCCTGCTGGCCGAGCACCGCCTTGCGGGTGGGGTTCAGGGAGGTGCTGATGGCGGCCATGCGCAACACGCCCTCGATCAGCGTGGCCAGCGGCGCGCCGAATTCCTTCTCCACTTCCAGCAGGGAGAGCTGGCCCTCGCGGACCGCCCGGTACAGCACCGCCGCGGGCAGGGCCTCGGCGTCGGCGCCCAGGTCGGCGAGCACGTCCGCCATCTCCAGGCCAATGGCCAGGCAACCCTTGCCATAGGGCCAGTGGCCGCCGGCGGCCTCGCCGGCGCGTTCGCATTGTTCCGCCCGGGCGCAAGCGCGCTCCAGGGTGTCCCGGTCACGGACCGGGACACGGGCGGTAAGTTGTTCCAGCCATGCGCGCCAGTCCCGGGCTTCGACCTCGTCGGGCTGTTGCCGGCGTACGGTTACCATTGCAATTCCTGTCCTTTCGCTAGCGTCGGTCGAACACGGCGATCGACTCGACGTGGGCGGTGTGCGGGAACATATCCATGACACCCGCCGCTTTCAGACGGTAGCCCCGCGCCACCAGTTCCCCGGCATCCCGGGCCAGGGTGGCCGGATTGCAGGAGACATACACCAGGCGATCCGCACCGAAATGGGGCATTCGCCGCACCATTTCAAGTGCACCACTGCGGGGCGGGTCCAGAAGCACCCTGTGGTAGGCCTGTCGGGCCCAGGGTTGCCCGTCCGGCTCGCGGCTCAGGTCCCAGGCATGGAATTCCAGGTTTTCCAGGCCATTGCGGCGCGCATTCTCGTAACCACGCTCCACCATGGCCTCGCTGCCTTCCACGCCCACCACCCGGCCTGCGCGGCGCGCCGCCGGAATGGTGAAGTTGCCGAGACCGCAGAACAGATCAAGCACCTGATGATGCGCCTCGACCTCCAGCAAATCCAATGCCAAGGGAACCATGCGGCGGTTGATCTCCGCATTGACCTGGGTGAAATCGGTGGGATGAAAAGCCAGTTCGGCGCCTTCCGTATCCGGCCCGTGGGGCCCGTGGCGGTAGTAAAGCCGCTCCTCGCCCTGCTCCGGCCAGACCCGGTGCACGGTACTTTCGTTGCCGGGCTGCAGGTAAAGCTGCAGATCCCGTTCGCGGCAGAAACGGACCAGCTTTTCCAGATCGCCGGCGGGCAGCGGGTCCAGGTGCCGGAACATCAGCGCGATGGCGTCGTCGCCCCGGGCCACCTCGATCTGCGGAATACGGCGGCGGCTTTCCAGGCTGTCCATGAGCGCGCGCAGGTCGTCCAGCCGGTGGCCCACTTCCGGGATCAGCACCTCGCAGCGATGCAGGTCGGCGAGGAAGCTGTTGCGCTTCTCGCGGAAGCCCACCAGGGTTTCCCCCCGCGCCTCGATGAACTTGGCGCCCAACCGCGCCTTGCCCCGGTAGCCGGTGACCGGCCCGGTGAGCGGCGCCAGCCAGCGATCGGGTTGCAGGCCACCGAAATGCGCCAGTTGCTCGGCCAGCACCGCCTCCTTGCGCTGAATCTGGCTGGCCGGCGCCACGTGCTGCAGGCTGCAGCCGCCGCAGATCAGAGCATGGGCGCAGGGCGGCTCGACCCGGTCCGGGGAGGCCTCCAGAATGTCCACCGCCCGCCCCTCGTCGAATTTGCGGCGCATGTAGGTGTACTGGAAGAACACCTGCTCGCCGGGCAGGGCGTTGTCGATGAAGGTGGTCTTGCCGTCCAGCCGGGCAATGCCACGGCCGTCGTGGCTGAGGCTCTCGATGGTGGCGGCCACCGGCATTTCAGGCAGTTTTTTCTTGCGACGTCGGGCCATGGAATCTCGATGCTCGCGGGTAGGCGCCGCCGGCACGGGGCGGCGTGTTGGCAATTCGGGGGCGGATTGTACTGGCTTGGGCGGCCGCCGTCAGACTTCGGCGGCGCCCTTTTGCCAGGCTTCCAGGAAGGCCAGGAAGTGGGGGTGCCCTTCCTGTTGCAAATAATCGCGCAGCAGGTCCAGCTCGGCCTGGTAGCCGGTGGCGTCGATCTCACCGCGCATAAGCTGAAAGCGCAGGAACACCAGCCAGGTGTTGAGCACATCGGTTTCGCAGTAGTCGCGGATGCCCTTGAGGTCACCGTCCTGGAAGGCGTCGAACACCTTGGCGCCGCTCATGCCCATCTTGCCGGGGAAACCCAGCAGGGTGGCGATCTGGTCCAGGGGCGCGTTGGCGCGGTTATTGAACATGGCCAGCTGCTCCATCAGGTCCAGGTGGCGCTGATGGAAACGGCTGATGTAGTTATTGAAACGGAAGCTGGTGTCCTCGCTGCCGGTCTCCCAGAAGCGGCGCGCCACCACGCCATGCTGGAGCGCCCGGTAGTTGAGCACTGGCAAGTCGAAGCCGCCACCGTTCCAGCTCACGATCTGCGGGGTGAAGCGCTCGATACCGTCGTAGAAACGCTCGATCAGTTCCTTCTCGCCGGCGTCCAGGTCGCCCAGGGACCACACCTTGATACCCTGGGCGGAGCGCAGCACCACGGAGATCGCCACCACCCGGTGCAGGTGCAGGCGCAGGAACTCGGAGCCGTTCTCCTGACGGCGCAGGTTGAACAGCGCGCTGGCGGTGTCCTTGTCGTTCAGGCCATGGAGGTCGTAGAGACGGCGCCCGCCGTCCAGGTCCGGAATGGTCTCGATGTCGAACACCAGGACGTTCATGGGCCGCCCTCCGCGTTGAACACGCCGGTGGACAGGTAGCGATCGCCCCGGTCGCAGACAATGGCCACGATCACCGCGTTTTCCAGCTCCTCGGAAAGCTGCAGGGCGCCGGCCACGGCACCGCCGGAGGAGACGCCACAGAAGATGCCCTCTTCCCGGGCCAGGCGGCGCATGGTGTGTTCGGCCAGTTCCTGCCCCATGTCGATGACCCGGTCGACCCGGGATTCGTCGAAGATGCTGGGCAGGTACTCCTTGGGCCAGCGGCGGATGCCCGGGATCGAGGCGCCGTCGGTGGGCTGCAGACCGACGATCCGGACCTCCGGGTTCTGTTCCTTGAAGTAAAGGCTGCAGCCCATGATGGTGCCGGTGGTGCCCATGGAACTGACGAAGTGGGTCATGGCGCCACCGGTCTCCGCCCAGATCTCCGGGGCGGTACTCTCATAGTGAGCCATGGGGTTGTCCGGGTTGGCGAACTGGTCGAGCACCTTGCCCTCGCCCCGGGCCTGCATGGCCTGGGCCAGATCCCGGGCGCCTTCCATGCCCTCCTCCTTGGTCACCGAAATCAATTCGGCGCCGTAGGCGGCCATGGCATCGCGGCGCTCCTGGCTCTGGTTGGCGGGCATGATCAGTTTCATCCGGTAGCCGCGCATCGCCGCCGCCATGGCCAGGGCGATGCCGGTGTTACCACTGGTCGCCTCGATCAGCGTGTCGCCGGGCTTGATCTCACCGCGCGCCTCGGCCTTGGTGATCATGTTGAGGGCCGGACGGTCCTTCACGGAGCCGGCCGGATTATTGCCTTCCAGCTTCACCAGAATGGTGTTGGTCGTGTTCCCCGGCAGGCGCTGCAGACGCACCAGAGGCGTGCCGCCCACCGTGGATTCAATGGTCTTGTAGGTCATGCCCGCATTGTATCTCAAGGCGGGGGGCTCTGGCAGCGGCGCTCAAGTCGGTCATAATGGCCCCAGGCCCGAGGCCGGCAAACGATGACCAGCGACCATTCAGGGGGACCATGGCCCACACCAGCCTGCGCACCCGCGTCATGACGATGACCGCGCTGCCCGCCTTTCTGGCGGCGCTGATCATTGGCGGCTATACGCTGGCCACCCAGGTCATGGACGTGCGCGCCGACAACGCCCATCGCCAGCAGTTGATCGTGGCGAGCTACGCGGCGCGCCTGGCGGCCCTGGAGAGCGACGGCCAGGACGCCTACCAGGCCCTGCTGCGCGAGCTGCTCGAACAACCGGACGTGCGCGCCGCCACCCTGCTCGACAACCGCGCCGGCTGGCAACTGCACACCGGCCCACGACTGCGTCCAGTGGAACAGGCCGAGCACCTGGACGGCGGCATCACCCGGCTGGTCACCGATTCCGGCTGGCAACTGGTGCGCCCGCTGCCCGGCCCCGGCGAACGCCTGCTGACGGTGGAGTTTTCCCGCCAGGGCCAATACGTGCGCATTCTCGAGGCGGTGCTGATCATGATCGGCGTGGTCACCCTGCTGATGATCCTGGCGGTGGTGCCGGCGACGCATTTTTCCCGGCGCCTGACCCGGCCCGTGCAGACGCTGATCAGCAACGTGCGGCGGGTCCGCGACGGCGACCTGACCACCCCGGCCCGGGCCCGGGCCATGGGCGAACTCGGCGATCTGGAGGACGCCCTGCGCGAAATGGTGGCGGCGCTGAATGAAGCCCAGGCGGAACTGCAACAGAACGTGGACCAGGCCACCCAGGATCTGCGCGAAACCCTGGAAACCATCGAGATTCAGAACATCGAGCTGGACATGGCCCGCAAGGAGGCCCTCAAGGCCAGCCAGATCAAATCGGAATTCCTGGCCAACATGAGCCACGAGATCCGCACCCCGCTCAACGGCATCATCGGCTTCACCCGGCTGCTGGAACGCTCCAGCCTGTCGCCACGCCAGCAGGACTACCTGGGTACCATCCGCAAGAGCGCCGAATCGCTGCTGTCGATCATCAACGACATCCTGGATTTCTCCAAGATCGAGGCCGGCAAGCTGTCCCTGGAGCACATTCCCCTGGATCTGCACGACACCATCGAGGACGTGCAGACCATGCTGGCGCCGATGGCCCAGGACAAGGGCCTGGAACAGGCCGCCATCATCTACAACGACGTGCCCACCCGGCTGCTGGGCGACCCGCTGCGCATTCGCCAGGTGCTCACCAATCTGGTCAGTAACGCGATCAAATTCACCGAGCGCGGCTCGGTGGTGGTGCGCGCCATGCTTGAGGAGGAGCGCGGCGCCGAGGCGGTGGTCAAGATCACCATCACCGACACCGGCAACGGCTTGCCGACGGAGGTGCAGAAAACCCTGTTCAACGCCTTCACGCAGCTGGATCAGAGCCGCCGCCGTCAGGAAGGCGGCACCGGTCTCGGGCTGGCGATCTGCAAGCGGCTGGTGGAGGGCATGGGCGGCGAGATCGGCATCGACAGCACCACCGGCCACGGCTCCACCTTCTGGTTCACCCTGCGCGCCGAGCGTGACCTGGGCGCCGAGCCGGAGCCGTCGCCCAAGGCCCTGGAAGGCCTGTCGGTGACCCTGGTGGAAGCCAACGAGCACGCCCGGCTGGCGTTGTATCACATGCTCGGTGGCTGGCGTATGCGGGTCACCGAACTGCAGGCCCTGGACACTCTGCAAAGCCATCTGGACAACGACAGCCTGGCCCCCACCGATTTCTACGTGCTGGCGGTGCCCGCCTCGCAGCCGGACCCGGCGGCCCTGGAGCCGCTCATGGAACGCCTGGGCCAGGCCACCGGCAAGCCGCTGCTGATTCTGGCCGCCCACGCGGACACCCTGGCCGGCCGCCTGACCGGCCTGCCCGGCCCGTGCCGGGTGCTGGGCAAGCCGGCCACCCGCCGCAGCCTGCGCGACGGCTTGCTGGAACTGGGCGGTCTGGCGGAGCCGGCGGCACCGGGCGGCGCCCTCGGCCCACTGGGCAAGCGCGCCCGGGTACTGCTGGTCGACGACCACCCCGGCAACCTGAAGCTGGCGCGGGTGTTCCTGGAGGAAATGGGCGTCGAGGTGACCGCCTGCGACAGCGGCGAGGCGGCGCTCACCGCCTTCGCCAAGGGCACCTTCGACCTGGTCTTCATGGACGTGCAGATGCCGCGCCTGGACGGCCTGGAAACCACCCGCCGCCTCCGCGAACGGGAGGGCGAGGGCCCGCGCACGCCGATCATCGCCCTCACCGCCCATGCCCTGGAAAGCGAGCGCCGCTCCCTGTTGGCCGCCGGCATGGACGACTACCTGAGCAAGCCGATCACCGAGACCCAGCTGCGCCATACCCTCAACCACTGGGTGCACGGCGACGACACCGCGCCGCCCGAAGCGGAACCGGAAGACAGCCCGGCGCCGGGCGCCGGGCCGGAAGAGGAGAACGCCCGGGAGCAGGCGCCGGTGCTCGACGCGGCCCTGGGCCTGCGCCGCGCCGGCGATCGCGAGGAACTGGCCGAGGACATGCTGGCCATGCTGCTGGCCAGCCTGGAGCAGGACGCTCCGGGCATTAACGCCCTGGCCGAAAGCGACGACCGGGAGGGCCTTCTGGAACGGGTTCACCGCCTGCACGGCGCCACCCGCTACTGTGGCACGCCACGCCTGGAAGCCGCCGCCCGGGCCCTGGAGAAAGCGCTCAAACTGGACGCCGACGGCGATACGCTGGACCGTCTGGTGGCCGCCCTGCTGACGGAAATCGAGAGCCTGCGGCAGGCCGCCCGGCGTTAGCCGCCGGCCCCGGGCGGGATCGCGGCTGAAGCCGCTCCTGGCATGAACGCGGGACGCTTCGCCAACGGCGCGGCCGCTTGCAGCCTGGTGCGCGCGGCTCTGCTACCATGGGCGCCCGTTTTCCCAACTCTGTTCTGGAGCCCGTCCATGCCCGTTCTGCTCGGCGTCAACATCGATCACATCGCCACCCTCCGTCAGGCTCGCGGCACCCGTTATCCGGAGCCGGTGCAGGCGGCGCTGGTGGCCGAGCAGGCCGGCGCCGACGGCATTACCGTGCACCTGCGCGAGGACCGGCGCCATATTCAGGACCGGGACGTGGAGCTGCTGGCGCAAACCCTGCAGACGCGCATGAACCTGGAAATGGCCGCCACCGAGGAGATGGTCGGCATCGCCCGCCGTATCCGCCCGGCGCATTGTTGCCTGGTGCCGGAGAAACGGGAGGAGCTGACCACCGAAGGCGGCCTGGACGTGGCCGGCAACGAGGATTGGATCAAACGCTGCACCGGGCAGCTCGCCGAGGCCGGCATCGAGGTGTCCCTGTTCATCGACGCGGACCCGGCGCAGATCGAGGCGGCGGCCCGCTGCGGGGCACCGGCCATCGAGATCCACACCGGCCATTACGCCGACGCCACCACCCCGGAGCAGGCGGCGGCGGAGCTGACGCGCATTCGCCGGGGGCTGGATCTGGCCATCGAGGCGGGCCTGATCGTCAACGCCGGTCACGGGTTGCATTATCACAACACTCGGGAAATCGCCGCCCTGCCCGGCATCAACGAGCTGAACATCGGCCACGGCATTATTGCCCGGGCGCTGCTCACCGGGTTGGACGAGGCGGTGCGAGCGATGCGCGTGCTGATCGACGAGGCGGCGCGGGACGCCTGAAACTACCGGAATAATTCCCGGCTGCGCAGGGGCCGCCCACCCAGGTGCGGCTCCAGGGCGGCGCGCAACAATGCCTTGGCCATGCGCCGCACGTCCCCGTTCCATTCATCCCGGCCCAGCGCCAGCAGCAAATCCCCGGGGTAGCCGCGCGGGTCCGGCAGAAAGCCCTGCTCCGGCTCCCACCGGTAAAGGCCGTCGGCGTCCAGCGGCCGGCCATCCACGTCCTGGTCCAGGGGCAGGCCGTAACCGGCCTCTTCCAGCAGCGTCATCTCGAAACGGCGCAGGGTCACGTCCAGCGGCGCCTCCCCGGCCAGGGCGGCCAGGGTGTGCTCGTAGGGTGACCAGAGGTCCGGATGGGCATCGTCCCGGTGCAGCAGTCGCATCATCAGTTCGTTGACGTAGAAGCCGCAGTACAGCGCCCGGCCGGCCAGGCCCGGCGCCGGCCCGCGCGGCTCCACCTGGCGCAGGGTGTACAGCTCGCCGCCGCGCTTGAGGTCCACCCAGAGGGGCATGAAGGGCGCCAGGGCGGCCTCGCGCCGGCCACCCCGGGCGACGGCGCCGACGCGACCGCGTTCGGGCAGGAACAGATCGATGATCAGGCTGGTGTTACGGAACGGACGGCGGTGCAGCAGCCAGGCCGGCGACAGGCCACCGGCGTGACGGTCATTGCTGCTGGTCATAGCCCAGCGAGCGCAGGGCGCGCTCGTCGTCGGACCAGCCCGCCTTGATCTTCACCCACAGGTTCAGCATCACCTTGCGCTCGATCAGGCGTTCGATGTCCTGACGGGCCTGGGTGCCGATCTGCTTGATCCGCGCACCCTGGTCGCCGATCAGAATCTTTTTCTGGCCGCGCCGTTCCACCAGGATGGAAGCGGCGATGTCGGTCACCTTGGGGCCGTCCTCCCAGAGATCGATCTCCACGGTGATCTGGTGGGGCACTTCCTGGCCAAGCTGGCGAACCACCTTTTCACGGATGATCTCGGCGGCCATGAAGCGCAGGCTGCGGTCGGTGAGCTGGTCTTCCTCGAACCAGAACTCCCCTTCCGGCAAGCGCTCCGCCAGGGCCTTTTCCAACGCCTCCAGGTTGTGACCGCGCAACGCCGACACCGGAATGATCTCGGCGAACGAAAAGCGGTCGGCCAGATCCTGCAGATGCGGCAGCAACACCTGTTTGTCTTCCAGGTTATCCACCTTGTTGACCAGCAGCAGCACCGGCGTATCGCCGGCGCGCTCCAGCAGCTTGAGCACGTGCTCGTCGCCCTCGGTCCACTTCAGGCCATCGACCATGAAGCAGATCACGTCCACGTCGTTGAGCGCCGACAGCGCGGCGTCGTTCATGGCCCGGTTGAGGGCCCGTTCCTGGCCGGCGTGAATGCCCGGAGTATCGGCGAACACGATCTGGTAGTCATCCCGGCTGAGGATGCCGTGGATGCGGTGACGGGTGGTCTGCGGCTTACGCGAGGTGATGCTCACCTTCTGGCCGATCAGGTGGTTCATCAGCGTGGACTTGCCCACGTTGGGGCGGCCGACGATGGCCACCACACCGCAACGGGTTTCACTCATGGGTCTGCTCCAGCCAGGTCAGGGCCTGCTCCGCCACCTGTTGCTCGGCGCGGCGGCGGCTGGCCCCGGTGGCCACGAAACGTTGATTCAGATCCGGCAGCGCGCATGCCACCTCGAAGGTCTGGCGCGGTGCCTGGCCGGTTACCGACACCACTTCATAGCCGGGCAGTTCATGCTTGCGCGCTTGCAGCCATTCCTGCAAGCGGGTTTTCGCGTCCTTACGCACCGATTGCGGGGAAATCCGCTCCAGACGATCGGCGAACCAGGCCAGAATCACCCGGCGACAGGTGTCCTCGCCGCCGTCGATGACAATCGCGCCGATCAACGCTTCCAGAGCGTCGGCCAGTATCGAATCACGGCGGTTACCGCCGCTTTTCAGCTCGCCGCCGCCGAGGATCAGGTACTCCCCGACGCCCAGTTCCCGGGCCACCTCGGCCAGGGTCTGGCCGCGCACCAGGTAGGCGCGCATGCGCGTAAGCTGGCCCTCGGCGGCGTCCGGAAAGCGCTGGAACAGTTCGGTGGAAATAATCTGGCTGAGCTGGGCATCGCCCAGAAATTCCAGCCGTTCGTTATTACGCCGCCGGCTCACGCTGCGATGGCTGAGCGCCAGTTCGAACAGCGACGGGTCCTGGAACCGGTAACCGAGCCGGCGGCTGAGGCGATCCAGATCGTCCATCAGCGGCCAATGGTCTTGTCGAAGGTTTCCTCGAAGTGCATCACCACGGACACGTTGTAAAACAACGGCCGGCGCACCTCATAGTCCACCCCCACGGCCAGCAGCCCCCCGTTCTTGCTGATCGCCAGATCGTTGACGCCGATGGCGTCCACCTGGTTGATGGTGAAGCGCTTGCTGAGCGCGTCGCGCACCTCGCGTTCCGACATCAAGGCGGTCTTGCTGTCGGAGAGCACCGAGTTGATGGTGCTGCGGATGGTGTTGTATTCCATATAGGCGGGCACCATGCGGAACGCGGCGGTGCCGAACACCGCAAGCACGATCAGCACAACCACCCAGCCCAGCAGTGACAGCCCCCGTTGACGGGATCGGGTTATCATTATTCCGTCTCCACGCTTATTCCGTTGAAATTTTGTCGATCGAACCGTTACGGGAGAAGCTGGGCAACGAGAATATCGGGTCCCAGTGCATCCAGATCAGGAAGGCTTCCCCCACCACCAGCCGTTCCGGCACCACGCCCCAGAAGCGGCTGTCGTTACTGTTATCGCGATTGTCCCCCATCACGAAATAACTGCCCTCGGGCACCTCCCACTCACCCTGGGTGCCACCCTGGGGAATGCGCGGTTCACCGTTGTAGGGGTCGATCAGGCCTTCCTGCCAGATCAGATGTTCAGCTTCCCCCAGGTGCTCGATGTATTCGCGCCGCCAGACCCGTGGCGCGATGCGACCGCTGTCCACCAGTTCCCGCTTCACCGGCTCGCCGTTCACGTAAACCACGTTGTCGCGTACCGCCACGCGGTCGCCGGGCAAACCCACCACGCGCTTGATGAAGTTCTGGCTGGTGTCCTCCGGGAACTTGAACACCATCACGTCACCGCGCTCCGGCTCGCCCAGCGGAATGATCTTGGTATTGGTCACCGGCAGGCGCAGGCCGTAGGAGAACTTGTTGACCAGAATAAAATCATGAACCTGCAGGGTCGGCAACATGGAACCGGAGGGAATGGTGAACGGCTCCACAATGAACGAGCGGATCACCAGCACGATAAGGAGCACCGAGATCAGCGAATTGGACGTTTCCACGGTGGTGCCGATCATGCCCTTGCGCTGGCGCAGTTTGAGGGCGCGGTCGGCGAGCCAGATCAGTACCGTGATCAGCAACGCCAGGGTGAGCCAGAAACCTACATCGATATCCATTTAATCATCCACCTTGAGCACGGCCAGGAAGGCGGCCTGGGGAATTTCCACATTGCCTACCTGCTTCATGCGTTTCTTGCCTTCTTTTTGCTTTTGCAGCAGTTTTTTCTTACGCGACACATCGCCGCCGTAACACTTGGCGGTGACGTTCTTGCGCAACGCCTTGACCGTCTGCCGGGCGATGATCTTGCTGCCGATGGCGGCCTGAATGGCCACGTCGAACATCTGCCGGGGCACCAGTTCCTTCATCTTCTCGGTGAGCGCGCGACCGCGATGGGCGGAGTGATCCAGGTGACAGATCATCGCCAGGGCGTCCACCTTGTCGCCGTTGATCAGCACGTCCACCTTGACCAGCTTGCTGGGCTGGAAGCGCTCGAAGGCGTACTCCAGTGACGCATAGCCACGGCTGGCGGATTTCAGCCGGTCGAAGAAATCCAGCACCACCTCGGCCATCGGGATGTCGTAGGTCAGTGAGATCTGCTTGCCCAGGTACTGCAGGTTGATCTGCTCGCCACGCCGCTCGGTGCACAGCGTGATCACGTTGCCGACGTATTCCTGGGGCGTAAGGATATTGACCCGCGCGATGGGCTCACGGAATTCCTCGATCTTGTTGCCTTCCGGCAGCTCCGAGGGGTTGTCCACGTAGACCGTCTCCCCGTCGCTGAGCAGCAGCTCGTAGACCACCGTGGGCGCGGTGGTGATCAGGTCCAGGTCGTATTCCCGCTCCAGGCGCTCATGGATGATCTCCATGTGCAGCATGCCCAGGAAGCCGACCCGGAAACCGAAGCCCAGGGCGTCGGAGTTTTCCGGCTCGTAGAACAGGGAGGCGTCGTTGAGCGCCAGCTTGCCCAGGGCGTCGCGGAAATCCTCGTAATCGTCCGCGTTGACCGGGAACATGCCGGCGTACACCTGCGGCTTGACCTTCTTGAAGCCAGGCAGCATCTGAACGTCCGGGGTATTGGCGTGGGTCAGGGTATCGCCCACCGGAGCGCCCTTGATGTCCTTGATGGTGGCGCTCACCCAGCCCACCTCACCGGCCTCCAGCACGTTGGTTTCCTTGCGCTTGGGAGTGAAGATGCCAAGGCTGTCCACCACATGATTCTGGCCGGTGGATTTAACGTGGATCTTGTCGCCCTTCTTGAGGCGGCCATGGCGAATCCGCACCAGCGAGATCACGCCCATGTAGTTGTCGAACCAGGAATCGATGATCAGCGCCTGCAGCCGCTCCTGGCGGTCGCCCTGAGGCGGAGGAATACGCTCGATCAGTTGCTCCAGCAGGTCGGGCACGCCGACCCCGGTCTTGGCGGACACATGGCAGGCGTCCAGGGCATCCAGGCCGATGATCTCCTCGATCTCCTCGGCCACCCGGTCCGGTTCCGCCTGGGGCAGATCCACCTTGTTGAGCACCGGCAGCACCTCCAGGTCCTGCTCGATGGCGGTGTAGCAGTTGGCCACCGACTGGGCCTCCACGCCCTGGGCGGCGTCCACCACCAGCAGCGCGCCCTCGCAGGCGGACAGCGAGCGGGACACCTCGTAGGAAAAGTCCACGTGGCCGGGGGTATCGATGAAGTTGAGCTGGTAGGTCTCGCCGTTGCGGGCCGTGTAGTGGAGCGTCACGCTCTGCGCCTTGATGGTGATGCCGCGCTCGCGCTCCAGATCCATGGAATCCAGCACCTGCTCCTTGAGCTCACGGTCACTGAGACCGCCGCAGACCTGGATGAAACGGTCCGCCAGGGTGGATTTGCCGTGATCGATATGAGCAATGATGGAGAAGTTGCGAATGTGCGTAATGTCGGTCACAGATACCCGCCAAATGGTGGAAACGTAAAGAAAGACACAATGGAGGGCGATTCTATCGGATTAGAGCCGCCGGGGATAATCCCCCCGGCGGAGACACCCGGACGGCCCGGGGCTCCGCTTCAGCCGCGATCCTCGGGCGCTGTCCGACACCGCGCGATCGCGGCTGAAGCCGCTCCTACAGGGCAAAGCCGGGCTCAGTCACCCAGCTTGAGGGCCAGAAAGCGGGCGTTGCCACCCCGGTTGACCAGGGCCGGCACGGAACCCTTCTCGGGCAGTTCCTCGACGATGCGCCGGTAATCCTTCGGGCTCTTCAGGTCCTCGCCGTTCAGGCTCACCAGAACATCGCCACGGCGCAGGCCGGCACGACCGGCGGCGCCGTCCTCGACGCTGGTGATCATCACGCCGTTGGCGGCTTCCACCCGGGACAGCTCCGCCGGGCTGGCGGCGCGCACGCTCAGGCCCAGCCGGTCGGCGCCCTGGGGTCCGCCCTTGCCGCCCTGGTTCATCGCCTGCTGGGGATCGTCGGGCAACTCGCCCACGGTCACCTCCAGGGTTTTCTCGTCGCCGTCGCGCACCACGGTCATTTCCGCCTCGGTGCCGGCCTTGAGCGCGCCCACCCATTTGGGCAGTTGCGCGGAACGCTGGATGTCCTTGCCATTGAAAGCGATGATCACGTCACCGGCGCGCAAACCGGCCTTGGCCGCCGGGGAACCGTCCTGCACCTGGGCCACCAGGGCGCCCATGGGCTTGTCCAGGCCGAACGATTCCGCCAGGTCCCGATCCACTTCCTGGATCAGCACGCCCAGCCAGCCCCGGCTCACCTCGCCGTTCTCCTTGAGCTGGTCCACCACGTCCATGGCCAGGTCGATGGGAATGGCGAAGCTCAGGCCCATGTAGCCACCGGAGCGGCTGACGATCTGCGAGTTGATGCCCACCACCTGACCTTTCAGGTTGAACAGCGGCCCGCCGCTGTTGCCCGGGTTGATCGCCACGTCGGTCTGAATGAACGGCACATAGTTGTCGCTGGGCAGGCTGCGGCCCTTGGCGCTGACGATGCCGGCGGTCACCGAACTGTCGAAGCCGAACGGCGCGCCGATGGCAAGCACCCACTCACCGACGTTGAGATCCTCGGAGGAACCGATATCCACCACCGGCAGATCGCTGGCCTCGACCTTGATCAGGGCCAGATCGCTCTGCGGATCGGAGCCGACCAGTTCGGCATCCAGTTCGCGGCGGTCCTGCAGGCGCACCACGATCTCGTCCGCCTCGCCCACCACGTGGTAGTTGGTGAGCACATAACCGTCGCTGGAGATGATGAAGCCGGAGCCCAGGGACTCCATGTCGCCACGACCGCCGCCACCGGGACCACCGGGGGCGCCCGGGCCGCCACCGAATTCGTCGAAGAAACGGCGCAGCATCTCCGGCAATTCCTGCATGCGCGGATCGTCGCTCTGATCCCGATGAGTGACGGTGGAGATGTTGACCACCGCCGGAGCTTCCTTCTTCACCAGGGCGGTGAAGTCCGGCAGGCCGGTGACCAGTTGCTCGCCGCCGTTATCGGCGTCGCTCTGTTGGGCCTGCGGGTTGTTCGCGGCGCCACTCTGCTTGTCGGCCTGGTCCTGATCCTGGCCGCAGCCGGCCAGCAGGCCGAGCATAACGAGCGGCAACAAGCACTTGCTTAATGTCCCCATGGGAGGGCTCCCTTCTGCCGTTTTTCGCGGAAGATTCAGCGTTGCGGCGCGATCCGCGCGAAGGTCTCGCACGGGTCCTCAAGGCGCCGCAGCACCACCGGTTGGTAACGGCCGCCGCGGGCCACGCGGCGACCGTGCCAACGATTAATGATGAACCCCAAAGCCAGGCCGGCGCAGCCCAGCAAAGCGGCGCCGTCCACGCCGCCCGGGCGCGGCATCAGTGCCTGGCCGAGCAGCGCGCCGGCGAACAGCAATACCAGCGGCAGTCCATACACCCAGAGCGCGCCGTGCAGCACGGCGTTCTCCGGCACGCCGATCAGCACGGCGTCGTCATCCTGGAAAAGCTGGTCGGTGGGTACCCGCAGGCGCGCGCGCTGGCCGCCGCCCTGGCGGTTGATCAGGCCATGGCCACAGCCCTGGCGGGCCTGGCAGGACGCGCAGGCGCCGGCGCGCACGGTTTCCACCCAGATCGCGCCGGGCTCCCGTGCCACCACACGCCCGCGCTCCTCGATCATGGCCGGGTGGAGACCTTGACGCCGAGCGCCTCCATGACACGCTCGGCGGTGGGTTGCGGGATCTCGCCCACCAGGGTGAGCAGGTAGGTGCGCTCATCGGCGGCGGCCACGCGGCTGATCGCCACGGTGGGCCCGATGCGGCTCACGCCTTCCTCGATGTCGGCGCTGGCCACCGGTTCCACGAACACGGTGAAGGTGGCCAGGCCATCGCTGTAGCTTTGCGCGGCCACCGGGCGGCGCTCGGCGGTGACCCGGCGCCAGTCGCCCTCGGCGGCGTGGAAGCCGCGGGGCAACCAGCCGGCCTCCAGATGAATACGATCGGAGCGGCTGGCGGGCACGGTTTCCAGCGCCCGCTCGGCGATCACCCGGGGCAGCTCGAAATCACTCTCGTCCAGGCCCGGCTCCAGATCCAGGGTGACGAACTCGACCCGTTCCAGGGCCAGGCCACTGGCGTCCACCATTTCCGACTTGAGCAGCAGGTGGCTGTCGTTGTCGAGCCACAGGCGGTACCCGTAGCGGTGGTTGTCCAGCGGAGCCACGCGCATGCGCGTGGTGGGGCGGCCGGCGACGCGGCCATCGCCGTCCACCAGCACGTTGTATTGCTCAGGAATCCGCGAGGACAGACGCTGGCGGAACGACAGCAGGTTCTGATCCGGGTCCTCGATGCGGGTGAGGGTGCCGTTGGGGTGCAGGCAGACCAGCTCGTCGCCGAGGCGCAACACCTCCACCAGACGACCGTCCAGATGGGTGAAACGCTGGTACTGCTCGCCGTCGATCACGGCGTGGCGGATTTCCATGGTGCTCACCTCCCCGCCCAGTTGATAAAGGAAGCGACCCTGGTAATCGAGCTCCTGGGTGGCTTCCGTCATCCGCTCAAGGAGCGTCTGGGCGGGCAGGCTGTCGGCGATCGCGAGAGGGGCGGCGGTAAGAGTGAGCCCCAGGGCGAGGATACGCATCATGCGTTAGCGCGCTCCGTTGCGGGCATCCATGCTAACCAGTCGGGCGTAGGGCATCATGCCCTGGCCACTGTGGCGGGCGGTGAATTCGCTGTGGCGCAGCAGCATGGCGTTGACACGCGGTTGCTCGCCGCTGGCCACGGCACGGGGTTCGGCGGTGGCGGCGCGCTGGGCGCTCTGCGCCACCAGGGAGGTTTCGCCGAACGGCCGGGTGAGCCGCTGAGCGGCCACCGTGGCCGTCATCGAGGCCTCGCCGGCGACGCCGTCATTGGCGGCGTCGGTGCTGGCCACCACCGGCGCGGCGCCGGTGTCCGCCGGACCGCCCCAGTATTGCCAGCCGATCACGGTGACGGCGGCCACGGAGGCGGCCACCGCCACCCGCGCGAAGCCGTGCATCACCCCGGAGCGGCGCGCCGGCTTGGGCTCGGCGGCCAGCGCCCGGGCCAGGCTGGCGTTGAACGATACCGGCACGGCCATGCCGGCGTGGCCGTGCATGACGTCACTGACCTGCTGCCAACGGCCCAGGGTCTCCAGATCGTCGCGATCCAGGTCGCGCAGCACGCGCCGGGTCTCGAAATCGTTGGTTTCACCGTCCAGGAAAGCGGAAAGCGCTTCGTAATTCCTGCTCATGTCCTCACCCTTTGTCTCCGCGCTGCGAACCCAGCAAGGGGCGCACCGCTTCATCGATGGCTTCACGGGCCCGGAAAATCCGGGAACGCACGGTTCCAACCGGGCACTCCATGACCGCCGCGATATCCTCGTAGCTGAGACCTTCGAATTCACGCAGTGTCACGGCGGTCTTCAGCTCCTGGGGCAGCTCCTCGATCGCCTTGTGGATAACCGCCTCCAATTCCTCGGACAACACGTGGGACTCCGGGGTTCCAATCTCGTGGAGCATTTCCGCGCCACTGTATTGTTCCGCCTCGGCGGCATCCAGGTCGGAGCCAGGTGGACGGCGGCCCAGGGCCACCAGATGATTCTTGGCGGTGTTCACCGCGATGCGGTACAGCCAGGTGTAGAAGGCACTGTCGCCCCGAAACCGGGGCAGCGCGCGCCACGCCTTGATGAACGCCTCCTGGGCCACGTCCTGGACTTCATCATGGTCGCGCACGTAACGACTGATCAGCGCGAAGATCCGCTGCTGATACTTGACCACCAGCACTTCGAAGGCGCGCTGATCGCCGGTCTTGGCTTTTTTGACCAATTGTTCGTCTGAAGACACCGGGTGCTCGCTCCCTGGAGGACGGTATTATCCCGTGGCGGCGGGTAAAGCGCGGTATTGTAACAGGTGTGACCCGCGCCGCTATACTGGCCGGCGGTTTTCACATTGGTTCAACAATTTACCCCGATCCAGCGAGTATCCATGGCCACTTACCGTTACGATGTCCTGATCATCGGCTCCGGCGCCGCCGGTCTGACCGTCGCCCTGCGCCTGCCCGGCGGCGTCCAGGCAGCGCTGCTTTCCAAGGGCAAACTGACCCATGCGAGCACTTACTACGCCCAGGGCGGCGTGGCCGCCGTGCTCGACGATGACGACTCCCTGGAAAGCCATGTGCAGGACACGCACCAGGCCGGCGGCGGCCTGTGCCACGACGACGCGGTGCGCTACACGGTGGAAAACGGCCCGGCGGCGATCCGCTGGCTGATCGACCAGGGCGTGGACTTCACCCGCCTGGCGGGCATGGAAAGCAGCGAGAACAACCCCCTGCCCTACCACCTGACCCGCGAGGGTGGCCACAGCCACCGGCGCATCATCCACGCCGCCGACGCCACCGGCATGGCGATTTCCAGCACCCTGATCGAGCGCGTCACCGAGCGTGACAACGTGCACCTGTTCGAGCACCGGGTGGCGGTGGATCTGATCCTGCAGGAGCACGATGGCCCCGACGGCCCCGAAAAGCGCTGCTGCGGCGCCTATGTACACAACATCCAGACCGGCGAGACCGACGTGATCCTGGCCCGCTCGGTGGTGTTGGCCACCGGCGGCGCCTCCAAGGTCTACCTGTATACCTCCAACCCGGACGTGGCCACCGGCGACGGCATCGCCATGGCCTGGCGGGCCGGCTGCCGGGTGGGGAACATGGAATTCATGCAGTTCCACCCTACCTGCCTGTACCACCCCAAGGCCAAGAGCTTCCTGATCACCGAGGCGATCCGTGGCGAGGGCGGCCGGCTTTTGCTGCCCAACGGCGAGCGCTTCATGCCGCGCTTCGACGAGCGCGCCGAGCTGGCGCCCCGGGACGTGGTGGCTCGCGCCATCGACCATGAGATGAAGCGCCTGGGCGCCGACTGCCTGTATCTGGACATCAGCCACAAGCCGGCGGATTTCATCATCGAGCACTTCCCCACGGTGTACGCCAAGTGCCTGCAGCTGGGGCTGGACATCACCCGCGACCCGATTCCGGTGGTGCCGGCGGCGCATTACACCTGCGGCGGCGTGGTCATCGACCCGCATGGGCGTACCGACGTACCCGGGCTGTACGCGCTGGGGGAAACCAGCTTCACCGGCCTGCACGGCGCCAATCGCATGGCCAGCAACTCGCTGCTGGAGTGCTTCGTGTACGGTCAGGCGGTGGCCGACGACATCGGCGCCCACCTGGCGGAATGGCCGGTGCCCCGGGAAGCCCCGGAATGGGACGATTCCCAGGTCACCGATTCCGACGAGGACGTGGTGATCAGCCACAACTGGGACGAGCTGCGGCGCTTCATGTGGGATTACGTGGGTATCGTGCGCACCGTGAAACGGCTGGAGCGGGCCCAGCACCGGGTCGAGCTGCTCAAGAGCGAGATCGCCGAGTACTACAGCAATTACCACATCAGCAACGATTTGCTGGAGCTGCGTAACCTGGTGGTGATCGCGGATCTGATCATCCGCTCGGCGCTGCGGCGCCGCGAAAGCCGGGGGCTGCATTTCATGCGTGAATTCCCGGAGGCGTCGGAGCCGCCGCGCGATACCATTCTGGTGCCTTGAGGGACGGGCTGTTCCGGTTCTGTTCTCTCCAGCAGGGACGCGGAGCGGGCGTTGCGCCCTTCCGGGAACGCCGCGAGTACCCGCAAGCGGGCCCGGCCACCCATCATAGATGGGCGGCGTTCGGCCACGCGCGAAGCGGTGCTTCGCAACACGCTTGCCTCACCCATGTAGGCTCCCTTTCGAACGTCCTGTTCTCAAGGGTCCCGGAAGGGCGCAACGCCCGCTCCGCTTCGACGAAAACGTCCGGCCTCCGTTGGTGTGGGAGGGGTTGTAGGAGCGACTTCAGTCGCGATAACGACGGTGGTGGATGCATCACCGCCCGATCGCGACTGAAGTCGCTCCTACAACCCCCAAAAGGCCCAATGCGGGTGGTCAGGTGCCGCAGAAGGTGCGCAGGACCCGCTCTTCGTCGGTGGGCGGGCGGGTGTAGGGGTCGTCCAGGGCTCGGTCCTCATAGGGATTCGCCAGGGCGTCCAGGAGCGCCCGGGTGGGGGCCAGGTCGTCGTCGCGCACGGCGGCGTTGAGGGCCGTTTCCACCTGATGGTTGCGGGGGATCACCGCCGGGTTGGCGGCGCGCATGCGGGCCTCGGCGATGTGGTCCGGTTCCGGGTTGCGGCCCAGCCGGTCGCGCCAGCGCCGGTGCCAGTCCAGGAAGGCATCCTGATAAAACGCCTCGCCATCGGGTAGCGCCCGGCCAATCAGGCCACGGAAGGTGTTGGTGTAATCCACCCGCTCCCGGCGCATCCAGTCGAGCAGGTCATCCACCAGGGCGTGGTCGCCTTCTTCCTCGCCGAGCAGGCCCAGCTTGTCGGCCATCATCGCCCGCCAGCGCTGCTGGTAGCGGTCGCCGAACTCGCCCAGCAGGGCCTCCGCCCGCGCCACGGCGGCCTCCGGATCGTCGCCGATGAGCGGCACCAGGGTTTCCGCCAGCCGCGCCAGGTTCCACTGGGTGATCGCCGGCTGGTTGCCATAGGCGTAGCGACCACGCTGATCAATGGAGCTGAACACCGTGTCCGGATGGTAAACGTCCATGAAGGCGCAGGGACCGTAGTCGATGGTCTCGCCGGACAGGGTCACGTTGTCGGTGTTGAGTACGCCATGGATGAAGCCCACCCGCATCCACGCCACCACCAGGTCGAGGTGGCGCTCCATGGCCGCTTCCAGCAAAGCCAGGGCCGGGTTGTCCGCGTCCTTGAGGGGCGCGTAGTGCCGCTCCAGGGTGTAATCGAACAGGGTGCGCAGCAGGTCCGGGTCACGGCGGGCGGCGGCGTACTGAAAGGTACCCACGCGCAGGTGGGAGGCGGCCACCCGGGTCAGCACGGCACCGGGTTCCAGGGTATCGCGCAACACCGGCTCCCCGTTGGCCACCACCGCCAGGCTGCGGCTGGTGGGGATGCCCAAGGCGTGCATCGCCTCGCTGATCAGGTACTCGCGCAGCATCGGGCCGAGGGCGGCGCGGCCATCGCCCCCCCGGGAAAACGGTGTGCGACCGCCGCCCTTGAGCTGAATGTCGCGGCGCTCGCCGCCCGGGGTGATCTGCTCGCCGAGCAGGATGGCGCGGCCGTCGCCGAGCATGGTGGGGTTACCGAACTGGTGGCCGGCGTAAGCCTGGGCCAGGGGCTCGGCGCCGGTGGGCAACCGGTTACCGCCGAACAGCTCGGCGCCGGTGGCGCTGTTCAGCGCCGCGCCATCCAGGCCCAGGGCCTCGGCCAGGGGCGCGTTCCAAAGCAACAGCGAGGGCTCGGCCACCGGTTGCGGATCGGTGCGGGCGAACAGGGTCTCCGGCAACCGGGCATAGCTGTTGTCGAAGTGGAAACCGTATTCGTTGCTCATCGTTGCTCCTTGCCGTTGTTGAGGCTGAGAGGGCGCGAACCCCGGCAGTCAACGTCGCTGCAAAAAAAGGACTTGCCGCAGTGGCGTCACCGCCGCCGGGTCGAGCTGATCGGGGAACAGCCACACCCAGCCGGCGCCGGGGCAATGCAGGGCCAGCCAACGCTGGCGCAGCATTGCCCGGAACGGCGGGCGCACCGCCAGCCGGCGGCCATCGCAAAGCTCCAGCCGCACCGCTTCCGGCGACACCGCCAGCCGCGCCGGCGTGGCCGGGCGCCAGCGGCGCGCCATCACCAGCGCCGCCAGCCCCAGCAGTACCGCCAGGCTCAGCGGCAGGCCGCTGGCCAGAATCGCCGCCCCGGCCAGGCCCAGGCCGGCCAGGCGCACCCGCGCCGGGTAGCGCGACGGTCCGGGCTCAATTCGTCTCGGCCACACGGCGCAGCATTCCGGCCACGAACTCGCGCAGCTCCGGGTCCTCCGGTTCACCATGGCCGGTGAACCAGTCCAGCATATCCACGTCGTGGCATTCCAGCAGGCGGCCGAAGGTGGCGCGCTGCTCCGCCGTGTCGTGGTCGAAGAAACGCTCCAGGTAGGCATACAGCACCACCTCCACTTCGGAGGCGCCACGCCGGCATTGCCACTGATAGCGGCGCTTCAGATCGGCGGTTTCAGAGGACGGGGAAGACGTCATTGATAGAATCTCTTTGTTTCATCGACTGACACGAAGGCCCCCGATTATCTATCATCGTGGGTCCCACTGAACACCCGCACCAGTCACAACAGGAGCACCATGAACGCTTGGCAATCCCTGATCGAGGCGCAGCACCCCCGGCACGGCGGCGTGACGACGCCGGCTCTGGCCACCGGCGAGCACCTGGCGGTGATCCTCGCCGAGGGCGAGGAAGCCGGTGATTATCTGCAGGGCCAGCTCACCGTCGACCTGAAGGCGGTGGACGAAGGCGCCCACCGTGCCGCCATGCACCTGTCGCTCAAGGGGCGCGGGCTGGTCAGCCTGCGCATCGCCAGAGTGGATGGCGGCTACCTGCTGCTGGTGCCCAACGGCCAGGTGGACGCCACCATCCGCTGCCTGGAGAAATACAAGCTGCGCGCCAAGGTGAGCTTCCAGCCGGCCCCGGACACCGTGGTGGCGCAACTGGCCGGCGGCGTCGACGCCACCCTGGAGCGGGCCGGCCTTCCGGCGCCGGCGCCGGGCCAGGCGGCGAGCCGGGACGGCGTCACCGTGCTGCGCTACCCCCACAGCGACCACGCCCTGATCGTCGCCGCCGCGTCGCTGTTGAGCAGCCACTGGCAGGCGCTCAGCGAGGAGCGCGCCGTCACCGATGGCGCCGGCGCCCGTTTCCAGGATCTGCTCGCCGGCGAAGGGTGGATTCTGCCCGGCGCCGAGGATCTGTTTCTGCCCCAGGTGCTCAACTACGACGTGCTCGGCGGGGTCAGCTTCAAGAAAGGCTGTTACACCGGCCAGGAAGTGGTGGCGCGGATGCACTTCAAGGGCAAGCTGAAGCAGCGCATGGCCCTGTTCGCCTATTCCGGGCCGGAGCTGGCCGCCGGCCAGAGCCTGCGCAACGACCAGGGCCGCGCCGTGGGCGAGGTGGTGGACAGCGCCCCCGGCCAGCCCTCCGCGCTGATGCTGGCGGTGGTGCGGCTGGATCATGAGGGCGAGCTGTGGGTGAACGACACGCCGCTGGGGGCGGAGCCACGGGCATTGCCCTACGAGCTTCCCAAGCCGAAGGCGTGACGATCACGGTGGCGGATCGCGACTGAAGCGGGGTGCCGCCAGTCGCTCCTAAGCTTCTGTAGGAGCGACTTCAGTCGCGATTCAGCCTCAGCCGCAAGAAACCTTCAGCCGGCGGCGCGGCATTCCTCGAGCAGGGTCGCCACCAGCTCTTCCACCGGCAGGGTCCGGGAGCGATGCGCGCCGGTGCCGGCCCACAGGCTTTTCCATTCCGCGCCGGCGGCCTTGCGCAGGGGCGCGGTGAGCCGGTGCTGGTCCGGGTAGGGAGCAATCTCCCTGGGGGCCCGTTGATCCATCCAGGCATTGGCCAGGCCCCGGGCGAGACGCCCGGACACCGCCGCGGTGACCGCCGTGGCATCCGGGCCGGCGGCGGCCAGGGCCTCGCGCCAGGCCGGCGCGGTACCCGCCTCCGGGCAGCTCAGGAAGGCGGTGCCGAGCTGGGCGGCGGCGGCGCCCTGCCCCAGCACCCGCGCCATGTCGGCGCCGTCCATGAGCCCGCCGGCGGCGATCAGCGGCCGGCCCACCTCGCCACAGGCTTCCAGCAACGCCGCCAGGGGCTGGCCGGCGCCGCGCGCTTCCACGCTGCCCCGGTGGCCGCCGGCCTCTTCGCCCTGCAGCACGATGGCATCGACGCCATCCTCCGCCTGGGCACGGGCCTCCGCCAGGTTGGTGGCGGTGCCGATCAGGCCGATGCCCCGGGCCCGGCAGGCGTCCCGGCGGGCCTTGTCCAGGCGCCCGAAGGTGAAGCTGAAGAACGCCGGGCGCGCCTCAAGCATGGCCTCGAACTGTTCATCAAAGCCGGGCAGCTCGGCGAACGCCTCCGGCAGGTCCACGCCGGCGGCTTGATAACAGGGCACCAGGGCTTCCCGGGCGGCGCGCCATTGCGCCTCGGTGGCGCCCGCTTCGCCGGGGATGAACAGGTTCACGGCGAACGCCTCGGCGCCACCCTGACGGGCCGCGCTCACCGCCGCTTCCAGGGCGGCGCCGGACAAGTAGCCGGCGCCGATGGACGCCAGGGCGCCGGCCCGGGCGGCGCCCACGGTCAGTTCGGTGGTGTTGATGCCGCCGGCCATGGGGGCCTGGATCAGCGTGTAGTCCTGGAAGGGCATGGCGGGTCTCCTGTGGTCCGTTACGGGGATTCTAGGGAGACCGGCTGATGGCGGGAAATGATGATCCGTGATGTTCGCTATCACCCGTGGGGATAAGCGGGATGCCGCCCCGCCGCTCCTACAACGGGCCGGAACTGCCGTAGGAGCGGCTTTAGCCGCGATGGGCGTCAGCCCAGATCGGCGAGGGGGTGTGCGTCAGCAGGGCAGCGGAAAAAGCCGTCGATATAGTCGGCGCTCACCTCATCCACGGAGCGGTGCCGGAAGCGCGGGCTGCCGTCCTTGTCGATCAGCAGCGCGCGCACGCCCTCACGAAAATCCGGGTGCAAGCAGCACTGCACCGCCAGGCACCACTCCATGCGCAGCGCCTCCGCCAGGGAAAGATGCCGGGCCCGATGCAGTTGCTCCCAGACCAGATGCATGGTCTGCGGGCAGCCGGCGGCCAGGGTCTTGCGGGCCTTGTCCAGCCAGCCGTCGCATTGCTTGTGGCCGAGAATGCGGGCCACCACCTCGTTGACGGAGGCACCGTCGCACAGCGACTCGATGGTGTCGCGATGATCACTGATCGCCGCCGGCAGCCCGGTGGGCGAGGTGGAAAGATCACGGAGCTGGTGATGCAGACGGGCGCGATCCGCTTGCCGGTCGCCGTCGTAGTGGTTTTCCAGCAGGGCCTTGAGCACGTCTTCCGGGTCCGCGTCGAGGAAGCGGTCGGCCAGGCCCAGGTCCAGGGCGTCGCGGGCGTTCAGATGCACGCCGGTGAGCCCCAGGAACAATCCGGTGTGGCCAGGCAGCCGGTTGAGGAACCAGCTGGCGCCCACATCCGGGAACAGGCCGATGGTGATCTCCGGCATGGCCAGCCGGCTGCGCGGCGTCACCAGGCGGAACTGGCTGCCTTGCATCAGCCCCATGCCGCCGCCCATGACCACGCCATCGGCCCAGCAGATCACCGGCGTGACGGAGGTGTGCAGGCGGTAATCAAGACGGTATTCCTCGGCGAAGTACTGCTCGGCGAACGGATTCCGCTCGTGGCCGGCATGCTTGACGGCGGCGCCGTGCAGCGCCACCACGTCGCCACCGGCGCTGAGCGCCCGGCCACCGGCCCCTTCCAGCCAGATCGCCACGACCTCGTCCCGGCCCTGCCAGTCCGCCACCCGGGCGTCCAGCAACTGAATCATTTCCAGGCTCAGGGCGTTCAGGGAACGGGGCGTGTTGAGGGTCGCGCGGCCGATCACGCGGCCACAGGCGGTGTTCAGTTCTTCGAACAGTACGGAATCGGTCATAAAGGGGCTCTCAGGAATTCGGGAGGGACCAGTCGATGGGGTCCTGGCCCTGTTGCAGCAAATACTGATTGGCGCGGGAGAAATGGCCGCAGCCGATGAAACCACGGTGCGCGGACAGCGGCGACGGGTGCGGCGCGGTCAGCACGCAGTGGCGCTGACGGTCGATCAGCTTGCCCTTCTTCTGGGCGGCGCTGCCCCACAGCAGGAACACCACGCCCTGGCGCTCGCGGTTGATGTGTTCGATGGCCTGGTCGGTAAAGCGTTCCCAGCCATGGCCCTGGTGGGAGGCGGCCTGGCCGGCGCGCACCGTGAGCGTGGCGTTGAGCAGCAGCACGCCCTGGCGGGCCCAGTGGTCCAGGTTGCCGTGGTTGGGCGCCGGGATGCCCAGGTCGCGCTCGATCTCCTTGAAGATGTTGACCAGCGACGGCGGTACCCGCACCCCGGGCTGCACCGAGAAACACAGGCCATGGGCCTGGTTGGGGCCGTGGTAGGGGTCCTGGCCGAGGATCACCACCTTGACCTGGTCGAAGGGGGTTTCGTTGAAGGCGCGGAAAATGTCCGGCCCCGGCGGGTAGATGGTTTCGCCGGCCTGCTTTTCATCGCGCAGGAAGGTCTTGAGTTCATGCATGTAGGGCTGGGCGAATTCGCCGCCAAGGACCTGCTTCCAGCCGGGCTCGAGCTGTACGTCCTGTTCGGCCCTTGACTCCATCGAGGGTGCGTCAGTCATGGGGGACCAGTTTCTCCAGAAGGTGTCGCATGCGGGACTTCACGCTGGCCTCGCTGGCCAGTTCCGGGTGGGTGAGCAACCGCACTTCCAGCGCCATTATACGGGCGTGGATCACTTCCGCGTCCAGCTCCGGAGTACGCGAGCCGATGGCCCGGCAGGCGTCCACCAACAGCATGCCCATCTCCTCCAGGTAGTGGTCGGCCAGCTCGCGCAGGCGCGGGTCGAGAATCGCTTCCTGCAGAAAGGCCTGCTCCGCGATCAGATGGTCGCGGCGGTGGTTGAGTTCATCGAGCATGAAGGCGGTGGTCACCTGGGCCAGGGATTCGATCAGCGTCTCGCGGCTGGCGCCGTCGCCCTGGAATTCCTGGATCAGCGCGAAGGCCTGATCGCGGAACGGGCGCACCACGTTCTCCAGGGCGCGCTCGGCGAACAGCGTGAAGGCGTCCGCGATCAGATCCGAGATGTCCTTGAAGTAATAGGTGGTGGCGGACAGGGGCACGTCCGCTTCCCGGGCCACGGCGCGGTGACGCACCGCCCGGATGCCGTCGGTGACGATGATGTTGAGCGCCGCGTCGAGAATCGCCTGGCGGCGCTGCTCGCTGCCCGCGCGTCGGGTCTTGCGTCCCTGATAGCGGATTGCCGTGGTCATGTGCGGTCTGCTTTGTTGTTTGGTAATCGTCGATAGCCTAACAGGCAGCGCGGATTTGTGGGAGTTCGTGGCAGGCGGGTTGCCCTTTCCGTGGCGGCGAACGCCGCCACGGGGAGCAGGCCTACTGCGCGCGGGGGCGCATGTGCGGGAACAGGATCACGTCCTTGATGGTGGGCGAATCGGTCAGCAGCATCACCAGCCGGTCGATGCCGATGCCCTCGCCGGCGGTGGGCGGCAGGCCGTGTTCCAGGGCGGTGATGTAATCCTCGTCGTAGAACATGGCCTCGTCGTCACCGGCCTCCTTCTCCGCCACCTGGGCGCGGAAACGCTCGGCCTGGTCCTCGGCGTCGTTCAACTCGGAGAAACCGTTGGCGATCTCGCGGCCGCCGACGAAGAACTCGAAACGCTCGGTAACGAACGGGTCGTCGTCCTTGCGCCGCGCCAGGGGCGAGACTTCCGTGGGGTAGTCGGTGATGAAGGTCGGCTCCCGCAGGCGGTGCTCGGCGGTTTTCTCGAAGATCTCGATCTGCACCTTGCCCAGGCCCCAGCCGTCCTTGAGCGGAATATCCAGGCCCTCGGCGATGCGCCGGGCGCCCTGCTCGTCCGCCAGGTCCTTGGCGTCGATGTCCGGGTTGTATTCGAGGATGGCGTCGAACACGGTGAGCCGGCGGAATGGCTTGCCGAAATCGTAGGTCACCTCGCCGGCGGGCTCGCCGTGCTCGTCAAGCACGGTGTTGCGCACCAGGGTGTCGCCGAGCACGTCCCGGGCCAGGGTGCGCAGCATGTCCTCGGTGAGGTCCATCAGGTCGTGATAGTCCGCGTAGGCCTGGTAGAACTCGAGCATGGTGAATTCCGGGTTGTGCCGGGTGCTCAGGCCCTCGTTGCGGAAGTTGCGGTTGATCTCGAACACCTTCTCGAAGCCGCCCACCACCAACCGCTTGAGGTACAGTTCCGGCGCGATGCGCAGGTACATGTCCAGGTCCAGGCTGTTGTGGTGGGTGATGAACGGCCGTGCCGTGGCGCCGCCGGGAATCACCTGCAGCATCGGCGTTTCCGCCTCGATGAAGTCGTGGGCGACCAGATAGTCGCGGATGCCGGCGACGATTTTCGAACGGATCTTGAAGGTCTCGCGACTGTCCTCGTTGACGATCAGGTCCACGTAGCGCTGGCGGTAACGGGCTTCGGTGTCGGTCAGGCCCTTGTGTTTCTCGGGCAGCGGCCGCAGCGACTTGGTGAGCAGCAGGTACTCGTCCATCATCACGTACAAGTCGCCCTTGCCGGACTTGCACAGCTTGCCGCGCACGCCCACCACGTCGCCCAGGTCCCAGTGCTTGGTGGCTTTCTGCACTTCCTTCGGCGCATAGATCTGGATGCGGCCGGACATGTCCTGCAGCACCTTGAATGCCTTGCGGTCGAGCATCA
This sequence comes from Alloalcanivorax sp. C16-2, assembly GCF_046507615.1. Taxonomy (NCBI): domain Bacteria; kingdom Pseudomonadati; phylum Pseudomonadota; class Gammaproteobacteria; order Oceanospirillales; family Alcanivoracaceae; genus Alloalcanivorax; species Alloalcanivorax sp. C16-2. The sequence continues at coordinate 1,576,114 of NZ_JBKFTL010000001.1, read as the reverse complement.
GACGGCCGGCCACGGCCACCTGGATGTTCTTTTCTTCCAGTTCTTCCTTGCTCAACTCGCCGTAGCGCGCCTGCAGGCCGGCGGCCAGGCTGTCGCGGCGGAAGTGGTTGGGGAAGGCCTCGCCGCTGTCACGCCATTCCGCCAGCTTGGCGCGGCGCTCGGCGATCAGGCGGTTTTCATCGTTCTGACCGGCTTCCGCATTCGGGGTTGATTCGTCTTTACTCATAGCATTTCGGTTCCGATGCAGCGCCGGAAGCCGGACGCCGGACGCCGGACGCTTTTTTGGGTGGCAGCGTCCGGCGTCCGGCGTCCGGCGTCCGGCATCTTCACAGCCCGCTTTTCAGCGAGGCCTCGATAAAACGATCCAGATCGCCGTCCAGCACCTGCTGGGTGTTGTGGCTTTCCACGTTGGTGCGCAGGTCCTTGATGCGACCGTCGTCGAGCACGTAGGAACGGATCTGGCTGCCCCAGCCGATGTCCGCCTTGGCGTTCTCCTGGGCCTGCTTCTCGGCATTGCGCTTCTGGATTTCCAGTTCGTAGAGCTTGGCCTGCAGCATCTTGGTGGCCTTGTCCCGGTTCTGGTGCTGGCTGCGCTCGGACTGGCACTGGGTCACCACGATGTGCTCCTTGCCGTTGTCCGGGTCCGTGAAGGTATAGGTCAGCCGCACCGCGGAGTCGGTCCGGTTCACGTGCTGGCCGCCGGCGCCGGAGGCCCGGTAGGTGTCGGTGCGCAGCTTGCCGGGATCGATCTCGATGTCGATGTCGTCATCCACTTCCGGGGACACGAACACCGAGCTGAACGAGGTATGGCGGCGACCGCCGGAATCGAACGGGCTCTTGCGCACCAGCCGGTGCACGCCGGTTTCGGTGCGCAGCCAGCCGTAAGCGTAGTCACCCTCGAAGCGCACCGTGGCGGACTTGATGCCGGCCACGTCGCCGTCGGAGGCTTCCACCAGCTCGGTCTTGAAACCGTGGGCCTCGCCCCAGCGCAGGTACATGCGCAGCAGCATTTCCGCCCAGTCCTGGGCCTCGGTGCCACCGGAGCCGGCCTGGATATCCAGGTAGGCATTGGCGGTGTCCATCTCGCCGGAAAACATGCGCCGGAACTCCAGGTCCGCCACCATGCGCTCCAGGCGCTCCAGGTCCGCTTCCACTTCCGCGACGGTGGCCTCGTCGCCCTCTTCCACCGCCAGCTCCAGCAGGTCGCGGGTGTCGCCGACACCCTGATCGGCGTCACGCAGGGTGGTCACCACGCTTTCCAGCTGGGCGCGCTCCTTGCCCAGCGCCTGGGCCCGCTCGGGCTCGTTCCAGACGTCGGGGAGCGCCAGTTCGCGTTCTACTTCGACCAGTCGTTCACTCTTCTGGTCGTAGTCAAAGATACCCCCTCAGCGCTTCGATGCGCTCGGCCAGGTCGGTGAGGTGGGTTCTCAGCGGATTCACTTCCATAAAAGGTCTCAAATCCCGGTGGGTGAAAGGGCGCGCATTCTACCGGCTGGGGCGTTAATCGACCAGTTCGTAGACGTGGAACGCCTCGGGTTTGAGGGCGTCCAGGGTGGTGCCGATGTACACCGCGTTGTCGGGAATGCCGCTGCCGGTGGTGAACACCTTGAAGCGGCGCACCTCCTTGGGGGTGTCGATCACGGTGTCGGCGTCCACTTCCACCCACATGTAGATCAGACGCTCCTGCTGGATGTAGTCCACGCGGAGCACGTCGCCCTCTTCCGGCAGGCGGATTTCCTGCACCTCGGTACCGGTTTCCAGGCGATGCTTGTGAATTGTTTTCATGCTGTCCCTCCGTCAGGGAGAACCGCGCCCCGGCGGCGGTGGCCGCCGGCGCATTCAGGGACCCGGCCTTTTGGGCCGGGCAGTGATGATCGGCGCAATCCTAGCAAAGACCCGGGAGGCTGGCATTAACCGCGATGCCCACCCCCGGGTCACGGAGGGGAAGCCACGCCGCTCAGCCGCGCGGTTCCAGATTGGCGCGCAGCACCGTGAGCGCCGCCATATTGACGATGCGGCGCACCGTGGCGCTGGCGGTGAGGATGGTCACCGGCGCGTCCACGCCCAGCAGGAACGGGCCGATGGCCACGTTGCTGCCGGCGGCGGTCTTGAGCAGGTTGTAGGCGATGTTGCCGGAATCGCCGTTCGGGCACACCAGCAGGTTGGCGGAACCGGTGAGGGTGGAATCCGGCAGGATCTCCTTGCGGATCGACGCCTCCAGAGCGGCGTCGCCGTGCATCTCGCCATCCACTTCCAGCTCCGGCGACCACTCGCGGATCAACGCCAGGGCGCGACGCATCTTGTCGCTGGCCTGGCAGCGCTCGGAGCCGAAATTGGAGCGCGACAGCAGCGCCGCCTTGGGCTCCAGGTTCAGGCGCCGCATTTCCTCGGCGGCGGCGATGGTGAACTCGGCGATCTGCTCGGCGCTGGGGTCCTCGTTGACGTGGGTGTCCACCACCGCCACGGTGCGCTCGGGCAGCAGCAGCACGTTCATCGCCGCGTAGGTGCGCGCCTCCGGACGCAGGCCGATCACCTGGTCAACGAAGTTAAGGTGCTCGGCGAACCGGCCCACGGTGCCGCACACCATGCCGTCCGCCTCGCCCAGATGGACCATCATGGCGCCGATCAGGGTCATGCGACGGCGCATCTCGGTGCGCGCCACTTCCTTGGTGACGCCGTGGCGGCCGCGCATTTCCCAATAGGCGTTCCAGTAGCGGTGGAAACGGTCGTCCTGCTCCGGATTGGTGACCTCCACGTCCTCGCCCAGCTTCAGGCGCAGACCGTAGCGCTCGATGCGCATCGCCAGCACGTCCGGCCGGCCCACCAGGATCGGGAACGCCAGGCCCTCGTCCACCACCACCTGGACGGCGCGCAGCACACGTTCTTCCTCGCCCTCGGTGAACACGATGCGCGCCTTGCCGCCATCGCGCACCAGCGCCTTGGCGGCGGAGAACAGCGGTTTCATGAAGGCACCGGAATGATAGACGAACTGCTTGAGCTGCTCGGCGTAGGCGTTCAGGTCGGCGATCGGCCGGGCCGCCACGCCGTCGGCCATGGCCGCCTTGGCCACCGCCGGCGCGATGCGCACGATCAGGCGCGGATCGAACGGCTTGGGAATCAGGTACTCCGGCCCGAAACTCAGCTCATAGGTGCCGTAGGCAGCGGCCACCACTTCGTTCTGTTCCTCCTGGGCGAGGCCGGCGATGGCATACACCGCCGCCTTTTCCATCTCCCGGGTGATGGTGCTGGCGCCGGCGTCCAGGGCGCCCCGGAAGATGTACGGGAAGCACAGCACGTTGTTGACCTGGTTCGGGTAGTCGGAGCGACCGGTGGCGATGATCAGGTCGTCGCGCACCGCCTTGGCGTCCTCGGGCAGGATCTCCGGGTGCGGGTTGGCCAGCGCCAGGATCAGCGGCCGCGCCGCCATGCGCTGCACCATGTCCGGCTTGAGCACGCCGCCGGCGGACAGGCCCAGGAACACGTCGGCGCCGTCGATCACCTCGCCCAGGGTACGGGCGTCGGTGGCCTGGGCGAAGCGCGCCTTGTCCGGGTCCATCAGCTCCTTGCGGCCCTGGTAGACCACGCCTTCGATGTCGGTGACCCAGATGTTTTCCTGGGGCAGGCCCAGGTCCACCATCAGGTCCAGGCAGGCCAGCGCCGCCGCGCCGGCGCCGGACACCACCACCTTGACCTGGTCGATGGGCTTGCCAGCCACTTTGAGGCCGTTGATGAAGGCGGCGCTCACGGTGATGGCGGTGCCGTGCTGGTCATCATGGAATACCGGGATGCTCATGCGCTCGCGCAGCTTGCGCTCGACGATGAAGCACTCCGGGGCTTTGATGTCTTCCAGGTTGATGCCGCCGAAGGTGGGCTCAAGGGCGGCGATGATGTCCACAAGCTTGTCCGGGTCGCTCTCGTTGATCTCGATATCGAACACGTCCAGGCCGGCGAACTTCTTGAACAGCACCGCCTTGCCTTCCATCACCGGCTTGGACGCCAGCGCGCCGATGTTGCCCAGCCCCAGCACGGCGCTGCCGTTACTGATCACCGCCACCAGGTTGCCGCGGCCGGTGTAGCGGAACACATTGTTGGCGTCCTCGACGATCTCCTCGCAGGCCCAGGCCACCCCGGGGGAATAGGCCAGCGCCAGATCGTTCTGGTTGGTCAGGGGCTTGGTGGCGACGATGGCGGTTTTACCGGGGACGGGGTGTTCGTGGTAATCAAGTGCAGCGCGGCGGCTGTCGGTGGCCAAGGCGGGTCTCCTTCAAGGATCGGACGTGTACATCGTTTCGTGGTGATCCCCGAGTGTACTGCGCCTGGGGCGCGCCCGCATCCGGTGGCCAAGTTTTGTCACAACTCCAGGCGGTTCCGGGGTTATAGCGGCCGCAGGTGCTCGAACATCATCTGCGGCGAACGCCGGCCCCGGAACTCGTTGACCTCCAGCCGGTAAACCCCTTCGATGCGGCTCAGGCGCGCTCCCAGCAGCGCCGGGTCGGCGTTGAAGTGGATGCCATCGACCACGCCGTTCACCGCCGGCAGCCCCAGGGTCAGCTTCAGGTGCCGCTCGCCCACCACCCGATGGTTAAGCACCTCGAACTCGCCGTCGAAGCGCGGCGGCGGAAAGCCCTGCCCCCAGGGAAACCGGTGCGACAGCAGCTCGGCGGTGGCCAGGGTAATGTCCTGCTCACTCAGGCCGCCGTCGCTGTCCACCACCTGATCGAACAGCTCCTCGCTGGCGGCCTCGGCCACCGCCGCCTGGAAGGCCTCGCGGAAGGCGTCCAGATCGTCGGCGCGCAGGGTCATGCCGGCGGCCATGGCGTGGCCGCCGAACTTGTGCAGCAGCCCCGGGTGGCGGGTGGCCACCGCGTCCAGCACGTCGCGCAGGTGCAACCCCGTGATCGAACGCCCGGAGCCTTTCACCAGCCCGGCCTCGCGAGCCGGAGCGAAGGCGATGACCGGCCGGTGCACCGCCTCCTTCACCCGCGAGGCGAGAATGCCCACCACGCCCTCGTGCCAGTCCCGGCCATGCAGGCACAGCGCCGGCGGCAGGGTCTGGCCGCGCAGGCGCTCCACCTCGGCCATGGCGGCATCGCGCATACCCTGCTCGATGCCACGCCGCTCGCGGTTGATGGCGTCCAGCTCTTCGGCGTATTGGCGTGCCTCGGAAACGCTGTCCGCCAGCAAGCACTCAATGCCATGGCCCATGTCCGCCAGCCGGCCGGCGGCATTAAGCCGGGGCCCGGCGGCGAAACCAAGATCCGCGGCCAGGGCCCGGGACGGGTCGCGGCCGGCCACCTGCAGCAAAGCGCGCAGCCCCGGGTTGCCCTTGCCGGCACGCAGCCGGCGCAGGCCCTGCTCCACCAGGATGCGGTTGGCGTCGTCCAGGGCGACCACGTCCGCCACCGTGCCCAGGGCCACCAGGTCGAGCAGATCGACCACGCCCCGGCGCACGCCCAGGGCACGCTGCACCGCCATCAGCAAGTAGAAGGCCACACCCACCCCGGCCAGATTGGGCGCCGGGAAACCCTGCTCTTCCAGGCGCGGGTTGGCGATGGCGTCGGCGTCCGGCAGGCGGTCGCCGGGCAGGTGATGATCGGTGATCAGCACGCGCATGCCCGCCGCCCGCGCCGCCGCCACCCCGTCCACGCTGGCGATGCCGTTGTCCACGGTGATGATCAGATCAGGCGCCACCGTATCCCGGGCCAGCTCGACGATCGCCGGCGACAGGCCGTAGCCGTACTCGAAACGGTTCGGCACCAGGTAATCCGGGCGGGGGAAGCCCAGGGACTCCAGGCCGCGCACCATCAACGCGGTGGCGGTGGCGCCGTCGGCGTCGTAGTCGCCGACGATGCAGATGCGCCAATTCCGTTCACGGGCGGCCAGCAGCAGCTCCACCGCCGCCGCCAGCCCCCGGAAACCATCCGGATGGGGCAGCCGCCCCAGGGTCAGCTCCAGTTGTTCCGCCGAGGTCAGCCCCCGGTTGGCGAGGATACGCGCCAACAGCGGCGGCACGCCGGGCCAGTCCACGGGCACCGAAGGACGGCGGCGAATACAGGGGTAGGAACTTGCGGTCATGGGAGCCATCACAGGAAGCGATGGCGGCAAGCGTCCGCGTATCCATGGCCGCCGTCAAGGGTACCGACCCGCAAGTCACGCAAAGGGGCTAACATCACGGCGCCGTGATTCTTATACTTGGCAGCCCTGAGCGGTTTGGCCGTTGATGTAAGCAAACGCTCACATGAACGGTGACGCACACCTCCAAGGAGGTTAAAGCAGGCTCACCAAAGCGGCTCCGCCGCGTACTTTGGGACTGGAGAGCAATCGTTATGATTTACCAAGGCAACGCCGTAAGCGTAGAACTGCTTGACGACGGCATCGCCGAACTGAAGTTCGATCTTCAGGGCGAATCCGTGAACAAGTTCAACCGTGCCACCCTGGAAGACCTGAGCAAGGCCACCGAGGCCCTCAAGGGCAGCGACCAGGTCAAGGGCATCGTGGTCACCTCCGGCAAGAAGGTTTTCATTGTCGGCGCCGACATCACCGAATTCACCGAAATGTTCGCCCAGGACGAGGCCGAGATCGCCAAATGGTCCCGTCAGGCGAACGACATCTTCAACGCCTTTGAAGACCTGGACGTACCCAAGGTGGTGGCCATCAACGGCTTCGCCCTGGGCGGCGGCCTGGAAATGTGCCTGGCCTGCGACTTCCGCGTCATGGGCGAAGCGGCCCAGGTGGGCTTCCCGGAAGTGAAGCTGGGCATCTACCCGGGCTTCGGCGGCACCGTGCGCACCCCGCGCATCATCGGCGTGGACAACGCCGTGGAATGGATCGCCACCGGCAGCCAGAACAAAGCGGACAAGGCCCTGAAAGTGGGCATCGTCGATGCCGTGGTGAAAGCCGGCGACGAGCGTGACGCCGCCCTCGACCTGGTCAAGCAGTGCCTGGCCGGCAAGATCGACTTCCGCGCCAAGCGCCAGGAAAAACTGGAACCGCTGCCCATGCCCCCCATGGAGCAGATGATGGCGTTCCAGACCGGCATGGCCATGGTCCAGCAGCAAGCCGGCAAGAACTACCCGGCCCCGGTGGAAGCCGTGAAATCCATGCAGAAGGCCGCCGGCATGAAGCGCGACGACGCCCTCGACGTGGAATCCAAGGGCTTCGCCAAACTGGCCAAGACCTCCCAGGCCACCGCCATGGTAGGCCTGTTCCTGGCCGATCAGCAGGTCAAGAAGGTCAACGGCAAAACCGCCAAGGGTGCCCCCGAGATCAAACACGCCGCCGTGCTGGGCGCGGGCATCATGGGCGGCGGCATCGCCTTCCAGTCCGCCCTCAAAGGCACGCCCATCGTCATGAAGGACATCGCCGACAAGGCGCTGGACCTGGGCATGAACGAAGCCTCCAAACTGCTCGCCAAGCGCGTCAGCAAGGGCAAGATGGACGCCGCCGGCATGGGCAAGGTGCTCTCCGCCATCCGTCCCACCCTCAGCTATGACGACTTCAAGGGCATCGACGTGGTGGTCGAGGCGGTGGTCGAGAACCCCAAGATCAAGCAGTCCGTGCTCGCCGAAACCGAGCAGAAAGTGGACGGCGCGGTGCTCGCCTCCAACACCTCCACCATCTCCATCACCCGCCTGGCGGAAGCGCTCAAGAAGCCGGAAAACTTCGGCGGCATGCACTTCTTCAACCCGGTGCACATGATGCCCCTGGTGGAAGTGATCCGCGGTGAGAAAACCTCCGACGAAACCGTCGCCACCCTGGTCGCCTACGCCCAGAAAATGGGTAAGAACCCGGTGGTGGTGAACGACTGCCCCGGCTTCCTGGTGAACCGCGTGCTGTTCCCCTACTTCGCCGGCTTCAGCATGCTGGTGCGTGACGGCGCCGACTTCCAGCAAGTCGACAAGGTGATGCAGAAATTCGGCTGGCCCATGGGCCCCGCCTACCTGCTCGACGTGGTCGGCATCGACACCGGCGTGCACGCCGCCCAGGTGATGGCGGAAGGCTTCCCCGACCGCATGGACCACGACTTCAAGGACCCGACCGAGATCATGTTCGAAAACGAACGCTATGGTCAGAAGAACGGCGTCGGCTTCTACAAGTACGAGGAAGACAAGAAGGGCAAGCCCAAGAAAGTAGTCGACGAAAAGACCTATGAGCTGATCAAGCCCGCCGTCACCAGCGAGCAGAAGGACTACGACGCCGACGAGATCATCGCCCGCATGATGATCCCGATGTGCACCGAAACCGTCCGCTGCCTGGAAGACAACATCGTCGGCTCCCCCGCCGAAGCCGATATGGCGATGATCTACGGCATCGGCTTCCCGCCGTTCCGCGGCGGCCCGCTGCGTTACATCGACAGCATCGGCACCAAGGCATTCGCCGAACTGTGCGACAAATACGCGCACCTGGGCGCCCTTTACGAAGCGCCGCAAATGCTCAAGGACAAAGCCGCCAAAGGCGAGTCCTTCTTCGGCTAAGGCACGGGCAAAGGAGATCTGGAAATGAGTTTGAATCCGAAAGACGTGGTCATCGTCGATGCCGTGCGCACCCCGATGGGCAAAAGCAGAAACGGCATGTTCCGCAACGTGCGCGCGGAAAAACTCTCCGCGCTGCTGATCCAGGCGCTGATGGCGCGCAACCCGGACTGGAGCGTCGAGCAAACCGAAGACGTGATCTGGGGCTGCGTCAACCAGACCAAGGAACAGGGCATGAACATCGCCCGCAACATCGCCATGCTCGCCGGCGTGCCCCGCACCACCGCGGCACAAACCGTCAACCGCCTGTGCGGCTCCTCCATGCAGGCCCTGCATGCCGCCACGCAAGCGATCATGACCGGCAACGGCGACGTGTTCGTCATCGGTGGCGTGGAGCACATGGGCCACGTCGCCATGGACCACGGCGTGGACCTCAACCCCGAGCTGTCCAAATACACCGCCCGTGCCTCCAACATGATGGGCCTCACCGCCGAAATGCTCGGCCGCATGCACGGCATCACCCGTGAACAGCAGGACGAGTTCGGCGTGCGCTCCCACCACAAAGCCTGGGAAGCCACCCAACAAGGCCGCTGGAAAAACGAAATCGTGCCGATCGAAGGCCACGACGCCGAAGGCCGCAAGGTGCTGTGCGAAATCGACGAAACCATCCGTCCCAACGCCAGCCTCGAAGACATGCAGAAACTGCGCCCCGTCTTCGACCCGGTCAGCGGCACCGTCACCGCCGGCACCTCCTCCGCCCTCTCCGACGGCGCGGCGGCCATGCTGGTGATGAGCGCCGAAAAAGCCCAGGCCATGGGCCTCAAGCCGCGGGCCAAAATCCGCAGCATGGCCGTGGCCGGCTGCGACGCCGCCATCATGGGCTACGGCCCGGTCCCGGCCACCCAGAAAGCCCTGGCCCGCGCCGGCCTGACCATCGACGACATCGACTACGTGGAGCTCAACGAAGCCTTCGCCGCGCAATCCCTGCCGGTGCTCAAGGACCTCAAGCTCCTCGACAAGATGAACGAGAAGGTCAACCTCAACGGCGGCGCCATCGCCCTGGGCCACCCCCTGGGCTGCTCCGGTGCCCGCATCACCGGCACCCTGCTGAACGTACTGGAAGGCAACGACGGCCAGATCGGCCTCGCCACCATGTGCATCGGCCTGGGTCAGGGCATCGCCACGGTGATCGAGCGGGTGTAAGCCTTCTCTTCACCGTTGCCGAGAGCTGAAAAGCCCCGGCGGGTTCGCCCGCCGGGGCTTTTTACCAAAAACCATCAAATTAGAATCACTTGGTTCTCCTCAAAAACCCCCCATCCATTTTATTAATCTTATCTTTGCCCAGTTTCTTTGCTCCGTTATGTTTGGCAACACACATTTTCGCGAGAAAAACCAACTTTTTATCTGTAGGACCGTCATGGAACCCATACTTACACTCGACACAGAGAGTCTGAAAAACTGCCCATAATCCATATGACTCTTTACTCTCTTTTTCTATATACCGTTGAATAAACTCATTCCAGCCAGCGGGCCTGTTTCTAACAGCTATACATACCAAATACATGGAAAAAATACCATTAGGCTCCGCTTGAATTGCCGCCGAAACCAGAGGCCCCATTTTTTCAGAGAAAAGATCTAATGCGTACCAATCTATAAGGTTACCAGGAGCGCCTCGAATAATTTGATACTGTCTTTCTAGAGCGCCCTCACACCAGTCATTACCAACAAGCCTGAAGCCGGCATCCTCAAAGCTGGCTCTGCCTGACTTAGCCAGAAGTGTCGACAGCAAAACTAAAACCCTATTGATTTGCACCATCCCATCAACAAAAGAGGACATTAAAGCTAATCTTATATCTGAATCAGCGAAATCACTGTTTCTTAAAGCCTTGCCAGCGCACGAAACCAGGTGCATTAAAGACTTCATAGAAGTCAAATTCAGAACCTGATTTACCGTTTGGTGATAAGGTTTAGCAGGATCATAAGTTCTGTCAGAATATTCGTCTTTGACTTGAGTCGGAAGGCTCGACGCAGAGACTTGCTCGTCAAGGCGCTTAGCCAATTGCTCTTGCTGTTCCTCTGACATAACCCATCTCATTTCCACATAAGGAAACAAACCTTCTTCGCCAACCTTTTCATTTAAATGACGAACCGCCTCATCAAGATCCTTTTTTATAGATCCTAGAGCGTCATCTCGCTTTCTATCGGAACCGGTATAAAACTCGATTATTTCGGGATGGGAAATATACCCTCCCGATGAAAGCATAAAACCCCTAAAACGAGAGTCATGAACCATGTTCATGGCAGAAAAATAATTAACCCAGTAGAAAAATCTAAAGCAATACCCCGAGTCACACCTCACAATTATTCTATTTTTAAACAAAATATCAAACATTACACTCACATCTATATTAAAATATTTTTTTGCGCAGACTCCCTGGCAAAACTCTATAAAATAATCCCTAGCGAAACAATCATTTTTATTTTTTATCATGTCAGCGCAAAAATACCCCATTATATATTCACAATCTTTTACGTCAGGCACGGAGCTATAAGAAGGCACTTCAATTTCAGAAAAAATAAAACTCAATATTCTTGAGACCATATCCCCACGATTAATGATACTGTCATGAAAATTGCTTTCCAATATTCTTAATAGAGTAAAACAATTAAGAGGGGTTCTGGGAAGATTCAAAAAATCGAAATCATGAATGACTTTTGAAACAATCTGATCCTCATTACCAATTTTGATATGCCTTCTTTTACTGTATTCTTTGACGCCGCTCCTCACCGCATCTCTCGTAAGAGCATATAAATAATAGATTTCATTTATGCCAGAGTCGGTCAACTCAGAATCCATACCGGAAATCATGCCAGCCGCCGCAACCGCGCATGTTTTCAAGACAATAATTTTTAAACCTGGGAAAGCTTTTTTAATTTGCTCGATCGCCTTCTTTTTATCTTTAACAACCTCATCACACCAAGAGTCGACAACAATAAAATCTAGATTTTCTATTCTTTTACCTAAAACCTCCAGCTCCTCAACAACCTTTAACCTCATTTCCTTTGAGAAAATTCTTTGTTGCTTAAGGCATAAAACATAACCAAACTTCGAAAAATCCAAGCCTTTTAGGCACAAATAATGACCAAAACTGGTCAACCCATACTCTGCGGGAGCCATTATGCATATATCTTTTGGCTCTTTTAAAATATCTTCGGTGCTTTCGAAACGGATCTCTTCCTGATGGCTAAAACTATGTTTTTCTGGGGTGCGACTTATCCTTCGATCAACCCAATCAGCTCCGATATCAGAGAATAACTGCAAGGCACTATTTAGATTCCTCGTATAGAGCCTTCTTATAAATTTTTCTTCTGTTGCTTCTTTAGCAGAAAGCGCAAGCACTCCCGAGTCGTTTCCAGAGAAGTCGGCACCGACAACGAATTTGGAATTTGCCGGGCTCCATTGCCTATACGTCGCAGATAATGAAGCCTGGTCAAGGTAATAGTATCCCAGTCTGTCTGCATCATCGCTAAACAATGCTGGCGCGGAAAAAACATGTATGTTTTCTGACTCATTGAGACGAAGAAATAAATCTTTCTTGTGCTCATGCCCATGAAACACATAATTAACCCCACCTTTTATTAGTGTTTCCAGGTGATCCCTCCAGGACTGTGAAAGCCAAGAAATAGGGTGGTGAAGAACAAGACAGACAGTCTTATCCTTTCTTTTTCTTACCCATTCATCGAGCCCCTCTGTGGTATAAACCAAATTTCGATCATCATCGCCTAGATGAGCGTTACCTCCTACTGAAAGCAGAGCTGTATTGATTGACAAAAAGGATACTTCATCAAAGTCATAGTAGTAATTAGCGCCTATATTATTGACCTCCCCAACCGTGTCATAAAATGAATTAAAGACCGACTCGAAATATTCTTTCTCTTCATCGAAAAGCGCATCAAATTCTTCTATTTTAAATTTCTTTCCGTACATTAATTTTGCGCTTCCATGCCCGATTTTGGAACTATCCGCATCATGATTCCCGGGACATATAATTATCTTTTCCTTTTTAAAACCTACAGAACCCATCAAAACATCTAATATCTCTTTATTAAAATCGTCAAAATCGCTTTTATTCGAGCCCGCCCAAACCAAGTCTCCTGAAATTATCAAGTAGTCATCTTCAGACACCTTTCCTGCCAAGTCTGAACACAATCGATCAACAACTTGTTTTATTTTTTCAGAATCTCTTTTGGAATAATGAATATCTGAAATGTGAAAAAATTTCATTCTTATCTCTCAAAATAAAATTCGCCAGACCAATAGTTATTAAAGGCCTATAATGAATACTGGCCTTTCCCTTCTATCTAAATTTTTTACCAACCGCAGAATTTCTCTTTGACATCAAAATCCGGCGCTGCTCGAAAATCATCTACATGGGACTCACTAAGCGGGCAGCGTTGGCACTTAACAGGGCCATGGCTACCGCAACCAAATCCAAGGAAAAGGAAAGCGTCATAGTAAAACTGTGTTGTTATTCTAAGCACTCCCAAGACGCTCCAAGAACCAATTTTCCCCACTTCCCGCCAGCATCAACTGCTGACGAGCTCGGGTCATCCCGACATACAGCAGCCTCACCTCATTCTCTAAATGCTCTTCGTCGTCCTGCAAACCACCCAGGCCGGCCAGTACCACGGTACCGAACTCAAGCCCCTTGCTACTCTGCCGGGTGAGCAACACGACATTGTTCGCATTCGCGTCGTAGCACTTTTTGTCGGCGGAGCTCCTTAGCCAAGTGCAAGGTACGCCAGCCTTCCGCAGCGCGCGTTGAAGGGAGCTGGCCTGCCAATGGTGGCCGTAAATGACCGCGATGTTGTTGAGCGGCTGGCCATTGGAGTGCCATTTTTTGACACACCGGGCGATGTAGTGGGCTTCGTCGTTAAAGTTATCGAACTTTCGGAACTGCGGTTCCGGGCCACTGGTACCAGCCACTTCCGGGGCAATCAACGGAATGTGATCATCATCCGCGTCCTTAGCCTGTAAGAAATCCTTAGCGAAGTCGTAGGCGAAACGGAGGATTTCGCGGGTATTGCGGTAGTTAAGTTTTAGGATGGTCGTGCGCCCACGGGCCTCGATACCGACACTGGACAGCGGGAACTTCAAGCTGCGCTTTTTATAGATGGACTGGGCGTCGTCGTAGAGCAGCAGCAGGGAGTTGGTACCCGGGTCGATCATCTGAACGACCAGTTTGAGCCATTGCTGCTCAAAGTCGTGACCTTCGTCGATCATCACGGCGCTGTATTGGGCGCGGGGAATCCGGGCGTTGTCCACGGCCTGGATGACGGTTTCCACTTCCCGCTCCCAATAGGGGGCGTCGCCGTCGATCAGGTCCACGTTGTAGGTTCGGCGTTGCTGGCCGCACCATTCGTGGAAGTGGTGGACACGAACTTTGTCTTCGATGCCTTTCTCGGCGATAAAGCCGCGCAGGCGCGCGGCCAGGGTGATGTTGAAGCAGAGCACCAGAATCGGTTTGGTGACGGCTTGGGCCAGGTGCAGGCAGCGGTAGCCAAGGATCAGGGTTTTACCGGAGCCGGCGACACCGTGGATGACGCGATGGCCTTCGCCCATGCTGCGGGCAAGTTGCTCCTGTTGCAGGTCCATGACGCGGACGATGTCGGGGATAATCGGCTCGTTGGCCGCCGTGGATTGGTCCTCGCCCTCATCCGGTTCATCGAACAGGGTTTGCTGCGGGGCGTTGATGCGAATCTCGGGAAAGAGCTGCCAGCGGATGCGGTCGATTTGCGGAAGCGTGAGTTTGTCGCCAAAGGCGTATTCAAACATGCCCCACAGCTGTTCCTGGAAGGCTTCCGGGTCCACGGTGGCGACCATTTCGTCCTTACAGACCAAGCGGTGCGGCGGCAACACCAGGTCCTGCTCCGCGTCCCCCATCATTTGGTTCCATTGCTTGCGGGTGATATTGGGGAACACCACGCCGTAACCCCAGGGGAAACAGAGGCGGCCCTTAAAAGGACCGTCGGTTTGCTTGAGGTGGTCGTCGCGCTGCAGTCGGTTGATCGCGACCAAGCCGTATTGGCGGGCCTGTTCCAGGGGGTTGCTGACGGTTTTCAAGCCGGTGGGGGTGTGAATGTCCGCGTGGGTGGGGGTCAGGCGCCGGAGCGTATCCGGTTTCCAGTCCTTTACTTCCAGGAACAGCAGACCTCGCCCGGGGTGCAGGACGATAAAATCCGGGTAGCGGCGCTGTCGACCGAGGGGGATGTCGTACCAAACGGTGTAGTCGTCTTCGAGCAGGGTTTCGAGGCGCTGGCCCAGGCGGCGTTCGCCGGGCGTCATATTGCGGAGGGTGTTGAGGTTGGGGATCACCGTCGCCATGCGGTTTATCCCCTTTGCGTTGCCCTGCCCGGGCGTAGGTAATCAGACATCCGTTTCCCCTCTCTCCCCCTTATTCGCCAGGCTCTCCAGGCCGGCTTTTTATGTGAAGCAGTTCCGAATTTACCTATCCCGCCAATAAATGCAAGGAGCTTGTTCCTTCGAGTTGAGGGTTATTCGTCCCCTTTATAAAGCTCGGCGCTTTTGGCCTCCAGCACGTAACCGGCGGTGCCATATTCCGTGTCGTGGGAGTCGACCTTGAGGGTGCCGTCGATTACCACGGCGTCCCACATCATATCCACGGGCATGCCCTCGCCCTGCATTTTGACCAGCACCACCTGGTTGCGGGGCGGCGGGGGGAAGTGGATGCAGGCGCCGAAGTACGGGACCAGCAGGAATTCGCGCAGGTGTTTGTCGTCGCCTTCCAGGGGGACCACAAAGCCGGGGAGAGTCAGGGGGGTGTCGTCCAGGTCCTGGCGCAGGGGCGCGTTGCTCCAGGCGTCCCGCATGGCGTCGAAGAGTTCCACGGCCCGGCGGTCAGTGTCTTCCAGTTGGTCGGGGGAATTTTTGCCGTGGATTTCCTTGGAGATGGCTTCGTATTCGGCGCGGGGGTCCCAGTCCTTGGGGACCAGGGTATCCCAGACGTTGGATTCCGCCTGGACGTCCGGGGGCTCGGCGGGCGGGGCGGGCGGGGCGGGCTCGGCGCCGAATACCGGCGTGCTCAGCAGCATGGCGAGCAGAGTGAGGGAAAGGGCTTTCATGTCAGCTCCGTGGAGTGAGGCCGTCGGCGAGGCTGTTGCGGAAGGCTTTTTCGGCGGGCAGCAGGCCGGCCAGGGAGCCGGCCAGCAGCACGGCGGCGACCAGCGGCAGTTCACCCACGGCCAGCAGGTGCGTGGGCAGCCGCAGGGACCATTCCGTCAGCGCCCAGGGGGCGAGGATTTGTTGCGCGGCGAACAGCAGCAGCAGGCCGGTGACGCAGCCGGCCAGGGTGAGGCAGAGGCTTTCACCGACGATCACGCCGTAGACGGTGCCGCGTCCGGCGCCGGCGGCGCGCAGCACGGCCAGTTCGTGACGGCGGCCTTCCAGGGCCGCCAGCACCGTGGAGATCAGCACCAGCAGGGCCACCAGGAACACCGCCACCGAGGCGGCGCGCAGGGCGTTTTCCACGTTGGCGGTCATGCGCCACAGGCGCTGGAGTTCCACGCCGGGAATGATGGCGCTGAGCGGTTCGCCGTCGTAGTTAGACAGCTCCCGTTGCAGGCCGAGGATGGCGGTGCGCTGTTTCAGGCCCAGCATCACGGCGTTGACGGAGTCTGGCATGTCGCTGGCCGCCGGCCCGCCCGGCGTCGGATAAGCATATCGGCCGCCGCTGTGAATCAGCGCCATGGCCCGCAGGGAGATGTAGAGCCCCTGGTCCACCGGGGTGCCGGTGGGCGCCAGGACCCCGCTGACGGAGAAGGGGTGATCATCGTGTTTAATGATGGCCGGGCCACTCCCCGAACCGTGGGCCAGCACCAATGAGGCTCCCGGACCATAACCCAGGCGTCGGGCCACGTCGCTGCCCAGCACCACCTGGTCGGGGCTGGCGAACCAGTCGCCCCTGGCCAGTTCCAGGGGCTGGTCGCGACCGTAGCGGTAGTGCTCCAGGTAGCTGTCGTTGGTGGCCACCACGGGAAAGCCGCGATGGAAGTCGCCCAGGGCGATGGGTATCCACCATTTCACCTGGGGATGGGCCGCCAGGTGCTCCACGGTGCGCCATTCGATGCCGGCGGTGGGCTCGCTCAGGTGGAAGACGCTGTACAGCAGAATATTGGTGGGGCCGCCCCGGGCGCTGACGATCAGATCCATGCCGGAGACGGTGCTGGCGAAATTGGCGTGCACCTGGTGGCGCAGCCGCTCAATGCCCAGGATCATCACCAGGCTCAAGGCGATGGCGGCAACGATCAGGGCCGCCGAGGTCTTGCGAGTGGCCAGGGAAGCCAGGATCACTCTAGGCAACATGGCGGGCCGCCCGGTTGAGTTCGTCGAAGGAAAGGCCACGATGGAAGTACCTGGCCACGCCGGGATCGTGGCTGACCATCAGCAAGGCGCTGCCGCTGCGTTCGCATTGCTCCGCCAGTAAGCTCATCAAGGCGTCCCGGTGGGCGGTGTCCAGCGCGGAAGTGGGCTCATCCGCGACAATCAGCTCCGGTTCGCCGTAGAGTGCCCGGGCCGCCGCCACGCGCTGCTGCTGGCCGAAGGACAATTGATGGGCCGGCAACCGCGCCACCGACGAGTCCAGGCCCAGCCGGCCCAGCAAGGCCAGGGCGGCGCTCTCTTTTCCGGCTTTATCGGCTTTATCGGTCGTATCCGTCCCGCCTTCGCGCTGCCGGCGGCGCTTCGAGAACGAAGGCGTCAGGCGCACGTTGTCCAGGGCGGAGAGGTAGGGCAGCAGGTTAAAGGCCTGGAAAATCACCCCGATGTGGTCCGCCCGAAAGGCGTCACGGCGGCGCTGGGACAGCTCCGAAAACGGCTCGCCGGCCACCCGGATACGGCCGCGCGGCAAGGGGCGGATGCCGGTGATCAGTGACAGCAGCGTGCTCTTGCCGCAGCCGCTGGGGCCATGGATCAGCACCCGTTCGCCGGCTGCCAGATTAAGGCGCTCCACGGCGATGAAAGGCCGTGTCTGGCCCGGGTGATGGAAACGCAGGTCCTCCACCTCCAGCGCCATGGTCACTCCAGGGGCAGCCGGGTGTCACCGGGACTCAGGGTGCGGGCGCCCTGCCCGCTGGGCAGCAGCAGGATCACCTCGGTGGTCAGGCTGGGGAAATCCGCCAGGAAAGGCCAGGTCACCGCGTCCAGTTCGGCGATGCGGTCGCACTGGTAGGTCCAGGTCGCTTCCAGGTCCTGGTGGTGGGCGTGATGGTGCTCGTGCTCGTGGTCGTGGTCGTGGTCGTGGTCGTGGTTATGATCATGACCTTCCGGGAACAAGGCCGCCACGTCGGGAACCTTCGACGCCTGAAGCGCGCAGCCGGCGGTCTCAGCGGGCCGGGGCGCGACCACCAGGTCCAGGCGCTCCTGGAAATGGCGCCGCTCCGCCTCACTCTCCGGCGCCCGCTCCACGCCCAGGATATCCATCAACGGCGCCCGAAAAGTGAGCGTCAGGGTGGCTTCGTCCACCGCCACGGCGGCCTCCGCGCGGCCATGCTGATGCACCGGCGCGGCCTGGGCCAGGCCGGTGGCGAACAATAAGGCGATGGTTCCTCGGACGGACACGTTCATTAACACTCCCGGGCAGGAAAACGGCGACGGGCCTGAGTCGGCCCACCTAGTACGTTATAAAATAACACTTCAGAGAAACGAAACAACCGATCGCCCCGGACCAGCAGGCATCAAGCGCGGTCCAGCGCCCGCCGGGCCTGGGCCTCAGCCTCCTCGGCGTCGGCGAAAACCTGGAAGCGCAGCCCCATGGCGGCGCTGAGGCCAGCGGTTTGTTTTTCAGCCTTGGGTTGTTGGGCGGGCGCGGTGAGCACGGTGAAGATGCCCCGGCAGCAGGTGGCGAGACGCTGATTGTTGGCCTTGAACCAGAGCATGCGGGCTTTGTCGTCCTCGGTGCGCTTCCGGTTGCCGCCGGCGCCGTTCTTGATGATCAGCACGAAGGGTTGGCCGTGTTCGATCAGGGTTTCCAGGTCGTCGATCAGGGCGACGCCGTGGGCCGGGCGCCAGTCCGTGGCGTCCAGTCGCACAAGGGGGAAGTCACCGTGATCCAGCAGTTTAAGGGCGAGAGCGGGCATGGCGGCGGGTCCTGGTCCGTGGATGCATGAACCGGTTTGGACGCCTCATATCGAGAATGGTTCGCATCTAAACCTGATCCGTTGTCAGCCGTAACGGATAGTGCCGGCCGTAGCGGCGCGGGTTGAAGCGCAGCGCCATGGCGATGAGCAGCACGTAGAGCGCGCCCAGCCCGATCCAGGCCAGGGCGAAGTCGCCAAGGCGGTCGCGGATCACGCCGGCCAGGAACGGCGAGAAAGCGGCGATCAGGTAGCCGATGCCCTGGACGATGCCGGCCAGGGTGCCGGCCACTTCGGCGTTGTCGTGGTGGTCCATGGCGACGATCAGGCTGAGCGGGAAGAGCCCGCCGATGCCCAGGCCCAGGAGGGTGGCCACTAGCAGGGGCGAGCCCAGGGGCCAGCCGGCCAGCAGCACGAACCCGGCCAGGGCGCTGGCGAGCACCGCCAGCAGCGCCGGGCGGCGGTCCGGGCTTTTCAGGACCAGGGGCGGCAGCAGCAGGCCGGCCACCACTTCCATGGCGGTGAGAAAGCCGAGCAGGCCGCCGGCCTGGCTGGGGCTGAAGCCACGGGCCACGTAGTACGGCGGCAGCCAGGCGAGTACGCAGGTGTAGCCGGCGGTGCCGAGGCCGAAGAACAGGGCCAGGGTCCAGGTGCGCGGGCGGCGCCAGAGGCCGGCGGTGGAGGCGGCGTTGCCCCGGGCCGGGGGCGCGCCGAACACGGCCCTGCCCCGCCACCAGGCCAGCAGGGCGAGCACCGCGAGCAGGGCCCACACCGCCAGGCCGGCGCGCCAGCCGCCGGCCTGGGTGGCCAGCGACGGCGCCAGGGACGAGGCCAGGGCGGCGCCGGCCATGACGGCGGCGATGTACCAGCCCATGACCAGGGAGGTGTAGCCGCCGGCGCGGCGCTTGATCAGCGCCGGCAGGCGTACCTGCAGGAAGGCGATGCCGAAGCCCGCGACCAGGGCGGTGAGCATCAGGCCGGCCAGGGTTTGGTTGGCCAGGCGGGCCAGGTCCGCCAGCAGGATCATCAGCAGCGAGGCCACCACCAGGGCGGGATCGCCGAGGCGACGCGCCAGGCCAGCGCCGAGAAAGCAGCCGGCGGCCATGGCCAGCACCGGCAGGGTGGTGAGCAGGGCCAGGCCGGTATAACTGGCCCCCAGCTCCGCCTGGATGCGGTCGGCCAGGGGGCCCACGGCGGCCATGGAGGGCCGCAGGTTCAGGCCCACCAGTACGGCCACGGTGATCATGCCGGCCAGGGCGCTGCGCGGTAGCGGCGCCGGGGTTGGGGTGGTCATGGTGCTTCCTCGCTGGGTGAAAGAGCGGGAAGTCTGGGACCTTAAGCGTGGTTCAGGTCAACCCTGTTGTATCGGATCGATCACGACGACAGGCGGTGGGTCGCGACTGAAGCGGTACGCCGCCCGGTCGCTCCTACGGGTTCCTTGGGGAGTGGGTGGCTACATCGGTAGCGGCCTGGGTGTAGGCCTGGATCGCCTGGGCCACGTCCGCAGTGGTGACGGACTCCGCCGGGTGGTGGCTGATGCCGCCTTTGCAGCGCACGAACAGCATGGCCACCGGCCAGTGGTCGGCCATGGCGATGGCGTCGTGGCCGGCGCCGCTGGGCAGGTGGGGGGCACTGCCTTGCACGTCCGTGACGGCGTTGGCCAGGTGTTGTTGCAGGCTGGTGTCGCAGGCGGTGGCGGCGATGCGGTAGAACTCGTCCGCTTCGAAGGTCAGGCCGCGACGTTCGGCGATGGCGTGGGCGCGGGCCAGCAGGTCTTCGAGCAGGGCTTCCAGCGGTTCTTCCTCCGGTCCACGGATGTCCAGGCTCAACCGCGCCTGGCCGGGGATCACGTTGACCGCTCCCGGTTTGCACTGCAGTGCGCCCACGGTGGCCACCCGGTCCTGGCCGGCCGCCCGGGTGGTCCGCTCGATCTCGGTCATCCATTCGGCGGCACCGGCCAGAGCGTCGCGGCGCTGGCCCATGGGCACGGTGCCGGCGTGGCCGGCCTGGCCGGTGAAGGTGCAGTTGAGTCGGCGGGCGCCGTTGATGGCGGTGACCACGCCCAGGGCCAGGTCGGCCTGTTCCAGGCAGGGGCCCTGTTCGATGTGCAGCTCCAGGTAGGCGGCGATCTCGCCCAGCGGGCGGGCGGCGTCGCTCAGTCGGTGCGGGTCGAGGCCGAAGTCGCGCAGGGCATCGACGACGCGGGTGCCCTGCTCGTCCTCCTTTTCCAGCCACTCCCCCGGCCAGGTACCGGCCAGGCCACGGCTGCCCAGCAGGGTGATGCCGAAGCGGGTGCCCTCCTCGTCGCCGAAACCCACCACTTCCACGGCCAGGGGCAGGCGCCGGTTTTGCTGGTGCAGGTGGCGCACGGTTTCGATGGCGGTGAGCACGCCGAGCATGCCGTCGTAGCGGCCGGCGTCGCGCACCGTGTCCAGGTGCGAGCCGAGCAACAGCGCCGAGGCGTCCGGGGTGGCGCCTTCGTAGCGGCCGCAGATATTGCCGACGCTATCCTGCCACACGGTCATGCCCGCTTCGCGCATCCAGTCGCCGGTGAGGGCGTTGGCGCGCTGATGCTCCGGCGACAGGTAGACGCGGGTCAGGGCGTCCGGGGTTTCGCTGAGGGCCGCCAGTTCATCGCAGCGGGCCATCACCCGCTCGGCGGCAGCGCGGGCCTGGTCCGGGGTCATCGCGGCGGCGCTCATGAGGCACCGCCGGCTTGCTGGTCGTAGTAGTCCCAGGCAGCCTGGGCGGCGGCGCCCTGCGGGGCGCGGAAGCCGAGACGGTGCAGCACCGCTTCCAGGGCGGTGAGGGTTTGCAGCACGCAGTCCTTGCGGGCGTTGTAGCCCATGGTGCCGATGCGCCAGATCTTGCCCTGCAGCGGGCCGAAGGAGGTGCCGATCTCGATGCCGAAATCATTGAGCAGCAGGCCGCGTACCTGTTCACCGGGAATGCCGTCGGGAATGCGCACGCACAGCACATTGTTCATCTTGTGGTTGAGATCGCCGAAGGTTTCCAGGCCCATGCCCTGGACGCCGTGAAGCAAGGCGGCGCCGTGCAGGGCGTGGCGGGCGATGGTGTGGTCCAGCCCTTCCTGGAGGATCAGCCGGGCGCATTCGCGGGCGGCGAACAGCATGCTGGTGGCTTCGGTATGGTGGTTGAGGCGTTCCGGGCCCCAGTAGTCCATCACCATGCCCAGGTCGAAATAATTGGAGGCGATCATCTCGTCCTCGCCGTCCTGGTGGGCTTCGGTGCGAATGCCCTGCTCCACATGCCTGCGGCGGCGGATCACTTCTTCCATGTTCGGCCCCAGGGTGACCGGGGCGCTGCCGGAGGGGCCGCCCAGGCATTTCTGCA
Organism: Alloalcanivorax sp. C16-2; assembly: GCF_046507615.1. Taxonomy (NCBI): domain Bacteria; kingdom Pseudomonadati; phylum Pseudomonadota; class Gammaproteobacteria; order Oceanospirillales; family Alcanivoracaceae; genus Alloalcanivorax; species Alloalcanivorax sp. C16-2. The sequence continues at coordinate 1,554,137 of NZ_JBKFTL010000001.1, read as the reverse complement.
AGCCGGCGGACACCGCGTCCAGGCCCCAGGCGTCGGTTTCCAGAGTATTGCCGCCGAAGGAGGCGGTGGCGTCGGTGTAGAACAGCACGCCGTGGCGGCGGCAGATGTCGCCCAGCTCCGCCAGCGGTTGCAACTGGCCGGTGGAAGTATCGCCCTGCACGGTGAGCAGCAGCCGGGGTTTGACGCGCTTGATGGCGTCCTCGATGGCCTGGGGTTCGAACACTTCCCCCCAGGGCACCTCGATGCTGTGCACCTCTGCCCGGCAGCGGCGGGCGATCTCGCAGAGCAGATGGCCGAAGCGGCCGAACACCGGCACCAGCACCCGGTCGCCGGGGCGGATCGCCGACACCAGGATCGCCTCGATGCCGGCCCGGGAGGTGCCGTCCACCAGCATGGTCCAGCGGTTTTCGGTACGGAACAGGGCCCGGTAGAGCGCCATCACCTCGTTCATGTAGCCGGTCATGGCCGGGTCGTACTGGCCCACCAGTTGGGCGGCCATGGCGCGCAGTACCCGGGGGTCCGCGTTGATCGGGCCGGGCCCCATTAGCAGACGGGCCGGTGGGTTGATCTGGTCGAACTGGCTGATGTCCAGCATGGCGTCCTCTGTGGGGGTAGCGGCATCGCGGCTGAAGCCGCTCCTACAACAAAGTGGGTGGCGGCTCGGATTAAAGAAACAATAGTTTCAATAATACACACAAGAAACGATTGTTCCAACGCTTGTGGCAGGAAAGCCGTGGCCGCCGGGCGGCGCCGCTAGGGGGAGGGTTTTTCCAGTTCGCCCAGGTCGTCGTAGAGGTCGGTGATTTCGTGGATGCGCCGGCGACCGGCGGCCAGTGCCTGGTGCAGCACCGCGTTGGCCAGCAGGCTGGCCAGGCTCATGGCGGCGGCGTAGCTGTCGAAGGCGGACAAACTGTCCAGGGGCACCGGGAAGGGCCAGCGGGCCAGGGCCGTGAGCTCCCGGGCTTCCGGTTCGCACAGCAGCAGCACCGGCACCTGCCGCTGCTTGAGGTTTTTCAGCAGCGGCGCCATCAGCCGGGGCCGGCGGCGGAACGCCGCCACCACCACCACGTCGTCCGGGGTCAGGTCCACCAGTTCTTCCGCCAGGGTCTGCCCCGGCTGCGGCGCCAGACGCACCCGGCCACGGGCCTGAATCAACTGCTGGCGCAGGTGCAGGGCCACCGGGTAGGCATTGCGCTGGCCGATGATCAGCACCTGGCCGGCGGTGGCCAAGGCCGCCGCCGCCTGCCCCAAACGAGTGGCGTCCAGCCCGGCCAGGCAGCGGTTCAGGTTGGCCAGTTCCTGCTGGTAATGGCGGGCCGCCAGGGTGTCGCCGTCCGCCAGGGTTCGGGCGTCCGCCAGCGGCACGCCGCTCTGACGCAGGGCGCGCAGCTCGTCGCGCAGGGCCTTGTAGCCGCTGTAGCCGAGGCGCTTGAACAGGCGGCTGACGGTGGGCTTGGAGGCGCCGCTCAGCCGCGCCAGCTCGGCGCTGTTGTAGCTGATCAGGTCGTCGTAGTGGTCGAGGATAAAGTCCGCCACCCGGCGCTCCTGGGGGGACAGGCTTTGGTAGTGGGCGCGCAGGCGCTCATCCAGTGATTGCATCGGGTTCTCTGAAACGGTGGCCGTGAAACCTTTGTTTCAGGGAACCCTAACACAGGTTCCGCCGGGAGCGCCCAAGCAAATGTTATCGGGCACCGTGCCTGGTCAAAGACGGAAGTCGTCGTGGAGCGCGCGCCAATGGGCCCGCAGCGTTTTTTTATGACCTTCGTCCATGGGCAGTTCATCCAGCGCCGCCGGCCAGAGAGTTCGCGCTTTCTCCATGACGTCCAGCAACACCGGCCGGATCGCGCGCCAGGGCACCCCGGCTTTCAATGCCCAGGCCTGAAAATGCACCAGCGTCAGCTCATACCAGGATTTGGTCTTGCCCAGGTTCAAGGCGAACTCGCTCTCGTTGGCGATATAGGCCCGGGTGGTGACGATGTCATAGGCAGGGGCGAGGATGGGCGTCCGCCGGTCCTGGTACAACAGGCTCCAGTTCTTCAGATGGGCATCGCCGTTAGCCAGAAGCACGTTGCTCAACAGGCGCCGGGCAAGCTGTTGAACATCCGTCAGCGCCTGCCCGGAATACTGATACAGGATACGACCAATCTGTTCGTAGTTGGCGGACCGGTATTTTTCGTGGGCGTACTTGACCAGAACCTGGGCGAAGTCCTCCATGTGGATTCGCTCCGCGCCGCCGCGGTCGAAACGGCGGATGGCGAACGCCAGCTCTTCGTCGGGCAGGTTGATATCGGGAAGGTTGTCCAGTTTATCCAGCGACACCAGTCGAATGTCCGGAATCTCCACGCCGACCATCGCGGCCAGCGTCATGGCGCTGTATTCGTTCTCGGGAACCCGACGATGAGCGGTCGAGGGTGTCTTGATAATCCAATCACCCAGTTCATCGCCGACCGCCACGTTGAAACGGCCATCCCGCTCCTTCATGGAAAATTTCATTTGCACGCCGGCCAGCGAGAATTTTTTTTCGCCCTTCCCCGGCACCAGCGTCAAAGGCGCGACCTTACCCAACGCCGCTTTCAGCCCCGGCGGCAGATCATCCGGATCGGCGGGCTCGGCAACGAGGGCACCGGGCAGATCAGCACCGAGATAAGCCATCATCTCGAATTCATTGTTCTCGTGAATCTTGAGCGATTGCGCGATGAAGGCCCGCAACGCCCCTTCCGGGAGCAGGTTGGACAACACCGGGTGAAGCCTCTGCCGGGTCACCCAGGGTGTGGACAATAATGGCTGCGAGTTTGGGAAGACAGGGCTGGTGATCAAGCTAAGGGTCGGGCGAAGCGGATCGTCCCGGAAGCCGGCATCGAAAGTCAGGATGTTGCGGCCGTCCCTGGCCCCCACCAGATAACCCACCAGGCGGCCATGCAACGAAAGCGCAAGGACCCGGGCCTCGTTCATGGGTCGTCGTCCAGAAGCCCCGCCCACGGGTCCTCGACGATGGACAGGGTGGGCTTGCCGACTTGGCCATACACTTCGCTTTGGGTCAACCGCCCCTTGCCGTCCAGCAATTTGCCGTCCAGCAATGCCCGCACCTCAAGGAGTTTTTCCCTGGGAATAAGCATCACTTCACTGTCCAACCCTTTGGCGACCAGCTCCAGGGTGTCCAGGCGGGGGTTACCCTTGGCTTCCAGGTACTGATATTGCTGCCGGAGCATGCCAATCCGTTGCCCCATGTCCTCCTGGCGCAAGCCGAGCGCCTTACGGCGCTGTTTGATCTGCTGACGGAGAGAAGCCATAAAAGCGTCTCCTGGGTTGCTTTCTGCTTAATAAGAAATATATAGGTTTCTTATTACATATCAAGCAATTTAATTATTGCTTTCCAAAAAGCAGAGAGGCAAGAATCGCCAAAAGCAATTCATGAATTGCCTATCAAACACTTTCCAGCCGCTTACGCCACGCCCTGGCTCTTCAGGTAGTCCTCGTAGCTGCCGTGGAAGTCGACGATGCCGGTGGGGGTCAGCTCGATGATGCGGGTGGCCAGGGACGACACGAATTCCCGGTCGTGGCTGACGAACAGCAGCGTGCCGGGGTAGTTTTCCAGGGCCAGGTTGAGCGACTCGATGGACTCCATGTCCAGGTGGTTGGTGGGCTCGTCGAGCAGCATGATGTTGGGGCGCTGCAGCATGATCTTGCCGAACAGCATGCGGCCCTGCTCGCCGCCGGAGATCACATCCACGGTTTTGTTGATCTCCGTGGAGGAAAACAGCAGCCGGCCCAGGGTGCCGCGAATCACCTGCTCGTCGTCGTTGGGTTTGCCCCATTGGCTCATCCAGTCGAACAGGTTCAGCTTCTGCTCGAAATCCGCGGCGTGGTCCTGGGCGTAGTAGCCCAGGGTGGCGTTCTCGGACCATTTCACCTCGCCGGCGCTGGGGTCCAGGTCGCCCACCAGGCAGCGCAGCAGGGTGGATTTGCCGACGCCGTTGGGGCCGATGATGGCGATGCGCTCGCCCACTTCCACGCGCAGGTCCAGGCCGGAGAACAGCTCTTCCTCGTCGAAGGATTTGGCCAGCCCTTTTACTTCCAGGGCGTTGCGGAACAGTTTCTTGTCCTGCTCGAACACGATGTAGGGGTTCTGGCGGCTGGACGGTTTGATCTCTTCCAGCTTGATCTTGTCGATCTGCTTGGCGCGGGACGTGGCCTGCTTGGATTTCGACGCGTTGGCGGAGAAGCGGCTGACGAACTGCTGAAGGTCGGCGATCTGCGCCTTCTTTTTGGCGTTGTCGGCGCGCTTGCGCTCCAGGGCCTGGGTGGCGGCGGTCATGTACTCGTCGTAATTGCCCGGGTAAACGCGCAGCTCACCGTAGTCCAGATCCGCCATGTGCGTGCACACGCTGTTCAGGAAGTGGCGGTCGTGGGAAATGATGATCATGGTGCACTGGCGCTGGTTGAGCACGTCTTCCAGCCAGCGGATGGTGTTGATGTCCAGGTTGTTGGTGGGCTCGTCCAGCAACATGATGTCCGGGTCGGAAAACAGCACCTGGGCCAGCAGCACGCGTAGCTTCCAGCCCGGCGCCACCTCGCTCATGGGGCCGAAGTGCTGCTCCACGGGAATGCCCACGCCGAGCAGCAGATCGCCGGCGCGGGATTCGGCGGTGTAGCCGTCCAGCTCGGCGAACTCCGCTTCCAGCTCGCCGGCGCGGATGCCGTCTTCCTCGCTCATCTCCGCCTTGGCGTAGATGGCGTCGCGCTCTTCCTTCACCGCCCACAGTTCCTCGTGGCCCATGATCACGGTGTCCACCACCGAGTACTGCTCGTAGGCGAACTGATCCTGACGCAGCTTGCCGACCCGCTCGTTGGGGTCCTTGGACACATTGCCGGCGGACGGCTCCAGATCGCGCCCGAGAATCTTCATGAACGTGGACTTGCCGGAGCCATTGGCGCCGATCAGGCCGTAGCGGTTGCCGTCACCGAATTTCACGGAAACGTTCTCGAACAGCGGCTTGGCGCCGAACTGCATGGTGATGTTGGCGGTGGTGAGCAAGGTTGGAGTCCAGCCAGGTAAGGAATGGGGGGTCAAAAAGCCGGCGGAGTATGGCACAGCGGCCGCCCCGGGTCACACCGGCCGGGCCTTATACCCCATATGGGGCATGCCGCCGATGCGCGGCCTGTCTAGCATCCTCCCTGACCCTTCCCCCAACACGAAGACGACGAGAGGCGGAGCATGACGATCCGGACCCTGAGCGCGGCGGCGGTGGCCGTGGCCCTGCTGGCGGGCTGCGCGCCCAGCCAGGTGGACAATGTACGTGGCCAGGCCACGGTGTACGAAGACCCGCAGTCCGCCGGCCGGGTGCAAGGCGTGGGCATCGAATCCCAGGACGTGGTGGCGATGACCGACGAAATGATGCGCGACATGCTCGCCAACCGGATTCTGGCGGCCCGCGCCACGCCGCCGCGCATCATCATCGACAACGAATACTTCCGTAATGAAAGCAGCTCGATCATCAATACCAACCTGCTTACCGACCGGCTGCGGGTGGAGCTGAACCGGGCCGCCAACGGCCGCATGGTGTTCGTGGGCCGCCACTACGCGGACATGGTGGAGAAGGAACGCCAGCTCAAGCGCGACGGCGCCGTGGACGGCGGCACCATCCGCAAGACCCAGGCCACCGCCGGCGGCGATTACCGGCTGGGCGGGCGCATCGCCTCCCTGGACGCCATCGACCGGAACACCCAGACCCGCTCCCGCTACCACCAGGTGACCTTCGAGATGGTGGATCTCGAGCTCGGCACCATCGTCTGGAGCGGCGCCTACGAAATGCGCAAGGCGGCCCAGGACAATGTGCTCTATCGCTAAACGGGGCGCGGCAGCACTGGTGGCGGCCTCGCTGCTGGGTGGCTGCGCCACCGGCCCCACCCAGTACCAGACCCGTGACCTGTCCGCCGGGCAACAGGACCTGGTGGCGGACAAGCCCGCCGAGCTTCAGCCCCTGTACCGGGAGCTGTTCGAGGAGGGCCGCCGCAACGAAGTGCTCAACCTGATGGAAATCGGCGCCGCCGCCTGGCGCACCGGCCATTACGATCTGGCCCGCGCCGCCCTGGACGAAGCGATCCTCAATATCGAGAGCGTCTACGCCGACAACGACGCGGCGCGGCGGGCCCGCAGCCTGTGGTACGAGGAAGGCGAGAAGGACTTCAAGGGCGAGCCCTATGAACGGGCCATGGTGTTCTATTACCGGGGGCTGCTGTTCCTGCGCGATGGCGATTACGGCAACGCCCGGGCCAGCTTCCTGAGCGGTTTGCTGCAGGACGCCTTCGCCGAGGAAGAACAACACACCACGGATTTCGCCTCGCTGATCTTCCTGGCCGGCTGGGCGGCACGGCTGGATGGCAACGCCACCCTGGCCGAACGGCATTTCCAGGAATACCGGCTGTTCCGCCCGGACGGGCCGATCCCGGAGGCCGGCGACAACCTGCTGGTGGTGGCGGAAACCGGCAGCGCCCCACGCAAGCTGGCCGACGGCGTCGGCCACTACCAGTTGGTGTACCGGCGCGGCAAGAACATCCGCGCTCACGGCGCCCGCCTGGCCGGCGATGACTCCCAGCCGCTGTTCCCGGCGGAGGACGTGTTCTTCCAGGCTTCCACCCGGGGCGGGCGCACCGTGGACCGCATCATCGAGGGCCAGGTGCGCTTCAAGAAAAACACCCAGGCCACCGGCGACGTGCTCACCGCCGCCAGCCAGAACAGCGCCGTGGCCGGCCTGAGCGCCGCCGCCGGCGGCGCGGTGGCCGCCGGCTTCCACACCATCACCGCCATCGGCGTGGCGGCGGAGGGGCTGTCCGCCCGTTCGCGCACCCGCGCCGACACCCGTTACTGGCACCGCCTGCCGGACGGCCTGCATCTGGCCACCGTGCACCATGCGCCGGCGGACGGCCCGCTGCGGATACGCTTCCTGGACCAGCAGGGCCAGCCCCTGGCCGGCGCCGACCAGGAAGCCCCCGTGCATTTCGATGACCACGGCAACGGCCTGGCCTTCGCCAGCCATCGCCCCCCGGAGGAAGGAACCGCGCCATGACCGCGAAGCCCTTTTTTATGCCCAACCTGTTTATGGCCGCCCTGTTGCTGGGCGCCGCGCTCATCACCGGCTGTCAGTCGGGCATGAGCAAGAAGGAATACCAGCAGCGCACCGAGGACCACGGCTACAACACCGTGCTGTTCACCGACTACGACCTGAACCGCGACTTCAAGGACGGCCTGATCGGCCCCAATAAGGTGATCCGCCTGACCAGCACCGGCCATGGCATCCAGCGCACCGACACCGGCACCTCCCAGGTGTGGGTGGAGCTGCGCAACCACACCGACTACGACTACCGGGTGGAAGCGCGCACCCGCTTCTACACCGAGGGCGGCATGCCCACGGACGCGGAGCCGGTGTGGCGGCGGCTGACGGTGCCCGCCAACGGCAACGCCGTATACCGGGAAAAATCCGTCGGCACCGAGCGGCTTCAATACGTCGTGGAAGTGAGGCAGACCCGATGAAAGCGCCCGGCTTACTGGCCCTGGTGCTGATCAGTGGCCCCGCCCTCGCCGCTTCGGACCATGACGCGGCGCCCATGATGGCCCCCGCCCAGGCACCGCTCACCGAAGAGGCCTACCGCGAAGGCCAGGGGCCGGAAGGCCGCCAGGGGCAGCCCGAAGGCATCCTCGCCGCCTTCCGCCAGCGCTTCGACGCGCCCCGCATCGCGGTGCTGTGGAATCGCGCGCTGCCGGACCGGGTCAGTGACTGGTACGGCCACTACCGCGCCAGCCTCGGCCAGAGCGCCTCGATCAGCGGCCAGGCCAACGGCGAGACCGTGGACCTGAAAGGCCGGGCCAGCGCCGGCGCCCAGGCGGAAACCCGTGGCCCGCGCCCGGCGGACACCGGGCCCGGCGCCGCCTTCGAACTTCAGGACGGCCTGATCAGCGCTTTCCAGGAAGGCGGCGCGCGGGTGATCGACCAGAGCCTGGCCCAACGCCTCACCGACAACGCCCTGGAGAACGGCACCTTCTCGCGGCTGTCGCCGGACCGGGCGCGGCTGGAAATGCGCGCCCTGGCGGAGCACGCCGACTACGTGCTGGAACTCACCGCCGGCCCGCGCTTCGAGGACCAGCCCAGCTACCGGGTGCGGGTGCTGGCCACCCACGACGCCCGGGTACTGACCACCTTCGTGACCAGTGGCCGGCCCCCGGAGGAACAGCGCGACTACCAGTGGGTGGCCACCGCCAACGGGTATCAGAAACGGGACAAGCCACTGGCCCTGGCTGAAGTGGGCCGCGAGCTGGCCCTGCGCACCATGGAAAAAATGAACAAATAAATGAACCACCAAGGAACGACGATGACCGTACGCCTTTTCCGATTGCTCCATTGCCTGCCGGCTGTCCTCCTGCTCGCCCAGTTGAGCGGTTGCGCCACCACCCCGCCGATGGCGCCGGGCGCCATCGGCGCCAGCCTCCATGCCCAGGACGGTTACCCGACCATCACGGCGATTTTCTCCGGCTCGGTGGCGGAACAGAACGGCGAACTCAAACCCGGTGACCGGATTCTGGCGGTGGCCTCGCCGCCGGAGGCGGAACCGGTGTCCCTGTATGGCTACGGCCCCACCCAGGCGGCCAGCGTTATCCGTGGCCAGCCGGGCACTCCGGTGCGGCTGCGGGTGCGGAGTGGAAACGACGGCCCGGTGCGCGACCTGGTAATGATTCGCGGCTACCAGGGCCGCGCCAACGCCGAGACGCTGATGGCGGCCCGGGCCACGCCGGCCCGGCAGGACCAACCCGCGCCGCCCGTGGCCGGCCAGACCGTGCCGGCGACGCCGAGCCTGGTGATCACCGGTAACGGCGGCGCCTACCTGAGCCCCTACACCAGCGACGGCGTCGCCGCCGAATGGGTGGACAAGGCCATCAACGCGCGCATGGGCGCCGCCACCGGTTCCGCGCTAGGCACCGCCGCCGGTGCCTACGCCGGCCGCAAGCTGATGGAAAAGGTCCCCGGTGGCGGTCTGCTGGGCAGTTTCTTTGGCGGCAGCGCCGGTTCCAAGATCGGTAAAAGCACCGGCCGCGACACCGCCATCCAGGCCTCCGGTGGCTGGGACTACATCCGTGCCACCTCGGACCTGTCGTTCCGCTCGGTGGACGACATGGCCCGCTGGCTGATCAGCGAACACGGCGACAACGCCACCTTCGCCGAGGTGATCAAGGCCACCTCGGCGGTGTATCCGGACCTGCAGCCGGCCCTGGCCCGGGCGCGCTAACGCGCCCCGGACCGGGCCGCCAGCGCCACCAGACAGCGGTCCACGATCAGCACCAGCAGCAGACTGAGCCCCGCCAACGGCAGCAGCACGAGCACCACCACCAGCAGCGGCACCAGGGTACGGGCGCGCACCGGCGGCGCGGCGGGGGCGCCGAAACCGCCCGCCGGGCGCCGCCGCCACCACATCACCAACCCGGTGATCACCAGGGCGACGATGGCCACGCACGCCAGCAGCATGACGACCTGGTTGGCGCGCCCGAAGTAATTGCCCATGTGCAGGGCGACGCCGTATTCCACCGCCTTGGCGATGGCCCCGTATTCCGCGAAGCCGGTATCCACCAGCACCCTCCCCTCGCTGTCCAGGTGCAGAGTGCGCTGCCCCTGGGGACGCGCCGGGTAGGTGTAGGCGCTATAGGGCTCGCCGGCCTCGGCGGGGATGGACACCCGGTAGGCCAGCGGCAAACCGTGGTCGACCAGAGCCCGGTGCACCCGGTTGATGGCCGCCACGGAGGTGTCCGGCGCCGCGCCCAGGGCGTGATGATGATGATCGTGGGCGGGCTCGGGCACCGCCGGCAGCGGCGCCTGCTGAAGCGCCCAGGGCGCTTCCCCCAGCGTATCCAGCAACGTCTTGCCACTGCCACCGTCGTGATGCCGCAGCTGTGGCGGGTAACCCATCCCCAGAGCGTTGCTCACCGGTGTCAGCACCCGGTCGCCCCAGAAACCGGCCCAGGGCAGCCCGGTGACGATCAGGAACACGATCAGCAATGCGGCGTACACGCCGGTGAGGCGGTGCACCTCCCGCCACCGGGCCCGGCCCCGGCGGCGGCGAAAGCGGAACCCGCCGCCACGACCGCGCGGCCACCACAGATACAGGCCGGTCACCACCAGAATCAGCGCCCAGCTGGCGGCCAGTTCCACCAGGGCATCGCCGCCCTCCGCCAGCAACAACGAGCCGTGCATCCGGTCGGCGAAGCCCACCAGGGTATGGCTGTACACGTAATCGCCCAGCACGGCACCGTCGGAGGGGTCCACGAACACCCGCAACGGCTCGCCCTGCTTCGGGGTCACGAACAGCTCGGCGCTGCGCCCCGGTTGCACCGGCATGTCGATGCGGGTGACGGTGGCGTCCGGGTAGCGGGCACGCACCGCCGCCACCAGATTCCCGGCGGGCTGAATCATGGTGCCGCCGGGCGCGAAACGCAGTTGCGGGTAGAGCCAGTCGTTCAGTTCATCATTGAACAGGTAGATGGCGCCGGTGACCGAAAGGATCAGCAGGAACGGGGCGGTGAACAGCCCCGCATGGAAATGCCAGCGCCACGCCGTGACGTAGCCGTTGGCCGCCATCAGAAGCGCCCGGTCCAGCCGATCTCCACGGTGCGCGGCTCGCCGATGTAGACCTGGGTGGCGCTGTAGCCGGACCAGTCCGCGTAGAACTCGTCGGTGAGATTGCGGCCGCGCAGGGTCAGGGTGCCGTCGGCCAGCGGATAACTGATCCAGGCGTCCACCAGGGTGCGCTCGTCGATCCGGTATTCATTGGCGGTGCTGGTGTAGAAATCGCCGCTGTAACGCACCGCGCCGCCCAGGGTCAGCGGCAGGGCCGCCAGCGTATAGGCGCTGCTCAGGTTGGCGGTTTTCTCCGGCACATTGGTGAGCCGGTTGCCGGACAGATCCACGCCGCCGGCGCCCAGCAGCTCGTCGTATTCCGCATCGTTGTAGGCGCCGTTGAGATTCACCCACCAGCGCTCGTGGGGCCGCAGGGTCAGGTCCACTTCCACGCCCTCTGCCCGCAAGCGGCCGCCCTGCACGGACAGGGCGGGATTGGCCGGGTCGCGAGTAAGTATGTCGTCCTGATCCAGGCGATACAGCGATACCGTCAGAGTGGCGCGGTCATCCAGCAAGGCCGCGCGGCTGCCCACTTCCACGGCCCGCCCCTTGCTCAGATCAAACTCCACGTTGCTGGCGCGGCTCAACAGCAACCCGCTCACCGGCGCCGCCGCCCGGTTGTATTGGGCGAACACCTGCACCTGGTTGTTCAGGTCATGGACCGTGCCCAGCCGCCAGGACAGATCCTCGTAGGTCTGCCCGAAGGTCTCCCGGGTGCCGGCGGCCAGGTCGTCGATGCCACGGTCCAGGTCCAGGTACTCATAACGGAGGCCACTGACAATGACCCAGTTGGGGGTCAGGTTGAGCGCGTCCTCCAGGAACAGGGCGCCGCCGGAGACCTGGCTGTCGTAGTCCGCCCGGGAGCCATAGTTAGCGTCGGTATTGGGCGGCAGGTAACCGCGATCCGGGTCGAATGGGTCCACCGAGCTGGTGGCGCCGAAGCGGCGCCGGCTGTCGAAGTCGGTGTACTGGTATTCGGCGCCCACCGCCAGGCGGTGGCGGCGCTCGCCGAGCTGGCCATCATAAACACCGTAAAAGCGATCGGTGGCGAACCGGTGATGGTGGTTGATGCGCGTGGTGCCGCGATCCAGTTGCCCGGTGGCGTCGTTGTAGGTGAAGTCCTCGGAGTTGGCCCAGTCCCGGTTGGCGTTGTAGAGGCTCAGTTCGTTGATCAGCCTCCACCGGTCGCTGAGCTGATAATCGGCCTTGGTGCGCAGCCACTGGCTGTCGGCGGTCATCTCGCCGTCGCGCACGTTGTAGTTGTTGTCCCGCATCGATTCATCCAGCACCAGCCCGCCACCGGACACCACGTCGCTGGGGTCGCGGGCCACGCTGGCCGGCACCAGCGGCGTGCCCTGGTAGGGCGTGGCGTAACGGTCGCTGTACAGATCCACGGCGGCGCTCAGAGTCAACCGGTCGGTGGCCTGGACCAGGATGCCGGTGGTCAGAGCGGTGGTTTCCGAGTCGGTGTCGTCCACGTAGCCGCTGCTCCGGCCGTGGCTCAGGTCGGCGCGCACCGCCACGTTCGGATTGACCACCCGGTTGGCGCCGACGCCCAGACGCAGGCTGTCATGGCTGCCGTATTCGATCATGCCGTCCACGCGATCACCGGCCAGGCTCGGCTTACGGGTCACCAGATTAATAGTGCCGCCCAGGGCGCCGCTGCCGTGCAGCACGGACGCCGGCCCCTTGAGGATTTCCACCTTTTCCAGATTCCAGGTATCCAGGTTGCGGGACACCATGGACGGGTCCGCCACGCGCACGCCATCGAACAGATAACCCACATCGGTGAGGCCGCGCATGGACACCGACGCCGGCGAGCCGGGAATATTGCCGGCGGCCACGCCGGGGGCGCTGCGGTACAGCTCGATCAGATTGCGCAGGCCCAGTTGTTCGATGTCGTCCCGGTCCACGGTGTTCACCGTGGCCGGGGTTTCCCGCTGGCTCAATCCGAGAAAGCCGTCGGTAGTGGTCGGTGTCACCGGGGCATCGGCCTGGTCCACCACCTCCACGGCTTGCAGCCGGTGTTCCGGGGTTTGTGCCCCGGCGAAGCCGGGCATGAACAGGGACAGAACAAGAAAAGGACCGAGGCGGTCGGCGCGGGCGGGCAGGCGAAACACGGCATACTCCAGACGTGAATATCGCGCGCCAGCCTAGCGATCGGCGGCGGAAAGGAAATGCGGCGTTTTGTCGCGGCGGCTCAGGCGGCCGGGTCGGGGAGCACGATCTCCACCAACTGCCGCTGCACCGGCTTGCCCGGCTCGGTGAAGCGGAACCCGCCCACCTCGGTGCGGCCCGGCTCCAACTGCAGCTCGGTGTGCATGCGCCGCCGCAGGGTCGGCTCCACCCGGTCATCGAACTGGGTGATGTCCAGTTCATACAGGGTGGGGCCGAGGCGGCGGATATCGATGCGGTGATCCTCGCCCTCGCTGCGCCAGCGGGTGCGGGTGCCGGTATTGCGCAGTTCGACCACCATCACGGCGGTGCCATCCCGGTCTTCATGCAGGATGCGCAGGTCATCGTGCCAGGGGGCCGGCACGCCAGGCAGCAGGCCGCCGCGCCAGGCGGAGACCAGGGACAGGATCAACAGGCCGACGATGGCCAGGAATCGGAAGGGGCGTTTCATGCCGGCAAGCTTCCCGGTTCCCGGCCATCGATGCAAGTGGCGACGGGCCGGATCAGCCCTCCTTCACCAGCCGCGCCCGGGCCGCCGAGCGCAGCGCCTCGTCGTAATCGCCCAGCTCCGGCGGCGCGGTCACGGTGAGCGGCGGCTGGTGGTCGAAGCTCACCGGCGAGCGCACCGTGCGCCATTCGCCACCGGCCGGGTGAGGCGCGTTGATCTCCAGCTGCAGGTGGCGGGCCTGGGGGTCGCGTAGCGCCTCGCTGCTGTCGTACATGGGCGCGTGGGGCACGTCCTCCTGTTCCAACCGCTGGCACCAGGTGGCCCGGTCCCGTTGCTTGAAGCGCTCCCCCAACAGCTCGATCAACTGCTCCTGATGCTCGATGCGCTTCTCCCGGCTGCTGAAGCGTTCATCGCGCAGCAGGTCCGGCTGGTCGATGGCGTTGGCCAGGCCCTGCCAGAATTTTTCCGGCGAGGACATGTGCAGCGCGATCCACTTGCCATCGCCACACTCCAGCACATAGGACTGGGACACGCTGGGGCGGCTGTAGGGGGTCATCACCTCGCCCTCGGCGAAGTAATGGGTAAAGGCATCCAGGTTGAAATGGCACATGGCTTCCAGCATGGACACGTCCACCGCCCGGCCCCGGCCAGTGCGATGGCGTTCATGGAGCGCGCCGAGAATACCGTAGGCGGCGTAGAAGCCGGTCAGCGCATCGGCCATGGCCGGGCCCACCACGCGCGGATTCTCCGGGTTGATCAACAGCCCCAGGAAACCGCTGGCGGCCTGGGCCACGGTGTCGTAGGCCGGGCGGCCGGCGGCCGGTCCATCCTGGCCGAAACCGCTGATCGAGCAGTAGATCAGCTTCGGGTTAATGGCGCGCAGACGCTCCTCGCCGGCGCCCAGGCGCTCGGCGGTGCCGGGGCGGAAATTCTGGATGTAAACGTCGGCGTCGGCGATCAGCTGATCGAACAGCGCCAGGTCCTCCGGCTCCTTGGTGTTGAGCGTGACGCTGCGCTTATTGCGGTTGTAGGTCTGGAAATGGGGACTGTAGAGGCCGCCCTTGAAAGCGCGGAACGGATCGCCGCTGCCCGGCCTTTCCACCTTGATCACTTCCGCGCCCAGGTCCGCCAGCAACATGCCCGCGTTGGGCCCGGTGATAAAGGTGCCCTGCTCGATCACCCGTACTCCTTCGAGAACCTTGATCATGAGCCTTGCTCCTCGAAACCGGCGGGCACCTCGCCCTGGTATTCCACTTCCCGGGACGCCTGATAGGACAGCGCGAAGCCGATGGAGTGGTTCATTTCCTCGAACAGGTGGGCGATCAGGCCGGCGCTGCGGGCCAGAATCGGCACCCCGCGCAAAGCCTTGAGCGGGAAGTCCGCGCCCAGCAGCACCGCCGGAATCGCCGCCGACACGTTCAGCCGCAGGTCCTTGCCCACCACGTCCGGAATCACCCGCTCCACCGCCTCGGCGATCTCCACGTAACGCTGGCCGGCGCCGGCCTCGCTGGAGGTTTTGAACAGCGCCGCCACGCGCGGGTCACGGGCCTTGTGCAGGGGGTGGCCATAGCCGGGAATGGCGCGTTTGGCGGCGCGGTACTCGGACACCACCGCGTGGGCGGCCCGGTCCAGGTCCTCGCCCTGCTCCCGGGCGCGCCGGTCGATGGCGTCGAACAGTTCACCGGCCTGTTGCGCGGCGCCCAGGATCACCGAGCCGCAGCCCAGCAACCCGGCGGCCACCGCGCCCTGCACCGCCTCCGGCGCCGCCGCGTAGGTCATGCGCGCCGCCTGCACGCTGGGCACCAGGCCGTGCTCGGCGATCGCCACCAGGGTGGCGTCCAGCACCGCCCGGGTGGCCGCCGTGGCCTGGCGGCCGGTAAGCAGCAGGTAGAAATAATCGGTGAAGGACAGCTTGCCGATGGCGTCCTGGCACAGGTCCAGGCCGCGCACCACGATGGTGTCCTGGTTGGAGGTACAGATGGCGGTCTTGGGAACCGTTTCCTTACCAATCTTCATTATTCTGATCCATCCGATGAGTGACATTTCAACAAAGCGTAGAAGGGGGCTATAGTTGTTGAAAGTGATAAATATCCATAAAAATGATCGATGGCATCACTAGTCCACACAGACGGTAGAAACGCCCCATGGAACTCCGACACCTGCGCTATTTCGCCGCCCTGGCGGAAACCCTCAACTTCACCCGCGCCGCCGAGAAGTGCCATGTCACCCAGTCCACCCTGTCCCACCAGATCAAGCAGATGGAAACCGAGCTGGACACCCGCCTGTTCGAGCGCATCGGCAAGCGGGTGGTGATCACCGAGGCCGGCGACACCTTCCTGAGCCGCATCATGCCGGCCCTGCAGCAGATCGACGGCGCCGTCAGCACACTCCACCAGCCCTCCGACGCGGTGCAGGGCGAGGTGCGCGTGGCGGTGATCCAGAGCTTCAACACCCGTCTGGTGCCGGCCTGCATCTCCGCCTTCCTGGACCGCTATCCGGCCCTGCGCATCAAGGTGGAGGAGCTGCCCCAGCACCGCATCGTCGAGCGACTCAAATCCGGCGACCTGGATCTCGGCATCGCCTACCGGCCGCCGGACGACCAGGACCTCTGGTTCGAACCGCTCTACAACGAGGAAATGGTGCTGGTGGTGGCCGACTGGCATCCCTTCGCCAGCCGCAAGCGGGTGCGCATGGTGGAACTGAACAACCTGCGCATGACCCTGCTGCCGCCGCAGTACTCCACCCGCCAGTTGATCGACGAACACTTCCGCTCCGCCAACGCCCAGCCCCAGGTGGTGGTGGAGCTGGATTCCATCGGCGCCATGATCCAGCTGATCCGTAAATCCGAGCTGGCCGGCATCGTCGGCGAGATCGCCATCGCCGACACCGACGGCGTCAGCGTGGTGCCCCTGGAGAACCCGACGCCGATCCGCACCCCGGGCCTGCTGTGGATGCGTGGCGGCGGCGTACCCGCCGCCAGCCAGGCGTTCGCCAAACAGATCCGGCGCGTGCTCAAGGACGGCCAGGGCCAGGACGGCGGCACCTGACCGCCCGGCCTCAGGCCGGCACCAGGCCGTGGGGGTCGAGCACGAATTTCTTCGGCACGCCGGCATCGAATTCGCCGTAGCCTTCCGGCGCCTGGTCCAGATCGATGACCTGCACGTTAACCACCTCGGCGATGTTGATGCGATCCCACAGGATCGCCTGCATCAGTTGCCGGTTGTATTTCATCACCGGGGTCTGGCCGGTGTGGAAGGCGTGGGACTTGGCCCAGCCGAGGCCGAAGCGCACGCTCAGGTTGCCGAGTTTGGCGGCGCCGTCCACGGCGCCCGGGTCCTCGGTGACGTAGAGGCCGGGAATGCCGATATTGCCGGCCACCCGGGTCACCTCCATGAGCGCGTTGAGCACCGTGGCCGGGGCTTCGCTGCGCGCGCCCTCGCGGCCGTGACCGCGCGCCTCGAAGCCCACCGCGTCCACCGCGCAGTCCACTTCCGGCTCACCGAGCAGCGCTTCGATCTGGTCCACCAGTGGTGTGTCCAGGGACAGATCGGCGATCTCGAACCCCTGGGCCTTGGCGTGTTGCAGGCGGCGCGGGTTGACGTCGCCGACGATCACCGCCGCCGCGCCCAGCAGCCGGGCGGAAGCGGCGGCGGCCAGGCCCACCGGGCCGGCGCCGGCGATGTAGACGGTGCGCCCGGGCGCCACGCCGGCGCTGACCGCGCCGTGGAAGCCGGTGGGCAGGATATCGGACAGGCAAGTGAGATCACGGATCTTCTCCATGGCCCGGTCGCGATCCGGGAACCGGAGCAGGTTGAAGTCCGCGTAGGGCACCAGCACGTACTCGGACTGGCCACCGACCCAGCCGCCCATGTCCACGTAGCCGTAGGCGCCGCCGGCGCGGTCCGGGTTCACGTTCAGGCACACCCCGGTGTGTTGCTCCTGGCAGGAACGGCAACGCCCGCAGGCCACGTTGAAGGGCACGGACACGATGTCGCCCAGCGCCAGGTTCTCCACGTCGCGTCCTTTTTCGATTACCTCGCCGGTGATTTCGTGGCCCAGCACCATGCCCTCCGGCGCCGTGGTGCGGCCGCGCACCATGTGCTGGTCCGAGCCGCAGATGTTGGTGGATACCACCTTGAGAATAACGCCGTGCTCGATGCGCCGGCCGCGCGGATCTTCCATTTTCGGGTAGCCGATGGGGCGGACCTCGACCTTGCCGTCGCCCACGTAGACCACGCCACGATTGTCGTTCGTCATGCTGTTCGTCCTCTTGTTCCGGGTTCAGAAGGGAAAGGTGAATTGCACCCAGAAGCGTTCGCCCTCGGCTTTGTTCTCCGAGTCGAATTCCTTCTGGTATTTGGCCACCACCGCCACGCCGGGGCGGAAGTCATAACGGACCTGCGGCCCCAGGGCGGCGCCTTGGGTGCGGTAGCCGTCCAGGTAGGTGCGACCGTCCAGCTCGTCGTCCGACATTTGTTTGAAGTAAAAACCCTGCACGCCGAGTTGCAGCTTGTCGGTCATCGACCAGGCCACCACCTGCTCGTAGTGCATCAGCCAGCCGGTCTGATAATCGGTGTCGTCGTTCTCGGTATTCACCGCCGCCGACAGGGTGCCGCCGATTTCCCAGCCCGGCGCCGGGAACCAGCTGTAACCGGCGTTGGGTTGCCAGGAGGTGTAGTTCACCGCCGCGTTGGCGGCGCGGTCCCGGTCGTAGGAACCGGTGGGCACATCCAGATCCAGCGGCGCGATCTGCATGAAAAAGGTGTTGGCGTCGTTGTGGGTGCCGATGATCAGCGGCTTGAGGCTGAGGTTACCCAGGCCGTTGTCGGTGCTTTCGTCGCCGAACAGGGTGATGGAGGCGTCCACGTAGGGCAGCACGAAACCGGACACCAGGTGGGTGTTGCGCCCGATCATGCCCCAGCCATGGTCGAGGCGCAGGGCGTCGACGAAAATTTCCGCGTCCACGTCCACGCCGCTGTCATTGCCGGCGCCATCATTGAGCCGGTTGGCACTGTAGAACAGGGTGTAGTTGTACAGGCGGTTTTCCCCGGGGGCGGTGGCGACGCCGTTGAGCACGGTGTTCACACCGATTGGCCAGGAGATGTTGCCGTTTTCGGCGGCCGTGGCCGGCGCGCTCAGCAGCGCGCCGCCGAGGCTGATCAGCGCCACGGGGAACGCATTTAATTTCGTCCTGTTTTTGCTTATATGCACTTTATGGGACACTTGTCTTATCATTATTCTCTCCGGTTTTTTTAACGGGCCGGCCAGGGGCCGGCCCGGTTCACAGGTCGAGGACCAGCAACGGCGAGCGGGCCCGGGAACAGCACAAGGCAATTTGCTCGTTGGCCGCCTGCTCCGCCTCGGTTTGAAAGAAATCGCGGTGGTCGGCCTGGCCTTCCAGCAACGTGGTCAGGCAGGTGCCGCACACCCCCTGCTCGCAGGACAGCTCCACCTCGACGCCATGGTCCTTGAGGACCTGAGCGATGGTTTTGTCCGCCGGCACCGCCAGGGTCTGGCCGCTGCGTTGCAGACGGATCTCGAAGGCGCCATCCGGGTCCGCGTCGGCGGCGGGTTCCGGCGGCGCGAAGAATTCCCGGTGCAGCCGCTCCTCGTCGATGCCATGACGGTGGCCGGTTTCCAGTACCTGATCGATAAAGCGGGCCGGGCCGCACACATAAAAATGCGCGTTCGCGGCGGCCTGGCTCATCACCCCGTCCAGGTCCAGACGGTAGTCCGGCGACTGCCCGGTGAGGTAGAAGCGCACCCGGTCACGGTAGTCCGCGTCCTGAAGCGCGCCGAGAAAGGCACAGCGGGCTTCGCTGCGGGCGCAGTAATGCAACTGGAACTCGGCGCCCTGGCGGTGCAGAGCACGAGCCATGCCGTACAGCGGCGTGATGCCGATGCCACCGGCGAGCAGAATGGACGGGTGATCACCTTCGTTGAGCGGGAAATGATTGCGCGGCACGCTGACGCGCACGGTATCGCCCTGGCGCAGGGATTGATGCACGGTCACCGAGCCACCCCGGGAGGTTTCGGTGCGCAGCACCGCGATACGGTAACGGCGACGCTCTTCCGGGTCGCCGTACAGGGAATACTGGCGGATCAGGCCGGGCCGGATTTCCACATCAACGTGGGCGCCGGCGGTGAACGTCGGCAGCTCCTTGCCGGTGGGGTCGGCCAGCTCCAGGCTGACGACGTTTTCCGCTTCCACATCTTTACGTACGACTTTCAGGGTCATCCAGGTGATGGACATGGGACACCTCGAAAAAGCCGGGATGGAGTCAGGCACCCTCCTCCACCCCGGTACGGCTACTACTGCGGAAGTTCCGCGCGAATCAGAGCTTCCATGCTGCGGCGCACCTTCACGGAGGTGACATCGCCCTTGGCGAGAAAGTCCTTGAAGCCGCCATCGCCACTTTTTCGCAGCATCTCCTCAAGGGCTTCCACCGCGTCCACGTCCTGCTGCAGAACGGCGGCGAAGGCGCCATTGATGATGTTGGTGACGTTGTCGTCGTCGGTGGCGAAGTTACGCGAGTAGGCCACGAAGTAATGAGTTTCGTGGTCGGTGGCCGGAGTCACCGCGTGGTGCACCTTGTAGGTGCCCAGTTCGCGGCCCGGTTCGCCGTCCTTCTTGTCGTGGGCGAGGAACACTTCCTCGGCCAGGTGCAGGCACGGCAGGTAGAACTCCATGGACATCAGCCGATCGATGGGTTTGTGATAGCCGAGGATGTCGGAGAAGAAGCCGGTGGGCTCCTGGTTGTACATGGCGCGGGCATCCCGATACCACATGCCCTCGCCGCTGACATCGAAGCCGGTGTCGGCCACCGCGTCGACACCAATGATGCCCGGGTGCAGGAAGGTCAGGTGCGACAGGTCGCACAGGTTTTCGTGCATCAACTGGTGACGGGCCTTCAGCAGATGGGTGGCGGCTTTTACCGGCAGCCAGTCCGGGTCGGTGAGTTTGACGATGTCATGATCGGGAATCAGGGATTCGTCGGCTTTTTCCGGGTCGCCCATCCAGATCCAGAACCAGTTCCAGCGCTCAACCACCGGGTAGGCATCAATGCGGCACGAGGCGGGAATCGCTTCCTGGGTGGGAATGCGCGTGCAGGCGCCGCTCTGGTCGAAGGTGAAGCCGTGGTAACCGCATTCCAGGCGGTCGCCGACCACGCGGCCCTTGGCCAGCGGGAACTGGCGGTGCGGGCAGCGCCCGTGCAGGGCCACGATGTTGCCGTCTTCCTTGCGGTAGAACACCACCGGTTCGTTGAGCAGCCAGCGCTCCATCGGTTCGCGGGTGACCTCGTCGCTCCAGCCGGCCACATACCATTGATTGCGAGCCGCCCACAGGCCTTCGGCGTAGGGATACATAGTCGTTACCTCATTGTCTCTGCTTTGTTGTTGTCACTTGCCGGCGCCCTCAGGCGCGCACCCAGCCGTCGCCGCGCGCGGTGTTGTTGGTGGCCATATCCTCTTCCTTGAGCCAGGTGGCCAGGGTCTCATGGGCGGTGCCGGCGGCTTCGCTCATCAAACGGTCGGTGGCCGGTACCAGGGTGGTCAGTTCCACCTGAAGGCCGTTGGGATCATGGAAATAGATCGAGTAGCAATAGCCATGGTCGGTTTCAAAGGCGGATACACCGGCGTCGGCCAGCTTCTGCTTGAAATGGCGCACCGTGTCCTTGCCTTCCACGGTGAGCGCGATGTGGTGAGCGAAGGGGTTGATGTCCTCGAACTTGTTCACCGACGTGTCCTGGCTCGCCTGCTCGGATTTGAACTGGAAGAACGCCAGGCAGCTGCCATCGTTAAGCTCGAAGAAGGTGTGCACGTAGTTGTCCGGCTCACCGGTGACCGGGTTGACCCGCTCCACCCAGGTGCCCACCAGCGGCAGGCCAAGGATGTCCTCGTAGAAGTGGCGGGTTTCTTCCATGTCCCGGGCCATGAAGGCGTGGTGATGCAGCCTGCCCACGCGATTCGCCTTGCGCAGGGCGGCGATGCGCTCGGGATTGCCGGTAACGGTAGTGGCTTCGGTCATCGTCATATCCTCTTGTTGTTAGTCGACATTGACGGGGTGGGCCGGGGAGGCCTCCGCCCCTCGGGAACAAAAAGGCCAGCATGCCGCGACCCATTGATCCAGGGCGGCATTGACGGCTTCGGGGTTTTCCATGGTGAGCATGTGCCCGGCGGCGGGGATCTCCACCAGCCGGGCACCGGGAATCAGGTCGGCCATTTCCCGGTGAGCGGCCGGCGGTCGCAGCCGGTCCTCGGCGCCCGCCAGCAGCAAGGTAGGCGCGCTGATGGAACGCAGCACCGCGCGCGAATCCGGGCGCGCCGCGCCGGCGGCGATGTGGGCTTCCAACTGGTCCGGGGAGTGCTCGGCGATCATGGCGAGGATGTCCTCCACCAGGGGCTCGTCCGCGAGCCGCGCCTCGGGAATCAGCGCCGGCAGCCAGCGGCGCGCCATGGCGGGCATGCCCTGCTCCCGGGCCAGGGCCAGCAGCCCGTTGCGGGTCTCGGTTTCCCGGCGGCCCGCCTCGCCGGTCGGGCAAGGGCCGTATTCGGTGCCGGCGAAGCACAGCCCGATAACCCGGTGGGGCGCCAGACGCTGTACTTCCATGGCCACCCGGGCGCCCATGGAATGGCCGGCCAGCAGAAAGCGCTCCGGGGCCTGGGCGAGCACGGCCCGGGCCATGTCGGTCATATGGCGGGCGTCGCCGTAGTCGGCGATGCGCGGTTCGCAGCGGCCCGCCAGGTGGCGGGCCTGGTGACGCCAGGCGCGACCGTTGCACACCATGCCGGGCAGTAGCATGAGAACCGGCCGGTCGTTTTCGGAGTGATCAGCGCCCGAGGCGGGGATCGTTGTTGCCTTCATCGTGTCGCGCTCCTCTTTTGTTGTGTGATGGGAACCGATGAAGAGGGCCTGAAAACGAATATAGAGGGGCGCAACAATGCTTGAAAATGATTAAGCTGCATGAAAACCATCGATACCATCGATTCGGTTTCACAGCGTGGGACGCAAAAAAAAACGGGCCGAAGCCCGTTTTTCTCTGTCGCGCGGTGCGTGGAGGTGTGCGCTTAAAGGTGAATACCGCACTCGGTCTTGCTGGAGCCCTGCCAGCGGCCTTCGCGGCCTTCACCCTTCCAGGTGCAGTGGCTGCAGCCAATGGAGTGGTAGCCTTCCGCCACCAGCGGATGGAACGGCAGGTCGTGGTCGGCGATGTAGGCGTCGCGCTGCTCCCGGGTGACATCGATCATCGGGTTGAACTTGATCATGCCCCGGCGTTCCTCGAACACCTCCAGGCCGGCGCGGTGCTCGGTCTGCCAGCCCATCAGGCTGGAAATCCACAGGTCGTAGTTTTCCTTGGCGTCTTCCAGGGGCTGCACTTTGTTGACCTGGCAGCACAGGTCCGGGTCGGTGCGCCACATCTGTTCGTCCTGGGTGATCTGGTGCTGGCGCGGGTCGGCGCGCAGGTCGATCACATCCAGGTTGAACTTCTCCACCAGGTATTCCTTGTAGTCCAGGGTTTGCTGGAAGTGGTACCCGGTGTCGATGAAGTGGATCTTCTGCTCCGGCCGGATGCGCGAAATGATGTGCAGGAAATAGGCGGAGGTGGCCGCGAAGGAGGAAGTCACCATGATCTTTTCGGGGGCGAAGTCCTGATAAACGCGGCGGATGCGGGCCTCGAAGTCCAGGGGCGCGTAGATCCGGTTGAGATCCTCGATGGCGTCCCGGGAGAGACCGGCGCTGTTGTCGCCCACTCGTGTGATCAGCTGCGCGTTACCCATGGCGTTGCCTGTCCTTGTTCCAGATCGGTGGCTTGGAACCGTCATGATAAGGATGGGCGACACATTTAAAAGAAATATCTGGTGCTATTTTTATGCCCGTACGGCATATGTGAACAATGACGCCTTTACGGAATTTGACGGTTTCGATTCGGAACTCCGCCATCGAGGCGGGTCCCAATGAGGGGACACGGGAGATATGTCCCCTTTGTTAAGCCGTAAAGGAGCTTTGCCATGAAAAAACGCGTTCTTTCTCTGTCCGCTCTGTTCCTCGCCGCCGGTCTCAGCGGCGCCGCCCTGGCGCAGCAAAACGCCGCCGGCCAGCAGCCACCGCCGAAGGCGCCACAGACCGCCCAGCCGGCCCTGGGCAACGCCTCGGACATCTCCGACGACGAGGTACAGCAGTTCGCCGACGCCCAGGAGAAGGTGGAGGAGATCAAGGGCGAATACCGCACCAAGGTGCAGGAGAACTCCGATGAGCCCGAGCAGGCCATGGAAATGCAGCGCCAGGCTCAGCAGGAAATGGTCCAGGCGGTGAAGGACTCCGGTCTGGAGGTGCGTAAGTACAACCAGATCGCGCAACTGGCCCAGTATGACTCCGGGCTGCGCGAACGCATCGAGAAGCAGCGCTGAAGTCCCCGCTTCCCCCGGGAACGAGAAAGGCCGGCATTCGCCGGCCTTTTCGGTTTTACCGGGGGCGGGTCCTCAGAAGCTGACCTTCATGCCCAGCCAGTAGCGGCGGCCGTCTTCCACGTAGCCGTACTCGTCCTGGAAAATCTCCTTGTCGGCAACGTTGTAGATACCGGTGTTGAGGGTGGTGTTGCGGTTCACCCGGAAGGCCAGACCGGCATCCACCAGGGTATTGGAAGGCGCCACGATACTGCTGCTGGAAGGCCCGGTGATGGGTTGGCTTTCCTCGCCCCGGTAGCGCACGGTGAGCCACGGTGACAGCGTGTCGGTGGCGCGCCAGTCCATCTGCAGGCTGGCCAGATGCTTGGGAATCTGGTTGAGCGGCTCGCCTTTGTACTCACCGGACTTCTGTTCGGAATCCGTATAGCTGTAACTCAGGGTGATATCCAGCACCCGGGCGATGTTGGTGGACAGCGCCGCCTCCACGCCCCGGGTCATGGCCTCGTCCACGTTGACCCGGTAGGTGGGGTCGGAACCGAAGGAGTTGGGGCCGTCGGTGCACACGGTCACCGGGCAGGCGATGCGGGTGATCTTGTCCTCGAAATCATTGTGGAACACGGTGACGCTGGCCTGCAGTGGCCGGCCAGCGTTGAAATACAGGCCCAGTTCCTTGTTCACCGAGGTTTCCGGCTCCAGGTCCGGGTTGCCGTAGATGTTGCCGCCCCGGCTCACCTGGCCCCAGCCGGGGGTGATCTCGCGCAGCGCCGGGGAGCGGAAGCCGGTGGAAACCCCACCCTTCAAGGTCCAGCGCGGGGCAAAGCCCCATACCGCGTAAAGGCGCGGGCTGACGTGGCTGCCGTAGTTTTCATCATCGTCCAGGCGCAGGCCGCCGGTGAGGCTGACGTTGCCCGGCAGCATCCACTCGTCCTCCACGAAGGCCGCCCATTTGGACGCGTCCACGTCGGTCAGGTCGGAGATCTGGTTGGAGGTGCGATCCGACAGTTCCTCTTTTTCGAACTGCCCGCCCAGGGTCAGCAGGTGGTTGGCCAGGGGCAGCATCAGGCTGCTCTTGGCGGTGGTGTTGACGATGGTCATCTCGCGGGTTTCGTTCTCCGCGTCCTCGCGCTGGATATAGGTGTCGGTGGTACCGAAATCCCAGCGGCCCACATGGCTCAGCGACAGGATTTCGTTGCTGAATTCATTGTCGGAATCGGTGCAGCCACCCCGGCAGCCCTCGGCGGGGGCACTGTAGCCGATCAGCGAGCGGCGACGCTGGTCGACGCGACGCGCTTCCAGGGTCCAGTCCTGATTGTCGGTGGGCGTGAACGACAGGCGCGCGGCCAGGCCGTTCAGCTTTTTCTCTTCGTAGCCGTCGACGAAGCGGTCTTCCTCACGGTTATAGGTATTGCCATAAAGCTGCAGGCCGAGGCGGTCCTTCACCAGCGGGCCGCTGATGTTGAAGTTCCCCTTCTGGATGTCGCCGGAGCGGGAATCGTCCTGGAAGATGGTGTCGAGCTGGATGCCGCCGCCCCATTCGTCGGCCACCTTGCGGGTGATCACATTGATCACGCCGCCGATGGCGTCGGAGCCATAAAGCGTGGACATGGGCCCGCGCACCACCTCGATGCGTTCGATGGCCTGCAGCGGCGGCAGCCAGTCCTGCTCGAAGCCGGCGCTGCCGTTGGGGCGGGTTTCCCGGGTGGAGAGCGGGCGCCCGTCCACCAGGATCAGGGTGTAGGAGGACGGCATGCCGCGAATCACGATGTCGTTGCCCCGGTCGCCGGCACCGCCGCCGGTGATGGTGACGCCGGGCACGTCGCGCAGGGCGTCGGTGGCATCCTGGTAGTAGCGCTGCTCGATCTGCTCGCGGGTGATCACGCTGATCGACGCCGGCGCGTCCTCCAATTGCTGGGCGTGGCCGGCGGCGGTAACCGTCACCGCGCCCAGTTGATGATCGTTATCGGCGTCGTCGGCCAGGGCCGGCACGACGGCGGCCGCCAGCAACCCCGCCAGGGTAAGGCACCAGGTGCTTCCCATCCCAGTACTCCTCTCTTATTTGCATGGAACCTCGAATAGCCGGAAATGCTATTCATTCTTATTTGCAAATAAAGAGGATTTACATTCTATACATCCGCCTCCGCCGGCAACCGCAGATGCACCCGCAGCCCGGGCCCGTCGTTGTCCGCCCACAGGGTGCCGCCCTGCCGGGCCACGGCGCGGCGGGCGATGCTCAGCCCCAGGCCGAAGCCGTGGTCGGCGGAGCGCGCCTGGTCCAGGCGCACGAAGGGTTCAAAGATGGCGTCCAGGCGTTCATCCGGCACGCCGGGGCCTTCGTCCGCCACCCACAGATGCCAGGTGTCGCCCTCGCGGCGGCCATCCAGGGTCACCCGACCGTCCGGCGGTGAGTAGCGCACCGCGTTACGCACCAGATTTTCCAGGGCCTGGGCCAAATCGTTGAGGTTGCCGCGCACCCGGGCGGAGCCCGGCACCCGGCAGGGGAAGCGGCTCGGCGACCAGTCGCTTTCGAAGGCGGCGTTCTCCGCCACCAGCTCCCATACCGACACCGGCGACAGCACCTCGGTGGCGGCATCACGCTGCTCGGTGTCGTGCCAGGCCAGGCTCAGAGTGTCGCCCACCAGAGTGCGCATGGCCGCCAGCTCGCGGGCCACCCGGCGGCGCAGTTCCGCCTCGCGGAGGTCGCTCTCCAGGGCCACCGCCAGGCGGCTGAGCGGGGTACGCAGTTCATGGGAGAGGTCATGCAGCAGGCGCCGCTGGGTGTCGAGCATGCCGGCCACCCGCTCGGCCATGCGATTGAAACGCCGGCCCAGTTCCCCGAACTCATCGCCGCGCCGGGCCAGGTCGGCGTCCACCCGCGCCGCCGGATCATCCTGGAAACGGCGCACCCGGGCCTGCAGTTGGCGCAGCGGCACCATGATGCGCCAGTACAGCAAGGCGCCGGCCAGCAGCGCCAGCAACGCCGGCATCACCACCAGCAGAAAGGTCTTCCAGTAGGGCCAGCTGTCACCGGGGAAATAGCGCGGCGGCAACTGCATCACCAGGCTGCCGGCCTCCGGCGCCTGGGGAAAGGGCACGCCGATGTAGGGCATGGCGGTCATCCGGAAGCTCATGCGCCAGTCCGGTTTGCGCTGGAAGCGCAGCCCGGCGCGCTGGGCCTCGGTGAGCGACCGGCCGCTGAGGGACGCGTCGTTGGCGTCCACCACCATGGCATCGCCGGGCTCCCGCTCGGCCAGGGCGTCCAGCCAGGCGGCCACCGCTTCCTCGCCACCGCCGTCCCAGGCCCGCCAGGCCTCGGCGGCGTAGCCGCGCAGCACGGTCTTGGCTTCCTCGTCGAGCAGCAGCACCCGGTTGCCCACGTGGCGGGTCAGGGTCCAGCTCAGGCCCACGGTGATCACCGCGCTCAGGCACAGCAGCGCGGCCAGCTTCCAGAACAGGGAACCGCGGCCGGGCATCAAAGCCCCTCGGTGACCAGGGTGTAACCCTGGCCCCAGACCGTGCGCAGGGGCTGGCCGGCGATCCCGGCATCGCGCAGCTTGCGGCGCAGGTGGCTGACGTGCAGGTCCAGGCTGCGGTCATGGCGCCCGAAGCCCCGGTGCAGCACGGTCTGGTAGAGGAAGGCCTTGCTCAAAACCTGGTCGGGCTGATCCGCGAGCACCTGCAGCAGGCGGAACTCGGTGACCGTGAGCGCCAGGTCCCGGTCCTGGTAGCGGGCGCTTTCCGTGGCCGGGTCCAGACGCAGGCCACCGGCGTTGCGTACCGTCGGCGCGCGCCGCTCCAGGGCCACCCGGCGCAGCACCGCCTCCACGCGCACCGCCAGCTCGGCCATGCTGAACGGTTTCGGCAAATAGTCGTCGGCGCCGCGCACCAGGCCGGTGATGCGGTCCTGCTCATCGCCCAGGGCGGACAACAGAATCACCGGCACCGGGCTGTGGCGGCGCAGCTCGGCGAGCAGAGCCAGGCCGTCGAGGCCGGGCAGCAGAATATCCAGCATCACCAGATCGAACCGCTGATCCCGGGCCGCCGCCAGCCCGGAACGG
This sequence comes from Alloalcanivorax sp. C16-2, assembly GCF_046507615.1. Classification (NCBI taxonomy): domain Bacteria; kingdom Pseudomonadati; phylum Pseudomonadota; class Gammaproteobacteria; order Oceanospirillales; family Alcanivoracaceae; genus Alloalcanivorax; species Alloalcanivorax sp. C16-2. The sequence goes on along the minus strand of NZ_JBKFTL010000001.1, from coordinate 1,526,391 downwards.
CCGTCGCGGCGCACCGTCACCTGGTGGTGGCGGTCACTGAAGTAGGCACGCAGGTCCGCCGACAGCACCGGATCGTCCTCGATCACCAGCAGCCGGGCCGGGCAATGGGTCAGAGCATTCATTCGCGAATAATAGGCATTATCATTCCAGGCCGCCAGCGGGGTCCTTACATTCCTTACACTGTCTCGATTGCGAATTAAAAACGATTCTTATTATCATGCCTGCTTTCGCAGGCTGGCCCGGATCATCCCTTGGACAAGAAAGCCAAAGCCCGCTGGTTGAAGCGTTTCCACCAGTGGCATTGGATCAGCTCGGCGGTATGCCTGGTGAGCATGGTGCTGTTCAGCGTCACCGGCATCACCCTCAACCACGCCGCCGCCATCGGCGCCGAACCGGACGTGACCACCGTGGACCGGGTGCTGCCGGCGGACCTGCTGGCCGGCCTGGAGGACGTGGAATCCGGCCCGCTGCCGGCGGAACTGCGCCGCTGGCTGGGCCGGGAAACCGGGCTGGCGGTGGACCACCGCCCGGCGGAATGGTCCGCCGCGGAGGTCTATCTGGCCCTGCCCCGCCCCGGCGGCGACGCCTGGCTGGCCATCGACCGCGCCGACGGCGCCCTGATGGCGGAGGACACCGACCGGGGCTGGATCGCGCTGTTCAACGACCTGCACAAGGGCCGCCATGCCGGCACGGTGTGGCGCTGGTTCATCGACATTTTCGCGGTCGCCACCCTGGTGTTCGCCGCCACCGGCCTGGTGCTGATGGCGCTGCACGCCAAACGGCGACCGGCCACCTGGCCGGTGACCGCGCTGGGGCTGATTCTGCCCTGGCTGCTGATCGCCTTTTTCGTTCATTAGGAGACGTTATGCGAGTTGTTCTCGCCAGCGCCCTGTGCGCCCTGGCCGGCGCCACCTGGAGCGCGGAATTCAAGGTCGACGTGGAGGTGCCGCGCCTGAGCGTGGCGGAGTACCACGCCCCCTACGTGGCCTTCTGGGTGCGCCACGGCGAATCCGGCGCGGTGACGCCGCTGGGTCTGTGGTACGACGACCAGGAGAAATGGCTCAAGGACCTGCGCCTGTGGTGGCGCCGCACCGGCCGCGGCCAGAGCGATCCCTATGACGGGCTCACCGGCGCCACCCGCCGCCCCGGCCAGCACGGCGTGGATTTTTCCGAGCTGCCGGCCCTGGCCGACCTGCCGGAGGGCGATTACGAGCTGGTGGTGGAAGCGGCCCGGGAAGTGGGCGGTCGGGAAGTGGTGCGCCTGCCCTTCCACTGGCCCGCCGACGAGGCCGCCACCGTGGATGCCGCCGGCGACCAGGAACTGGGTCGCGTGCGCCTGCGCATCGCGCCCTGAACAACGCTTCGCCAACGACAAAGAACGCAATAAGCAAGGAGACCGCCATGAAAGCCCTGCCCTTCGCCGGCGCCGCCCTGGCCGCGCTGCTGGTACTCAGCCCCGCCGCCCAGGCCCACAAGCGCTGGCTGCTGCCCAGCCACACCGTGGTGTCCGACACCCAGTGGATCACCGTGGATACATCCGCCTCCAACGACATCTTCTACGTGGACATGCCGTTCCCCCTGGCCGGCTTGCAAGTAACCGGCCCGGACGGCAAGGAAGCGGAAGTGGACAACCGCCTGGAAGGCCATCGCCGCAGCGTGTTCGACGTCAACCTGAACCAACAGGGCAGCTACCGCGTGACTCTGTTCCGACCGCTGTACGTGAGCCTTTACCAGCTCGACGGCGAGCGCCACCACCAACGGGGGCAGTCGCCGGAGGCCCTGCTCAAGGAAGTGCCCGAGGGCGCCACGGAGGTACGCATCTCCGAGGTGATCAGCCGCCTGGAAACCTTCGCCACCGTGGGAGCCCCCAGCGACAAGGCACTGGCCCCCACCGGCAAGGGCCTGGAACTGCAGGCTCTGACCCACCCCAATGATTTGTACCAGGGCGAAACCGCCCGCTTCCGCTTCCTGGTGGATGGCGAGCCGGTCTCCGGCCTGGAAGTTGAGGTGATGCCCGCCGGCACCCGCTATCGTGATAGCCAGAATGCCTGGACCGTGACCAGCGACGAGAACGGCGAGGTGTCCCTGGAATGGCCACAAGCGGGCCGCTACTACCTGGAAGCCAACCACGCCGACGACCGCGCCGAACACGACAAGGCCGACGGCCGCCGGCTGCAGTACATGGCCACCTTCGAGGTGTTGCCGCTGTAACGAATCGAATAATCTGAAGAAACCGCGTCGGTGAGGCGGTGGTTCCAATCCCGCCTCTCCGGCTAGGCTGGAGCCACCCATCAGGAACCCGTAAGGAGACGTCATGCGATCCGCACTCACCGGCCTGTTCGCCGCCGCCCTGTTCACCCTGGCCACTCCGGCTCTGGCGGACACCACCGAATACACCCTGGACCCGGGCCACACCCAGGTGCGTTTTTCCTGGAACCACTTCGGCTTTTCCGTGCCCGAGGCCAACTTCAACGACATCAGCGGCACCCTCACCGCCGATCCGGACGACCCCACCGACGCCCGCGTCGACGTGACCATCCAGGTGGACAGCATCGACACCCATGTGCCGCTGCTCAACGAACACCTGCTCAACAAGCCGGAATTCTTCAAGGCCAAGGAGCACCCCACCATCACCTTCAAGAGCACCGGCATCCGTAACGTGGCCGATGACCGCCAGTCCTTCGATCTGGTCGGCGACCTGACCGTCAACGGTATCACCAAACAGGTGGTGCTGGATGCCACCGTCAACAAGGTGGGCGAACACCCCATGTACGACGGCGCGCCGGCGGCCGGCTTCAACGCCACCACTACCCTGAAGCGCTCCGACTTCGGCATGGATGCCTATGTGCCGGCGGTGAGCGATGAGCTGGATGTGCGCATCACCGTGGAAGCGGTGGAAGCGGACGCCTTCGCCAAGAAGCAGGAGGGGTAACACCGTCCACCCCATCGCGACTGAAGTCGCTCCTACGCGCCCCCCGTAGGAGCGACTTCAGTCGCGATAACCTCCCCCCACCCCAACCCCCGAAAAAGCGTGCATTTCCGCCACGCATCCCGTATAGTTCGCCTCCCTCATTTCAGGGCCACGCCGGCACCGCACTGATCGACAAGCCCGGCCCAGCGCCCGTCCACCGAAAGGTCTGTGCATGTCGTTCGATACCCTGGGCCTGCCCGAGTCGCTGCTCGGCGCAATTGCCCGTCTTGGCTTTGAAACTCCGTCCCCGATCCAGGAACGCAGCATTCCCGCTCTGCTGAAAGGCAGCGATCTGCTGGGTCAGGCGCAAACCGGCACCGGTAAAACCGCCGCCTTCGGCCTGCCCCTGCTGGCCCGTCTCGACCCGCAACTGAAAGCACCGCAGATGCTGGTGCTGGCTCCCACCCGCGAGCTCGCCCTGCAGGTGGCCGAGGCTCTGGAAACCTTCGCCTCCGGCCTGCCCGGCGTCACCGTGACCCCGATTTACGGCGGCGGCGGCTACCGGGATCAGCTGCGTGCCCTGAAAAGCGGCTCCCAGGTGATCGTCGGCACCCCCGGCCGGGTCATGGACCACATGGAACGCGGCAGCCTGCGCCTGGACCAGTTGCGCGCCCTGGTGCTCGACGAAGCCGACGAGATGCTGCGCATGGGCTTCATCGACGACGTACGCTGGGTGCTGGAACGCACCCCGGCGGACTGCCAACTGGCGCTGTTCTCCGCCACCATGCCGCCGGCGATCAAGACCATCGCCGACCAGCATCTGAAGAACCCGGAGTGGATTCGCATCGACGGAGGCAAGGCCAGCACCGGTGAGCGTATTCGCCAGCGCTACTGGCCGGTGGCCGGCATCAACAAGCTGGATGCCCTGTGCCGGATTCTGGAAGCCGAACCCCACGACGGCGTGATCGTGTTCGCGCGCACCAAACAGGCCACCATCAACCTGGCTGAACAGCTGGTCGGCCGGGGCTGGCGCGCCGAGGCGCTTAACGGCGACATGCCCCAGGCACAGCGGGAAACCACCGTGTCACGGCTGCGCGAGCACCGCATCGACCTGCTGGTGGCCACCGACGTGGTGGCGCGGGGCCTGGACGTGCCGCGCATCACCCATGTGTTCAACTATGACATGCCCACCGATCCGGAAGCCTATGTGCACCGTATCGGCCGTACCGGCCGTGCCGGTCGTGACGGCGAGGCGATCCTGTTCGTGGCGCGCCGCGAACAGGGTCTGCTGCGCGGCATCGAGCGCACCACCGGCCAGCGTCTGGAAAGCATGGACCTGCCCTCCGTGGACGCACTCAACCAGCGCCGCCGGGATGCCTTCCGGGACAGTCTGGGCGAAGCCCTCAAACGCGGCGACACGGACGCCAACCGCGAACTGCTGGCCAAGCTCTCCCAGGAACTGGAACTGCCCGCCGAGGATCTGGCCGTCGCTCTGGCCACGCTGATGTTCGAGAAGGAACCGCTGTTCCTGAAGGCGGCGCCGCCGCCCTCCAAGCGCGAACGTCAGGGCGGCGCCACCGCCGGCAAGGGCGGCAAGCGCGAACGGGATCGCAAGAGCGGCAAGGCCCCGCGTAACGCGGGGCCGATGAAAATGTATCGGGTGTCCGTGGGCGAGACCCACGGCGTGCGACCGGGCAACCTGGTGGGCGCCATCGCCAACGAGGCCGGCCTGAGCAGCGGCCAGATCGGCGCGATCCGCATCCACCAGGACCACAGCACGGTACAGCTGCCGGAGGCGCTCAGCGCCAAGCAGCTCCACCAGCTGCGCACCACCCGGGTGTGTCAGCGCATGCTGGAACTGGAAAGCGTTTAGAACGCTCCGGGTCGGCGCCCTCAGGCGTCGACCCGGAACCCTACGTTAACGACCACCTGAAAGTGGGCCACCTTGCCATTCTCGATGTGGCCACGGGTCTCCTTCACCTCGAACCATTCCAGATTGTCGACGCTCTTGCCGGCGGCGGCCACGGCGTTTTGTACCGCGTCCTCGATGCCGGTCCTTGATGAGCCGACCAGTTCCAGCTTTTTATAAACGTGCTCGCTCATTACTGCCTCCTTTCCTGAGTGTTCCTCCAGCCTCGACCTCCAGCGGCCCCGGTTTCAAGGCCCTCGCCGAGTCTTTTACGGTGTTTTCCCGACAGCCCGATACTGATGCCGGTCAAGGAAGCGGCGCGCCGGGTCTTGAAACCGGGCCCGATGACCTTAATGTCGGAAATGAGAAGGTTGTCAGAAGGAGTTGAACCATGAGCAACAGCAAACTGCTTCCCTGGAACTGGTTGAGCAAGGAAACCAGCCGTGACCGACCGCTGACCCAGCGGCGCCCGTCCCATCCGCTGCTACGCTGGGATCGGGAGTTCGACAACTGGTTCGAACAGATGCTCGGCGACATGGCCTGGACCACGCCGGCGCCCCACGCGGAGCCATCGGCGCCATTCCGACCCAACATCGACATCGTCGAGAAGCCGGACCGCTACATGATCACCGTGGAGGTGCCCGGCATGGAGCGCGACGATCTGTCCGTGAACCTGGATGGCGACACCCTGGTGATCAGCGGTCGCAAGGAGGAAACCCGACTCAACGAAGAGGACGGTTACCACTACACGGAGCGCCGTTTCGGTCGCTTCCAGCGACTGCTGACGCTGCCGGCGGACGCCGATGGTGATGCCCTCAGCGCCTCGTTCAACAACGGGCTGCTGACGCTGGACGTGCCGCGCCACGAGAACCACCCGCGCAGCACCCGGGCCATCGAAATCCACTGAACGCGCTCAGCGCTCCGGGATGCGCAACGCCGAGGCCGGCAGCTTGCCCGGCTGGAAGGTGTTGACCGGCAGGTCGGCGCGATAGCCCAGGGACAGCCCGCACAGCAACTGGTAGCGCGCCGGAATCCGGAAATGCTTTTCCAACGGCGAGCGCCACAGCCCGAGGGCTCCCTGGGCGCAGCTGCCGAGCCCCTGATCGGTGGCGGCCAGCATCAGGGTCTGCAGGAAAATGCCGGAATCCAGCACGCTGTAGACGTCCAGGCCCTTGTGGGCGAACACGAACAGGGCCACCGGCGCGTCGAAGAAACGGAAGTTGGCGGCCATTTGCTCCCGGCGGGCGGCCTTGTCGGCGCGGCCGATGCCGAGTTGCTCGTACAGGGCCCGGCCGGTCGCCACCCGGCGCGGCTGCAGGTCGTCCGGGTAGTTGACCACCGGCCGGAAGTCGCCGTCCGGCAACCCCGGGTCCCGGCGCAGGGCCGCCAGCGCCTTCTTCCAGGCCGGCGCCTTTTGCAGCCGGCTGAGCCGTTCAAAACGACGGCTCAGTTCGCCGCGCAAGTCGTCCAGCACCGCGCCGCTGGCCACCGCCACCTGGTAAGGCTGGGTATTGGACCAGCTCGGCGACGCCCGCACGGCGCGGTCCAGCAGGGCATCGAGCACGGTGTCCGGCACCGGCTGCTGGGTAAAGGCCCGGGTACTACGCCGGGCATTGAGCACATCATTGAATTCCATCGGGAGTTCCTGAATGGGAAGGCGCACTGGCGACAGTTTGGCAAAACGGTACACTAGCGCGCCATGACGAAGCCGCTCGACCAGATGGCGAGATCCGCCAATTTCTCCCGTTGCCGCCGCTACCGCTACGCCCTGTGGCGTCGCTGGCGCGACGGCGACGACTATCTGCTGCTGGTGGGCCTGAACCCGTCCACCGCGGACCACCGCAAGGACGATCCCACCATTCGCCGTTGTATCGGCTTCGCCCGGGACTGGGGTTACTCCGGTTTGTGCGTGGCCAACTTGTTCGCCTACCGGGCCACCTACCCCCGCGACCTGTTCGCCGCCGATGACCCGATCGGCCCGCGCAACGACTGGTGGCTGCGGCGGCTGGCCGCGGACGCCGCCCTGGTGGTGGCCGGCTGGGGCAACCATGGCACCCAGGGCGACCGGGCGGCGCGGGTGCGCGCCTGGCTGCCGGCGTTGCATTGCCTGCGCCTGAACGGCTCCGGCGAGCCCGCCCACCCGCTCTATCTGCCCAAGACCCTGACGCCCTTCCCGATGCCCGCCAGCGAACCGGCCTGAAAGCCCCCTTGGCATCTCCTTCACCTCCAACTGGCTAGCCTTGGCCCGGGTTGTAAGGAGAGAAAAGCCGGTGCCTAACCGCTTTGCGAGACGTAACAGGCTGGCCGCCCGTGTCATGGGCATCGCCGGTCTGGTTCCATTCTATTTCTGCGCGCTACTGGCCTGGGTGGAAACCACCCGGGTCTGGGCCCTGGACGCGGTCACCGGCTACGCGGCGGTGATTCTGGCGTTCCTGGGCGCGGTCCATTGGGGCCGGGCGCTGGCCGAGCTGGATCGCCGCAATCACATCGGCACCTTGATCTTTGGTGTATTGCCGGCGCTGCTCGGCTGGCTGGCGCTGTTACCACCGGTGGAGTTTTCCCTGCCGATGCTGATCGCCGGCCTGGTGTTCGTGTGGGGCAGTGAGCAGATGGTGTTTTTCGATGTACTGCCAGCCTGGTACCGAACCCTGCGGCACTGTCTCACGGCGGGTTCGGTGCTCGCCCTGGTGATCGCCTGGGCGGCGGCCATGATGGCCATGTTCTGAAACCCACGCCTGGGCTAGACTCGGGCGCATACCGTACTGGAGGGACCCATGGCCGGAATCCGCCGATCGCCACTGCTTGCCATTTGTCTACTGTTCACGCCCGTGCTGGGCGGCTGCGACGACACGCCCGACACCGCGCCGCCGGCCTCGCCGGTGACCTTCAACCAGGACGTGCGGCCGATTCTGGAGAACAAGTGCATCGCCTGCCATGGCTGTTATGACGCCCCCTGCCAATTGAAACTGGAAACCGTGGCCGGGCTGGATCGTGGCGCTTCCAAGGAGCCGGTCTACAAGCAGCGCACCAAGGCCGCCGACCCCACCCGACTGTTCGTCGATGCCCGGGACACCGCCGAATGGCGCGACAAGGGGTTCTTCTCGGTGATCGACAGCACCGAGGGGATGGAAGCCTCGGTGCTGTATCGCATGCTGGCCCTGGGCCGCGCCCATGAGTTCGCTCCCGGCGAGAAGCTGCCCGAGGAGATCCAGCTGGGCCTGAAACGGGAAAATCAGTGCCCCACCCCGACCAGCATGGACGACTACGCCAAGGACCACCCGCTGGGCGGCATGCCGCTGGGCACGCCGGCGCTCACCGACGAGGAATTCGCCACCGTGCGCGCCTGGCTGGAGGCCGGCGCGCCGCCGGGGGATGACCGCGTCACCCTGTCCGAGGCGGAAACCAGCCAGATTCGTGCCTGGGAGAACTGGCTTAACCGGGATGGCCGCCGCCAGCAACTGGTGGCCCGTTGGGTCTACGAGCACCTGTTCCTGGCGCACCTGTATTTCGACGACGGCGGCGGCCAACGGCCCGATCACTTCTTCACCCTGGAGCGCTCACGCACCCCGCCGGGCAAACCGGTGGTGCCGGTCGCCACGCCGCGTCCCAACGATCCACCCGGCGGTGAGTTCTGGTACCGGCTGCGACCGGTGCGCGGCGCCATCGTGCACAAGACGCACATCACCTACGCACTTACCGAGGCCAAGCGCCGGCGCATGGAAAAGCTGTTCTTCGCCGAGCCCTGGACCGTGAGCCGGCTGCCCGGCTATGGCGAGGACGAACGGGCCAACCCCTTCACCACCTTCGGCGCCCTGCCCGTCCGGGCCCGCTACCAGATCATGCTCGACGACGCCGAATACTTCGTGCGCACTTTCATTCGCGGCCCGGTATGCCGGGGGCAAATCGCCACCGACGTGATCCGCGACCGCTTCTGGGCAGTGTTCCAGGACCCGGATCATGATCTCTACATCACCGACGCCGACTACCGGGCCAAGGTCTCGGACCTGATCGGCCTGCCCGGCCAGGAAGGCAATCTGCTTGATCTGGGCCCGGAATGGCTCCGTTACACCCACCGCCGCAACCAGTACCTGCGCGCCCGCCACGACATCTACGCCGAGCAGGAAAGCGCTGGCCCGGGCTGGGATTCGATCTGGAACGGCGACGGAAACAACGACAATGCCTTGCTGACCATCTTCCGCCACCATGACAACTCCTCCGTGCGGCGCGGGCTGATCGGCGACTACCCGCTCACCACCTGGGTGATGGACTATCCGCTGTTCGAGCGCTCCTACTACAACCTGGTGGTTAATTTCGACGTGTTCGGTTCGGTCTCCCACCAGGCCCAGACCCGGCTCTACTTCGATCTGATCCGCAACGGCGCCGAGCAGAACACCCTGCGCTTCCTGCCCGCCGAGGCGCGCAAACCGGTGCTCGACAGCTGGTACCAGAAGACCGGGCGGCTCAAGCTGCTGATCAGCTACGCCGAAGCGGACACCGACACGCCCACCGGCATCGATTACCAGACCGCCACGCCCATGAACGAATTCAACGCCGGCCTGCTGGGGCGGTTCGCCGGCGTCAACGCGCGACCGGACCCGATCAACCGTTGCGGCGATGGTGACTGCGCCCGGGCCGATGCCAGCGACCTGGAACGCCGGGTGGAAACCACCCTGGCGCCGATCGCGTCGCGGACCGCCGCCGACCTGCCGGTGGTGGACTGGATGCCGGAAGCCAGCCTGCTGCTGGTGGAGGGCGACGGGGAATACACGGTCTATTCGCTGCTACGCAACCGGGCCCACTCCAACGTGGCCTTCATGTTCGGCGAGTCGCTGCGCTACCAGCCGGAGAAGGACACCCTGACGCTTTACCCGGGCGTGCTGCTCAGCTATCCGAACTTCCTGTTCCGGGTCGCCGCCGATGACCTGCCGGCCTTCGCCGACGCCCTCACCGGCGCCCGCGACGAGGCGGATTTCACCGCCCTGGTGGAACGCTTCGGCCTGCGCCGCACCGAAACCGACTTCTGGCAATACATCCACGCGCCGCGGCGCTACATGGAACGCCACGAGCCGGTCCAGGCGGGCATCCTGGACATCAACCGCTACGGGAATTTCTAGGCGGGTGCTGCCGATAAAAAAAAGCCCCGCAAGAATGCGGGGCTTAACACTACCGTCATAGCATGCCTGCCGTGGCAGGCTCCCGAGCCTGATGACGATATTCTTTCCGACCGGCGGCGCCTTGCCCCCGGCCCTGAACCAGCGCGGGTTCATGTTCCAGAATACGCGACAGGATGGCAGCACCGGCCCCGGACTGGTATTGTCGCCCATGACTTATTCATGGTGATTCACGACAAACCGGCCGCCCGGCCCTCCAATAAGAGAAGATATGTACCAAGTCAGCGTGCTTGCCTATGACGGCGTATTCGCCTCGGCCCTCACCGGGGTGATGGATCTGCTCAACCTGACCGGTGTCACCTGGAACCGTATTCACGGCCAGCCCCTGAATCGCCAGTTCAAGGTGCAGGTAGTCTCCCGTGGCGGCCAGCCGGTGCGCTGCACCGCCGGCATGCGCATCGCCGTGGACAATGCCCTGGAGCGCGTCGATCAGTGCGATCTGGTGGTGGTGCCGACCATCGGCAACGAGATCACCCAGGTACTGCGCCAGGAGCAGGACACCCTGGAATGGCTGCGCTTCCTGCACGCCGGCGGCGCCGACATGGCCAGCAACTGCACCGGCGCCTTCCTGCTCGCCGAGGCCGGCCTGCTGGACGGTCGCCGCGCCACCACTCACTGGGGTTACAGCCCCCTGTTCCGGGAACGCTACCCTAGGGTCAAACTGGACGAGCGGGAGCTGATCACCCGGGACGGCAACATCTTCTGCGCCGGTGGCGGTACCGCCTGGCGGGACCTGACCATCCTTCTGGTGGAGCGCTACTGCGGCGCCGATCTCGCCCGGGAGCTGGCCAAGGCGTTCGTGATCGACGTGCGCAACGACCCGCAAAGCGTCTACGCCGGCCTGCCCGCCAAGACCTACCATCGCGACGAGCAGGTACAGCAGGTCCAGGCCTGGCTGCATGAACACTTCGCCGAGGGCACCACCCTGGCGGACCTGGCCGAGCGGGTGCATTTGAGCCCCCGGCAACTGCAACGGCGTTTCACCAACGCGCTGGCCGAGCCGCCACTGCAGTACCTGCAGCGCGTGCGCATCGAAGCGGCGCGCAAGATGCTGGAGCGCGGCGCCACCAACCTGGGTCATCTGGCCGAGCAGGTCGGGTACCAGGATGTGAGCAGTTTTTCGCGGCTGTTCAAGCGCCACACAGGTCTGTCGCCGAGCCACTACCGCCAACGCTTCGCCCGGGTCGGCTCGCTGCGCGACTGAGCCGGTGCTAGGCTAGTTCGCCATGGACGATTTCTATAAAAGCCTCGACGGAGCCCTGGCTGAACTGGTGGGGTTTCTCTGGGGCCCGCCTCTGGTGGCGCTGTTGATGGGCGGCGGCCTGTTCTTCCTGCTCTATTCCCGTTTGTTGCCCTATCGGCACCTGTTCTCCGGGGTGCGATTGCTGTTCACCCCGCCGGACCGCGATGACGAAGGCACCCTGTCGCATTTTCAGGCGCTGAGCACCGCGCTGTCCGGCACCCTGGGCATGGGTAACGTGGCCGGGGTGGCCGTGGCCATCGCCGTGGGCGGGCCGGGCGCCATTTTCTGGATGTGGATGAGCGCGCTGGTGGGCATCGCCACCAAGTTCTACACCTGCACCCTGGCGGTCATGTACCGGGGACGCGACAGCGAAGGCGCCCTGCAGGGCGGGCCCATGTACATCATCCGCGAGGGCCTGGGGCGACACTGGCGACCGCTGGCCTATTTCTTCGCCCTGGCCGGGATGCTCGGCACCATGCCGATTTTCCAGATCAATCAGCTCACCGAGGTGGTGCGCGAAGCGATCGCCATCCCCGCCGGCTGGACCGCCGAGAACGACCACTTCACCTTCGACCTGGTATTCGGCGTGATCCTGGCCGGCCTGGTTCTGGCGGTGGTGTCCGGCAAGCTGCCCCGCGTGGGCAAGGTCACCGGAGTGCTGGTGCCGGCCATGATCGTCGGCTACCTGCTGCTTACCGCCATCGTGCTGGCCACCCATGCCGACCAGGTCGGGCCGGCCCTGGCGCTGATCGTGCACGACGCTTTCAGCGGCGAATCCGCCGCCGGCGGCGTACTCGGCGCGGTGATCATCACCGGCGTGCGCCGCGCCGCCTTTTCCAACGAGGCCGGCATCGGTACCGAAGCCATGGCCCACGGCGCGGCGCGCACCGCCGAACCGGTGCGCGAGGGGCTGGTGGCCATGCTCGGGCCGATCATCGATACCCTGATCGTATGCACCTGTACCGCCCTGGTGATCCTGATCAGCGGCGTCTGGCGCAGCGGCGACGACAATGGCGTGAGCCTCACGGTGGCCGCCTTCGACAGCCTGTTCCTGGATTACAGCGGCGTGCTCCTGGCGGTGCTGGTGGGGGTTCTGAGTTTGAGCACCGTGGTCACATTCTGGTATTACGGCGCCAAGTGCCTGGGTTTTCTGATTGGCGCGCGCTACCAACATCACTATGTTTGGTTTTATCTTTGTCTGGTGGTGATCGGTTCGGTGGCGTCGCTGAACCTGATCATCCGGATCGTGGACAGCATGTATGCCCTGATGGCGCTGCCCACCATGATCGCCTCGCTACGCCTGGCGCCCCGGGTCAACCGGGCCGCGCGGGCGTATTTCGCCGGCGACCGGCGTGAGTGAAATTGACAGCGCCTTGACGCCCGCGCAAGGAAGATAACGATAACGAGAAAGGAGGGTGAACCGTGGAGAATCTGTCCATATTGCTGGTGGAAGACCACCGACAACTGGCACAAACCGTGGTGGAATTCCTGGAGCAGGAAGGTGCTCTGGTGGATTACGCCAGTGACACGACCCTGGCCCGTACCCTGGTGCAGGAACATCACTATGACCTCCTGCTGCTGGACGTGATGCTGCCCGGCGAGGATGGCTACACCTTCTGCCAGGCGCTGCGCAAGGACATGGCCAAGTCCATGCCGGTGATCTTCATGACCGCTCGCGACCAGCTCGACGACAAACTCGAGGGCTTCGCCCGCGGCGGCGACGATTACATCGTCAAACCCTTCGCGTTGCCGGAGCTGGTGGCCCGGGTTCGCGCCCTGGTCCGCCGTGAGCGCCGTGAGGTGGCCGCCAATTTGCTCACCGTGGCCGACCTGCAGCTCGATCCGGCCCGCCAGGAAGTGCGTCGCGATGGCCAATTGCTCAAGCTTTCTCCCACCGCGTTTCGAATTTTACGAATTTTGATGCGCGAATCTCCCAAGGTAGTGAGCCGTGAGCAACTCGAGCACGAACTGTGGGGCGACCTGGTTCCAGACTCCGACGCACTGCGCAGCCACTTGTATAACCTGCGCAAAGCCGTCGACAAACCCTTCGACACCTCACTGCTGGAAACGCAACCCGGCGTTGGTTTCAGCATTCGGGAGCCGCGGGACTGAGATCGCGCCCCCTTGCGGAGCCGCGCCGGCGAGCACAGAATGGCGCGATCAAAAAAAGCGGGCGACACGATAACGATATGCACCGGGGGAACAGTCACTCTTTCAAGAACTTCGTCGACACGCAGCTTCGCGATTTGCAAGCGCGGTTCGGCATGGCCATGTGGTTACTGACGCGCTATCGCGACGATGAATGGCTGTTGCTGAACACCCTCGGCGAAGGCTTCGACCTGGAGCGCGGCGATTTGCTGCGCTGGCGCGACACCATCTGCTATCGCCGGGTGCTCAAGGAAGGCCCGTTGATTTGCACCGACGTCGCCCGGGAACCGCTGTACCGGGAGGCGCCGGTCAGTGCCCGGCTCGGCATCGGCGCTTATTTAGGGCTGCCGCTGGTCGATCATACCGGTCGCCTGTTCGGCACTCTGTGCGCCCTTGACCCCCATCCCCAGCCGGATCTGGACCGGCCCGGCAACCGTGACGCCCTGCTGCGCCAGGCCCATCTTATGGAAACCGCCCTGGTGTGGAATCTGGCTGGCCTGGACCAGCAACGCATCGCCGAGTTTTTCGAAGAGGAAAGCCGCGACCCGGACACCGACCTGCTCGACATTACCGGCTGGACCCGCATCCTCGACCAGGAGCGCGCCCGCTGCCGGGATTACGGCCTGAGCGCGGTAATCCTGCGCGTGCACGGTGACAATCTCAATCCGGATGATCGCGCCGAAGTCGCCGATTCACTGGCGGCGCTGATCCGCCACCAGGACATGGCCGCCTACCTGGGCCATGATCAGTTCGCGGTGCTGCTTACCGAGAACACCCCCTGCCGCGCCGAACAGGTGCGTGAGCGGCTGCTCGACGCGCTCAATGCCAAGGGCCTGCTGATGCGCTGCGAGTACGAACCGTTGCGCATCATCCCCGGCCTGGTGCAGCCGGAGGTGCTGCTCGACGGCGCCGTGCACTAACGAAAACGAACCCGCACGTCGGTGCCCTTGCCGGGCTGACTGGCCACATCCAGGCTCCATTCGAAGCGTTCGCACAGACGCTGCACGATGGCCAGCCCCAGGCCATGGCCGCCCTCGCCACTGTCACCGCGCTCGAACGGCTTGAGAAAACGAGCCAGTGCCTCCGCGTCCATGCCGGAGCCGCTGTCCACCACATGCACCGCGCCCGGCGCCACCACGATGGTCACCTCCCCCGAGCCACTGTAATTGATGGCGTTGCGGACCAGGTTGGTGAGCACGATATTGAGCACCGTCTCCGAGGCTTCCAGGGTCAGCAGCGCGGTCTGGCGCACCTGCAGGCGGATTTGCTTGCGCTCCGCCAGGGGCTGCAGTCGATCCAGCAGGTTCACCGCCACGTCGTTGACCACCAGTTCCTCCTCCACCACCGGCTGCTGTTCAGTGCGCGCCAGCAGCAGCAGGGTTTCCACCAGGGATTCCATGTCGTCCACGGTGTCGGCCATGCGCCCGATCATCGGCCGGTCGCCGACCTGCATGGCGAGCAGTTCAAGGTTGGCGCGGAACACCGCCAGCGGCGTGCGCAGTTCGTGGCTGGCATCGCGGGTGAACTGGCGCTCCCGGTCCACGAAACGCAGCAACCGGTCAGCGTAGGCATCCAGGGAGGCGAGCAGCACTTCCGCTTCGCTGCCCGGCTCCGCCTCCACCCGCTCGAGATCGGGGCGCGCCTGTTCCGGATCGTTGAAGTCGGTGTGGCGCAGGGTTTCCGCCAGTTGCACCAGCGGCGATACCAGGGCCCGGGATTTACGCCAGCCCAGAAAGGCGGTCAGGTAGATGACCAGCAGCACCACGGTGAGTGGCAGCACGCCGAACAGAAAGGCCAGCACCGAGACGCGTTTTTCATCGAAGATCAGATAAAGGCGGGCATCGCCCCGGTGTTCGATGTAAACGATCGGGGTTTCACCGTCGAGCGGCACCCTTTGGTAGCCGTCGGGCAGTTCCGCCAGGGCATCGGGGACCGGATCGCGGGTATCGTCGTCCACCAGCAGGCCGAGCAGGTGGCGGGTATTGGGGCGTGGGAAGTCATCGTCCTGATCGTGGAGCGCCCAGTAATGCTCCGCTTCCTTGATCAGCGCCTGCTTGACCAGCACGTTCTCGATGATCTGCGCCGTGGCCCAGACCCCGAACACGGTGGCCAGGCTGATGAACAGAATCTGGATCAGGAAAACCCTGGTGAGGCGGTGCTGAACCCCCTTGCGCGTCATGCCATCCCCGTCAGGCGTCAATCGCGGCGGAACCGGTAGTGGCCCACGAACCATTCGTCACCATCACCATAGTTGAACAGTTCCGCGCAGGCCATGAAAAACATGCGCCAACGCTGCAGCCAAACGGCGCCCTCGCCCTCCCCGTAGCCTTCCTCAAGCAGGCGGATCAGCGGACCGCGGTGATCGTCCGCCCGGCTCAGCCAGGCTTCCAGCGTTTGCCCGTAATGACGGCCATTCACCGCCCAGCGTTGTTCCTCGACCAGCCCGCCGGCGCAACGCGGCAACCAGTCGAAGGCAGGCATCACGCCACCGGTGAAGAAATAACGGCCCATCCAGTTGCTGGCCCCCTGGGTCTCGAACAGATAGGTCATGGCGCGATGCACGAAGATGTGCACGAACAGTTTGCCGCCCGGGTTCAGCCAGTCGTGGATACGGCGCATCAACTCCCGATGGTTGCGCATGTGTTCAAACATCTCCACGGACACCACCCGGTCGTAGCGCTGCTCCGGCTGGAATACGGTGACATCGGCGGTGATCACGCGCAGATTATCGAGCCCTCTTTCGGCGGCGCGCTCGGTGATCCAGGCCTTCTGCGACGACGAATTACTGACCGCCGTGACACGGCTGCCCGGATAATGGGCCGCCATCCACAGGCTCAGCGAGCCCCAGCCACAGCCCAGCTCGAGAATTTCCTGGCCATCCGCCAGCTCCGCGCGCTCGCAGGTCAGCGCCAGCATCGCTTCCTCGGCGCCGGCCAGGTCGGTGACGCCATCACCCCAGTAACCGCTGGAGTATTTCAAATGCGGGCCCAGCACCTGATCGTAGAAACGGGCATCCACTTCGTAATGCTGTTCGTTGGCCTGATCCTGGGCAATCGCCACCGGCCCCCGGGACAGTTCCTGGAACAGTCTTTCCTGCTCGTCACGCCGGTCGCTTTCGCGGGAAAGACGACGCTTGAGCAAATGACGAATACCGCCGCGAACCAATCGATCCGGCACCAGGCCGGATTCCGCCATGCGAATAATCATGAGCCGGATCTCCAGGGAATAAAGGGACTGGTGGTGCGCTGATAGTCCCGGTAATCGTCACCACGGGATTTCAGCGCCTGTTTTTCGGTGTAGGGAATACCGGTGACGAACCACAGGAACAGGAACATGGCCACCGGCAGCAGCCACAGCCAGGCGCCGTGGGGCGCGGCCACCGCCGCGATCAACGGATAGCTGAACCAGTGCAGCCACTCGAAGAAATAGTTGGGGTGGCGGGAATAGCGCCAGAACCCTTCCCGGCAGGTCTTGCCGTGACTATCCGGGCGCGCCTTGAAGCGGGCCAGTTGCCGGTCGGCCAGAGCCTCGCCGACGATCGCCACGGCCCCCACCGCCAGGCCCAGATTGACGAACAGGGGAATGAAATCCGGCTGGTGAGCAATCACCCAGAACGGCAGGGAAAACGCCCACGCCAGCCCGGCCTGGCCCCAGAACACCAACAGGAAGACCGGCTGGGTGGCCCCCCCCAGGCGCTCGCGCATGGCCGCGTAGCGGCCATCCTCGCTGCCTTCGCCGATCACCCGGGTAAGAATGTGGCCGCCCAGGCGCAGCGACCAGGCCGCCAGCAACCCGCCGGCCACCCAGCGCGGCCAGGCTTCCCCATCGCCCACCAGCAGGTAGCCAAGACCGACCATGCCGGTACCGAAGCTCCAGGCCACGTCCACATAGCCGGCGTTGGCGGTCAGCCGCTGCACCATCCAGGCCAGGGTAAACAGCATCAGCAACAGCGCCAGGCTGAACCACAACATCTCAGGCATAATTCGTTCGCTCCTCTTCCCCACGGCGCGCCCACCAGGCCAGGGCCGGCACCACCAATGCCCACGCCACGCCATACACCAGCGCCAGCGCCCACCAACCGTGGGGCGTATCGGCGGCCCCCAGACGGATGCCCACCGTCACCGAGAATACGCCGCCCAAAGCGCCGAACACAGCGGCCAGCGCCAACCGCCGGCGCAGCCAGCCCAGGCAGTAGTTGAAGCTCACCGCGAACCCCAGCCATAGCGCCCAGATCCAGGCCGGCGCCACCCAGGCGACGGACCAGTCCGCGTAGCGGATCAACCCGGGGGCCAGCCACAGTGGCTCGCACACCAGGCAGGCCAGTGCGCCGACGGCAAGCAGCGGCAGATCCCGGCGCCAGGCCCGGTTAAGCGCCCATACACCACCCTGCATGGCCAGCAGTACCAGCAACGCGGCGGCCCCCCAGCCGTGGGCGGCGCCGTACACCGCCACGAACCAGAGCAATTGAAAACCGATGAAATTGACCGCCAGGGCGGGGAATGATCCGTTCATGCGGCGAGCTTGGCCCGGCTCCCGTCAATGGGCTGTGAACCGGCTTCACAGTGGGTTCACCGCCGGGCGCGGACAGTAGCCATCATGAAACCCACATCCCTGCTCACACTCATCATCGTGCTGTTCGCCGTCACCGGCTGCGCCAGCCAGGCCGCCGACAACGAAGGCTACTCCCGGCTCTACGAGCAGGGGTTGCGCGAACGCCAGGGCGTCGCCCCGGTTTCCGAGGCCGCGGTGCGCCGTTTCGTGGCGCTTTATTCGCCCATCGACGCCGATTACATCGAAACCCACCTGGACCAGGTTTACGCTCCGGACCTGTATTTCAACGATACCCTGGCCACCATTTACGATCGCGCGGCGCTCAAGGAGCACATGCTGAAAACCGCCAAGCGGCTGGACTACATGAGCCTGGACGTGCAGCAGCAATGGCGCGACGGCCAGGACGTCTTTCTGCGTTGGATCATGGAGACCCACTTCACCATCATGGGTAGCCAGCGGCAGTCCCGCACCATCGGGATCTCGCAACTGCGTTTCGACGATCAAGGCCGGGTGATCTTCCACCAGGATTTCTGGGACAGCAGCCAGGGCCTGGATCAGCACCTGCCAATTCTGGGAACGGTGACGCGATGGTTAAGAGAACACCCCTGATCGCCCTGTTGCTGATCACCGCCGGCGCCAGCGCCACCGACTTCGAGGGGCTGCGCCAGTGTTCCAGCGCCAAGGTGAAAGCCCTCAAGGTATTCCATGTCGGCCAGGCGGCACTGTACCGCCAGGACTGCGGCGCCGATGACAAGCTGGCGCCACCGCTGCGGCTGGCGTTTGGCTACAACCGGGAGGTGCCCGGTGATGCCTTCGCCAAGGCGGCGCGCAAGATGATCGAGCGGAACCTGACCGAGGCCCGCTTTCAGAGCCTGTCGCGGCGCATCGATGCCTTCAATCGCCACTACCGCACCACCTCCGATGGTGATCGTTACACCCTGGATTACGATTCCGATCAATCCCTGGTGCTACGCCTCAACGGCGAGGAGCTGGCGCGGGAGCGCGGCCGCGATTTCGCCGACGCCTATCTTTCCATCTGGTTCGGCGAAAACCCCTATTCCGACAATCTCAAGGCCGAACTGCTCTCCGGCGGCTCTTGAACCGCCCTTGCGCCCCCACCGACGACACCGGATACTTTCACCCAAACAACGGCATTATCTTCTCAGTTTGGGGGTTCCACATGGGCAGTGCGCCGCAAGGTCGCTTCAGCCAGGCCGCGCCGGTTCACAACAGCGACCGGCTCTTCGCCCTGCGCGTGACCGTCCTCTATTCCCTGGGCGGGCTGTTGCTGTCGCTGCTGATCACCGCCGTGGGCGTGCTGTTGACCGGCCAGCGTGACTGGCTGGCCGCCATCACCCTGGCGTTGCTGATTCCCCTGCTGCTGCTGCCACCAGTCTGTTATCCGGTGCTGGCCAGGCTGTCGGCTCTGAACCGGGACAACAAACTGCTGCGTCAGCAAGCCCGGGAAGACCACCTCACCGGCCTGTTCAACCGGCCCCATCTGCTCAGCATGCTGGAACGGGAGCTGTCACTGAGCCTGCGCCACGACTACACGGTATCCATCCTGCTGATCGATATCGTCGATTTCAGCGACATCGCCGACCGCCATGGTCGCCACCTGGGTGATTCCCTGCTGCGCGTGTTTTCCGAGCGGATTCGCGAGAAAATCCGCGACAGCGATCTGTTCGGGCGTATCGATGGCGCCCAGTTTCTGCTGGTTCTGCCTCATACCGACTACGAGGACGCCCTGCACATGGCCCAGGGGCTGCGCGCCCTGACCGCCGCCATCCAGGTCCAGAATGGCGAGGAACGGGTCGGATGCGACATCCGCATCGGCGCCGCCTGCACGGAAAACAGCGGTCGCCAGCTCAACGCCCTGCTGAACGAAGCCGACTACATGCTTTACCAGAGCCGTAATGAACATCGGCCTCATGAAACCGCCTGATGCCTTTTTTTAGTCATCCTTTTTTCTCACTAAAATAATTATTTTTTACAAAAGATTTTTTTTCATTCCGCTTTGTTCCCATTCTTTGTAAATTTTTTTATTAAGCTTTCATGGAAGCATTTACAGTAGCGCCGCCCGAGGCAAAACTGCGGGCACTGTTTTTCTGCCTACAAGACAACAAGGAAGGAGTTATGGACGCTAAACGTTTTCTCGCCTCCAGCATCGCTTGCGCGTCGTTGGGTCTGGCCTCCGCCGCCGTCGCCAATGACATCCCGGATCGCTATTTCTACCTGGGTGGCCACATCGGCCAGCAATGGCTGGATATCGGCGATCACTACGACGACGATGGCTACATCAGCGATTCATTCTACGAGCAGGATACCGTGACCCTTCCCGGGGCTCAGATCGGTTACCGCTTCAACAAGGACTGGTCCATCCAGGCCACCTACCAGCGCAACAACATGGCCACCAGCAATGGCAAGGTGTACCTGCGCGAGAACTTCGCCAGCCTGCGCCGCCACTTCGGTGACGACGATGCCGCCTTCGAGACCTACCTGGGTATCGGCGGTGGTGAGACCCGCACCGAGTTCAACAGCGAAAGCAGCGACGACTTCAAGGAAGCCACCGGTGGCTTCGAAGCCGGCATGCAAACCGCGCTGGCCAGCAACTTCCTGCTGGACGTGGGCGTGCGGCCGACCTACAGCTTCCGCACCGAGCGCTGGGACGGTGAAGTCTACGCCGGCCTGAACCTGCTGGTGGGCGCGTCCCACGACGAAGAGCCGGAACCGGTGACCGAAGCCGCCACCGACAGCGACGGCGATGGCGTTCCGGACAGCAATGACCGCTGCCCGAACACCCCGGCCGGCGCCCAGGTGGACGCTACCGGCTGTGAGCTGGACGACGATGGCGACGGCGTGGTCAACAGCAAGGACCAGTGCCCGGACACTCCGGCGCGCGCCAAGGTGGATGAGAAAGGCTGTCAGGAATACTTGACCAAGGACGTCAAGGAAACCCTGTACGTTCAGTTCGGCCTGGACAAAGCCGAGGTTCGCGAAACCTCCTACCCGGAACTGGAGAACCTGTCCGAGCGCATGTACCAGTACCCCTCCGCCAACCTGGTACTGGAAGGCCACACTGACAGCACCGGCTCCGCCGCGTACAACAAGCAGCTTTCCGAGAAGCGTGCCGGCGCGGTCAAAAACGTGCTGGTGGACCAGTTCGGCATTGATGGCGAGCGCATCTCCACCGTGGGTTACGGTGAAGAGCGTCCGATCGCGGACAACGGCACCCGTGACGGTCGTGCCCAAAACCGCCGCGTGGAAGCCATCATGAAGGCAACCACCGAGGAAGCGCAGTACGAGGACTGATTCCCTCGCCAACGCGCGACACTAAAAAGGGCCGGCTTTCGCCGGCCCTTTTTTTATGCGCGGATAAGAAGAACCGTGTACGGATGGCACCGTAGGAGCGACTTCAGTGGCGATACCCGGCGCCGATGATCGCCGTGGAAGCGAAATAACGCCCTCCGGGAGCCTACTACCCCGTCCCCACCCTGAACAGCGCCCCAGCGCCGCCGCGCTGGCTGCGTCGCCCACGGCACCAGGCAAGGAAGTCAATGGTCCTGACCGTCACTGACCGATAATCCGGTGATCGCTTTCCAAACAGGACCCCGACCCATGGCGAAAGACGCGATCGGCTTCGCCCTGAGCGCCCTCAACCGACTCGCCGGCTCCGAACTCCTGGACCGGCTGGGCATGCGGCAAGGCGCCGAACGGCTGGCCTACCGGCTCACCAAGAGCGGTTTCCAGGTGATCACCACCACCGCCCGCGCCTTCAAGAGCAAGGGCAACCCGGACAAACCCCAGCGGTTGCACGCTCCAGGAGAAACCACCGACCTGTTCGATCTGGGCATCACCGAAGAACAGCAAATGATCCGCGACAGCGTGCGCGCCTTCGCCGATGACGTGCTGCGCGAAGGCGCCGAGGAAGCGGACGCGGCCCAACGCACCGGCGATGAGGTTCAAGCCCAGGCCCGGGAACTGGGGCTCAACTTCTTCGCCGTGCCGGAAGCGCTGGGCGGCGCCGCCGCCGAACGTTCCACCGTGACCAGCATGCTGGTGGCCGAGGAGCTGGCCCGCGGCGACATGGGCCAGGCAGTGGCGATCCTGGCGCCGATGGGCGTGGCCAACGCCCTGACCCGCTGGGGCTCGGCCCTGCAGCAGGACAAATACCTGACGCCGTTCGCCGGCGAGGAGCCGCCGCTGGCCAGCATCGCGCTGTGCGAGCCGCGTCCCCTGTTCGACCCCAAACAACCGCGCACCAGCGCCACCCGCGACGGCGATTTCTGGGTGCTCAACGGCGAAAAATCCCTGGTGCCCCTGGCGGCCGAGGCGGAACTGTTCCTGGTGGCGGCGGCCACCGATGACGGCCCGGCGGTGTTCATCGTCGAGGGCGGCAGCGAGGGCCTCACCGCCGGCGAGGACCCGTCCATGGGCATCCGTGCCAGCGCCCAGCGGCCTCTGTACCTGAAGAATGTGCGGGTGCCGGCGGACAACCGCCTGGGCAGCGACGACTTCGACTACCAGGCGTTCGTGGATCTGGGCACCCTGGCCTGGTGCGCGTTGGCCGTGGGCACCGCCCAGGCGGTGCTCGATTACGTGATTCCCTATGTCAACGAGCGCCAGGCATTCGGCGAGCCAATCAGCCATCGCCAGGCGGTGGCGTTCATGGTGGCGGACATCGCCATCGAGCTGGAGGCCATGCGCATGCTCACCTACCGGGCCGCGTGTCGGGCCGAACAGGGCAAGACCTTCCAGCGTGAAACCCATCTGGCCCGAACCCTGGTGAAGGAAAAAGCCATGCAAATCGGCACCGACGGCGTCCAGTTGCTGGGCGGCCACGGCTTCACCCACGAATACCCGGTGGAACGCTGGTATCGGGATCTGCGCGCCATCGGCGTGGCCTTCGGCGGACTGCATCTGTAAGGGGAGCGCATCATGAACATCGAAATTCCCAGGAAATTCAAACCGGTGATCCACAACGCCCGCCAGGTGGCGCTGAACAGCTTCCGGCCGATCTCGCGCAAATACGACCGCGCCGAACACGAACGCCCCAAGGAGCTGGACATGGTCGCCTCGGTGCTGGACGGCTTCAACGAAGGCGACCCGGCCAACTCCGCCGGCGCCAGCCAGACCGGCAAGGGCAAAGTGAAGGACGATGGCTCCGTGAAAAACGGCGCCAACATGATGACCTGCCTGGGCGCCCTGGAATTCTGCTACGGCGACACCGGCTTTCTGCTCGGCATGCCGCGCCAGGGTCTGGGCAACGCGGCCATCGCCGCGGTGGCCACCGACGAGCAACTGGAGCGCTTCAAGGGCAAGTGGGCGGCGATGGCGATCACCGAGCCCGGCGCCGGCTCCGACTCGGCGGCGATCCGCACCACCGCCAGGGAAGACGGTGACCACTACGTGCTCAACGGCGAGAAGATCTACGTGACCTCCGGCGAACGCGCCGACTGCGTGGTGGTGTGGGCGACCCTGGACCCGAAACTGGGCCGGGCGGCGATCAAATCCTTTGTGGTGGAATGGGGCACGCCGGGCATGGAACTGGCGCGGCTGGAGAAGAAACTGGGCATCCGTGCCTCGGACACCGCCGCCATCAGCTTCAACGACTGTCGCGTGCCCAAGGAAAATCTGCTCGGCAACCCGGAGGTGGACACCCAGGGCTTCGGCGGCGTCATGGAGACCTTCGACAACACCCGGCCGCTGGTGGCCTGCTTCGCCCTCGGCGTAGCCAAGGCTTCCCTGGAGCGCACCCGGGAACTGCTCGCCGACGCCATCGATTACGACTACGGCAAACCGGTGGATACGGTGAGCGCCGCCGAAGCGGAGCTGTACCGCATGGAGGCGGAATGGGAAGCGGCGTACTGGCTGGCCATGAAGGCGGCCTGGATGGCGGACAACAAAAAGTCCAACTCCGTGGAGGCGTCGATTTCCAAGGCCAAGGCCGGACGGGTCGGCAACCACATCACCCTGCGTTGCGTGGAACTGGCCGGCTCGGTGGGCTACACCGAGGACGAGCTGCTGGAGAAATGGGCGCGGGATTCCAAGATTCTCGATATCTTCGAAGGCACCCAGCAGATTCAGAAGCTGATCATCGCCCGCCGCGTTCTCGGGCTCAGCTCCAGGGAACTGAAGTAGCGGCCTTCGGCCGCGATACAGGATTCAGGATAAAGGATACACCTGCATCCTGTAACGGGCGGCGCAGCCGCCCTACAGCCGCGCGGCCAGCTCCGAGCCCTGCTTGATGGCGCGCTTGGCGTCCAGCTCGGCGGCCAGTTCGGCGCCGCCGATCAGGTGGTAACGGGCATCCTCTTCCCGGTACAGCTCGCGCAGGGATTCCTGGCCGGCGCAGATCACCACGTGGTCCACTTCCAGCAAGCCCTGTTTCTCGTCCTGGGTGATGTGCAGGCCGTGGTCGTCGACCCGGTCGTACTGGCAGCCGGCCAGCATTTCCACGTTGCGCGCCTTGAGCGTGGCACGGTGCACCCAGCCGCTGGTCTTGCCCAGATCCTTGCCCGGCGTGCTGGTCTTGCGTTGCAGCAGATACAACCGGCGCACCGGCTTTTCCGGATGCCTCTCCACCAGCCCGCCACGGGTTTCCGCCTGGAAATCCACGCCCCATTCCGCCAGCCATTCCGGCAGCGGCTGGGCACCTTCCCTGGGCGGCTCGGCGAGGAATTCCGCCACGTCGAAACCAATACCGCCGGCGCCGATAATGGCCACCTTGTCGCCCACGGTGACCTTGCCGGTGAGCACATCCACGTAGGACACCACCTTGGGGTGATCAATCCCCTCGATGCCGGGCCGGCGTGGCAGCACGCCGGTGGCGATAACGATTTCCTCGAAGCCTTCCGCTTCCAGCTCGCCCTCTTCCACCCGGCGCCCCAACACCAGCTTCACGCCGGTGCGCTCGATGCGTTTGCCGAAGTAACGCAGGGTTTCGTGGAATTCTTCCTTGCCGGGGACCACCTTGGCCATGTTGAACTGGCCACCGATACGGTCGGCCTGGTCGAACAGGGTCACATCGTGGCCGCGCTCGGCGGCCACCGTGGCGCAGGCCAGCCCGGCGGGGCCGGCGCCCACCACCGCCACTTTCCTGGGATGGGCGGTGCGCAGATAGACCAGTTCGGTTTCGTGGCAGGCACGCGGGTTCACCAGACAGGAAGCGCGCTTGAGCTCGAAAGTATGATCCAGGCAGGCCTGGTTGCAGGCGATGCAGGTGTTGATCTCGTCCTCGCGGCCCTCGGCGGCCTTGTTGACGAAGTCCGGGTCCGCCAGCAACGGCCGCGCCATGGACACGGCGTCGGCCTGGTCCTCGGCGAGGATGCGCTCGGCCACTTCCGGGTCGTTGATGCGGTTGGACGCCACCACCGGAATCGACACCACCTCGCGCACCTGGCGGGTGGCCTCCACGAAGGCGGCGCGGGGCACCGAAGTGACGATGGTGGGCACCCGGGCCTCGTGCCAGCCGATGCCACTGTTGATCAGGCTGGCGCCGGCGCCCTCGATGGCGCGGGCCAGATCCAGCACTTCCTCCCGGGTGGAACCATCCGGCACCAGGTCGATCACCGACAGCCGGTACATGATGATGAAATCCTCGCCGCAGCGGCGCCGCGTCTCCTCGACGATCTCCACCGGGAAGCGACGCCGGTTCTCGGCGCTGCCGCCGTATTCATCGGTGCGGCGGTTGCTGCGCGGCGCGGTGAACTGATTGATCAGGTAGCCCTCGGAACCCATGATCTCGACGCCGTCGTAGCCGGCCTGTTTGGCCAATTCCGCGGTACGGGCGAAATCGCGCACCGTCTTCTTCACCTCGCGGGTGGTCATGGCCTTGGGCTTGAACGGGTTGATCGGGCTCTTGATCGCCGACGCGGAACGGGAGAACGGGTGGTAGCTGTAACGCCCGGCGTGGAGGATCTGCAGGGCGATCTTGCCGCCTTCCTTGTGCACCGCCTCGGTGATCTTGCGGTGGTTGCGGATATCCAGCTTGCGGTTGAAGGTACCCGCCAGCGGGTAGAACCAGCCGTGCCGGTTGGGGTTGATGCCGCCGGTCACCGACAGCGCCACGCCGCCCCGGGCCCGCTCGGCGAAATAGGCGGCCAGCTTGGGGTAGTGCCAGAAGCGGTCTTCCAGACCGGTGTGCATGGACCCCATGATCACCCGGTTCTTGAGCTGGGTATGCCCCAGATCCAGCGGGGACAGCAGGTGCGGGTAGGCGTTGGCCACCATGTCGTTCTCCTTCCCGAATACGGGTGTGGCTGGGCCGGCGGGCCGGCCTGGCTAATCTGGACGCCGTCAAGATACGGTGCTATTTTGACGCCGTCAAGATTGAAGCAAGGAACCCCATGCCCCGTCCCGACCGCTACCACCACGGCGACCTCCACGACACCCTGCTGCGCGAAGCCGGCGTCCTGCTCCGCGAGCAGGGCGTGGAAGGCCTGTCCCTGCGACGGTTGGCGGAACGGGCCGGGGTATCGCGCACCGCGCCCTACCACCACTTCGCGGACAAGAACGCCCTGCTCTGCGCCCTGGCGGAGCGCGGCTTTCAACGTCTGGAGGGGCTGATCGAGGAGCTTTCCCTCGACCCGGCGGACCCGGAACCGGGCCTGCGCCGCTTCGTGCGTGCCTACCTGCGCTTCGCCAGCGATGATCCGGAACGCTACGAGCTGATGTTCGGGCGCACCCTGTGGAAGGCGGGCCGGCCCGGCCCGGCACTGACCCGGGTGGCCCACGGCTGCTTCCGCCGCTATGTGGAAGCGGTGCGCCTGGACCGTCTGGCGGCGGCGCCCGGTGGCGCCGACCCGCTGCGCGTGGCCCAGGCCAGCTGGGCCACCCTGCATGGCCTGTGCCGCCTGCTGCTGGATGGCATCTACCTGCGCCGCGAGGATATGGAAGCGGTCAGCGATCAGGCGGTGGCATTGATGCTGGCCGGTTTGGGGCGCGCCTGACCTGGCAGCCCGGGATCACGGCTTCAGCCGCGCTCCCGGGGCAACCGCAAGCTCACCCGCAACCCGCCCAGGGGCGATTCGCCCAATTCCAGACTGCCGCCATAGGCTTCCACGGTGTCGTTGACGATGGCCAGGCCCAGGCCATGACCGGCCACCCGCTGGTCCAGGCGGCGGCCACGCTGCAGCACCTCTTCGTGGCGCCCGGCGGCGATGCCGGGGCCGTCGTCGTCCACCGTCACGCACAGATCCCCTCCGTCCCGCGCCAGGGTCAGGCGCACCTCACCGGCGGCCCATTTGCAGGCGTTGTCCAGCAGGTTGCCAAGCAGTTCCAGCATGTCATCACGCTCCACCGGCTGCGGCGGCAGGTCCTGGCCCTCGGCACTGAGCGTCAGGGGTCGGTGGTGGGCCCGGCGCAGGGTATCCAGCAAAACCGGCACATCCCGGGCCGGTTCGAAACGGGTGGCGGCGGTGGCGCCGGCGGCGACCCGGGCACGGCCCAGCGCCCGGCGCACCGTGTTCTCGATCTGGTCGAGCTGGCCGTCGAGCAGACGGTACAGCTCCGGGTCGTCCCGACGCAGCCGCTCGTCGCAGCGGTTACGCAGTACCGCCAGGGGCGTCTTCAAGGCATGGCCCAGGTCACCCAGAGCATGGCGGGAGCGCGCCAGTTGCTGCTCGGTGTGGCGCTGCAGCCGGTTGATCTCGGTAACCAGTGGGCGCAATTCCGCGGCCACGTTCTCATCCAGTTCCGAGCGCCGGCCTCCGCGCAACTGCTCGATCTGCCGGCGCGCGCCCTTAAGCGGTCTCAGGCCACGGCGAATCAGCCACTGCTGGGCCAGCGCCAGCCCCACCAGCAACACCACCCAGGCGGCCAGGGCGGCCCGTTTCAGTTCGCTGAACTTATCCAGTTGCGGCCCATAGTCCTGGGCCACCACCACGGTGAGAGGCCGGTCGTCGCGGCGGAATTCCGCCCGGTAACGGAGCAGACTCTGGCCGCCGGGGCCAGGGCGCAGTTCGGTGTCCATGCCGGTGTGTTCCGGCAGCGCCAGGCGCGCGTCCCACAGCGACCGGGAGCGCCAGCGCTGGTCGCCGATCAGCACCACGAAATAGCGGCCCGACAGGGGTTTGCGGTAGGCCGGGTCGAGCAGGTCCTCATCCAGCACCGGGCCGCCGGGGCCGGTGACAATGGCCGCCAGCACGCTGGCCGCTTCCTCGCGCAGCTGGCGACCGCTCAACTGGCGCTGCTCCCGGTCCAGCCACCACAGTGCCGCCTGCCCCACCAGCACGCCGGCCAGCAACAGGCTGACGAACAGGCTGATGCCCAGCCGGCGACCGATGGACGGGTGCGCCATGGTCAGGCCGCCCCGCGACCGACGAACAGATAGCCCTGACCGCGCCGGGTCTGGATGGCGTCACGGCCCAGCTTGCGACGCAGCCGGTTGACGTGCACCTCCACCACGTTGGAATCGCGTTCGCTTTCGCCGTCGTAAAGGTGCTCGGTGAGCGCCGCCTTGGACAACAGCCGGCCCGGGTTGAGCATGAAATAGCGCAGCATGCGGAATTCGGCGCCGGTGAGTTCCATTTCCCGGTCGCCCTCCCACACGGACTGACGCGCCTCGTCCAGGGCCAGGCCGCCGGCTTCCAGACGGCCGCCGCCGCTGCTGCCATGGCTGCGCCGCAGCACCGCTTGCACCCGCAGCAGCAATTCGTCGGGGTGGAAGGGTTTGGTCAGGTAATCGTCGGCGCCGGCGCGCAGACCGTCCACCCGCTCCGCCCAACTGTCCCGGGCGGTAAGAATCAGCACCGGCATGGCCAGGCCTTCGTCGCGCCAGCGACGCAGCACTTCCAGGCCGTCCATGCCGGGCAGGCCGAGATCGAGAATGGCCAGATCGAAGGGCTCGTCGTGGGCGCGCACCAGAGCATCACGGCCATCCGCCAACCAGTCCACCGCGTAACCGTTGTCGCGCAGCAGCGGCATCAATTGATCGGCCAGGTCGACGCTGTCTTCCACCAGTAACAGGCGCATCAGTCGTCCACTTCGTCTTCGATGACATCGCCGGTGCGCGCGTCGATCTCCAGCTCACGAACCACGCCGTCGTCGGTGAGCAGCTCCAGCTCGTAGATCAGCTCGCCATCGTCGCGCTCCAGCTCCGCTTCCAGCAGACGGGCGCCCGGATGGCGCGCCAGCGCGACGCCCAGGATCGCTTCGAAGGAAAGCACCTCGCCGCTCTGGCGCAGACGCAGGGCCTCGTCCTGGTCCACGTCCAGGGCACCGGCGGGGGCAGTGACCAGACACGCCAGAAAGGCGGCCAAGGCCGCCTTTCCCATGCGTTGAAGAAAATCAGGGTGCATTCAGTCGTCCCGTTCCTCGCGCAGGATTTCCGCGTTGGTGGCGTCCAGCTCCACGTCCCATTCCTGACCCTGGGCATCGCGCAGATCCACCTGATAGATATAGCGACCGTATTCCTGTTCCAGTTCGGTGTCCTCGATCTTGGCGTCCGGGTGGTTGGCCAGGGCCGCCTGATTGAGTTTCTCGAAGGACTGGATGGTGCCGTCATTGACCAGCTTGACCACCTGCTCGGGACCGACATCGTCGGCGTGGGCCACGGTGGTGGCGCCGGTGAAAGCAATCAGGGTAGCGAGCAGCGTTTTGTTGATGGCGTTCATGAGTGTCTCCTTTCCTCATCGGGGCAACGCGGCTCGGCGCTGCCGGGTTATCGTGCGTACCGCCTGGGTACGGTTGTCACGATACGACGGCCCGCTTAATTCTCCCTGAAGCGATCCTGAACGCAACCTTAACCGGCCAGCCCCCGGTCCGCCGCCGGTGGCGCGCCTCGCACGCCCGCTGTCGGTATCGACCCTTGCAAAGCAACGGCGCCTGGGTGAAGTTACGTTTTCGGAACGCATTTCCATTTTCATTACGAGCTCCGTTCATCGGGAGCCATAACAAGGACAATCCATGCACACCGATCTGCCCGACCTGCTTGCCCTGCTCGACCTGACCCCCCTGGATGAGGATCACTTTCAGGGCGAAAGCCGCAATATCGTCGGGCCGCGCATCTTCGGCGGGCAGGTCATCAGCCAGGCCCTGGTGGCCGCCTCCCGCACCGTGGAAGGCCGCCCCGCCCACTCCCTGCAGGCCTATTTCCTGCGCCCCGGCGACGTGCGCGAGCCGGTGATCTACCGAGTGGAGCGGGTGCGCGACGGCGGCACCTTCTCCACCCGCCGGGTGGTGGCGGAGCAACGGGGCCGACCGATCTTCGATCTGGCCGCGTCCTTCCACCAGGCCGAACCGGGCCTGGAGCACCAGACCGCCACGTTCGAGGCACCGGACCCGGACAGCCTGGACACGGAACAGACGGTGACCGCCGCTTTTCTCGAAGGCGAGGAGATCTCGGACAATTTCCGCGCCGCCCTGCTGCGCCGCAAGCCCATCGAGATCCGCCCGGTGACCCGGCGCCACCCGCTGCGCCCGGAAAAAACCGAGCCGGTGCGTCAGACCTGGATTCGCGCCAGCGGCCTGGATAGCGACGATCCGCTGCTGCATCAGGCGCTACTGGCCTATGTGTCCGACCACAGTCTGATGGGCGCCGCCCTGCTGCCCCATGGCGTCACCTTCATGAGCCGGGACATGCAGGTGGCCAGCCTCGACCACACCCTCTGGTTCCACCGGCCAGTGCGCTTCGACGACTGGCTGTTCTACGACATGGAGAGCCCCATCGCCACGGGCGGGCGGGGCTTCACGCGAGGCAGGATTTTCAATCGCGCCGGCGAGCTGGTGGCGTCGGTGGCCCAGGAAGGGTTGATGCGGCGGCAAAGTTAAAAGTTGAAAGTTACAAGTTGAAACGCGGCGCGGAGCCTCGCCTTTTCAGCCAGGCCATGCCCGCGCTTTCTCCTTTTAACTTTTCACTTCCAACTTATTTTTCCAGGATGGCGACCACGCCCTGACCACCGGCGGCGCAGATGGAGATCAGGCAACGGCCGGAGCCCTTCTGGTTGAGCAGCTTGGCGGCGTTGGCCAGAATCCGGCCGCCGGTGGCGGCGAACGGGTGGCCGGCGGCCAGGGACGAACCCTTGACGTTAAGCTTGCTGGTGTCGATCTCGCCCAGCGGCTTGTCCAGACCCAGCCGTTCCTTGCAGAAGGTCTCGTCGTTCCAGGCCTTGAGGGTGCTCAGCACCTGGGAAGCGAACGCTTCGTGGATCTCATAGAAATCGAAATCCTGCAGCGTCAGGCCAGCTTTCTCGAGCATGCGCGGCACCGCGTAGGCCGGCGCCATCAGCAACCCTTCCTTCTTGCCGACGAAATCCACCGCCGCCACTTCGCAGTGGGTCATATAAGCCTGTACCGGCAAACCGCGCTGCTCGGCCCACTCCTCGCTGGCCAGCAACACCGCGGAGGCGCCATCGGTCAGCGGCGTGGAGTTGGCCGCGGTCATGGTGCCCTCCGGGCCGCCGAACACCGGCTTCAGGGTGCTCAGCTTCTCCACGGTGGAATCCGCGCGCATGTTGTTGTCGCGCTCCAGGCCATGGAACGGGCTCATCAGGTCCTGCTGCCAGCCTTCCTCGTAGGACTTGGCCAGATTCTGGTGGGAACGCCACGCCAGCTCGTCCTGGGCTTCCCGGGCGATGCCCCACTCGGCGGCGGTGATCGCCTGGTGCTCGCCCATGGACAGGCCGGTGCGCGGCTCGCCATTCTTGGGGATGTCCGGAATCATCAGCTTGGGATTGATCAGCTTGACCGCCTGCTTGAGCTTGTCACCGGTGCTCTTGGCACGGTTGATCTCCATGAAGATCTTGCGCGCCTGCTCGTTGACGCCCAGGGGCGCGTCGGAGGTGGTGTCCACGCCGCCGGCCACGGCGCTGTCGATCTGCCCCAGGGCGATCTTGTTGGCCACCAGGATGGCCGCTTCCAGGCCGGTGCCGCAGGCCTGCTGCAAATCGTAGGCCGGGGTTTCCGGGGCCAGCTTGGAGCCCAGCACGCATTCGCGCACCAGGTTGAAGTCCTTGGCGTGCTTCATCACCGCGCCGGCGGCCACCTCGCCCATGCGCTCGCCGTGGAGTTTGAAACGATCCACCAGGCCGTTCAGGGCGGCGGTGAGCATTTCCTGGTTGCCCACCTCGAAATAGGCGGTGTTGGAGCGGGCAAAGGGGATGCGGTTGCCACCGACGATGGCCACCTTGCGTACTTTATCGCCTGCCAGCATAGTTGAAATCCTCCACAGGGGCGTTTCCGGTCGGTTCGCCCAGGTTAACAGATGAGCGCAGTCTATCTCCCCACCGCCCGGCCTCATTGGCTTGGGCGCCTACCGGCTTTTCCGACCGGTCAATACACCTTTTACAGGCGGGTGCTTCAATACGCGGCCTCACTACACATCGCACGGCAAAGGACAGGATCATGAGCGATACCTATCAGACGATTGCCAATTCTCCCATGGGCAAGGCCCTCTTCAACGCCATCAATCTGCCCATCCCGGTGATTCTCGAACGCTGGCAGCCCGGCCAGGCCTCCTTTATCAGCGGCCGGGTGCTGGTGGGTGCCGCCCCCGGTTCCACCGCCGTGGATACCGTTTTCGCCACCCTCAAGGAGGCGCCGGACGCACAAGCGGCGGTGCTCGCCAACACCGGCAACGCCAGCGATCTGCAAAAGCAGGCGGCGGCCGCCGGCGTCAGCGCCGACAACTACACCGCCACCAAGGAAGACGAGACCCGCTTCAAGGCGCTGGTGTTCGACGCCACCGGCATCGAGACCCCGGAGCAGCTCAAGGCGCTGTGGGAATTCTTCCACCCGGTGATCAAGAAACTGGACAAATGCGCGCGGGTGCTGGTGATCGGTCGTACCCCGGAAACCCTGGGCGGCGCCGCCCGGGTCGCCCAGCGTGGCCTGGAAGGCTTCACCCGTTCCGTGGGCAAGGAAATCAAGAAGGGCTCCACGGTGCAGCTGGTGTACTGCGACGCCGGCGCCGAAAGCCAGCTGGCTTCGCCGCTGCATTTCTTCCTGTCGCCGAAGTCCGCCTATGTGTCCGCCCAGGTGGTGCGGGTGGCGGCGTCCGGCTTCGACGCCAGCGCCTTCGATTGGGACAAGCCCCTGGCCGGCAAGAAAGCCCTGGTCACCGGCGGCTCCCGGGGCATCGGCGCGGCCATCGCCCGGGTGCTGGCCCGTGACGGCGCCGAGGTCACGGTGCTGGATATTCCGCCCATGGCCGAGGACCTGAACAAGGTGGCCGAGGAAATCCAGGGCCAGACCCTGGAGCTGGACATCACCAGCGACGAGGCGCCACGCGTGATCGCCGAGGCGGCGCGCAAGATGGGCGGCCTGGACATCCTGGTGCACAACGCCGGTGTCACCCGTGACAAGATGCTCGGCAACATGCCGGAGAACTTCTGGGACATGGTGCTGAACATCAACATCGCCAGCCAGTTGCGCATCAACGAACAACTGGTGGCCGACGGTGCCATGGGCGAAGGCGGCCGTATTATCTCGATCAGCTCCATCGCCGGCATCGCCGGCAACCTGGGCCAGACCAACTACGGCACCTCCAAGGCCGCGGTGATCGGCATGATCGACACCTATTCCGAGGAGTACGCGGACCAGGGCATCACCGTGAACGCGGTGGCGCCGGGCTTCATCGAGACGCAGATGACCGCCGCCATTCCGTTCACCATCCGCGAGGCCGGCCGGCGCATGAACGCCATGAACCAGGGCGGCCAGCCGGTGGACGTGGCGGAAACCATCGCCTTCTTCGCCAGCCCCGCGTCACAGGGTCTGAGCGGCAATGTGGTGCGCGTCTGCGGCCAGATGATGCTGGGCGCCTGACACTGCCCCCTGTAGGAGCGGCTTCAGCCGCGAAAAGCCGCGCGGCCTGGCTTCCACCGCTGATCGCGCTGAAACCGCTCCTACCACTGTCCCAACCGCTCTTTCCCACGTCCCTACCCTTGAATCCCCCCCGCTTTGCCGCCACCTCTGAAGAAATCGTGACGTTTTAGAGGTGCCCATGGGCTTCGGCCGTGTTTTTCTGACCATCCTGATCTTCGCCCTGGTGGAGGTGATGGTGCTTGCCGCCGTGGCGGACATGATCGGCTGGCCGGTCACCATCATCGCGGTGGTGGCCACGGCATTGATCGGCAGTGCGTTGTTCCGGCGCCAGGGGCTGGATACCTGGGTGCGACTCAATGAGCGCATGAACCGGGGCGAGATGCCGGGCCGGGAACTGGTGGAGGGGATGATGCTGCTGCTGGGCGGCGCTTTCCTGATCACTCCGGGCTTTATTACCGACGCCCTGGGCTTCGTGCTGCTGCTGCCGTTTACCCGCCGTGCCCTGGCGGAACGCCTGATCCGGCGGGGCACGGTGCAGGCCTTCGCCACCCGGGGTGGTAACGGGGCGTTCTTTTACCAGAGCACCCAGTGGCGGCGCGGACCGGGCGGTTTCGGCGGCGGCAATGTCTATGAAGGCGAGGCCGGCGCGGATCGGGAGCCGGCCAACGATGGCGACCACCAGCGCCGGCCACTGACCCTGGACGAGGACGACGGCCCCGAAGGCCGGCGCTGATGATCAGACTTCGCCGCGGGCCGCGGCGGCGTCCTCTTCGGCTTTCATGCGCCGATACTCGATGGGCGTCATCCCCACCCAGCGCTTGAACGCCCGGTAGAAGGTGGACGGCTCGGAGAAACCGGTGAGGTAAACGATCTCGTCAATGGACTCATCGGTGCCGGCGAGCAAGCGCTTGGCCAATTTGCAACGGTAATCCGCCACCAACTGGTTGAAGTTGGTGCCGGCGTCCGCGAGGCGGGTGCGCAACTGGCGCGCCTTGATGCCAAGCCGCTCCGCCACTTCTTCCAGATTGGCGTGGCCGGATTCCAGCAACTCGGCGATCAGCCGGTTCACCTGGGCCACCAGATCCTGCTTTTCCAGCCGTGCCACCTGCTCGCTGGCGAGCTGCTCATGCAGGCGCAGCAGCTCCGGCTCGTGGTGGGCCGAGGGCAGCGACAGCAGCGCGGCGTCGAAGTAGACGCCCACGGAAGGCATGTCGAATTTCACCGGGCAATCGAAGGCCCGTTCGTATTCCAGCAGGTCTCCCTGGAGGGCGTGACCGAAGTGCACTTCCAGGGGCTCGAAGGCGTCGTCGGTGACGAAGCGGAAGAATTTGATCAACCCCATCATCACGCATTCGTTGAGGTGCGACAGGCGGCGCCCCCAGAAAGGCTGACGCAGAAACACCCGGTCACCCTCGCGGAACATCTCGGCGCTGGCGGCATCGGACAGCAACCGCTGATAGCTCAGGGCCCGGTCCAGGCCCTCGCCGAAGTTGGGGCTGGACAGGAACAGGTACTCCAGCACCTGCCCCTTGTACACCGGGATGTGCTTGCCCAGATGCAGGCCCACATGGGCGTCGCCGGACACCTTCTCCAGCGCCTCCCAGAACCACTCCTGGCCATCATGGGGCGTGCGCAGGTCCGGTACATCCAGTATCGAACGGTCCAGGCCCAGCTCGGCCAGCACCGCGTCGGCGTCAATATCCGCGTTCAGCATGGCCCGGTAGGCCATTCGCAGGAGTACGCCGGAATCGGTAAGTTCTGCCATCCTTTTGCAACTTCCCCAACGGTAAACACCAAATCCGGAGACTAGCATACCGTCTTGGGAGCCGGAACCACATCACATTGGTGCGGAATTCGCACGCCGCCGACCGGGCAATGCCAAACGGTGAATACGCTTGAGCACGGTGCCGAACTGGCGCCCCAACCGGCCGGTGTTGTAGTGCAGCCCGTAGCGCTCGGCGATGGCGCGTACCCGGGGCGCCGCCTGGGCGTAGCGGTTGGACGGCATGTCGGGAAACAGGTGGTGCTCGATCTGGTGGCTGAGATTGCCGCTCATGATATGGAACAGCGGCCCTCCCTCCAGGTTGGACGACCCCAGCAACTGCCGCAGGTACCACTGGCCACGGCTCTCATCGATGATGTCCTGCTCGGTG
The DNA here is from genome assembly GCF_046507615.1 of Alloalcanivorax sp. C16-2. Lineage (NCBI taxonomy): Bacteria > Pseudomonadati > Pseudomonadota > Gammaproteobacteria > Oceanospirillales > Alcanivoracaceae > Alloalcanivorax > Alloalcanivorax sp. C16-2. Next base: position 1,490,543 of record NZ_JBKFTL010000001.1, on the reverse strand, counting down.
AACATCTCCGCGTGCTCGGTGAAATGGCCGCAGAAGATGATCATGTAGGCCCACAGGTTGCGAACCAGGTTGGCGCTCAGGTTGCCGGCGAACACCAATGGGAAGAAAGGGCCGGCCAGAGCCGGGAACAGCAGGTAATCCTTGAGCACCTGTTTGCGCACCTTCTTCATGATCTTGCGCCGTTGCGTCCGGTACTCGGCCCGGCTTTTCTCGCCCTTGAGCAGCTTTTCGTATTCCAGGTCGTGGAACGCCACGCCCCACTGGAACAGAGCCGCCAGCATCCAGTTGTAAACCGGTTGCGCCAGATACAGGGGATTCCAGGGCTGGTCATCGGATAGCCGCATGATGCCGTAGCCCACGTCCCGATCCTTGCCCACCACGTTGGTGAAGGTGTGGTGCATGTAATTGTGTGAGTGCTTCCACTGCTCCGCCGGGCAGGTGTTGTCCCAGTCGTAGGTGGATGAATCCAGCGCCGGGTCGTTGAGCCAGTCCCACTGGGCATGCATCACGTTGTGCCCGATCTCCATGTTCTCCAGGATCTTGGACACCGAAAGCAGCGCGGTGCCGGCCAGCCAGGCCGGCGGCAGGATGCCCAGGAACAGCAGGCCGCGCCCGGCCAGCTCCATGCCTTTCTGGGTTTTCACCAGACGCCGGATGTAGCGTGCGTCCTCTTCACCCAGGTCGTTCATGATCTCCTCGCGGAGGGCGTCGATCTCGCGACCGAACGCCTCGACCTGGGACCGGGTCAGACGGGTGCCGCCCCGTTCAAAGACAATCGGGTCCAGTTCTTCCACCTTGGCGTTCATACAAACCTCCTTGGAGCCTCAAATATCCAGTTCCACGTCGCCGTCGGCGCCGTGCATGCAAATTCGGATTTCCTGATTGGCCAGCTCGAGGCTGGCGCCACTGCGCAGGTCTCGCACCCGGCCCCGGGTCACGCGACATTTGCAGGTATGGCAAATCCCCATCCGGCAACCGTGTTGGGGCCGCAGGCCGGCGGCTTCCGCCGCCTCCAGCAGCGACTGGGTGCCTTGCGCCTGGATGTCGCCGCCGCTGCGCGCGAAACGCACCGTGCCACCGTCACCACCGCTGACCGGCGTGCTCTGGAAACGCTCATGGAACAGGGGCGCGCGGCCACACCGCTGGTGCCAGTCGATTACGGTGTCCAGAAAGCCTTGCGGGCCGCAGGTGAACAGTGTCCGGCTGGCGCCGTCCGGGACCTGCTCGGTGAGCCAGTGTTCATCGAGGCGACCGGCCAGGTCACCGGGCCGGGGGGTATCGCCGGTCAGCACCAGCCGGAAATCGAGACGTTCGTCCAAGGCCAGGCCACGCAGGCCTTCACCGAGCAACCATTGATCATAGGAACGCTCGAAGTGGGCCCAGATCAGGTGTCCCCCATAGTTGGACGCGAGCAGGGACTTCACGATACTGTGAACAGGTGTTACCCCTGAGCCGGCGGTAAGGAACAGAATGCGCTCCGGTGCGGGTTCGGGCATCACGAAGTCACCGCTGGCCGGCGACAGGGTGAGCAGGTCGCCTTCCCGGCAGTGGTTCACCAGGTGATCACTGACGCCGCCGGTACCGTGCTGTTTCACGGTGATCATCGGGCGCGGGTCGGTCGGCGCCGAGGACAGGGAAAAACAGCGTTGCCGACGCACGCCGCCCATATCCACGCCGACCAGCACGTGCTGACCCGCTTTATGGGGTTTCCAGAGCCGGTTGGGTGCCAGTTCCAGGGTCACCGCCCGGTCGCTTTCGCGACGCACGCGGTGCACCCGGGCACGGATTTCCCGGGCCGAATAGCGGGCATCGAACAGTGCCAGGTAGTCCTCCGGGTCGAACGGCGTGGCCAGGGCCTTGCCCAGGCGACGCATCCAGCCGGTGGTGTCGAAACGGGTCTCCAGGTGCATGACCAACTCCGGATGTTTACAGTTGTGCACTTTGTACCGCGACCCGCTTTTTCAGTCAACACATGTTCACAAATATTTTTTTACACAGGAAAATCAAGTAGTTGTATGTATCCGGGAGAGAAACTTGAATAACATGGCTAAACAATCAGCGATAACAAATCACCAACGGGGAGCAAAACCATGAGCAGAGAAACGCCGGCCCGCGGGCGACGGCCCAAGCGGGGACGTACGCGTCAGGCGCTCATGGACGCGGCCCTGGACCTGGTGGCGAAGAAGGCGCCTTTTTCGTCGCTGAGCCTGCGCGAGGTAACCAAGCGCGCCGGCGTGGTGCCCACCGCCTTCTACCGGCATTTCCCGGACATGAGCGCCCTCGGCCTGACCCTGCTCGATGAATCGTTCCGTACCCTGCGCCAGATGATGCGCGAGGTGCGCCAGCAGGAACTGCCCAATGAGCGCATGATTCGCGGCTCCATGGAGACCTTCTTCACCTACGTGCGTAATAACCGCACCCACTTTCTGTTCGTGTCCAAGGAGCTGTATGGCGGCTCCGCCACCATGCGCCAGGCGATTCGCCGGGAAATCCGCCTGTTCGTCAGCGAGCTGGCCATGGACATGGCGCGGTTCCCGTTCCTGGTGCAGGTGAATGCCGAGGACCTGCAAATGATGGCCTCGCTGGTGGTCAACAGCGTGGTGGCCTTGACCCAGGAGATGCTGGAACTGGACGAAGACGACGAAGCCGGCCAGCAGGAAATGCTGATCCTGGCGGAAAAGCAGGTGCGCCTGATCTATTTTGGCGTTGCCCAGTGGCGTTCGGAGGCCGGCGCGCCGGCCTGAACCGGGGCCGCGCAAATAGGCTCTTCCAGCAACCTTTCAGGCGGAACGGCCAATCAGGCACTTCGGCGCCCTCCCTATACTGTCCCCACGCTTTACGGACCGTTTTTTGTACAGGATCAAGGACGCTGCTATGAGTGAAGTCCACTTCCGCGAACTGCGCCACGCGCCGGCGATGCCGGTGAATTTCGCCAAGGCGGTGCTGCGCGCCGGTGTCAAGCCGGGCAGCAGCCCGACCCTGCCGAACGTGGGGCTGCGTCTCAACGACGTGGGCCTGGACAGCAAGCACCTGAAGGCCTACCGCAAGGTGTGCGGTTTCAGCGCCGATGGCCGTCTGCCGGTGACCTACCCGCACATCCACGCCTTCCCGCTGCACATGGCGCTGATGATGGAACAAGGGTTCCCGTTCCCGGCCATGGGGCTGGTGCATGTACGCAACCGCATCACCCAGTACCGCCCCATCGCGGAACGCGAACAGCTCAATATCAAATGCTCCCTGGGCAACCTCAATCAGGTGGAAAAAGGCTGGGAGTTTTCCATCTTCACCGTGGTGAGCACCGCCGGCGAGCGGGTCTGGTCCAGCGAATCGATCAACTTCTTCCGGGGCGGCGGCCACGGTCGCAAGGAAGAGAAGAAAGGCTCCGGCGAACCGGCGCCGGCCACCGACACCATCGAGTGGAAGGTGCCTGGCAACACCGGCCGCCGCTACGGCGCCGTGTCCGGCGACCGCAATCCGATCCATCTGTACCCGCTGACCGCCCGGCTGTTCGGCTTCAAGCGCCAGATCGCCCACGGCATGTGGTCCAAGGCCCGCGCCCTGGGCCAGCTCCAGCGGCAACTGCCGGAGGAGGCGTTCCGCGTGGACGTGCAGTTCAAGCTGCCCATGTTCATCCCCGCCACCGTCAAGTTCGAGCAACGGGACGTGGACGGCGGCCTGGATTTCCGGGTACTGGCCCGGGACGGGATCAAACCCCACCTGACCGGCCAGTTGCGCCTGCTGGGCGACTGACCGGCACCCCGGCGCGCCGGCTTCCCGCCCCGCGCCGCTGTTGCAGGAACCTGGCGTCATGGCCGACGACACCCGAGACTACCGCGCCCTTTTCCTGACCCGCACGCCTTTGCTGGACGTGCGCGCGCCGGTGGAATTCACCAAGGGCGCCTTTCCCGGCGCCACCAATCTGCCCCTCCTTGACGACCGGGAACGCCACCGGGTCGGCATTCGCTACAAACAGGCCGGCCAGCAGGCCGCCATCGATCTCGGCAACGAACTGGTCAGCGGTCGCGTCAAACGCGACCGGCTGAAAGCCTGGCGCCAGTGGCACGCGGCGCATCCGAACGGCTACCTGTATTGTTTCCGCGGCGGCCTGCGCAGCCACACCACCCAGGCCTGGCTCGCCACCGAAGGGGTGACGGTCCCCCTGGTGGTGGGCGGCTACAAAGCCATGCGCCGGTTCCTGCTCGAAAGCCTGGATGCCAATCTGCAACGCCTGCCGCTGTGGGTGTTGGGCGGGCGCACCGGCTGCGCCAAGACCCGGGTTATTGGTCGGTTGGGCAACGCCCTGGACCTGGAGGGTCTGGCCCACCATCGCGGCTCCGCCTTCGGCCGCCGTCCGGGCGGGCAGCCTTCACAGATCGACTTCGAGAACCGCCTCGCCATCGACCTGCTCGGCCTGGCGGAACGGGGCGTGCCCACGGTGGTGGTCGAGGATGAAAGCAAGCTGATCGGTCGCTGCTTTTTGCCGCTGGCCCTGCAGGCCCGCCTGAAGACGGCGCCCCGGGTGCTGATCGAGGAGCCCCTGGAGGCCCGCGTCCAGGTGACCCTGGAGGATTACGTGATCGGCCCGCTGGATGAATACCGCCGCCATTACGGCCCGGCCCATGGCTTCGAGCGGCTCGCCGAGGAGTTGCTGGCGGCCATGGATCGCATCCAGAGCCGCCTGGGTGGCGACCGCCACCGGCAACTGCGCGGCCAGCTGGCGCGCGCCCTGGAGCGGCAGCGCCGGCACGGCGACAACGACGCCCACCGGGACTGGATTCGCGAGCTGCTGGCGGGCTACTACGATCCCATGTATGACTACATGATGAGCAAGCACCGGGATGGCGAAATCCTGTTCCGGGGCACGCGGGAGGAAGTGTTGGCGTTCCTGCGCTGACACCCGCGAACGCGGCAGGAGCCGCTTCAGCCACGATAGCGACATTGCCCGCCGCGCTGACCGGACCAGCGGCGGGCATTGATAACGGTCCGGCCCGACTCCCCATTGAACGGAGACGATCATGCCCTTGCTGATTGCAACCCGCGCCGCGCGGGCTGTCCGCACCCTGGTGGCCGCCGCCGGCGCGACCTTGCTGCTCACCGCCTGCGGCCCCGCCGAGCAGGCCCCCACCTTCACCTTCACCGCGATTCCCGACCAGGATGAATCCCAGCTCGAGAAGCGCTTCGGCCAGGTGGCCGACTACCTGGAAGAAACCCTGGGGGTACCGGTGACCTACGTACCGGTGAAATCCTACCCGGCGGCGGTCACCGCGTTCCGCAACGACCAGGTACAAATGGCCTGGTTCGGCGGCCTGTCCGGTGTCCAGGCCCGGCGCCTCGTGCCCGGCTCCCGGGCCATCGCCCAGGGCCAGGAGGACACCGCTTTCAAGTCCTACTTCATCGCCAATGCCGCCACCGGCCTGGAACCCGGCGATACCCTGCCGGACGCCTTCGCCGAGCAGCCGTCGTTCACGTTCGGCTCCAAGGGCAGCACCTCCGGGCGCCTGATGCCGGAATACTTCTTCCGCGAACGGTTCGGCGCGGCACCCCAGGAGTTGATCGGCAAGGTCGGCTTCAGCGGCGATCACAACCGCACCCTGGCCCTGGTGCAGAGCGGCGCCTACGCCACCGGCGCGCTTAACTACAAGGTCTGGGAGCGGGCACTGAAGGACGGCCAGGTGGATACCGACCAGGTACGCGTGATCTGGGAAACACCGCCCTACCCGGACTACCACTGGACCGTGCGCGGCGACCTCGACGAGCGTTTCGGTGACGGCTTCACCGACCGGGTCACCGAGGCGTTGCTGGCGATCGACGACCCGGCCCTGCTGGAGGCATTCCCGCGCCAGCGTTTCGTGCCGGCGTCCAACGACGACTACCAGGCCATCGAGGACACCGCCGAGGCCATTGGCCTGTTGGACTGACGGTGAGCGACGCCCTGTTCCGGTTCCACGGCGCGCGTCTGGGCCACGGCGACGCCACCGTGTTCGCGGCCCTGGACCTGAGTATCCAGCGCGGCGAAACCGTGGCGCTGCTGGGCGCCTCCGGCAGCGGCAAATCCACCCTGCTGGCGGCACTGCGCGCCCAGCATGAGGCGCTGTGCGCCTGGTGCCCCCAGGAGCAGGCCCTGGTGCCCATGTTGAGCGTGTTCCACAACATCTACATGGGTGGCCTGCACCGCCACGGCACCTGGCACAACCTGCGCGCCCTGCTGCGCCCCGGCGCCGCCGACCGCGCCGAGGTAGGCGCCCTGGCGGCGCGCCTGGGCCTTACCGACAAGCTGTTCACCAGCGTCGACCGGCTGTCCGGCGGCCAGGCCCAGCGCACCGCCCTGGGCCGCGCCCTCTACACTCAAAGGCCGGTGCTGCTTGGCGACGAGCCGGTCTCCAACCTGGATGAGCACCAGGGGCTGGCGCTGATGCGACACGCCCTGGCCGCCCATGACACCGCCGTGGTGGCGATGCACGATCGCGCCCTGGCCCTGGCCTGCTTCCAGCGCGTGCTGGGCCTGCGCCACGGCGAGCTGGTACTGGACGCCCCGGCGGCCAGCCTCACCCTGGCCGACCTGGACGCCCTGTACCGACCATGAACGAGCGCCCCGCCACCACCGCCGCCGGCTGGCGCCGCGCCAGTGGCTGGCTACTGCTGGCCGGCCTGGTGGCCTTCGCCTGCGCCGATCTGGCGGTGACCCGTACCGCCCCGGGGGCCGAGCTGCTGCGCGTCGCTCAGGGCTTCCTGGCGCCACGCCTGCTGGGCGAGCATGGCCTGGGCGCCGGCGAGCTGGGCCGCGCCCTGGCCAACACGCTGGCGTTCGCCTTCCAGGGCGTGGTCTTCGGCGCCGCCGCCGGCTTCCTGCTGGCGCTGTTCTGGCACCGGCGCGCGGTGCGCGCCGCCGCCGCTTCGGTGCGCGCCGTTCATGAGCTGTTCTGGGGATTGCTGCTGATGCAGGTGGCGGGGCTGTCGCCGCTCACCGGGGTGCTGGCCATCGCCCTGCCCTACGCCGGCATCTTCGCCAAGGTGTTCGGTGAAATGCTCGAGGAGGCGGACCCGGCGCCGGTGGCCAGCCTGCCCCTCGCGCGCCAGCGTTTGAGCACCTTCTTCTATGCCCGCTTGCCGCTGATCGCCGCCGACGCCCGCGCCTACACCGCCTACCGGCTGGAATGCGCACTGCGTGCTTCGGCGATTCTCGGTTTCATCGGGCTGCCGACCCTGGGCTTTCATCTGGAGACCGCGTTCCGGGAGGGCCATTACAGCCAGGGCGCCGGCCTGCTGTATCTGCTGTTCGCCCTGATCCTGACCCAGCGCCTGTGGTTGCGCGCCCGGCTGGTGCCGGTTTATCTGCTGGCCGCGCTGCTGTGGGCGCCGCCGCTGAGCCAGGGCGACTGGGCCACCCTGGTGCGCTTCGTCACCCAGGATCTGGTGCCGGCACCCCTGGCCCGGGATCAGGGCTGGGCGGCCCTGGGCGACTGGGGCTGGATGCTGTGGCGCGAGCAGGTCGGCCCCGGCCTGTGGAACACGCTGGTGCTGGGCATGGCGGCGCTGCTGCTCACCGCGCTGCTGGCGCTGCTGTTGTTTCCGCTGCGCTCGCCGCTGTTCGGTAACCGGCTGACCCGGTGGCTGGGCCACGGCCTGCTGGTGGTGCTGCGCACCACCCCGGAGTTCTTCCTGGCGTTCTTCCTGCTGATCATCCTGGGGCCGTCCATGCTGCCCGGCATTCTCGCCCTGGCGCTGCACACCGGCGCCATCATCGGCCATCTCACCGGCCGCTTCAGCGAGGGGCTGCGGCTGCGCGCCGATAGCGCCCGGGGCATCAACCGCTATGCCTACGAAGTACTGCCCCGGCTGTCGCCCACCTTCCTGGCGCTGTTGCTGTACCGCTGGGAAATCATCATGCGCGAAACCGCCGTGCTGGGTATTCTTGGTATTCATACCCTGGGGTTCTACATCGACTCCAGCGTGGCGGAGTTCCGTTTCGACCGCACCCTGGTATTGATCCTCGCCACGGTGTGCCTGAACCTCGCCGTGGACGCCTTTTCCCGCCGCCTGCGGGCGCGCCTGCGCCTGGCCCGCGAAGGGAGGCTGTGTTGAACCCATGCCACCATTGCGAAACGCTGAAGGACCCCGCATGAAGCCTGCCGTCCGCCGCCTTACCCGCCGCCCCCGAGGAGTCCCCCGATCATGAGGGCATCCGTGGCGAACCAGGATCTGGTCATGGTAGGCGGCGGTCACAGTCATGCCCTGGCTCTGCGCATGCTGGCCATGAAGCCGGAACCCGGGCTGCGCCTGACGCTGGTGTCACCGGACAGCCTGGCGGCCTATTCCGGCATGCTGCCGGGCCTGGTGGCCGGCCACTACCGGTTGGAGGAAACCCACGTGGACCTGCGGCGGCTGTGCCAGGCATCCGGCACCCGCTTCGTGCGCGCCCGGGTCACCGCGCTGGACCCGGCGGCACGGCGGCTGACCCTGGACGATGGCAGCACCCTGGAATACGACTGGCTAAGCCTGGACGTGGGCGCCACCCCGGACCTGGAGACGGTGCCCGGCGCCGCCGAGCACGCCGTGCCGGTGAAGCCGGTCAGCGATTTTCATCGCCGCTGGCGGGCCCTGCTGGCCGATCTGGACCACCGCACCGACGAGCTGGCGATCACCGTGGTGGGGGGCGGCGCCGGCGGCACCGAGATGGTGCTGGCGGTGGCCCGGGCGCTGATCGAACAGGGCCTGGCGGCGCGCCTCAGCCTGGTTACCGCCGGCGATCTGCTGCCCGGCTACCCGCGCGGCGTGCGGCTGCGCATGGCGCGGCGGCTGGCGGACGCCGGCGTGCGGCTGCGCACCCATGCCCGGGTACAGCGGGTGGACGCGGGGCGCCTGACCCTCGGCGACGACACGCTGGATTACGACTTTCTGCTCTGGTGCACCGGGGTCAAGGCCGCCCCCTGGCTGGCGGCCAGCGGCCTGCCCTGCGACGGCTCCGGCTTCGTGCGGGTGAATGAACACCTGCGCAGCCCCGCCGACGAGCGGGTGTTCGCCGCCGGCGACTGCGCCGCCTTCCCCGGCGATCTGCCCAAGGCCGGGGTGTACGCGGTGCGCCAGGCCCGTGCACTGGCCCATAACCTGGCCGCCGCCGTCGCTGGCCGCCGGTTGCGGACCTACCGCCCGCAGAAGCGTTTCCTGTCCTTGCTGTCCGCCGGCGACCAGGACGCGGTGGGCAGCCGGGGCGTCGGACCGGGCGTGGCCGGCCCCTGGGTGTGGCGCTGGAAGGACCGCATCGACCGCCGCTTCATGGCCCGCTTCGATGAGCCGCTACCGGCGATGACGGCGGCGCCGGCGGACTCCGCGCCGTACTGCGCCGGTTGCGGCGCCAAGGTTGGCGCCGGCGCCCTGAGCGAAGCCCTGGCGCCGCTGCGCCCGTTCGCCCGTGAAGGCGTGGAAGCCGGCCTGCACCAGGCCGACGACGCGGCCGTACTGAACTGGCCGGCGGGGCAACGGCTGGTGCAGACCCTGGACTATTTGCCGGCCTTCCTCGACGAGCCCTATCTGTTCGGTCGCGTGGCCGCCCTGCACAGCCTCAGCGACCTCTACGCCATGAACGCCACGCCCCATTCCGCCCTGGCCACCGTGAGCCTGCCACGTCATCACCCGCGCCTGCAGGGCCGTGACCTGCAACGGCTGATGGCCGGCGCCGTGGCGGAACTCAACCGGGCCCGCTGCACCCTGGTGGGCGGCCATACCATCGAGGGCCCGGAGCTGGCCGCCGGCTTCACCGTGAATGGCGCCGCCGCGCCAACGGCGCTGTGGCACAAAAGCGGAGGCCAAGCCGGCCAGACGCTGATCCTGACCCGCCCGCTGGGCATCGGCATTCAACTGGCCAGCCTGATGCGCGGCCAGGCCCATGGCCCCTGGCTGGATACCACCCTGGACACCATGCTGGCCGGCAACGGCCCGGCGCGGGACGCCCTGGCCGGGCTGACCGATACCCGCCCCGGCGCCTGCACCGACGTGACCGGCTTCGGCCTGCTCGGCCATTTGCTGGAGATCTGCGAGCAAAGCGCCGTGGACGCGCGCCTGGACCTGGATGCGATCCCGCTGCTGCCCGGCACCCTGGCGCTGGTGGAGGCGGGTGTGGTCAGCACCCTGAAGCCGGCCAACGATCAGGTGCTGGCCCGCTGCGAGCACCGGGGCGTGGCCGAGGACGACCCGCGCCTGGCCGCGCTCACCGACCCTCAGACCGGTGGCGGACTGTTGTTCAGCATCGACCGGGAACGCGCCGCGGCGGCGCTGGCCGCGCTGCGCCGCCATGGCCTGCACGCCACGCAAGTCGGTGAGCTGACTGTAAAAAATCACAAAGCTTTCGCCACCCTGACGTTGCACGGCGACGGCCCATGCTAGTGTTTGGCCATCATTTCAAGTGGAGCGATGCCAATGAAGAAGTCCATCACGGGCGCCTTGACCGCCCTCGTCATGCTGATTACCCAAGGCTTGTTCGTCCCCGCCGCCCAGGCCGCCATGGTGACCACCGATGGCATGGTCGCCAATGAACAGCGCGCCGCCATGGAACAGAAAGTCATGCGTTTCATGGAACGGGACGCCGCCGCCAAGGTACTCGCCGAAAACGGCGTTACCCGCGACGACGTGCAGCAGCGCCTGAGCCGCCTGAGCGACTCCGAACTGCAGCAACTGGCCACCAAGGCCGACCAGATGCCCGCCGGCAGCGGCGTGGTGGGCGTGATCCTGGCGGTGATCCTGATCCTGGTGCTGCTTGATCTGCTCGGCGCCACCGACGTGTTCCCGGTCATCGATCCGATCGGGTGATGCCCCTGCCCCTGAAGCGCGGCGGCCGTCCGGTCGCCGCCTTGCTGCTGGGCCTGCTGCTCGCGGCCTGTCAGACCGTCCCCCCGCCCCAGGAGGCGGAACACCCTCCCCAGCAATACCTGGACGTGCCTTTCATTGCCCAGGACGCCTATCAGTGCGGCCCCGCCGCCCTCGGCATGATGCTGCAATGGAATCGGCTGCCCGGTGACAAGGAGGCCCTGGTGGACGAGGTCTGGTTGCCGGAACGCAAAGGCGCCCTGGGCATTGAACTGAAGGCCGCCGGTCGCGCCCGCGGCCTGCTCGCCTACCCGGTGCAATCCCCGGATGCCCTGTTCGCGGAAGTGCAGGCCGGCCACCCGGTGCTGGTACTGCAGAACCTGGCCCTGCCGCAATGGCCCATGTGGCACTACGCGGTGGTGATCGGCTACCGCGATGGCGGCGAGCGCATCGTGCTGCACAGTGGCACCAAGGAAGCCACCAGCAGCCATTGGAACCGCTTCCTGCGCACCTGGGCGCGGGCGGAGTACTGGGGTTTCGTGTTGTTGCCCCCCGGCGAAATGCCCGCCAGCGTGAAGCCCGAACCCCTGCTGCGCGCCCTGGCGCCAATGCAACAGGACGCCCTGGCGCACTGGCGGGCGGCGGTGGCCCGCTTCCCGGACAATGGCCGCCTGCGTTTTGGCCTGGCCAATGCCCTGTGGGCGGCACAAAAGCAGGATCAGGCGCTGGATGCCTACGAACGCACCGTGACCCTGGCCCCGGAGCTGGCGCCGGCCTGGAACAACCTGGCCTACGCGCGCCGTGACGCCGGCGACCAGGCCGGCGCCCGCGAGGCGGTATGTCGGGCCCGGGCCCTGGCGCCGGACAGCGACAACATCGCCGACAGCGTCAAGGAGATCACCGGCGACGCGGGATGCTGACCCTGACGCCGTCGGCGGCTATCGTATTTGAGGCGAACAACGCCTAAGCTGCGCAAAAACGACGGAAGACAACGCCTGTGTGGATTCGACTCTTGTTGCTGGGGCTGCTGTACGCGGCGACCCCGGCTCTGGCGCAAAGCCCCGCTGATTTCACCCTGCCCGGGATCGCCGACCTGGAGAAACAGCTGGCCGGCGACGGCGGCGGCGACAACAACGGTGGCGGCCAGAACGGCGAGAGCGGCCAGGATAATCCGGAACACCGGGAAACCCTGGAAAAGACCCTGGAACTGCGCCGCGAAATCGACGCCAACCGGGAACGGATCGACGCGCTCAAGAAACAGCAGGCCGAAGCGCCACGCCGCCGCGCCCGCCTCGGCAACGACCTGGACGAAGCCCGCCGCGAGCGTCAGCAGGACTGGCGTCAGCGCTATCAATCCCTGTCCCTGGCGGCCCTGGCCAAGGAACTCAGCGACCAGCTCGACGCCCTGGAACAGAATCAGCAAACGCTGGCGCGGGTCAGCAGCGAGCTGACCCGCGCCCAGACCCTGCCCGAACGGGCACAGACCACCATCAGCGACAGCCTGTCGCGCATGGATGAGATCCGCCAGCGACTGAACCGCCAGGAAGAAAACCTGGACGACGCCGAGAAGACCCGCCTGCAAACCGAACTGACCACCCTGGAAACACGCATTCAACTGCGCAACCAGGAATTGTCCGTGGCCAGCACCCTGGAAGAACTGTCGCGGCTCAACAAGCGGGTGCTGGAAGCCCAGGAAGCGGTGATTCAAAAGCGCCTGGACGTGCTGCAGCCGATGATCAACGAGCGCCGCGAACAAAGCCTCAGCAATGAAATCGGCGACGACGAGACCGACCTGCCCGCCGCGCTGGCCGACCATCCCCGGCTCAAGCAGGCCCGCGAGCGCAACGACGAGCTGCGCGACCAGCTCAAACAGACCAGCAACGACGTCAACGACCTGATTCGCGAAGTGATCAGCGCCGAGACCCGGCTCGACCGGGCGCGCTCGCTGTCGAGCACGGTGAACGATCAGATTCGCATGCTCGACGGCAGCCTGCTGCTCTCGCGCATTCTCTACGAGCAGCAGAAGAGCCTGCCGGAATATCACCCCCAGGAAGGCCTGGACAAACTGATCAGCGATACCCGCCTGGCCCAGTTCGACCTGCGCCAAGCCATGCAGGAACTGGAAAGCCGGCCCCTGGAAGTGGAGAACACGGATGAGTTGCCGCCCGCCGAGCGGCAACAACTGGACGACGCCCTGCGCCGGCTGGCGGACAGCCGCCTGGAACTGCTCAACCAGCTCGACCAGGAGCTGGGCCGCAAGCTCAACATTCTGGTGCGGCTGAATCTGTCCCAGGAGCAGCTACGCAAGATCACCGAAAATCTGCACGACACCATTTCCGAGCAGACCTTCTGGATGCCCAGCACCCAGCCGTTGCCCGCCTGGATACGCGATTTCCCGACTCAGGTGCGCGATCAGGTCCATGACATCCCCTGGGCGCGGCTGGGTGACGACGCCGCCGAACTGATGAAGAACAAGTGGCCGTGGCTGTTCCTTCCCCTGCTGCTGGCCGGGCTGCTGTGGCTGTGGCGGCGGCGCCTGCGCGCCCGTCTGCGCGCGCTCAATGGCGACATCGGCTTTCTGAAACGGGACAGCCAGCGGCACACGCCAGCGGCCATCGTGATCACCACCCTGGTGAGCGCGCCGGTACCGCTGGCCATCGGTCTTCTGGCGTGGGGGTTGTGGACGCAACCGGGCACCTTGAGCACGGTGCTGGGCGCGGCTCTGGCCAAGATCGCCCTGCTATGGATGGTGTTCGAGCTCTGTTACCGCCTGCTGGCGCCCAAGGGCATCGCCCAGCGCCATTTCCGCTGGCAGGCGGAAGGCAACCTGGTACTGCGCCGGCGGCTGCTGGTGGTGGGCCTGACCATGGTACCGATGACCCTGGTGATCGCCTTCGGCGAGGAATGGCCGGCCCAGCTCAGCAACGACCGCATTGGCCTGGTGACCATGGTCGCCTGTCTGCTGGTGATCAGTGTGACCCTGTCCCGGGCCGCCCTGGCCTACCGCGCCCGGCGCTACTCCCGCACCCTGCGCGGCGCCGCCGTGGTGCTGTGCGCCGGCGTGCCGTTGATACTGGTGGCCCTGATCGTGGCCGGCTATTACTTCACCGCCGTGCGTCTGTCCGGACGCATGATCGACACTTTCTATCTGTCCCTGCTGTGGATTCTGCTCGACGCTACCGCCGTGCGTGGCCTGGCGGTGGCCGCCCAGCGCCTGGCCTACAAACGGGCCGTGGCGGAGCGGGACGCCGAGCCCAAGGAAAACGTGGAAGGCGTGGAAGTCGAGGAGCCCCAGCTCGACCTGCAGCAGATCAACCAGCAATCCCTGCGCCTGATCCGGCTGGCCCTGCTGGGTCTGTTCGGGCTGCTGCTGTACTGGGTGTGGGCGGATGTCATCAACGCCTTCTCCTACACCGACACCATCGTGCTCTGGCAGAGCACCGAGGGCAGCGGCCTGAACGCCACCAACACGCCGATCAGCCTGGGCGACGTGATCACCTCGCTGGCCATCGGCGCCGGCACCTTCATGCTGGTGGCCAACCTGCCCGGCCTGCTGGAAGTGCTGCTGCTGTCACGGCTCAACCTGCGCCAGGGGTCAAGCTACGCGGTCACCACCCTGCTCTCCTATCTGGTGATCGTGCTCGGCGTGATCGTCGCCCTGGGTTCACTGGGGCTGTCCTGGAGCAAGATGCAGTGGCTGGTGGCGGCCCTCGGCGTGGGCCTGGGCTTCGGCCTGCAGGAGATTTTCGCCAACTTCATTTCCGGCATCATTATCCTGTTCGAACGGCCGATCCGCATCGGCGACGTGATCACCATCGAGAATCTGTCCGGCACGGTGAGCCGCATCCGCATTCGCGCCACCACCATCATCGACTTCGACCGCAAGGAGATCGTCATTCCCAACAAGGTGTTCGTCACCGAGCGGCTGATCAACTGGACGCTCTCGGACACGATTACCCGCCTTACCATCAAAGTGGGGTTCGCCTACGGCTCGGATCTCAAGGTCTGCCACGACCTGCTTGAGAAGGTGGCCAGGGACAACACCCGGGTGCTGAGTGATCCAGAGCCGCTGATCCTGTTCATGGCCTTCGGCGCCAGCACCCTGGATCATGAGTTGCGGGTCTATCTGGGAGAAATCGGCGACATCCTGTTCGCCACCGATGAGATCAACAAGGCCATCGACGCGGCCTGCCGGGAGCATGGCGTGGAGATCGCCTTCAACCAGATCGATGTGCACCTGCGCTCCACCACCGACGACGTCAAGATACTGGAAGCCGGCGGCGAACCCGCCGAAGCCGAACAGCGCAGGGGCGGCGACACCCGTGGCCATTACGGCAACACCCGGAGCCATTACCACGACGGCGATGAGCCGCCCAAGGGCGTCGGCGACGAGGGTGAGGAATAGGCCGCCAGCGCCGCTCCGTAGCCTGGATGGTGCTGTTGTAGGAGCGACTTCAGTCGCGATGGCTGGTGGCACCACCGTTGATCGCGACTGAAGCAACCCTCCGGCCAGGCGGGTTAGTCCGTCGGCGCCAGCCCGGGGAACCGGGACAGCAATTCCTGGCGGCGGGCTTTCAAGCCTTCCAGCTTGCGCCGCCCCTCCGCCAGTTGCTCCGGCGGCAGCCCGTCCCGCTCCCCCTGGGCCACCAGTGCCTCCAGCTCGCCAATGCGCCGCTGGGAAGCGGCCATGAAGGACGCGTACACCGCCATTCTTTCCCCCTGCTCATAGCGGCTGTAAAGCTCCGGGTCGTCGAGCACCTCCTGGGGCGGGGGCACCCGGGGTTCCCGGGGAGCCACCGGCGGAGTACGCGGATCGCCATCGCGACGTGCTCGCCGCAGCGACTCCGCCGCCGCCGGCCGCACCCGGGGCGCGATCACCGCGTCCACCCCTGGCGCCGGCCTGGCATCGGAGGGCGCCGGCGACGGCGCCGGAGGCACTTCGGAGACCAACACCGGCGCCGCCGGGGCCAACACGGGCGGCGGCCCCTCCGCCGTGTCGGCGGCGACCGGCGCGGCCACCGCCGGCGGCGGCGCCGGATCGCCGGGCCACCACATCGCCGCCGCCGCCAGCACCGCCAGCGCCGCCGCCATCGCTACCGCCAGGCGTATCACAGCGCCTCCGCGTGAAAGCGCACACCAGCGGACGCATGGCGCCGCGCCAGGCCGGTGCGTAACCGCTCCTGAAGGCGCTCCCGGGCCAGCACTCGTGATGCCTGATAACGCACCGCCTCGCTGTCGGCGGCCTGGAAGCCCTCCTGGCGCCGGTCCACCCGAAGGATCACCCAACGCGCCTGCCCCGGCACCCGGGCCGGCGGCGACACCGCGCCCTGTTGCAACGTGAACGCGAAGCCGACCAGCCAGGCATCCTCGCCGTCACCGCGCTCCAGCCAGGCCGGCTTCCGGTAGACCACGCCTTCCTGGTCCGCGTAAGCCTCCGCCAGTTCCGGCAGGCTGGCGCCGCCATCAAGGCGGGCCCGCGCTTCGTCGGCGAGCGCCTGGGTGGGAAGATACAGACGCGCCGCGCGCACCTTCTCCACGCGCCGGAAATGATCCCGGTGCAGTTGGTAGTAACGGCGGATTTCCTTGTCGGAAATGCCGTCGGCCACTTCCCGCAGCCGGGTGTTGTCGTCGTGGGGGTCGTCGCTGAGCCCCAGGGTGCGAATCAGGGCACGCTGGTCCAGGCGGTCAAGCACCAATTGCCGCACCCAGGCCCGTTCCTCCTCCTCCAGCGGCGAGCGCCGCTCGAACCAGTCCAGCACGAAGGCGCGGCGCACCCAGTCATCGGCGGCATTCGCCATGGCCAGGGTGTCCAGGTTATGGAAGCGGGTTTTCAGGGCGATGTTCTGGGCATCGTAGAGATCGGCCAGGGTCAGTTGCCGGGGCCCGGCGGCGGGGAAGCGGTATTCCGCCACCACCCAGGCCCGGGCCGCCCGGCGCTGGGCCGGGTTGAGGGTCTGGCGCAGCCCGGAATCGGCGCTGAGAATCGGCCTCAGGGCCTTGCGGTCCAGGTTCAGCTCCCCTTGCAAGGCGTCCAGTGGCGAGGCCCAGCCACTGGCGGTCAGCGCCGCCGCCAGCTCATCGCGATAGGCGACCCGGATCAAGGCGGCGGTATCCCGGTCGACGCGGGTGGCGCGGTTGTAGCCCACACGGGCCGGCTCCGCTCCGGCGGCATGGTTCTGCCGGTACCACTCGCCCATCAGATGAATGTCCACCAGGTTTTCCAGCACCTGCAGCGGCTCCACGGCGGGGTCGTGCATCCGCGCCGACGCCAGAAACACGTCCAGCACCGGGCGGGTCAGCGCGACGCCGTCCACCTCCGCCACCACCCGCGCGTCCCTTGGCGTGGCGCTCGCCAGCGTGGCCATCAGCAACGCGGTCATCGACAGCGCGGTCATCGACAGCGCCGCCAGAAACTGGCCCCGGCGGCGCGCGTGTCGCAAGCACCCGGTCACTGGGTCAACTGCGCGGAGGCATGGCCCAGCAGGTGTACCACCATGGCGATGGCGTGGGGCACCACCACCCGGCCCACCTGTACCCGATCGGTATGGTCGGTGCTGGACAGCACCAGGCTTCCGTTGGCGTAGGCGATATCACCGCCCTGGGTGAGCAGCGGGCGGATATCCGTGGTACCGCTGCCGGGGGCGGTGAAGCTGGACAGCGCCTGGGTCACCAGGGTTTCGTCGTTGAGGTCCTCGCTGTCGTAATAATCGGCCACCCAGCCTTCCCAACCGCTGTGGTTAAGCGCCGAGGTGGTCCACACATGGTGCGGCTGCACCACGTCGGTGGCGTGCAGCGCATAACCCAGGCTCTGCGCGGTGGGATTGGCCAGGAACTGGTCGTACCAGTACTGGGCCAGGTTATCCAGCGGCTGGAAAGGCATTTCCTCGAAGTCGTCGTACATGGATTTCGAGGAGGTGGTGCCCTGCCGGTAATTGGCCTCGGTGATGCCGTAGGTGTTGTATTCGGAGTCGTCGTTGGACCACCAGCCCGTCATGCCGCCGGGGCCATCGTCCATGTAGTCACCCACCAGCCAGGCGGCGGCCAGATTGTCGATGTCGCCGGACACGGTGAGCTTGTCGTAGTTGTAACCGCCCAGGTCGTTGCCGTGCACGTCCGGCCCGCGGGTGTGATTCTGGAAGTGCCAGTAGGAGGTGTAGTTGACCAGCGAGCTGCCGGCGTTGAACACCGGTGCGTAGACGCAATCGCCGGTGATGGCGCCGCAGAAATAGGTGTCCTGGAAGTCGTCCACGTCGTAGGCGCTCTGACCAAGCACCTGGGCGAACTGGGCCACGGTATAGCCGGCGGCGCTGGCCACCGCCTGCAGGTCGGCGTAGCCGGTGGTCTGCGGATGGGCCTGCATGTAGGCCACCGCGTCTTCCACCAGACGGCGATGGGTCTCTTGCTTGAAGGCTTGGGCGGTGGGGCAAACACAGGCCACGGCCAGCAAACCGATGAGCATCCGTTTCATGACTCCCTCCCTGGGATGTTGTTTTTGGTATGCCCGTCCTATACAGGCGTAATTCGGTCCACGCTTCAATTGTTCATCCGCGACAACCGCCTTCACGCGGCCCTTCCGGGCCGCGCGACGGCCACCTCAGTTGACGATCGAGAACTGGTCGAACAATTGCACCTCACCGTTCAGGTCGGCGGGGTCGAACACATAACTTTTCACCAGCCCGGTGTCGGTTTCGAGAATGGAAAACACGCTAAGGTCGTTGCTGGCCACGAACGGCAAATCCGGATAGCTGTCGTTCTCCCAGCTCATCGGACTGAACTCACTGGGCAGGGCCATGACACGTCCCTGGGGATCGCCATTGGGAGCATAGTCGTCGATGCTCCAGCGCGGGTTCGGACCCTTCACGTCGTCCCAGAAATCGGCGCCGCTGGAACGCACATCCTTGGTGTAGTTGCCGGTGTTGTCCTGGTAGTAAGCCCCGTAGCTATTGCCCACGTTGGAGCTTTCCAGATAGTGCATGCCTTCCACCTCGGCGCGATTCCAAAGATGGGAGTGGCCGATGTGTACCAGATCGACGCCGTTTTCTATCAGCAGTGGCTCGATGTCGCGGTACCAGACGTCTTCTTCCAGGGGGTACTGATAACGGACTTCGCTGAGAGCGGCGGAATCCAGACGCGGGCGCACCTGCTGCTGCCACTGCTCCGCGCTGATCGGGAACGGCAGTTCGGTGATGACTTCCTCGCCGTTTTCGACTTCCACCAGCTGCATCACCGGCTCGGCGAGCACCGGCACGGTGTTGTCGCCGAGGCCGAATACGCCCTGGTGCGCCATGACCACCTTGTAGCGGGCCTGCTTGAAGGCATCGCTTTGCAGCACCTCTTGCAGCCAACGGTACTGTTCCGACTCCTTGTCGAAACGCTCGAAGATGAACTCGCCAAACCCCCAGGCTTCCGGATTTTCCAGTTCACTCAGGGTTTCCACGAACTTGCTATTGCCGGTGCCGCTGACGCTCCAGGATCGCCAGATCCGCGAGACATTCATGGAGATCAGGAACACATCGCCGAACGCCACCGCGTAATAATCCTCGCCGGCGGGACCGTCGTCGGGGAAGCTGAACATTTCCCGGTAGCTTTCATGATTGTGGGAATGGTCTGCGATCCAGCGGGCTTTGATGTCCGCGTCGCCGCTGGGATTGACCTCGTCCTTGAGCTGCTCATAGGCGATGCCGGCGTACCAGCGCGGCTGCGGGTCACCGAACGCGCCGCCGAGGGTGTAATCGCTGTCGGCGCTACCGTCATGGGTATAGCGGCCCATCACCTCATGGTTGCCAATGGTGGCGAACAGCGGAACGTGCTGCAGAATCTCACCACCGGTGTAGGGGTAGCCGGGCAGGAATTCCTGATAGCGCCCCTGCAGGGTTGGGAAGAAGGCGGGCGCGTTGTCGGAGGCCTGATCGAACCACTCGGAGGCACGGTCGGGCACGTTGACCAGATCCCCGGCGAAGAACACCGCGTCCGGTCGGCCCACGGTCTCCACCACTTTCTGATAATTGGCGGCGGCGTTCTTTTTCAGTTGCAGATCGGAGGTGAGCAGAATCTTCAAGGGCTGGTTTTTCCCCGGCGCCGGCGCCAGCGAGAAGCTATCGCTGGTAAGGGTATGGCCGTTTTCGTCGGTACTGGATACGTGGTATTCCAGGCGCTCCCCCGGCGCCAGCCCGGCGGCGATGGCTTCATGGCGGTACACCGGTCGCTCCGTGATGCCTTC
Source organism: Alloalcanivorax sp. C16-2 (assembly GCF_046507615.1). Lineage (NCBI taxonomy): Bacteria > Pseudomonadati > Pseudomonadota > Gammaproteobacteria > Oceanospirillales > Alcanivoracaceae > Alloalcanivorax > Alloalcanivorax sp. C16-2. The sequence goes on along the minus strand of NZ_JBKFTL010000001.1, from coordinate 1,470,523 downwards.
GTAGCTCTTGCCAAACTGCTTGGAGGAGGCGTCCTCCATCATGCGCGACATCTTGAAGGTGTCCGCCTCCGCGCTACGGCCATCGCCATAATGAAGCGTGTGCGCCTTGCCGGCGAAGCTGGTGAACCAGACCACGTGGACGGAATCGGCATCGGGCATTTGCAGAAAAGGATCGGTGATGAAGCGGTTTTCCTGATTCACCTCCACCGGCACCTCGGTGATTACCTCCACGCGCTCCTCATCATCGGAGCAACCAGACAGAGCCAGGGCGCCCGAAAGCGCCATCAGAACCGGCAAGAACGACCCGCGCATTATCCATTCTCCTGGAAATAAAAGACCGGGACATGCTGAAGGCGACACATGACAGAACCGTTGAGATTCGATGACGCCCCCGCGATTCCGTGCGCCGGTTCACAGCACCACTTCAAGGCCCGCAAGGTGTTACACTGGCGGCTTTCCCAATGACCGCGAATCGCGCCCATTACATGCCTCTTATTACCCTTCGTGATCTCGACCTCCATTACGGCGAGCAACCCTTGCTCGACAAGGTGAACCTGGCCATCGAACCCGGCGAGCGGCTGTGTCTGGTGGGCCGCAACGGCACCGGCAAGTCGACCCTGTTCAAGGTGCTCACCGGCGAGCAGCAGGCCGACGATGGCCAGATTGAGACCGCCCGCGAACTGACCGTGGCGCGCCTGGAACAGGAAGTCCCGGACGATCAGGATCACAGCGTCCATGACATGGTGGCCGGTGGCCTCGGCGAGCTGGGCGAGCTGCTCAACGAGCACGACCGCCTGAGCCGCGCCCTGGCCAACGGCGACGAAGACGCCATGGCGCGCTTCGAATCGCTCAACGACCAGATCGAGGCACGCGGCGCCTGGCAGCTGTTCCAGCGTGTGGAGACGGTGCTCTCCAAGCTCAAGCTGGACGGCGAGGTGGCCTTCGCCGGCCTCTCCGGGGGCATGAAGCGCCGCGTGCTGCTGGCCCGGGCCCTGGTGCGCGAGCCGGACATCCTGCTGCTCGACGAGCCCACCAACCACCTGGATCTGGACAGCATCCGCTGGCTGGAGAGCTTCCTGAAAAGCTACCCGGCGACCCTGGTGTTCATCTCCCACGACCGCGCCTTCATCCGCGCGCTGGCGACCCGCATCATCGAGCTGGACCGGGGCCATCTGACCAGCTGGCCCGGGGACTACGACAAGTACCTGGCCGGCAAACAGGCGGCGCTGGACAACGAGGAACGCGCCAACGCCGAGTTCGACAAGAAGCTGAGCCAGGAGGAGCGCTGGATACGCCAGGGCATCAAGGCCCGGCGCACCCGCAACGAAGGCCGCGTGCGCGCCCTCAAGAGCCTGCGCGAGCAGTTCGCCCAGCGCCGCAACCGCCAAGGCACCGCGGGCCTGGAAATCCAGCAGGGCGACAGCTCCGGCAAGGTGGTGATCGAGGCCGAGCACCTGGCCTGCGAACTGGGCGGCAAGCGTATCCTGGAGGATTTCTCGTTGACCGTGATGCGCGGCGACCGCATCGGTGTGCTGGGCCCCAATGGCTGTGGCAAGTCCACGTTGATCCGCCTGCTGCTGGGCCGGCTCGAGCCGGAACGGGGCACGGTAAAGTCGGGCACCCAGCTTCAGGTGGCTTACTTCGACCAACTGCGCGACACCCTGGACGGCGACAAGAGCGTGCTCGACAACCTGGCGGAAGGCTCCGACGTGGTGGAGATCAACGGTCGCAAGAAGCACGTCATGGGCTACCTGCAGGATTTCCTGTTCGAGCCGGCCCGGGCCCGCCAGCCGGTGCGCTCGCTGTCCGGCGGCGAGCGCAACCGGCTGCTGCTGGCGAAGCTGTTCACCCGGCCATTCAACCTGCTGGTGCTGGACGAACCGACCAACGACCTGGACGTGGAAACCCTGGAGCTGCTGGAAGAACAGCTGGTGAACTACCAGGGCACCCTGCTGCTGGTCAGCCATGACCGGGAATTCATCGACAATGTGGTTACCTCCACCCTGGTGTTCGAGGGCGACGGTGACCCCCGCGTCTATGTGGGCGGCTACCAGGACTGGCTACGGCAGCGTCCGGAACCGGCGCCGACGGAAAACGTCAAACCCGCCGCCGCGCCGCAAACGGAAAGCAAGGTAAAAAACACGCCGGCGCCCGCGCCGGAACAGGCCGGAGCCCGTAAGCTGACCTACAAGGAACAGCTCGAGCTGAAGGCGCTGCCCGAGAAGATCGAAGCCCTGGAGGCGGAGCTTGACGCCGCCCAGGCGCGGCTCGCCGACCCGGACTTCTACAAGGGGCCGGCGCAGGACATCGCCGCCGCCCAGCGCCAGTTGCAGACGCTGGAGCAGGCGCTCAACGACCACTACGGCCGCTGGGAGGAACTGGACCAGCGACCGTCATAGCAGGCCCGGTGATCCCGGGCCGCGAGGAGGATGTGTTTCGTGCCCAGGCAACCGCTCAAGAACATCGCCATCACCCTCTCCCTGCTGGCTCTGGCCGCGCCACTGGCGGCCAATGAGAGTGAGGATGAGGATGGCCGCCACGTGGCCCCCGCCAGCGCCGACCAGGCGGCACCGCCCGCCGAGGACCCGGATGGCCCGCCGGCGCGCCGTGATGACCATCGCGCCGACGACAACCGTGACGGCGCCGAAAGCCACCCGGCCGCCACCGGCGAGACTGGCGCCGAGCCGGCCACGCCGCCGGCGCCGGACCCGGTGGCACCGCTGGAACTGCTCGGCCAGAGCGTGCCGGTGGGCACCTTCGACACCCTCTACTGGACTCCGGACCAGTCCTTCCGCTCCATCGCCACGCCGGTGCCGGTGCTGGTGGCCCACGGCACCCGGCCCGGCCCGCACCTGTGCCTGACCGCCGCCGTGCATGGCGACGAGTTGAACGGCATCGAAATGGTGCGCCGCCTGATGTACGAGCTCGAACCCGACGAACTGGCGGGCACCGTGGTGGGCGTGCCGATCGTCAACCTGGACGGCTTCCGCAACGGCTCGCGCTACCTGAGCGACCGCCGCGACCTGAACCGCTATTTCCCCGGCCGCAAGAACGGCAGCGCCGCCAGCCGGGTGGCGTATTCCCTGTTCGAGAACATCGTGCGCCATTGCGACTACCTGGTGGACTTGCACACCGGTTCCCAGAAGCGGGTCAACCAGCCGCAGCTGCGCGCCGACCTGGAAAATCCCCAGGTGGTGGCGTTCGCCAAGCATTTCGGTGGCATGACGGTGCTGCACAGCCCCTCCTCCAGCGGCATGCTGCGCGCCGCCGCCGTGGACCAGGGCATCGTCGCGGTAACCATGGAAGCTGGCGGCCCCAATCGTCTCGAGGACGACGCCGTGGACTACGGCGTGCAGGCCCTGGAAACGCTGCTGGAGAACCTGGACATGCGCAAGGCGAGCCGCTTCTGGGGCGCGCCGCAGCCGGTGTTCTATGAGTCTGAATGGATTCGGGCCGGCCAGGGCGGCATTCTGCTCTCCGAGGTGGAACTCAACGATCAGGTCAAGAAGGGCCAGATCCTGGGCACCGTCACCGACCCGATCAGCAATACCGGCAGCGCCATCATCGCCCCCTACGACGGGCGTGTGCTGGGCATGGCGGTGAACCAGGTGGTGCACGCCGGCTTCGCCGCCTACCGCATCGGCGAGGAGAAGAGCGCCGAGGAAGTGGAAGCCAAAGCGGAGCAGGCCCAGGAACAGGGCGATGCGGATGGCGACGACGAGAACACCGGTGCCGGCGCATCCGCCGAGGAATCGGACCGGCCCGACGGCGATACCGAATAGCAGCCTGGGTGCGGATCGCGGCTCAAGCGGTAAGCCGCCTGGCCGCTCCTACGGTACGTCTAACACTGCTGTAGGAGCGGCTTCAGCCGCGATCCGCCAGGGGCCCGCAAACACGCTCGAAGCCGGCCACCACGAACGGAATCATGCGGTCGTAGGCGGTCTGGAAGTCGTCGGAACGGCACAGGCCGCCGGACATGGCGTTGATGCGCCCGGTGTTGGCGAAGGTCAGGGTCATGGAGCCGGACATGAAGTGGTAGCACCAGTAAAGGTCGGCGCGCTCGGCCTTGGGCAGCACCCGCGCCAGGGCTTCCACGAAGGCTTCCATGGGGGCATCGAAGTGGCGGCTCATGAGCACCGGGCCCCACACCGGCGAGGTGTTCACGTAGGCGAGCAGCGCGCAGTAGTTACGCCAGCCCTGGTCCTCGCTTTCCTGGGCCATTTCCAGCGGTCGCAGATAGGCCTCGATGATGCGTTCCAGCGGCACCGGGGCCGGCTCGGCTTCGGCGCGGGCACGGTGGAGTTCTTCCAGGCGGTCGTCGTTGAGGATGCGGGCACGGCGTTGGAAGACGGTGTCGAAGAGCTGTTGCTTGGGGCCGAAGTAGTAGTTGATCAGGGCCACGTCCACGCCGGCTTCGCGGGCGATGGTGCGCAGGGTCACGCCGTCGTAGCCGTGGCGGGCGAACAGGCGTTCGGAGACATCGAGGATGGTGGCGCCACGGTCGCCGGCGCCGTCCCGGGCCCGGGGGCGACCCACGGTCTTTTTCGTCATGCGCGGATAGTACGCAAGCGCCGCTTGGACAACAAGCAACCCGGCCCTATGCGCGTCACCCTCCAGTCGAGGCGCGATTCCGGGCCAGGCCCTTCCGGGAACGCCGTGAACCCGTCCCTGGGGGCTCCCTTTCGAACGTCCTGTTCTCAAGGGTCCCGGAAGGGCCTGGCCCGGAATCGCTTGGCGGTGATCCTCCGCGTAACGGATTATATCCCGGCGCCAGGATGGAGAGTGTAGGAGCGGCTTTAGCCGCGATGCCGGTGGCAGCGCCGGCAATCGCGACTCAAGCGGAGCGCCGCCCGGTCGCTCCTACGGACGACCCCGGCAGGAACGGTCAGGGGCAGGTGCCGACCTGCCAGGTGGCGCCGCCGTCGCTGCTGTACAGGGTGGTGTTGCCCCAGGTGGAGCCGGCCATGGGCTGGTCGCTGCCCTGGGCGAAGTAGTCCGGGGTCAGGTAATTGCCGGTGCTGTACGCGCGGCCGGCGGTCTTGTGGTAGTAGTTGTAGGCGCTTTCCTGCTGGCAGCCCGGTTGCGGGTCACCGCCGCCGTTGTCGCCACCGTTGTCGTCACCATCGTCACCGCCATCATCACCGCCATCATCACCGGCACAGGCCTGGACCGGACCGCTGCAACTGGCGTCGTCGTCCTGCCATTGGCATTGGTCGCCATTGGGCTGCTCGGTGAGTTTGAAGGTGGCGGTGCCGTATTCCAGGTAGCAGTTGGCGTAGTTGGTGTAGTCCAGGCGACCGGCGCTGATGTGCTGGTCCAGGGTGGCCACCTGGCCGGCGTCGATCTGGAAGTCGATCTGGTCGTTGTCGGCGAGACCGCCCTGGTCCAGGGCTTCCACGCTGGCGCTGTTGGCGCCGCCGGGCAGGTCGCAGGCGCGGGCGCTGTAGTGCACGCCGTCCAGTTCAGCACTGACCGCGCCACTGGCGAAGGTCACCGTCACCGAGGCGAGATCCTGATTTTCGTCCACTACCTGACCGCTGACCGTGGCGCACTGGCCGTCCACGCTCACCGCGATGTCGCTGAGTACCGGGGCGCTGGGCGGCGGCGCCGGGCCCACCCGCACGGTGTCGATGGCCGGGTCGCTTTCGCCGCCGTCGTTGTCCTCGGCGGTGACCGCCACGGTGTAGAGATCGTCCACCAGGCTACCGCTGGTGGCCTGGAAGGCGCCACCACCGTCCACGGTGGTGGTGAGGGTCTCGCCGCCGCCGGCCAACCCTTCAATGACGATGGTGATGACGGTGACGGTACCGTCTTCGTCATCGGCCTGGCCGCCGATCTGGATGGCGTCGCCGTTGGCGGCCAGGGTCAGGCCGTCGATGCTGGGCGCCAGGTTGCGATTCACCCGGGCGTTATTCTGGCTGAAGAATTCGCCCAGGTAGCGAGCGTAGTTGATGCTGGCGCTGCCGATGTAGTTGCCGCTGGCGCCCTGGCCGCCGGACCAGGAGTGGTCCAGACCGTTGAGCCAGAGCATGGAGACGCGGCCATCCTGCCACAGATATTCCTCGGCGGTGCCGCCGTCCTGGCTGATCACGGTGCTGCCGGACAGTTCGCTGACCCCGTAGAGGCCGGCCATGCCTTCCGCGTTCTGGCGGTTGTAGCAGGTGTCCACGGTGGTATCCGCGTCGCCGTGGGCGATGGACGCCACCTGGGTGTCGAAGGCGCTCTGGTAGGCGCCGCCCAGGTTGCGGCAGCGGCTTTCCACGTTGGCCTGTTCGCAAACGCCGATGGCACCGCTGGAGCTGGTGCCCACGCTGGGGCCGGCGCTGACGCCGACACCGGCGAACACGTCCGGGGCCAGGCAGGCGGTGGTGTTGGCGAAGCTGGCGCCGGACGACAGGCCGGCGATATAGACCTGGTTGGGGTCGATGTCGCGGGCGCCGTCGCCGGACAGTTCATTGGCCAGGTCGATCAGGTTTTTATAGTCGCCGGCGCTGCGCGATTTGCTGCCCTGCCAGTAGGACCAGCAACTGAAACCGGCTTTGTTCATGGCGTCCGGCACCGCCACCACCATGCCGTATTCCTCGGCGGCTACTTCCAGGTTGGCGGTCTTGTAGGCGTTGATCGACTGGGTACAGCCGTGCAGCACGATCAGCAGCGCCTTGCCAGCGCCCACCGGTGAGTCGGTGTCGGGGGTGTAGAGATGGACATTGTTGAAGCCGCCCAGGGACAGATTGTCCTGCCAGCTACCGGCGTGAACCGGCGCCGCGACCAGGAACAGTGCCGCCGCGAGGGCGGTCAGGGCCTTCTTGATCATGATGTTCTCCCGTTTTTCGCGTTGTTGTTGTAGTCGGTTGCGTGATGGGTTGTTGTGATCGTTTTTTCATTATTCATCGGCCGATGAATAAAAACTCTACAACCGATGAATAACCGGGGTCCAGTCATGGCGAGGGGTAAAAATGTATAATCTTTGAACAGACGCACAAACGGGGTAGCGCTGTGGTTCTCCGCTGGTAACCTTGCCGGATGCTGAAACGACACCGCGTGTATTTCATATCCGCCAGTTTGATGGCCCTCCTCGTGGCCCTCGGCGTGGCCGCTCCCCATTCCTTTCAGAGTGTCTCCGAGACGGTGCTCAATACCCTGGGGCACTACTTCGGCTGGTTCTATTTGATCAGCACCTTCGTGTTCGTGGTCTTCCTGCTGGGGCTGGCCATGAGCCGCTATGGCAAGATCCGTCTGGGGCCGCAAAACTCCGGGCCCGAGTACGGGGTGTTTTCCTGGTTGAGCATGCTGTTGTCCGCCGGCTTCGGCGTCGGCCTGGTGTTCTATGGCATGGCCGAACCGATCCAGCACCTCACCGAGCCGCCCCACGGCCTGGTCGAACCCGGCGGCGCCGAGGCCGCTACCCTGGCCATGCAGTACAGTTTTTTCCACTGGGGCATGAACCAGTGGGCGGCGTTCACCCTGGTGGGGCTGATCATCGCCTTCTTTCAGTTCCGCAAGGAACGCCCCGGCCTGGTGTCCACCATGGTGGAGCCGGCCACGGTGAACCTGCCGGGCCGCCAGGGTCTGTCCGATTCCCTGGACGTGCTGGCGGTGGTGGCCACGGTAATGGGGGTCGCCACCTCCCTGGGGCTGGGCATCCTGCAGATGAACGGCGGTTTGCACACGGTGTTCGGCTGGGCGGACAACTTCTGGACCAAGGCGGCGATTCTGGGGGCGATGTTCGTGTGCTACACGGCCTCGTCCTACAGTGGCCTGGACAAAGGCATCCGCCTGCTCAGCAACCTGAACATGGCCCTGTGCCTGGGCTTCATGGGCTACATGCTGTTCACTGGCCCGACGGTGCTGATCCTGGATAATTTCGTGAACGGCCTGGGCGCCTACCTGGGCAACTACATCGAGATGGCGCTCACCATCCCGCCCATGGAGGACCGGGACTGGATGAACCGCTTCACCCTGTTCTACTGGGCCTGGGTGATCGCCTGGTCACCGTTCGTGGGTACCTTCGTGGCACGCATCTCCAAGGGTCGCACCATCACCGAGTACGTGCTCGGCGTGCTGCTGGTGCCGCCGCTGCTGGCCTGCGCCTGGATCGCCGTGTTCGGCACCACCGCCCTGGACCTGCAGCTCAGCGGCGGCGTGGACCTGGCCGGGCCGGTGGCCGACGACGTGGCCAACGCCCTGTTCCAGATGTATCAGGCGCTGCCGTTCAGCACCTTCCTTTCCGGCATCACCATGCTGATCCTGTTCGTGTTCCTGGTCACCTCGGCGGACTCCGCCTCCTACATCGTCTCGCAGATGACCGACCACGGTTCTCTCGACCCGCCGCTCTACAAACGCCTGACCTGGGGCGTGCTGATTTCGGCGATCTGCTTGACCCTGATCGTGGCGAGCGGCCTGAAGGGGCTGCAATCCGCCAGTCTTCTGGCGGCGCTACCATTCGCGGTGGTCTTGTTCCTGATGATGGGGGTGCTGATCTCGCAGCTGCGCGCCGACCGCCGCGCCATGCTGGTGGAGCTGTATCAACGCAACGCGGAAACTCCGGTGGGCGCCGATGTGTTCGAGGCGGACGACTTCACCGATCTGGTTCCCGAGCAACGCATCCGCCGCCGGCTCAACTTCAATCGCAAACCGTAAGCCAGGGGAGCGCGGTTCGGCGTTTTGTTTTGTAGGAGCGAATTCAGTCGCGATTCACCGGCGGTGCCAACTTCATCGCGACTAAAGTCGCTCCTACAACACGCAAGGCGGCCTACTCCAGTGAGGCCACCGCCTGATCAATGGCGGTGTCGCCGCTGATCAGGTCGAACTCCCGCTTGCTGCTGCCCGGGTGGTCGAGCACCGCCCGGATCACCGCCGCCACATCCTGGCGGGGGATCTCGCCGAACGCATCGATGCGCTCGGCCAGGCGAACCTTGCCGGTGCCCTCTTCCTCGGTAAGCCGACCCGGACGCACGATGGTGTAGTTGAGATGGCTGGCGCGCAGATGGTTGTCCGCCTTCTGCTTGGCGACGAAGTAATGGCGCATGCTTTCCGGCCCGCTGTCCGGATCGTCGGCGCGCATGGAACTGACGATCACGAAACGGGGCACGCCCATTTCCTGGGCCAGGTCGATCAGGTTGATGGCACCGTTCTGGTCCACGTCCACGGTCTTCTCCGGCCCGGTGTGCGCCCCGGAACCGGCGGTGAACACCACCGCGTCGCAGGTGATCAGCGCCGCCCGGCAATCGCCTTCCAGATCCGCCACCACCACCTCGTCGGCGCCCAGCTGGCGCAGTTCCCATTCCTGGGACGGGTCGCGCACCATGGCGCGGCACACATGGTCGCTGTCGCCCAACAGCTTCACCAGACGACGGCCAATCTTGCCGTTGGCCCCGGCAATCAGAACACGCATGGGGAGGTCTCCTCACAGCTCGACTTGGAACACGGCCTCAACCCTAGGCCCGCAAGCCGCAAGCCGCAAGCCGCAAGCCGCAAGCCGCAAGCCGATGATGATGATGGCGGATGGGCCGTGTCTATCGAGAGACCGTTGCAAGTTACAAGTTGCAAGTTGAAATCGCATGATCGTCCGGCGAGATGGTAAGGCCCGTCCGCCGGCACGGTATCTTGTGGCTGGCGTTTTCCCTTACCAGCGCTGAGGCACACGCTGGATACTGTCGGTGTCGTAGCCCGCGTCGGCGGCGATCCGATAGAGCCGTTCCAGGGTGGCCTCGTCCGGGTTCGGCTGCCGGGCCATGATCCACAGATAGTCCCGTTTTTGCCGGCCGATGATGGTGGTCTGGTAGGCATTGTCCACGTACACCACCCGGAAATCCGCCCGCAACGGCCAGATGAACTGCATCTTCCAAACCGAGTTATCCGTCTCGCTGACGAAACCGGTGGGGGTCATGGTCTTGCGCTCGCCGTCGAAGCCGTCCTGGTTGAAACTGAAGGTCACGCCGATCTTGTCCGGCCCCAGCCGCTGGTAGCTTTCCACGGCGTTGTGGGCGCCCTTCTCCGGCGGCGTGGGAATGTTGGCGATCACGTACCAGTCGCCCATGAAACGGTCCAGATCCAGGTTCTTCGCCAGCGGAATCGGCGGCCGCTCCGGCTGGCTCAGGCAGGCGGCCAGCAACAGGGCGAACACTCCGATCAGGGCAAGGCGCATGGGGGTTCTCCAAATCGATAAGACAGTGCCCAAAGCCTGCCCGTCCCCCGGCCAAGAGCGCGTGAAAACGCCCTCCCCTTTCCCGCGACCGCTTCACCCACAAGCAGCGCTGGAGCCCACTACAAAATCACGCGGGACGCTACCTCGAAGCATCGCGGTGTGGGGCCCCAGCGTCAGTCGCCGAGCACCTTGAAGCGACGCCGCAGGCGGAAGCCCTGGTCGTCCACCAGGGTGAGGATGTGCCAGCCCGGGTCGGCGCGCAGGGCCCATTCATGGAAGTGTTCGGTCACGCCCAGGTAGTGATCGTCCAGGTGCCAGAACAGCCTCGCGCCGGCGCGCTCGTGGACCACCCGGAACACCGCCTGCCCGCGCTGCCCGCCCAGTTCCCGGGGAATGAAGAGGCCGGCGCCGGCGTGGGGATAGAGAATCGCCATGGGCGGGCTATGGTCCAGCTTCCGGGCCCCGGCCAGACAGTCCGAGCGCCAGGCCGGTAGCGGCCGGTAATCCGGGTGGTGCTGGCGGTAGAACCAGGCCTGGGCCGGCGGCAGCACGAACCAGTCGCGGCTTTGCATCGCGGCCACCGCTTCGCAGCCACCGTGCACCCGCTGACCGTTAACGTCCACATGCACCCGGCGATGGTGCGGTGTCACCGTTTGAAAGTGGCTGTGCAAGGGCGCCAACGCGGTCTTCGCCGGACAGCGCCCACCGGCCAGGTAACCGTCGTCGGCGCACACCCGCACCTGCTTGAGATCGTTGAGTGGCGGTTCCGGGAACGGCGCCGGGCCCAGCAGGCTGAACACATCCAGCATCAGCGGCGCGGCGCTGTCGGCGCCGCCCAGGTGCGGCGCCGGCTCGCCATTACCGTTGCCCGCCCATACCCCCACCGTGTAGCGGCCGTTGCTGCCGATTGCCCAGGCATCGCGCAGGCCATAGCTGGTGCCGGTTTTCCAGGCGATCGGCTGGCTGGACTGGTACAGCCGCCACTGGCGGGCGGTGCCGGGCCGGGCCACGTCGCGCAGCGCGTCCAGGGTCAGCCAGGCGGCGCCGGGGCTGAGCGCGAACGGCTCCGCCACCGGCGTGATGCCGGCCAAGCGGGTCACCGGCGCCGCCTGGCCGTCCCGGGCGGTGGCGATCAGACGCGCATAAATAGCGGTGAGCTGCTCCAGGGTGCCCTCTGCGCCGCCCAGCACCAGGGTCAAGCCGTAGTCGTCGGCGGAGCGGAACAGGGTGGTCATGCCCAGCTCGCGTAATTGATCGTGGAAGCGCCCCACGCCGTAGCGGCGCAGCAGGCGCACCGCCGGCACGTTCAACGAACGCGCCAGGGCCTCGTGGGCGGGCACCGCGCCACGGTATTGCCGATCGAAGTTCTCCGGGCTGTAGCCGCCGTAGTTGGTGGGCAGGTCCGGGATCAGCGTGTCCGGCAGGATCAGGCCGGCATCGAGCATCAGGCCGTAGAGCAGCGGCTTGAGCACGCTGCCGGTGGAGCGCGGGCGGTTGGCGATGTCCACGGCGGCGCCGTAGGTGTCGGTATCGCCGTGCTGCACATTGCCCAGGTAGGCACGGGTTTCCAGATCGCGGTGGTCGATCACCACCACCGCCAGGTTGTGCACGCCCTGGCGGCCCAGACGCCGGCCATGACGCTCCGCCAGCTCGCGCACCCGGCGCTGCAGGTTGGCGTCCAGGGTGGTGCGCAGCAGTGGCCCGCCGCCGTTGGCGCTGAGCGTGTCCAGCAGGCGCGGCGCCAGGGACGGCAGCGCATGGACCCGGGGCAAGGGTTCCAACCTGGCCAGGGCCAGGTCGTCGGCGTCCAGGTCGCCCTGCTGGTGCAAACGGGCCAGCAGCCGGTCGCGCTTGGCCCGCAGCCGGCCCCGGTCGCGACCCGGGTGGATCAGCGCCGGGCTGTTGGGCAGCACCGCCAGCAGCGCCGCCTCGGCCCAGCTCAAGGACTCCGGCGGGCGCCGGAAGTAACGCCAGGCGGCGGCGCGCAGGCCCACGGTGTTGCCACCGAAAGGGGCCCGGCTGGCGTACTCGATCAGAATCCGGTCCTTGCTGAGGTGCCATTCCAGACGCAGCGCCAGCCGTGCCTCGCGGAATTTCTCGGCCAGGGTGCGAGGCGGGTCGTGGTGCAGCAAGCGAGCCAGTTGCATGGTCAGGGTGGAACCACCGCTGACCACCCGGCCGGCACGGACGTTGGCCAGCGCCGCCCGGCCGATGGCCAGAGGGTCCACGCCGGGGTGCTGGTCGAAGCGCCGGTCCTCGAAGGTGAGCAGCGCGCGCCGGTATTTGTCCGGCAAGGCGGTGACCGGGGCGAATCGCCACTGCTGGTCAGCGGCGATGCGCGCCGCCAGGGGCCGGCCATGGCGGTCCAGCATCAGGGTGGCGTAGTCCTCCCCGTCCAGGGTCGCCGGCAACGGCGTGAACTGCAGCCACCCCAGCACCACCAGGGCCGCCAGCAGCAACGCCGCGCCGGCCCGCCGAAGGCGACGCCGACGCTTCACGGGCGGTCCCTCAATCGGCGCCGGCCGGGCGGGTTACTTCCACCCAGCGGCCCTGGTCCCGGGCACGGATATCCCCCCGGTACATGGCCTCCACCTGCCAGCCGGGCAGATAGAAACGACCGGCGAAAGTGGCGTTGAGCCCCAGGTGGTAGGTGCGGCTCTTGCCGGCGGGCAACGAGAAGTAGCTGAGCACCCGGTCGTCGCGCTGGTCCCGGTAATCCACCGGCTCGGCCTGCTCATCCCCGGCCAGCCGGCTGTCGATGATCTGCCAGCCGGACGGGATTACCTGGGTGAGCGCCACGTTGTCCAGGTGCTGACCACTGTGGTTGGTGATCGTCACCGTGGCGCGGAAGTCGGTGCCCTGGGCCAGGGATGCCGGGTTCAGCTCGCGGCCATCCAGGGTGCGGAAGCGGGCACTCAGATTGAGGCCATGGCTCTCCGCCCGTTCCTGGCCGGCGGCCGGCGTGCCGCGGGTGCTTACCGACACGAACAGGCGCCGTTCGCTGTCGTTGCGAATCGCCAGCTCGGCGCTGCGATCGCCCAACGCCAGGGCCTGGCGGAACACCGGTGACTGGCTGCTGATGGCCTGCCAGTCGCCGTCGTCGTGCCGCCAGGCGAAATCATAGCCCTGGCCGCCGGCACTGCCGGCGAAACGGGCCATGGCCATCAGCGCCCAGGCGGTGCTCTGCGTGGAGTACCAGTTCCGGGATGCCAGCTGGCTGGCGATGACACGGGCCTGCTCCCAGGCGGCCTCGCTGTCGCCACGGGCGTCCAGCACCATCAACGCGATGGCCTGGTCACGCAACCGTGAGCCGTAGGTGGGCCCGGGGCTGAGGTAGTCGCCGGCGTCGTCGCGGGCGGCGGCCAGCAATTCGCCGGCCACCTCGGTGAGCCCCATCTGCTGGTAGGCCGCCGCCAGCAGCCAGCGACCGGCGCGGTAACTGGCCTGGCCGTGGCTCTGCTCGCCGGCACGGGCCTGATAGGCCTCGCGCAGGCGATTCATGGCGCCCACCTCCGGCTCACCGGCCAGGGCCAGGGTATACAGGCGGTAGGCCTGGGCCGCCCACTGCCAGGGGAAACGACCGGGGCTCTGCCCTACCCGGCTCTGGTAGGCCCGCCAGGCGTCGAGCATGTCGGCGGGCACCGCGTAACCCTGGCGCCGGGCTTCCAGCAGGAAGTGGCCAGCGTAGGTGGTGCCCCAGTCGGTGACGCTGTCGCCTCCGGGCCAGTAGCTGAAACCACCACCCCGCTGAAAGCGCCGCAGCCGCTGGATGGCCGCGTCCACGTTTTCCTGCACGGCGGCCTGCTGCTCCGCGCTGAGAGTGGTGAGCCGCGACAGATAGAGCTGCGGCAGCACCCCCGACACGGTCTGCTCGATGCAGCCGTGGGGGTATTCGATCAGGTATTCCTGGCGCCGTTCCAGGCCCATGTCCGGTAGGCTGCTCACCGTGAGCAGGCTTTCATTGGTGCCCGGCAGGCCATGGGGGGTGTGCGTCAGGCTCCAGCTGGCGCCGGGCTCCAACAGCTTGCCGCTGTCACGCACCGTGGGCGGGTTGGCGCTGCGCACCGGCAAGTGCACGGTTTCCTCGGCGCGGTGGTCGCCGGCCCGGGCGCGCACCGTCACGTCGGCGATACCGGTGGCGTCGCCGGCCTTGAGGGACAGCGCCGCCACCTGGTCACCGCTTTCGGTGAAGTTCAGGCTGGCGCTGTCCCGGGTCAGGGTCAGCGGTGCCTGGGCCTCGGCGCTGACCGCCACCTTCCCGAGCCCGTCCTTGGCGGCGAACACCGTCACCGGCAGATCCAGGGTCTCGCCGGGGCCAAGCACCCGGGGCAGCGTCGACAGCAGGGTCAGCGGCTGGGTCACGGTGACATCCTGCTCGGCGTGGCCGTAGGCCCGCTCATTGCCGGCCACCACCATCACCCGCACCTGGCCCATGTAGGGGGGCAGGTCGATGTCGTGCTCGCGGGTCTCGCCTTTCTTGAGCTGGAACGGACCGGCGAAGCGCACCACCGGCGGGAACCGGCGGCGGCGTTGCTCCTCGCCGTCCTGGAGGGCGTCGGAGCCACCCAACGCCAGCAATTGGTCGAGTTCGCCGCCGTAGGCACCCACCACCTGATCGAACAGGTCCCAGGTGAGCACGCCCAGGGCCTCGCGCTGGTAGAAAGCGTCATGGGGACGCGGCGTGGCGAAAGCGGTGATGCCCAGCAGACCCTCATCCACCACCGCCAGGGTGTAGGTCATGGCCCTGCCCTTGGCCTCCGACACCGCCACCTTCAGGGTGGCGTCCGGCTTCACTTCCTCGGGCGCCCGGATCTCCGGGACCAGCCGGGTGGCCGGGTCCTCCACCATCAGCGGCGCGATGCCGTAGAGACGGATCGGCCGATCGTTGTCGCGGCCGCGATGGGGCTGCAGCAACGCCACATGTACATAGACATTGGGCGCCATCTCGGCGGTGACCGGGATGTCCAGGGTCAGGCTTTCGCCCTCCTTGCCGGTATCGTCCACCCAGTAGTGGTCGAGCACCCGGTCACCGGTTTCCAGGCTGACCAGCAGGCGGCCCTGGCCGCTGGCGGGCACCCGTACCCGGGCGGTCTCGCCCACCTGGTACTGGTCCTTGTCGCTGGACAGGGCCAGGCGGGTGGCGGCATCGCCCTGGGCATTGCGCTCGCCGCTCCAGCCCAGGTAAACGCTTTGCGAGGCGCAGTGGCGGCCATCTTGCTGGCACACCCGCAGCAGATAGCGGCCCCATTCGTAGTCGGCGCCGGCCAGCGTCCACTGGGCGCGGCCCTGGGCATCGCTGACGAGGCTTTCCTCGCGCAGTTTCTCGGTATGCGGGTCACTGATGAAGTGGGTCAGGTCGCGGCCACCCCGGTCCCACCACCAACGCCAGTCGATGCGGTAGAGGCTCAGGGTGAGGTCACGGCCGGCTTCGGGCTTGCCGTCCCGATCCAGGGCCAGCAGGCCGATTTCATGGTCCCGGTCGCGGCCCAGGGAATCGCCCCAGCCGCTGCCTTTCGGCACCCGGAGGCCCACCCAGTGCGCGTATGGAGACACCGGCAGCCGTTTCACCTGGGTGCTGTAATCGCCGCTTTGCTCGAACACCCGGCTGGTAAGCAGGGCCGCCGCCATGCCCGGCGGCGTGATGTCCGGCACCTGCAGCGGGAAGCGGGCGTCACCGGCGGCGTCCAGGGTGCCCTCGAAGGCGGTGAAGTCGTTCGCGCCGAGATTCCGGGTCGGGTCGGTGAAGGTGAAGCCGTCATAGCCTTTGAAGGGAGCGCCGGCATTGACCAGGCGCGCCTTGACGTCGGCTTTCAGGCCGCCGGCGCGGGCGCCATTGAGCCATTGGCCGTGCAGGGTGACCGGGTTATCGCCGCCGACTTTAAGCGGCTCCGGCGCATCCAGTTCGATCTTCAGGCGGTTGGGCTTGATTGCTTCCACCCGCAGCGGCGTGTCGAAATAACGCTCGCCGACCCGGGCCACCGCCCGCCAGTTGCCGGTGGGCGCGTCCTCGCTGGTGCTCAGGGTGAAGGCATGGAACTGGCCCACCGGCTCGGCGCTGCTGTAGCTGGCCACCTTGTCGCCACGCGGGTCGAACCAATCCAGGGTTACCGGGTGGTCGTCCGGCAGGCGGTTGTGCGGGTCCGCCAGGATGAAGGTCAGGTGGATATCGTCACCGGGCCGCCAAACGTCCCGTTCGCCATAGAAAAAGCCCTTGAGACCATCGCGAACCCGCTCGCCACCGGTATTGAACTGGTTGGTGGGCAGCGCCCGGTTGCGGGCCAGTTTCAGGTAACCGCGATCCTTGTTGTCCCGGGCCACCAGATAGAACGGCGCGCCATCCAGGGCCAGGGTCACCTCGCCCTTGTTGTTGGTGGTGCCACTGGCCAGCACCTGGTGCTGGTAGTTGTGCACGGTGACCCGCACCTTGGTGGCCGGGGTATTGTCGTCCAGGTGAGTGGCGATCACCGTAAGGCGGTCGCTTTCGCCCTGCTTGGCGATCAGGCCCAGGTTCGATGCCAGGAAGGCGCGACTGGATTCGGCGCGATCATTGTAGCGGTAGTAGGCATCGGAACAGGGGTCATCGCGCTCGCTCCATCTCAAATAGCCGGCGTCGCGGTAGTAGCGGCTCAACCGGTCCTGGTCGTCGACCGCCTGGCCAGGGCCCTCGTAGCTGTCCGGCAGCTCGGCCACCCGCCGCGGGCCGTCACCCTGGCACAGGTAGTCGATGGTCTCGCCATCCAGTTTGAGGGTGAGCATGATCAGGCCGTTGGGATGACCGGCCATCAGCTCGGACAGATCGAGCCGATAGCGCTGCCAGTCATCCCCGGTGCCGGGCGGCAGGGACAGGGTCTTCTGCCACAGGTAGCGGCCGGCGCGGCTGTCCTGGTAGGCGGCGTCCAGTTCGTTGTTTTGCAGGTAGGCGGCGATGTTGTCCTCGAACACCTCGAAGGCCTGCACCTTCACCGCCTTGGCGGCCACCGCCTCGAACGGCACGCTCAGAGTCTCGCCATTGGGCAAAATCACGCCCTCGCCGACGAAACGCACGCCGGGCTTGGCCACGGTCAGCGTCAGCTCCTGCTCGAAGGCGCTGTCCAGCCGCGCGCGGCTGGCGCTGCGCAGGCCCGGCTCGATGCGCAACCGGAAACGACCGTCGCCCAGGTCGTCGCGGTCCTCCGGGTAAACGCGCAGGCGGCTGCCGTCGATGCGCACCCGGGCCTCCTTGCCGTTCAGGGTGACCAGGCCGGCGCTGTTCTGGGTGCCCATCAGTGCCTCGGAGAACTGCACGAGGATCTGTGGTTCCGGGTAGCTCAGGGTACGCGCGGTGGTGACACGGAATTCTCCGGGAGCGGGCACCGGGTAGCTTCGTTCGCCGCTGTCGTCCACGTCCAGGGACGCGCCATCCCAGCGCAAAATCACCGGCGCCGCGCCGTCGCTGCGCTGGATGCCGGAGATCACGAATTCATGGTTGAGGCTGGCGGCGTCATGCTGCCAGGCGATGTCCAGGGTCCGGTCGCCCTGGCGGGCGGTCAGCACCGACTGCGCCTGCGCCGGGTCGGCCTGGTCCCGGGTGCGCAGGGCGCCGCTCATGCGCATGGCGCTTTCGTCACCGGGTTCCGGTGCCAGGGCATCCACGCGCAGACTGAGGTGCTGGGTCATCACGGTGACGTCGGCGCGCAGTGGCGGCAGGCCATCATCCACTCCGGAGAGTCCCTGGGCGAACAGGGTCAGTTGCAGGGTCTGGCCGGCGGGCAGCGCCTGGCGCGGACGGATTTCCAGGCGGTCGCGGGCGGTGAACACCGCCTCGAAGGACTGCTCCGGGGCCAGCCGGGCGACACCGTCGACGGGCTTGTCGAGGCCGCTTTCATCCACCACCGGGTGGGTGAAACGCACCACCAGGGGCGCCCGGGCGCTGACCGCGCCATGGGGCCAGCTGTCCAGATGATCACGCCAGCGCGGGTCCGGGGCCGGCGCGGTGTCGGCGGCCTGATCCGCCGGCGCGTCGGGTACCGGCTGGGCGGCCTGCTGGTCCGGGGCCTCCGGCGCCGGATCGCAGGCCAGCAGGGACAAAGCCAGAAACAGCAGCACGCCACAATGATGTAATCGCATTCCTTTGACCGCCTTTGTGGTTATTTGGAAAGACCGAGAGTCGGACCGGCAAAATTAGCACAATGGCGACGCCGATTCGGCGACGCCTTTGTTAAAAAACAGCATCCCGGGAAAAAATGTTCATCGCCGGCCAGCGATATAGGGACGGACACTTATTGACCAACGGAGCGTTTGTGAACGGCTGTACAGCTAATGTCTTTGAACCCGGTCACGGACATACTGATTTCCGTCGACGAAGTCCCATCCGTCGACGGCGGAGTTTCGGCTCCGTGATAGCTCTCCCGAGCCAAACGATTCATCGGCGCCCTCTGGGCGCCGTTTTTTTTGGTTCATCGCGCTTTAGCGGAAGAAACGTCTCGCCGAGGTCCCCGATAGAGGGTCAGGCCGGCCCTACTGGAGCATGAAGGTCTGGTATTCCAGGCGCCCCATGCTGCGCTCCACCAGCCACAGCCCCAGAATCACGCACACCGCCAGCGCCATCAGAAAGCCGTAGCCGAAGAATTGCGGCCCGAGCATCAGGCTGATGCCGGTGAACAGGATGTTGAGCACCAGGAACAGGCCGGTAAGAACCACCAGAATGGCGCGCTGATCCAGATAGCAGAACACATTGATGATGGCCAGGAACACCACCTGCAATCCGGCGGCCACCAGCTGCACCTTGAGCAAGGGAAGGTAGAGAGTAGAGATACCCAGGGCGGCGAAGATGTCCGGAGCCACCACCATGATCAGCAGAGCGGCAATGGCCTGGATCTTGATGATCTGGAACACCCCCACGCGGATGGTGGCCACCATGCGGTTGCGCATGTCCTCAATGTACGACAGCGAGCCCCCCTGGCGCACCGCATCGTAGAAGTTGGTGTAGTACTCGACGAAGTCGGTTTCCATGCGCACCAGGAAGATCGCCATGCCCGGGATCAGCGACAGGTAGGCCAGGAAAACCGGAATGTCGTAGATCAGCGAGGCACGCAGCGGGCCGATCACCGGGCTGCCGGTGGCCGGGTCGAACCAGAACATCAACTTGTCCGCCCACACCCCGGCGTTGAACAGCAACCCCACCAACATCAGGCTCGGGTACAGCCAGCCGCGCTGGAACAACTCGAACGATACCGAGCGGCGGGATGGGAAAGCCCGGGTGATCAGCACCAGCATGCCACCCAGCAGCGCCACCTGGCCGATCAGAAACCCGAGCAGCAGCCCTTCCAGATCATAGCCGCGCAGCAGAAAGGCGGTGCCCACGGTCAGCCCGTAACCCAGGGCGTAGAGCAGCACGATGGCCCGGTACTGCTTCATCCCCGAGAGAAAGATGGTGGCGATCCAGATGTTACTGACCACCACGAAGGCCGCCACCAGCACCACCCGGAACAGTACGCTCTGCTCCGGAAACAGCCACAGCACCGCGATGGTGGCCAGCACCCCGCCGACCACCGTGACCAGCAGGGTGACGCCACCGAAATTGGACAGGATCAGGTCGTTGCGCTTCTCGAACAGGCGATCGGCGCAGAAACGGGTGAACGCCAGCTGCAGAGTGCCGGTGAGAATCAGGCTGAAAGCGATGATGTAGGTGATGGTGACCTGGAACTGGGTCACCGCCGCCGCCGGCGTCACCACCGAAAAGGTCAGCAGCCCGGTGGCCAGAATGCCCAGGATCGACAGCACCCAGGGCCCGGAGCCGATCACGCCGGCATAGGCGTAGGCACGCAACATGCCCAGCAGGCTGTCCTGGCGCATCAGTTTGCGCAGTTCGAAGCCGATGCCCGCCATCAGCGCCCTCCCCGCGCGGCGGCGTCTTCATCACCGGCGGCGAGCAGCCCCTGGTACAGGCCCCGGTAGGCGTCGAACATCATCTCCTGGGTGTAGTAGCGCTCCACGCGCCGGATACCGGCCTGCTGGGCGGCGTGCCAACGGACCGGATCGGTGAGCAGATCGGCCACCGCGTTGCCCAGCGCCTCCGGGCTGGCGATGCGCACCACCTCGCCGGCCCGGCCCAGGGCACGGTCCTCCTCATCCAGGCCCTCGATCAACTGGCGGCAGGAACCCACGTCGGTGGAAACCGCCGGTACACCGGCGGCGAACCCTTCCAGCAACACCAGCGGCAACGCCTCGCTGATCGAGCTGAGCACCACCACGCCCACCTTGGGCAGCAGCTCGGCGATTTTCTGAAAGCCCAGGAAGCGCACATGCTTTTCCAGGCCCAGGCTGGACACCAGTGCGCGGCACTCGGCGGCGTATTCCGGGTCCTCGTCCTCGGGGCCGGCGATCCAGCCCTGGGCCTCGGGCAGGCGGTTGGCCAGGGTTCGCATGGCGCGCAGGAAGGTCTTGATGTCCTTGATCGGTACCACCCGACCGATCAGGCAGGCCACCGGTGGAATGTCCTCGGAGCGCGCCGCGCGCACCGGCTCCATGGCGGCCAGATTAATGCCATTGGGTATGTTACGGGTGCGTTCCGGTGGCGCGCCGTCCAGAATTTGGCGCTGCCGGTTAATGTCGTACAGCGCGACGATCCGGTCGGAGGCCTGATAACACTCGCGCCCCAGCTCCTGGAAGAAATTGATCCACTTCTCCCGGAAGTAGGCCATCTCGGTATGGTTCTTCTCCACCAGACCCCGGTTGTCGCTGATCCATTCACTCTGGAACAGGTCGATCCTGCGTTCCTTGGTGTAGATACCGTGCTCGGACAGCAGCAGCGGACGGCCGGTGCGGCGCTTGAGCAAGGCGCCGAGAAAACCGGCGTAGCCGGTGGAGACACTGTGATAGAGCCGGGCGGGAATCAGGTTCTCGGCGATGCGATGCAGCACCCAGATCGGCGCGTGCATGATGCGCACGGTCCAGAAGTAATCGACGAAGGACGGGTCGCGGGAATGGCCACGGTATTGGTCGGCGATCATCTCCCAGCTTTCACGGCTGTGCAGAAAGGCGCGCTCGGACAGGTCACCCTTGTCCCCCAATTGCGAGACCAGTTCCGTGAACAGCCGGTTGCGCTCCTCGCTGACCACACCCTCCCGGACCAGGGTATGAAACCGCGTCAGTTTTCGGAACGCTTCGCGGTTACCGCGCATCGGCCTGCTCTCCGGCACGGCGGCGGGGTCATACAGGTAATGGGTTTCCAGGTGCACCACGTTGTCCGGCAGCCGGTACTTCATCTCGCCGTAGTCCTCGGGCTTGCTACCGACGAAACAACAGGCGAACCGGTATTCGGGGAAGCCCTGGATAATCTGGTTCACCCAGCTCGACACACCACCGCTGACATAGGGGAAGGTGCCTTCGAGCAGCAGGCAGATGTCGGCGCTGTCAGCCTGGCGCAGAATCATGAAAGGCTCCAGTAGCGAGCCGAGGGACTCAGATTGTTGAACTGGGTGTCCTGGGCGATGACCGTCATCAAGGCGCGTACCTTGACGTATTGTCCCCGCCACAGGGCCAGCTCCGCCAGCCAGGGATTGACCCGGGACGGCGACAGCCCCACATCCAGGGCACGCTGAAAACTCTCACCGGCTTCGTCGAGCCGTTCGTGGCTCATCATGATGCGCCCGCGCAACAGCCACAGGCCGCCGTCGGCATCGTTTTCCGCCAGCGCCTGATCCGTGAATTCCAGGGCCCGCCGTAACGCCAGCTCACGGATATCGCCCTGTACCAGATCCTGGAAATGCAGTTCCCAGTACAGCTCGGCCAGACTCCGATACAACCGGTAATGGCGGGCCGGACCGGCGCTCTCCAGCAGGGTCAGAGCCCGATCGATCTGTCCGGTGAGCGCCTTTTCCTTCTGGTCGAGGATGCCGTAAGCGAGCAGGCGCACATCGTCGACACGATCGCCCAGGGTTTCGCGCAGCACACCGCCGGTGACCCGGGTGGGCATGTTGCGCACCGTCAGCATGCCCTGTAATCGCACCTCCGTGGGAGCGTCCGAGGCCAGTAACAGGGTCTTCAGATCCCCTTGCCGGAAATTACCGCTCGACGACGCCTGCACCGGAGTGAACGCCGGCGGCGGCACCTCCACGAACGGCGTTTTTTTACGCGGGGCGGGCAGTATGTACCCCAGCAACACACCGCCGATCAGGCCGACCACGCCCAGCACCGGGACAAAGAACGCGACGGAGAATACCAGCAGCCACGACAGCAGCGGTGGATCGCGGAAGCTGCGCGGAAATCTCAACCAGATGCCCGTGGCCATGAGCGTGGCGGCGAAGCCATGGATCGCCAGGTAGGCAATGAAATACGGCAACCCGACCTGCCCCGCCAACAGGGTGACGATGGCCGCAAGCTCCACCAGGAGAGCATAGATCAGCAGGCGCACGTCAAACATGGACCTCCCCCAACAGATCGCGAAGCTGCTCCTTCACCGGGCGCTCATCCAGGAAACGGTGCGTGTATTGGATGCCGGCCTGGGCCAGGGTGTCCATGCCGAAATCTTCCTTGAGCCATTGCTCGATGCGGCGCAGATAACTCTCGAACCCGTACACCCCGGTGGTGGGCATCAACAGCATCAGCACGTAACCGTCCCAGTCCACCCACCAATACCCATCCATCGCACGCCGATGGCGATTCAAGGCGCTGACGATCTGGCGCGCCTGCTCCGACTCGTCGGGGCTCAGCAGCAACACCGTGGTGTCGACCTTGCGCGCCTCCGCCAGCCGGCGCAGCGCCTCGAACTCACGCCCGAACACCGGCGGCAGGTCCGGCCAGATGTCACACAGCTCATCGACCACCGGTCCGTGGTGCACCACATCGGCGTAGAAGTTAAGCAAAAGGCCAAACAACTGCAGATTCTCATGGTGGATGGAGAGGAACGGCATGCGCTCCACCACCACCACGCCAATCAGCTCACCGCCGCTGTTCATGACCGGAGCGCATACCCAGTAATGGCCCTTGTAGCCCTCCATGGTTTCGCCGGTCTGGACATGGGTAAGCAGACGATAGTCCAGGGCGTGACGCAACATCTGATCGCCTTGATCCAGCGGGCTGTTGTTGCCTAGCAACGCCACCGGCTCGGGCACCGCCCGGCCATTCTTGACCCGGTACAGGCCACCGCGCTGGAGCTGACAGTACTCGGCCAGCAGGTTCAGCAGTTCCTCGCCGCCGGGCAGCGCCTCATGATGGCTTTCGTCCATCACCACGTCGCGCAGGCGCAGCAGCGCATCGCGCACGGTGTAGGGTTTGACCAGCAGGTTCTCCTCCAGCCGATCATGGGACAAACGCAACAGCACGTGCCGCTGGGTCAGGTTGCGCAGCCGCTCCTCGGCGTAGGCGGCCTGGCTTTCGGCGCGCATCAGGCGCACCCGCCACATGTCCGCGAATTCGCCGGTGATCAGGATAATGATGTAACCGCCCAGGAAGGTGAGTTCAGGGAATGGCATGCCCGGATAGAGCCCCAGGGCCTGGCACACGAACCACAATGCCACCAGGGTGAACATGCCGGTGGAGCCGATCAGCGAGCCATAACGCAACGCCACCACCAGCACCACCACGATGCTCCAGCGAATGCCGCCGGTGAAGATCAGCGGGTCATCCGGGCGCACCAGGAAACCGATGCCCACCGCCGCCACCACCAGTAGCGGCGCTTCCAGCCAGGCCATGGGACCGATGCGTTCCGGCGACAGCAGCCTGGCCAGGCGGTACTTGCGAAACACTCGCGCCATTAATCCAGCACCGGCGCGACCAGCTTGTCGATCACCCGCTGGCCGGTTTCGCTCAGCGACTGGCGGGCCCAGCCGGCGCGGGCGGCGGTGCCGGTGTAAAGAAGCTGACCGGCGGGGTCACGGATCTCCAGCATCACGCCCACCGCCGGCTCGCCGTCCACGCCGGTTTTGTAGCGCCATTCGTGCACCACGCCGGAAACCACGTAGCGCCCCTGGCGGGCCGCCACCCAGTCGCGCATGGCCTGGCGGCTTTCCGGTGAGCTGGCTTCGAACAACACGCCGTCACCACTGTCATCGCGATAGCTTTCCACCCGCGCGGCACCGTGCCGGGCCAACACCGCCTCGGTGATGGCCTGGGCGCGCAGCCCGGCCTGCGGCGTGCTGGTGCGGTTCACCAGCGGCAGCACCAGCCAGGTAGCATCGCGCTCCAGCCGGACATCCTGGGCGGTGCGCGCATGGGTGCCGCAGCCCCCCAGGGCCAGCGCGGCGGCGCACAGGGCTAGCAATGGCAATTTCATGGTGGTTCTCCTTGGCGATGCTAGTAATAAAATTCGTATTCCAGGCCGAACCGGTGGCTGTCCTCCTCGGCGCCACCGGTGTTCAACCCTCGCTCCGCGTACAGCCGCCAGGCGTCGCGGCCCAGTAACGGCCCCTCGGCCCCCAGTCGACCGTTGAAGCCGAGCCCGGAGCGGCTGTTGTCGGTGAGGCCCAGTTCCGCCCAGGCCTGCAGCCGATGGGGCCGCGCATGCAGGTCCGGGGAGCCAAGCAACAACGCCAGCTCGGTTTCGTGATAACTCTCCGGCACCGCCGGCGTATCCGCCGCGTCGGGCCGCGCCAGCTCCGCCTCCAGGGTCAGCGGCCGCTGCCCCGAGAAGCCCGCCCGGGTATGGCGCAGGCGCAGCCCCGGCGACCAGCGCGAGCGCCACGGGCGCCAGGTGCTCCGGGCGCTGGCCCGCCAGCCCTGACCCAGGGCATCGTCGTCCAGGTCATGGTAATCATAATGAGCCAGGGACAGGCCATTGTTCCAATGGCTGCCGGGCCGCCAGGTGAGGTCCAGGGACGGGCCATCGCGCCGGCCCGCCAACAGCAACTCGGAGCTTTCGTCCGCCGCCGCCCGCCACCGGTATTGAAAGCGCCAGTCCCAGCGGGCCGTCGGGTCTCCTTCCAGGGTCAACCGCAGATCGGCGTCGTCACGGTCGAAGCGTTGCTCCCAGCCCAGCGTCACGCCGGCATCCAGCGCCGTGCCCTGGCGCCCGGCCGTCAATTCCAGGCGCCGGGCGGTCTCGTCCACCCGCAGGCGGGTCTCGTCTTCACTGCTGAAATGGCGTTGTTCGGCGCGCCAGCCCCAGGCCCAGCGATCCCCCAGGGGCAGGTTCTGGCCGAGGCTTTCGTCGTCCACCGCCAGGGGCCCCAGGCGCCGGCGCTCCAGTGCCAGATTCAGACGCTTTGAGGCCGGCAGTAACAGGCTCTCCTGTTGGGGGTGCCGATCCGCCCGCTCCGGAGCCCAACGCTGCTGCTCGGCCAGCTCCGCCGCCGCCAGACGTTCACGGCCCAGCGTGGTGTCCGCGTCGAGCCGCTCACCGGCGGTAAGCGCTCCGGCGCGCTCCGCGCGCAAGGCACCGATACGCAGATAGTCGCTTTCCAGGTTGGCCAGCGCCAACGCCGACCCCGCCGGCAGGGTGCCGCCACGCCAATGGCGCTGCAGCCGGTAGCCGCGCCGGGCCAGCTCCGGAGCGTCGATGGCCAGGGCCCACTGGGCCAGCCATTCGGCCCGGTCGGCGCGCTCCGCCTCGGTGGTGTCGGCCCAGGCGCGCTGCTGAAAACGCAGTTGACCGTCGCCCGCCTCGAACCGGCTGGCCAGGGCGGAACGCATTTCCCGGTAAAGGGAACGGGCGGCCGGGGGAATGTCCGCCTCGGCGGGCGGCTCCCGCCACAGGGCGCGCATCACCGGCCAGGCCTGGCGGTCACGACCGGCGGCCAGCAGGGTCTGGGCATAGGCCCAGCGGCGGCGCCAGTCGGACGGGTCGCGGGCCAGCAGGGCGCGCTGATAACGCAACGCCGCCTCCGGCCGGTCCAAGGCCAGGTTGGCGGCGGCCAGCGCCTCCCAGTAAGCCGGACGCTGGCGGTAGCCCGGCTCCGCGTCCGCCAGCGTCACTGCCAGCTCCCGGTCGTTACCGCTGGCGATCAGGAACCACAGCCAGGCCAGCCGGGTATCGCCATCGCGGGGCGCCAGCGACAACGCCCGCCGCAGCAAGCGCTCGGCACCGGCCAGGTCGCCCTGGCCGAGCAGGTAATCGGCGTAGGCGCGCAGAAAATCCGGGCGCGCCATGAACAGGCGACGCTGATCGTCGTCCAGCTCCTCCAGGAATGCGCTCAGCGCCTGGCGATCGCCGCGCTCGCGCAGCAGAGCCAGGCGGGCCAGGGCCAGCCCCGGGTCGCCGGTGGCCCGCCAAAGCCGGTCAAAAATGTGCGCCAACCGGTCCGGGGCACCGTAACGGGCCAATTGCAGATAACGTTGATAATCCGCCACGCCGGCATCGCCGCGCCGGTCCAGCCGCTGATAGTGCGCCAGGGCCGCGTCCAGATCGCCCTGCTCCGAGGCCATCACCGCCAGCCGACGGGTCACGCCGGGGTGGTAGTCCAGGCGCTCGGCGTCCTCCACCAGGTGACGATAGGCAAGCGCCCGCTCGCCCTGCAACCAGGTCAGATCGGCGGCACGCATGGCGGCCTCCGGCTCCACGCCATGGCGCTCCATGGCGGCCCGGTAATAGCCCGCCGCGCGCCGATCCTGGCCACTGTTTTCCGCCAGCCGTTGCAACGCCCGATAGAGGGCGGGGCTGGGGTGACGGCGGCGCCAATCATCAAGAAAGGCAAGCCCTTCCTCCGGGCGCCCGAGGCGCTCGTATTCGTCGGCCACCCGGGCCACCAGCTCCGGATCACGGGGGTGGCGGGCCAGCAGCCGGCGCCGGGCACGCAGGGTCAGTTCGTCGTTGTAGGTGAGCGGCGCCAGGATCAGTACCTGCTGCCAGGCGTTCTCGTCATTATCGGTTTCCGCCCGCTTGCGCCAGGCGGCCAGGGCGATTTCCAGATCCCCCTGCCAGCCGGCCACCCGGCCCAGGCGTTCAATCCAGACCGGATCGTCCGGGCGCCAGTAGAGAGCGCTCTCCACCACCTGGCGGGCGCGCGGCAGATTGCCGGCCTCCACGAACACCCGGTAGCCATCCTCGTAATAGCGTTGCTCATAAGGCACCGGCGCCGCCACCGCGTTGGCGGCCAGCCCCAGCAGCGCCGGCATCAGCACCCGCCTTGCGAGCCGCCTCATGCACCGTCCCCCGTCGCGGGCGTCGGATCGGCGTCCAGCCGTAGCAGCCGGGTGGCATAGAACTGCGCCTGGCGGTGGTCGCCGGCGGCCCGCGCCAGGTTCATCAGCCGGTACAGCACCTCCGGTTGATCCGCGAACGCCGGCCCCTGGCGGCGACCCACCGCCAGCGCCTGATCCAGCAGCCCGCCGGCCTGCAAGGTGGCCAGGGCTTGTAGAAAATCGGCCCGGCGTAGCGCCGGATCGGTCTGGCTCTCCATCGCCAGCAGGTACTCATTGGCGGCGGCCCGGTAGCGGCCATGGGCGAGCAGATCGGTGGCCGCCTGGCGATACCAGGTGGAAGGCGACGGCTGACGCTCGGCCAGCAAATGGTAGGCTCGCACCGCCGCGTCCAGATTGCCCAACAGAAGGGCCATGTCCGCGTAGCGCCGTACCTCGTCATCGTCCAGGTCGGTCGGGTCGACGCGGCGCAGGGCGAAACCGGCCTCCACCGAGATCGGGCTATCGGCACGCTCCTCCGCGGGCACCGCCATCAGCGCCACGAACGGCAGGCGCGCGCGCAGCCAAGCCTGCAAATTGAGCAGCTCGCGCTGATCGGATTGCCCGGCCACGTAGTCCAGTTGCTCCTCGGCCTGCTCGAACAGCCCCAGCTCGATCAGGTCGCGGGCCATTAGCAGGCGCAGCTCATAATCGTCCGGTCGCGCCTGCAGCCAGGTGCGCGCGTAGGACAAGGTGACCGCGTCCATGCGCGCGTTACGCAGGATGCTGGACAAATCGCGGGGAAACACCAGCCAGCACACCAGCACCACCAGGAGCACCAATACCAGCAACTCCAGCGGACCGATCACCCGCCAGCGGTCATGGGCCACACTGAAGCCGTAGCTCTTCGAGCTCACGCCGGTCACTCCTGTAACGGTAATGCGTGCCATCCCGGGCCACCGGGTTCAGGGTGCGCCCCTGGTGGCGCAGCCGGCAACCCGCCGGCTGGATCAGGGTAAAGGTGAGCGGCACATGAGCGCGCAGGGAGAACGTCAGACCATCGTCAAAGCGCAGGAAGCCGGTCAGGCGACCGTTGGCCTCCCATAGTCCCGGGGCGTGGTCCGGCCCCGGCCGCCAACGGGCCTGCCCGTCCGCCAGGTGCACATAGGGGCCGGGAGCCTGGTCCCGGTAGCCGGCCACGCCCTGGCTATCGGCCAGTGCCGGCGGCGCCACGCCGTCCGGCAGGCGCAGGGTGCGCAGATCGCCCTCGCCGCGCACCAACCAGCTGTCCCCTTCCCGGGCCACCACCATGCGGTTGAAATCCAGCACCTTGGCCACGTATTCGGACGCGAACACCGGATTCACCGGCTGGGCCAAGGCCCAGTCGTAGACTTTTTTCAGGGACGTCAGGGAGGCGTTCTTGCTGGCGATGTAGGTATGGTAATAGATGTCGATGGGCTTGAAACGGATCGGTTCGCCGGTAAGCCGGAAGGTTTCGATCACCCGCTCATAACCATAAAAGGGCCCCTGCCAACGACCGGTATAGAGGTTTTCGTTCTGGTTGGGGGCGAACACCTGGTATTCATCGCCCTTGGGCAAACCGATGCCTTTGATCAGGGTCCAGCTGGGAGCACTCTCGGTAATCACCGTGTCGCTGCCGTTCATGTTCAGCAGGCCGTTCTCACGGGCGATCTTCAGGGCCGCTTCCGTGGCCACGGTGTCACCGCTCCACAGCACCATTTTCACCGGCTTGTCCGGTGGCAGCAGGCGCCGCCTCATGTAATCCGCCGACCCCACCAGTTCCCGTTCCAGATCCAGCCGGTAGTCGGCGATCGGCAGGCGCAGGGCGGTGCCGTCCGCGCTGGCGGCCTGATCGGGGTGACGCAGGGACTCACGCCAGTAGAACGGGTGCGAATAGGTATGGGTGGCGGCTTCCACGTGATCGAGCAGAAACATACGCTGGGCGATGTCCTCCAGTTCCTCGGCACGGTCCGCGTAGAGGCCGGTTTCCGCCACCTCGCCCTCGATCACGGAGAGGGTGGTGGGTACCCGGTAGCGTTTGAGAATTTCCTGTAGCAGTACCTCGCCGGCGGCCTGATTGCGGTAGCCGCGAACCTCCGCCAGGCTGGGAAAGCCGTCGCCGTCCATGTGCGCGAACAGCAGCCGACGGCCATTCTCGGTGGTCACATCCGGGATCGGCATGGGCGGCAGCTTGAGCGCCTGACGCAGAAAAACGAGGGGTTGAAGCAACCAGCGCTCGGCGGTTTCGTCGCTTTGCACGGTGGGCAGCAACGAACTGACCACGAACGGATTCAGGGCAAAGCCGCCCCAGTCGGTGACCGCCGCCACCGTGTATTCCTGGTCACCGGCTGACAGGGTCAGCCAGGGCTGGCCGCGCCCCTGATCCAGCGCCACCGCGTCGGCCACCTGCAACAGGCCGGGCAGCGGTGCCTCGAACCCCATTTCCGGCGCCTGGCGCGCCACCCGGGGTGGCGCCGCCGGCTGCGGACGGGGCTGAAGCCCGAACACCCCGGCGGCACGCTCGCCGGCGGCCACCGGCAGCCGGCCCAGCATCACCACCGGCACTCCGGCCTCGGCCTGCCGAGCCAGCCAGACACCTAACCGCGGGCTTACCTGTTCCGGCTCATTGAGCCAGGTAATGATGCCCGCGTAGCGACCGCGCAGGGTGCCCGCCGGCATCACCCCGCCCTGATAGCGAATGTCCGGCACCAGCCCCAGGTGCTGCACTGGCATCAGTGCGTAGCGCACCAGCTCGGATTGCTCCCAAGGGCCGCCCGGTGGCGTGCCATGCAGCATCAGGACCCGCCGGGGCATCACCTCGCGACGGCCCACGCCGAGCATGTCCAGCGCCGGGTTGCTGACCCAGGGAATCACATCGTGGCCAGCGATACGCCGCGCCAGTTCCCGGGCGCCGTCACGGTCTTCCGGCGGCGCGTAATCGATGGCGATGGTGGGTAATTGATAGCGCTGACGCACCTCGGCGAACCGGTCCAGCAGCCATTGGCGGTCCTCCTCGGAGACCGCCTGGTAACGGCGCAGATCCGGACGCCAGCGCTGGTACAGGGATTCCGCCGCCACCGCGTCCACGTGCGCGTGCACCGCCGGTAGCAGCTCGAAGCCGCGATTGAGAATGAAGCGGGCGCCGGGGAAGGTGGCGGCGATGCTCTGGATCAGGGTTTCCAGTCCCTGACGTTGCTCGGCCAGGGCCGCCTCGCCTTCCACGCCCAGGCGGTAACTGTCCAGGGTATCGAAGAAGAAACGTCGGTAGCCACGGCGCCACAACGGCGCCACCACCTGCTCAATCAGGTACCGGCGCAATGCCGGCTTGGACAAATCCAGCACCCGGGTTTGCCAGTCCGGATTGTCGCCCAGCACCCACTCCGGGCGAATGCCAGCGGCGTAATCCCGGGAGGGCAGCACCTCGCCCAGGCTTACATAGGCATATACCCGACCCACCTGGTCCGCCGGCGGCGCCTTGGCCTGGGCCGGCTCGATCACGGTCAGATCGAACAGGGCCAGTTCACGCCAGGGAATATCGGGCCCGTAATAGAACGCCGCGGACGGCGGATCGGCCCGTGTCAGCCCGGCCAGGGCAAGCAGCAGCAAGGAGAGGAACAGTCGGGTCAAGGCGTCGGCTATCCTTTTTGTTATGCAAAGACTCAGGATAGCAATACAGCATGAAGGATGCCGTCAAGTAAGTGCTAAGTATCTGAAACCATGTGTTATCCGCCTCTTTTTTACAATTCACGCTTTATTCACAGCAGACGACTGTCCTTGCCGAACTGGCCGCGCAGGAACTCCATCTGATCGCCACGAATACGGTGGCTGTTAATCAGCGCCAGATACTCGGCCATGTTCGGGACATAGGGCAGCGCCAGCAGCTCCATGCCGATTTCCTCGGGCAGGCGGTTGCCCTTGTGCTGATTGCAACGCCGGCAGGCGGCCACCACGTTAAGCCAGTTATCGCGACCGCCCCGGGAGGTGGGGCGGATGTGATCGCGGGTCAGACGGGCTTCCGGGAAGTGCTTGCCACAGTACAGGCAAAGGTGCTGATCGCGGCGAAACAGGGCGCGGTTGGTGAGCGGCGGCCGGGTGCGACGGCGCGGACTGGCGAGACCGTCACAGGCGATGATGGAGTGCAGCATCAAGCGGGAGCGGTCGCCGGTGAGGCGGCTGACGCCGCCCCGCAGCTGATAGATCACGTCGCCCAGGGTCCAGGTCACCAGCCCTCGGGCGTACAGCACCGCCGCGGCCTGCCAATCAAGCCACTCCACCGGCGTGCCGGCTTTGTCCAACCGAAGTATTCGTTCACTCATTCGACGACCTCGCCCGTCCGACGACTTCAAACCCGCGCTGGCGGGAGTTTCCTGACGGCGGCGTCCGCGCGCGGCGGGCGGCACCCTGGATAACGACGATACGGTGGCGGGCGAACGGGAAGGCGGGATGCACTCTTGGCGACTCGACCGCGCTTCGCGGCGGCGCGCCCTGGCTCCGGGTTCGGCTCCGGTCCGGCGCGGCCTGCCCTGGTCTCTGGTTAACCGACCGCGACCGGCTAATCAGAAAGCAGAATTGCACAAATCATAAACAGCACGGCGTCGAATCCGCAACCGCGCCGCATCGTTACCGGCGACGCATTGGCCGGGGCGCGGATACAAAAGGTCAATCACATCGCTGTGATGGCGCCGTTATACTGCCATTGTTCAATGACACTTTTATTCTCCAGGGGGCGCCATGCCGTTCGACTATGTGATCGTGGGCGCCGGCTCCGCCGGCTGCGTTCTGGCCAATCGCCTATCGGAAAATCCCAACAACAAGGTGTGCCTGATCGAGGCCGGCCCGGACGACGATAATCTGTTCGTGCGCATTCCCGCCGGCATCATCTGGCTGATGCGCTCCAACGCCCGCAACTGGCGCTATTACACGGTGCCACAAAAAGCGCTCAACAACCGCCAGATCTATATTCCCAGGGGCAAGACCCTGGGCGGCTCGTCGGCGGTCAATGCCATGTGCTACACCCGTGGCCACCCGTGGGACTACGACCACTGGCAGGAGCTGGGCAATCCGGGCTGGAGCTACCAGGACGTGCTGCCGGTGTTCAAGCGCTCGGAGCGCTACGAACCCGGCGCCAATGAATTCCACGGCGACCAGGGCAACCTGAACATCGCCGAGTTGCGCTTCCGCCACCCGGTCAGCGAGGCCTTCGTGCAGGCGGGCATTCAGGCCGGGCATCCGGCCACCGATGACTTCAACAACGACGTCCAGGAAGGGGTGGCGCTGTACAAGGTCAATCAGAAGGACGGCGAGCGCTGGGGCGTGGCGCGGGGCTACCTGCACCCGGCCATGGCTCGCGACAACCTGACCGTGCTCACCGAGGCCCTGGTGCACCGGGTGGAGTTCGACGGCAAGCGGGCCACCGGCGTACGCCTGGAGCGCAAGGGGAAAGAACAGACCATCGAGGGCGGCCAGGTGATCGTCTGCGGCGGCGCCATCAATTCACCGCAATTGCTCAAGCTGTCCGGCGTCGGCCCGCGGGACGAACTGGCCCGACACGGCATCCCGCTGGTCCATGACCTGCCCGGCGTGGGCGAGAACCTGCAGGATCATCCGGACGTACTGGTGGTGCACCGCAACCGCCGCCACGACACCCTGTCGCTGGGCTCCTGGGAGCTGCCGTTCACCGGCGCCAAGGCACTGTGGGATTTCTTCGTGCACCGCAACGGCCAACTCACCTCCAACGTGGCGGAAGCCGGCGGCTTCATCAAATCCCGGCCAGAGGAACCGCGCCCGGACCTGCAGCTGCATCTGACCGCCGCCAAACTCGACAACCACGGGTTGAACTGGCTGTTCAGTTTCGGCCACGGTTACTCCGGCCACGTCTGCATTCTGCGCCCCAAGAGCCGTGGCGGCATCGGCCTGGCGGACGCCAACCCGCGCTCACCGGCACTGATCGACCCGCGCTTCCTGAGCCACCCGGACGATATGGAAGGCATGGTGCGCGGCGTCAAGGCGATGCGCGCCATCATGGCCCAGGATGCCCTGGCCCCCTGGCGCGGCGCCGAGATCCTGCCCGGCGACGGCGTGCAAAGCGACGAACAGATCCGCGACTTCCTGCGCCGGAAGTGCGACAACATCTACCACCCGGTGGGCACCTGCAAGATGGGTGTCGACGATCAGGCGGTGGTGGACCCGGACCTCAAGGTGCACGGGCTGGAAGGGCTGCGGGTGGTGGATGCCTCCATCATGCCGACGCTGATTGGCGGCAACACCAACGCGCCCACGGTGATGATCGCCGAGAAAGCCGCCGACAAGATCCTCGCCGAATAGGCCCCGCCCTCTTCATAAAGCGGTCATGCCCGATCCTCAGACTTCCGAACGATAGAACATTTTCGGAGGGGGTCGAGCATGAGCGCCGAGTCTTCGCCGCGCGCGCGGTTGGTGGAGCTGTTGTGGCAATTGAAGCAGAGCTATGACCGTGAAGGCGGCGGCGGGCTTCGCTTCATTCATTTCAACACCCTGCTCAACGACTCCGAATACCGGGCCGAGATCATCGAGCAGGCCCTGACCAGCGACAACCCGCGCATCCGCGACCTGGGCCGCCAGCTCAAAACCGCCAACCGCCAGGGAGTGCTGCTCGGTCGTCAGCCCGGCCAGGGCGCGCCCGCGCGAACCCCGCCGGCGGCGTCCGCCGAATCGCCCCGAGGCGGCCCGCCCTGGCCATGGCTGGCGACCCTCGCCGTGGTGCTATTGATTGCCGCCGGGGTACTGCTGTACCGACCGCTGCGGGTGATGCTCGCCGGCGAACAGGTGGTCAGCGGCAGCCTCGATGGCGACCGGCACTGGGGCGCCGACCGCACCTGGATACTGGACGGCATTGTCTATGTGGAAAGCGGCCAGCTCACCATCGAGCCCGGCACGCGCATCGAGGGCCGCCCCGGCTCCGCCCTGGTGGTGACCCGGGCGGCGCGCCTGCACGCCGCCGGTCGCGCCGACGCACCGGTGGTGTTCACCAGCAATCAGGCGGACGGTACCCGACAGGCCGGCGACTGGGGTGGCGTGGTGCTGCTCGGTGATGCACCGGTGAACCAGATCGACGCCCAGATCGAGGGCGTGCCGGAGGACGATCCGCGCGGTGCCTTCGGCGGCGACAACGCGGCGGGCAGTTGCGGCGTGCTGGAGTACGCGCGCATCGAGTTCGCCGGCTTCGAGGTGTACGCCAACAACGAACTCAACGGCCTCACCCTGGGCGGTTGCGGCAGCGGCACCATCGTGCGGCATGTGCAGGTCCATCGGGCTCTGGACGACGGCATCGAGCTGTTCGGCGGCAGCGCCGACCTGCGCCATATTCTGATCACCGGCGCCGGCGACGATTCCCTGGACTGGGACTGGGGCTGGCGTGGCCGGGTGCAATTCCTGATCGCCCAGCAGTACAGCAGCAACGGCGACAATGCCTTCGAGGCGGACAACAACGGCAACCGCCACGATGCCCGCCCGCGTTCCGAACCGGTGATGTACAACGTGTCGCTGATCAGCCCGCGCAGCCATGCCCAGCACCAGCGCGCCATGACCCTGCGCGAGGGTACCGGCGGCCACTTTCACAACATGCTGATCAGCGGTTTCTCCGGGGAAACCCTGGATATCCGCGACGCCAGCACGGTGGCCAACCTGAACGATGGCACCCTGACCTTCGACGCGGTGCTGGTACACAACATCGGCGCCCGGGGATTGACCTGGTTCGAGGACGAAAGCGGGAAAGGCGACGATGACGCAGGCCTGGATGAGCGCCGCTACTTCCAGGGCCTGCCGGGCCTGCGTTTCGGCGAGGACCCGCTGCTGCCGCGCAATGCCGTGGATCTGGCGCGCCCGGATTACACGCCGGCCAGCGCCTCGCCGCTGAAGAACGGCGCCAGCACGCCGCCGCAGGGGGAATTCTGGGACGAAACCGCGCTCTATCTGGGCGCGGTGAGGCCCGGCGCCGCCCGGGTGTGGACCGACGGCTGGACCGACTTCCCGCTCAATTGATCACGCCGTCGGCGCGCAGCCGGCGGAATTCTTCCTCGGAGAGGCCCAGTTCCTCGCGCAGCACCGCCTCGGTGTGGGCGCCGGCCTCGCCGCCGGGCCAGCGAGTGCCGCCGGGGGTGCCGGCCAGGCGCGGGGCAATGGCGGGAATCTTCAACGGTTTGCCGTTGATCTCCACCTGCTGGAACAGACCACGGGCCTGGAAGTGCGGGTCGGCCATCATGTCGGCGGCGCTGTAGATCGGCCCGCAGGGCACCCGGGCGTCCTCCAGCAAACGCAGCACCTCGGCGCTGTCCAGGGTGGCGCACCAGGCCTCGATGGCACCGTCCACTTCCGCTTCGTGTTCCACCCGGCCGGCGTTGTGGGCCAAACGCGGGTCCTCGGCGAGATCGGCGCGCCCGGCGGTAACCATCAGCCGCTTGAAGATGGAATCCCCGTTGCCGCCGATGATCACGTACTTGCCGTCGGCGCAGCGGTAGGTGTTGGTGGGCACGATGCCGGTGACCGTGGACCCGGCGGGCTCGCGGATCAGCCCGGCGCCGTCGAACTCAGGGATCACCGCCTCCAGCAGATTGAAGACGGTTTCATAGAGCGCCACGTCCACCACCTGCCCCTGGCCGCTGCCGCGCCGCTCGAACAGCGCCAGCAAAATGCCCAGGGCGGCGTGCAGGCCGGCCACGGTATCGCCCAGGGACAGATTGGGCCGCACCGGTCGTTCGCCGGGGAAACCGTTCACGTAACGCAGCCCGCCGATGCCTTCGCACACCGAGGCGTAGCCGGGCTTGTCCGCGTAGGGGCCGTCCTGGCCGTAGCCGGAAATGCGCGTGTAGATCAGCCCCGGGTTGCTGTCGCTGAAACGGTCTGGCCCCAGGCCCCAGTTTTCCAGGGTGCCGGGGCGGAAGTTCTCGATCAGCACGTCGGCGCCGTCGATCAGCCGCGCCGCCAGATCGCGACCGGCGTCGCTCTTCAGATCCAGGGTCACGGAGCGCTTGTTGCGGCCGATGCTGCGCCACCAGAACGAGGTGCCGGACTGGTCCAGCTTACGCCAGCCACGGATCGGGTCGCCGCCGGGCGGCTCCACCTTGATCACCTCGGCGCCGAAGTACGCCAGCAGGGTGCCGGCGAACGGGCCGGCGATCAGTTGACCCAGTTCCACTACCTTGACCCCGGCCAGGGGCAGCGCGCGTTCGCTCATGTCCGTTCCTTTGCTTCGCCAGGGCCGCTATTGTCCGGGCTGTTCCCGCCGTCGTCCATGCATCGCGGCTGAAGCCGCTCCCACACGTTTTTGTAGGAGCGGCTTCAGCCGCGATCAACGGCGGCGTTTGCTACAATCGCCCTTTGCCGGACATCGGAGAGAGCATGACCCCGGAACGTCTGCGGCGCCTGCGGGCGACGCTGGCCCGCCGCCAGCCGGACCTGAGCGTGATCATGGACGGCGTGCACAAGCCGCACAACATCGCCGCCGTGGTGCGCACCTGCGACGCGGTGGGGGTGCTGGAACTGCACGCCGCGCTGCCCAACAACCGGGCCCGCGACACGGTGCGCACCGCTCTGGGCTCGCAGCGCTGGGTGAACGTGCGCGAGCACCACGATGGCGAGGAGGCCATCCGCGCGGCCCGCGAGCGCGGCTTGCAGGTGCTTGCGGCGCACTGGTCGGAACGGGCGGTGCCCTACCGTGAGGTGGACTACACCCGCCCCACCGCCCTGCTGCTGGGCACCGAGCGCACCGGCGTCAACGCCACCAGCGCGGCGGCGGCGGACCAGCATGTGTTCATTCCGATGATGGGCATGGTGTCGTCGTTCAATGTCAGCGTGGCGGCGGCGATCATTCTGGCCGAGGCCTGCGAGCAACGTCGCGCCGCCGGGCTCTACGACCGCTCGCGGCTGAGCGAGGCCCAGCACCGCGACACCTTTTTCCAATGGGCGCACCCGAAACTGGCGCAGCATTGCCAACGCTTCGGCGTGCCCTACCCGGCGCTGCGGGAGGACGGCGAACTGGCCGATCCCAAGCGCTTCAACTTTCTGCTCAGCGAGGCGATCCGCCGTGGCGAACAGGACTGACCCGCCCACCGAACTGCAGGCGCGCCTCAACCGGCTGCTGCCGGATATCCGCCTGGTGGCCACGCCGTTGCCGCTGGTACCCGAGCTTTCCCTGTGGCTGCTGGACAAGCTGGTGGACGAACGCCTCGACCAGGAAGTGGCCAACGCGCTCATGGAAGCGCCGCCCTACTGGGCGCTGTGCTGGGCCTCCGGTCAGGTGCTGGCGCGCCACCTGCTGGCCCGGCCGGAATGGGTGCGCGGCCGCTGCCTGGTGGACGTGGGCCCCGGCTCCGGGGTGGTGGCCATCGCCGCCGCCCGCGCCGGCGCCGCCGAGGTTATCGCCTGCGACCTGGACCCGGACGCCCTGGCCGCCACCGAGGCCAACGCCCGACTCAATGGCGTATCCGTGACGCTCAGCGACGATCTCGAAGCGAGCCTGGCGCGGGCCGACCGGCTCACCGCCGCGGACATCCTCTATGACCGGGACAACCTGCCGCTGCTGGCGCGCTTCCAGGCCGCCGGCCTGCTCATGTGGCTGGCGGATTCGCGCATTCCCGATCTGGACCCGCCCGGCTTCCATCTGCTGGGCCACTGGCACGCCACCACCTGGCCGGATTTGGGGGAATCCAGCGACTACAATCGGGTAAGAATTTTCGAACTGGAACCCTGATCACACTTTTCGGTCGAACCCCTCGTGTTATCCATGTGGTACAGGAGGATTGACCCTTGTATGCAGCGATGAAACAGCACGCACTGTTCGCCTGGGCCGGCGCCGTTTTGCTGGCCTTCAGCCAAACCGCCGGCGCCGCCCTGCCGGACCGAACGCCGGACGGCGGCGCCCTGCCCTCCCTGGCGCCCATGATCGAGGACGTATCCCCGGCGGTGGTCAACATCGCCATCGAGGCGCAGGTGCGCCAGGCTCAGAACCCGCTCATGCAGGACCCCTTCTTCCGACGATTCTTCGATCTGCCCGAGCAGGCGCCCACGCGCCGCGCGGTGGCCGCCGGTTCCGGCGTGATCGTCGACGCCGACAAGGGCTACGTACTTACCAATGCCCATGTGGCGCGTAACGCCGACAAGATCGAGGTGACCCTGAAGGACGGCCGCGAGCTGTCCGCGGAGCTGGTGGGCCTGGATCAGGAAGTGGATCTGGCGGTGCTCAAGCTGGAGAAAGCCGAGGACCTGACCCAGGTGAAGCTGGCGGATTCCTCGTCCCTGCGCGTGGGCGATTTCGTGGTCGCCATCGGCAACCCCTTCGGCCTCGGCCAGACCGTGACCTCCGGCATCGTCTCGGCGCTGGGCCGTACCGGCCTGGGCATCGAGGGCTATGAGAACTTCATCCAGACCGACGCTTCCATCAACCCGGGCAACTCCGGCGGCGCCCTGGTCAACCTGAAGGGCGAACTGGTGGGCATCAACACCGCCATTCTGGCGCCGTCCGGCGGCAACGTGGGCATCGGCTTCGCCATCCCCACCAACATGGCCGAAAACGTGATGACCCAGTTGATCGAACATGGCGAGGTGCGCCGCGGCGTGCTTGGCGTCACCGTGCAGGATCTCAGCGATGAACTGGCCGAGGCCCTGGACGTGGAAGCCCGCAAGGGCGTGGTGATCACCAATGTGCTGGAAGACAGCGCCGCCGCCGAGGCCGGGCTCAAGGCCGGCGACGTGGTTCGGGCGGTGGATGGTCAGCCGGTGAACCGGGCCTCCGACCTGCGCAACAAGGTGGGCCTGTCACCGGTGGGCGAGAAGATCACCCTGAGCATTCTGCGCGATGGCAAGGAACGCCGGGTCACCGCGGTGATCAGCGAGTCCAGCCAGCAGGCCGGCGACGGCGATGCCGTGTCCAGCCACCTCAAGGGCGCGGCCATGCGCGACCTGCGCCAGGGCGAACTGAGCCATGTGGACCGGGGCGTGCTGGTGGAAAACGTGGAGCGCAATTCGCCGGCCTGGCGGGCCGGTTTGCGCGGCGGCGACGTGATCATCAATGCCAACCGCCAGGACGTGGCGTCCATGGACGAACTGAGCAGCGCGGTGAAGGACAAGGACGCGCCACTACTGCTGCGCGTGAACCGCGAGGGCGGCATCTTCTTCGTGGTGGTGCGATAAGCCGTCACGGCATTCGCCAAGGGCCTCTTTTCGGTGACGGAAAGGGGCCTCGCGGCTGAAGCCGCTCCTGCGGTGTGACAAGTACGGCGTGACAAGAATGCTGTAGGAGCGGCTTCAGCCGCGATCAAGACCGCGACAGGTTGTGGTAAAGGTTGTGCATGACCCGGGCGCTGATCAGCCGGGCGCGGTCGGTTTGCGGGCCGTCGAAATGCTGGTCCAGGTTGGCATGGAACAACGTCAGCCAACGCTCATGATGGGCGCCGGTGAGCGGCTCCCGATCATGCACGGCCCGGTGTTTGGCCATCATGTGCCGGTCATAGCCGGGCTCGCCGAGCAGCAGCTTCTTCCAGTAGGCGGCGATCAGCGGCAGGTGCGCGTCCAGATCGATGCGCGCCACCTCCAGAAACACCGGCGCCAGCAATGGATCGGCCAGCACCCGCTCGTAGAACAGTGCCACCATGCGCTCGATCCGCTCCGCGGAATCCAGGTCGGGCCGGGTAGGGTCGCGGGGGCGCGGCGGCTGGCCGGGAATAAAGCGTTGCGGCGCGTTCACCAGCGAATGCGCCCGGCCAGCATGTCCTTGAACATGACGAAATCACCGGCGAGGCTGTACCAGGGATGCTTGAAGGTCGCCGGCCGGTTCTTCTCGAAAAAGAAGTGCCCCACCCAGGCGAACCCGTAGCCCACCACCGGAAGCAGCAGCAGCCCCCAGGGGTTGCCGGTGATGAAGACTCCCAGCAATACCGCGAACAGGCCCAGGGTGCCGAAGAAGTGCAGGCGGCGGCAGGTGGGATCGCTGTGTTCCTGCAGGTAGTAGGGGTAAAACTCCTCGAAGCTCTCGAAGTCGGACTGCTTGACGCTGTTCATGGCGGTTGCTCCCTTCTCGTTACGGCCCGTTCGGGCGACTGGCGCGGCTGACCGACCGCGAGTCCTTTCGGCCATTGTCCACGTTTGGCCGGCACGGACAATGGCCCCTCCGCTCCGGGTAAACAGGATGTCCCATGGTATTACGTCCCCGCCTCAATCGTCTTCTTTGTGAAACCCGCACGCCGATTCCCCGCGATCTGGACCGGATTACCCGCGTCGGCGAGGAGGTCCCGGCCGCCGAGGCGGGGCTGTCGGAAGAAGACGTGGCGGCGATCTGGAGAGCCACCCGGCGCCTGTATCGTACCGGCATGAGCCCGGGCATCGCCCTGTGTCTGCGCCGCGAGGGCCGGGTGGTTATCAACCGCACCCTGGGCTACGCGGACCCCGTGAGCGAGCGCCTGCTGACCCCGGACACCCCGGTTTGTCTGTTCTCCGCCTCGAAGTCCATTACCGCGATGCTGGTGCACCACCTGGCCGAAAGCGGCCGGCTGAACCTGGACGATCCGGTCAGCCGCTATCTGCCGGACTATGGCCGCCAGGGCAAGCACGGCACCACCGTGCGCCACATGCTCACCCACCGGGCCGGCATCCCGCGCCCGGACCGGCCGGTGGACCCGGATATCCTCTATCGCCCGGACGACATTCTCGACATCCTGTGCCGGGCCCGGCCCAGCACCCTGGGCACCCAGGCCTACCACGCCATCACCGCCGGCTTCGTGCTCGGCGCGGTGGTGGAAAAAGTCACCGGAGAACCGCTCAACACCACCCTGGACCGGGTAATCCGCCAGCCCCTGGGAATGCGTTATTTCACCTTCGGCGGCACCGGCCCGGAGCGCGCCCGGGATATGAGCACCGGGGTGCCGATGAAGCTGGTGGATCTGTTCCTCAACCACGCCGTGGGCGGCACCCTGGACGAGGTGGTGCGGGTCACCAACGACGACCGCTTCCAGGACGTGACGGTACCGGCGGGCAATCTCTACGCCACCGCCGAGGAAGCGGGCCGCTTCTTCCAGATGCTGCTCGACGGCGGCCAGTGGCGGGGCCGGCGCCTGTTTCACCCGGACACCGTGGCCGCCGCCCGGGCGCCGGCGTCGCGGCGGCCACGACTGGACCGCACGCTGATGTTGCCGCTGACGTTCTCGCCGGGTTTCATGCTCGGCAACCGGGGCATCGGCCTGTTCGGCCCCGCCGCGCCACGCGCCTTCGGCCACCTGGGCTTTATCAGCATCTATTGCTGGGCGGACCCGGACCGGGCCCTGAGCGGCGCCCTGCTGACCACCGGAAAGGGTCTGATCGGCCCGCACCTGCCGGCGCTGCTGAACCTGCAATACACCATCAACCGCGCCACCCGCCGTTCGTAGGTTGGGATTTTTTGTAGGAGCGGCTGGGCGGCACAAAAAAAGGGCGCGTTCTCACGCGCCCTTCTTTGTGCGGCCTATTGCTGCCTGATGCTCTTCGGAGGACCGATCAGGCGGCCGCCTTGAGCAGCTTGCGCTCCGCGGCCAGCCCCTTGTAGAGGCTCACGCACATCAGCAGCAACACCACGGTGAACGGCAGACCGGTGGTGATGGCCCCCGCCTGCAGCGCGTCCAGGGCCTGCTTACCGCCACCGAACAGCAGCGCGCCGGCGATCAGGCCTTCCATGACCGCCCAGAAAATGCGCTGCGGCACCGGCGCGTCCAGCTTGCCGCCGGCGGTGATGGAATCGATCACCAGGGAACCGGAGTCCGAGGAGGTGATGAAGAACACCAGCACCAGCACGATGGCCAGGAATGAACTGATGCCCGCCAACGGCAGTTGCTCCAGCATCTGGAACAGCGCCAGGGAAGACTCGCCAATGCCATCCGCCAGTTGCCCGACGCCGTTGACCACCTGGTCCAGGCCGCTGCCCCCGAAAGTCGCCATCCATACCATGGTTACCAGGGTCGGTACGATCAGCACGGCGGTGAGGAACTCGCGCACGGTGCGGCCATAGGATACCCGGGCGATGAACATGCCCACGAACGGGGACCAGGAAATCCACCAGGCCCAGTAGAACACGGTCCAGTCGTGGAGGAAGCCCTGGTCTTCGCGGCCGACCCAGTTACTGAGCGGCAGCAAGTTGGCCACGTAATCCACCGCGGTCTGCCCCATGGACGTGAAGATCAGCAGGGTCGGCCCTGTCACCATGATGAACAACAACAGCAGGGCGGCCAGGCCCATGTTGATGTTACTGAGCAGCTTGACGCCGCCGTCCAGGCCACGCACCACGGACAGCACCGCGCAGGCGGTCACACCGGTGATGATGGCGATCTGCACGTTGATGGCATTGGGCGTATCGAACAGGAAATGCAGACCACCGGCGGCCTGCTTGGCGCCCAGCCCCAGGGAGGTGGCCAGACCGAAGATGGTGGCCAGCACCGCCAGGATGTCGATGATATGGCCGGCCCAGCCCCAGCAACGCTCGCCGAGAATCGGGTAGAACGCGGAGCGGATGGTCAGCGGCATGCCCTTGTTGTAGGCGAAGAACGCCAGCGACAGGGCCACCACGCCGTAGATCGCCCAGGGGTGCAGGCCCCAGTGGTACATGGTGGCGCCGAGCGCGGCGTCCAGTGCCTCGGGCGTGTTGGGGGCCACGTTCAGCGGCGTGCCGAACCAGTCGGTGTAGTAGCCCACCGGCTCCGCCACACTCCAGAACATCAGGCCGATGCCCATGCCGGCGGCGAACAGCATCGCGAACCAGGACAGGGTCGAGAAGCTGGGTTTGGCGTCCTGACCGCCAAGGCGGATGCGCCCCACCGGCAGGAAGATCAGAGCGACGCAGAACACCACGAAGATGTTGGCGCCGAGCATGAACAGCCAGTCGAAGTTTTCGATCGTCCAGCCTTTGGCGCCGGCCAGGGCGCTGTTCGCGCTTTCAGGGAAAATCAGGGTGCCGATCACGAAAGCCAGGATCAGCACCGCACTGATGAAGAAGACCGGATTGTGCATGTCCATGCCCAGGACCTGCACATTATCCTGTCCTACTTCGTAGTCTGTTTCGTATTCCACGCTCATGGCATGACTCCTGTTGCGTCATGCGCGGACCGGATCGGGATATCAAGATGGAAGGGTCCGCACGGAACGGCCCGGAGTGGACACCGATGATTACCCCCGAAGGATAACCATGGGTGTGCACGCCGGACCCCGGAACGCCGGCCCGGGAAGGGCCGGCCGGTGGTCGACGTGCCGTCGCTTAGAAGTAAAAGTCGAACGCCACGTAAAGGGCGTTGAAGTCCGACTCATAGATATCGCCGGAGGCGGCGATGTCGCCGTCGGAGCCCAGGTATTCCAGATAGATCCAGCCAGGACCGTACTGGTAGCGCACACCCGGTGCGTAGAAGGTCACGTCGTCGGCATCGTTGCCGGTGGTGTCGGTGCTGGCGACACCGGCATCCACGTAGTAGAACCAATTGTCATGGGTGTAACCCAGTTCCGCCACGTGACGCTGGGTTTCCACTTCCTCGTCCGCCGGCGCGGAAGCGGAGGCCAGGAAGGCATCCATGCCGCTGAAATCACGCTCGGCGTGAATGAAGCGGTACTTGGCGGACCAGTTGCCCTTCTCGAACATGTAGTGCAGATCGTAGGCCTGGTGGGTGCCTTCATCGTTACGATTGGCGACGTCGGCGGCGGCCAGATCCTGCATGCGACCATACTGGGCGGAGACCCCCACGGTGTGGCCTTCCATGAAATTCCAGTCCAGGTTCACCACGCCGGTTTTGATTTTGCGGTAAGTGTCGCTGGTACCCCAGTGGCCGTTGTCATCCACGGTATCGGTGGAATCCTCACCCCAGTCGTCCTGGTGAAAATAAGCAACGTCATAATGAAGGCCGCCAGCGGCGTCGGCGCTGTATTTCAGGCCCACGTCCATCTGGTCGCCGTAACCGCCTTCCAGGCCGTCGCCGGGCCAGAAGTTAGCGGTTTTCCAGCCGAAGGGCACCTGGCTCTTACCGATTTTCAGGCTGCTGCTGTCGGTTACGTCGTAACCGATCCAGGCCTTGTGAACGACAATATTGTCGCCACTGTTATTGCTGGCGGTGTTGGTGAAGGAACCGGTGCCGAAACGGGTTTCGGCGCTGAAATGCCAGGGGCCATAGCTGCCGTCGTCATCGGCGTAAATTACCAGGGAAGGGTCGGCGAAATTACCACCGGTTTCATCATCCAGCTCCTCGCTGAAAGCCGGTGACGTAAAATCGGATTTGGTGACGTTCTGATAAACCCACCAAACACCGGCGCTCAGTTCGGCGCCGGCTTGCGCGGTCAGGGGCACAAGGGCCGTGGAAGCCGCGATCAAGCCCATCGCGGGCACTTTAATAATAGAACTTCTCATTGTCGTCTCCCCAGCAGAAGGTAGACGAAAGCCTAAAGATCAGTGTGCCGATGTCAAATCACGGACATTTTTTTGATCAGACTTTGCGCAGCGAAACGCTGTAAAAACCGGGAATTCCGGCAATGGAAAAAAATTGCAAAATGCCGGGAACCCGAGCCTTGTAGAGGAATTTTGTCGTGATAAAACAAATAAAAAACGCGGCCCGAAAGCCGCGTTTTTTATTTTCACGTAAACTGACTTGACATCACATATTATTGACGATGGCGTCGCGCACGGCGTCCAGGTCGGCATCGATGGTGACCATGCGTGAGCCTTTTTGC
Organism: Alloalcanivorax sp. C16-2; assembly: GCF_046507615.1. Lineage (NCBI taxonomy): Bacteria > Pseudomonadati > Pseudomonadota > Gammaproteobacteria > Oceanospirillales > Alcanivoracaceae > Alloalcanivorax > Alloalcanivorax sp. C16-2. The sequence goes on along the minus strand of NZ_JBKFTL010000001.1, from coordinate 1,425,621 downwards.
AGGTCTTCACGGCATTGCTCGATGGCGGTGTCCGGGTCCTTGAGACCGTTGCCGGTGAGGGTGCAGACCACGGTACTGCCCTCGGCGATCTTGCCGGCGCGAATATCACGCATGGCGCCGCCGATGGAAGCGGCGGAAGCCGGCTCACAGAACACGCCTTCCTTCTCGGCCAGCATTTTCTGCGCCGCCAGGATTTCCTCGTCGGCCAGTTCATCGAACCAGCCACCGGATTCCTTCTGCACGTTCCAGGCCTTATCCCAGGACTGCGGGTTACCGATACGGATCGCGGTGGCCACGGTTTCCGGATTTTCCACCGGCGCGCCGCGCAGGAACGGCGCGGCGCCATTGGCCTGGTAGCCGACCATGGCGGGGGCGGCGTTGACCACGCCGCTCTTGTGGTACTCGCTGTAGCCCATCCAATGCGCGCTGATGTTGCCCGCGTTGCCCACCGGCAGGCAGTGGTAATCCGGAGCCCGGCCCAGTTCCTCGATGATCTCGAAGGCGGCGGTCTTCTGGCCCTGCAGCCGGTAGGGGTTGACCGAGTTAACCACGGTCACCGGCGCTTTCTCCGCCACTTCCTTGACCAGCTGCATGCCCTGGTCGAAGTTACCGCGGATCTGCATGATCACGGCGCCGTACATCATTGCCTGGGCCAGCTTGCCCATGGCGATCTTGCCTTCCGGAATGATCACGAAGGCGGTGATGCCGGCCCGCGACGCGTAGGCCGCCGCCGCCGCCGAGGTGTTGCCGGTGGAGGCGCAGATGATGGCGTTGCTGCCCTCTTCCACCGCCTTGGTGACGGCCATGGTCATGCCACGGTCCTTGAAGGAACCGGTGGGGTTGAGGCCTTCGTACTTGACGTAGATATCCACGTCCTTGCCGAGCAGGCGCGGAATGTTCTTGAGCCGGATCAGCGGGGTGTTGCCCTCGCCCAGGCTGATGATCGGGGTGTCGTCGTTCACCGGCAGGTGATCCCGGTAGCGGTTGATCAGGCCGGTGTAGCGGTCACGGAATGGCATGTCGTCGTCTCTCTGTGCGTCTCAGGCGTCCAGCGTTTCCACGCGGATGCGCATGATGTTCTTGTCCACGGTGTCCAGGGCGGCGATGCGGGCCAGGGCGGCGTTCATGTCCCCTTCCAGCACCCGGTGGGTCATCATCACGATGGGCACCAGGCCCTCCTCGGTTTCCTTCTGCACCATGGCCTCGATGCTGACCCGGTTATCGCTGAGGATGCGGGTGATGTCCGCCAGCACGCCGGGCTTGTCCTGCACGTGCAGGCGCAGGTAAAAGCTGCACGACACGTCATCGATGGTGAGAATGGGCTCGTCGGACATCTGGTCGGCGTGGAAGCCCAGGTAGGGCACCCGCTCCTCGTGGTCCACGGTCAGTGCGCGGCCCATCTCGATGATGTCCGCCACCACCGCCGAGGCGGTGGGCTCGGCGCCGGCGCCGGCGCCATAATACATGGTCGGGCCCACGGCATCGCCGTCGATCATGATCGCGTTCATCACGCCGTTTACCGCCGACAGCATGGTTTCGGTGGGAATCAGGGTCGGATGCACGCGCAGTTCGATGCCGTTGCCGGTGTCCTTGGCGATGCCCAGATGCTTGATGCGGTAGCCGAACTGGGCGGCGCTCTTCACGTCCTCGATGGTGATGCGACCGATGCCCTCCATGTACACCTTGGAGAACTGCAGCGGAATACCGAACGCGATGGAGGCGATGATGGTGAGCTTATGGGCCGCGTCCACGCCTTCCACGTCGAAGGTGGGGTCGGCCTCGGCGTAGCCCAGCTCCTGGGCTTCCTTGAGCACCTCGGCGAACGGCCGGCCACCCTGCTCCATCTCGGTGAGGATGTAGTTGCCGGTGCCGTTGATGATGCCCGCCACCCAGTTGATGTGGTTGGCGGCGAGGCCCTCGCCCAGGGATTTGAGAATCGGAATGCCGCCGGCCACCGCCGCCTCGAACGCCACGTCCACGCCAATATCGTGGGCGGCCTGGAAGATCTCGTTGCCGTGCTCGGCGATCAGGGCCTTGTTGGCGGTGACGATGTGCTTGCCGTTCTTGATGGCGGTGAGCACCAGCTCGCGGGCGGTGTCGATGCCGCCGATCAGCTCCACCAGAATGTCCACTTCCGGGTCCGTGGCCACGGCGAAAATATCCCGGGACACGCGGATGCCGCTGATGTCGCAGTCCGGATTATCACGGCGCGCGCCGATGTGGGCGATCTCAATGGGACGCCCCACCCGCCGCGCGATTTCCCTGGCATTGCGTTGCAGAACGTTAACCGTGCCCGAGCCCACCGTGCCCAGACCCGCGATGCCGACCTTTACCGGATTCACGTGCTTTCCTCTCGATCAGTCCAGCAGGCCGTCGGCGCGGAACATCTTCTTGATGCCGCGCAGCGCCTGCCGGGTGCGTTGTTCATTCTCAATCAGGGCGAAGCGTACATGGTCGTCGCCGTAGTCGCCGAAACCGATGCCCGGCGATACCGCCACACCCGCCTCGCGCAGCAGTTTCTTGGAGAACTCCAGGGAGCCCATTTCCCGATAGGGCTCCGGGAGCGGTGCCCAGACGAACATGGTGGCGCGGGGTTTTTCCACCGTCCACCCCAGGTCGTTGAGGCCGTCGCAAAGTACGTCCCGGCGCCGCTCGTACAGGTCGCGGATTTCCTCCACGCAGCTCTGGTCGCCCTCCAGGGCGGCGATGGCGGCCACCTGGATCGGCGTGAAGGTGCCATAGTCCAGGTAGGACTTGATGCGCGCCAGGGCGTGAATCAGCTCTTTGTTGCCGCAGCAGAAGCCGACCCGCCAGCCGGGCATGTTGTAGCTCTTGGACAGGGAGAAGAACTCCACCGCCACGTCCCGGGCGCCTTCCACTTGCAGGATCGACGGCGCCTTGTAGCCGTCGAACACGATGTCCGCGTAGGCGATATCGTGCACCACCCAGATGCCGTGCTCCCGGGCGATGGCCACCACCTTCTCGAAAAACGCCAGGTCCACGCACTGGGCGGTGGGGTTGCCGGGAAAATTCAACACCAGCAACTTGGGCTTGGGCCAGGCTTCCTTGATGGCTCGCACCAGTTCCTCGAAGAAATCCACGCCGGGTACCAGCGGCACATGGCGGATGTCGGCGTTGGCGATCACGAACCCGTAGGGGTGGATCGGGTAGCTGGGGTTGGGCACCAGCACGGTGTCACCGGGCCCCATGGTGGCCAGGGCCAGGTGCGCCAGCCCCTCCTTGGAGCCGATGGTGACGATGGCCTCGGAGGCCGGGTCCAGTTCCACCTCATAGCGGCGCCGGTACCAGTCGGTGATCGCCTTGCGCAGGCGCGGAATGCCCCGCGACTGGGAGTAGCGGTGGGTATCGCCGCGTTGGGCCGCTTCGGTGAGCTTGTCGACGATGTGTTTGGGGGTCGGCTGGTCCGGGTTGCCCATGCCGAAATCGATGATGTCCTCGCCACGCGCGCGCGCCGCCATCTTCAACTCGCCGACGATGTTGAAGACATAGGGGGGCAGGCGCTTGATGCGCTGAAAATCGGCGTCCACGGCATCACCTTGGGTGGGTCACTGGGAAGCCGGACACATTAACGGCGCAGCCCGGTTCCGTCAATGTAAAAGGCCCCGCCGGAGCGGCGCAAACCGCCGCCAGACGGGGCCTTGAAGGGCACCGGGCGATTACAGGCCGAGGCGCTGATTGAGCTGTTCGGGGGTCACGTAACCGCCCAGTTGAGCGCCCTCGGCGGTGTAGATGGCCGGTGTGCCACGCACGCCGAAGTCGAGCCCCATCTGGTAGTCTCGATCGACCGCGTCGGCGCAGTCGGCCAGCTTCGCGTCGGACACCTTGTCGTTGAGCTTGGCGGCGGTGAGCGCCTGGCGGGGGTCGGCGTCACACCAGATGTGTCGCATGTCCTCGGCCGCCTGGGAATCGGGGCCGCCGCGCGGGAAGGCCAGGTAATGCACGGTAATGCCTTCGCCGGTGTATTCCTCGATGTGCCGATGCAGCTTGCGGCAGTAGCCGCAGGTGATGTCGGTGAAGGCGTAAATCTCCGCCTTTTCCTCGCCCTCGGCCGGGTAGGTGATCATGGAGGCCTTGTCGACGGCGGCCAGCCCGTCGCGGCGCACCTTCCGATAGCGCTCCTCCTTCAGGTTGACCACCTCGCCGTCGCGCATCTGAATGACATCGCCGGTGAAGATCAACTCGCCGTTCTTGGAGGCGTACACGATTTCCTGGCCATTCAGTTCCACTTCCACCAGCCCTTCCGCCGGGGACGGATTGATGGCGGTGATGCGGGCGCGGGGAAAGGCCTCCTGGAATTCGGCGCGGAATGCCTTCTCATCCATTCCCCCGTCGGCGTGAACGGTGGCCGCGGCGGCCATCAGCAGGCCCAGTGCGGTGGCTGTCAGTGCTTTCATCGTTGTTCTCCGTCCGTGTGGTCCGCCCCCCCCGGGGGCTGCGAATGCAATACGACCGTTTGATCGAGACTCAGGTTCCCGAGCGCGGGTGGTGGCGCTCGTAGACTTCACGCAGCCGGTGCTGGGCCACGTGGGTGTAGATCTGGGTGGTGGACAGATCACTGTGGCCAAGCAGCATCTGCACCACGCGCAGGTCGGCGCCGTGATTGAGCAGATGCGTGGCGAAGGCATGCCTCAGTGTATGAGGCGACAGGGACTTTTGCACGCCGGCGCGGGCGGCGAGCTGCTTGACGCGATGCCAGAAAGTCTGGCGTGTCATGCGGGTGCCACGACGGCTCGGGAACAGCACCTCCCTATCCTCGCCGAGCAGCGCCGGGCGGCCGTCGCGCAGGTAACGCTCCAGCCAATGCAGCGCCTCCTCGCCCAGCGGGACCAGCCGCTCCTTGTCACCCTTGCCCACCACCCGCACCAGCCCCTGGCGCGGGTTCACCTGGCTCAGGGTCAACCCGACCAGTTCCGACACCCGCAACCCGGACGCGTAGAGCACTTCCAGCATGGCCCGGTCGCGCAGGCCCAGGGCATCATCGAGATCCGGCGCCGCCAGCAGCGATTCCACGTCCGCCTCGGAGAGAGTCTTGGGCAGGGGCCGACCGGTGCGCGGCCGGTCCACATTGAGCGTGGGATCGTCCCGTAAACGCCCTTCCCGCTTCATCCAGCGGAAAAAGCTTTTCATGGCGGACAGCTGACGGGCCACGGAGCGGGCGCTCACCCCCACCCGGTCGGCCAGATACTCGAGTATGTCCAGTCGCTGGCAGCGGGCCAGCCCGCCACCCCGGGCCGCCAGCCACTGGCCGAGCTGACGTAGGTCACGACCATAGCTTTCCAGGGTGTGACGGCTCAGCCCGCGTTCCAGCCATTGCGCATCCAGCCAGGCATCGATCAGGGCCTGATCGGCATCCGGCAGCGGTGGCGGCGAGGAAGGGGGCGAGGCGTTCATGGCCGGGAGTATTGGCGAAGGCCGGATAAAACTCAAACGTTCCCGGTTTTACCTTTTATTACCCGGCACGCCGGCATGCCCTTGGCATACTGGGGAGGCGAATAATGTACCGGCGCAGGAGAGGACCTTATGGGTATTTTATCGTGGATTGTCCTGGGTCTGCTGGCGGGGATCATCGCCAAGTGGATCATGCCCGGCCGCGATGGCGGGGGCTTCATCATCACCACCATTCTGGGGATTATCGGCGCCATCGTCGGCGGCTGGCTGGGTTCCATGGCCGGAGTTGGCGGCCCGGTGAGTTCCTTCAGCCTGGGCGGCCTGGTCACCGCCGTGATCGGCGCGCTGGTGGTGCTGGTGGTGTTCCGGGCGGTGGCCCGTTAACGGCACGATCCCGGCCAGAACCACCGACAAAAAGAAGGGCCGCCCCGAGGGGCGGCCCTTCTTTTATCCGGAAATCCAGCCGGCCCGGTCCAGAGGTCGCTTCCGATTGCCCTACAGCAAAGGCTGAAGCGACGTGGCTCGCGGGCCGGCCTGGCGGCGCGCGCCGTTTTAGCGGATTTTTTCCTTGATGCGCGCGGACTTGCCGGAGCGCTCGCGCAGGAAGTACAGCTTGGCGCGACGCACGTCACCGCGACGATTCACTTCGATGGAATCGATGATCGGGCTGTGCAGCTGGAACACCCGCTCAACGCCCACGCCGTGGGAGACCTTACGCACGGTGAAGGCGGAGTTCAGGCCGCGGTTGCGACGGGCGATGACCACGCCCTGGAACGCCTGCAGACGCTCCCGGTTGCCTTCCTTTACTTTCACTTGCACGGTGACGGTGTCACCGGCGCCGAACTCGGGCACGTCGGTCTTCAACTGTGCCTGTTCGATTTCCTGAATCAGGGGTTTCTTGCCGCTCATGGCGCGCTCCTCGGTTATTGGTCGCTGTATCGCCGCCCGTCGTCATCCGCCTGGTATTCGCGGATGTAATCGTCGAGCAACTCGCTCTCTTCCTTGCTCAAGCCCCGCGCGCGGCGCGCCTCGAGCAAGTCGGGACGCCACCGCCAGGTGCGTCCCAGTGCCTGCTTGAGCCGCCAGCGACGGATCCGTTCGTGATCCCCGCTGAGCAGCACCTCAGGCACGGCGCGATCCCGGTACATCTCGGGCCGCGTGTAGTGCGGGCAGTCCAGAAGGTTCTCCATGTCGCCGGAGAACGAGTCCTGGGCCGCCGAGTCCTGATGCCCGAGCACCCCGGGCAACAAACGCGTGACCGCGTCGATCAGCACCAGCGCCGGCAACTCACCGCCGCTGAGCACGTAATCACCGATCGACACCTGTTCATCCACTTCGGTCTCGATCAGCCTTTCGTCCACCCCCTCATAGCGCCCGGCCAGCAGGATCAACCCGGGCTCGGCGGCCAATTCCGCCGCCTTCGCCTGGGTCAGCGGCCGTCCCTGGGGGGACAGATAAATCGTTTTCGCCGGCCCGGCACGGCGCCGGGCCTCGGCCAGGGCCTTTTCCAGCGGCGCCACCTTCATCACCATGCCGGGGCCGCCGCCGAAGGGCCGGTCGTCCACGGTGCGGTGCCGGTCCTCGGTGAAATCCCTGGGGTTCACCGTGTCCAGCGTCAGCAGGCCGTTTTCCACCGCCCGCCGGGTGACACCGAAGTCGGTGACCGCGCGGGCCATCTCCGGGAACAGGCTGACCAGCGTGATACGCACTAAAACTCCGGGTCCCAGTCCACCCGCAACTCGCCGGCGTCCAGGTCCACCGCGCGGACCACCTCATCGGGGGTCCAGGGCAACAGGCGCTCCTGGCGGTCCAGGCTGTCGGCGTCGCCGCGCACCACCAGGACGTCATTGGCGCCGGTTTCCAGCAGCTCGTGCACCCGGCCCAGGTCGCGACCGTCCTCGAGTTTTACCCGCAGGCCGATCAGGTCCCGCCAGTAATACTCACCGTCGCCGGCCTCGGGCAGTTGCGAGCGGGGCACGGCGATTTCCCGGCCCACCAGTTCGCGGGCGGCCCGGTCACGGTCGTCGTAACCGTCCAGGCCTGCCACCAGCCCCTTGCCCTGACGGCGCTTGCCGGCGATCTTCACCGGTTTCCAGGCGCCGTCCTCGAACAAATGCCAGGGCTGGTAATCGAAGATGTTTTCCATCGGGTCGGTGAAGGAATACACCTTCACCCACCCTTTGACGCCGTGGACCGAGACAATGCGGCCCACCACCAACACCTCATCGGGTGTCAGCATGATCAGGCGCTCTGCTGGGCTTCCCGGCGAGCTTCCTTGACCAGCGCCTTGACGCGCTCGGAAGGCTGGGCACCCTTGGCCATCCAGGCTTCAACCGCTTCCACGTCCAGCTTCAGACGCACTTCACCGCCACGGGCGATGGGGTTGAAGAAACCCAGGTTATCGATGAAACGGCCATCACGGGCGTCGCGGCTGTTGGCGGCCACGATGCGGTAGAAGGGGCGTTTTTTGGAGCCACCACGGGCGAGACGAATAACTACCATAGTTGCAATACCTTGTTTTCAATCCGGTTTCCCGGCCCGCGGGCTTCGCCCCGGGCCATCGTATCCGCTTGAAACCCCGCCGGCGCCAGGGCCGGACGGGTCGCGAAGGGGGCGGATTATACGGCCATCCGCCGGCGAGATAAAGCCCGGCTAGCGGCCTCCGCCCATGGGGGGCAGACCGCCGCCGCCGCCCATCGGCGGCATACCGCCACCCGGGGGCATGCCACCGCCCCCCATGCCACCGCCGGAGCCGCCGCCCATCATGCCTTCCATGCCGCGCATCATGTTCTTCATGCCGCCCTTGGTGCGCATCTTCTTCATCATCTTGGACATCATTTTCTGCTGCTTCATGAGCCGGTTGAGATCCTGGATCTCCAGGCCGGCCCCGGCGGCGATGCGCTTCTTGCGCGAGCCCTTGATGACGTCCGGATTACGGCGCTCCTTGGGAGTCATGGAGTCGATCAGCGCTTCCATGTGTTTCATCTGTTTCAGCGCCGCCGGGTCCTGGGCGGCCTGCATCATGGAACCCATGCCGGGCAGCTTGTCGAGCAGGCTGCCCAGCCCGCCCATGTTGCGCATCTGCTGGAACTGATCCTTCAGATCCTCGAAGTCCATCGCCTTGCCTTTCTTGAACTTCTTGGCGATTTTGTCGGCTTTCTTCTTGTCCAGGGTGCGCTCGGCCTGCTCCACCAGGGACAACACGTCGCCCATGCCAAGGATGCGGCTGGCGATCCGGTCCGGGTGGAACGGTTCCAGGGCGTCGGTCTTCTCGCCCATGCCGATGAACTTGATCGGCTTGCCGGTGAGGTGGCGCACCGACAGCGCCGCGCCGCCCCGGGAGTCGCCGTCCGCCTTGGTGAGAATCACGCCGGTGAGCGGCAGGGCGTCATTGAAGGCGCGCGCCGTGTTGGCGGCGTCCTGGCCGGTCATGGCGTCCACCACGAACAGGGTCTCGGTGGGCGAGATGGCGCTGTTGAGGCGCTTGATCTCGGCCATCATGTCCTCGTCCACGTGGAGACGACCGGCGGTGTCCACGATCAGCACGTCCATGTACTTGTTGCGAGCCGCCTGCAGAGCGCCGTTGGCGATGTCCACCGGGTCCTGATCGCCGCTGGAGGGGAAGAACTCCGCCTTCACCTCGCCGGCCAGGGTCTCGAGCTGGTCGATGGCCGCCGGGCGGTACACGTCCGCGGACACCACCATGACCTTCTTCTTCTCGCGTTCCTGCAGATAGCGGGCGAGCTTGGCCACGGAGGTGGTCTTGCCGGCGCCCTGCAGACCCGCCATCAGGATGATGGCCGGCGGCTTGACCGACAGATCCAGGGCGTCGTTGGCGTCGCCCATGGTGTGCACCAGCTCGTCGTTGACGATCTTGACGAACGCCTGGCCCGGATTGAGGCTCTTGAGCACTTCCTGCCCGAGCGCCTTTTCCTTCACCTGCTCGACGAACTCCTTGACCACCGGCAGGGCCACGTCGGCCTCCAGCAGCGCCTTGCGCACCTCGCGCAGGGTGTCGCGGATATTGTCCTCGGTGAGCTGCCCCTGACCGGCCAGGCTCTTGAGCGACTGACCCAGACGGTCCGTGAGATTCTCGAACATGATCATCAACCTCCAGAATTGCGGGCGCCCGGCCCGGAATCCGGGGCCTGAGCGACAGGGGGCCGATTATAGGGCACCAAGGCCCGATCCGTCATGGCGGGACGCTTCAAAAGCACCCCCACCTATGCCAGACTTCGGCGGCTTTTCCGGAGAAATCTCGACTTATGAGCCCTGCCGAGGCCCTTGGCCTGACCGCCACTTTCTTTTACGCCCTGGCGTCACTGCTGGTATTCCGGCAGTTCCGCTCCCAGAGCGCGCCGTCCACCGCCCTGTTGCTGGCCCCCGCCGCGGTGGCGACGGCGGTGCACGCGGTATCGCTGTATTTCCTCATGGTCACCGACCAGGGGCTGCTGCTGGGCGTGCTGCCGGTGGCCTCGTGCATGTCGGCGGTGGGCGCCGGCCTGGTCAGCGTTTCCAGCCTGTACCGGCCCTTTCAGTGGATCGGCGCCCTGGTGTTCCCGTTCGCGGCGCTGATCATCCCCGCCAGCCTGTGGATCAACACCGGCTACCGGGTGCACCCCCTGGAGCACGGCATCGGCCTGCACGTACTGCTGTCGATCCTGGCCTATTCGGTGCTGGTGATCTCCGCCTGCCAGGCGATCCTGCTGCTGATACAGCATCGCCAGCTCAAGGATGGCCATATCCGCGGCGTGATGCGGGTGTTCCCTCCGATCCAGGTGATGGAGTCGATGCTGTTCGACACCATCTGGCTGGGCGAGGCACTGCTCACCGTGGCGATCCTGTTCGGCTTCCTGTACGTGGACGACCTGTTCGCCCAGCACCTGGTGCACAAGACCGTGTTGACCCTGGCGTCCTGGGTGATCTTCGCGGTGCTGCTGGCCGGCCGCCACCTGCGCGGCTGGCGCGGCCTGACCGCGATCCGCTTCACCCTGGCCGGCTTCGCCGTGCTGCTGGTGGCGTTTTTCGGCTCGCAACTGGTGCTGGAAGTGGTTCTTGGCCGCCGATGAATATCAGCGAGGCGGATCAAGCAGCCATCCACGCTCTCTGGGATGAGCTGGCGGAACTCCCCGCCTCGCAACCGGATACCGCCCTGGACCTCCTGCTTAACCGGATCGCCGGGCTGATCGACTCCCACCACGGTTACTGGCTGTGCTCGATCCGGCTCGTCGATGACGACGGCGACGCCCTGCTCGGCTGGCGCGCCCGCTCGATCCGGTTCTTCGGTGAGCTGCCGGCGGACCAGGAAGTCTACGTGGCCACCGTGAAGCGTCTGGACAAGGGCATCCCGGACGAATCCACCCGCAACCACGTGCATCAGGCCGGACGCTTCCGCGCCACCCTGCTGCGCGGCCATGTCTCAGCGGCGTTTTATCGCGGCGATCATTACATTCACCATTATCTTGGTCGGGGCATCACCGACCGCCTGTTCGTGGTGATGCCGGTGAACCAGGATCTGGAGAGCTTTTTCGTGTTCGACCGCCTGCGCGACCAGGCGGATTTCACCTCCCGGGATATGGAGGTGGCCCGCTATGCCCTGCGTAGCCTGAGCTGGCTGAATCGCCAGATTCACCTCAGCCATGGCCAGTTCATGGCCGAGGCGCCGCTCACCCCCACCGAACGCCTGGTGCTCAAGCACTTGCTCGCCGGCCATGCCGAGAAAGCCATCGCCGATACCCTGGGCCAGAGCCCCCACACCACCCACGAGTACGTCAAAACCCTGTTTCGCAAGTTCAACGCGCGCAGCCGCGCCCAGCTCACCGCCCTCTGGCTGGGCCACGACTGACCCCGCCTTTCGCTTGACAGCCCCCGGCCACCCCCAAACAATGGCCTGCCAATAAGCAACAGAACGACTTCCTCTTGGACAGTTTTTCCGACGGGTGGCTGCTTACCGCCCTGATCATCCTGATTTTCGGCTCCGCCTTCTTTTCCAGCAGTGAGACCGGCATGGTGGCGATCAACCGCTACCGGCTGCGTCACCTGGCCCGCCAGGGCCACCGGGCCGCCACCCGGGTGGAGGAGCTGCTGCGCCGCACGGACCGGCTGTTGTCGGTGATCCTGATCGGCAACAACTTCGTCAATAACTTCGCCGCCACCGTGGCCACCATTCTGGCGATCCGCTGGCTGGGGGATTCCGGCGCGGCGGTGGCGCCGGTGGTGATCACCCTGGTGATGCTGGTGTTCGCCGAGATCACGCCCAAAACCTACGCCGCGATCAAGCCGGAGCGCATCGCCTTCCCGGCCAGCGTGGTGCTCAAGCCCCTGCAACTGCTGCTGTCGCCGCTGGTGTGGCTGGTCAATGGCGTGAGCATGGTGTTCCTGCGCCTGGCGGGCTCGCCGCTGGGCCAGAATGACGAGGATCACCTGAGCCCGGAGGAACTGCGCACCGTGGTCAACGAGGCCGGCGGCCTGATCCCGGAAAAACACCAGAAGATGCTGCTCAACATCCTCGACCTGGAGAGCGTCACCGTCGAGGACATCATGATTCCGCGTAACGAAATGGTGGGCGTGGACCTGGAGGATGACATGGACGAAATCCTCAATACCCTGCGCGCCAGCCAGCACACCCGCCTGCCGGTGTACCGGGGCGACCCGAACAACATGCTCGGCACCCTGCACCTGCGCAAGCTCAGCCGCCTGCTGCTCAAGGAGGACATCAACAAGGCGGAGTTGATGCAGTACACCGTGGAGCCCTACTTCGTGCCCGAGGGCACCTCCCTGAACCGGCAGCTGATCAACTTCCAGAACGCCAAGCGACGCATCGGCATCGTCGTCGATGAGTATGGTGACGTGCTCGGCCTGGTGACCCTGGAGGACATCCTCGAGGAGATCGTCGGCGAATTCACCACCGACCTGGCGGCCACCAGCCAGGACATTCACCCCCAGGAGGACGGCAGCTACGTGATCGACGGCGCCACCCACCTGCGCGAGATCAACCGCTCCCTGGACTGGGACCTGCCCACCGGCGGTCCCCGCACCCTGAACGGCCTGATCCTGGAGCACCTGCAGGACATTCCGGACGCCAACACCTCGATCCGCGTGGACGACTATCTGATCGAGATCCTGCAGGTGAAGGACAATATGGTGAAAGCGGCGCGCATGCGCCGCGCCTCCGAGCAGGCCGAAGCCGACAGCCCCTAGACCCTAGCCCCTGGATTCTCGTAGGAGCGGCTTCAGCCGCGATTCCTAGACCCGATCGGCGTGGGGAGACCCCACCCAGGCGCGAATGTCACCCTCGTGGCGGTCCACCAGGCGACGGCCCTCGTCGATGGCCTCGCTGGCGCGGTGGAAATCCATCAGCGCGAAATCCTCGAGCAGCGGAATCAGCGTCACCTCCGGCGGGTCGCCGGCCATGCGCGAGCGGGTGATGCGGTCCTGCATGATGTTGACGCTGGAGGCCACAACGTCGAAGAAACCGGGGTCCTCGCCATCTCCGGCGGCGAAGTAACCCATCATCTTCTGCCATAGGCTGCGATCCTCCTCGCCATGGCCATCGCCGGTATCCGGCGGCCTCTGCCGGTTGAGGTGCGCGCCCACCAGCTGGGCATTGAGATTCACGGCGATCACCACATCGGCGCCGAAGGCGCGGGCCGCGGACACCGGCACCGGATTCACCAGGCCACCATCCAGCATCCAGCGCTGCTGGTGCTGAAACGGCGAGAACAACCCGGGCAACGCGCAGGAAGCCCGCGCCGCATCCAGCACCGGCCCCTTGCTGATCCACACTTCCCGACCGCTCTTCATGTCCGTGGCCACGGTCACGAAGCGCTGCTCCAGCTCCTCGATGTTGGGGTTGCTGTGCATCTCCTGGAAGAAACCGAACAACTTCTCGCCCTTGACCACGCCCCCGGAGAAGGTGAAATCCATGAGGCTGAACACGTCCCGAGTGGTCAGGGTCTTCACCCAGTCACCGAATTCCGCCAGGGAGCCGCTAACGTAGGCACCCCCCACCAGAGCGCCGATCGAGGTACCGGCCACCACGTCGATCTCCACGCCCATCTCCTCGAGGGCCTGGATAATGCCGATGTGCGCCCAGCCCCGCGCCGAGCCACTGCCCAGTGCCAGCCCCACCCGAGGGCGACGCGGCGCCGGAGCCTCCGGCTTGTCGCCGGCCTCCTCGGTGACAGGCTTCTTGTCACTCTTAAGCCCCGGCAGGTTCATGTCAACTCCGCCACGGCCACCGCGCAGGGGGCCGGATCGCCGTCCATGCGGCGCTGGCAGCGAGCCAGCACCTCCCTTTGCCAGGCCGGTGTCAGCCGGCCCCAGTAGCTGATTTCACGGCCAGTGCGAAAGCACCCCACGCAGATGTCGTCGCCATCCAGGGCGCAGATCGACACGCAGGGCGACACCACCACCGGCTCAGTCCTGGAAGCGCTCATCGATCTCCAGATGCTCCTCGAAATGACGGGCATGGGCGGCATAGTGCTGGCTGCTCAGGGTCAGCATGGCCTTGTGACCATCGGAGATTTCCTTGACCACCTTGGCCGGCGCGCCCATCACCAGGGAATTGTCGGGAATTTCCATGCCCTCGGGCACCAGCGCGTGAGCGCCAATGATGCAGTTATTGCCGATTCTGGCCTTGTTGAGCACCACCGCGTTAATGCCGATCAGACTGTTATCACCGATGGTGCAGCCGTGCAGCATGACCTTGTGGCCAATGGTGACGCCGTTGCCGATCTTCATCGGCACGCCCGGGTCCACGTGCAGCACGGAATTTTCCTGAACATTGGAATTGTCACCGATCTCGATCAGGTCGTTGTCGCCGCGTATCACCGCGCCGAACCAGACGCTGACGTTCTCCCCCAGCACCACCGAGCCAATCACGGTGGCATTGGGAGCGATCCACTGACCCCCGCCGCGCAGCTCCACGCGGCGATCACCCAATTTATAAATCATTCTTCACCTGTCAGGTCGAAACGCACATTGGCGTCGTACACATGGTTAAGCAGATCCAGAATCATGAAGGCGGTCAGCCCCCAGATACGCTTGCCCTCGAACTGATAGCTCGGCATGCGCAGCCGGCGACCGTAGAACTCCACCGGCGCCGATAGTCTCGGAGGCTGATCCAGGAAGAAGTGAAGCGGCACGTGGAAAATGGTGTCTATTTCCCCCGGCTCGGCCACCAGCGACACGCCCGGCCGCACCAACCCCACGAACGGGGTCACCTTGATGCCAAACCGGGAGGGTACCGGCGACAACTGTCCCACCACCTCCACCTGATCGTGGGGCAGCCCCACCTCCTCCTGGCTCTCGCGCAGAGCGGTGGCCTTGAGATCCCGGTCCCCCGGGTCCCGCTTGCCACCGGGGAAGGCCACCTGACCAGCGTGGGTGGACAGGCCCTGGGCCCGCACCGTGAGGATCAGCTCCGGCTCCGGCTGATCCACGAACGGCATGAGAACGGCGGCTTCCGGCAATTTCACCGGCAAATCGTTGTAGGGGTAGGCCGCCATTCGCTGCCGTAATTGATCCAACACTGACTGCTCCCGAGGTAACTTCAAACAACAGTTTGACCAGAGGCCGCCCGGCGGGCAAGCCGAACCTCGGCCGCCACGATCGGCACCCGCACGAGATTGCCGCCGGCCCACGGAGCCAGTAGTCTGGCCCTTCCCCGCCCGGGCCACACCACCGGGCGGGCCCCTGAACCGCCGAGAGCCCCTGTCGAGAGCCCCTATGAAGTACTGCAGCCATTGCGGCAACGAAGTCCTGTTCTCCGTTCCCGACGGCGACAACCGTCCGCGCTACTGGTGCAACCATTGCGGCGTGATCCACTACCAGAACCCGAAAATCGTGGTTGGTGCGGTGCCGGTCTGGGAAGGCCGCTTTCTGCTCTGCAAACGGGCCATCGAACCGCGCATCGGCTACTGGACCCTGCCCGCCGGCTACATGGAAAACGGCGAGACCCTGCAGGAGGGCGCCGCCCGGGAAACCTGGGAGGAAGCCTGCGCCACCGTGGCCATCGGCGACCTGTACACGGTGTTCAACCTGCCGCACATCAACCAGGTGTACATGTTCTTCCTGGGCGAGATGGTCAACGGCGACTATGGGGTGGGCGACGAGAGCGCCGACGCCGGCCTGTTCAGCGAGGACGAGATCCCCTGGGACCAACTGGCCTTCCCCACCATCGGGCGCACCCTGAAGTACTACATCCAGGACCGCGCCAACGGCAACGACTACCCGATCCGCACCCAGGACATCCAGCCGCTGAAGCGCAAACCGTCCCTCGACGACGCTCTTTAGCAACACCCCAAAGAGCGCGTCCAATACGCAATTCATACAACCGGTATACACTCCGTCACAAAATCAGGTTAAAGTGCCCCTTCATAAGTCGATAACGACATAAATCGGACTGTCAGGGCGGCTGGCGCCCTCGTCCATAGTTACCGGCGTGTAAACGCCACCGTTCGGGGGAACGTAACTTGACCGCCTTTTCCTATGCCCGACGCGGCCTGGCCGCGTTGTTGGTTGCCGCCGCGTGCCTGATCGCCCAGGCCGCCACCGCCCAGACCTTCAATGCCGCCAACTGGGAGGCCTTCGCCGCCCTCAACGCGGACTCGCCCAACAATCAGGTACGCGCCATGGCCGAGTACAAGGGCGACCTGTACATCGGCGGCACCTTCGGCCGGGTCGGCGGCCAGCAGGTCTACTACGTGGCCCGCTGGAACGGCTACCAGTGGGAGAAGCTGGGCGATGGCCTCAACAACGCGGTCTATGCCATGACCGTGTACGACGGCAAGCTGATCGTCGGCGGTTCCTTCACCACCACCAGCGGCGTCAGCGCTTCGCGCATCGCCAGTTGGGACGGCGAGCAATGGGCGCCCCTGGGCGACGGGCTCAGTTCCAGCGTGGTGGACCTGACCGTCTACAACGGCGAGCTGATCGCCGGTGGTATTTTCACCGCCGCGGGGGGGCAAAGCGCCAAACGCGTCGCCCGCTGGGACGGCAGCCAGTGGCACGGCATGGGCGGCCCGGACCACGGCACCGTTAACTCACTATCGGAATACAATGGCGATCTGGTCGTCGCGGGCTCTTTTTATCTGGTCAACGGCCAGAGCCATAACTACATCGTCCGCTGGAACGGCAGCACCTGGTCCAGCCTCGGCGGCGGCATGAACACCTCCGTGAACGATGCCGTTGAGTTCCAGGGCAAGCTTTATGCCACCGGCATATTTACCGCCGCCGGGGGCAATGCGACCAGTTACATGGCGGTGTGGGATGGCAGCGCCTGGTCCAATGTCGGGGGCGGCTTATC
Source organism: Alloalcanivorax sp. C16-2 (assembly GCF_046507615.1). NCBI lineage: Bacteria > Pseudomonadati > Pseudomonadota > Gammaproteobacteria > Oceanospirillales > Alcanivoracaceae > Alloalcanivorax > Alloalcanivorax sp. C16-2. Next base: position 1,408,904 of record NZ_JBKFTL010000001.1, on the reverse strand, counting down.
CGATGCCGGTTTCTCGCTGTACGCTGACAACGACAAACTCTACGTGGGCGGCCAGTTCCAAGCCGCCGGCGGCGTCAGTTCCCTGGGCACCGCCGCCTGGGACGGCAGCCAATGGAGCGCGGTAGGCGACGGGCTCGGCCCTTACGCCGGCTCGGTGCTTCGTATCTATCACATCACCAAGTTCAACGATGAAATCGTAGTGGGTGGCCTGCTGGATAAGGATGGCACCACTAATCTGGTGCGCTTGAATAACGGCAGTGCGTGGCAGGCTTTCCAATCGACCTTCCTTGACGGCTCGACCTATGTGGCCGCGGAACACGACGGCAACGTCATCGTCGGCGGCGAGTTCAGCCGAATCGCGGGAGTGGCGGCAAACAGGATCGCGCGCTGGGACGGGTCGCAATGGCAAGCGCTGGGTGATGGTTTCAACGGTACCGTGACCAACATCGTCAGCTACCAAGGCGAGCTTTACGCGGCAGGGGCGTTCGACCACAGCGGCAGTGACCCGATAACCGGCGTGGCGCGTTGGGATGACAACGCGCAAACCTGGCAGCCGTTAGCGGCCGGTGTGAACAACTCTGTGAATCGCTTAAGAGTGATAAACAACCAGTTATGGGTGCTAGGTGAGTTTAGCTCCGCGGGCGGCGAGTCTGCCGCTGGCATGGCGCGTTGGGATGGGAGTCAATGGTCAGGCGTTGATTTTCCTTATCAAAATCACGTCGGGCCGAGAGATGTTGTCGAGTACAAGGGGGAAGTGGTTGTCGGCGGCCGATTCTATAACCCAGAGGGCTTTCTGCTGTTTAAAGTCGCCGCATTCGATGGCGAGCAGTGGTACCCGCTGGAGCTTGATGCCGTCACGGGCATGGTCCAGAGCATGGCGGTGCACGACGACGTTCTGTATGTGACCGGCAATATCCATAGTATGAACGAAAGCATCAGTGCGAGTGGGGTTGCGGCTTGGGATGGCAGTCAGTGGACCAACGTTGGCAACAGCGAGGTTGATAGCGGAAGCAGTTTGCAATCCTTCAAAGAGGGGCTGTTCCTGGGCAGCGATTCCGGTTTGTACGTGCTTCAGGATGGCACTTTCCAACAGCCGGCGGCGGGCGTGACGGAACGTATTAATGGCCTGGGCATCGCGAACGACAGCCTTTATTTGACCGGCGCCTTTTCCTCCGCGGGCGGTCAGCCCGCACAGAATCTGGCGCGTCTGATCCCGAACCTGACACTGACCCTGGACGCCCGGAACGGCGATGCGGCGGAGACCACCCGTTACTTCCCCGACACCACCATTCCTCTGCCCCAGCCGCAGCGGGACGGCTATCTCTTCGAAGGCTGGAACACCGCCTCCGACGGCAGCGGCACCGGGTACACCGATAGTCTGGCGCTGGGCGGCATGGACCAGACCCTGTATGCCCAATGGCGGCTGGAGGTCTACACGGTCAGTTTCGACACCGACGGCGGCGAGGCTCTGGACGATCTGGAACTGGAGCCCGGCGCCGCCCTCAGCGCCCCGACCCCGGTACGGGAAGGCTATACCTTCACCGGATGGCAGCCCGCCCTGCCCGCCACCATGCCCGAGACCGATCTGACCGTGACCGCCCAGTGGCAGGTCAACCAGTACACCCTGACCTTCAACAGCAACGGCGGCAGCGCCGTGGGCGCTCTCACCCAGGACTACGGCAGCGCCATCACCGCACCCACCGCACCCACACTGGCGGGGTACACTTTCACCGGCTGGAGCCCGGCGGTGCCGGCCACCGTGCCGGCGCAAAACCTGACGCTGACCGCCCAATGGCAGGTCAACCAGTACACTCTGACCTTCGACAGTAACGGCGGCAGCGCCGTGGGCGCTCTCACCCAGAATTACGGCAGCGCCGTGACCACACCCGCCGCGCCCACCCGCGAGGGCCATACCTTCACCGGATGGAGCCCGGCGGTACCCACCACCGTGCCGGCCCAGAACCTGACGCTGACCGCCCAATGGCAGGTCAACCAGTACACCATCACCTTCAACAGCAACGGCGGCAGCGCCGTGGGCGCCCTCACCCAGGATTACGGCAGCGCCGTCAGCGCGCCCAGCGCGCCCACCCGCGAGGGCCATACCTTCACCGGCTGGAGCCCGGCGGTGCCGGCCACCGTGCCGGCGCAAAACCTGACCCTGACCGCCCAGTGGGACGTGAACGCCTACACGCTCAGCTTCGACAGCGCCGGCGGCACGCCGGTGGCGCCACTGACGCAGGACTATGGCACCGCCATCACCGCGCCCACGGCGCCGCAGCGGGAATTCCACGTCTTCCAGGGGTGGAGCCCGGCGCTGCCAGCCACCATGCCCGCGGAGAACCGGGTGCTGACGGCGGTCTGGCAGGAATACGGTCGCTACACCGCCGCCGTGGTGGTACAGGGTGAGGGCCAGGTCACCCCGGCCAGCCAGACCCTCTACGAGACCCAGTCCGCCCAGTTCTCGCTGACGCTCAACGATCCCGACGACTACGTCACCGTGAACGGCTGCGGCGCCAGCCTGGCTGGCGGCCTGATCACCACCGCGCCGCTCACCGCCAACTGCACGGTGCAGGTTGGCATCTTCCCCTCCACCCAGCCGGAGAAGGACAAGGAAGGTCCGTTGGCCAGCGCCGAAAGCGTGCGATTCCGCCTGCAGGGTGGTGCCGGCGAAAAAACCCTGTCGTCCGTCTATCTGATGCGATCCGGCGTGGACGCGCCGTTGTTCGGCGATCAGATGGATACCCTGCTGACCCTCAACGAGGACGGCAGCTACACTTTCATCGCCGAACGCACCGGTCGCTATACCCTGCTGTTCAGCGACGCGGTGTCCGGCGAGGTCACCGAGGTAACCATCGATGTGCTGCCGTACCTGGCGTTCGCCAGCAGCCATCGCCGCGCCCTGCGCGACGACGCCAGCGTAATCAACCTGTGGCTCAGCGACGAGCCGATCGAGTACCCGGTGACCGCCACCCTGAATGGTAGCGGCATGGATTTCGAGTCCCAGGCCGTCAGCCTCTCCGCGAGCGATGCGCTGCGGCGGTCTTTCTCCGTGCCCACCGGCGGCGGCGACACCGCCGCCCTCGAACTCACCGACCTGGCCGGCGCACTGGCCGGTAACCCCGTCAACCAGGCCCTGACCCTGCAAAGCGACCCGCTGCCGCTGTCGTTGGCTCTGGACGTGGTCCAGGGCGTCGTCACCGGCACCCGGGTGGTGAGCCGTTACGACGGCACCGTGACGGTTACCGTGGACGCCGGTGGCGCCCTGGTCGATCAATATGACTGGCAAGCGCCCGCGCTGACACTGACCGCCAATGGCAACCAGGCCGGCTTCGATCCGCAGACGCTGGACCCGGGCGCCTATCAGCTCACCGTAACCGCCAGCAACGCCGACACAGACGGGGTGGCCGTGCTTACCCTGCAGGTGGTGGACGCTTGCCCGCTGGAAGGGTGCGGCGGCCTGCTGCAGGGCGTGCCCGCTCCGGCCAATCCCCAGGCTGGCAACGACCATAGGCTGGCCCTGTGCCCCGGCAGTCGGGTGACGCTCTGCGAGGGCGAAAGCAGCGCGTATCTGGAAACCGCCAACGCCTTCCGTCTGGCCCTGGGCGGCACCAGCGGCGCTCAATCCTGGGCCAGCGGCGAGTTCGGCCTCGGTGTCAGCGACGCTTCCCTACCCCGGGACGACGCCTACCTGCATCACGGCGTGGCCGTCGATTTCGAGATCCAGAGTCTCGACCAACCCGGCGAGACGGTGCCGGTGGCCATCCCCCTGGTCGGCGATACGGTGATCCCCGCCGACGCGGCATGGCGGAAGTACCAGAACGGTGGCTGGCATTTATTCCTCGAGGATGAGCTCAACCAGTTGTACAGCGCGCCGAAAAACGGCCTGGGCCGATGCCCGGCGGTGTCCTCGGACGGTTGGACGCCGGGGCTCAGCGAGGGCGATGCCTGCGTGCGTCTGTCCATCCAGGACGGCGGCCCCAACGACGCCGATGGCCGGGCCGACGCCGTGATCCGCGACCCGGGCACCCTGGCCGTGCCACGCGCGGAACAGGGCGAACGCCCCGAGGACCTGTGGGGTAAAGGTGGCGCCAGCGGTGGTCTGATGGTGGCTCTGCTCGGTCTGCTGGCGTTACGGCGCCGGCGGCCGGGCCTCGCTTGAAACGGAAGGCTTGATCGCCACTGAAGCCGCTCCTACGGCAGGCTCGATGAACGCGGTAGGAGCGTCCGGGCGGCGTACCGCCTCAGTGGCGATCAGCCGGGCAGGTCCTCGAGGCGCCACAGATCGATGGCGGGTTCTTCGTAGGGGTGGGCCAGGCGCAGGGCGCTGAGGGCGGCCTTGAGGTGGTCGTCGGTGCAGATCATCTCGACGCGGAATTCGTCCACGGTCTCGATTTCACCGTGCTCGCCGAGATGGGGGTTACTGCCTTCCAGGGGCCGGAACTGGCCCTGGCCGCGCACCTGGAAGCTGCAACGGTCGTAGTTGCCGATGCGACCGGCGCCGGCCTCGAAGACGGCGGTCTTGACCGCCTCGGCGTGGTCTTCCGGTACGTAGAAGCACAGCTTGTAGACGATCATGGGTCGCGGTCTCCGGTTGGGTGGACGCATTGTGGCGGCCGGATCGCGGCTGAAGCGGTGCGCCGCCCGGCCGCTCCTACAGATCTTTCGTAGGAGCGGCTTTAGCCGCGATTCCCATCAAGCCGGCTGGTTGGCCTCCGCCAGGTGCGCGAAGCGGTCGCGCAGGCGGTAATCGCCCTGGGCGGAGATCCAGATGCCGGTGGCCTCCACGGTCTGGGTGTCACCGGCGAACACCTTCGCCTCGGTGAACAGCTTACGCCCTTCCAGCCGATTCACGCGCGCCTCGAAGCGGATTTCCGTGTTCAGCGGCGTGGGCGCCAGGTAGCGGATATTGAGGGTGCCGGTCATGCCCAGGCCGGTGACGAAATCCTGGGTCTTGGCCATCAGCATGTCCAGGGCCAGGGCCAGCACACCGCCGTGCACCTTGCCCGGCGGGCCCATGAACACCCGCCCGAAGGTGGCGCTGCCGCGCACGGTGTCGCCGTCCACCCACAGGGTCATGGGCGGCGACAGCGGGCTGGCCGGGCCGGACAGAATCTCGAACTCGGCCATGTCCAGGGCGTCCTGGCGGCTGCCCTGCCCGCTGATCAGGCGGCCCAGAATGTCGCGCATGCTCCGGTGGCCATGGCCTTCCAGTTGCTCGCGCAGGGCGCGGGCCTGTTCGGTGTAGGCGGCCAGGGCCGCCTCATCCGCGTCCAGCCGTACCAGCTGCTCGCTGATCGCCAGCAGCTCCCGGGCCAGCGCCCGGCGCTGCTCGGACACGGGGGTCGGCTCGGGGGATTCGCCGATGGGCAGATCGAAATAATTAAACGTCTCGTTGGTCATCAACCCACCCACTTGCGCGCGTTGGCGAACAGCCGGTACCAGGGGCCGTTCTCGAAGCGGTGCCAGTCGTCAGGAATCCAGCTGTTCTGCAGCACGCGGAACACCCGCTCCGGGTGCGGCATCATGATGGTGACGCGGCCATCGCGGGTGGTGAAGCCGGTGGCGCCCCGGGCGGAGCCGTTGGGGTTGGCCGGATACTGTTCCGCCGGGTTGCCCAGGCCGTCCACGAAGCGCATCGCCAGCAGACGGTCCTCCTCGTTGCGGCGCAGGGCGTCATCGCTGATTTCCACCCGGCCTTCGCCGTGGGCCACGGCGATGGGCAGGCGGGTGCCGGCCATGTCCTTAAGCAGAATGGACGGCGAATCCTGCACTTCCACCAGGGAAGTGCGCGCCTCGAACTGCTCGCTCAGGTTGCGCACGAAGCGCGGCCAGTGCTCCGCCCCGGGGATCAGATCCTTGAGGTTGGACAGCATCTGGCAGCCGTTGCACACGCCCAGGGCAAAGGTGTCGTCGCGGAAGAAAAAACGGTTGAAGGCTTCGCGCAGACGTTCGTTGTAGAGCACCGTCTTGGCCCAGCCCTCGCCGGCGCCGAGCACGTCGCCGTAGGAGAAACCGCCACAGGCCACCAGCCCTTTCATGTCGGCCAGATCCACCCGACCGGCGAGCAGGTCACTCATGTGCACATCCACGGCGCGGAAGCCGGCCCGGTCGAAGGCGGCGGCCATCTCCATATGGCCGTTGACGCCCTGCTCGCGGAGCACGGCGATGGAGGGTCTCGCACCCGTGTTTATGTAAGGCGCGTTGAGATAGGGCGCGGCCACGTCCTCGCTCATGTCGAAGGTGAGGCGCACGTTCAGGCCCGGATCATTGGAGTCGGGCACGGCGTCGAATTCCTGGCGCGCGCAATCCGGGTTGTCGCGCAGGGCCTGGATGCGATAGCTGGTTTCCGACCACAGCCGTTGCAGGCCCCAGCGCGGGCGCTCGCGCAACACCGCGCCGCCCAGGCGCAGACGCATGATGTCGTCGTCGTTGGGGGTACCCACGTGATGCACGCAACCGGCCAGGCCGGCGTCCTGATAGCGTTGACGCACCGCCTCCACCTCCTCGGCCCGCACCTGGATCACCGCGCCGGCCTCCTCGGCGAACAGCGCCGCCACCGCTTCCGGGCCGTCACCGGCGATGTTATCGAGCACGATGTCGATGCCCACCCGGCCGGCGAAGGCCATCTCCGCCAGGGTGGTGAACAGGCCGCCGTCCGAGCGGTCGTGATAGGCCAGCAGGCGGCCCTCGGCGAGCAGCGCCTGGGTCACTTCGAAGAACGCCACCAGGTCGTTGGCATCATCCAGATCCGGCGCCTCGGCGCCCACCTGGCCGTACACCTGGGCCAGGGCGGAACCGCCCAGGCGGTTCTGGCCCCGGCCCAGGTCGATGAGCAGCAACTCGCTGTCCATGCCGGTGCGAATCTGCGGAGTGGCGGTGAGGCCGATGTCGGTGACGGTGGCGAAACCGGACACGATCAGCGACAGCGGCGCGGTGACGCTTTTCTCCAGGCCGCGTTCCTGCCACAGGGTGCGCATGGACAAGGAGTCCTTGCCCACCGGAATGGCGATGCCCAGCGCCGGGCACAGCTCCATGCCCACCGCCTTGACGGTATCAAACAGAGCCTGGTCCTCGCCGGGATGGCCGGCGGCGGCCATCCAGTTGGCGGACAGGCGGATGTTGCCCAGGGCGCCGATGTGGGCGGCGGCCAGGTTGGTAAGCGTCTCGGCCACCGCCATGCGGCCGGCGGCGGCGGCGTTGACCAGGGCCGCCGGGGTGCGCTCGCCCATGGCCATGGCCTCACCGGTGCGCTGGTTGTAGCCGGTGGCGGTGACCGCGCAATCGGCCACCGGCACCTGCCAGGGACCGACCATCTGATCGCGGTGCACCAGGCCGGTCACCGAGCGGTCGCCGATGGTAATCAGGAAGTTCTTGGAGGCCACCGTGGGCAGGCGCATGACCCGCTCGATGGCGTCCTTGAGTTCGATGCCGTCAGTGTTGAACGGTCGGCGCTCGAAGTCCTCGCGATCAAAGGCGCGTTGCATCTTCGGCGGCTTGCCGAACAGCACGTCCATGGGCAGATCCACGGGCGCGTCGCCGAAATGTTCGTCGCCCACCCGCAGGTGCTCCTCGCTGGTGGCCTCGCCGAGCACCGCGAACGGCGCGCGCTCGCGCTCGCACAGGGCGCTGAAGCGCTCCAGGTCCTCCGGCAGCACCGCCAGTACGTAGCGCTCCTGGGCCTCGTTGCACCAGATTTCCACCGGGCTCATGCCGGGCTCGGCGCTGGGGATTTTGCGCAGTTCCAACCGCGCGCCCCGGTCATGGTCGTGGACCAGTTCCGGCAACGCGTTGGACAGGCCGCCGGCGCCCACGTCGTGCACCGACACGATTGGGTTGTCGTCGCCCAGGGCCCAGCAGCGGTCGATCACTTCCTGCACCCGGCGCTCGATCTCCGGGTTGTCGCGCTGCACCGAGGCGAAATCCAGGGTCTCGTCGGATTCACCGCTGGCCATGGAACTGGCGGCGCCGCCGCCCAGGCCGATCAGCATGGCCGGGCCGCCCAGCACGATCACCTTGGCGCCGTCGGGAATCTCGTTCTTGTGCACATGGCCGTCGCGCACGTTGCCCAGGCCACCGGCGATCATGATCGGCTTGTGGTAGCCACGCCGTTCCTCGCCGTTGATGCCCGGAGCCTGCAGTTCCAGGGTTCGGAAGTAACCGCACAGGTTGGGGCGGCCGAATTCGTTGTTGAAAGCGGCGCCGCCCAGGGGGCCCTCGATCATGATGTCCAGCGGCGAGGCGATACGGTCCGGGCGGCCGTAGTCGTCTTCCCAGGGCTGCTCGAAGCCGGGAATGCGCAGGTTGGACACCGAGAAGCCGGTGAGCCCGGCCTTGGGTTTGCCGCCCCGGCCGGTGGCGCCCTCGTCGCGGATCTCGCCGCCGGCGCCGGTGGCCGCGCCCGGGTGCGGGGCGATGGCGGTGGGATGGTTGTGAGTCTCCACCTTCATCAGCATGTGCACCGGCTCGTTGACGTAGCGGTACACCTGGGCGCCACTGTCTTCGGCGGGGAAAAAGCGGTCCGCCACCGGGCCTTGCACCACCGCCGCGTTGTCACTGTAGGCGCTGAGCACGCCGTCCGGAGCCTGTTTGTGGGTGTTGCGGATCATCGCGAACAGGCTCAGATCCTGCGCCTCGCCGTCGATGGTCCAGTCGGCGTTGAAGATCTTGTGGCGGCAGTGCTCGGAATTGGCCTGGGCGAACATCATCAGCTCGGCGTCCGAGGGGTTGCGACCCAGGGCGGTGAAGCGCTCCACCAGATAGTCGATCTCGTCGTCGGCCAGGGCCAGCCCCAGCTCGCCATTGGCTTCGGCCAGGGCCTCGCGACCGCCGCCGATCACATCCACGGTGGTGAGCGGGCGCGGCTGGTGGTGGGTGAACAGCCGGTCGGCGTCCTCGAGCCGCTCCAGTACCGCTTCCACCATGCGGTCGTGCAGGGCGGCGGCCAGCTCCCGGCGCTCCGCCGGGGCGTCCATGCTCAGGCGGTATTCGATACCGCGCTCCACCCGCGCCACCTTGTCCAGGCCGGCGTTGTGGCAGATGTCGGTGGCCTTGGACGACCAGGGCGATACCGTGCCCGGGCGCGGCACCACCACATAGAGATCGCCGTCCACCGGCGTCTCCTCCAGGGTGGGGCCGTATTCCAGCAGGCTTTCGAGAACCCGCTGCTCACGCTCGTCGAGTTCGGCCTCCAGCTCCACGAAATGCACGTATCGGGCCGACAGCGCCGCCACGTTGGGCAGGGCTTCGAGCAGTTTTTCCTTACGAAAGGCGGACAGCGCCGGGCTACCTGGGAGGATCAGCATAGGAACGGCTTTTTCCATCGAGTGACTGTACGGGGGAGACGACGGAGCCACGGGCTCCAAGGCCCGCAATGATACGGGATGGAGGTCGGAATTCCTATTCGCAGAACCGCCGGCGGTGGTGGCGGTCATAGGCTGCGCCAATGGGGCCAATACATCTTTCGTTACCCCTTACCCGGGTAAATTTGCTGGATTTTTAAGCAATCCGCCGGCAAAATTGCGCCCGCATTACGTGATCGGGATCACAAACGGAGCCCCCACGGACATGACGACGCTGTTCAAACCAAGCCGACACGGCCTGGCCAGGCACCTTCTTGCCCCGCTGGCACTGCTGGCGGTGGTGTGCGCCACCCTGGCCCTGCGGCCCACCCCCACCGCCCTGGAACGCATCCAGGCGCGGGGCGAGCTGGTGGTGGCCACGCGTCCGTCCCTGACCACCGTGTACCGGGATTCCAACGGCCTCACCGGCATGGAGTACGAACTCGCCAAGGGCTTCGCCGACCGCCTGGGCGTGAAGCTCGAACTGCTCAAACTGGACAGCAATGACGCCCTTCGCCAGGCGGTACGCCGCGGCAAGGCCGACCTGGCCGCCGCCGCGCTGCTCGCCGGCGAGGATGAGCAACGGGGTCTGCGCTACAGCACCCCCTACCAGAACGTGGACACCCTGGTGATGTACCGCCTGGGTGGCGCGCGGCCCACCAGCCTGGCCGATCTGGCCGGCAAGACCCTGGTGGTGCGCGCCGGCAGCCGGCACGCGGACATGCTCGCCGATGCACGGGCCAGCAACCCCGGGCTGGTGTTCACCGTGGAAGAGAAGTCCTCCGCCGAGCAGGTGCTGGCCACCATCGAACAAGGGGACGCCGACTACGCCCTGATCAACTCCAATGCCTATGTCATGCATCGGGCCCTGTTCCCGGATCTGGCCTCCGGCTTCACGCTGAACCGCGACCAGGGGCTGGCCTGGGCCTTCGACGCCCGCGACGACCAGAGCCTGTACCTGGCCGCCCAGCGCTATCTCACCCGGATCAAGGCGGACGGCACCGCCGAGCGCCTGGTGGACCGTTTCTACGGACACCTGGATCAGTTTGATCTGTACGCCGCGCGCAGCTTCATCCAACACCTGGACGACCGGCTGCCCAACTACACCGCCGACTTCCGTCAGGCCGCCGACAGCGCCGGCTTCGACTGGCGCCTGCTGGCCGCCATGGCCTACCAGGAATCGCTCTGGGACGCCCAGGCCATCTCTCCCACCGGGGTCGAGGGCCTGATGATGCTGACCACGCGCACCGCCCGGGAAATGGGCATCAGCGACCGCACCGACCCGGCCCAGAGCATCCGCGCCGGCGCCGGCTATCTGCGCCAGCTCCACAACCGTATTCCCGAGCGCATCCAGGAACCGGACCGCACCTGGATGGCCCTGGCCGCCTACAACATGGGCATGGGCCACCTGGAAGACGCCCGCGTGCTGACCCAGCGCCAGGGCGGCGACCCGGACCGCTGGGCGGACGTGAAAACCCGACTCACCCTGCTCGACGACCCGGGCTACGTGAACCAGCTCCGCTACGGCGCCGCCCCCGGCGGCCAGGCGGCGGTATACGTGCGGCATATCCGCCACTACTACGATCTGCTGGTGCGCGCCGACAATTCCGAGCGCCACGGCCAGACCCTGCTCGCCACCAGCGAATAATCCCTCCGGACGAAGAGCGCGGCTTCAGCCGCGATCCGCGCCCCGGTCCCGCCTTTGCCGAAAGAAATCCCGCAACAGCGCGGCCGCCCGCTCCGCCGCCACGCCCCCCACCACCTCCACGCGATGGTTGTAGAAGCTCCGCTCCGGCAACCCGAGCTGGCTTTCACAAACGCCGGCCCGGGGCTCGCGGGCGCCGTACACCAGCCGCGCGATGCGGGCGTGCATCAAGGCCCCGAAGCACATCGTGCAAGGCTCGATGGTGACGTACAGGGTGGCGCCTGGCAGCCGGTAATTGCCCTCGCGGGCGGCGGCGGCGCGCAGGGCATTGACCTCGGCATGACCGGTGGGGTCGTGGGCGCCGATCGGCCGGTTCCAGCCCTCGCCCAGCACCTCGCCATTGCGTACCACCAGCGCCCCCACCGGCACCTCGCCCTCGGCGCCGGCCCGCTCCGCCAGCGCCAGCGCCCGGTCCATCCAGTACTCGTCGTCACCCATTAATTCGTTTCCTCGTTCAACGCGGGCCATATGTTCGACCCGGGCCATAGACCCGGGTCATAGTAGGAGCGGCTTCAGCCGCGATCAAAGCGCTTTCCCGCTTTCGCGGCTGAAGCCGCTGCCACGGAACCTTCGAAGCTTGCCGCTTCGTCCCCGCTTTCCGCTACAATCGTGCCTCACCCGCCGCACGCCCGCGGCACACCGTTGTGAAATTGAGGAGCCGCCACCATGACGACTCTGGGCACCCCCTACGCCGCCGGCGCCACCCGCGTATTGCTGCTGGGTTCCGGGGAACTGGGCAAGGAAGTCACCATCGAGCTGACCCGTCTGGGTTGTGAAGTGATCGCCGTGGACCGTTACGACAACGCCCCGGCCATGCAGGTGGCGCACCGCCGGCATGTGATCAATATGCTCGACGCCGCCGCGCTACGCGCCGTGGTGGAGCAGGAGCAACCCCATTACATCGTGCCCGAGATCGAGGCCATCGCCACCGACGAGCTGATCAAGCTGGAGGAGGAAGGCTTCAACGTGGTGCCCACCGCCCGCGCCGCCCGCCTGACCATGAACCGGGAAGGCATCCGCCGGCTGGCCGCCGAGGAGCTGGGCCTGCCCACCTCGCCCTACCGCTTCGCCGGCGACAAGAACGAGTACCTGGCGGCGATCAAGGACGTGGGCCTGCCGTGCGTGATCAAACCGGTGATGTCGTCCTCCGGCAAGGGCCAGAGCCTGGTGAAAAGCGAGGATCAGATCGACGCTGCCTGGGACTACGCCCAGTCCGGTGGTCGCGCCGGCCAGGGCCGGGTGATCGTGGAAGGCTTCGTCGATTTCGAATACGAAATCACCCTGCTCACCGTGCGCCACGTGGGCGGCACCGCCTTCTGCGCGCCCATCGGCCACCGCCAGGAAGACGGCGATTACCGGGAATCCTGGCAGCCGCAGCCGATGAACGACGCCGCCCTGGTGGAAGCGGAACGCCAGGCCCGCGCCATCACCGACGCCCTGGGCGGGCGCGGCATCTTCGGCGTGGAGCTGTTCATCAAAGGCGACCAGGTGTGGTTCAGCGAGGTGTCACCGCGCCCCCACGACACCGGGCTGGTAACGCTGATGTCCCAGGATCTGTCCGAGTTCGCCCTGCATGCCCGGGCCATCCTCGGCCTGCCGGTACCGCTCATCGAGCAACGTGGCCCCAGCGCCTCTTCGGTGCTGCTGGTCAAGGGCGACTCCACCAACATGCGCTACAGCGGCCTGGAGAAGGGCCTGGAGCAACCGGACACCGACCTGCGCCTGTTCGGCAAGCCCGAGGTAAGCGGCAGCCGGCGCCTGGGGGTGGCCCTGGCCCGCGCCGACAGCGTGGAAAAAGCTCGCGCCAAAGCGAACAAGATCATCGCCGGCATCCAGGTGGACCTGTAAGGTCCACCCTTCCCTTCGGGGCCGTGGTTTAACGCAAGGAGAGGTTATTCATGTATCGGGACACCCACAGCAAGGTCATCGGCTACTGCCTCTGGATCTTCGGCTTCATGGGCGCGCACCGTTTCTATTATGGTCGGCAGATCACCGGCACCATCTGGTTCTTCACCCTGGGCCTGTTCTTCATTGGCTGGATCATCGACCTGTTCCTGATCCCGGGAATGGACCGCGACGCCGACCTGCGTTACCGCTCCGGCCCCACCGACTACAACATCGCCTGGATTCTGCTTACTTTCCTGGGCGTGTTCGGCCTGCACCGCTTCTACATGGGCAAGTGGATCACCGGTATTATTTACTTGTTCACCGGGGGCCTGTTCTTGCTCGGCATCCTCTACGATTACTGGACCCTGAACGGCCAGGTCAGCGCCAAGAACATGATGCAGGGCTCGCTGTAGCGGCTACGCCGCGATACAGGGTGCAGGATTCAGGACTCAGGAAAAGCGCGGGCACGGCGCTCGGCGTCTACATAGCCTTGCCCGCGCCTGTATCCTGCAGGCTTCATCCTGTATCGCGCCTTTCCTTTTCTCAGTTCTTCATCGCGTACCGGCCACTGCCCAGGAAACACAGCGCCACGGCGGAGAACAGGAACATGCCCTGTAGTTCGAGGGCCCAACCGCCCATGCCCCCCAACGCGAACAGATCACCGAGGTGCGCCAGGGCAATGGCCACCAGCATGTTCCCCACCATCAGCGCCGCGCCGATGCGCGTGTGATAACCGATGATCACCATGATCGGCGCGATCACCTCGCCGATGAACACCCCGTAAGCCAGAAAGCCGGGCAAGCCCACGCTTTCCACCATCCCGGCAATACCGCTGACGCCGTGCTGCAGCTTATGAATGCCGTGCAGCAGAATCATGATCCCCAGCGCCAGGCGCAGCACCAGTTTGCCAATATCGGCGTTTTGCATCGCTGTTTCTCCCTTCCTTACCAGACCTAAGCCACCAAACGCGCTCTATTGAACGATGTCCCCCCACAAAAGGAAAGCCAGTCCTTAACGCTTGCGGGTTTTATGCACGATTGACGCCCATGTCGGTTTCCACCCGGAGGGTGTCCGGATTCACCGTTTCTCCAGGGCAGCCATTTACATGATGATCATCATCAATATATAAATGACGACCATCATCAAAAAAAGCCAGGAGACCGGCATGCGCGTCAGCAAGGCACAGGCCGCCGCCAATCGGGAACGCATCGTCGAGGAAGCCGCCCGGCTGTTCCGGGAACGGGGTTTCGACGGCGTCGGAGTGGCCGCCCTGATGAAACAGGCCGGGCTCACCCACGGCGGCTTCTATGGTCACTTCGACTCCAAGGAGCAACTGATGGCCGAAGCCTGTGAACACGCCATCAACACCGCCGGCCAGGGCTGGGACGAAGCCCGCGAGCGACACGGCGCGCTCTCCATGGACACCGTCGCCGACCGTTACCTGTCCCGCGCCCACCGGGACCATCCCGGCGCCGGCTGCGTGGTGGCCGCCCTGGCCAGCGACGCCCCACGCCAGAGCGCGCCGGTGCGCGCCGCCATGACCGGCAGCGTGCGGCGCCTCATCGCCCTGGTGGAAAGCGCCCTGCCCGGTCACCGGGCAGCGCGCAAGCGGCGCCAGGCCCTGGCCGCCACCGCCGCCATGGTCGGCGGCCTGATCCTGGCCCGCGCCGTGGACGACGACGCCCTCTCCAACGAATTCCTCCAGGCGGTGGCCGCCGAACTGCCCGGCGCCCGAGCATCCGCCTCAACCCAACCTGAAGCAAACCGTTCCAAGGAAACCCAATGAGCAATCTCGCGGAAATGACCGGCCTGCAAGCCCTGCAATACGCCCTGGACAATGACGACCGTCCGGGCATCGGCCGCACCATGGAATTCACCCTGGTCGAACTGGAAGAAGGCCGGGTGGTGTTCGAAGGCACGCCCTCGGAAAAGGTCTACAACCCCATCGGCACCGTCCACGGTGGTTACGCCGCCACCCTGCTGGATTCGGCCTGCGGCTGCGCCGTGCACTCCACCCTCGCCGCCGGCCAGGGCTACAGCACCGCCGAACTGAAAGTCGCCTATCACAAGGCCATGACCAAAAACACCGGACCGGTCCGCGCCGAAGGCAAGATCCTCTCCCGAGGCCGCCGGCTGGCCTTCACCGAAGCCCGCCTCACCGGCGCCGACGGCACCCTCTACGCCAGTGCCACCTCCACGCTGATTCTGCTCTAACCCGCCACCAAGCTTCACCTCCGGTGATCCACCCCCAGCGCCGGCGACGCTCTCCCCGCCCGGCGCCTTCGGATCACCGGACTTTTTCTAAAGCGACAGCGACCCGGCTGTGTGTAGTAATGGTATGTCTAGTGATGGTATTCCCCTGACAGTCCACCGCGCCCAAAAGCCATGACCAGATCCCACTGAGCGGTTAAAGCAAGCATTACAAAAGCAGCATCACAACCGGCACGACTAAAACCGTTCTCCAGAAAAGCATTGCCAGTCAAAACCATCACAATACAACCTGGCTCCAGGTCAAGCTATATCCCCCGCCGCAAAGATAATCATTGAAAATATCGCCACTCATTATCGCCCCACCCACCCGAAAAGCACGAACACACTACTCAAAAAAATTGTCACCCAGAAAACCCCCACCCCCAATGGCCTCCAGTTTATATTATTTTCAATATATGACTCGTAATCATCCGAATCCCTCAACTCCCAAAAATACATACCAAAAACCAGCACCCCGACACCACCAGAAAACCATAAAAAAACAGCCCCCATACCTCGCGCATCATACGCGCTCGACATCAAAATAACCGACAACAAACCATACACACACATTTTTGCCAATATCATAAAATCAGCCTTCGCACGCAGACTCCTTGATCATCCGTCCAAACATCAAACCAGCAATAGAAGCCATAATGGCTGGCACAATACTAAGCATCACCGCACCAGACCCCGGAAATCACGGCAGAATCGGCGCCACTCGGGCAACATATCCAATACTCGACTTTCATGGAGGTACTCGCCCCTGAAATAAAAACTCAGAACATCACCTTTCTTTCTGAGGACAGCACCGTTGGCAAAAGCCTCAAACCGGTCAACCAATGCTTCGAGGTTGTGATGTGGAGCGAAATCCCCCCAGGCATACCACTCGCCCTTGACTGGGCACCCTCCTCTCAACTCAAACCGTGTTTCCAATAACGCCCGAGGCCGTATCAGAAAGTCCGGAAAGTCACCGAAATCACCAATAAAGCCCACCAACGTCACCTTGAAAAATCCGGTATAGCGACCCAAACCTACCGACATGAGCAGGTCCGACACAAGATCCTGACGGATGGGGCCCGCTCTGGAGTAGACATCACCCCAATAAGGAAGCGTAAACTCAAACCGCGACGTTATCCGGAGCGCTTCGCGGATGCGGCTTGCCTCTCGACGCGTCAGGTGCTGAGAAGCTTCCTGACAAAGAGCCTATCGCCTACCTTCTATCCGTTTTTTTAGAAAATACGCATAAACACCAACAACAAGCACCGTGATTACGGTTACAACTCCACACATACCGTATTGCCTTGAAAAGATCGCCCCTGCCAAAACCAAAAAACAACGTCTTTCCAAAAAATGCACTTAGGCTAAAAAATACAAGGAGGCCAAATTAACCCCCAAATAAACAACATCGAAAGGAACAACTTGCCACCTCTCGGAGAAACCATTATAAAAACGTTCATTCCCTGGCCTGGAGAAAAAGAACTTTCGAAAAGCCCTTGACAAACTTTCCCCACCGAACAAAAAAAGTACACAAAAAGCCACCACTCCTATAACAACAGCTGGATCCCCATCACAGAACTTCCAGGAGGTCCAAAACCCAAACGGAGTCAATGGAATCAACAGACTCCTTAGCATATAAACCCCATTTTTTTTCTTTGAAACCACCCCCCAAAGCTCAAGGTAAAGCCATGAGAAATACATTAAAGCAACTCCTCCGAAAAAATACATAAAGAAGAAGCCGATTTTCTGGGTGGCGTAAAGATCCGTGTTTTCAATCCAAGCCACCCGGAACGTTACCAGCGCATAAAAAATAATAAGGAACCACTTCCCCATACTTATATCATCCCCAAGAAATATGCCATGAAATCTCCAAACCAAAGGACTGCGGCCGCACCACCGGAGAGATAGGACGCCAACAATCCCATAACCAGACCTCCCATGGCCGTGAAATTATTGGACGAAAAATCAGCTTTCGTTTCCGAACTTTTCAGCCCATCTACCCAGGATACAAAATTCATCACATTCCACACAAAAGAAACTATACCGGCCAAGATCAACCACCCCGAAGAGGTAATAAGCATAACCGATAAAAAAAAGGCGAACACAAACAACGCAAAGATGAGTGAAAACTCGAGAACCCCACCATTTTCTCCACTTTCAATCAAATAGGCGCCTGCACCCGTTTCAGGATCAACAACCATATACCCAAAAAAAGGTTTTCCTGCCAGATTTACAGCGGCTTCGTGCGCCGTTACCTCCTTGCCGGCATAAACCGAATTACGAATATCCATCTCAACCGCATCGCTAACATTGAGCGCGGGCAAGGCATATTCCATATTAATTTTATTAATAGTCCATATCTTTTGCCCCTCGGATGAAGCGATCTTCAACGCTTTTATTGCACTAATGCCGTTAGCAGAATTAGCTTCCGTGGTATACATTTCTTCGGGCACCAAATGCTCCATAGCAGACATACGAGCACCCTGGGCCCGGTTTAGAGCAACCCACCGACCTCGATCATTGTTCTTGTCCACTCGAATGCTCGTCATATGGTCCACGTCCATTGTTAGACCGCTCGCTTTTACGTCCCTTGGCATACCGAACCAGTATTGAGGCTGCAGACTCGTTTTGAATATTCCATAGCTGGGAGCCCTATACCCGACACTAAGAGCCAAGCGCTCACTGAGACGATCCTGGATATCGTTAAGCGCGAAGTAGCTCAGAATGGTGCTGTAAAGCATATCCCCAACCAATTGCTGTTTGGTGAGGCCGCTGTATTCCTCGTCCTCTAGCTTAGCCTGGGTGGTTTCGAGGTCGGTCTGCAGCTTTTCCGCCGCCGGCCCGCTTATGCCTTGCAGATCCAGAGCAAGCGCGCGGAATTCACCGGCGATGGGCTTGTTCTCGGAGGTGTCCCATCCGCGACCCGGTTGCCAATAGCCCATTTCAGAGGCGAGGCCCGAGCCCATGGCCAGTTCTTGTTCCGGGTTCGCAACGGTTTCCGATCCGATTGAGAATCGTGCTTTCAGATTGATGAGATGACCGGGCAGCGTGTCCGGAAGCTCGCCCGGGTCCAGCTCACCGTCCTCGTCGGCGTCGGGAAGATAGCTGGCCAGGGTGTCTTCATCCTCCTGGGTCGCCGGGGAGAAGGAGAGTGAGAGGCTTTTCCCCGCTAGGGCCACGGTGGGTTCTTCGATGGTCAGTAATTCAGAGCCCTTATAGCCGTTGGTGCTGGTATGCAGTCGGTACCTGAATTTCCAGCGCACTGAATCGGAGAGCTCGCTGGTCGTGAGTTGCCGCGTAACGAGGTCGTAGGGCAAAGACGCTGTCAGTTGTTGATGGATGACGTCCTTGATGGTCTTGGTGCCCAGTACCTCGCCGACCGTGGCTTCCGGGGCCTGATTGTCGATGTACGCTTGTAACTCCGCGCGATAATCTTCCAGCCTTTCCTCGATGGCGGTGCCCGGCACACCCTGCACCCAGCCTTCCTCTTCGTTGATGGTGCTTTCCTGTTCGATGGTGCGGGCCAGGCCTTCGGCGTCGAAGGGGACCTGGTCCTGCAGGTCCATGCCTTCGCTGTATTGGTACTGCTTGAAGCTGGCATCCATGGGTACCCAGGTATCACCGGTGCGGTGATCGGCGCCGCGGCTGGGGTGGAAGTCGATCCAGGCTTCCACCCAGATGTGTTCCAGTTCGAAGTGGCTGATCTGGCCTCCCCGGGCCAGGCCGGTGTTGGGGATGCCACCCTGCCCCATCAAGTTGCCGGCGGCGCTGGGCACGTTGACGCCGCCAACCCAGTTCATGACCTGGTCGGCGGGGATGCGCACGGTGCCCATGGCGTAGCGGGCCGGGATATCGGAGGCGCGCAGCAAGGCGATGAGCAGGCTGGCGGTGTCGAAGGCATTGCCTTTACCCAGTTCCAGGGTGTACTCGGCGCCTTGAATGGAGCCGTAGCTGGGGATGAACTCGATGTTGTTGCGCACCCATTGGTAGATGCGAACCGGGTCGTGGTCGAGTTCGGCGGCTTTAGCCTGGATGGCTGGCGTTTTCGGCGCATCCAGGGTAGCGGCCAGGGCCTCGTCCGTGGGGGCGCCCGGCGCCACGCTCAGGGCGGCGTTGTTATTCAGGCTGGCGAGTTCAAGCCCTTGCTCAAATAGCGGCAAACCCGTGCGCTGGCTAAGGGCCTCGGCGGAACGCGCCGGGGTCGGCGTCTTGTCCGGGTCCGGGGTGCGCCAGGGCAATTTGTTCGGGTCGAAGGGGTCGCGGGGCTTGTCCAGGGTGAAACGGTCCATGAAGTCGACCAACGCCGCCATGGCCTCTTCCTGCTCTTCGAGCGAACCGGAATCGAGGGCCTGATCCAGCGTTTCCCGCATGGTGGCATAAGCCTGTTGGTATTCTTCGCGGGCACGATCATTGCGGTCGAGAATACGCCGCGGCAGATCCTTCTTGCGCAGATGCGCCTCGGTTTCATCGAAGGAGGCCAGGGCTTGCTCGTGCAGGTTGGCCGCCCGCTGTGATAGCCATTGAAGACGAGGCAGCGCCTCGGCGGGCGCCTGTTCGATACCAAACAGCGAACGGGCCTTGCCCAGGAACCCCTGATTTTGTTCGGCGAGGGTATCCGCCATCATAGAGCGCCCGTCCCTGGCTTCCTGGCGGATACCAAGGAGAACCTGCTCCAGGGACTGATGGCGTGCCTCCCAGCTGGCTTGCGCCTGCGCTTCTTTCTGGCGTTCCACTTCCACGGCCACCGCCCAGGAGGGCCAGATCACCGCGTTAAGCAGCATCATCACCGCGACCAGAGCGGTGGTTCGACAGAACCGCCGAGCGTATCGCATCCGCTCCATGGCTGGCGTCGCGTGGCTTTCGGAACTGTTGCGATCCGTCATCGTGGTGTTCATTTGTCGTCCTTGCATGATTCCCCCTAGTTCCCTTCCTTGTTGAGAGCCCAGATCACCCAGTCCAGGCGACGTCGCAATTCATCGGCATCCCGGTGCCGGGATGCCTGCAACGACGTGGTGGCTTTAAGCGCCAGTTTGATCGCATCCCCGGTTCGGCCATGCTCCCGGGCGTGGCCGGCTTGATGCAGGCTCAGCGCCGCGTGTTTCAGAGCCAGGTCCCAGGGTGCTTGCCAGAGCGCCTGACGAACCGAGGATTCAATCGCTGGCAGGGTCTCGGGGGCGTCCGCGCGCAGTTCGATGCGCAGGGCCTCTTCAAAGGTCTTGGCGGCACCGCTTGGCGCGCTCGCTTGCAACGTTGCGGAAAGGTCGCTCACGCCCTGCCGATAATCCGGGCGTACCCAGGCACGCAGGGAGCGCGTTTCTCTCTCCGCCAGCTCGAATTGCCAGACCGGTTGGCCATTGCCGGTTCGCGGCAGCGTCGTCAGTACCTCGCCGCCGTCTTCCAGCGTCAGGCGCGCTTCCACGGCCACCGCCGGCCCGTTGTTCTCCACCGTCAGGGTGACCGGCACCACGGCGCCGGAGCGCGTGATGGTCAGGTCGGTTTCGGTGAAGGCGAGCATGCCGTCGAGCAACTCGGCATAGCGCTGCGTGGAGGGCTCGGCGGTGCCTTCCGCGGCGAGGTCGAAGCCGGCGAACACGGTCCGGCCCTGGCCGTAATCCCGATACGTCACCGCCGGATGCTCGACGGGGTACAACGGGCAGTGACGGCCACGGCCATGGCCGCCGCCCAGACGCAGGTTCTGGTAATGACCGGCCACGTGGCTGTTCCCGCGATGCACCAGCGCCAGCTCACGGTTGAGAGCAAACGGCAGGACACCGGCATCGCCCAGCGGCGAGCGCTCCATCAACACGCCGTCGGCGTAATCGCCCTGGCGCGGCTCATGATGGTGGTGCCAGCCGAACCCGTGCCGTTCACGGTGAGGTTGGATACCCAAGGCTTCATGCAGCGGGCCGGCCTCGGGCAGATTGCCGGCGGCGTAAACCAGCCCTTCGCCACGATTCACCGCCTCCCGGAGTTGTTTGGCGGTCCAGTGCTCCACCGGTATACGGTCAGCCAACAGCAGGTATTGTTGATAATCGCCAGAGCGTACCGCCGCTCCGAAGGCATCCAGGGAGTCCACCAGGGTGTAATCCCGCTCGGCCAGGGTGTCATCAAGCCATTGGCGTTGCGCGGCGATCACGGGCACTTCCGGCTCACCGCCGTCCCGGCGCAATTTTTCCACCAGCTCCACCTCGGTGACCTTGAAATCGCCCAGCACGTCACCCGGTCGCGGAGGCTCACCGCATTCAAAGTGAACTTCGCCACTATCCAGGTCTTTGTGCAGGAACAGGAAGGCCGGATAGAACGCTTTAAGGGAATAGTCACCGTCGACCAGACCCTCGCCTTGCAGCCGTACCGTCAACCGCTCCCGGTCAAGATCCATCAAAGTAAGATCCACATTGTGGCCATCACCATGGTTCACCGGACCATCGAAGAAACGGGGCGTGGCGGACTCCATGTCCTCTATCCGGAAATGCCGACCGAGCACCTTGGCGTGAACCAGAGCGAAGGGCGACAAGGTCTCCGGGAAAACGGCTTCGAGAGTCAGGGTCCTGACCGCCATGCAGGTGGACACCTTCTTATCCACCAACACCAGCAGGCGGGGGCCACCACTCAGGCTAAGGCCGGCCTCCAGGGACACGGGCGGTTCGGTGATCTGGAAGGTGGCGTTGCCGAGATCCCGGCTTTCGCCGTCGTGGGCGACCTGAAGCACGCAGGCGTGGCGGGTAAGATTGAACCCGGCGGTGCTGAAGGTATCCGTGAAGGTCCTTTCCTCACCAGGCGCCAGGGTCACCGTGGCGTCTTCATCCGCAAGCTCGATCTGGTTATCCAGGTCGACACGCGCCCGCCGCACGCCGATGTCTTCCAGGACCTGTTCACCGCTGTTACGCAGTCGGAAGTGGCAGCTCTGGGCATCGCCCAGGAAGACCGACTCTGCTTCGACGGAGACACCGCCCTGCAAGGCACGGAGCGGATCGGCGGCGACCGAGAAACCGGCCTGGTCCCGGGCGAGCACCTGGTCGTTACTGGCGAACAGGGTACCGGTTACCGCGTAGTCACCGACCGGAAGGTCAGCCAGAGTAAGCCGGTCCGGCAGGGTCAGCACCTGGCCAATGGCCAGGCCGCTCAACGTGGTCTCCTCGCTCAGCACCACCTGCCCGTCAGGGCCGGCCACCACAAGGCGATAACGGGGGGCCGGGATCGGTGTGCCGAGGCTGGTGTTGCTCAGCGAACTCTCGATCATCACGGTATCACCGAGACGGTATTCGGCCCGGTCCGCGCCAACCCGGACCGCCGCCACCGGATCGAACGGGTCCCCCTCCTCGGTGATCCGGAAAGCGGCCTGGTCACTGTCCAGCAGACGGCCCGAGGCGTTATAGAGGTCGGCCACGGCCCGATAAGCACCGGTCAGCGTGACACCGGTATCCCATTCCTCGGTGTGTTGGTACTGCTGGCCGGCGGCCAGTTCGTCGACGGCGTGCTCTCCAAGGTCCGCCACCAACACCCCATTGGTATCCTCGATACGCAGCGTTACCCGATAGTCGCCGGCCACCGCGCCGATATTGCCGACCAGAGCATCAATCCCTAGCAATTCCATGGGTGACGGCGCGCTGGACGACAGTCCCAGGGACACTTCACCCCGCTGCACGGTGACCGGGATGTTCACACCGTTGTTGCCGGTATTGCACTCCGACACGTTGCCGGCGATTTCAGCAGCGGCGCGCACGGTGCCATTGTGCAGGGCCGCCACCGGCACATCGTCCAGGCCGACGGTGCGGAAAGCGCCGGCTTCGATGCCTTCTTGCAACGTGACCTCTCCGATTACCTCGCCGGTGTTGGCGTCGCCGTCGAAGAACGTGACGGTAATGTCCTCGGTGATCGCCGCGGAGCCGGCGTTGCCGACCACTACTTCCACACTGACCGGTTCGCCGGTTCCGTGATCCACCAGTTTCAGGCCGCCCACGGTAAGATCGGGAATACGGGTTTCCTTGGCGATCTTGCCGGCGATGCCCTCAATGTATTCCTCGTAGCTGTCGACCATCAGCACGAAGCCACGGTCGCCGCCCACCGGTTCGGGGAAAACGATGGCGTTGAGCAGGTTTTCGTTGGCGCCACTGCCCACGCCAATGGCATTGAGCACATCCACGCCGCCATCACGGGCGCGATTGGCGGCGGCCACGGCGGAGGATTGGCTGGACTGGCCGTCGGTGGAGACGTCAATCACTCGCAGCGCCGCCGCCGGCGTGGTCTGGGTGATGGTGTTGGCGGCGCCATCAATACACTGATGGATGGAAGTGCCGCCGCCCATTTTCGGCACCGCCCGGATGGCATCCGCCAGATCGGCCACATTATCTTCCTCGACAAGCGTCGGGTTGATTTCCAGGCGATCCGAGCTGCTGAACTGCAGAAGGGAAAGCCGCACCGAACCGTCACGTGGCACGATATCCGGGTTCTCGATGGCCCGGGCCGTGCCTTCCAATTGCAGTTGGAACTCGGAACGGCTGACGCTGCCGGACGCATCCAGGCACAAGGCCAGATCCAGATACGGCTTCTGGTTGTTCACACACTCCCCGGCGGTACTTTCCAGATTGTTGGTCTCGGACAGTTCGGAGATCGCTTCATCGGCGTCGAGCATCACCGTGATCGGTGCATCGCGGAACGGGAGAGGCCCGTCCACGGCAATGGAGATCAGTCGGGTGGTATCCACATCAAGCGCCCCGTCGACGATCTGTTCCCCGAGCGCTACATCCGTGTCCGGGTCGAAGACGCCATCGCGATCCCGGTCGCTGAAGGCCAACACGCGGAAACTCTGATCCAGCGCCGTGTTACCGCGGTTAATGACCACCACGTCCAGATCGCCACTGGCCGCGAAGGTATCCGGGTCGGAAGAGAGGCCACCGGTCGCGGTGCTCTGTATGGCCAGATCCGGCAGCAGGGCATCGATACCGGGCGGCCGCATGCGCAGCTCGCCCATTTCCAGTACACCGCCGGAAGCGATCAGGAAGGGAACCGAGAGATCCTGGTAATCGGTGAGCGACAGCACCAAAACATAGTCGTCCAGACGCAATCCAAGCACTTCGAAACCGCCGTCCGGACCACTGAGAGCCTCGGCCACCACCGTGGATGAGGAGGCCCCCGATTTAACCTGGGCCAGCACGCCTTCCAGTGGTTCGCCGGTACGCACATCCACCACCCGGCCGGCGACACTGTTCACCGCCTCGTCCAGGGGAGTGAGTTCCACCTCGCCCACATCGCTGATGAAGCCGGCTTCCACCCGCGCCGTCGCGCTGACCGATGCATGGCCCGGGGCACTGATGATCAAACCGACGTCCCCCGCGCTCAGCGTATCGATGAGGAAGTGACCGTCGGCGTCGGTGACCTGGCTCTCGGAGCCGCCTTCGTACTCCACCCGGATTTCAGCGCCTTCGATACCTCGCCCGGTGATGCCGTCCACGACCACGCCACGGAAGCCGCCGGGCAGGGAAACCGGCGGCTCGCCCACGGGGACAAGCCGTGGCGAGAATGACAAGGTATCGCCGTCGTCGGCTTGCGCCTGACCAGACACGGAGGCATAGCCATCGGCGTTGACGGTGAGCGCCACCTCCCCGGCGGGCAAGCTGGTCAGGCGATAATCGCCTTGTGCGTCCGTGCTCACGGATTTCGTGGTATCGCCGACCCGGGCGCTAACCAGCGCGCCGGCCACCGCGTCACCGGAGGCCTGCGCCGTGACCCGGCCCTCCACGTTCACACCCAGCGTCACGGCGACACGCAAGGCCGGCGAGAACACCAGGGTCTGCCCCGCCTGAATCTCGGCGCTGCCCACGGCAGTCCGATAACCCGGCGCGGAGGCGGTCACCGTGACCGGACCGGCGGCGATGTCACCGATCACGTAGCGGCCGTCGGGGCCCGTGGTCACGGAGCGACCGGAGCCTCCCAACGTCAGGGTGGCGCCGGCCAGGGCGGCGCCGTCTTCGCTGGCGGTCACCCGCCCGCGAAGAAGTCCGGTGGACACCGGTTCGCCGGTGTCGGGATCGGTTTGCCGTACGTCCAGAGCCAGACTGCCCAGATCCCGCTTGTCGCCGGTTTGCACCACGGTGTTGAGCACCAGGGTACCGTAGCCGGCCTTGCCCGCCTCGATCCGATACTGGCCGGTGGGCAGGTTCTCGAACAGAAAGGCGCCATCGGCGCCGGTCCGGGCTTCCCGGGTATCACTGCCGGAAAGACTTACCCGGCCATCCGCCAGGGGCTGGCCGGTTTGCGCGTCCACCAGACTGCCGGTGAGCCGGGTGAGATCCCGCGGAGGAAGCGATCCCAGCGCCAATACCCGAAGGGCCAGCGCGGTGGCGTGGACATCGCCATCGAGATCCCCGGCGGGATTCTGACGGTTCGCCAGAGCCTGTAACGCCGGTTCATAGGGGGAACGATCCACGGCCCGGGACAAAAGGGCGATCAAGGCCAGCGCCGATTGTTCGGTATCCGCCCACAGGTCTCCGTCACGCTCACCGAGCAAAAACGACTGGGCCGCGTCGAGCGCGGCGGCCACCTGGTACTGGTTGCGGTATAGCCAGAGCGCATGCATGGCCAGGGCGGTGGTCTGCACCTGGGCATTCTCACCGTCCAGTGCCCAGCCGCCGCTGTCGAGCTGGCTGTCGAGAAGGTATTGAAGCGAATACGCCGCGGGCTCCTGGGTCACGCCCAGCCGGTGCAAGGCCCGCAAGGCGAAGGCGGTACTGACCGCGTCGGCATCGTGGCCGGGAAACGCGCCAAAACCGGAATAGGCACGTTGCCTGGCCATCAGCGCCTGCCGATCGGCATTGAAATCCAGCCCCAGAGCGTGCGAAGCGATCAGGCGCCGGGCCAGATTCTCGGCGCTCCGGTCCGGCGCGGCGGCGGCCAGATAGGCGGCGACGCCGGAGAGGTCGCCGGGCTCCGCGTCCGGCTGAATCCGAAAGGTTTCCACGCTCTCCGTGGTGGCCTGGAACGCGGTGGCCAGGGTGGCCTCACTGTTCAGCGACCCATCCTGCTGAATCTGGCCGAGCAGCCATTGCCGCCCCTCGGCGGGACCGGCCTGCCCGTTCAGCGGCAGGATGAACAAAAAACAAAAACAGACGACAAGACGAAACCAGCCTCCATGGCTGGCCAGCGGCGTTTCCATGCCTTTCCCCCAGATTGTCCTGGCCCTCCGTCCCCCAGTGGACAGAAAGCAAACATTTGCACCCGGGAGGTTAGCAACGGAACGGCGCCGCGCTTGTAAGAAATCTCTTAAGGCCGCTGTAGGAAAAAAGCGCGTCTTAACGGTTTTTGGGCGAAAACGTGAACCTCGTCAAACCGCGTCAAGCAACCCCATCCAGATCGCCTTGGCATCACGCTGGTAGGCCCCCATGCGCTCGATCAGGCGGTGGCGCGGGGCCTGGTCCATGAGTTCGTCGGGGAGCAGCGGGTCGTGGAGGATGCAGCGGATGGCGGCGCGGCCGAGGAGCAGGCTGTCGCGGGCGGCCTGTTCCGGTGCCTGGCGGGCCAGCTTGCGGTGGCTGGTGGCGAGGCGCTTTTCCATGTCGCGGTACTGACGGCCAAGGGCGGCGGTATCCCACAGGCCGCGGGCGGCTTGTTCGTCGGTGGCGTCGAAGTCGGCGGCGCGGAACACCCGGGCGCCGTCGGCCAGGCCCAGTCGCCGCAGATCGTGGCGCAGGCCGTCGATGCCGCCGGTCAGGTTGTCCGGGCGCAGGCGCAGGCCGGTGTCACCGAGTTTGCGCAGGCCGCGCAAGGTGAGGGCCCGTTCGTGCCGGCGCCAGGCGGTTTTTTCACCGCGCGGCACGGCGCTGTCGAGCACCGCCGCCCAGCCTCCCCTCCAGGGCACCGCTTGCTGCTCACGGCGCAGCCAGTTGGCCACTTCCGCGAATAGCCCGCTGCCGCCGGTGTCGAGCCGGTAGAGGCCTCGTTCCGGGCTGTCCAGCTTGCCCTGAGCCAACAGGCGGTTGAGCGCGACGCGCACGTTCTGAGGGCGCACGCCGCAGATTTCCGCGGCGTGGCACAGGGCGGCCACGGTCAGTTGGTGGGCGTCGTGGGTAGAGAGCAGGTCCAGTACCAGGTCGCCAGCGGCGAGGGGAGGATCGGCGGCCCGGCTCCGTGCACCGGCTTTTTGGCCGGTTTTCGTACCGATCTTTTTATAACTTGAACTGTCTGATCTGGACATTCTTTGAAATATATCCTAATTTGGAACAAATAGACAAAACATGTAATAAACCGGGTATCCGACCCGGTCGCGAGGAGTCCGCCGTGTCCGCATCCCTTGTTCTGACCCGCACCAACGGCCCGGTGCGCACGATCATCATCAACCGCCCGGAGAAACGCAATGCGGTGGACCGGCCCACCGCCACCGCGCTGCGCGCCGCCTTCGAGGCCTTCGAGGCCGACGAAGAAGCGCGGGTGGCGGTGCTGGCCGGTGCCGGCGGCACCTTCTGCGCCGGCGCCGACCTGGCCGCCCTGGGCGATCCGGAGCGGCGCAACGAGGTGGAGCCCCAGGGTACCGGCCCGGGTCCCATGGGGCCCAGCCGCATGATGCTGAGCAAGCCGGTGATCGCGGCGGTGTCCGGCCACGCGGTGGCGGGCGGTCTGGAACTTTCGCTGCTGTGCGATCTGCGCGTGGCGGAACGCTCGGCGGTGTTCGGCGTGTTCTGCCGGCGCTGGGGGGTGCCGCTGATCGACGGCGGCACGGTGCGCCTGCCGCGCATCGTCGGCCAGGGCCGCGCCCTGGACATGATTCTTACCGGCCGCCCGGTGGGCGCCGAGGAAGCCTTGCAAATGGGCCTGGCCAACCGGGTGGTGGACGACGGCACCGCTGTTGAAGCCGCCGAGACCCTGGCCCGCCAGATCGCCGGCTTCCCGCAACAGTGCATGAAGGCGGATCGGGCCTCCGCCTACGGCCAGTGGGACCACGATCTGGCGGAGGCGCTGCGGCGGGAAGGCGCCGGCGGCTACCCGATCGTCTTCGAGGAAGCCATCGCCGGCGCGGACCGCTTCGCCAAGGGCGCCGGCCGCCACGGCGAATTCGAATAACGACACCATCCCGAACAACAACGGACAGAACTACAAGGGGAGAGTCTGATGAGCACCACCTATCTGGACCTGATTCATCGCGGCGCCGGCTACAATCCGGGGCGCACCGCCATCGTGTTCGGCAACGAGAGCCTGACCTTCGGCGAAACCCAGGCGCTGAGCAATCAACTGGCCCATGCCCTGATCGAACGGGGCCTACAACGGGGCGACCGGGTCGCCCTGCTGCTCAACAACGGCCTGTACAGCGTGCCGGTGGATTTCGCCTGCGTGAAGGCGGGCATCAACCGGGTACCGTTGAACGCCCGCCTGTCCCTGGAGGAGCACGCCCGCATGCTGGAGGAAACCGGCGCCGGGGTGCTGCTGTACGGCGCCGA
The DNA here is from genome assembly GCF_046507615.1 of Alloalcanivorax sp. C16-2. NCBI lineage: Bacteria > Pseudomonadati > Pseudomonadota > Gammaproteobacteria > Oceanospirillales > Alcanivoracaceae > Alloalcanivorax > Alloalcanivorax sp. C16-2. The sequence goes on along the minus strand of NZ_JBKFTL010000001.1, from coordinate 1,380,297 downwards.
CCTGGCGGAACGGGCGGCGGCCTTGCGCGAGGCGCGCCCGGGGCTGGTGTGCCACGGCATCGGCGCCGACGCCGTGGGCGATGATCTGCTGGCCGCCGCCGCGCACTGCAGCGCGGCGGCGCCGGACGTGACAGTGGAACCGGACGACGTGATCCTGACGCTGTTCACCTCCGGCACCACCGGCACCCTTAAGGCGGCCCAGCACACCCAGGCGTCCTACGCGGGCATCTGTCGTAACGTGCTGCTGAATCTGGTCAATGTGCAGCGCGACGACGCCATGTTGCACGCCGCCTCCCTGATTCACGCTTCCGGCGTGTTCGTGCTGCCGTTCTGGCTGCGCGGCGCGCGTACCGTGATCATGCCCGGCTTCGACCCGGACGCCTTCCTTGATCTGATCGAGAAGGAACGCATCACCGCCGTGAACATGGTGCCCACCATGCTGCAGATGCTGCTCGGCCATCCCCGCTTCATAACCACCGATGTGAGCCACTTGCGCCAGGTGATCTACGGCGCCTCGCCCATGCCAAGACCGGTGATCGAGCAGGCCATGCAACTGTGGGGCCGGGAGAAATTCTGGCAGTACTACGGCCAGACCGAGTGCCCGCTGACCATCGCGGTGCTGCGCCCCGAGGACCACGAAGACGAGCTGCTGGGCGCCTGCGGCCGGCCGTCCCTGGACGTGGAAATCCGGCTGGTGGACGAGGCCGGCCAGGACGTGCCCGCCGGCGAGCCTGGCGAGATCGCGGTGCGCGCGCCGTCGATGATGGCCGGCTACCACAACGCCCCGGCCTTGAACCAGGAAATGTTCATGGAGGGCGGCTGGTTGCGCACCCGGGACGTGGCGGCGTTCGACGAACGCGGCTACCTGCACCTCAAGGACCGCACCTCGGACATGATCATCACCGGCGGCTACAACGTGTACCCCCGGGAAGTGGAGGACGTGCTGATGGCCCACCCGGCGGTGGCGGAGTGCGCGGTGATCGGCGTCCAGGACACAAAATGGGTGGAGGCGGTGACCGCCGTGGTGGCGCTCAAACCCGGCCAGAGCATGGACGAGAACGCCCTGATCGCCTTCGTGGCCGAAAAGGTGGCGTCCTACAAGAAACCGCGCCGGGTGATCTTCACCGACGCCATCCCCAAGACCGCCGTGGGCAAGCTCAACCGTAAGGCCCTGCGGGATCAATATGCCGAGGCAGGAAAATAACCAATAAGAATAAGCATATAATCAAACTTTACCTTCACGGCTCCTTGACGCAAAATTGCCCGCAGGCAACTCCCCTTCCACCACCGCGTCAGGGAGCCACCCAATGAAAAGAACAACCCTGTTCCTGCTGACCTTCCGGGCCCTGCTGGCCACCGCCGTGCTGGCCGGCCTGCCGTTTACCGCCACCGCCGCCGTCTCCGGCGAAACCCTGGCCAACCAGGGCGCCCCTGGCGTGGCCCCCTGTGCCAGCTGCCATGGGCCGGACGGCCACGGCAACGCCGCCGGCTTCCCGTCCCTGGCCGGCCTGCCGGCGGGCTATCTGGCCAAGCAAATGCACGATCTGGCGGCGGGCCGGCGACAGAACCCGATCATGATGCCCATCGCCAAGGGCCTGTCGGACGCGCAGATCCAGGCACTGGCCACCTACTATGCCAGTCTGCCTCCTCGCGACGGCGACGGCGCCTCCGGCGACCACGGGGCCGCCGGCCGGGAGCTCTCGGTGAACGGGCGCTGGGCGGATCATCTGCCTGCCTGCGTGGCCTGCCATGGCGACGGCGCGCGCGGCGTGGCGCCGCATTTCCCCGGCCTGGCCGGGCAGCACGCCGGCTATCTGGAAAGCCAGCTCCAGGCGTGGAAGAACGGCACCCGCGCCAACGACGCCGACGGCCTGATGAAACAGATCGCGGAAAAGCTCAGTGACGAGGAGATCAAGGCGGTGTCGGCCTGGCTGGCCGCCCTGCCCGCCCGGGGCGCCGTGCCGGCATCCGCCCGGCCGGACCCGGCGCCAGGCCGGGCCGACGCCATGGAAGGCCACTTCCAGCCACCGCTGCTGGCCGACCTGCCGGACGGCCCGGATGGCGAGGTCATCCGCCGGGGCGCCGCCATCTTCAACGCCACCCCCACCCATGCGGATTCCGCGCCCTTCGTGGGCAACGGCCAGGCCTGCGTGAACTGCCACCTGAACAGCGGACGCCAGGCGGATTCCGCCCCCATGTGGGCGGCCTGGGGCCTGTATCCCAAGTACCGGAGCAAGAACGACCGCATCAACACCATGGCGGACCGCATCGTCGGCTGCTTCACCTATTCCGAGAACGCCCAGGGCTCGGCCAAGGGTGTTGCACCGGCGCCGGACAGCGATCTGGTCACCGCACTGCAGGCCTACATGCACTGGCAGGCCACCGGCGCGCCCAGCGGCCGGACCCTGGACGGCCAGGGTTACCCGGCCCTGGCCGCGCCGTCGCAGGCGCCGTCGCCGGAGCGGGGCGCCGCCCTGTTCACCGAGCACTGCGCGCTGTGCCATGGCGACGATGGCCAGGGCACCGCCCGCCCCGGTACCGACCAGCCCACCAAGGATTATGTGTTCCCGCCGTTGTGGGGGCCCCATGCCTACAACTGGGGCGCCGGCATGCACCGGGTCAACACTGGCGCGGATTTCATCAAGGCGAACATGCCCCTGGGCCGCCCGGGCAGCCTCACCGACCAGCAGGCCTGGGACCTGTCCGCCTATATCAACAGTCAGCCGCGCCCCCAGGACCCGCGTTTCGACGGCGACCTGGAGGCCACCATCAAGGCGTTCCACGGCAACCGGGACCGGGACTACTACGGCAAGACGGTGAACGGCTACCCTCTCGGCGCGCCGGGCACCCTGGAACAATGGGAGAAGGACCACGACGGCACCGCCCGCCATCGTGCTAACGTGGACGCTCAATAAGCCATGAAGTGACGGCAATGAGCATTCAGGTGGTTTCCTTCGATGTATTCGGGACGGTGGTTGATTGGTTCGGTTCCATCGAACGGGAAGTGCGGGCACTGCACCTGCCGGTGCCCGCCGATGACTTCACCCTCGCCTGGCGGGCCGGCTATAAGCCGGCCATGGCCAGGGTGGTGTCCGGGGAAGCGCCCTGGGCGCTGATCGATGACATCCATTTCTCGATTCTTGAGGAGATACTGGAACAATTCGGTGTCGATGATCTCGCTGAAAGCCAGAAGCGGCATCTGAATCTGGCCTGGCACCGGCTCGATCCCTGGCCGGACAGTTCGCCGGCCTTGCACAGGCTGAAGCGACGCTTCACTACCTGCACCCTGTCCAACGGCAACCTCAGCCTTCTCGAGGATCTGGCCAGCCACGGCGACCTGCCCTGGAGCCGTATTCTCTCCGCCGAGACCTTCGGCACCTTTAAACCGGACCCCCGCATGTACCTCGGCGTGGCGGAAACCTTTCAGGTGAGCCCGGAGCAGGTGCTGATGGTCGCCACCCACCAGGATGATCTGGAGGCCGCCCGGGCCGCCGGCCTGCGCACCGCCTATGTGAAACGGCCGCTGGAATACGGGCCAAAAGGCCCCGCCAAGCGGTTTTCCGAGGACCACGATTTCCTGTTCGAGGATTTACTGGAAATGGCGGCGCGGTTCGGCGTTTAACCGGGTCCCGGCTCCAGCCGCCACCAGGCCGGCAACAGGGCTCGCACCTGATGACGGCCGAAGCGGTCATCGATCAGGTGCACCACGCCTTCGTCGTCGCCGGTACGGATTACCCGGCCGGCGGCCTGCACTACCTTGCGCAGCCCCGGGTACAGATAGGTGTAGTCGTAGCCGTCACCGAACAGGGCCGCCAGCCGTTCCTTGAACTGTTCGTTCACCGGGTTCACCTGGGGCAGGCCCAGGGTGGCCACGAAGGCGCCGATCAGGCGCCGGCCCGGCAAGTCGATACCTTCCGCGAAGGCGCCGCCCAGCACCGCGAAGCCGATGCCCTCACCGCCGTCCTGGAAACGGTCCAGAAAATCCTGGCGGGCGTTTTCGTCCATGCGCCGCTCCTGAGCCCAGACCGGCACGTCCGGCCATTGCTGGCGGAACACCGCCAGCACCCGCTCCAGATAGTCGTAACTGCTGAAGAACGCCAGATAGTTACCGGGCCGTTGCCGGTACTGCCCGCCCATCAGCTCGGCGATGGGCGCCAGGGAGGCCGGACGGTCCCGGTAGCGGGTGGAGATGCGTCGGGCGATGCGCACCTCAAGCTGCTCGGCGCGGAACGGGGTGGGCACGTCCACCCAGGCGGTGTCCGCCGGCAGGCCGAGCAGGTCGGCGTAATAACGGGCCGGGCTCAGCGTGGCGGAGAACAGCACGGCGGCGCGGGCGGTCTCGAAGCGCGGCGCCAGCAGCGCCGCCGGCACCACGTTGCGCAGGCACAGGCGGGAGCCGGGCCGGCCCCGGGCGGGGGCCAGCCGTTCGCTGTCGAACAGGAAGGCGTCGCCGTCGTAAAGCTCCGCCACCCGGTTGAAATGCAGGGCATCGAAATAGAAACGGGTAAGCTCGCCGTCCAGGGGTTCCGGGTGCTCGGCCATGTGGTCGTTGATGGCGGCCAGCATCTGCTGCAGGGCGAACAGAAACGCCTGGGGCGGATCGTCGTGGACCCGGTAGTCCCGGTCCGGCTGGGCCGCGTCGATGTCCTTGTTGAGCGCGTTCCACTGGCGGTTGAGCCGGTCGAAGGCGCCCTTGAGCGCCTTTGGCACCGCGCGCCTGACGCGCCGGAAAGCGATCTGATCCAGCTCGGCGCTGTACATGCCCCGGGCCCGGTCCACCAGGTTGTGGGCCTCGTCCGCCAGCACCGCCACCCGCCACTGATTCTCCGTGGCCAGGCCGTGCAGCAGCGCGGACAAATCAAAGAAATAGTTGTAGTCCCCCACCACCAGGTCGCTCCAGCGTGCCATTTCCTGGCTCAGGTAGTAGGGGCAGACCTGGTGCTCCAGGGCCAGCTCGCGCAGCCGTGCCCGGTCGAGCATGGCCTCGCCGGCGGCGGCGGCGCGGGCCGCCGGCAGGCGGTCGTAGAAGCCCGCCGCCAGCGGGCAGGATTCGCCGTGGCAGGCCCGATCCGGGTGCTCGCAGCTTTTTTCCCGGGCGATCAGCTCCAGGGTGCGCAGGGGCGGGTCGCCGGGCGCCGGCGCCACCGGGTCCGGGGTCAGGGTGCGCACCGCGTCCAGGGCCAGGCGCCGGCCCGGGGTCTTGGCGCTGAGGAAGAACAGCTTGTCCAGGCCCTGGCCGGGGGCAGCCTTGAGCAGCGGAAACAGCGTACCCAGGGTCTTGCCGATGCCGGTGGGCGCCTGGGCCAGCAGGGCCCGACCGGTGCAGGCGGTCTGGTAGACCGACTCCGCCAACACCCGCTGGCCGGGGCGAAAATCCGCGTGGGGGAACACCAGCGCGGCCAGGTGCCCGTCCCGGCGCTTGCGGTGGGCCAGCTCGCGGTCCGCCCATTGCAGGAAACGCTCGCACTGGTCCTGGAAAAACGCGTCCAGATCGGCGGCGGCGTGGGTCTCGCGCAGTGGCGTTTCCTTCTGCTTGACCACGTCGAAATAGACCAGCGCCAACTCCACGCTGTCCAGTTCCCGGGCCCGGCACAGCAAAGCGCCGTAGACCTTGAGCTGGGCCCAGTGCAGGGCCCGGTGGTTGCCGGGCTGGCGAGCCAGGTCGCCACGGAAGGTCTTGATCTCCTCCAGCCGGTTGCGGCGCGAATCGTAGCCATCGGCGCGGCCACGCACCCCGAGGTGGCGGTGCTCACCGCTCAACGCCACTTCCGTTTCGTAGCCCTGGCCACGCCGGCCGGTGACGGTGGCATGGCCGGCGATGCCCTCCTGGGCGGTGGGCGACGGCGTGAAACGCAGATCCAGGTCGCCGGCCTTGGCGGTGAACTCGCACAAAGCGCGCACCGCCACGGTATAGGAGGTTGCCTCGCCGATCGTGCTCACCGCTCCTCCCAGGTCACCTTGCAGACCACCGCCGGCATGCGCTGCTCGGCGAAGTACGCCAGCCAACGGCGCTGGTTGTCCTGGAGCCGGTCGCCGGGACCCTTTACCTCGATCATCCGATACTCCCGCCGCGCCGGGAAAAACTGGATCAGATCCGGCAGGCCCGCCCGGTTGGCCTTGATGTCGCGCAGCAGGCGCTCGCCGTGGCGGGCCAGGTGGGCGGCGGGAATGCAGTCCAGGGCCAGTTCCAGCAGCGGTTCGGAGAGCGCCCCCCAGTGCACGAACGGCGATTGAGTGCCGTATTTACGGTGGAAGGTATCGACAATGCGCCGCCGGTGGCGGCCGCTTTCCAGATCGGCGAAGGCGGCGGCGAACCGCTCCCGGCGCCGGGCCAGGAAATCCGGCCGGTGCAGGTCCGCCGGGCCGCTCTGGAACGGGTGGAAGAAGGCGCCGGGCAAGGGCGCGAACACCGCCTCCCAGCACAGCAGCCCGAACAGGCCGGTGAGCAGCGTGTTCTCGACGTAGAACACCGGCGCCTCCTCGCGGTGGAAGTGCGCGGCCACCGCGCCCTCCACGGAGCCGACGCGCATCAGGTCGGCCAGCGGCAGGGTCAGCGACCATTGCTCGGTGTCCGGCGCCGCCGCCGGGCCGGGCCTGGGCAGGTCCAGCTTGCGATGCAGGCGCGGCAGCAGCCGGCCCAGGTGCTGGCGCTCCGCCTCGCTCTCCGGAGCGGCGGCGGCCTCACCGGCCAGCGCCAGGGCGGCCCGGTACTCACCGCGCCGCTCCAGCACCCGCAGGCGCCGGGCCCGGGCGTCCGGATGATGGCATCGCGCGTACAGGGCCTCGGCCCGCTCCAGTTCATTCTCCCGTTCCCACTGGCGGGCCAGTTTGTAACGCAGCTTGTGGCGGCGCTCCTCAACCCAGGGGTTGCCGGTGTCGCCGTCCGGCAGATCGGCGGCCACGGTGGCCACCGGTTCGCCGGCCTCGAACCGCTGCCGGCAGGCATGCAGGGCCAGCCAGGCGTCCAGGTCGGCGCGATCGCGATACGGGCGCGTGGTGGCGTCCAGGCGCACCCGCTCATAGCGGAAGGTGCCCAGCTCGGTGAGCACGAATTCGCGCCAGTCCTGGTACAGGTTGCCAAAGAACATCAGCCGCAGGCGCTCGCACACCGGCATCACGGTGAGCCGCCAGGCCGGCGGAAGGTGGCCGTCCGGGTCCCAGGCGGTCAGCGGGCGGGGCGCGGGTGGCTGCTCGGCCAGGGTGGCCAGCCAGTCCGCCTTGCGACCGTGCCGGTCCAGACCGGCGGCGGCCAGCCGGGGCGCCAGAGCGCGGCCCAGCTCTACCTTGGTGTAGAGGCGGAACAGGTCCTCAAGAGCCAGGTCACCGTCCCGCCGTACCCAGCCCGCCGCCTCCAGCGCCGTCAGCGCCGGCATGGCCGGGCCGATCTCCGGGTAGCGCAGTTTGTCAGCGCGGAACAGTTCGCCGGTGCGCATCACCATGCGCGTCAGCAGCGCCCGGGGCGCCACCGGCAGCGCCGCCACGCCGGCCACGAAGGCCCGTTCGGCCTCATCGAGCAGATCCCCGTGACACCGGCTCACCCAGCGCAGCACGGTCTCGAAGTTGCGCAGGTAATAGAGCGGGTCGTCCAGGGTGGCGGGGGCGGCGATACTGTCCATTTGGCTAGTATAGGGAGCGATTCTCGGTGACGCGAGCACCGCACGTCGCCGGGCCGATCGCGGCTGAAGCCGCTCCTACGGGGTGGATCGCCGATGCTCGCGGCGTTCGCTATGGTTGTAGGAGCGGCCGGGCGGCGTTCCGCTTCAGCCGCGATCAACCGGTGAGGCGCGCCAGGGCCTCACCGATTTCCGCTGGGTCGCCGGGCCGCACCAGACGGGCCACCTCCTCGCCGTCGCGCAGAAAGATCAGCGTCGGCCACAGCTTGACCCGGAACGAACGCCCCAGGGGCCGGCCCTTGCCATCCTCCACCTTGAGGTGCTCGAGATCCGGGTGGTCGGCCAGCGCCGCCTGGATCAAGGGCTGGGCGGCCCGGCAGTGGCCACACCAGTTGGTGCCGAATTCCAGCACCCGGGGGCCGGGGGCGGCGTCCACGGCGGCGCGGTCCAGGGTTTCCGGCTGGTATTGGGATTGGTAAGGCATGGAGCGACTCCGGCGGCGATATCGGCGTGGGCCAGCATACACCCGCCGGCCCGGCGCCGTTCAAGTCAGCCGTTGCCCTTCCGTTCGCGCCGGCGCCGGACGCCGGACGCTACAACCCGGCGCGGCGAGGTACGGCGAGCTGACTGAGACGCAGAAAACACACCAAGCCTTTCAGACCACGGGTTAAGCGTCTAGCGTCCGGCGTCTAGCGTCCGGCGGCCAGCGTCCGGCGTCCGGCGTCCGGCGTCCGGCGTCCAGCGGCCAGCGCGGCCAGCGCCAGGGCCATCAACGCGCCCAGCAGCGCCAGGGCCATATCCTTCTGGGCGTCCCAGGGGTCGCCCTGGGTACCCAGGAACAGATCGCTGCCATCGCCGAGGACCTCCGCCGCGCCCCACTCGATCAGTTCGTAGATCATCGACGAGGCAAGAATCAGCGCGAAGGCGAAAAAGCCGGCCCAGACACCACGCAGGCCGGCAACGCGACGGCACAGCTCGCGCAGCGGCAGCACCAGCAGCACACCGTACAGCAGATGCAGCAGGCGGTCGTACTGATTGCGTTGCCAGCCGAACAGTTCATCGATGCTGAAGCCCGCCAGCTGCCGAGCCCAGGCGTCGTAGGGAACCCGCGAGTAGGTGTAGTGGGCGCCGATTTCATGGAGAACCAGAAACAGGGTAATGAGCCCATAGTTGCCGGCGGAGAAGCGGAACCAGCGGCGCGTGGCCCACAGGGTCGCCAGGAACAGGGCCACCACGGCATTTTCCATCAGCCAGGTTCCACGCTCCACCGGCGACACCGCCAGGGCCGCCATCACCACCAGCAATATCGCGGAGCACGCCGCGAAGGTTTTGCGTTCGTCCATGTTTTTGCCGGCACCCGGTTCAATGTTTTTGGTGCCGGCAGCTTAACACCGGACGGGAAGACGCCGAAGCGCATCGCGACTGAAGCGGAGTGCCGCCCAGTCGCGATAACTCAAGGCGCCACGTAGGCGGTTTTCACCGTGGTGAAGAACTCCGCCGCGTAGCGGCCCTGTTCCCGGGAGCCGTAGCTTGAGCCTTTACGACCGCCAAACGGCACATGGTAATCGACACCGGCGGTGGGCGTGTTGACCATCACCATGCCGGCCTCGGCATGGTGGCGGAAGTGGGTAGCATACTTCAGGGACGAGGTGCAGATACCCGCGGACAGACCAAACTCGGTGTCGTTGGCCAGGGTCAGGGCGTGCTCGTAATCGTCCGCCAGAATCACACAGGCCACCGGGCCGAAAATCTCTTCCCGGGCGATGCGCATGGACGGGTCGGTGTCGGCGAACAGGGCCGGGGCCATGTAGAACCCCTCGCTGCCCCGTTGCAGACGCTCACCGCCACACACCAGGCGCGCGCCCTCCTCGCGACCGATGTCCACGTAGCCGAGGTCCTGATCGAGCTGGCTCTGGTCCACCACCGGGCCGATGTCGGTGCCTTCGCCCAGGGCGTGATCCACCTTCAAACCGGACAGGCGCCGTTGCACGCCGTCCACGAAACGATCGTGGATGCCTTTCTCGACAATGAACCGGGACGAGGCGGTGCAGCGCTGGCCGGTGGAGAAATAGGCCCCTTGCACGGCCACTTCCACGGCACGCTCCAGGTCGGCATCGTCGAGCACCACCAGCGGGTTCTTGCCCCCCATTTCCAACTGCAGCTTGGCGAAGCGGGCGCCGGCGGTGGCCATTACCCGGGCTCCGGTGTTCTCCGAGCCGGTAAAGGAGATGGCGTCCACGTCGGCGCTTTCCAGCAAAGTCTGGCCGACCACGCTGCCGCGCCCCATGGTCAGGTTGAACACCCCCTCGGGCAGGCCGCTGCGGCTGATGATCTCCGCCAGTGCCCAACCGGAACCGGGCACCAGATCGGCGGGCTTGAATACCACGCAGTTGCCGTACGCGAGCGCCGGCGCGATTTTCCAGGCGGGAATCGCGATCGGAAAATTCCACGGTGTGATGATGCCCACCACGCCCACCGGCTCGCGGGTGATGTGCACGTCCATGCCGGGGCGCACCGAGGGCAGCGTCTCGCCGCCCGGCCGCAGGACTTCGCCGGCGAAGAAACGGAAAATCTGCGCCGCCCGGTTCACCTCGGCGATGCCCTCGGGCAGGGTCTTGCCCTCTTCCCGGGACAGCAGCCGGCCCAGTTCTTCCTTGCGGGTGGCCAATTCCAGGCCGATGAAGTCCAGCGCATCGGCGCGCGCCTGAATACCGGCGCGGCGCCAGCCCGGGAAGGCGGCCCGGGCGGCGGCAATGGCCTGGCGGGTCTGGTCGGCGTCCGCCTGGGCGTATTCTCCGATCACGTCCGTGGTATCGGACGGATTGATGTTGGGCCGGGCCCCGTTGCCCCGGGCCCAGGTACCGGCGATGAAGTTGTTACGCATGGTCGATCAATCTCCCTGGTTGGCCGGGCGCGCGCTGCGTTTGCGGAAGGCGGCCCAAAGGGGCAGCAGCAGGAACAGCGCGGTGAGAATCAGGAACACGGTGCTCGGCACGCTATTGAAGAAGGTCATGTAGTCGCCCCGGGAAAGCAGCAGCGCGCGGCGGAAATGCACTTCCATCATCGGCCCGAGAATGAAGCCGAGCAGCAGCGGCGCCGCCGGGAAACGCAACCGGATCAGGAAATAGCCGATCACCCCGAAGAACAGCGCGGTATAGATATCGAACACGCTGGAGCGCACCGAGAACACACCGATGCAGATAAAGAACAACATGGCCGGGTACAGCACGTGATAGGGAATCGACAACATACGCACCCACACCCGGATCAGCGGCAGGTTCAGAATCAGCAGCATGATGTTGCCGACGCCGAAGCTCACCACCAGGCCCCAGAACATATCCGGATTGCTGGTGACCAGCTCCGGCCCCGGGGTGATACCGTGCAAAATCATGGCGCCAAGCAGCACCGCCATCACCGCGTCGCCGGGGATACCCAGACTCAGGGTGGGAATGAACGCCGCCTGTACCGCCGCGTTATTGGCGGATTCCGGAGACGCCACGCCGCGCAGTTCGCCCTTGCCGAAATTTTCCGGGTTCTTGGCCAGCTTCTTTTCCGCCGCGTAGGACATGAAGGCGGCGATGGCCGGGCCGGAGCCGGGCAGCGCCCCGACGAAGGCGCCGATGCCGGAACCGCGCAGGATGGTCTTCCACAGACCATGCCATTCGTGCCGCTTGGGCAGCATGGATTTGAAGGTCAGGCCGCTGGCCTTGAGCGGGGAACGCTTTTCCTGCCCCAGGTTGGCGAGGATTTCACCCACCCCGAACAGCCCCATGGCCAGAGCCACCAGGCTGATGCCGTCGGACAACGCCAGGGCGCCGAAGGTAAAACGCTCGGCGCCGGAGGTATCGTCCGTGCCCACCAGTCCCAGGGCGATGCCCAGCATCACCATGGTCATGCCCTTGAGCGGCGAGCCCACCGACAGGGTGGAGGCCGCCACCAGGCCCAGCAGCATGATCGAGAAGTAATCCACCGCGCCGAAATCCATGGCGAAGGACGCAATCATCGGCGTGAACCCGAGCACCATGAAAATGGCCACGATGCCACCGGAGAAGGACGAGATGGCGGCGGTGAACAAGGCCACGCCAGCGCGCCCCTGCTTGGTCATCTGGTTGCCGTCGAGACAGGTCACCGCCGCCGAGGCGGTGCCCGGCAGGTTGAGGAGAATGGCGGCGATGGAGCCGCCGTACTGGGCGCCGTAGAAAATGCCGGCCAGCATGATCAGAGCAATCGGCGGAGACAGGTAATAGGTCATCGGCAGAGCAAGCGAAATCGCCGCCAGCGGTCCGATGCCGGGCAGCACGCCCACGAAGGTACCCACCAGCACGCCCACGAAACAGAACAGCAGGCCCTGCCAGGAAAATGCCACTTCGGCGCCGAGCGCCAGATTGTGAAGGATATCCATCAAATCACCACTCGAACGCGGCCACCGGAATGCCGAAGCCGTAAATGAATACCAGGACGCCGAGCACGCTCAGCCCCACCGCGGTGGCCACCGCCGCCGCCGGACGCAGCGGCTTCTCGGCCAGCGACACCAGCACCACCAGCGCCAGCGTGGCGGGCACCAGCCCGGCCCTCTCCAGCAACGCGGCGAACGCCACGAAGCCCGCGCTGATGGTGAGAATCGGCCGTGGAATCCAGAAGTTCCGTTCCGTTTTTTCCGCATGCCACACTTCCAGCACCAGCAGAACGGCGAACAGCAACAACACCGAGCCGATCATCACCGGGAAGAAACCGGGACCCATGCGACGCAGCGAGCCCATTTCGTAGCCACTGCCTTGAACAATCACGTAGAGACCAAACAGGCCGAGCAGCAGCGCCGCGCCCACCTGTAACCAGTTAATGGAACGAGCCATTTATTATTCTCCTCCGAGGCGCAAAGCGCGTTGTGAGAATAGATTCAGTAACCGCCGGCCTGGGACGGCGACAAATGGTCCTTGAAGCGGCGCGACAGCGCGTCCGTGGCGCGGGCCAGAAGCGAGGCGTCGGCGCCCACCGCGAGAAAACGGCAGCCAGCGGCGAGATGCTCGCGGGCCAGTTCCTCGTTGACGGTGAGAGCGCCGGCGGGTTTACCCGCCGCCTCGATGCGTTTGAAGGCGTCCAGCAAGGCCGCGTTCACCTCCGGGTGACCGGGCTGGCCCAGATGGCCGAGATCGGCGCCCAGGTCGGCGGCGCCGATGAACACGCCGTCGACGCCGTCCACGGCGGCGATCTCGTCCAGGTTGTCCAGGCCGGCGCGGCTTTCCACCTGCAGCAACACGCACAGTTGCTCATGACAGCGGTGCACGTAATCCGGCACCCGGCCCCAGCGCGAGGCGCGCGCCAGGCCCGCGCCCACGCCCCGGCAGCCGTGCGGCGGGTAGCGGGTGGCCTCGACGATGGCGCGCGCCTGCTCGGCGCTTTCCACCATCGGCACCAGAAAGGTTTGCACGCCGGCATCCAGCAGCGGCTTGAGGGTATCGGCGTGACCGTTCACCGGGCGCACCACCGGGTGCGTCGGGTACGGCGCCACCGCCTGCAGCTGTGCCAGGATCGAGCGCACATCGTTGGGACCGTGCTCGCCGTCGATCAGCAGCCAGTCGAAACCGGCGGCGGCGGCGATCTCGGTGCCATAACCGTCGGCCAGAGCACACCACAGACCGATCTGGGTACGCCCTTCCGTCAGCGCCTGTTTGAAACTATTGACCGGAAGATCCATGACGCCTCCTGTCAGACGAAGCGCAGACCCAGCGCGCCGAGCGGGCCGTAGTCCACGTGGAAGGTATCGCCGGCGGACGCCGCCACCGGACGGGTGAAGGAACCGGCCAGCACGATCTCGCCGGCTTTCAGAGTGACACCGTGGGGGGCCAGCTTGTTGGCCAGCCAGGCGATGCCCTTGGCCGGATGGCCGAGCACGCCGGCGGCCACGCCGGTTTCCTCCACCAGGCCATTGCGACTGCACACCGCCGCGCTCCAGCGCAGGTCGATGTCGAACGGGCGGATGGTGCGCCCGCCCAGTACCACGCCGGCGTTGGCGGCGTTGTCGGAAATGGTGTCGAACACCTTGCGCGGCGCGCCGCTGGCCGGGTCCACCTGACGCACCCGGGCGTCGATGATCTCCAGTGCCGGGATCACGTATTCGGTGGCGCGCATCACGTCCAGCACGGTGCAGTCCGGGCCGGCCAGGTCTTCCTTGAGCACGAACGCCAGCTCCACTTCCAGGCGCGGCACGATGAAGCGGCCCACTTCGATCTCGGCGTTGTCCTCGAAGAACATGTCGTCGAGCAGCACGCCGTAATCCGGTTCATCAATGCGCGCGGACATCTGCATGGCCCGGGACGTAAGGCCGATCTTGTGGCCCATCACCCGGCGGCCACGAGCTACCTTCATGTCCACCCACTGGCGCTGGATGGCGTAGGCGTCGGCGAATCCGATCTCCGGGTATTGCAGAGTCAGATGGTCGATCTGGGTGCGTTCCCGCTCGGCGCGGTCGAGTCGTTCCGCCGCGTCCTGAATGGCCTCGGCGGCGAGCTTCGCTTGTTCGGTCATCAGGGCTTCCTCGCGATAATCGTATTGTGCAGCGCGCCGACACCCTCGATCTCGGTGACCACTTCGTCGCCGGGCATCACGTTGACGGTGCCCTTGGGGGTGCCGGTGAGGATCACGTCGCCGGGCTGCAACGTCATGAAGGCGCTGAAATATTCGATCAGGAAAGGCACGTCGAAGATCATGTCCTTGGTGGAGCCTTCCTGGGTGGTTTCACCGTTGACGCGGGTGGTGAGGCGCAGATTCATCGGATCGGGAATGTCCGCCGCGTCCACCAGCCAGGGACCGATGGGCGTGCAGTTGTCCCGGCTCTTGATGCGGAAGTTGGGCCGGTAGAACCCTTCCAGATAATTGCGCACGGCGTAATCGTTGGCCACCGTGTAGCCGGCGATGTAGTCGTAGGCGTCGGCCTTGGCCACGTTGCGGGCCGGCTTGCCGACCACGATCGCCAATTCGCACTCATAGTGCATATTGGTGGCATCATCGGGGCGCGGCGTGAAGGCGCGGTGACCGACCAGGGTGTTGGCGCCTTTAAGGAACACCATCGGCTCTTCCGGCGCCTTGGAGGCGATTTCCGCGGCATGGTCGGCATAGTTCAGGCCGAGCGCGAGAATGGTGCCGGGGGTCACCGGCGGCAGCCACACCACCTCGGTTTCCTCCACCCGACGGCCATCCGCCAGACGCACTTTGCCTTGATCTTCCCAGGCCTGTTGAACACGGCCTTCAAAAGCGATTCGGGCTTGTTTCATCAGGCGTTCTCCCCTTCGCTGACGAGCGGATTTTCAAGACGACCCAGGCCGTCGATTTCCACCGCCACGATGTCGCCGGCGCCGGCCAGAGGCGCGTCCGGGGACACGCCCACCAGAATCAGGTCACCGGGGTAGAGGCTGGTGAAATCGGAAATATCGGCAAGCAGCGTGGCCACCGGACGCACCAGCTCGGCCAGACGCCACTCCTGACGGCATTCGCCGTTGACCAGGGCACGCACGGCGAGGCCGTCCGGGTCCGGCAGGTCGGCGGCGTCCACCAGGTTAGGCCCGATCGGGCAGAAGCCGTCACGGCATTTCTGCTTGAGCGGCTGCCGGAACAAGCTGTCGTGCGGCACGGTGAGGTCGTTGACCAGGGTGTAACCGGCAATCGCCGCGCGGGCCTGGTCGGCGTCGGCGCGGGTCAGGGTGTCCTTGATCACCACCCCCAGGGTGGCGCACACCCGCACCTGCTCCACGTCGGCGGGTATCACCACGGGAGTACCGGCGGCGACCTGGGTATTGGGGGTTTTCACGTACATTACCGGGCCGGTGGGCGCGCCGTTGTACGGCGGCTCGTTGATGGCGTCACCGAGCCGGTCCAGCTCGTCCTGGACGTTAAGCAGGCAGCCGTATACGGCGCCACTCAGCAGGGGCCCTCCCGGGCACAGGGTCACGGATGTCATCTTCGCTCCTGATTGGATAAAGGGGCCTAACGGCGGCGGGTCTGGACTTCGCTCAACCGCTTGGCGATCAGTTCGGTCTGATGGCGGATCAAGGGCACCAGGGTGGCGAGCCGTTCCGGGCTGAGCCGGTCGGCCATGGCCGACACCGCCACCGACGCCAGCAACTGGCCTTCGGCGTCGAACACCGGCAGCGCCAGAGCACGAGTACCGGGCACCACGCCCACCTCGCTATAGGCATAGCCCAGGGAACGGATTTCGGTGATGCGCTGACGTACCGCGCTCAATTCCACCCCATGACTGGTAAGGCGCTGCTCATTGCCGAGCAGCACTTCCTCCATGTCGGCGTCCTCGGCGAACGCCAGCAGCACCAGGCCGGAAACGCTGATGCCGAGGGGACGGCGGGCGCCCACCTCGATGGAAAGCACCTTGACCGGGTAGTTGCCGGTTTTACGGTCCACGCAGATGGAATCGAAGCCGCTGCGAATGGTCAGGAAGACACTGTCGCCGCATTGCTCGGCGATGTGGCGCAGGTAGGGCTCGGCCACCGACTTCACCGGCACCCGGGCGGTGCGCGACAGGCCCAGCAGGGAGACCTCCGGCCCAACCATGTAGCGGCGCGTATTGGGGTCCTGCTCCACCGCTTCTTCCTCGATCAGTACCCGCAGAATACGGTGCACCGTAGGGCGATTGAGACCGGTCTGATGGACGATGTCGGTGATGCGCACACCCTGCTCCTGCCCGGTGGCCAGGATACGCAGGATCGCCACCGCGCGGCGGATGCTGCGCGCGCCCAGGGTTTTGCCGCCCTCACCGGCCTCGACGCCGGGCTTGCCCGGGCCGCTCTCCGGCGGACGCGGACCGTCGTCGCGGTTCATGCGCCCGGCTCGATGATGCTCTTGGGTGTTTGCGCCACCGGCTTGAGCTGGCGAATCTCGCCCAGGGTAGCGTAGTTGGCGCCGGCGATGCGGCACACCGGCTGCAGCTCGCGGGTGTCGATGCGGCCATCGCGATACAGCTCGTCCACGATATGGACGCGGCTGACTTCACCGACGAAGAACTCAGCACCCGTGCTGCCGTAACCGGTAACGCTATGCAGACGGCATTCCAGGCTGATCGGCGCTTTCGCCAGGCGCGGCGTCTTCACCGTGGCGGACGGCTCCACCGCCAGGCCCAGGCTTTCCACCTCGCTTTCATGGCTTTCATATTCCACGGCGCTGGCGTGCACGTCCTCGACCATGGACCAGTCCGCGATGTTCACCACGAACTCGTTCAAGGCACGAATATTGCGAGCGGTATCCTTCTCACGACCGGCCTTGCGGCCGATATTGACGCCCACCATCAGGGGGGTGTTGGAGACGAAGGTAAAGCAGCTGAAAGGCGCCAGATTGACCACGCCATCCGGAGACTGAGTGGTGATCCAGGCAATCGGCCGGGGAACCACGATGCCACTGATCAGGCGGTAGCATTCCTGCGGCGTCAGGGAACCAATGTCGATTTGCATATTTATTCTCCTGGTAATCGACCGCTGATGGGATAGCGAAAAGCTAAGAGGGACCCGGTAGGGGGTCAACATGACGCTGACCATAGTGTCCACCATATGGACATTTAAATCATTAGCGGGCTCTCAAAGGCCCCTTCGGGGCGCTTTTTGAGAGTAATCTAAGGCATAACGCTGATACTTGATGACTCCCGCCGTCCATCATGTGGACCTTTGCGGGGTTTTACGGTTGCTGACCGCACCATGGATTCCGGAAAGTATCGGTTCCAAAACAGAAACCACTCACTCGCGGGCGCCCATGCCAAACCCGGCACAGCCCTGGAAGGAGAATAAAAATATGCGTTTTTTCAAGCATTTCACCGTCCTGTTCCTGCTCCTCGGCCTGGCCACCGGCGCCCAGGCCGCCTGGCCGGAAAAACCGGTGCACCTGGTGGTGCCCTACCCGCCCGGCGGTAACGTGGACCTGGCCGCGCGCATCGTCGCCGACGGTCTGGAGAAGGAGTTCGGCCAGCCGTTCGTGGTGGAGAACCGGCCCGGCGCCGGCGGCATGATCGCCGCCTCCTACGTGGTCAAGTCCGACAAGGACGGCTACACCCTGTTCGTGGCTCCCAATGGCCCGGTGCTGTTCAGCCCGCTGCTGTTCCGCAAGGACAACTACTTCTGGAAGGACGATTTCGCGCCGATCGGTTCGATTTCCTTCGTGACCCTGGTACTGCAGGCGAACCCGGAACTGGGTCTGGACAGCGCCGAGGCGCTGTTCGACTACGCCAAGAAGCATCCCGGCGAGCTGGCCATGGCTTCCCCCGGCGCCGGCACCCAGAACCACCTGATCAGTGAAATGATGCAGCGCCTGCTGCACACCGAATGGCTCACCGTGCACTACAAAGGCAACGCTCCGGCCACCACCGACCTGCTCGGCGGCCGCGTGGACTTCAACTTCGACCAGTACACCGTGGCCAAGCAGTACATCAACAGCGGCAAGCTGAAGGCCCTGGCCGTGACCTCCCCGGAACGCATGGAATCCCTGCCCGACGTACCCACCCTGAAGGAACTGGGCTACTCCGACGCGGTATCGGAAACCTTCACCGGCCTGTTCGGCCCGGCCGGCATGCCCGAGGACGTGGTCAACGAACTCAACGCGGCGCTGAAAAAGATCCTCAACGATCCGGCCGTGGTGAAGAAATTCGAGACCGCCGGCGCCGAGGCACGCGCCATGGACGTGGATGATTTCAAGGTGTTCCTCAACGAGCAGTATGATCGCTGGGGCACCCTGATCCGTGGCGCCAACATCCACCGTTAAGACCATCGTGAAAGCAGAGGAACCCCGCATGTCACGACGCAAGAGCGTCCACAGCGCCGGCTTCTCCCATCAGAACCCGATCCCGGCAGCCAGCCGGATCGGGGACCTGATGGCCACCGGCGTGATCAACGGCACCAATCCGGACACCGGCGAACTGGGCGCCGACCTGGCGACCCAATGCGCGTTCATGTTCCAGCATGTGCGCAATATC
Source organism: Alloalcanivorax sp. C16-2 (assembly GCF_046507615.1). NCBI lineage: Bacteria > Pseudomonadati > Pseudomonadota > Gammaproteobacteria > Oceanospirillales > Alcanivoracaceae > Alloalcanivorax > Alloalcanivorax sp. C16-2. The sequence goes on along the minus strand of NZ_JBKFTL010000001.1, from coordinate 1,361,721 downwards.
GTCGAAGCCGCCGGCGGCAGCACCGACGACATTCTCAAGATGACCGTCTGGATGCAGGATCGCTCGCAGCGGGATGTCCTCAACGCCGAATGGCTGGCGATGTTTCCGGACCCGGAATCCCGACCGGCCCGGCACGCCATCCAGAATCCGGTCGACTCGAAGTTTCTGATCCAGTGCGACGTGCTGGCGGTGATCGGCCAAGCCGCCGACGCCTGAGGCACGCCACTCCGGCCGCGCCCGGCGCGGCCTCCCCGATCCGCTAATGGCAGGAGCCACCATGCCCGAGTATTACCCTTTCAACCCGGATCCCCGCGCCCCTCGGGAGGCGCCGCCGGCCAACACCTGCGATTCGCAATTCCATGTGTTCGGCGACCCGGAACGTTACCCGCCGCGCCCGGAAGCTCCCTTCAAGATGCCTTCGGCGACCATCGACGCGGCACTGAAGATGCACCGTGCCCTGGGCATCGAGCGGGGCGTGATTGTCCAGGCCACCACCTATGGCGCCGACCACAGCGTGGTGCTGGACGCGCTTGAGCAGGCCGGCCCCAACTACCGGGGTTGCGCCAACGCCATCGCGCTGAAGGAACGCGATGACGGCTACATCGAGGAGATGGACGCCGCCGGCGTACGCGGCGCCCGCTTCACTTTCCGCAAGGAGCTCGGCGTCGGCCTGACGCCGGCGGAGTTCCGGCGCGCCGCCGACCGCCTGCGGGAGCTGGGCTGGTACGTGAAAATCCAGCCGGAGAAAAACGGCATCCTCGACAGCGTCGAGCTGTACGAGAACCTGGACATTCCGGTGCTCATCGACCACCTGGGCCGCGCCGACGCCAACCTGGGCGTCAACGACCCCAATGTCCGGAAAACCATCGAACTGCTCAAGAAAGGTAACTTCTGGGTAATGCTGTCGCTGGGCGAGAAGATCTCCACCCGGGGTTATCCCTGGGACGATGTCCTGCCCATCGCCCGCGCCTACATCGACGCCGCCCCGGACCGCGTGGTATGGGCCAGTGACTGGCCGCATCCGCTGTCCAAGTCTCCGCCGCCCAACGACGCCGAGCTGCTTGAGCTGCTCTACCGTTACGCGCCGGACGCCGGCGAACGGCAAAAAATTCTGGTCGACAATCCGGCCGAATTGTTCGGATTCAAAAGCTGATTCGAGATTTCTCCCAAACCTTTGCCCGGCCACTGAGCCGGGCATTTTTTTGCTCACCAAAAACTCACCAAACCCCTGTTTTTATAGTCTTTTATGCGTCCCCAATAACATGAAACCCGACTGTCTACATCGTGGACATATCAGAGTTTTTTTGTTTGCCCACCGTGCACCATAACGACAAAGTATTACTTATGGATGCGCATCTTTGGTGCGTGTCTTTTTTAGAAAATCTGGAGCAATCATCAAAACAACGCCATAACACGACCACCCGATAACACCCCGATCAGGCAACCGGAAAAAGCGTCCGACCAGACGCGCTGGGGGTGGTTTGTGCTTTAAAAAAGGTACTGACCCATGAGACTCAACAAAAAGACCCTTTCCATGATCCTCGCCGGCGGCACCGTGGCCGGCACTCTGGCCCTGTCCGGCGCCGCCCAGGCGGCCCAACCCGAGGCCAAGTTCTACGGCTTGCTCGACCTGTGGACCGGCAGCGCGGAAAAACCCGGCGCCGGCGACGACACCAAACAACTGGCCGCCGGTGGCATGTCCACCTCCTTCCTGGGCGCGCGGGTTGACTACCAGCTCGACGAAGAAACCTCCTTCGTGGGCGTGGCGGAAATGTTCGTTCGCCCGGACACCGGCGAGAACGGTCGCTACAATAACGATGAGTTCTTCGGCCGCAACGCTTACATCGGCGTGGACAGCAGCCGCTACGGTCTGTTGCGCGCCGGCCGCACCAAGTCCCCGTACTTCCTGCCGCTGGTGTTCACCAACTCGGTGAAGGACTCGTTCGCGTTTTCGCCGATGATGCTGCACACCTACAACGGTGGCCGTAACGGCGCGGTGATGGGCGACACCACCTGGAACGACTCCATCAACTACACCACCCCGAGCCTGGGCGGCCTGAAGGTCAATCTGGTGTATGCCTTCGGCGAGGAAGAAGGCGAGGACGGCGAGAGCAAGGTGGGCGGCAACCTGGTGTACCGTCACGCCGGCCTGGTGGCGACCGTGGCCGCCATGCGCGTGCGCGAAGGCACCCTGGACAACGGTGGCGGCGCGGGCGAGCGTGGCACCATTCCCGGCGCCACCGATCAGGAAGCGGTGATGGCGGGTCTGTCCTATGACTTCGGCGTGGCCACGCTGTATGGCCAGTATCAAACGCTGGATACCGACACCACCGCCGGTGACGTGGACACCGACACCTGGCAGGCCGGCGTGGCCGTGCCGGTGGGCAAGGGCCGCGTGCTGGGTTCGTTCGCCAACTCCGATTTCAGCGGCGCGCTGGATTACGAGCGTGATACCTGGGCGGCAGGCTACGATTACATCGTCAACAGCCAGCTGGACCTGTACGCGATGTACCTGCACGACGACATCGATGACGTAGGCGACGGTTCCACCTACGGGGTGGGGGCGCGCTTCAAGTTCTAAGCCGTTTCGCGCCTCGATCGGGGCCGCGCCTGGGGCGTGGTCCCCTTTCCGGGCTGTTATTACCAGAAAACCGCCGCCCAGGCGGAGAGCAGTAGCAGCACCGCCATTCCCCGATTGAACCAGCCCATCGCCGCCGGATTCCGAATCCAGCGCGCCGCGCCGGCGCCCAGCCCGGCCCATACCAGCACGCAGGGCAACGCCACCACGAAGAACACCCCGGCCAAAGCCGGCATCGGCACGCTGCCGCCGGCGAACACGCCCGTGGCGGCCAGCGCCATCATCCACGCCTTGGGGTTGATCCATTGCAGGCCGGCGGTGCCGATCAGGCCCAGGCGACCACGGCGGTCACCGTCATCGCCGGCGTCGGGAAGCTGGGGGGCGGCGCGGAATAACTGCACCGCCAGCACCGTGAGCCAGGCCAGCCCGGCCGCCGCCATCAAGAGGCGCACGCCCTCGTGGGCGGCCAGAGGGCGGGCCAGGCCGGTGCCCACCAGCAGCAGCACGGACGCGGCGCCGCCGGCGGCGCCCGCCACCATGGGGAGAGCCGCCACCAGCCCGTGGCGGGTGGCATTGGCGAGCACCAGCACATTGGTGGGCCCGGGGGTGATGGAGGCGACCAAGGCGAACAGGACAAAGGGCAACAGGGATTCCATGAGCATCCACGACGGTGACGGAAAGCCCCAGTGTGGTGTCGTTGGCGGCCCTAGTCTGGAAGCTTTGTGCGCCGCCGGTAATAGGCCGGCGTCATGGCGTAGGCGCGGCGGAACCAGCGGCCCAGGTGGCTCTGGTCGGCGAAGCCCACCATGGCCGCCACGTCCGCCGGCGAGACGCCGGCGGCCAGCAGGCGGCGGGCACGCAACAGCCTGAGTTGCACCAGGTAGGCGTGAGGCGGCAGGCCGTGAGCGGCTTTGAAGGCACGGCTGATGCGGAAGCGGTCGCTGCCCACCGCCGCCGCCAGATCATCCAGGCCGATGTCCTCGGTCTGGTGGGCGTGCAGATAATCCCGGGCCCGGCGGGCCAGCGGAACGCTGGATGGGTCCGGGCCGGGCCGCGCGCGCCAGTCGGCGTGGCGGGTCAGGCGCCGCAGCAGCTGGTCCAGGGCGGTTTGCCGGACCATGCGCATCTCGCCGCCATGCAGCGCCTCGAAGGCACGGGCAATGGCGCGGGCCACGGTTTGGTCGTCGCTCAGGGTGGCGCCGAACCGCAATTCATAATGATCGGGGCGATCCTCGAACAAACCGCCCAGGGCCTCACGCAGCCAGGCCGGGTCCAGGTACAGCAGCCGGTAGGTGAAGCCGCCCGGCGTCGGCCCATTGCCATCGTGGATCTCACCGGGCTCCAGCAGGATGGCGCGGCCGGGCACGCTTTCGTGGCGCACGCGACCGACGTGGAAGCGCTGCACACCCTGTTCGGTGATTCCCACCGCGTAGGTGTCATGCCAGTGGGGATCATAGGCATGCCCCTCGAAATGGGCATGGATGGTCTCGATGCCGGTATCCCGGTCACGGGCGAAACGAACCCAGTTGTCGGTGCGGTCGGCGTGCGACATGGCGATTCCCGGCATAACGGTTTCCGGTGAAGCGGTCAGTTTAACGCCCGGCTCCACCCGCGTCTGGAAGATTCGTGCAGCCGCCCTCGCCGCTCCGTTCGCGGCGGCGCTCGGCGCGCCCCAGCAGAAAGCCGGTGCCAGCCCAGGCCAGGGCGATGCCGGCGCCGATCATCAGGGCCGGCCCCGGCAGATCGCCGAGCAGGTCCAGGCCCCGTTTAAGCCAGCCACTGAGGGCGTCGCCGCCCCGGTAGACCACGGTGTCGATGAAATTCTTGGCTTTGTACTTCTGCGCCGGCGGCACCGAGGTGTAGAGCATCTCCCGGCCCGGGCGCACCAGGGCGTACTCGCCGGCCCGGCGCGCCACCATGATCACCACGAACACGCTGAACACCGGCGCCACCGCCAGCCACAGAAAGCCGGCGGCGATCACCAGCGGCACGGCGGTGAGCAGCACGCCGATGCCGAGCCGCTGGGCGATGCGCCCGGTGAAAAAGATCTGGGTAAGGATAGCCAGGAACTGCACCACGGTGTCGATCAGCCCGAACACCTGGGTCTGGCGGGTGGGGTCGGGGAAGGTCTCCGCCACCAGCCGCGCCTGCTCGAAATACAGAAAGGTGCTGACGCTGGCGAGCAGTACCACGAACAGGGCGATGCCCATCAGGAAGGGCGTGCGCAGCACTTCCAGGGCGCCATCGAAGGGGTTGCCGCCGAGCGGACGGGCCCGTTCGGCGCCGGCCTCCGCCTCGGCGGGCAGCGGATGCCGGTCACGCCAGCGGTACAACCAGATCGCGGCGACCGCGCTGCCGGCCAGCAGCAGCGCCGCCAGCACCACCAGGCCAGCGTGGCCGGCGGGCGCCACCAGCAGGGTGCCGAGTCCCGGCCCCACCAGGCCGCCCAGGCTGGCGCCGCCGGCGATCATGCCGAACAATCGCTTGCCCTGGGCGATGCTGAACACGTCCGCCAGCACGCTCCAGGCCAGGGAGATCACCACCAGGTTGAACACCGACAGCCAGATGTAGAAGGTGCGCGCCACCCAGACGTTGTCCACGGTGCGCGCGAACAGCGCCGCGAACACCAGCAGGTTGACCACGAAGAAGCCATAGGCGGCCGGCAGGATCCGCCGGCGCGGCACCCGGGACGCCAGCCAGCCGAACAGCGGCAGCACCGCCAGGGTGGCCAGGAAGGTACCGGTGAACAGCCACTGCAGGTTATCCACGCCGCCGGCCACGCCCATGGTCTCGCGCACCGGGCGCAGCATGAAATAACCGGTGAACAGCAGGAAGAAGATCAGCAGGCCGGCGATCACCGCCGGCGCTTCCTCCACCCGGATATTGAACAGCCGCGCCGCCAGGCGCGGCAGTGGATGTCCGTCCTGCCCCGACGCCATGGTTACCAGTCCATGGTCATCAGTTCGCGCTGTTGGGCCTCGCTGAGCAGGCCGCCACGACCGGCGTTCAGATTATCCAGCTGGTGTTCGGGCTTGCTGGTGGCGGGGATCACGGCGGTCACCGCCGGATGGCTGATCGCGAACTTGAGGAACAGCTGGGCCCAGCTTTGCGCGCCCACCTCGGCGGCCCAGCCGGGCAGCGGCTTGCCCTTCACCCTGGCGAACAGATCGCCGTCGTCGAAGGCGCGGTTGATCAGCACCGCCACGCCCTTGTCCCGGGCCAGGGGCAGCACTTCACGGGCCGCCTCCGGGGCGTTCACGGAATAGTTGATCTGAATGAAGTCCAACGGCTCGTCGCGCAGGATGGCGGCCATTTCGTCCAGGCCGCGCTGCAGATAGTGGGTCACGCCCACATACTTGGTCTTGCCCTGCTCCTTGAGCTCGCGGGCGTAGGGCAGCTGGGTTTTCCAGTGGCGCAGGTTGTGCACCTGCAGCAGCTCCACGTGGTCCGTGCGCAGGGCCTCCAGGGAGCCGGCCCATTGCCGCTCGGCGGCGGCGCGGCTGTCGGCGGCGATCTTGGTGGCCAGGAAGCACCGGTCGCGCCAGCCGCCCTCCTCCAGCAGGGCGCCCAGTACCCGGTCGGCGCCGCCGTAGTTGGGGCTGGTGTCGAACACCGTGGCACCGCCGTCGAAAAACAGCGTCATGACGTCCTTGAGGCGGCGGTACTTGTCCGAACCGATGTCCGCCACGAAGCTGCCGGACGTGCCGGCGCCGATCACCGGCAGTGTCTGGCCGGTGGCGGGAATCGCCCGGGTGCGCAGCGCGTCGCCGGCCATCGCCTCGCCGGTTGCCTTGTCCGCCGCCCGGGCCGGGCCGTTCAGACCCAGCGCCAGCCCTACTCCGCCCCACAGGGCGCCATTGAGAAAATCCCGACGTGAAACCATGGTCTCCTCCCGCTTATTTCTCTTCAGGATGGACACCGGGAACAGGCAAATGATCCTCCCCCTCCGGCGCGAAGCCGGAAGGTCCGTCGCGGAGCCAGGCGCGCAGGGTGGCGGTGGTGGCGCATTCCGGGTCCGCCAGGCGCAGGGCCACGGCGAAGTGGGAGGCGCCGGGCTCGATCTGGAAGCGCACCGGCAGATGGTGGCGTTTGAGCGCCGCCAGCATGCGCCGGTTGCTGGTGATGATGCGCGGGAAGTCGTTCTCGCCATGGACCAGCAGAAACGGCGGTGGCGCGCCATCCGGCGGCAACTGATGGAGCGGGCTGGCGGCGCGGTCGTCGCCGGCCCGGGCCAGGAACTGCTCGTAGATACGGGCCTCGCCGCTGCCCGGCGGCGGGTCGTCGAACACCAGATTGAGCTGCGAACAGATCGCCATGCAGCCACGGATGGCACCCGCCGGCAGGCCGGCCCGGGCCAGCCGCGCCGGCTGCAGCGACGCCAGTGTATAGAGATGGCCGCCGGCGGAGTGACCGCCCACGAACAGGCGCCCGGGATCACCGCCGTATTCGTCGATGTGCCGGTGCACCCAGGCCAGGGCGGCGACGCAGTCCTCCAGGGGGCCGGGGAAGCGGCATTCCGGCGCCAGCCGGTAGGATACGGAAACCAGGATCGCCGGCGTCGCCACCAGAGCCGGCGCCATCAGCCCCATCCATTCCTTGTAGCCATGGGTCCAGGCGCCACCATGGGCGAACACCAGCACCGGCAGGTCGGCGCCGGGCTCGGCGTCGTCGGGCAGATAGATATCCAGTTTCTGCCAGTAATCGTCGCCGTAGGGCAGGTCCGGACAGGAGCGGACGCGGTCGGCGGCGCGCCGGGACAGAATCAGGGCATCCCGGGCATAGTCTTCCGCCTCACGGGGGTAGATCGGCGGGCGCGCCGGGAGGTCATCGAACGACATGGGGAGCGTCCTGTGGAGACGGGAGGAGAGAAACGGCGGCGCCGAGGGGCGCCGCCGGCGGTGGCTTCAGGGCGTGTAATCAGTGGAGAAGGCGTCGTCGGGCACATTCTCCAGGTAGCCCTTGTCCATCACCTTGCGGGCACGCTCGGCGAACGACATCAGGCCATCGATGTACTGCTGGTTCCAGGTGGTGGCGTAGTCGCGGATCACCCGGCCAGCGAGCAGCTTGATGCCGTCCTCGTCCAGGCCCAGCTTCTTGCCGTAGGCCTCGAACACTTCCGGGTGCTGTTTCACGTAGGCCACTGCTTCCACCCAGCCCTTGATGAAACCGGACACCGCCTCCGGATGTTCGGCGGCGAAATCGTCGTTGGTGGCCAGGGCGATCCACAGGAAATCATCGCCGGTCTTTTCCTTGTAAATTTCCGCCAGGTTGCCGATGCTGCGGAACTCGCCGGAGGCCAGCGCCTTGGCGCCGATCGGGTCGAACAGCAGACCGGCGTCCACATCACCGTTCTTCATCAGGGTAGGGATCAGACCCGGGCCGGCGTACTGCAGATCGCCGCCTTCCGCCGGATCGAAACCGTAGAAGTCGCTGAGCACCACGCGCAGCAGCACGGTGGCGGTGCCGGCGGCGCCGGCGTAGGAGACCACCCGCTTGCCCTTCAGATCGGCCAGGCTGTGGATATCGGAATCCACCGGCACCAGCACGTCCAGGGTGGCGCCGCGCCCCACCGCGAAGATGTTGAATACCGGGAAGCCCTGGGAGCGGAACTGGGCGAAACTGGTCCAGCCGCCGAAGCCCAGATCCACCTGCTTGCCGCGAATGGCGTTGAACAGACCGTCCAGAGTGGGATAGGCCTTGTGGGTCACGTCCACGCCGTACTTGTGATCGAACTCCTGGTCGATCATCACCTGGGAGGCGACGCCGTTCAGGGACTGGGCCATATCACCCAGGCGGATCGGGGTGTCCTCGGCGCCGGCGGGGCTCGCCAGGCTCCAGAGCGCCGCGATCAGAACCGGTATCCCCCACCAGGTGGTCGCTTTCGATTTCGAGTCTGTCATGGGTTTGCTCCCTTTTTTCGTTGTGTTTTGCGGTGCGTTTCCAAGTTTGCTCTATGATTGCGCGCGGGCGCGCTCGGCCTCCTCGGCGGCGGCGATGAAGGTGGCCGACACCTCCTTGCTGACCGCGAACAGGGCCGGATCATCGTAGTCCCGGGGACGCGGCACCGTCACCGGAATTTCGCGACGAATACGCCCCTGGGACAATACCACCACCCGGTCCGCCAGAAAGGTGGCCTCGTAACTATTGTGCGTGATGAAGACGATGGTCTTACCGGTGCGCCGCCAGATGTCCAGCAGGTCCACTCGCAGGCGCCGCGCGGTCAGTTCATCCAGGCCGCTGAACGGCTCGTCCATGAACAGCACATCCGGTTCGACGGCCAGGGCGCGCACCAGCGCCAGACGCTGGGCCATGCCGCCGGACAGTTCGTGGGGGTGGTGGCCACGGAACGCCTGCAGGCCGGTGAGCTGGAAATAATGATCCTTGATCTCCGCCCAGCGGTGCCGGGGCACATCGGAATTTTCCAGGGCGAAATCCACATTGCGTTCGGCACTGAGCCAGGGCAGCAGGCGCGGGTCCTGGAACAGGTAGCCCATCCTGACCGGCGGCTTGCCGGCGCGGGTCATGGGCCGGTCGCCGAAGCGGATCTCCCCCTGGTAGTCACGGTCGAGACCGGAAAGGGTGTTCAGCAGCGTGGACTTGCCGCAACCGGAAGGCCCCAGCACGCACACGAATTCATTGTCGCCGATGGTCAGGTCCAGGCCATTGAGAACACGGTGCTCGGCGCCGCCCTTGCGCGGCGCCGGGAAGGACTTGGTCAGCCCCTGGATGCGGATACCATTGTCCATCAGATTCTCACTTCCGGGCGCCAGGCGAACATGCGGCGCTCCAGGTTTTGCAGAATGACCAGCTCGATGAAGAGCATCACCAGGGTGAACAGCAGGGTCCATGCCAGCACCTGCTGCATGTTGCCAAGCTGATACCAGTAGAACAGCTCGAAGCCCACCCCGTCCGGGCGGCCCAGCAATTCAACCAGCACCGTGATCTTCCATACGATGCCCAAGCCGAAACGCAATGACGCCATGATGTAGGGCAGCACCTGGGGAAACAGCACCCGCCGGATGATCACCCAGCGCGAGGCGTTGAATACCCGCGCCATCTGGAACAGGCGGGTGTCGATGTTCTTGACGCCTTCCCACAGGTTGATGGCGATGGACGGCGCCGAGGTCAAACCGATGGCGACAATGGCGGCGGTTTCGTTAAGCCCGATCCAGATGAACGCGAAGATCGCGTAACACAGGCTGGGCACGGTGAGCGCCACCATTACCCAGACGTCCAGGGTCTTCTCCGCCAACCGGTTGACCCCCATCAGCACGCCGACCGGAATGCCCACCGCCATGGCCAGCACCAGGCCGCCCAGCACCCGCCCCAGCGTGGCGGCGAGATGCGAGAGAATGTCGCCGTTGGCGAAGTTGTCCGCCAGCACCTGGATGGTCTGCCATGGGCCGGGCAACACGGTTTCCGGAAACAAAAAAGACAACCCAAGCCACGCCAGCAGCGCGGCGATCATCGATCCCACCTTTATCAACACGGAGGGGCTCCTTATTGTCGCGGCGCGCCGACGGCGCCCGCGTTAAAGCGATACGTCGACGCCGGCCTCGCGGATGCAGCGGCGGGCGATCTCTTCCGCCTGGCGCATCAGGGCGCTTTCGTCGACGAACAAGGCCTTGCGGTTCTCGATCAAAAGCTGGCCGTCCACCATCACGTCACGCACGTCGGTGCCCTTGGCGCTATAGACCAGGGCGGCGGTGACATCCAGGGTGGGCGCCAGGTGCGCCTGCTCCAGATCCACGGTGATGAGGTCCGCCTTGAGGCCCTCCGCCAGCCCCCCCACCTGGTCGTCCCGACCGATCGCGCGAGCCCCTTCGGAGGTGGCCATGCGCAGGGCACGGTGACGACCCAGAGCCTGGGGATCGTTCTTGGCGGTCTTGGCGGTGGCGCAGGCGTATTTCATGCTTTCGAACAGATCCTGGCCGCAGTTGGCGGCGGGGCCGTTGGTGGCCAGCCCGCAGGTGAGGCCGGCTTCCAGGAACGGATGAATGGCGGGAAAGCCGGTGCCCCAGAACAGGCGCGTGGGCGGGTCCAGCAACACGCGGGTGTCGCTCTGGGCAAGCAATTCCACCTCCCGGGGCGAAACGTCGGACACCGCCACCACCTGCACGTCCGGACCCAGGCAACCGGTTTCGTGGAGCAGTTCCACCTGGCGAATATCGCGGCCCAGATGCTTGGCGATGAGCCGGTTGAACTCCGGGGATTCCGCCACGTGCATGTGCAGGCACAGGCCCAGGCGGTCCGCCAGGGCACGGGTCTCCCGGTACATCTCCTCGGTCATGCACCAGGGCAGCAGGGGCCCGAAGGACAGCCGCAGCCGGTCGCCCTCGGCGCCGTGCCAGCGTTCCGCCAGCGCCGTGACCCGGCGCGCCTGGTCGTCCAGACTCTCCATGAAATCCGGCAGGAAATTGCGGCCCTCGAACGCCCGCGCCAGGGTGCCGCGGATGCCGGAGTCGCGCAGGGCACGGAAGGTGGCGTCCTCCATGGCGGTGTCGTCCGGATGGGCGGCGGCCAGGTTTTCCACCAGGGAAGTGTTGCCGTTCTTGAGATTTTCCAGGCAGCCCAGCATCTGGGCCACGTACATGGCTTCGTCGTCAAAGGCGCCGATCATCGGCAGTTGCTGGTCGAGCCAGTCGAGCAGCCGTTTTTCCGGCCCCAGGGTACGACCGAAGATCATGCTCAGGTGGGTGTGGCCGTTCACCAGGCCGGGCATCACCAGCTTGCCGGTGACGTCGATAACGCGGTCCACCGGGGTATCCGGCAATTCCGCCCGGGGGCCGACAAAGGCGATCCGGTCGTCGCGGACCAGCACGCAACCGTCATGGTACTGCCGATCTGCCTCGTCCAGGGTCAGGACCCGCCCCCCTTGGAACAACGTGGTGGTCATGCTCTCTCCTCACTCCCGTGGCGGGCTCAGATCCCGCGACCGGCGCGCGGCCATTCACGAGCTATGCGCGCGGCGGCAATGCGCAGGTGATCAAGCCAGCCGTCTTCCGGGTCTTGCGCCCGGTCTCCCACGGCGGCCACGGTGACCGCCGCCAACAGGGTGCCGTCGTGGCAGAACACCGGCACCGAGGTACTGAACACTCCGCTTTCCAGCTCACCGTTGCTGGTGGCGTAGCCCCGCTCGCGGATGTCCTGAAGCTCCCATTCCAGGACCCCCACATTACCGCCCCATTGCTCCGGCGTCAGCGTCGCGCACTGGTCAAGAATACGGCGGATGTCGTAATCGGGCATGTGCGCCAGATGGACCTTGGCGGAAGAGCCCAGATAAAGGGGGGTGTCCGCCGCCGGGCCGAGCCCCACCCGCACCGTGCGCGGCCCCTCCTGGAATCCCACGCACAGCACCCGCTCGCCGACCCGGTGGGTCACCAGGGCGCTTTCGCCGGTCATGGCGGTGAGTTCGCGCAGAATCGGCGCCGCCAGCGCCGCCATGTCACGACCGCTCTCCTCGGTCATCGCCACCAGGCGGCTGAAGCCGGGGCTGAGCACGTATTCACCGCTGCGCGCCATGCTCGAGATCAGGCCACGGCGGCGAAGTGTATGCAAGTAACGGTAGGCGGAACTGCGCGAGAGCCCGAAGCGCCGTTCGATTTCCTGGCGGGTGACCACCTGTCCGTGGCCCGCGAACATCAACAGGATGTCGAGGATACGATCCAGTGAGGAAGCGTTGTCTTTACTCATTATTCTGTCCCAAACATGAACGATCGGCGGAACCGGCGCTAACGGTTCCCCCTGTGCCCGCCCGGTCGATCTTCGGTACCTGTATTTGTCTTGCCAGACGGGACCGGTCTTTTCGAGGAATCCGCGCGCCACCCCTTCGGCGCACGGGCTACCGGTTGAGCGTCCCACGATTCAGAACGTCCTGCCACTGTTTTGCCACCCAATACCGCCCCTGCCCGAAAAAAGTGCGTGGATTTATGACCGAGCCTTGATTCAATTTTGTATACATGATTAGCTTTTAAAGAACAAAAAACAAACAGCCAATACATACATATAAAACAACAACTTATGGAAAAAGGAATGAACGCGCCATTTTTCAGCCCCTGAAACATCCCTGACACACCCCAAAAGCCCGCCTTGCGTGATGCAGGCCGGCGATTTTTTGCCCAAAAAGCACAGAAAAGGGGCACTTTGTCGCCCTACCCCGGGCAATGACTGCTCTCCAGGGGCGCCATAATGGACCACATAGAAACAAAACCAGCTTTTCTTATTTCTTGTATACAAGAAATGGGGATAGAGAACGGGGAGCACCGGCCCGCCTGAGCCGCCCCACCGTGAGACCTGAAAAACAAGAGGAAACCCGATGAAACGCAGCATCCGCAATACCATCCTGGCCACTTCCGCCCTGTTCGGCCTCAGCGGCCTGGCCCAGGCCGAAACCGAAGCCAGCTTCTACGGCGTCCTTGACGTCTGGGCCGGCAGCAAGGAACTGCCCGGCGACAACGACGGCACCGCCAAACTCGACGCCGGCGGCATGACCACCTCCTTCCTGGGGGCGAAGGTCACCACCACCCTGCCCAACGGCATGATCGGCATGGCGGTGGCGGAAAGCTTCCTGCGCCCGGACACCGGCGAGGACCGACGCTACAGCGGCGATGAATTCTTCGCCCGCAACGCTTACGTAGGCGTGGCCGGGGATCTGGGCACCTTCAAGGCCGGTCGCAGCACCGCGCCCATGTTCGTCCCCACCCTGATCTCCAACCCGTTCGGCGGTTCATTCGGTTTCGCGCCGGCCATTCAGCACTCTTTCCTGGGCGGCAACAACGGCCCCACCGCCGGTGATTCCGCCTGGTCCAACGCGCTCTCCTACACCAGCCCCAACATGGGCGGCGTCACCGCCAACGTGATGTACGCCTTCGGCGAGCAGGAAGGCGACGAAAGCGCCAACCGGGTGGGCGGTCATCTGGTCTATCGCGGCGGCGGCCTGATGCTGACGGTGGCCGGACACCGCATCGAGGAAGGCGCCATCGACAGCAATGGCGGCGTGGGCGAAGCCGGCGCCCTGGGCGCGGTGGAGCAGGATGGGCTGCTGGCGGGCGCCAGCTACGACCTGGGCGTGGTCAAGGTATTCGCGTCCTACCAGCAGTTGGACACCGGCACCAGCACCGGCGACATCGATACCGACACCGGCCAGGCCGGCGTCTCCATTCCGGTGGGTAAAGGGGCCGCGCTGGCGTCCTACGCGCACACCGATTACAGCGGCGACCGGGACACCAAACGCAAAACCTGGACGGTGGGCTACGACTACCCGTTCAATGAAACCCTGGATGTCTACGTCGCCTACATGCACGACGATCTGGAAGACACCGGCGACGGCGATACCTACGGCGTGGGCAGCCGCTTCAAATTCTAGGGAACGGCATACCCGGCTGATGGCGGCTCCTCAGGAGCCGCCGATTTGCGCGCTTTGGGCCGGGTTGGCGTCAATGTCCTCCATGCGGTCCCGAATCTGATCCTCATTGTCGGGCCGCACCAACCGGCTCACCTCCCGACCTTCCTGAATAAAGATCAACGTTGGCCATTTATCCACGTTGAACGCGCGCCCGAGCATCTTGTCCTCGTGGTCTTCCAGCTTGACGTGACCGATACCCGGGAAATCCTGAAACGCGGCCTTCACTTTCGGCCCGGCTTCCTGGCAGTGGGGACAATCCGGGCTACCGAACTCCAGTACCGTGGGCGCCACGATGCCCTGGATTTCGTCCCGGGTAGGATGGTTGCTGGCGTATTCCGCACTGAATGCCATGGTTGCCTCCTTTCAAAGCATTAACGAAGCATTGGCATTCAGTGTGGGGATGATGGCGGCGGCCGCCTACCCGGTGTTTGCAAAACACTATAAAGACCGCCGCCGCGCGCCGTTCAACGGTGCATGAACACTTCCTTCTTCACGGTGCCATGCACGCCCCAGTTGCCGTCCACCACCTGGGTGATGCCGAAGTCCGTGCCCACCGACATCAGGCTCACCGCCTCGTCCTCGCTGAGCCCCTGGGCGGTCATCAGGAAATGACGCATCTTGCGGAAGGCGTCGCGCATGGCCAGATCAATGGACGACTTCTGGTAGATGGTCTGCTGCGGCTTATCCAGTTCAGCCAGGTAGTTGGGATAGCTGAAGCCGTGCACCACCCAGGCGTCGTCGGTTTCCAGCAGCGGATAGTAAAGACCGCTGAGCCGCGTGCCTTTCAGGTCCGCCTTCTTGTGCAGGATCAGCTGGAACACCCCGGTGAGCGAGGTTTCGATGGCGGTACCGCTGAGTTCGGAATCGCCCTGGGCGGCGTGCGGGTCGCCCACGGAGAACAGGGCGCCGTCCACCGCCACCGGGTAGTACATGGTGGCGCCCTTGCCAATGCGCCAGTCGTCGATGTTGCCGCCGAAATAGGCCGGCGGCACCGTGTCCACCATGTCCGCTTCCCGGGGCGCCACGCCCATGGTGCCGAAGTGCGGTCGGGCGCGGACCTGCACGCCTTCCAGCACCGGCTGCTCGTCCACGGTGTCGTGGTCGACCACCACGCCGGGGTAATCAATGGTTTCGTGTTCCACGCCGTAGGGGTCGGTTTGCGGCGTCCAGCGGAAGTTATAAAGCGGCTTGGCCCAGACATTGGCGCCGCTGCTGTCCAGCTCGAAGATGGTGACCACCTCGCGCTTGTCCGGGGACTCGATCAGATCGTTGTATTGGAAGCCCCAGTTGGCGGCCACGTTGGAGCCGAAGGTCTTGCCGGCGAACTCCTGGTTGCCGCTGGGGCGCAGGTTCACGTCGAGAATGCGCACTTCCAGCACGTCGCCGGGTTGCGCGCCGCACACCTTCACCGGCCCGGTCATGATGTGCACCCCGAACCCTTCGCCGGCACCGCGCCCGTACACCGAGGCATCCATGGGGCCGGCGCCGCGACGTTCCACGCCCTTCTCATTCCTGGTCCAGTGGAACACGCTCTCGGCGCCGTCGTCGCCCTTGATCATGCGGTCGTAGTCGTCCCCCGCATGGTGGGTGAGCGCTTCCATGGTCACGAAGTCACCGGAGTTCACTTCGATCAGCGGCGTGGCGTCCTTGCTGAAGTAGCCCCAGTGAACGGTGTCCTTGTTGGCGGCCACGGTGAAATGCCGGGCGTCGCCGGCGGCGCAGTCCGCCGCGTGCGCTGGCGCCGTGAGCAGCGCCAGGCCGACGCCCATGCCGGCGCCGAGCAGGGATGTTCCGAAAACGCGCATGATCTTGCCTCCCAGTACCCAAAATGGAGCCCGACGCCCCCGGACACGCCCCGCGTCCGGTGAAAAACGTCAGCCCACTGATGGGATAGCAAGGTCCGTGCCCGCGCGGCCCCCGGCCGCTAGCGCAGCGGCTCGCGGCTGCGGTCGCGCATCCACAGCATCACCAGCCCGGCCACCAGGGCGCAGGCGGCGAGCAGCACGCCGGGCACGGCGGCGTAACCGGTGGCCTCGATCAGCCAGGTGGCGAACATCGGCGTGGCACCGCCGATCACACCCAGACCCAGGTTATAGGCCACCGAATAGCCGGACAGACGATCCCGGGCCGGGAACAACTCCACGAACATGGCCGGCGCCGAACCCAGCGGCACCGCCAGCAGCGCCACCAGCCCGAACTGCACCACCACCGCCGCCACCAGGCGGTCGGCGTGCAACCAGGCATAGGCGGGCCAGGCCACCGCCGCCATGGCGAACATGGCCAGGGCGATGAAGCGGGTGCGGCGCGGGCCATGGTCGCCGATCCAGCCGGACAGTGGAATCAACACCAGCAGCAGCACCGTTGCGAAGGTGTTGATGCGCAGCGCCAGATCCAGAGGCAGGCCGGTGAAACGGTTTAGCCATTCCGGCAGATACACCAACGGCAGGTAGAACAGCGCGCCATAGGCGGACGCGAACACCACCGCCTGCACCATCTCAAGGCGGTTTTCGGTAAGCGCGCGGCGCAACGGCGAGGTATCTGGTCGCTCTTCGTGGTGGCGCTGGAATTCCTCGGACTTGGGCAGATGGCGGCGCATCAGAATGGAAGTGACCCCGAGGATGCCGCCAAGCAGGAAGGGCACCCGCCAGCCCCAGTCCAACAGGGTTTCCTGGGCGAACAGCGAGGTGGTGAGCGCCGCCACCGCGGACCCCAGCAACATGCCCACCATGGTGCCGGTGTTGGCCCAGCTGCCAGCCAGACCACGCCGGGAACGGGGCGCGGTCTCCACCAGATAGGTCACCGAGCTGCTGAACTCTCCCCCCACGGACAAACCCTGCACCAGGCGGATCAGCACCAATAGCAGCGGCGCCCACAGGCCGATGCTGTCGTACACCGGCAAACAACCCAGCAACAGCGTCGGCAGCGCCATCATGCTTACCGATAACAACATGGTGGCACTGCGGCCCAGGGTGTCGCCAAGCCAGCCGAACGCCACCGAGCCCAGGGGGCGCATCAGGAAACCGGCGGCGAACACCCCATAGGTGGCGATCAGCGCGGCGATGCTGTCCTCCCCGGGAAAGAACAGGTCGGCGATGATACCGGCCATGTAGCCGTACAGGGCGAAGTCATACCACTCCACCACGTTGCCAATGAAACCGGCCATGACCGCCGTGTGCCGCTTTCCGGTTCGCCGCATGCGCAACTCCTTTCCCAGGCGCTTTCGGCGGCACAGGATAACGGAGCGGCGCGTCGATTGCCCGCCGGATTAGCTCAGCCGTGGCGCGACGTCAGAATGTGGTGCAGACCGCCGCACTCCACCATCGGGTCATCGCAGTTGACCACGACCTCCGAGCGGGCCAGCACATGGCCCTTGCCGGTGATGGTGTTGCGCACCACGTCGTGGGCGCCGGCCTGCTCCACGCCAAGGAACTCGCCAATGAACCCGGACTCACGCAACGAGACGGTTTCCAGCTTGTCGCCGGGGCGGATGTCGCCTTCATGGTGCATCAATGCCAGCCGCGCCGAGGTACCGGTGCCGGTGGTGCTGCGGCAGATCACCCCGGGGTGCACGTAAGTGGCCGAGCGGGAGCGGTAAAAGTCATCGGCGACCTGTTCCACCGGCCCCATGAAGTGCAGAAACGGCAGCGGTCCCACATCGCCCAGGGTGTAATGGGAAAAACCGCGCTCCGCCTGGATCGCCTCGACGATGGCGCCGGCGCAGCGGGCCAGATCGCGCTCTTCGTCCCGGGTCAGGTGGAAACCCAGATCGCGGGCGTCCACCAGGGCGTAGAAACCGCCGCTGTAGGCCACGCTGTAGCTTATGTCGCCCAGATGCGGCACATGGATGGAGGCGCGATGGGTATCAATGTAGCTGGGCAGACCGCCGCAGGTGATCGCTTCCACCACGCCGTTCTCGATCCGGGCATCGATCTGCACCAGCCCGGCCGGCGATTCCAGCAGAAAATGCTGATGCCCCTCGCGCTTGGGCACCAGGCCGCTCTCCAGCAGTGCCGTGGCGGTACAGATGGTGTTGGAGCCGGAGTAGATCGGATAGCCCATCACTTCCATGATGATGTAGCCGGTTTCCGCTCGGGGGTCCGAAGGCGGCACGATCAGATCCACGGACATTTCCGGCGCCCCGTAGGGTTCTTCCAACAGTAGCCGGCGCAAGCCGTCGGCATCGTCGCGCAGGTATTCCATTCGCTGGCGCACGGTGGCGCCGGGCAGCGGGTCCACGCCGCCGGTGACGATTCGGCTCACGTCGCCGCCGGCGTGGGTGTCGATCAGTTGCAGGGTCAGTTCGTTTTTCATGACACCGGCGCCCCCCGATTCTGCTCCTGCTGGTTCAAGGCGAAGGGGGCACCGTGCTCCGGCCACTGAGCGTCGGGCACGATCACGATCTTGCCCAGGTAGTGGCTGCCGCGCTCCACGAAATAACGCTCCGCGCGGTGCAGGTCGGAGAGACGGAAGGCGCCGTGCAGCACCGGCTTGAGCGCCCCGTCGCGAATCCATTGCATCAGTTGCCCGGCTTCCCGCCGGGTGCCGTGGGACACCCCGAACACCTGGACCTGGTACAGATAAATCCGCGTCCAGAGAATCTCGCTGACGTTGCCGCCACTGGCGCCGGCGATGCTCAGGCGCGGGTAACCGTCACGGGCCTTCATGTCGAAAATCATGGTATCGATGAAGCGGTCGGTCATGTCGCCGCCCACCAGATCCATGACCGCGTCGATGGGAGCCCCGCCGGTGAGATCCCGGACCCGCTCGGTGAAGGTGTCCATATTGGAGCGGTCCAGCACCGCCTCGGCGCCCAGTTCACGCAGCGCCTCCGCCTTGTCCGGCGTGCTCAGGGCATAGGGGATGGCGCCCAGCAGCCGGCACAGCTGGATCAACGCGGTGCCCACGCCACCACTGGCGCCGGTGACCAATACCCGCTCGCCGGCGCGCACCCGGGCGGCGGTGAGCATGTGGCAGGCGGTCTGGTAGGAACACATACCCAGGGCGGCCAGCTCGGCGTCGGCCAGTTCCGGGTTGGGCACCGCGTGGAACTGGTCCGACGGCACCACGATGTATTCGGCGAAGCCGCCATCGGCGCCATGGCCGTAATAATCCGGGGTCAGGTTAAGATCCTGTCGGTCATCCGGATAGAGATTGAAATCCAGCAGCCCCCGTTCACCAAGGCGGGCTGGATCAACGCCTTCGCCCACCGCCACCACCCGGCCGGCCACGTCGGCGCCCTGGATGCGCGGGAACGTCAAGGTGGGCGCGCCGCCCATCTGAAAGGAGGTGACCTCGTCCTTCTCCTTGGTGGGATAGAGCCCTTCGCGGGCCTTGCGGTCGGTGTTGTTCTTGGCGGTGGCGGTCACCCGCACCAGCACCTGACCGGGGCCCGGCGCCGGCACCGGCAGATCGTCCCGGTAAACCAGCTTGTCCAAACCGCCGTGGCCGGTGAGCACCATGGCGGCCATGGTGTCGGGAATATCCCGCGCGTCGGCGTTAGAACTCATGAGCTCCTCCTTGCACGAATGCTTGCCGATGCCGCCTACCTGATAGCCCGGAACGGGATTTCAAGGTGGTCTTACCCCATTTGGGGGATGTGGGGTAGCAGGGCGCTGGCTAGGCTCGCCGTGGACAAGACAACACACTGGGGACGTTCACATGAACTTCAAACCGTTTCATACACTGGCCTTGATGGCCTTGCTGGCGGCTCTCGCCGCCTGCGGCGACTCCTCGTCGTCCTCTTCCGACGATTCCGACACTGGCCAGGCACGCACCGTCACCGGCACCGCCTCGGCGCCTTCCGGCATGGTCGCCTCACTGCGCGCGCCGGACCCGTTGCGGGTGGTGCTGGACTTCCTGATCCAGCCGGCGGCAGCGGCCATCACCGGCCTGCAGCCGGTCAACGGCGCCACCGTGGAATTGATCCGGGTGGACAATGACGGCAACCCGGTCGGCGAGGTGCTCGCCACCACCACCACGTCCACCACCGGCGATTACACCCTGACCCTGCCCCAGGGCGTGAACCTGGCCGGCAACCTGGTGGTGCGCATCAGCGGCGCCGACGCCCAGATGCGCGCCCAGGTGGTGGAGGAAGCGGTCAATATCGACCCCACTTCGGAATTCCTGCTGCGCGAATTCATCGCCCAGGGCACCGACCTGGAGCAACTGGTGATCAATGAGGTGGTCAAGCTCAAAGGCAAGGTGGAGGCCTTCGATCTCACCGCCGGCGCCAACCTGACCGACATGCTCGAGCAGTTGGACGCCGAGGTCGGCGACCTGGTGGAAAACCAGGTGGCGGTGATCAACGACGGCGGCGGCGACGCCGCCACGGTGGCCGGCCACTACCGCGCCAACGCCTTCTCGCTAGGTCTGCACGATAGCGATGATCAGAGCGGCGGCACCTTCGCCACCGACCTTTACACCAGCACCTTCACTTTCAGCGATGGCGGCGACGGCATCGTCGACCTCAACCTGACCGGCGAGGAAAGCGCCGAGGGCATGCTGTCCGGCAACACCGTCAGCGGCGCCTGGCTGGACTATGGCACCAGTGGGGAGGAGATGGACGAAACCTTCTCCGCCGCGCTCACCGCTTCCGGCATTCTGTCCGTGGAAGGCGAATTCGAGGAGGAAGTCGATGACGAGCATGCGTTCCGCTTCCCGCCCTCGGTGTACAACCTGCAACGGGTCGGCGACCGTGGGCTGTTCTTCCAGGTGTCCAAGGAAGCGGCGGTACGCTACGGCGTGACCCAGGACGGCGCCCTCAACCCGGACGACCGGCGCGGCGATGAAGCCTTCCGGGCCCTGGAGGTATTCGCCCGCACCCCCACGGATTTCAGCGACAACGACCTTGACGGTGATTTCGGTCGCGTCTACCTGGCCACCGAGATGGAACAGGGGTTGATCGCCGTGGAAGCGGAAACCAATGTGGTGAGCTTTAATGGCAACGGTAATCTGAATCTGGCCACCGGTACCTTCCATCGACTGGGCGTGGGCACCGGTTATGAAACCGGCGCCACCGAGACGGTCGAGAATTTGTCGGTGATCATCGACGGTGACGGTGACATCGTGGCCATCGGCGGCGAGCCCGAGGACGGTTTCATCAACGACACCCACGATTTCATCAGCCTGATGCGCGCCGAGGGAAGCGACTCGGAATTCGCCCGTTTCGACACCACCCTGATGGTGAAGCTGCCCCAAGCCACCCCCGACGTGGCCGGCAACCGCTATCGGATGATGCTGCTGTCGCTGTTCCTGGAAGGCAACCCGGCGGGCGGCGCCAATATGGAAATGTACGCCAGCCAGTTCAATACCTTCCTGACCCTGGACAGCGCCACCCAGGCGACCCTGGCCGGCGGCATCAATGAGGTGAGCAAGAACAACCTGGCCGCCAACCTGGAGACCAGCGTGGATGAGGTCGAAGAAAGCTTTTCCGTGGACGTCGCCGCCAACGGCGCCGCCACCCTGACCCTGGAGGCTGGTGACGGCACCAATGTGCTGGACGGCTTCTTCAATCAGGATGCCAGCCTGGGCCTGTTCACCCTGCGTTTCGAACCGGACCAGGGCGATCCCAACGAGTTGGGGCTGGTGGTGCTGGTGGAAGTGACGGGCGACAACGACGAGGATTAACGTCTTCTTCCGGCGCGCTCATCGCCCCCGCAAGCAATCGCGAAACAGGGCGTTGAGCGCCGCCGGATCACCGTCCGGCGTGTCCCCCTTGGCCTGATATCGGGACAGCCGCGACAGCTCGTGTTCGATGAACTCGTTGAGCGCCGGAATCGCCGGCACGAATTCCTTCTCCTGGCTGCGCTGCTTGCGCGCCAGCAAGCGGCCGATCTCCTTGTCGAGGATTTCATTGTCCGCCACCAGCGCACGCAGCCGCTCGAATTCGATCGGCGCCGGCGTGCGGTACCGCTCCAGCCAGCGGATCGCCAGCAGCGGTCGCAGCACATAGAAATATTTCTTGAGCGGCACCAGCCTCGCCTTGAGATAACCGTGGTAATTCTTGTCCGCCATGCTGAGGTAATGAAACACACCCTTGTCGACGGCGTAGACGCTCGGCAGCAATGCCCGGGCCCGCTCGGCGAAGTGGCCGTCATCCCGATACAGGATCGACGACTGCAACCATTCGACGATGGATGGGTTGGATTTACGCAGCAGTTTCAGCGCCTTGCGCAGATCCCAGCCGTTAAGATCAATGTCATCGACGATCTCGTACTCGATCACGTCGCGGCGGTCCTCCACATCCAGGGACAGATACCAGTCCTCGGAACGGACGTAGACAAAGCGGACATCGTAATCGCTGTTCGGAGAAGGAAATCCCCAGGCACGGCTACCGGATTCCACCGCGAGCAGCACGCGCACATCGTGCTCCTGCTCGGTGGCGCGCAGGCGCCGCAGAATCTCGCCATGGACGGCGGCGTCGATAACGCCTTCGGATAAGTCAGTCATGATTGCTCTTGGTCCGGATGCCAACCGAGCCGGGCACCCGCTTCATGGGCGGACACCGGTCGGAACTCCGCGGATGGTATCCCATGCCCGCGCCTTTGCCCCACGACCCGGTTGGCAGGCTTTGTAAAGCTTCGGAAAATTCAGGTTCATCGCGCCTAGAGCAGCGCGCGGCTGGCGACGGGAGCGGCTTCGACCGCGACCGCCACGCATTGGGGCGGCCCGATCAGCCGTGGAGGTCGAGGATCGCCCGCCGGTCCATCAGTTGCAGTGCCCGCGCCAGCTCACGGTGGCCCCGACGGGCGGCATGCAGTGAATACCAGGCCTGCAGCCGTTCGCTGTCTCCGGGCACCCGCTCCAGAGCGTACTCGACGGCACGCAGGTATGGCGTGCGCAGGTCCGCCGGCAATGATGGCGCGCCGTCCTCCTCGCGTCCCAGCTCGATGGCCGCCACCAGCGCCAGTTGGCCGGCATCCACCAAGCGCGGCACCGCCGCGTAGGAAGCCGTTCCCACCGCGCCGTCACGCACCAGGTTCCGCCACAGCGTATCCAGAGCCTCGGGGTCCCCACCGGCCAGGGCATCCAGCACCGGGAAGGGATCATAGGGGCGGCCGTGGGCGCAATGCCAGGGCGTGCGTTGATCACTCATTGGGCTTCGCTCGTTTCAGTGGGAAAACGCCAAGGGTACCACCTTCACGCCGTCACGCCCCGGCCACCGCCCGCAGATGGGTGAGCACGGCCTGGGATGCCGCCGGTAAACAGCCTTTGAAGAAGTGGTCGGTGCCGGGAAACACGGTCACCGGATGGCGCTCGGCGCGCAAATGAGCGAGCAGGTCCGCCAGCGGCGCGCGCTCGTCGTCCTCGCCATGCAGCAGCAGCGCATCGGTGGGTACCGGCACCGGTTCGTAGACACGGCCATCGGGCACCTTCCCCACCGGCATGCCCATCAACACCAGCGCGTCCACCGGTCGCGCCAGCCGCGCGGCGGCACGCGCGAACACCCAGGCGCCGAAGGAGAAGCCCACCAGGGCCAGGGGCAGGTCCGGATGGCGCACCCGCAGCGCTTCGATCATCACGCCGGTGTCCTCGGTTTCGCCTTCCCCTTCATCGTGCTCACCTTCCGACCCGTCCACGCCACGGAACGCCGGCCGCACCGCCAGCCAGCCGCCGGCACGCAGGGCCCGCGCCAGCGCATGGGGAACCGGATGGCGCGGTGAGCCGCCCAGCACCGGCTGCGGGTGCCCCACCAGGGCCACGCCCCGGGGTGGTCCATCCGGGTGATCCAGGGTCAAACGGAGACGGCCCGCCGGGCCGTTCAGATCAAGCGTCTCACGGCCACTGCTCATTGCCGCGCGTCACCGGCCTCGCACAGGCGGTCGCGGCCACCGTTCTTGGCCTCGTAGAGGGCATCGTCGACGCGGCGCAGCAGGGACGGCACGGTCTCCTCGGGGCCCAGGGCGGCCAGGCCGGCACTAAGCGTCACGGTGATCTTCTCCCGGTCGGACACCGGCAGCTGACTGATGGCCATGGTATTGCGCAAACGCGACGCCACCGCGCGGCCACCTTGTAGATCTGTATCCGGCAGAACAACGATGAATTCCTCGCCCCCCAGCCTTCCGCAGTGATCCACTTCGCGGCACGACCTCAGCAGGATGTCGGCGAAGGCGCTCAGCACGCTGTCGCCACCGGCATGGCCCCAGGTGTCGTTAATGCGCTTGAAGTAATCCAGATCCAGGGACAATACGCACAATGGCAGCCCGGAGCGACGCGAATGCGCCACCTGCCAGTCCAGGGTCTCCATGATCGCGCGCCGGTTGGCGATTCCGGTGAGCTCATCGGTGCGGGCTAACGCGCTCAGTTGGTCGCGCATCATGCTTTCGTGGATTTCATGACCGACGGTGTCCGCCAGCAACTGCATGAAAATCAGATCGTCCTGAGTGAAAGGCCGGCACGGTTCCGGCGAGGAGAAATTCAGGGTGCCGTAGACCTTGCCCGCCACCTGAATCGGGCTGCCGATGTAGGACTCCAGACCGAAATTCAGATAACAGGGATGGTGGCGGATTTCACTGTGCGCGGTGTGGTGGAAACCGATCGGCCGGTCCGCCTTGAGCGTGTGCACGCAATAGGTCCCGGGCAACTCGAACCCGGTGCCTGGAACCAGACCACCGTCCGGGCTCACGCAATGCTCGACCAGATAATCCTCTCCAACGATGCGTGACTGGATCGCCACCGGCAGCCCGAAATGACTCGCCCCCAGCTCCAGGATGGCGTCGATCCGTTCATCCCGATCCATGGATGGATTGGCGCTGATGGCATGCAGCCGTTGCAGGGTATCGATGGATTTTTCCACCGGCGCGGAGGGGCGCACCAAAGCGATGTAGCCGCTCACTTCACCGCGCGAATCATGCATCACGCCACCGCAGGTGTGTGCCAGGAACACGGTTCCATCGGCGCACCGGTAGGTCATCCGGTAATTGGCCATGCCGCCATGGGCGTCCGGGTTGTAACGACGCTGGCCCTGGTCGTCGAAGTCACTCCGGTCGGCATAGAAAATCGCCGTTTCCTTGCCAATCAGCTCGACCGGAGAATAACCGAACAGCCGTTCGGTGGCAGGATTGACATAAACCACCCGGCGCGCCTGATCGGCCACCACCACCGCTTCCGGAAGCTGATTGAAAATATCCGCGAGCAGAGCGGCTGAAACCGAGTTCAGCTCCACCGGGGAGGACATGTCATCCGTGGCTGGGGAGATCCCGCCACGTTGATTTTCTTGGGCCATAATCAAAGAGTCGCTGGACAGCCGGACAACCGACGACCACATGGTTGTCGTTAAACGCCGCGCTGTCAAAGCAAAAACCCCGGATTCACGCCCCCTTGACGCGCCACGGCCCGGCTTGAAACAGAAGGTATATACAAAATATACGCGGCACCATCAGTGCCGGCGGTCACCTCGCCAGTAGCACACCTGATCCGGCGCCAGGCCACGCTTTTCCGTGGCATCCAGATAGGCCCGGGCGGCGGCCTTGTCGGGGATGATCCAACCCACCGCCAACCCCACGCCTTCGTTGGCCGGCACCTGGTTGTAATCGGCGACCACCGCGTTCACCGGGATCAGAGGCAGGGCCCAGAGCAGGCCATAGAACTTGTGCACCCGGGCGGAGTATTGATAGGTGTCGATCCGCTCGCCCCGGTGGTACAGGCGGGCTTCCGCCTTCACCGGCGACAACCAGTAGGTGGGCAGCAGCCCCAGGGTCCAGCCGGACAGCTTGCCCGCCAGGTTATCGTCCAGGTAGTCGTTACGGGCGTCCGCGTCCAGCTCGAAATAGTAGGGCCTGGGGTCGGTGTCGGCGTCGCAGACCGGCACCGCCACCGAGGTCTGATCCACCCGCGCCAACCCGCCGCCGACGATGCCGGCACAGCCGGTAAGAGCCAGGGCGGCGAGCAGCGTCGCCGCTGTACTGACGGAATTCATTCGCTTCCCCCTCGGAAAAGGAAGCGACGTTACACCGCCGCCGGGCGGCGTGCCACCGACCGCGACACGGCGGCGCCGGCTCAGGCAAAGCCGCCGTTGGCGCGCAGCACCTGGGCGTTGACCCAACCGCCGTCCGGGCCGGCCAGGAACGACACCACGCCGGCGATATCATCCGGCTCGCCGAGCCGTTCCAGGGGTGCCTGGGCGGCCAGTTGGTCGATCAGCGCCTGGGACTTGCCCTCCAGGAACAGTTCCGTGCCCACCGGTCCCGGCGCCACGGCATTCACCGTGATATGCCGGCCGCGCAGCTCGTTGGCGAGCACCCGCACCAGACCTTCCACGCCGGCCTTGCTGGCGATGTAGGGGCCATAGGCGGGCAACGCCTTGGCAATGACGCTGGTGGAGAGGGCCACGATGCGGCCGCCTTGCCCGAGCCGGGCGGCGGCCTCGGCGAGCACCAGGAAGGTGCCGCGCAGGTTGGTGCGAATGACCCGGTCGAAATCCGCCAGGCGGGCGGTTTCAATCGGCGCCATGGGCAGCTCGCCGGCGCTGTTGACCACCACATGGACGCCACCCAGGGTTTGTTCCGCGCTGTCGAACAACCGCGCCACATCCTGCTCGTCACCCACATCCGCCCGCACCGCCAGGGCGCGGCCGCCGTCCGCCTCGATGGCGTCCACCACCTCCCGGGCGGCGGCTTCAGAGTGGGCGTAGTTGACCACCACGGCGAAGCCGTCCCGGGCCAGCCGCAGGGCAATGGCGCGGCCAATACCACGGGAGGCGCCGGTGACCAGGGCGACCTTGGAAGAGTGTTCGATGGAAGTGCTGCTCATGGGGGACCTCTCGGCGCAATGAATCGGAAAACCCCATGCTATCGTTCAGGAAAAATCGATAAACCCGACAATCCTGATAACTCTATTCGGTTTTCATGAACAATCAGACGCGAAACTACAGCCCGGCCAGTCGCTCCAGGGTGTCCGGGTAGCGTTCGATCAGGCGGATCAGGGTAGCGGCCTGGGCGTTGGGGCGGGCACGGCCCTGCTCCCAGTTTTCCAGGGTGCGGGGATTGGTGCGCAGGTACATGGCGAACACCGCCCGGGACAGGTTGAGGCGCTCGCGCAGGGCCAGCAGGTCACCGGCGTCAATGGCCGCCACCGGCGCCAGCCGGGCCTCCTGACCACGCAGGGTAAGTTTGCCCTGGCGCTGGGCCTCCAGTTCCTGAAAGCCTTCCTTCAATTCCGCGAACAGATCCCGCTTCATGTCATGATCCTCCCGTCTGATTACGCCTCGCCATCAACTCCGCCTTCAGCAGGCGTCTCAGCGCGCGACGCTCGGCCAGCGTCAAATCGTCGGCCTCGTCCTTGCCGTAGAGCGTGAACAACCAGAACTGAGCGCCCGTGGGCCACCAGTAATAGATCACCCGTAAGCCGCCGCGCGTGCCCTTGCCGCGCCGTTCATCCACGAAACGCAGCTTGCGCAATCCGCCGGTGCCCGGCATCCGGGGGCCGGCCTCCGGATGCAGCATCAGAACCCGCTGCAGCAGCCAGTAGGTGTCCTCGTCCAGATACGCCGCCCGGTGGCGCCGGAACGGCGTCAACTCCACGAATACCGCTCGCATACTATACGTTCCCTGCGTACAAATAAAACCCCATCCCGATGAATGGGCCGTCCAGCCCTTACTGTACGCAGGGGCCCCTGGCGGCGGAGTCGGACAAGGGCCCGCCGGTTTGTGGGAAATAAGCGAGGAAGGACGTCAGCCGAACACCATGGTGGCGCTCAGCGGCGGGTGGCGGCGGCCAGTACCGCCTCGGCCAGGGCGGCCACGGAGCGCGGCGCGCTGCCCTCCGCCTTGTTGCTCAGGGTAACGAAAGCGGGCTGGCCGGCGCCCACCGTGCCGGCGATCACCCGCGCCAGGGCGGCGCGGGTGTCCGGGTCCGGATCCACCAGCTTGTCGAAGGGTGAGTAGCGGTCGCGGGCGTCTTCGTACCCGTAAGCGCCGTGCCTGAGGTTCAGGTTCCAGCGGCACACCAGCGGGCCGGGCCAGAGCGCGCGCAGCACCGGGAGCTGTTCGGTGATGGGGGGCATCTTGCCGTGCAGGCCCAGGCAGTAGGTGGCACCGGTGTCCTTGAGAGCGGCCACGAAGTCCGGCGTCAGCCAGTGCGGATCGCGCACCTCCACCGCCAGCGGCGTGGCCGGCGCCCGGGCCCGCAGGCCGCGCAACAGGTCATGCAGGCGTTCGATCACCGGTGCCATGTGCCCCAGCCAGGCGCCGGGCAGCGGGCTGATCTGGAACACCAGGGCGCCGAGTTTCCCGCCCAGCCCCTCCGCCGCCGGTGCCAGAAAGTCCCGCCAGGCCAGTTCGGCGTCCAGGAAATCCGGGTTGGGCTTCAGGCCCTGGCCGCCGCTACCACGGCGCAAGGCGTCGGTGACGCGGCTCGGCGCCTTGACCACGAAGCGGAAAGCCGCCGGTACCTGGCGGGCGTGGTCGGCGTACTGCGCCATGGAAAGCGGCCGGTAGAAGCCCCGGTCCAGGCCCACGGCGTTGAACAGGGGATGGCGGGCGTAGGCGTCGAGGCCTTCCCGGGAAAGTTGGCCCTCGTCATACAGCTTGTCCCAGACCAGACCGGCCCAGCCAGGGTAATGCCAGGAAGAGGTGCCCAGCCACAGCCGTTCCGGCAGAGCGGCGGCCAGAGACGCGAGGGCGGGGTCCGGCGCCGCCGGCCGCACCGCCGGGGGCACGGCGGCGGGCGCCTCGAACAGGACGCCGGTGCCCGGCGGTGGCGGCTCGGTGGGCATGGCGGGCGGGGTTATTCCACTTTCAGGGTGTTGGGAGCGTGCTCGGTGATAGCCAGCCCGGTGCCGTCCAGGGCGGTCTCCAGGGCCTGGCGAATGCTCATGCGCCCGGCCACCGGCTGAACCTGGACGGCGCCGATTTCATCGGTGTCCGCCTCGATGAAACAGCCGGTGGCGTGGGCCAGTTGCTGGGCGGTTTCATCGAAGCGCTGGGCCGGCAAGTCGTAACTCGCCACGGCGTCGCACTTGCCGGTTTCCATCGGCGCGGCGCGGTCCTGGCCGGTGCAGCCGGCCAGCATCAAGGCGCCGGCGCCCAGGGCCATCATCAGGGTATCGCGCATCGTTCAATCTCCATTTGCAATGATGTGCACTCTGAGACCGGTGCGCGCACTCCGGGTTCCGGGCTCAGGCCAGGTCAGGGAGTCCGTCGAGCAGCTTGTCCAGAGTCACCGGATAATCGCGCACGCGCACACCGGTGGCGTTATGGACCGCGTTGGCCACGGCGGCGCTGACGCCGCAAATGCCCAGCTCGCCCACGCCCTTGGCTTTCAGGGGCGTGGAATAGCGGTCCTCGCCTTCCAGGAAAATCACTTCCTGCTCCGGGATGTCGGCGTGCACCGGCACCTCGTAGCCGGCCAGATCGTGGTTGGCGAAGAACCCGTAGCGGGTATCCACCGCCAGTTCCTCCATCAGGGCCGCGCCCACGCCCATGGTCATGGCGCCGATCACCTGGCTGCGGGCGGTGACCGGGTTGAGGATGCGGCCGGCGTCGCACACCGCCAGCATGCGCCGCACACGGATCTCACCGGTGGCGGCGTGCACGCCCACTTCCACGAAGTGGGCGCCGAAGGTGGCGAGCAGGTACTCCTTGCCGCGGAAGTCGCCGAACTCGATCTTGTCCTCGGCCACCAGCTCCTCGCCGCCGCCCACCTCGGTGAGCGGCGTGCGGCGGTCACCGTGGCGAACCACGCTGTCGGCGAAGCTCAGGTCCTCGGGGTCGGCGTCCAGGCGCTCGGCGATGGCTTCGCGCAGGGCGACGCAGGCGGCGTAAACGCCGGCTGTGGAACTGGCCGCGCCCCACTGGCCACCGGAGCCGGCGGAGGCCGGCGCATCGGAATCGCCGAGCGCCACGTCCACCGCGTCCAGGGGCACGCCGAGCATTTCCGCGGCGGTCTGGGCGATGATGGTGTAGGAGCCGGTGCCGATGTCGGTCATGTCGGTCTCCACACGTACGGTGCCGTCCGGCTTGAGTCGTACCCGGGCGCCAGAGGCCTGCACCGGCGCGCCCCGGTAGGCGCCGGCCACGCCGTGGCCGATCAGCCATTGGCCGTCGCGGCGGGCGCCGGGCTTGCGGTTACGTTCATTCCAGCCAAAACGCTCGGCGCCCCGTTCCAGGCATTCCACGAAATGCCGCTCGGAGAAGGGCCGCTCGGGGTTGTCCGGGTCCACCTGGGTGTCGTTGAGCACGCGGAACGCCACCGGGTCCATGTCCAGTTTCCCGGCCATTTCGTCCATGGCCACTTCCAGGGCCATCAAACCGGCGGTTTCGCCGGGGGCGCGCATGGCGTTGCTTTCCGGCAGGTGCATTTCCAGAGGCCGGTGCACCAGCAGGCGGTTGGCGCCGGCGTAGAAATGCTGGGTGGGCGCGGCGCCGTTCTCGCCATCGCCGCCGGGCAGGGTGTTGCTGGTGTTGTCGTGGCCGATGGCGGTGATGCGCCCGTCCCGATCGGTGCCGATGCGGATGCGCTGGATGGTCAGGCCGCGATGGGTGGCGTTGTTGGCGATCAGCGGGCGCGGCAGCGCCACCTTCACCGGCCGGCCGGTTTCCCGGGCGGCCACCGCCGCCAGCACCGCGTCGGCGCGCAGGAACAGCTTGGCGCCGAAACCACCGCCGATGTAGGGCGAATCGAGCCGCACTTTCTCGTCGGGCAGGTCGAACGCCTTGGCCAGCGCCTGCTTGCTCCACTCGATCATCTGATTGGCGCTCCACAGGGTGAGCGCGCCGTCCTTCCATTCGGCGATGGAGGCATGGGGTTCCATCTGCGCGTGGCTCTGGGCCGACGTGGTATAGGTCTGGTCGAGTTTCACCGGCGCCTCGGCGAAGGCGCGGTCGAAGTCGCCCACCTTCGCCATCGGTTCCAGCTCGTCATCCTGGTGGGCGCGGCGTTGCTCGGCGAGATCGAAGGAGGCGCTTTCGTCCTCGTCGTAGTCGGTGCGGATCAGGGCGGCGGCGGCGCGGGCACGCTCGA
The DNA here is from genome assembly GCF_046507615.1 of Alloalcanivorax sp. C16-2. NCBI lineage: Bacteria > Pseudomonadati > Pseudomonadota > Gammaproteobacteria > Oceanospirillales > Alcanivoracaceae > Alloalcanivorax > Alloalcanivorax sp. C16-2. The sequence continues at coordinate 1,330,780 of NZ_JBKFTL010000001.1, read as the reverse complement.
AGGTGTCCGCCACCACCACGGCGATGGCCTGGTGGTAATGCTGGATGTCGCGGCCACCGAACAGGTAGGCCACGTTCATTCTCGCCTTGGGCAGCCGGTCCATGTCCAGGGTGGTGATCACCGCCACCACGCCCGGCGCCGCCTTGGCGGCGCGGGTGTCCATGGAACGGATGCGGCCCTTGGCGATGGCGGCGCCCACCGGGTAGCCGACCAGCTGGCCGTTAGCCACGTCATGGCGCTCGTAGGCGTAGGGCGCGGTGCCGGTGGTTTTCAGCGGGCCATCGATGCGCGGCAGGGGCTGGCCCAGCACGGTTCCGCGATCGGCCGGATTGCTCCCGGCGGGTTTGTCGAAACGCATGGGTTACTCCTTCGCTTCCGCGAGCACGGCGGCCAGGGTGCGCTCGGCCAGGTTCACCTTGAAGCGGTTCTCGTGGGTGGGCTCGGCGCCGTCCAGCAGCCGCGCCATCACCGCCTTGGCGCCCCTCGGCAGGGCCTCGTCCGCCTCTTCCCGGCGCCATGGCTTCGGCGCCACGCCGCCCAGCGCCACCCGGCCGCTGCCGTCGGGCTGAACCACCGCCGCCACCGACACCAGGGCGAAAGCGTAGGACGCCCGGTCGCGCACCTTGTGGTAGAAATGCTTGCCGCCCAGGGGCCTGGGCAGGGTCACGGCGGTGATGAACTCGCCGGGAATCAGCACCGAATCAATCTGCGGCGTGTCGCCGGGCAGGCGGTGAAAATCGGCGATGGGGATGGCCCGGGTATTTCCGTTGGGCAGCACGGTTTCCACTTCCGCGTCCAGCAAGCGCATGGCCACCGCCATGTCACTGGGGTGGGTGGCGATGCAGTGCTCGCTGCCGCCGATGACCGCCAATTGGCGGCTAAAGCCCTCCCGGGCGGCGCAGCCGGCGCCGGGCCTGCGTTTGTTGCAGGGCATGTTGGTGTCGTAGAAGTACGGGCAGCGGGTGCGCTGCAACAGGTTACCGCCGGTGGTGGCCTTGTTGCGCAGTTGCCCGGAGGCGCCGGCCACCAGGGCCCGGGTGAGCACGCCGTAGTGGCGCCGTACCCGGGGGTCGGCGGCCAGGTCGGTGTTGCGCACCAGAGCGCCCACGCGCAGACCGCCGTCGTCGGTGTCCTCGATGGTGTCCAGCCCCAGGCCGTTCACGTCGATAAGATGGGCCGGGGTTTCCACCTCGATCTTCATCAGGTCCAGCAGATTGGTGCCACCAGCGATGAAACGGGCGTGGTCCGTGGACGCCGCCGCCATGGCCGCCTGTTGCGGGGTCTCCGCCCGTTCGTAGGTAAAGGCTCTCATGATTGCTCCCCGGCCACGTCCCGCACGGCGTCGAGAATGTTGGCGTAGGCGCCGCAGCGGCAGATGTTGCCGCTCATGCGCTCGCGGATTTCTTCCGCCGTCACCTTCATCGGCGCGTTCAGGTCGGCGGTCACGTGGCTGGGCACCCCGTCTTGAATTTCCTGCAGGGTGGCCTTGGCGGAGCAGATCTGTCCCGGCGTGCAGTAACCGCACTGGTAGCCATCATGCTCGATGAAGGCCGCCTGCATGGGGTCGAGATTGTCCGGCGTGCCCAGGCCTTCCACGGTGGTGATCTCGTCCCCCTCGTGCATCACCGCCAGGGACAGGCAGGCGTTCACCCGCCGGCCGTTGACCATCACCGTGCAGGCACCGCACTGACCGTGGTCGCAGCCCTTCTTGGTGCCGGTCAGTCGCAGCTGTTCGCGCAGGGCGTCGAGCAGGGTCAGCCGGGTGTCGGCGGTGAACCGGCGGGGTACGCCGTTGACGGTGAACGCCACTTCGGCGGTGGCCGCCTTGTCATCAGCGGCGGGAGCGCTGGTGGGGCTTTCACCGTCGCGACCAGCGGCGGCCAGTCGAGGCAGGCCCAGGGAGGCCGCGGAGGCGGCGCCGACGATCATCAGGGCGCGACGCGTGATCTTGAAACGGGGGTGCTGAGACATGGTCACCGATCCTTCTGGCTGGCGGGGCGACCGTGTCGATGCCGCCCGCTGGCGAGGACGTACGTGTGAAAAGCCTTGTTTCCACGTTACTGGAGACAACTTACCGGAAACGAAGAGGCGCACGCATTTCGAATGGATAAATCGATGTAAAAAACCACCCTAGCGAACGCCCCGGCACACCGGCTTGCCCGATCCTGCCCCATGCCTGCCGGATCCTCCAAACCCGGCCGCCGGTCACGCGATCAGCGCATTACCTGCTCGAAGAAGGCGAACAGGGATTCCTCCAGCGACCGGTACTGGATGCCCAGTTCCTCGCGGCTGCGCCGGTTGTCGGCCCGCCAGGGCAGGTTCACGTTGCGGGTAACGTAGTCGCGGGTCAGGGTCTTGTTGACCATCGGCCCGAACAACCATACCGCCGCCTTGGGCAGGGTCCGCTTGGGCAGAGGGTAGTCCTTGCCGAAGCGGTGACGCAGGACCCGCGCGATCTCCGGGAAACTGGTGTCGTGGCCGGACAAAATGTAACGCCCATGGGCTTCCGGCAGGAACGCGGCGCGCACATGGGCCTCGGCCACTTCACGCACGTCCACCACGCCCATGCCGATGTCCGGCACGCCCATGCGCGCGGTGCCGTCGCCAAGCTGGTGCACGATAGTGAAGCTCTCCGAGGTGGCGTTGGGATTGATACCCGGGCCCACCACCAGCGACGGATTGATGGTCACCAGATCCCAGCGTTGTTGTGACTTGGCGATCTTCCAGGCTTCCCGCTCGGCCAGGGTCTTGGAGTAGGAGTAAGCCTGATGCTCCAGGGACGAGCTGGTGTTCCAGTCCGCTTCCGTGAACACGCCCTGGGCGGTGTCTTCCAGGTCCGCGTTGTCGCCGTAAATGGCGGCGCAGCTGCTGGTCAGCACCACGCGCCGCACGGACTCCGTGTCGTTCACCGTTTCCAGCACGTTGCGGGTGCCCTGCTGGGCCGGTTCCACCAGCTCCTTGAGCGGGTCCTTCACCGAGGTGATGAACGGCGAGGCGGTGTGGAACACCACCGAACAGCCGGCCATGGCCTCGGCGTAGGAGCCCGGCGCCAGCAAATCCGCCTTGAAATAACGAATCTCGCCGGGGGTACGCTCGGCGATGGCATTGAGGTATTTAAGCTTGTCCGGATTGTCCGGATCACGCACCGGCGCGTGCACGGTAAGCCCTTCTTCCAGCAACCGCTCCATCAGCCGGCCGGCCACGTAACCGGTAGCGCCGGTGACCATCACCGGCATGCTCGTATCGATTTGCATAATCGCCTCCTCCGCCTTGATTCCCGGCATCATGGGCGCCGCGCCTGGTCCTGTAACTGACGGACGGAACCGAGCGCCGGGGCGATAGGGTCACGGCTCATACACTGGCGCGCGACGGTGTGCCGCTCATATTCAGCGCAACTGAACCGTTCTTTCAGCGTTATTCGATTAGTATTCGGTGGTTTTAAGGGAGGCATCATGACGGGATCAGAACAGCGGGCCGATACCGGCCTCCGGGACATTCGCGCCATCGTGTTGGCCGGCGGCGTGGTGCTGGCGCTGGCGTTCGGCGTGCGCGCCGTATTCGGTGGCGTGGTGCAGCCGCTGTCCGATGAGCTGTTCGGCGGTCGCATCGAGGTGTTCTCCCTGTCGATCGCCATCCAGAACCTGGTGTGGGGGCTGGCCCAGCCCGGCTTCGGCATCCTCGCCGACCGCTACGGCGACCGCCGCGCCCTGTGGCTGGGCTTCGTCTGCTACCTGGCCGGCATGCTGATCTGCGTGTTCGCCAGCAGCGCCTGGGCCCAGCATCTGGGCGCCGGGGTGTTGGTGGGCATGGGCATTTCCGGCACCGCCTTCGGCCTGGTGCTGGCGGTGGTGGGCCGGGCGGCCCCGGAGCACAAGCGGGCCCATTACCTGGGCATCACCTCGGCCATGGGCTCCGCCGGCCAGGTGGTGCTGCCGCTGCTCACCGCCTGGCTGATCGAGTGGCTGGACTGGCGCATGACCCTGCTGGTGATCACCGCCACCCTGCTGCCCATGGCGCTGTGCATTCCACGCCTTCGGGTGGCGGCCACGGAGCACGACACCGCCGGCGCCGCGCCGCCACCGCTGCCCGCCATGGTGCGCGGCGCCTTCGGCTATCGGGATTACCTGCTGCTCAACGCCGGCTTCTTCGTGTGCGGTTTCCACCTGGCATTCATCACCGCCCACCTGCCCACCTATGTGCAGAACTTCTGCGTATCCGCCGCCTCGCCGGCGGAACTTCGCGCCCTGGGGCTGCAGGCCCTGGCGCTGGCCGGTCTGGCCAATATTTTCGGCACCCTGTTCGCGTCACGGCTGGGTATGCGTTTTCCCAAACCCTATGTGCTGGCCGCCATTTACGCGCTGCGCGCCCTGGTGATCCTGATTTTCATCACCCTGCCGCTGACGCCGGCCTCGGTGATGATCTTCGCCCTGGTGATGGGTGGGCTGTGGCTGTCCACGGTGCCGCTGACCAGCGCCCTGGTACTGACCCAGTTCGGACCGCGCGCCATGGGCACCCTGTTCGGCTTCGTGTTTCTCAGCCATCAACTGGGCAGCTTCGCCGGCGTCTGGCTGGGCGGCGTGTTCTTCGATCGCTTCGCCAGCTATGACCAGATATGGTACCTGGCCATCGCGCTGGGGGTGCTGTCTTCCCTGGCCCATCTGTTCGTCCACGAGCGGCCGGCACCGGCCGCCGCCATTGCCTGATTGCTTTATGCCGCTTCAACCGCTGACGTCCCGCGCCATCCTGATACTGATCCTGGTGTTCGCCGCCTTCGGCGCCCAGCAGACCGCCGTCAAAGCGGTGGTTTCCGACATGGCGCCGCTAACCCAGACCTTCCTGCGCTCGCTGGGCGGCACGGCGCTGCTGGCGCTGTGGTTTCTCGGCCAGCGCCGCAACCCGTTCCGCGCGCCCACCGGCCCGTCCATGCTCCTGGGCCTGCTGTTCGCCCTGGATTTCGGCTTTCTGTATCTGGGGCTGGCGCTGACCAGCGCCGCCCACGCCGCGGTGATCTATTACACCGCGCCGATGATGATCGCCCTGGGCGCCATGTACATCGTTCGCGACGAGCCGGTGCGCCGCTTCAAGGTGCTGGGCATTCTGTTCGCCTTTCTGGGCGTGGCGCTCACCGCCTTCTCCGGCACCGGCGGCAGCGGCGCCGCCACCGTGCTCGGCGACCTGCTGTGCTTCGCCGGCGCGGTGTGCTGGGCGGCCACCGTGCTGGTGATCCGCGCCACCGACCTGCGCGACCTGGACGCGCCGGTGGTGCTGTTCCACCAGTTGTTCGGCTCGGTGCCCCTGCTGGGCCTGGCCACCCTGGTGCCGGACGGTGGTTGGAGCGTTCACTGGAGCCCGGCGCTGATCGCCTCCCTGGCATTCCAGACCGTGGGCGTGGCGTTCCTGAGCTACCTGGTGTTCTTCGCCATGCTGCGCCGCCACTACACCTCCCAGGTGTCCGCCATGAATTTCCTGGCGCCGCTGTTCGGCGTGGTGTTCGCGGTGGTGCTGCTGGGCGAGCGGCAGAACGCCCTGTTCTGGGTGGGCGCGGCCGCCATCGTCGGCGGCCTGTGCGTGGTCAACCAGCGCCGGGCCGGTCACCCGGCCTGAGCGCGCCGCCCTCTCACTCAAAGGTGATCGGTGAAGAAGGCGTCCAGCTTGTCGAACGGAATCAGGTCCACCCGGTCGTAGAGGTCCACGTGGCCGGCGCCGGGAATCTCCAGTAGCTCCTTGGGCTCGGCGGCGCGGGCGTAGGCGTCGCGGCTGAACTCGATGGAGTGCGCTTCGGAGCCGGTGATGAACAGCATCGGCCGGGGCGAGATGGTCTCAATGTCCTGGAACGGGTAGAAGTTCATGAACTTCACGTTGCTGGACAGGGTCGGGTGGGTGGTCAGCGCCGGGGACGAGCTTTCCGGGGTGTATTCGCCGCGCGGCGTACGGTAGAAATCGTAGAACTCCCGTTCGATGGCCGTGGAGTCCTCGGTGATTTCATGCACGGTGCCGCTGGTGTAGAGGGTTTCCCCACCGTTGTATTCCACCTGCCGCTGTTTCACCGCCTGTTCCAGGATCACCTTGCGCTGTTCCAGGGACAGACCGTGGTTGAGCCCGTTACGGTTGGCGGCGCCCATGTTGTACATGCTCACCGTGGCCACCGCTTTCAGGCGCGGATCGATCTTGGCGGCGCTGATGGCGAAGCTGCCGCTGCCACAAACGCCGATCACGCCGATGCGTTGCGCGTCCACGAACGCCTGGCTGGACAGGAAATCCACCGCCGCGCTGAAATCCTCGGCGTAAATGTCCGGGGACACGGCATTACGGGGCCGGCCCTCGCTTTCGCCCCAGAACGACAGATCCAGGGACAGGGTGACGAAACCACGCTCGGCCATCTTGGTGGCGTAGAGGTTGGCGCTTTGTTCCTTCACCGCGCCCATGGGGTGGCCCACCACGATGGCCGGATGGGCGCTGTCGCGGTCCAGACCCTCGGGCACGAACAGGTTGCCCACCACCTTCATCTGGTATTGGTTGGGGAAGGTCACCTTTTCCACGGTGACCCGGTCACTGGTGTAGAAGTTGTTCGCATCGCTTGGCATGTCGGCTCCTCCTGCGGAGATCAAACACAAGTTGAAAATCAGCGCGGTCAGCAGTGGCTTCATCATGACTCCGTTCGCCGGGTGAAGAAGGCCAGCGTTACCGCCGCCAGTAACAGGGCGGCGCTGACCAGGAAAGTGGTCTGGTAGCCACGGGTATCGAACAGGACGCCGCCCACCGACGAGCCCAGGGCGATGGAAAGCTGGATCACCGCCACCATCAGGCCACCACCGGTTTCCGCGTCGTCGGGCAGGGCCCGGGCGATCCAGGTCCACCAGCCCGCCGGAGCCGCCGTGGCCACCAGCCCCCAGAAGCCGAGCAGCGCCGCCACCGGCCACACCCGGTGGCCAAACAGGGTCAGCGCCACGGCGACACCCGCCATCAACAGGGGAATCAGCATCAGGGTGCGGTACAGGTGCCGGTTGAGCACGAAGCCCACCAGGGTGGTGCCAAACACGCCGGCGGCGCCGATGCCCATGAGAATCCAGGACAGGGTGCTCACCTCCACCCGCGTCACCGTTTCCAGAAACGGCCGCACATAGGTGAACAGGGAAAACTGGCCCATGAAGAACACGCCCACCGCCAACATGCCCACCGCCACCGGCGGCCGCGTGAGCAGCTTGAACACGGCGGTGGGCGCCGCCGGCCGCGCCTCCGCGCGCATCGACGGCAGGCTTCGCCACTGCCACAGCAGCACCGCCAGCCCCACCGGCACCAGGCAGAAAAAGGCGCCGCGCCAGCCGATCGCCTCACCCAGCCAGGCGCCCAGCGGCGGCGCCACCACCATGGCCACGGCGTTGCCGCCGTTGAAGATGCCCAGCGCCCGGGGCACCCGATGGGGCGGCACCAGCCGCATCGCCACCGCCGCGGACAGCGACCAGAAGCCGCCGATCACCACGCCGATCAGGGCGCGGCCGATCATGTACACGGTGAACGTGGGCGCCAGCGCCACCGTGGCGCCGGACACCACCATCAGTGCGGTGAGCAGCGACATCAGGGTCTTGCGGTTCATGCGCCCGGCCAGGGAGGCGATGCTCAGGCTGGTGAGCACCGCGAACACGCCGGAGATGGTCAGCCCCTGCCCGGCCAGCCCCTCGCCCACGCCGAACTCGGCGGCGATGGGCGTAAGCAGGCTCACCGGCAAGAACTCGGAGGCAATCAGCGTGAACACGCACAGCGTCATGGCCAGCACGCCGCTCCAGTAAGCGGGCACGGAGCCCACCTGTTCCAGGGTCGCCGTTCGGGGTTGAGAAGGCATTCCGGTCCTGTTCGCGGGAGAGAATTTCAGAGACCGTGCATTCTCCGCCGCCACCCCGGGGTTGACTAGCTAATGAATTCTTAATGAGGATATTAGCTCTACTAATCAATCAGCCGGGGCCCGGGATGATCAAGCGCAACTTCAACGACCTGCTGGCCTTCGTCACCGTGGCCCGGGAAGGCAGCTTCACCCGCGCCGCCGCCCGGCTGGGCGTGACCCAGTCCGCTCTGAGTCAGACCATCAGCGGCCTGGAACGCCAGCTCGACATCCGCCTGCTGACACGCACCACCCGCAGCGTCTCGCCCACCGCCGCCGGCGAGCGCCTGCTGCGTGCCATCGGCCACCGCTTCGACGAGATCGAGGCGGAACTGGACGCGCTCACCGAGCTGCGCGACAAGCCCGCCGGCACGGTGCGCATCACCTGCGGCGACCATGTGCTGCGCCACACACTCCTGCCTCGGCTGGCACCGCTGATGCATGATTACCCGGACATCAACCTGGAGTTTGATGTTAACTACGGCTTCCGCGACATCGTCGCCGACCGGTTCGACGCCGGCGTGCGTCTGGGCGACACCATCGACAAGGACATGATCGCGGTGCCCATCGGCCCGCCCCTGCGCATGGCCGCCGTGGCCACGCCGGCCTACTTCGAGGCCCACGGTCGACCGGCCACCCCGGCGGACCTCACCGAGCACCTTTGCATCAACCTGCGCTTCCCCACCCACGGCGGTCTGTACGTCTGGGAGTTCGACCACCGGGGCCGGGAGCAAACCGTGCGCGTGGACGGCCAGTTGGTGTTCAACACCTCACCACCAATAGTGGACGCCGCCCTGCACGGCCTGGGCATCGCCTTCCTGCCGGAGCAGGAGTTCGCGCCCCACCTGGAAGCGGGGCGCCTGGAGCGGGTACTGGACGACTGGTGCGAACCGTTCCCCGGCTATTACCTCTACTACCCCAGCCGCCGCCAGCCCTCGCCGGCCTTTTCCCTGGTGCTGAACGCCCTGCGGGTTTAACGGGGCTCCACGACCTGTCCGAGCTCGGCGAGCCCGCGCCTGGCCAAGCGGTGTTCATTGAAACTGTAAGCCCCCGGCTTGAGCGGCTGGGCCACCACCTATAAGATTGAGACTGATTATCAATTGCATGATTTGGGAATTGACGCGGGGGACGTCATCATGTCGGCGGGCGAACTGACCCAGGATCCGCTCCAGCATCTGTATCGCGGCCATCACGGCTGGCTGCGCGGCTGGCTGTGCCACCGGCTGGGCTGTTCGGAGACCGCCGCCGACCTGGCCCAGGATACCTTCGTGCGGATCATGCAGCGCCAGCGCCAGGAGCGGGATTTCACCGTCAGTCATCCGCGCCAGTACCTGCGTCTGGTGGCCAATGGTTTGATGGTCGACCATTTTCGCCGCCGCGCGGTGGAGCAGGCCTATCTGGAGGCCCTGGCGCAACGCCCGGAGGCCGCCACCCTGGCCCTCGAGGAGCAGCAGATCATCCTGGAAACCCTGCAGCAACTGGATCGCATGCTGGATACCCTGCCCGCCGCCACCCGTCGGGCGTTTCTGCTGTCGCGGCTCGACGGCCTGACCTACCCGCAAATCGCCGAACGGCTGGGCGTATCGTCGCGCACCGTGAAACGGCATATGCAACGGGCCTTCCTGGCCTGCCTGGACCATATGGTCGGCCAGGAAATAACACCGTGACCGACCGCCCCACCCTGCTGCGGGAAGCATCCGCCTGGCTGGTGCGCCTGGATGCCGGCGCCCTTAGCGACGACGAGCAGGATGCCCTGCGGCGCTGGTACCAGACCAGCGAAGCCCACCGCCGGGTCTGGGAGGCGGCCTGCCAACTCAATCAGCAATTCACCAGCCTGCCGGCGGACCTGGCCGCGCCGGTATTGCGGCGCCCGCGCCTGCACCGGCGCACCGTGCTGAAATCCCTGGCCGGCCTGGGGCTGGCCGCGCCGCTGGGCTGGCACCTGGCCAATGAGGCCCCGTGGCGCCCCTGGCTGGCCGCGCACCGCACCGCCGTGGGCGAACGGCGAGCGCTGACCCTGGCCGACGGCAGCGCCGTGATACTGAATACCGACACCGCCCTGGACGTGGTCACGGACGGCACTGACCTGGAGTTGCGCCTGTACCAGGGCGAGCTGTTCGTGCGCACCGGCCACCGCCGGCCCGGCACCCTCTCGGTGCGCACCGCCCAGGGGCGGGTACGTGCCCTGGGCACTGAGTTCGCGGTGCGTTGCCTGGACCAGGCGACCCGGGTCACGGTGGCGCGGGACGCGGTGACGCTGACGCCACTGTCCGGCACCGGGCAACGGCTGGTGCAGGGCCAGGAAGGCCTGTTCTCCGACACGGCGGTAACTGCCGTGGGCGCGGCGCCCGCCGACCGGCTGGCCTGGCGCCAGGGCGAGCTGGTGGTGGAGAGCTGGCCGCTGGCCGAGGTGATCGCGGAGCTCGCCCGCTACCGGCCCGGGGTGCTGCGTTGCCAGCCGGACGTGGCCGACCTGCGTATTTCCGGTGTGTTCCAGACCGACGATACCGAGCTGGCGCTGGAGGTGCTGGAACAGGTCTTCCATCTGCGCGTCAGCCGGTTCACCGATTTCTGGGTATCCGTTGGCGCCCCACCCGCATAAGTTGGCCCCTTTTCGGCTGCTCACTCGACTACTGGATAAACGTCCATTGAAGAGCAATGTCGAGGAAACCATGTTCCACACTCTTTCCACCCCCCGCCGGGCCCTGCTTTGCCTGCTCCTGGCGAGCCTGCCCCTGGCCGGCGCCGCCCAGGCCCGCCCCTACCACGACCAGGAGGTGAACGACGCCCGCCACCCGTTCCAGATCGCTCCCGGCCCCTTGGCCACCGCGCTCAACCAACTGGCGCGGGTCGCCGGCATCACCCTGACGTTCGATCCGGTTCGACTGGAAGGTCTGCACAGCGACGGCGTCGACGGCATCCACACCACCGACGAGGCCCTGCGGCGGGTACTGGCGGGCAGCGGCTTGCGGGTGGCGCGCAGCGCCAACGGCGGCTACCTGATCACCGCCCCCGCCGCGCCGGTGTCAGGCACCCTGGCACCGGTGACCGTCAGCACCACCCGGGCCCCCAGTGAGCTGGGCCGCACACCGCAAAAAATCACCGTGATCGAGCGCGAGCAGATCGAGGAGCAGTTGGCCATGACCACCGACCAGTCGTCGGTGCTCAGCAGCCTGATTCCCTCCTACGGGCCCAGCCGTCAGAAGCTCACCAATTACGGCGAGACCTTTCGCGGCCGCAAACCACTGATCCTGATCGACGGCGTGCCCCAGTCCAACCCGCTGCGCGACAGCAGCCGGGAGGGCTACACCATCGATTTCTCCATGCTCGACCGTATCGAGGTGATCCACGGCGCCAGCGCCGAGCACGGACTGGGCGCCACCGGCGGCATCATTAACTTCGTCACCCGGCATCCCCAGGGCGACGGCGTGCACCAACACGCCGGCGTGCGCCTCAGCGCCGACCCGAAGTTCCCGTCCGACAGCCTGAGCTACAAAACCGACTATCGCCTGCAAGGCAACAGCGGCAACTGGGAATACCTGGCCGGCGTGTCCTATCAGTCCCACGGCCTGTTCTATGACGCCCATGACCGACCGGTGGGGGTGGACCGCAGCCAGGGCGACATCATGGATTCCCAGGGCCAAGATCTGATGGCCAAGATCGGTTACTGGTTCGACGACAACCAGAACCTGCAATTCACCGTGAACCGCTTCTTTCTGGAAGGGGACTACGACTACGAGACGGTGGACGGCGACCGCGCCACCGGTGTGCCCACCACCTCCCGGCGCGGGCGCCCGGAAGGCAAGGCGCCGCGCAACGAGGTGCTGACCACCAGCCTGGTCTATCAACACCGCGACCTGGGCGGCAACGACGTGCGCGCGCAGCTTTATACCCAGCGTTTCCGGGCCCGCTATGGCGGCGGCGTGTTCGCCACCTTCCAGGACCCGGCCATCGACCCCACCGGCAACCTGTTCGATCAATCGCAGAATGAAGCGGACAAAGTCGGCGCCAAATTCACCCTCAACCGGGCCGGCCTTCTCGACGGCCTGCTGGGTATAACCACCGGCGTCGATCTGCTGCAGGATGAAACCCGGCAGATGATGGTTCTCACCGACCGGGAGTGGGTGCCGGAGACCCGCTTCCAGAACATCGCCCCGTTCCTGCAGGCCCAGTGGCGGGTGAACGAACGGCTCAACCTGCAAACCGGCGTGCGCTACGAATACGCGCGCCTGGACGTGGATGACTACACCACCCTGGCGTCCTACGGCGGCGGCACCGACGTCAACGGCGGCTCCCCCAGCTTCGACGAAACCCTGCTCAACGCCGGCCTCACCTATCAGCTGACCGACAGCTGGCAACTGTTCGGCAGCTATGCCGAAGGGTTCGGCATGCCGGACGTGGGCCGGGTGATCCGTGAAATCAGCGTGCCGAACCAGAACCTGGACGACTATCTGGATCTGCGTCCGGTGGTCACCGACAACCGCGAGATTGGCGTGCGCTTCCACCGCGACCGGGTCAGCGTGGAGCTAAGCTACTACCAATCCGATTCGGACCTGGGCTCACGGCTGGAGAACGTCAACGGCATCGCCGAGGTACGCCGGGAGAAAACCGAGATCGACGGCTGGGAAGCCAGCGCCGAGTGGCGGGTGCTGGACCAACACACCCTGGGCGCCAGCTACGCCCGGGTGCGCGGCGAGTACGACAGCGACCAGGACGGCAAGGTGGACAGCAAGCTGGACGGCCGCAATGTGGCGCCGGACCAGCTTTCCCTGCACTGGCAGGCGAGCTGGAGTGAGCGCCTGCGCACCCGGCTGCAGGGCACCCGTTATTTCAGCCGGTCGTTCGACAATCCGGACCAGCATTTCGAGGGCTACAACCTGGTGGACCTGTCCTTGCTGTACCGGCTGCCAAAGGGCGAGCTGAGCGCCGGCATCGAGAACCTGTTCAACGAGGACTATTTCACCTACTTCTCGCAGACCGCCTCGTCCCAGAACAATCAGTACTTCAAGGGCCGTGGCCGCGTCATCAGCCTGGGCTACGGCCTGGATTTCTAGCCGCTCGACGGGCGCCTGCAAGAAGGCTCTTACAGAAAGCCCGGCAACGCCCAGTCGCCGCCCTCGTCGGCCAGTACCGCCTCACGCTCCTCCGGGTGAGGCTGGTCCGGGCCGGCGCTTTCCAGCCCCGCCAGCAACTCGCCGTTGGAAGGGCCGTCTCGATTTTTTAGGCGCAGGGTTCGCCCTTGCCGGAGCAACCGGCGACCAGAGCCGCCACCAGCCAAATTGCCGCGTTTCTCATTTCACCTCTCCTCCGCACCAGCTTGCCAACGATGGACGTTTTTTCCGGCCATGTGCCGATAGAATAACGTTACCCGAAACCTAAGCTCCGCCGTTATCAACACGCCTTCGAAAAGCCTTCTAACAAGCCCCGGAATGCCAAGACAGCGTCAGGGATTACTACGCTTTCGGTTGCTCGTCGGACGGTCGTAAAGAGCGCTGTAAGTCGGCCTTACAGGTCGATTACCACCATCTCCGATACGCCCCTGGAGACGCACGCCGTCAGATATTCCCCCCGTTCTTCATCATCCAGAATAAAGTCACGATGATCGATCTTGCCTTCGAGATAACGTAGTTTGCAGGTCGCACAAAGGCCCGCCTCACACGAAGTCTCAATACCGTACCCGTTCGCGGCCAGAACATCGGCGATACTCTGCTCCTCACCGACGGCCAGCACTTCTCCGGTGCTGGCGATCTTTATCTTGAAGCCACAGGGCTCTTCGGAAACTACATTGTCGAACTTTACGTCCGGAGCTTTGAAATGTTCGCAATGAACCGTGCCTGTTGGCCAATGGTCCGAGGCCGCGGCACACGCCGCCATGAATCCGCCCGGGCCACAGTAGTACAGGTGATCGCCCGGCCGAGATCTGGCCAACAGAGAGGGAATGTCCAAACCACGGGAAGGATCGCCATGATCATAATGCATAAAAACACGTCCATCGCGCTCCAGGGCTCCGAACGGCACCTTGAACGCGGCGTGATCCGGGGTTTTGGCGCAATAGTGCAATTCAAAATCAGCGCCATGATTCAGCAGCGTATGGACCATCGACTTCAGGGGCGTGACGCCGATACCACCGGCGATAAGCACGTGCCTTTTCGCGTCCATGCAAAGAGAGAAATTATTTCTCGGGCGACCGATCAGAAGTGTATCGCCGACACGGATACGCTCATGGAGCGCCCGTGAGCCCCCTCGCCCCATGTTCTCGCACAGTACGCCGATCACATAGCGGTTCGTCTCCTTTGGGTCATTCGACAACGAATACTGTCTGACATAGCCGCCGGGTATTTTTACGTCGACATGTGAGCCGGCGGAAAAAGAGGGAAGCGTCTTGCCGAACCTGTCCACCAGCTCAAACGATTTGACACCAAACGCTTCATCGATGATTTTCGAAACCATCACTTCGAGGTCGCCGGATTCCCGGGCGTCATCACTGCTCATTCTTTAACTCCCATCGTCCATTCACGCTCGGCATGCTCGTCTCTCCGCAAGGCGAGCAACCACCGGCGCCAAAACGTGCTTTGATTAAAAAGGCCACATCAACGAGTCGTTGAAACCAAAAACGTAAATTGCCAACATGCCGAAAAGTCCCGTCGCCGAAAGATAGTAAAGAGTGGGGAGCGCGGTCTTTCTCAACGTTATGCCTTCATTGCCAAGCATTCCGACGGTGGCGGAGGCCGCCACCACATTGTGGATGGCAATCATGTTGCCGGCGGCGGCTCCCACCGCCTGGAGAGAAATCATCAAAACAGTCGATAGTCCCAACCCATGAGCGACGTTGAACTGAAACTCGGATAACATAAGATTGGATACCGTATTCGACCCGGCAATGAATGCTCCCAACGCCCCAATCGTCGGTGCGAAAAGCGGGTAGAAATCGCCCAACCCCGATGAGGCCACATGTGCCATTGCAATGGGCATGGAATCGAACCCGGCGTCATTTACTCCCGAGTTGATCAATATCCTCACCATGGGCACGGTAAACAAAAGAACAAAAGCTGCACTGACCAGCACGCGCGCCGATTCTGAAAACGCCATGGCGGCACTTTTACGATCCATCCTGTGCATAAAAATGGTGATCAGCGCGACAAAAACGAGAATGCCACCCGGAACATAAAGCGGCTGAAAGCTGGCCGATATATCGGAGTGCCCCAGAATGGCATCCCAGGATATATCGACGGACTGAAGCATGCCCTTGACGTCGGCAGACACCCGGGACAGTACGAGAAGGGCCGCCAGCACGACGTAAGGCAGCCACCCTTTGAACACCGAAATGCCGTCCTTGTGCACATCGGCCTGATCCTTCACCTCAATGGTCCCGAGCCAATGCCGAGGCCAGGAAGAAGGCGGCGCGAAATCCCAACTGTCCTTTGGCATAAGAAAACCTTTCCTGGCCGCGGGCACCACGATCATCAAGCCAATCATCGCGCCCAGTATCGAGGGAAATTCAGGACCAAAGAAAATACCCACAAGACAGTACGGAACGGAAAAGCAGGCTGCGGCGAACAGCGCGAATGGGATCGCCGGCAAAGCCGGCCGCCAGGATTTTTCCTCGCCGAAGAAGCGGACGACGATCAACACCATCAGAGTCGGCATCAGCAAGCCAATGATCGCGTGCGTGACTGCTACCGTCGACACGATCTCACTGAAATAAACATCCCAGCTGCTGCCTTTTGACGCCAATTCCGCCGCTATCGCCTGTTGATTAACGCCACCACCGACGCCCAGCACGATGGGTAATCCGACCGCCCCGAAAGATACCGGCGTCGACTGAATCATCAATCCGGCGATCAGGGCGGCCAACGCCGGAAATCCGATGGCCACCAACAACGGCGCCACCACGGCCGCCGGCGTGCCGAATCCGGACGCCCCCTCTATGAAACTGCCGAAAAGCCAGGCTACTATGACCACCTGTACGCGCCGATCCGGGGTAATGCTGCAAAACCCCGTTCGTATGGCGTGTATCCCGCCGGAAAATTTCAGTGTTTTCAGCAGCAGGATGGCACCGAAAATAACCCAGACGATCGCCACGGTAAGGATCACACCCTGAATGCAGGACGCCACCACCCTGCTCACCGGCACGTGCCACACAAACAGAGCAATCAAAACAGCGGAGAGTAGAACCAAAGGCATGGCACGCTTCGCCGACATTTTAAATACCACGATCAAGATGCCGGCAAAAATCAAAGGAAAGAAAGCCGACATCGAAACCAATGAAGTCATCTGGCGCACCTCCGCATCAAATTTGTTTTTTTATAGCGGCCTGATTTTCAATAAAGCCTGAATCAATAATAGAAGAGCAATGCCACCGGAAAAACGGCGCACGGGGAATAACAGTTATTCCTTTTCAGTGCGGCACGCCAGCTACGCACCCCTGGCAACGAAGTCAAAAAACTCCCTGATGATGGGCGCCCCCCTGCGCTCCCTTAGACAGGCCACTTCCATATCCAGATAAAGTTCCTCGCCATGGGAATCGGTGATCGCGTTTTTCTTTAACCTTTGATCGATATAATCCGCGCTGTCCAATGCGATGCCGACGCCCAGACCCGTGGATATCGCTTCACGGACAGCATCCTGACTGTCGATTTCCAGGACTCTTTTTACCGACACCTCGGAAGCCTCAAGGATCTCATCGAGTATCTTCTGCTGCATCGAACCTTTCTCGCGCACGATCATGTCGAGACCTTCCAGATCGTGGATCGATACCCTGCCACGGGAGCCGCGCGTGAATGTCTTGTCGGAGAGAAGCACGATGCCGACACGGCGATAACTGATTGAATGGAAACGCCGATCACCCAATTTTGGTAGAAAGGAAACATCCGCGTTGAGTGACACCAGGCTGTCCACCAGGTGCTCCGCATTGCCGAAGGATACTTTCAAAGAAATGTTCGGGTACTGAGAGTGAAACCGAGAGGCAAGCGTCGCGATCTGCACCGGATCGAACGCGGATATCCGGATCTCCCCCTCCAGCAAACCACCCGCGGCCTTTAAAAGCTGTTCCGAGGATTTTTCAAGTTCGAATAACTGCGTGGTCAGTTTCAGCAGGCGCTTCCCAGTGGCCGTGAGACAAACTTTGTGGCCATACCTATAAAAAAGCTCGACTCCATATTTTTGTTCAAGGGATTTTATGTGGGTGGTTATACTGGGCTGACCTATGAACAATGATTTAGCGGCGGACGTGAAACTTCCCTGCAATGCGACGGCATGAAAACATCGCAACTGATGAAAATTCAAAGACATGAGAAACCCCGGCAACAAACTAATCCAGCAATAGTCTCACAGCCTTCCGCGAGGATAAACTTGAACACCCACAAACGATGAAGCAGGATTAATTTTTGTCTATATTTTCCTATAAAATAAAACAGGCCCGGCGGGATAGCGCGCCGGACCTGCTTTTGCAACCATAATTAAGAGAACATATCGGGCTGGGTGCGCGCCAAATGGTCATAGAGGGGCTGAAAATGCAGCCAGCCGATATAATCGCTACCGACGTGTTCCCGGCTGTATTTCGCTTTGTCCTCCGGAACGAGGATGGGCTCAATACCGGAAGATTCGATCATCAGCTGCTGCTGACAGCAGCGCTCAAGAGCGATGAACCAGAAGGCCGCGTCATCGATACTGTGGCGGCTCGCGGTGATGATCCCGTGGTTCTGATGGATCGCGGCACGGACGCCTTCAAAAGCATCCGCCACCTTCTTGCCGGCGGAAACCTCCACCGCCACCTTTCCACCTTCTTCCCTGATCACGGCATGATTACCAAAAAAGGCCGCCGCGTCTTGTGTAATCGGCGGCAAGCTCTTGCCGGTGGCTGCCCAAGCGGTGCCATAGAGCGTGTGCGCATGGCACATCGCAATGATATCCGGATGTTCATGATGAACCGCGGCGTGCAGAACGAACCCGGCGCGGTTCAAGGCATTATTGCCCTCCACCACCGTTCCATCATGATCCACCAGAATCAGATTAGACATCTTCACGCTGGAAAAATGCACCGCCATCGGATTGGTCCAATAAAGATCCGGACATTCCGGATCACGAACCGTCAGATGCCCGGCGAAGCCATAATCAAAGCCGTGATCGGCGAACGCCCGACAGGCAGCAACCAAGTGGCGCTTCCGGTAATCCCGCTCCTCTTCGTAATTCTTGAACTCCGGAATTTCCGGAAAAATAAGCCCCTCCTGTTCCGGTTGATAGATGGAAATCTTCCCTTTAGGTAAATTCAGGCTATTCATTTCTGACTCCCAATGTTCGAAGACTTCAATTTAATTTTCGTCCATCTCGCGAACAACAGGCGCGCTCGAATAACACTTATTCCCGCACATCGCTAAAGTTGCCAATCCGGGTAGCGGAGTTTATCCACCATGAATTCGACAAAGCTTCTGAACCGGGGGTTGAGCTCTTTCTCGCCCGGAAAAACGATATAGATGTAGTCGTCGTGACAATCGTTGTACGTCTCCAGAACCGCCCTTAACTTTCCCTTTTTTATCAGTGGAACGGCGACATGCTCCGCCATTCTCATGACCCCCATTCCCTCCTGGCACATCTTGATCAACGCCACCCCGTTTGTGCTTCTGACCCTGCCGCTCACAGTCACCGTCATTGGCATACCATCAACCATGAATCGCCACTTATTGAGACTGGACTTGTCGCCGCTCCACAATAGGCATTCATGGTGCAACAAGTCGTCGGGCAGCTCGATTGCCGGGTTTCCGTCCAGGTACTCCGGTGAAGCGACGATTAGCCTGTTCAACTTACACAACCGCTTGGCAACCAGACTGGAGTCCGCCAGGGGGCCCATCCTGATGGCCATATCGGCGGTGCCATCCAGCAGGTTCTCGTGATAATCCGTCAGGGATAGGTTCAGCGATATGGAAGGGTGTGATTTAAGGAACTCAGGCAGGAAGCGGCTGACCGGATCTATGCCGAATGCAAGAGGCGCGGTCAGCCTGATCTCACCGGTCGGAGATTCTTTCTGGCTGCGCCGGTATGCCCAGATCTCGACCTCTTCCAGCTTGCCCAGTATCTCGCCGATTTTTTCAAGATACTCGACGCCCTCTTCGGTGACCTTTTGATTTCTTGTGTTCCGGTGTATCAGCTTGATTCCGAGTCGCGCCTCCAACCCACTGACTGTTTTACTTACGTAGGACTGGCTGACGCCGAGATGGTTGGCGCATGCGGTGAAGCCACCAAGGTCGACCACCGACTTGAAGACTTTCATCTCGGCAACATTATCATTCTTCATCATTTCATGCCGTTCAGAACAGGGAGACCGCCGCTGCCCAAAGGCGACGGCGGTCTTGTGCGCGGGGACTATTTGTAGTGGGTCTCCAGTTCATCCATTCTGCGCCTCACGTATTCAGCGCGCTCATCGCCCTGATAGCCATCGCTGTCGGTGATGATACCGACCACGGTTTTGGCTACGTGCCGGCGCCGAGCCACCTCCTCTTCCGGCTCGTCGGCCTCCGGCACTTCGAGCACATTACCGCTGCAATAGCTGTGCGGATTACCACCGTATTCTTCCAGCCAGGTCTTGAAGCCCTCCGCGGTGGCGGCTGGATTTTTCCCTCGCACCGCGTCACGCAGCAATTTTCGAAACAGATAGAGACCGGCGTCGAACTTGGTGGGGTTTTCCAACTGGTGCACGGCAATGGGCCGCTGGCTGATGATCGCCTCATAGTCTCCTGGTGCGTATTGCGCGGCTTTGTAGCAATCACGCTCCCTATGGTTGGCCGGGATGGGGGGTAGATCTTCCAGGGCGTAGTCGCCGAAGCGCTCATTTCGTCGCATCGCCACTTGGCCTTCGAGGAAATCGATGGTCTCGTAACCGACCAGGCTTTTGTCACCGACACCTCGCGTGTCGATCCCGGGCCCCATGACCCGCCAGCCGATCATCTTGCTGTTTTCGTCGTCGACCGGCACCGTCCAGCGAACGATGTGGAAGCGACTGAAGTGTTTTCGCTTTGATCCGTCCTCCGAGGTGTAGGCGTGCAAACTCAGGTTGGGCAAAACCTGGTGCTGCACCCGGATGAACAGCTTTTCGCCATCGACGCGCCGGGCGCCGGCGCACGCCAGGCTTCTGCCCCCCTGAACCGGAATGAACTGCATGTCGGGCCCGACTTCCATGGAAGCGGCCCCCACTTCGTCGAAGGTGGTTCCCTGATAATGGCCATTCACCACGTTCCTCTTCGCGTGCAACGCGGTGGGGTGGTAGTTATCGGCGGCGTTATCTTGCACCTGCAGCCAGTTACAGTGCTGGAAGTTACTGTATGGGACCAGCTCATCACCCTCCATGACGGTGAAGTTCTCTTCCCATTCTGGAAACGGCGGCTCCTTATCGGGATGCCCCATGTAGGCGAATACCAGACCATGGCGCTCAAACGCCTTGTAGGCCCCTTGCTGGATGGAGCACGCGAATTTTTCGGCTTCTTTCTCTTCACCCGAAGGATAGGGCACATGCAGGCAGGTTCCATCAACATCAAAGACCATACCGTGATAGCAGCATTTTATGCCTTTTTCCTGGATGGAACCGTATTCAAGGGAGGCACCACGATGCACGCAATGCGCATGCAACACGCCAACACGACCGGATTTGTCCCTGAACACCACCAGCTCCTCGCCAAGAATTTTGATGAAGCGGGGGGTGTCGGTGAGCTCCATGGACATGCAGACCGGATGCCAGAAGGTGCGCATGTATTCACCCATTGGCGTGCCCGGTCCGGTCTCGGTCAACTCCGGGTCATGCTCGGGAACGACGTTGGTGAAATAGCCACCATAAGGTCTGAGCTTGTCGCTTTTTTTCGAATTATTGGTCTCGGGCTTTGTATTCATCATTCTCATTTCGCCTCACTCGCTTTGGGGTCTTTGACTTTATAGTGAAGAGAAATGTGGACCGTCGAATTCAATTTCCGAATGGACCTCATTCACCTGGCTTATTCCATAAATGAATAAAAAATATCAGTTTAAAAAAGCGGCAATACCAAGGCCCCCTTGCCACGAATAGGCCCGGTCTTTGTCATCGGAAAACACTTCCCGTACCACTAGTGTCCAAGCTTGCGGTAAAGCCGGCCGCCGCCTTTCTTCTTGCCGGTGTCCTCAATGCCCGGGAAACGCCCCAGGCGCACCAGACGCAGGAAGGTGTTGCCCAGCTTCACCTTGTCGCCGATGTAGAGGTCATCCCAGCCGGCGCCGTACACCTCGGGGAAATGAAACTCGCCGGGCGAGCGCTTGTTAAGCGCTTTTTCCAGCCGTTTTTGCAGTGCGTTGTCCATATGAACCTACCGATTCTCCAGTCCGTTCTCGCGGCGCGGTTGGCGGATTCCGTCCTTGTGACGGCGATGTATTCATTCAACAGCCAGCCCACCGTGCCCATCAAGGAGAAAAACAGCGGCGCCAGCGACACGATCCATTACGCCCTCACATCAACATTATTGACTTTAGAAAACGGAGCATGCCAGGATTTCCACTCACCGGCCCTCCACTCAAGGACAACGACGATGACGATCCCCCCCGACGCCACCGGTCTGGACATACTCGAACAGCTGGCGAAAACCCGCTCCAACGGCTCCTCCATCGGTGCGACCATGGGCATGCGGATGGCCCGTGCCAGCGAAGGCCACGTGGTGCTGGACGTGACTCCGGACGACCGCCACCTCAACCCGCTGGGCGCGGTCCACGGCGGCTTCGCCGCCACTTGCCTGGACGGTGCCGCGGCGCTGGCGCTCTATTCCACGCTGGCCGGCGACACGCCTTACGCCACCGTGGATCTGAACGTGAAATACCTGCGCCCGCTGCGCCAGAACCAAACCTATCAGGCGGAAGGCCGGCTGGTGGACCGCACCCGGCGGCTGGCGATCTGCGATACTGAGATCCGCGACGAAGCCGGCACCCTGTACGCCAAGGGCACGGCGACGCTGATGGTCATGGACGAGCGCTGATCACTCCAGCTTCGAAGCCAACGACCCCATGATGCGGTACCAGTCGTCCCGGCTCTTGGCGGGCACCCGGGCGAACGCGGCGGCCACCGCGTCCCGCTCATGCTGACTCGCCGCCTGCTCCACCTGGCGACCGGCCGGGGTCAGGGCCAGCTGTTTGAAACGATGGTTGTCCGCGTCGCGGCGCATGGTCACGTAATCGTTTTCC
This sequence comes from Alloalcanivorax sp. C16-2, assembly GCF_046507615.1. NCBI lineage: Bacteria > Pseudomonadati > Pseudomonadota > Gammaproteobacteria > Oceanospirillales > Alcanivoracaceae > Alloalcanivorax > Alloalcanivorax sp. C16-2. Next base: position 1,308,717 of record NZ_JBKFTL010000001.1, on the reverse strand, counting down.
GTCAGGAATGTCAGCGGCCGGTGCAACGCCTGCTTGCTGATCCCCAGCAGCGCCGCCAACTCGCCCACGGTGATGCTTTCGGCACGGGCGATGACATAAAGAATACGGTGGTGCACCCGGGACAGGCCCAGGGTGGCGAGGTAACGGTCCGCTTCCACGGTCAGGCCCCGAAAGCCGAAATGAAGCGCCTCGAGGGCAGCGTCCAGAGGGTCCAGCGGCGTCAGCGCCACGCCGGGTAACCGGCTTTTGTTGTGTATCACCATGGAATTCCGCGCTCCCGTTGCCGACGTCATTGTGGCCGCCGCCGGAAACACTGACAAGGCGGCCCCGTTCTCCAACGACGATATCGAAAGCCCGCCTCCTGTGGGAGGATGGGGGCCGACACCAACGCGTTTTTCAGGAGGCCGCCCCCATGGCCCAGCCCCGGCCCGAACCACAACCGCCCCGCCATATTGTCGTGCTCGGCGCCGGCATGGTCGGCGTGAGCGTGGCCTGGCATCTGCGCCGGCGCGGCCACCGGGTGACCCTGGTGGATCGCAACGCACCGGGCCGGGAAACCTCCTTTGGCAACGCTGGCATCATCCAGCGCGAGGCGGTGCGGCCCTACCGCTTTCCACGGGACGCGGGCACCTTGCTGCGGGTGCTGCCCAACCGGGAAATCGACATCCGCTACCGGCCCACCGGCATGGCCCGCGCCGCCCTGCCCCTGTTTCAGTACTGGCGCAATTCGGCGCCCGGGCGCTATGCCCGCATCGTCCCGGAATACGCCGCCCTGATAAGCCGGGCCCTGGACGCCCACGCCGGGATGATCGACGCCGCCGGCGCCGGCGACCTGATCCGGCGGGATGGCTACCTGAAGGTGTTTCGCACCGAGCAGGCCTGGCGTGAGCAGGTGCTTGAAGCGAAACAGGACGCCACCGAGTACGGCGTCACTCACCGGGTGCTGGACCGGGCCGCCGTCGCCGAGCTGGAGCCGGATCTGGACTCCGCCCTGATCGGCGCCGTGCACTACACCCAGCCGTGGACCGCCACCGACCCGGGCGCTTTGGTGGCCGCCTATGCCGAGCACTTTCAACGGCAAGGCGGCCGTTTCGTGCGGGGCGCCCTGGAAACACTGTCCCGCGACGGCGAGCAATGGCGGGCGGTGGTCGACGGCCTGGCGTTACACGCCGACCAGGTGGTGCTGGCCCTGGGGCCCTGGTCCGGCGAATGGCTGCGACAGCAGGGCTTGCAGGTGCCGCTGTTCGTCAAACGCGGCTACCACATGCACTACGACGCGCAAGACGGCGCCCGTCTGCACCATTGGATCATGGATGCGGAAACCGGCTATCTGCTCGCCCCCATGCGCGCCGGCATCCGCCTGACCACCGGCGCCGAATTGGCGCGCCAGGACGCCACGCCCCACTACCGGCAACTGGACGCCGCCGAAGCCGTCGCCCGCCGCCTGTTCCCACTGGGTGAACGCCGGGACCCTCGGCCCTGGCTGGGCGCCCGTCCCTGCACACCGGACATGAAACCGATCATCGGCCCCGCCCCCGGCCTGCCCGGCCTGTGGCTGGCCTTCGGCCACGGCCACCAGGGCTTCACCCTGGGCCCCGTGACCGGCAAATTGATCAGCCAGATGATGGACGGCGAGAACACCAACGTGGATATGACGCCCTATCGGGCGGACCGGTTCTGAGCCGGACGCGCGCCCTCAGCCCCCGGCGCCGGCCAGGTAGCGCTGGCGCGCCTCGACGATGGCGCGGTGATGCTCATCCGCCCAGGCCACCAGCGCCCCCATGGGCGCCTGGAACGAGCGGCCCAGATCGGTAAGCGCGTATTCCACCCGGGGCGGCACTTCCGGGTAAGCGGTGCGGGTGATGAAACCGTCCTGCTCCAACTGCTTCAGGGTGCGCGACAGCATCTGCCGGGACACATCGCCGATCTCGCGCAGCATTTCGTTGAAGCGGCGACGGCCCGGCGCCAGCGCATCCAGAACCAACAGGCTCCACTGATCGCCGATGCGATCAAGCACGTCGCGGATCGGGCATGGCTGCGCCAGCGCCTGTCGCTCACACAGGCTTGAGGCGGATTTCTTCGGGCTGTCGGTCATGGTGTTTTCCTGCGACGGGCCAGCCCGGGTCAGGTTCGTGTGACCGGGTCAGGCGGCGGTGACTTCTTGTTGAGAACCCAAAACTCCCATAGATTCCTCCCATGGTCCAGTTTTTAGACCTTTGGCAATCCGCCCATCCATCATCAGGAGCACACCATGGCACAGGTCGCACTCATCGGCGCCTCCGGCAACGCCGGTTCACGAATTCTCAAGGAACTGTCCGACCGCGGGCATAAAGTCACCGCCATCGCCCGGGACACCGGTCGCATCGCCACTTTGCCCGGCGTCACGCCGACCCCGGGCGACGCTAACGACCGCGCGTCCCTGGCCGCCCTGCTCAAAGGCCACGACGCGGTCATCAGCTCGGTACACTTTTCCGTCAGCAACGTGGAAACCCTGGTCGGCGCCGTCCGCGACGCCGGCGTGAAACGCTACCTGGTGGTGGGCGGCGCCGGCAGCCTGGAAGTGGCGCCAGGCCAGAAACTCATCGACCAGCCGGATTTCCCCGAGGCCTACCGCGCCGAAGCCGCCGCCGGCGGCGAGTTCCTGGATTACCTGCGAGGTGTCGACGATCTGGACTGGACCTTCCTGTCCCCGTCGGCGGAGTTCGTTCCCGGCGAGCGCACTGGCCGGTTCCGGCTCGGCAAGGACAGCCTGCTCACCCACGACGGCGGCTCCAGCATTTCCTTCGAGGACTTCGCCATCGCCCTGGTGGACGAGCTGGAAACGCCCCGCCATGCGCGCCAGCGCTTCACCGTCGGCTATTGAAAGACAGCGGGCCGGTTCAATCGCGCCGGGAACACCAGGCGTGGATCAAGCCGGCCTGGAAAAAACGCACCGGTAACGAGAAGCCGCCGGCGGCGATCAAGGCGGCGATCTTCTCCGGCGGCAGCACGCCCACATCGTTGGCGTAGGCGTGGCGCATGCGCTCGAGCATCTCCGGCGACACCGCCGCCGTCGACATCATGCTCATCCAGGCCCGTAGCAGCACCGCATATTCCGGCGACGCAACGTCCGACGCCAGATCGGAACTGGCCAGCAACCCGCCCGGCTGCAAACGCCGGGCGATCTCCGCGAAGAAGCGGATGCGTTCGGCCTCGTCGAGAATGAACTGGGAAACCAGAAAACAGGTGGCCGCGTGGTGCCGCTGGTCGGCGGGCAATGACTCCACATAACCTTCATGAAAGGTGCAACGGTCCGCGAAGCCTCCCCGCTCCGCCTTGTGCCGACACTCTTCAAGCATGGCTCCGGAAGGCTCCACCGCCACGAAATGCCAGCCGGGGTGCCGAGACGCCAGATGGGCGATCTCCGCCCCGGTGCCCGCGCCCACGCACAGAATTCGCGCGTCGTCCGGCAAATCCGTGAACAGGGAATCCAGCAGAAAATGCAGGCACTCACGGATCGGCGCGGTCTTCACCCACTGAGTGTCGTAACCTTCAGCCTGTTGATCGAACAGGGCTTTGATCTGGTCCTGATCCATGGAGTAACTCCCTCGTGAAAAGCAACGGAAGATCGTACCCGCCCGACCCGCCCGGAACGGCAGCGCCTCGGACCGGGCAATGATCAATCGCCGCGACCGTAGTGCCCCAAAAACATTGCCACCGCGGACTCCGCCACGCGCTCGCGTTCGGCTTCACCGAGCGGCGCCTGCCCCATCATGATCTGCGGCCAGAGCGCGAAGCTCTTCACCAGCCCCTGCAATTGCTGGCCGGCAAAATCCTCATCCACACCCTGCAGGCGCCCATCAGCGATAGCGGCGCGAATCCACCGCACCAGCCCGCCTTGCTTTTCGTCCATACGGCCGACGATCTCCCGGGCCCGCTCCGGCGCGTGGATGATCTCGGCCATGGCCACGCGGGCCAGGTCAATGAAATTCGGGTCGCTGAGAAGCAGGAGCTTTTGCAGCAGCAATTGTTTCAATTGCGGGGCCAGAGGCTGGTCCGCGCGGTAAACCAGCGCCACGCCGCCCACGCTGCTCTCCCAAAGCTGTTCAAGAATCCGGGCGAACAACGCTTCCTTACCGGGAAAATGATTGTAGACCGTGCGCTTGGAAACACCGGCGGCGGCGGCAATGCGATCCATGCTGGTGGCCTCGAAACCGGCCTGGCGGAATTCCGCCGCCGCCGCGCGCAAAATGGCCGCGCGCTTTCGGTCGGTGAGGCGTTGCGGGGATGAGGACATGGGCAGGACCTGGGCAATCGATGAGGCGACGAAAACTTTACACTCTCCGGTTTACTTTTTCAAAAGGCAAACCTACACTGCCCAGTCTACCTTTTGCCATTCCGTCACCAGGAAGCCCGCCCATGACCGCCTCCTCCGCCCGCCCGCGTCGCGCGGTGCACCGTTGCCGCCCCCGCCGCGACCGCCGGAACAGCACCGGCTTCCCGGAATCACCGCAGCACCGGGAGGGCCGCTTTCGCAATAAGGCGGCGCGCCCGCCGTCCTCAGGCTGGCGCGGCACCTTGAAGCTGATCTGGACGGTACTGTTCGACAAACCCGCCGACACGGTGCCGGACCGGGCGCTTCCCGTCCTTCCCCTGACACGGGCACAACTGGAAGCGGCGCCCGAGGGCAGCCTCTACCGGCTCGGCCATTCCACCGTGCTGCTAAAGCTGAACCACCGCTACTGGCTCACCGACCCGGTATTCAGCAAGCGTGCCTCACCGGTGCAATGGGCCGGTCCGGCACGCTTCCATGAGCCGCCAATCCGCATTGAGGAGTTGCCGCCCATCACCGGCGTGATTCTGTCACACGACCACTATGATCATCTGGACCGGACCGCGATCCGCCGCTTGGCGGAGAAAGTCGAGTATTTCGTGGCACCGCTGGGCGTCGGTGATCAATTGGTCCGCTGGGGCGTGGAGGCGGCGAAGGTGGAGCAACTGGACTGGTGGCAATCCACCGAGATCGAGGGCCTGCGCCTCACCGCCACGCCCGCCCAGCACTTCTCAGGGCGCGGCCTGCGCGACGGTAATCAGAGCCTGTGGGCATCCTGGGTGATCGAGGCCGCCGAGCTGCGGGTGTTCTTCAGCGGCGACAGTGGCTATTTCGATGGCTTCAAGGCGATTGGTGACGCTTACGGCCCGTTCGACCTGGCCCTGGTGGAAACCGGCGCCTACAACGAGCGCTGGACCTACGTGCATATGCTGCCCGAGCAATCCCTGCAGGCGCACCTGGACCTGCGCGGCCGCTGGATGCTGCCGATCCACAACGGCACCTTCAACCTCGCCCTGCACCCCTGGCACCAGCCGTTCGAGCGGATCACCGCGCTCGCCGCCGAGCACGGGGTGTCGATCACCACGCCGATGATGGGCGAGCGGCTCGACCTGCACGCACCGGCGTCCGGCACGCCGTGGTGGCGCCCGGCGTAATCCACGCGCGGGCTCGCCAACCACGAGACACTTACTCCTGAAGAGAGACCTGGAACGCATAAGGCACTTTCTGGCCCGTTCCGCGTGAAACAAACACGAAACCCGCGGGCGTGCCGTAAAAGTGGTAGGCGCGACGGGACCAGCCTTCGTCGAATCCATGACGCACGGTGGTGATTTTTTTCAGATAGTTCTCTTGCGCATCATACGCCAGCACCAGGTCCGGAACCTGATTGTCCGCCGCCGCCGGACCGAACAACACCGGCCCATGCATCTCATAACCCTCCGGCAAGGCGTCGATCGAATAGTCGCTCACATTGATATTGGTATACAGGGTGATATCGATTTCGCCGCGTAGTGTGGCTGGCGGACCATCGAATCGGCCAGGCTGATACTCAACGCGATCAACCGTGAACTTCAAGGGCGCATCGCGATCATCCGGATCATACTCATAGAGCACCTTCCCACTCTCATCCAGGAGCGCCAGAGCATTCACTTCATCAAAGCGTTCGAAGGTGGAAACCAGACGATTACTCATCCGGTCGGGAAAATGGAAGTAAACCTTGTCGGTCACCTCGAAACCGGGCGTGCCGATATCCTCGCCCGCCACGAATGTGGGCGTGATCAACGACGCCAGCTCATCCGGCCTGGCTTCCAGAGGCTGGTTCAGCAACCAGTCGGAGGCATCATGATCGTAAACCCGGGCCGTCACGCCAAACGGCTTCGGCTCATTGAGATTATCCGGCACCTCGAACTGCACCGGCGCCATATCCAGAGGCACGGTGAGCACACTTTCCTTGGCCAGACCGGGTATGCGCAACTGGATGCGACTCGGCGTGCCGCGGAACGCGACCTCGTAGTAAAGTTCCGGATGATCCTCATCGAGCAGATTACGCTGTTCCCGAACCACGCGCTCCAGCATGTCTTCGTCACCCAGCTCGCCGGCCTCGGCCGCCTCGATCAGCGTTTCGAGCACCTCCAGCATGCTGCCTTCGCTGCCCTCCGGCCCCTGGGAACTACCGCTGCGCGACAGGAAGCGGCCGCTCTCGTCACTGGCTTCCGCCACCATCGAATCCAGCACCGCGTCAACGCTTTCCTGATCAAAGTCCTTCGGCAAACCGACGATCAGCCGCGCTTGATGCCCGTCAATCTCCTTGAGGGTAAAGCGCCAGTCCGCCACCGCCTTTGTCTCACCCACCTCGGCGGCGGTGAACGCCAGCGTCGGCAGCGCCTCAGGCATTTTGAGCGTGAGCTTTCCCCGCGCCCGAACCACTGGTGCGGGCTTCGGGGGAACCTGCCCGATCGGCAGGTTACGATGTGGTTCCAGCTGCGTTTCCAAGCGCTCAAAGTCGCTGTTCCACAGTACCATCGGGGCCAGACCCGTCTGGTCGGCGAAAGGGTCACGCTCCACCACCGACAACGCCGTTCCGTCTTTCAACGTTACCGATTGCCATTCCAGTCGGCTCTCGAAGGGATATTCAAAAGGTGGCAGCACGCGGGTTTCCGCCGGGCGATAACGCAGGTCACTGACCAGCAGCAGGCCGGCGGCCCATTGTTCCGCCATGTCCCGTGGATTCTCATAGTCGTCCAGGATCGTGAACGCCGATGGCTCGTATTGCACTTGCTCGGGGGGCACTTTTTGCTCCAGCTCCGAGCGCTCGACCCAGAAGACCATGTCGTTCAGATGAGTCAGTGTGCGCCGCGCCTCTTCATCGCTGATGCCGTCGATACGTGCCTGGTACTCCTTCTGTTTTTCCTCCAGCGCCTGAAGTTTCTCTTCCGAGGTTCTCTCCGCACACCCGATCAGAAAAACCATCACCCACAACAGCCCGAAGGAGGCTCGCCGCACTATTTCCATATAAGAATTTCCAAACCAGTTAATGTCTCTTACCAACCACGCCCGAGCGAGGAATACTATCGCCCCTGACGTTCCTTGTACTCCCGCTCACTACGGGCCTGATTGATCAAATAGCTCCGGCTTATTCGATCATGTACCAGATTGCCACGCAGGAAGATATTGATCACCACGACAAAGTGCGCCGCAAAGGAGTGGATTAAAACGAAGCACACCACACGCCACAGATTATGACCAAAGGACAGCGGCTGAAAGTTACGGTCCGTGACCTTCAAACCCAACATGCGTTTGCCTGGCGTAGCCTGCCAGCGGCCGCCGCCCTCCATGACCACCGCCATCACCAGATAGATTGGGATAACCAAGCCGAGGAAGATGCTTAAGACCCACTGAAAGGTATTCTGATCGGTATCATTGATGCTGCTGTTGATGACAACCACGATCCAGGCCGGCATGGCGACCAGCGAGCCAATCAGAATCCAATCCAGAATCATTGCCGTCAGTCGCAGACCCATGACGGTGAAATAGAGCTCTTCGGGTTCCGCGGAAGGCGTTTCGCCGGTCTCCTCGCGGCGCACCTCCCGCACCACCTTCTCCCCGCCACGCAACCCACGGATCAGGTCGGAATCATCGCTTGGCGTGCTGTCCAGCGGAGCCAACAGCAGGTCCAATCTCTCACGGCCCAGCCGCCCGGACAGCGCCCCGCGATCTCCCTGCCAGTCGAAAAGCTGGTTCAGGTAATGCAGAAGCGGCTCATCCGGTGGCGCGCTGTCTTGGCGTTCCAGAAAGTCGAGCGCCTCCCGGAATGTCTTTTGGGCACGGGCGATATCCAGGGGGTTTTGCCGATCCAACACCTGCTCGAAGTCGCCCATCAAATCGGCGATGCGTTCCCGCCGCTCTCCGAGATTGGATTCAAAAAGCCGATCCGCACGGGCCAGCAAGGCACGATTCTCCTCACCGTCACGGGGGTGAAACTTCAACGACGCCAGGCGTTCCCGGGAATGCGCCTTCTCTTCTTCGCTGAGACCGCCAGGGCTGTGCTCGATCAGCTTGTGGTAGGTCTTTCCGGTCGAAGTGACGGTCACATCCACTTCCAGCAAGCCGTTCATATCATAGCTGTAGCGAACCGTGACACTTTCCTGACCACGGGCTCCCTTGGGAACCTGGACCTCCATCTCACCCAACTGGACATTCTTTTCCACCAGCCGGTTTTCCCCCTGATACACCTTCACGGTGATCCGGGTTTGTCCGTCACTGGCGGTGGACAAACGGCGCTCCACGCTGATCGGCACCACGCTATTGCGCTCGATAATCGGTAGAAAGTAGTCACCCAGGGAGGGGTTATCTTCATTGATAATGCCGGTGCCCAGGGTGTAAGGGCAGACATCGGTCAATACCACATCATCCAATCCCTCGCCACGGGCAAGCAACCCGGCCTGGATGGTGGCTCCCAGCGCGACCACGGTGTCCGGGTCCAGGTGGCAGGAAGGCAAACGGCCAAACATTTTCCCCACCATGGAGCGGAACGACGCCAAGCGGGTGGAGCCGCCCACCAACACCACTTCATCCACCTTGCCCGGGTGCAGATCCGCGTCCCGCAGCGTGCGCTCAATGGGATGCCTGGCCCGCAGGAGCAAGGGCGTGGCGATCCGGGCGAACCATTCCGGTGTCACCTCATGGGTAAACGACTGGCCATTCAGGTCCAGCGTCAGGGTTTGTGGCGTACCCAGCTTGCGTTTGGCGCCTTCCATCTTCAGGTAAAGGTTCTGCAGCACGGACGCGGGCAAGCCGTCGCGGGAGATATCCCGCGATACCAGCAGGTCATTGATCATCGCCTCGACGAAATCCTCGCCACCGAGAAAGTTGTCGCCGGCGCTGGCATGGACTTCCATCACGCCTTCAAAAAACTCCAGCAAGGAAACATCAAAGGTGCCGCCCCCCAAATCCAGGATCAGGAACAGCCCCTCCTGGTTCTGGTGCAGGCCATAGGCCATGGCCGCCGAGGTGGGCCTCCGCGTCCTCCTTAAGCGAGCGCAGGACCAGTGAAGACAGCTCGGTGGCGCTGAAAAGCTGGGTTCCCAACGCAACCCGGTGCCCGGTACCCATCAGCCGTTTGAACGCCGCCACCGTTTTGTCACTGTGGTGGATCAGCCGCTGCCGGGCAGTGCGCCCGACGATGATCTCTCCGCTATCGTCCAGCCCGACCACGGAGGGGGTGAGCACTTCGCCCAGGCGATTCGGAATCAGTTCAACGCCTTGCGGTTTCCAGACCCCGCAGGCGCTATTGGTGGTACCCAGATCAATGCCGATGATGGCCACGCTTTCTCCTTGCATACTTGTTATCGACCGTCCTACCTCCCGTGGCGGCGATCAAAGCATGCAGGAAAACACCGTTTGCATCCGGGAAAGAGTTCACACCGGTCAGCAGGCGGCCCGTGCATTCCCTTCCGGGGGCATGACCGCCTTAGCGTCACCGGACCCGGTGGATGCCGCACAGCTTGTTGCCGTCCGGGTCCAGCACATAGCTCAGGTGCATGGCGCCCATGGCGCTCTCGCGCAGCCCCGGCGGATCTTCCACGGACTTGCCACCATGGGCCACGGCCACATCGTGGAATTCCTTTACCTGCTCCGGTGATTCGCACTTGAAACCGATGGTGCCGCCGTTGGCGCCGGTGGCCGATTCATTGTTGATCGGCTGACTCACGGCGAAGGTGCTGCCGTCATGAATATAGAACAGGCGCATATGCCCGGACGGGGATTCATTGCGGATCGCCTCGCGGGCGCCAAACACCCCAAGCACCGCGTCGTAGAAACGCTTGGACCGCTCGATATCGTTGGAACCGATCATCACGTGGTTGAACATACTGCTCTCCTTTGGTGCCGGCGAACCGCCGGCGTTTGTCATTTGCCAGAGACTATAACGGAACGCCGATCAGTCCGCCCGCCATCACAACATCGCGGCGGCCGAGGCAACCAGAACCACCGGGAACACGGGCTCAACGGAGGGCAATATTAGAGGATGGCGCCGCGCCGAAGGCAGGCCCGGGATCAGGCCATTTTCATGCTGAGTTCGATGTCCTCGGCGAACGGCACGGACAGATAAGCCGCGTCGTTATGAATGCGCTCGATGTACTCCGGGCTCTTGTCCGCGTCGTCGGCGACGATCCAGGCCCCGGGGCGCAGCCGTGCTTCCACCAGGTCAAGGATGTCCGCGTACAGCGCCTTGGCGCCGTCGAGCACCAGCAGATCGATCTGCTCCGGCAGGTCCCGGGACAACGTCTCCAGCGCGTCGCCCTCACGAATCTCGATCAGGTCTTCCAGGCCCGCTTCGCTCACATGGGCCCGGGCCCGCTGGACCTTGGATGGTTCGAACTCCGTGGAGATCACCCGGCCACCGCCTTCGTCGCGCAAGGCGGCACCCAGATGCAGCGTGGACAGCCCGAACGACATGCCGAACTCAACGATATGCCGGGCCTGCAAGGAGCGGGCGAGCATGTAGAGCAAGCGACCGGTATCCGGCGACACCGGCAGCCAGAGATCCTTAAGCCGGCCATACAGTTCGCGGTATTGCGTCTTGCTGCTGTTGAGCGTGGCACGTTCTTCGTCGGTGAAGGATTGCAGCGCGGGGCTGGTGGCGGCGTCCGCCTCGGCGAACAAGCGGCTGATCAGGTTGGCCAGCGGCGCGGAGGTTAAAGCAGTCATTGTGATCTCCTGTTGAAGGGGGCTGATGAGTGGTGCTAAAAAATATATGAGCAATTCGTCAGTTTTTATATTCGCATTCAGGAACCGCCCATGGCCGAGCGCCCCAGCCCCCCTATTTCCACGAGAAAGGAGCCCAAACAGGCCCGCGCGGAACAGCTTCTGCGGTCGGTTCTGGAGGCGGCGGTTCAGGTTTTGGAGCGGGAAGGCGCCGCCCGTTTCACCACCGCTCGGGTGGCCGAACGGGCCGGCGTGAGCGTGGGCTCGCTGTATCAGTACTTCCCCAACAAGGCGGCGATTCTGTTCCGGCTGCAGGCGGATGAGTGGCGGGACTCCGCCCGCATGCTGGAGGACATCCTCTCCCAACCCGAGCCGCCGCTGAGCCGGTTGCGACAACTGGTGCACGGCTTCATCGCTTCCGAATGCGCCGAAGCCCGGGTGCGCCAGGCCCTGGCGGACGCCGCGCCACTCTACCGGGATGCCCCGGAAGCCAAGGAGGCGCGCCAAGAGGCCGACCGGCTGTTCGACGACTTCATGCTGGAGCTGCTACCGGACCTGGACGAACCCGAGCGGGACCTGGCCAGCGATCTGATCGCCTCCACCCTGACCAGCGTGGGCAAGTCGTTCTCCGGTAAGCCACGCGGCAAGGAGGAAATCGAGCGCTACGCGAACGGCATGGCGGATATGTTGTGCGGTTATGTGGAGCGGTTGAATCGCGGTTGAGGCTGGAGCGCTGACACCCCGGCAGGGCGGTGGCCAGGCGGGCGTTGTTCGACTTTGGTCTTAAGCCCCTTTCCTGGCGTAGTATCAGGCCATCACCGCTCGTAAGCTGTGGGCAGTCTCGATAACAGGAATAAACAACCACGAATATCAGGAGAGACCCATGCTAACTCGCACTCTGATACTGGCCGCCGTGCTGGGCTTGTCCGGCGCCGCGCTGACCGGCTGCAGTGATAACGGCAACGACGCCGCCAAGAAGGACGCGGACACCAACAATATGGCCGGCAGCGCCACCACCGAAACCTCCCAGGCCGACGCCGGCCAGCAGGAAGTGGATCTGATCTTCGGCACCGGCGGTACCTCCGGCTCCTACTACCCCATCGGTGGCGCCCTGAAGCCGGTGTTCGAAGCCAGCGACCAGGTCGGCCGGGTGCAGGTGGTGTCCACCGGCGCGTCGGTGCAGAACATCCAGAACATCCAGGACGGCCTGAACCAGATCGCCATCGTCATGAGCGACGTGGCCTATGACGCCATCAACGGCGAGAACCAGTTCGAGGGCGCCAAGGCGGACATCGTCACCCTGGCCGGCCTGTACCCGAACGTGGTGCAGATCGTGGCCACCGCGGACAGCGGCATCCAGGGCGTGGCGGACCTGAAAGGCAAGCGCGTCGGCGTGGGCAAGGTCGGCTCCGGCGTGGAACAGAGCGCCCAGAAGGTACTGGAATCCGCCGGGCTCACCTATGACGATCTGGCCCGGGTCAGCCACACCGGCTACGCGGACAGCGTCACCGAGATGAGCAACGGCAACCTGGACGCGGCTTTCTTCACCTCCGGCGTGCCCAACTCCAGCATCACCGGCCTGATGCAGACCAGCGACGTGACTTTCGTGCCGGTGGAAGGCGAAGTGTCGGACAAACTGCTGGAGGCCTACCCCTACTATGAGACCTACACCATCCCCGCCGGCAAGCCCGAGCGCTACGGGCTGGATAACGCGGTCACCACCGTGGCGATCCGAAATATTCTGATCGTGCCGGCGTCCATGGACGAGGCGGTGGCCCAGGAACTGACCAAGCGCTTTGACGATTATCTGGGTTCCGACAAGGTATCCGTGGGGGCACTCAAGGACATCGACCCGGCCAGCATGGACCAGAACCTGGTGGTGCCGCTGCACCCGGGCGCCAAGGCCTACTACGAAGATCGCGAAGGCAATAGCGACGGCGACTGAAGGCCGGGCCGGGAATGCGCGGACTCCGCCAATGGAGGTGGCCGGCCTTGATCGTGGCCGTGGGTGCCACGGTCACGCTGGTGCCCCTGCCATGGCTGGTGGTACGGGAGGGCGACCACACGCGCTACGCCCTGCCCGGCCCCACCGGCGCCAGCTTCGTACTGCGGTGGACCCATTCGGTTGAAAAGGAAGACTGGCAGGAACGCTTTCAGGTTCAGCCGGATGGTACCCTGATGCTGGTGGAAACCCGCTTCAAGACCTTTGGCGCCGGCGTGCCCGACCGGGTGGGAACGGAAACCCGGCTGGAGGACGGCTGGGTGGTTATGAGCGGCATTGAACGCCCCGTCGATCCGCTCAATGTCCAGGCCGCCGCCGCCGAGAACTATCGCCTGGGTTATCACCGGTGGACACTGGTGCTGAGCGCCCCCGGCACGTCGCCGGTGCTGACGTTCAGCACCCGCGACGCGACGCTGTTAACCGCGCTGCCCGCCTTGGCACGGGCCTTGGACAAATCATCGTTCCGCTGACCGGTGGCACCGCCGCGCGACACCAACGTGCTCGATTATTCTGGAGAGGCGCATGAGCCAGCCATCCACATCGGGGCCGACGCCGGACGATACCGATCCGGCGGTCAAGGAAGCCCTGGAAAAGTACGACCGCGAGAGCGTGGTCCGCGACGCTCTGCCGCGCTGGGCGGTGGTGTTCGTCACTACCGTGTGCGTATTGTTGGCGGCCTTCCATCTTTACACCTCGTTCTCCGGGCCGCTGGTGGACGTGGCCCAGCGCAGCATCCACCTTTACACGCTGCTGGCGCTGACCTTTATTCTTTACCCGATCACCAAGAAGGGCGTGCGCGACCGGGTGCCCTGGCTCGATCTGTTATTGGCCGCCATGGCTTTCGGTATCGGCATCTACATGCTGGTGGTGGCGGACCGGGTGATCGCCTCCGGCGGACGCATCAACACCACCGACATGATCGTCGGCGCCGTGGCGATCCTGATGGTGCTGGACGCCACCCGCCGGGTCACCGGCTGGGGCCTGACCCTGCTGGCGACCCTGTTTCTGATCTATGGCTTCTACGCCAAGCTGTCGTTCTACCCGCAGCTCAACGAGAACATTCTGCTGGCCACCGGGCGGCAAATCATGTCGCACCTGGTGTTCATCACCGAGGGCCTGCTCGGCACCGCCATCGCCGTGTCCGCCAGCTACATCATCCTGTTTATTCTGTTCGGCGCCTTTCTGGTGAAATCCGGCCTGGGCCAGCTGTTCAACGACCTGGCCCTGGCAGTGGCCGGCCACACCCGGGGCGGCCCCGCCAAGGTGGCGGTGCTGGCCAGCGGCCTGCTCGGCTCCATCAACGGCTCCGCCATCGCCAATGTGGTGACCACCGGCGCCTTCACCATTCCGTTGATGAAGCGCACCGGCTACAAGCCCAACTTCGCCGGCGCCGTGGAAGCCTCCGCCAGCGTCGGCGGGCAGATCCTGCCGCCGATCATGGGCGCCGCCGCCTTCATCATGGCGGAGGTGTTGTCCGTGCCTTACACCCAGGTGATTCTGGCCGGCATCATCCCGGCGCTGCTGTTTTATCTGGGCGTGCTGTTCCAGGTGCACCTGCGTGCCATGCGCAACGGGCTGGAAGGCATTCCCCGCTCGCAACTCACGCCGATCCGTGAAGTCCTGCTCAAGCGCGGCCACCTGCTGGTGCCCATGGCGGTGCTGCTGTGGCTGCTGTTCGAAGGCCGCGCGCCCTTCTTCGCCGCCTTCTGGTCCATCGCCGCCACCGTGCTGATCTGCGGCACCCGCAAGGTCACCATCGGCCTGAGCGTGCTGCTGGCGCTGCTGATTTTCGAGCCGCAACTGCGCGCCCTGGCCCTGGGCCACACCGTGCCCAGCATGCCGCTGAGCCGCTGGAGCCTGTTCGCGGTGATTGCCCTGCCGGTGGTGATCAACGCCCTGCGCGCCCGGCTCGGCCTGGAAGCGGAAAAGATCGATCTGATCGACTGCCGCGACGCCATGACCAACGGCGTGCGCAACTCGATCCCGGTGGCCCTGGCCTGCGGCGCCGTGGGCATCGTGGTGGGCGTGGCCACCCTCACCGGCATCGCCCTGGACGCCGCCGACGCCGTGGTACAGCTGGGCCGCTCGATCCCGTTCCCGACCCTTCAGCTGCTGGTCACCCTGCTGCTCACCATGGTCGCCTCCATCGTGCTCGGCATGGGGCTGCCCAGCATCCCCACCTACATCATCACCAGCACCATGGCCGCGCCGATCCTGCTCAACCTTCCGTTGTTCCGCGAACTGGCCGGCAGCAACGACACCGCGATCTTCGTCGCCCACATGTTCGTGTTCTACTTCGGCATCTTCGCCAACCTGACACCCCCGGTGGCCCTGGCCGCCTACGCCGCCGCCGGCATCAGCGGCGGCTCGCCCAACGCCACCGGCTTCCAGGCCATGAAGCTCGCCATCGCCGGCTTCCTGGTGCCCTACATGTTCGTGTTCGCCCACAGCATGCTGATGATCGACGCCACCCTGGCCAACACCCTCTGGGTCATCGTCACCAGCGTGATCGGCGTGCTGCTCCTGGCGGTGGCCGTGGAAGGCTACCTGCGAAGGCCCCTCAGCCCACCCTGGCGCCTGCTCGCCCTGGCCGGCGCCCTGGCGCTGATTTATCCGGGCCTGTGGAGCGACGCCTTCGGCGCCGTGGCGGCGGTGGTGCTGTTTTTGCTAGCAAAGCAAAAGGAGGAGATCACCGATCCGGTTTGAGGGGCCCGCCCAGGGATGCCGGGGCCCGGCGAATAGCGTATAAGGGCGGCATGAAAACCCCGAAACGCCTACAGCCCCTGGTCGACGACGGCCTGGTGGACGAAGTGATCAGCCGCCTGATGAGCGGCAAGGAAGCCGACATCTACGTGGTGCGCTGCGGTGACAAGGTGCAATGCGCCAAGGTCTACAAAGAAGCCGCCAAGCGCGGCTTCAAACAGGCGGTGCACTACCAGGAAGGGCGCAAGGTGCGCAGCACCCGCCGCGCCCGCGCCATGGAGAAGGGCTCCCGCTTCGGCCGCGACCAGCAGGAAAAGATCTGGCAGACCGCCGAAGTGGACGCCCTGCGTCGCCTGGCCGCCGCCGACGTGCGCGTGCCGCGCCCCTACGACATGCTGGAAGGCGTGCTGCTCATGGAGCTGATCACCGACGACCAGGGCGATGTGGCGCCCCGGCTCTGCGATGTGGTGCCCTCCGAGGAGCAGGCCCTGGAAGACCACGCCCAGATGATGCGCTACGTGGTACGCATGCTGTGCGCCGGCCTGGTCCACGGCGACCTGTCCGAATTCAACGTGCTGCTGGACGCCTACGGCCCGGTGATCATCGACCTGCCCCAGGCGGTCAACGCCGCCGCCAACAACCACGCCAAGGCCTTCCTGCTGCGCGACGTCCACAACATGACCCGCTATTACGGCCAATTCGCCCCGGCCCTGCTCGACAGCCGCTACGGCGAGGAAATCTGGGCGCTCTACGAAGCCGGCGAGCTGCACCCGGACACGCCCCTCACCGGCGAATTCCAGGACGCCGGCCAGGCCGCCAACGTGGAAGACGTGCTCGCCGAAATCAAAGCCGCCTTCGAGGAAGAACAGGAACGCCTCCGCCGCGCCCGGCCGGACGAGGACGACGGCGCCGCCCACTGACCGGCGGCCTGTCCGCCACGGAGCTACCCATCCGTGGACCGGCTCAGCGCCTCCCATTGATCGATCTCGACGGCCAGCGCGGTGAGCTTATCGCGTACCAGACCCAGCGCGTCACTGCCCAGCAGCAGATGGGCCGGCGGTGCCTCGCTGTCGATCACCGCCAGCATGGCGCGCGCCGCCTTCACCGGGTCGCCAAGCTGCTGGCCGCTTTTTGCCCGCCGCGCTTCGCGGATCGGATCGAACAGGGCGTCGTAATCGGTGATCGACCGGGGTGTGCGGACCATGGAACGGCCGGCCCAATCGGTGCGGAAGGAACCCGGTGCCACCGCCGTCACGAACATACCGAACGGCGCCACCTCCTTGCCGAGCACTTCGGAAATCCCTTCCAGGGCGAACTTGCTGCCACAGTAATAGGCAATGCCGGGCATAGTGATATAGCCGCCCATGGACGTGATGTTGAGGATGTGCCCGCGGCGGCGGCGGCGCATGTAGGGCAGCACCGCCCTGGTCATGGCCACCGCCCCGAACACGTTAACGTCGAACTGCCGGCGCATGGCGTCCAGCGGCGACTCCTCCAGCACGCCTTCTTGACCGTAACCGGCGTTGTTCACCAGCACGTCGACTTCGCCGACGCTCTCTTCCACCTCGGCGATCACGCCCTCGATGGTATCGAAGTCGGTCACGTCGAGAAGACGCCCGAAGGCACGGTCGGCATCGAGCGTCTCGAAAGCGCGCTTTGCCTCGGCAGTGCGCACGGTGCCCACCACCCGGTGGCCATCGGCCAGGGCCTGTTCCGCCAGCGCCCGGCCAAAGCCGCTGCTCACACCGGTAATCAACAGGGTTTTGGAAACCGCCATTTCGATACACTCCAATCGTCACGGAAGAGTGCATACTATTCTCCGGGCGCCATCCGGAAACGCTCCCATCTTCTCTTTTTATTGCCTATTCTTATAAATACCTCAGCCGCGTCACCGAGCCACCGTGAATCCCTCCAGCATCCCGGCCACCGCCCACCGCCCCACCCTGGTGGAGCTACTCGCCGCCCTCGCCCCCCAGGAGGGTTACAACCTGACCGCCCTGCCGGACGTGCGCGTGCTGCGCTCGGACCGGCCCCTGGCGCGAACCCCGGTGCTCTACGACCCCGGCATCGTGATCGTCGGGCAGGGCCGCAAGCGCGGCTATTTTCGGGACCAGGTCTATTGCTACGACGCCCGCCACTACCTGGCGGTCTCCGTGCCGGTGCCCTTCGTGATGGAAACCGATGCCTCACCAGAACAGCCCCTGCTGGCGGTGTACATGCATCTGGATTTTCAGGTGGCGGCGGACGTGATGATCCAGATCGACCGCCAGGGCGCCCCAGCGCCCACCGCCGCCCCGCAAAGCATGATGTCCAGCCCCCTGGACCCGGCGCTCACCGACTCATTACACCGCTTTCTGCAAGCCCTGAACGATCCCCTGGAAGCCGCCGTGCTCGGCCCGGCCCTGGTGCGGGAACTGTACTTTCGCGTGCTCACCGGCCCCCAGGGCCAGACCCTGCGGGCGGCGCTGACCCTGCAAGGCCGGTTCGCGCAAATCCGGGACGCGCTGCGGCGCATCCACGCCTGCCACGCGCAGCCGCTCAACCTCTCTGAACTGGCCCGCGACGCCGGCATGAGCGTGCCCAGCTTCCACGGCCACTTCAAAGCCATCACCGGCATGGCGCCCATGCAATATGTGAAATCCACCCGGCTGCACCAGGCGCGGCTGCTGATGGTGCGCCAGGGCATCACCGCCAGCGCCGCCAGCCTGGCCGTGGGCTACGAAAGCCCCTCGCAATTCAACCGGGAGTTCAAGCGCCTGTTCGGCCTGCCCCCGGCCCGGGAAGCCAAACGCCTGCGCGACAGCTTCGCGCTACCGCCGGCCCATGAGGGCGCGGAGTTTGTGTCTTCGCATTAGGGGTTGGCGGGCGGGTTGGTTGCGTCATCGGGGGTGTTTGTTTCACTGGCTTGGCGTTGTATTTCCCGGCGAACGCGATTCGCGGAATAGGCTGAGCGGGACGACAACACCGACGCCCAACCGCCCAAATTCAAGAACACCCAGACTTTCCACGAACCGAGCGGCTCGCTGTCCCATGCCAGCCATGCATAAAACCCCCAAAACAACACCGCCATGGATAACGGAACAAAGACCAGGCCGGTGCCAATGCCAACCCACATCATCCATCGATCAAACCATCCCAGCCGTATCTCGAACTCGCCCTTTTCATAGTGAACAAAAGGCATGGCGCGCTTCAAATGCACGAAAGACACACGCCCGTCACTACGCTCGTAGATCCGCAGCAATTCTTCACGCGGCGCCTTCTCCAACCTGATCCCGGTGGCGGCATGGAAATGTTCCGTCTCCGCCTGTTTCTTCAGGCACTCTCTTTCCACGCCCTGCACCCATTCCGACTGCAAGGCCGCTTCCAGGCTCTTCAAACGGCTCTTTTTTCGCTCGACAAAGAGGGGATACAACTTATGCGCATTCAGAAAAAAAAGCACCACAAGCACAATAATGACGAGCAGCACGTTTCCTTTTTGCAAGCCCGCCGCCAGAAGCCTGATGAATTCATCCATGGTTTTCCCCCTCCCTATCCCAACGGAATATTTAGCTTTTTCCTACTTATCGTAGCCATACTACGATATCGACCAACCCGGCTATTCGCCTGCCTGTCCGGCGATCCGCGCCATAGAACACTCCAACTGCTCTTTATCGGCCGCCCGCTTTTCCTTCGAGCGCCGGGCCAGATTATGAAGCTTACGACGCACACCGGGCAGCGCCCGAGCCTGGGGCAAACCGATCAACCCGAAATCCGGCTGTTCGTTCTCCACCGACCATAGAAAGTCGCGGGAGGGCCCATCCAACCAACCCGCGATCCGTGTCAGCAACCGTGCCCGGCTGTCCAGCAATTGGTCCGCGCTGACCGGCTCGGCGGTCATGCCCTGAAAGTGGGAGTCGAATATGGTGTGGAAATCCCTGGGTTCACTGGGCTGCAATATCTCCCAGGCCGGCTTGGGGCTGCAGGTCAGGTAGACCAGGAAAGTACGCCAGAGCGCTATATCCGCGCGCTCATCCTCCAGCAGAAAACCAACGTCAAACAGGTCACGAGGGTGTTGCCGCGATAGCGCGGCCGCCAGTTTGCCGGCATACAGATCAGCGAAATCAAGCACCCGAGCCGAGGCGAACCCGAACGCTTCTTCCGCCGCCGGCCTGATCACCATTTCCCTCGTCGGATGCACGGTGCCGCGCATCACCGGCGTGGTTTCGATCTGCACGCGCGCCCGACCCCGGCTGACCACCAGCCGCGTCACACCCCGCCCCTTCTGCTTCACCGATGCTTGCACCCGCAGCCGTAGGGGCCGGGCCCGCAATGTCTCCGCCAGCGTTTCCAGCGCGGCGGTGATCAACGCCGAATCTTCAGCAAAGCCGTTCACCGGTAACCAGGTCAGGTCAATGTCCACGGACAACCGGGGCAGATCCTGCTCGAACAGGTTGATCGCCGTGCCGCCCTTCAAGGCGAAGCGCGGCTCCCTGGCCAGCACAGGCAAGATGTCCACCAACAGCTGCACCCGATCCCTGTAGCGGCTATCCCAGGTGCTCATCCAGGTCTCCCGGCAACGTTATCTGGTAAGTCGGATGCAGACGCCCTCCTGATACCAGCGACCGCTTGCCGGAGCCCAGATCGACACCTTCCATGGAGACATGGGCCAACCAGGCATGCCGATGCCGTTCCGCCAGAGCGAGAAACAGCCGTTTGGCTTTCACACTGCGACAGTGACGCAACAGCAGCCCCACCCGCGCCGGCCGCAGGGTCGCCATTCCCTGCATCAGGGCATCCACCTCATACACCAGCGCCGCCCCCGGCGGCCGATCACACAGCTCCAGCATCGCCCGTTCCGGTGAAGAGCAAACGATGCCGTCCAGCTCGGCCAGCCGGCCCAGCCCTTGAGCCAATAACTCTCTGTCAGACGTATTAGCTGTAAGACCTGGCAACGCCAGATCAAAAGGCGCACCGCCGCAGAACTCGAAACGCGCTTCAAGCGGTAACTTCGCCACCCACCCCGGCGGCCGATCCGGACCATACAGGGTCACCACGGGAGCCTCTCCCAAGCGCAGATAATGCTCATACCCCTGTAGGGCCAGCGCGAAGCGCCCCCCCACATACAGCGACAGGCCCTCACGACTTTGCAGGCTACGCACCACCGACGGCCATTCCAGCCGTCCGCCTTTGCGCAGGTAAACGCCACGCGCCGGGGACTCCAACCAACCGCTGGCCACGTAGCGCGCCACCAGGCTGGTGGAATAACCGTGGGCTCGCAGCCAGCGACTGGATACCAGGGTGGTGTCATCCAGGCCGGACAAGAGCCGGTTTATGTAACTTATCTTTTGCTCACTCATAGTGAGCAAAATAGCGCCAAAAGAAACCATTGCCAACTACAACTTAGTTTACTAAAGGATGAATTTACTCACTTTAGGTGAGCTTTATCGCCTGGATGCAAACCAAAACGTCGCTTAGCGACCAAGCCACAGGATCGCTCTGGAGCGCGGCAGGCAACAGTGGGCAAAAACGGAAAAAGGGGTCAGCGAGGAGAGACAATCCCTGTCAGCGATATCGCCGGGTGCAAACGCAAATCGGGGCTGGCATCAGCACGCCTTCCAGCCCTGCCAGCCGCCCCAAACCCGATTATCTTGAGCCCGCGGTGGCCTCACCCTGCTCCGCCACCGCGTTGCGATCCCGCATCGACGGGCGGTCGTGGAGGTGCGGTTCGATCAGGCGCAGGCGAAGAACAAAAGCGTTTTGGGTTTTGTATAAACTCAGCCCGGGCCCGGGGAAGGGCCCCTCTCCAGGAAGGTGGACAGCGCGATGTAGCTGCGCACCGACCGCACCCCCTCCAGGCTCTGAATCTCCATCAGAAAGCTTTCCAGGGACTCGGTGTCATCAGCGCGTACCTTCACCAGCACACAGCCGTCGCCGGCGACGGTATGCAGCTCTTCCACTTCCGGTCGGTCGGCGAAGGTAAGCAGTTTGCGCGTGGCGCTGTAGTTACTGGTATCGACCACCAGAAACGTCAGCAAGGTCCGGCCCAGTTTGCAGCCGTCGAGCACGGCCACGGTGCCCTTGATAACGCCATCGCGCTTGAGCCGCTTTACCCGATCGTGCACGGCGGGGGCGGACAGGTTCACGATCTTGCTGAGTTCCGCGTAGCTGCGCGAGGCATCCTCGGCCAGCGCCCCTAATATTTTTCGGTCAATCGCGTCCAAATCAGCCGGATGATGGCGAACCTGCCGAACAGCATCTTTTTCTTTACCTGGGACGGGCATTTCCGGTTTATCTCCGAATTTCATCTCGAATAGACTCCTTTTAACCGAATCATCTTCGAATGAAAACCTCTTTACCTGGAGACCCTCCCATGCCCGCCGCCCTCTTCGCGCTGGCCATCGGCGCTTTCGGCATTGGCCTGACCGAATTCGTCGTCGCCGGCATCCTGCCTCAAATCGCCACGGATTTCGGCGTCGACATTCCCTCGGCCGGTTTGATGGCCACCACCTACGCCCTGGGGGTGTTCGTGGGCGCCCCGATTCTGACCGTCCTCGGCGCCAAAGTGCCCCGCAAAACCCTGCTCATCGGGCTGGCGCTGATTTTCACGCTGGGCAACGTGATCACCGCACTGGCGCCGACGCTGCCGATCGCGCTGGCGGGCCGTATTCTGACCGCGTTCAACCACGGTACCTTCTTTGGCGTCGGTTCCATCATCGCCGCCTCCCTGGTCGCCCGTGAGCGGCAGGCCAGCGCCATCGCCTTTATGTTCTCGGGCCTGACCATGGCGAACCTGGTCGGGGTGCCGGCCGGCACCTGGCTCGCCCAGGTCTACGACTGGCGGCTGGTGTTCTGGCTGATCGCCGGCATCGGCCTGGTCACCGTGGTCAGTGTCGCGCTGCTGGTGCCGCGCATCGAAGCGGGCAAGGCCATCGCGCTGAAGACCGAGCTGCGCGCGTTCGTGGACCCGCAGGTGCTGCTGTCCATGGGCATCACCGTATTCGGCCCCGCCGCCTTCTTTACCTCCATCACCTACATCGCGCCGATGATGATTCAGGAAACGGGGTTCTCGGAAGGCGGTGTCGCACGGCTGATGATCCTGTTCGGGCTCGGCCTGGCCGTGGGCAACTGGGTCGGCGGCCGGTTCGCCGACCGGTCCCTGTTCGGCACCCTGTTCGTGACCCTGGCGGCGCAGGCGGCGGTGCTGCTGGTGTTCTGGCTTGGCGTGGAGAACGGCATCCTGGCATCGGCTTCCGTGTTCCTGATGGCCGCCTTCGGCTTCGCCACGGTCTCCCCAATCCAGAAGCTGGTGATGGACCGAGCCAACCGGGCGGGCGCGCCCACCATGGCCGCCTCGGTGAACATCGGCATGTTCAACCTGGGCAACGCTCTAGGCGCCTGGCTGGGCGGCGCCACCATCGCCGCCGGCTTTGGCCTGGCCTCGCCGAACTGGGCCGGCGCCGTGCTCTCGCTGGTGGCGCTGGGCCTGGCGGTTATCGCCTGGGCCAGCGCCGGGCAGGAAGGCTCCTCGGCGGTGAAACCAGAATCGCTCTGAAGCCCGATTATCTTGAGTTTGAGGCGGCCTCACCCTGCTCCGCCACCGCGTTGCGATCCCGCACCGGCGGGCGGCCATGGAGGCGCGCGTATTCCCGGGTGAACTGGGACACGCTCGCGTAGCCCACCTCGAAGGCGGCGCGGCTGGCGCTTTTGCCTTCCGAGATCAGCAGGCGGCGCGCCTCGATCAGGCGCAGTTGCTTCTGGAATTGCAGCGGTGACAGGGAGGTCGCCGCGCGAAAATGCCGGTGAAAGGCGGAGCGGCTCATGCCGGCCGCGCCGGCCAGCTGCTCGACGGTCAGAGGCCGGGCGTAGTCCCGGCGCAGCAGGGCCACGGCCCGCCCGATGCGACGCACCCGGCTCTCTGGCAGGCCAAGATGACGAATCGCCGGCACCTGCCGGC
Source organism: Alloalcanivorax sp. C16-2 (assembly GCF_046507615.1). Classification (NCBI taxonomy): domain Bacteria; kingdom Pseudomonadati; phylum Pseudomonadota; class Gammaproteobacteria; order Oceanospirillales; family Alcanivoracaceae; genus Alloalcanivorax; species Alloalcanivorax sp. C16-2. The sequence goes on along the minus strand of NZ_JBKFTL010000001.1, from coordinate 1,285,065 downwards.
CCAGCAACAGCCAGTAATGGATCTCACGGACCAGGGACGGGCCCAGCACCGCCAGCGAGCGCGGCTGTTCCAGCAACCGCACCAGCCGCCACACCGCGTCCCGGAGCTGAACCTCGGCGTCATCAAAGACCGGCTCTTTCGACGCCTCGTGAGCCCCCAGGGTCATAGCCAGCTCGGCGATCACCGTCGGGTCCAGATCCAAGGCCACCGCCAGGTACGGGCGGGCGACGCTGGCTTCGCGGATACCGCTGACGGTGGGCACATTGGCGGTGACGATCATGGCATCGCCGGCGGCGAAGGTGACGGTGCGCGGGCCGATGGTGACCCGCTTGCTGCCCTGCAGCACCAGGCACACCAGCGGCTTGCTGATGGCGTGCTCCAGCGCGCCGGGGCGCTCGGCCGACACCAGAAACAGCCCGGGCACCGGCGTGGCGGCGATCCCCGCGGTATTGGCCTGCAATCGGGTGTAGCGGCGCACCGCCTGGCACAGAGCATCGGACATGGCCCATTGTTATCCAGCCGCCAAGTCCGGTACAGCCTGATCGGCACAATCAGGCAAATCATAGCGCGCTTCAGGCACCGCCGGGCGGCGCGCCACCGCTACCGTGGAAGCCTCAGCAAAGGAGGTGAACCATGACCGACAAGACCCCACGCCAACCCGGCCCCACGCCGGAACCCGCCGTCACCGACCTTGCCCGCCCGCACCGGGGCGTGGAAGTCTCCGGTGAGGACGGCCAGGAAGGCCGCAAAGCCTTCTACATTCATATCGAGGCCCTGCCCGGCAAGGAACAGGAGGTGCTGCGCATGCTGGAAGACATCCTCGGCTGCGTCCGCGAAGAGCCGGCCACCGGCCCCTGGTACGCGGTGCAATACGCGCACGGGGTGTTCGGCATCTTCGAAGTGTTTCCCGACCGGGCCGGTCGCCAGGCCCATGTAGAGGGCGGCGGCGGCGACATCTTCCGCGACCTGCAACGAATGAACGCCATCCTGGCCCGCCCGGCCCATGTACACCGCCTGGATGTATTAATGGGCAAGGAAGTGTTCGCCCGGCGCTGACCGCCTCGGCGGGGTCCGTCGGCCCCGCCCGCCCAGCGCGAACGTCGAGGCGCCGTCCCCGACGCGGCATCCTGAGACGCACGTCTCATTCAACGTGCATCCGCGCATCACCACGGGTTGCGTTCTTGCTCCCATCCCACAAAATTCAAACCCTTGAACGACCACCCGAGCGATTAACCCGACCCGCCGCGAGTTTTTTCATGTCCGAGCACCCGATCCTGACCATCACCGACATGTACATCCCCGGCTCCTACGCCGCCATCACCGCCGCCACCGAGGACCACCAGTGGAGCGCGCTCACGGAACGCCTGGAGCGCACCGCCAGGGACTACCGCGACACGCCGTCCCTGCATACCGTGGCGCAGCTGGAAGGCAGCCTGTACGCCATGACCCGCGCCGATCGCGAGGCGATCGAGGCCTGGATCGAGGCCGAGCCCCATAACCCCTGGAGCTGGCTGGTTCGTGGCCTGGCGGATACCTATGCCGGCCTCGCCGCCCGGGGCGAGGAAACCGCCGACATGCTCACCGAGGCCGAATGGGAGCAGGTGGGCATGTACATGACCCGGGCCCGGGCACCGCTGGGCCGCGCCCTGGAGCTCGGTGTTCAACCGGGGCCGGCGCTGGCCGCCATCGGCCAGGCCGCCACGGTGATGGGGCTCACCGAGGAAGACCACCAGGCGCTGATGGCGGAAGTGACGGAAGCGGACCCGAACTGGCTGCCCGCCTGGGCCAACGCCCTGGCCCGCAGCGAAGCCCGCTGGGGCGGCAGTCTCGCGCACATGGGCGAAGTGCTGAAGCTGGCCGAGCAGGCCATCACCGCCCCGGAACTGCACCAGGCACTGACCGCCGAATACTGGTGGTGGCGCGCCAACCGGGCCGCCGCCATCGACGGCGACCTGGTCACCGCCCGCGGCCACGCCCGCGCCGGCCTGGAACACTGCCCGCCGGGGCGTATGCGCGCCAACCTGCTGGTACAGGAAGCACAGATCCTCTCCGCCATCGGCGTCTCCGCCCAGGAGGTCGCGGAAGCCTGGCAGGCCGCCGTCGACGCCTCCCCGAACGAACCGGACCACCAGTTCGACCTGGGCCTGGCCTGGGTGGTGGCCGGCGACATCGAAAAAGCCACCGCCGTATTCGCCAAGCTGGCGGAAAACCCCAGCCCCAAAGGCACCGATGCCGCCAACTTTCTGGGCCGCCGCCTGGCCCTCGGCGACCGTGGCTTCCAACAGGACCGGAAGGCGGCGGAGCGCTGGTTCCACCTGGCCGCCGAGCGGGGCCCCACCGGCAAGCTCAACCTGGCCGAACTGCGCCTGACAGACGACCCGCAATCCGAGGAAGCCCTGGCCCTGTGCCGCGCCGCCATCGAGGAAGGCAACGGCTACGGCGCCCTGCCCCTGGCCCGCGCCCACCTGGCCCGGGGCGAACAGGCCGAAGCCCGGGCGGTGCTGATCGACGTGCCCGCCGACTTCGCCGCCTGCAAATACGCCCTGGCCCGGGGCCTGGACGAAGGCTGGTTCGGCGCCGCCGACCCGCTCGCCGCCCTCAAGGTCAGCAGCAGCGTGCTGCCCCAGGTGTTCGACCCCTATCTCTCCGTGCTGCACATGACCCTGCTCAGCGCCCAGGGCCACTGGGACGCCGCTCGGGAACACGGCGGCTGGCTGCTCCAGGAAACCGCCGAAGGCCGGCTCGAACTGCCCGACCCGCTGCTCAACGAAGTCCAGCGGCTGATGGCCGAGATTCCCAAACCCGGCCTCGGCGGCCTGCTGAAACGCACCTTCAGCAACACCCGCCTGCGGATGGAAGTGGAATCGCCGGAGCTGTGGGCCACCTGAGCCGCGGGCAGCCCTTGTCTTATTGATCACTAAAACGTACAAAATGACGCCTTATGTACATTAATAAGTACACAAGGCATAAAGGCGACCTTGACGAATCACAAGGAACGCCATACCGTACATTTAACGCCACTTTGTACGTTTTAGTGATCAAAATGCCCCGGACAGTCGATTCTCCCGTTTATCAAAAGGCCCAGATTCTCGATGCCCTGCGCGACACCGGCGCCCTGATCGCCGAGGCCCGCAAGGCGCGCGGCTGGTCCCAGACCGACCTGGGCGCGCGCCTGGGCAAGGTGGACCGGCGGCACGTGAGCGCCCTGGAAAAAGGCGACCCGAAGGTCGACGTCGGCCTGGTGGTGGCGGCCCTGTGGCTGCTTGACCTGCCCCTGCTGGCGACCCTGCCCCAACCGGGCCAGCCCACCCCAAAAGGGTATTACCGGGTCGCCGAGAACCGCGCCGGCGCGCGCCGCCCCACCAGCCGGCGCCGATTCCGACCCCAGGACGTCGACAATGATTTCTGATCGCGCCTACCTCTGGCTCTTTCCACCGGGGCAGGCGGAACCGGTGGTGTGCGGCGTGGTCGCCTGGGACGGCGCCGAATACGTGTTCCGCTACGGCAAAAGCTACCTGGCCCGGCCGGATGCCATCCCGCTCTCGATCCCCGGCCGCCCCCTGGGCGAGCTCACCGGTGAGCCCTACGTCCTCGACCATGAGCTCAGCGGCGCCGTGCGCGACGCGGCGCCGGACGCCTGGGGCCGGCGCATCATCCAGCGGGAAATCACGAAAACCCTCGACCCCACCGGCAAGGCCCCTTACCGCCTCGAAGGCGAGCTCGGAGAGATTGATTACCTGCTCGGCGCCGGCGCCGACCGCATTGGCGCCCTGGACGCCACCGACCGACCGGACGCCTACGCGCCCCGCGCCAAGCCGATCCGCCCACTGGCGGACGCCCTGGAAGCGGCGGAACGGATGGAACGCGGCCAGGAACTGGATGACGACCTGGACGCCGCCCTGAACCACGGCACCAGCATCGGCGGCGCCCGCCCCAAGGTGCTGTTCCGGCGCGGCAAGTCCTGGCTGGTCGCCAAATTCAGCTCCAGCCGGGACACCCTCAACATGATCGCCGCGGAAAGCGGCGCCATGCGGCTCGCCGCCAAAGCCGGCCTGAACGTGGCGGACACCCGGGTGCTGGAAGTCTCCGGCAAGGACGTGCTGCTGGTCCGCCGCTTCGACCGCGACACCAACGCGACCGGCCACCCGACCCGCCGCCACATGCTCAGCGCCATGACCCTGCTGGACCTGGACGAATACGCCGTCCGCAGCGGCGAAGCCAGCTACCTGGAACTGGCCGACGTGCTGCGCCAATACGCCCGGGACTTCGAACGGGACGGCCGGGAGCTGTTCCGGCGCATGGTCTTCAACATCCTGATCGGCAACACCGACGACCACGCCCGCAACCACGCCTGCTTCTGGGACGGCAAAGCCCTCGACCTCACCCCCGGCTACGACATCTGCCCCCAGCCCCGGCTGGGCTACTCCGCGGACCTGGCCATGACCGTCGGCCACCAGGGCCGCGCGGCCACGCTCCACAACGCCCTCAGCCAGGCGGAGCGGTTTGGCCTGAGCGAACACGAAGCCGCCGAGTGCGTCGAAGCCATGAAGCAGGTGGTGGAGACCCACTGGAAGGAGCTGTTTTCAGCGGCGGGGATGGAAGCCGGGGATATCGAGTTCCTGGCGAAGGCGACGATTTTGTCGCCTTCGATTTTTGATTAGACGCCACGGCACCAGAATTCAATCGCCGGCTTGCACCAGACTCTCCCGCGAAATCTCCCCAACCGCCCTCGCCCCGGTAAGCGTCATCGCCACCTTCATCTCACTGGCGATCAGGTCCAGCACATGGGCCACGCCCTGCTCGCCGGCGGCGGCCAGGGCGTAGACGAAGGCGCGACCCAGCAGCACGCCGTCCGCGCCCAGGGCGAGCAGGCGCACCACGTCCAGGCCGGAGCGGACGCCGGAATCCGCCAGGACCGTTAGGTCGCCCTGCACCGCGTCGGCGATGGCCGGCAGCGCCCGGGCCGAGGACAGCACGCCATCGAGCTGGCGCCCGCCGTGGTTGGAAACCACGATGCCGTCCGCGCCGAACCGCACCGCCTCGCGGGCGTCCTCCGGGTCGAGAATGCCCTTAAGCACCATCGAGCCCTTCCAATACTCACGAATCCATTCCAGATCCCGCCAGCCGATGGACGGATCGAAGTTCTCGCCCAGCCAGCCGATGTAATCCTCCAGCTGGATGCGGTGACCCAGATAGGCCGACACATTGCCCAGATCGTGCGGCTGACCGCGCAGGCCCACGTCCCACGCCCAGCGCGGGTGCGTCACTGCCTGCAGCATGCGCCGCCAGGCCGCGAAGGGCCCGGACATCCCCGAATGCCGATCGCGATAGCGCGCCCCCGGCACCGGCATATCCACCGTGAACACCAGCGTCCGCACCCCCGCCGCCCAGGCCCGCTCCAGCGCGTTCTTCATGAACCCGCGATCGCGCAGCACATACAGCTGAAACCACATCGGCCGCGTCATCGCCGGCTGCACCTCCTCGATGGGACACACCGACACCGACGACAACGTAAACGGCACGCCCCGCGACGCCGCCGCCCGCGCCGCCTGCACCTCGCCCCGCCGCGCGTACATCCCGGTAAGCCCCACCGGCGCCAACACCACCGGCAGGCTCACCGCCTCCCCGAACAACCGCGCCGACAGATCCACCTCCCCCACTTCCTTCAACACCCGCTGCCGCAACGCCAGATCGCGCAGATCCGCCACATTGTGCGCCAGGGTGTGCTCGTCGTACGCGCCCCCGGCGATGTAGTGGAACAGGAACGGCGGCAGGCGGCGTTTGGCGGCGAGGCGGTAATCGTGGGTGGAGGAGATAATCATGGTTGTCTCCTGGTGGGTGGCGAACCGGGGAGCTAGACGAGGAAGTCTTTGAATTCAGTACGGACTAAAGGCCAGCCTCATTGAACAATTGGGCGGCGGAGACCTTCAACGCCCGGGCGATACGCAGGATGTTCGCGAGGGAAACATTGCGCTCGCCACGTTCCACCGCACCGATGTAGGTGCGATGAATCCCAACCTCGGTGGCGAAGGCCTCCTGGGAAATACCGGCGGCCCGCCTCCGCTCCCGGATCACGGAACCCAGCTTTTTCTGTGCGTCATCAATGTGAGTAGTCATATTTCAAATTGTTCTTATAGATGACTATAAATCTACACACTATAAGTATCATATTCAGCCGCCCTGATCTATGATGACTTTACGTATCACTCAAACCCATGGAGGGAATCATGAAAAAGCGCAAGCCGAACATTGAGATCGGGCATTATCGTGGGAGTCGGTACTGGGGCGTTTGGGTTGATTCGGAGCTGCTTGCCGTGGTGTGTTATCGGAAAGGTGCGGAGGCAATCAAATCAGCATTATTGAATAGCTGATACATAAAGCCAGTTCCATTTAGTCGATGAAAATGCGGCGCGAAGGCCGAATCATGATCAGCTTCAGGATCATAATTCGGCCACCTTTTATAGTTTCGGCAAACCTAACTCTTTCAAATGCTTATTGTGTGCTTTAGTTGCTTCAGCGATGCGCCGATCAATATCAATCAGTTGCGCATGAACCGCAGCCAAGTCGATTTCTGGTTCAGGCTCAGCGGTGTTGACATAGCGGGAAATATTAAGATTGTAGTCGTTTTTTTCAATCTCCTGCATGCTGACGCATCGAGCGTAGCGCTCGGTATTCTCAGGGCGCTGTTGGTAGGCATCGACAATTTTATCAATATGCGCCGGTAGCAGTTGATTTTGTCGCTTCCCTTTCTCGAAATGCTCGGCAGCATTAATGAAAAGTACGTCGTCTGGTTTTTTGCATTTTTTCAGCACCAAGATGCAAACCGGGATGCCTGTAGAGAAAAACAAATTGGCTGGCAAACCAATGACTGTATCAATATGCCCATCTTTAAGCAACTTGGTACGGATACGACTCTCCACTCCACCCCGGAAAAGCACACCGTGGGGCAAGATAATAGCCATAGTTCCTTCGTCGCCTAGGAAATGAAAGCCGTGCAACAGAAAAGCAAAATCGGCGGCAGACTTGGGCGCCAGGCCATAGTTTTTGAAGCGGAAGTCCTCGCCTAGCGCCTCATTGGGCTGCCAGCGATAGCTAAAGGGTGGATTGGCCACCACTGCATCGCACTGAAGCTTCTTAGCCGGGTTCATTTCGTTGAGCAAGTCCCAGTCGTTAGTCAGGGAGTCCCCATGGTGAATCTCGAACTCGCTGTCCTTGACCCCATGCAACAGCATGTTCATACGCGCAAGGTTGTAGGTCGTGATGTTCTTTTCCTGTCCGTAGATCTTGCCAATGCCGTGCGGCCCCATCTGGTGGCGCACATTGAGCAGAAGCGAGCCGGAACCGCAGGCGAAGTCCAGCAAGTTGTTGAGCTTTTTCTTCTTTCCAGAGGCAGGATTCTGACTGTCCAGCGTCACGATGCGAGAGAGGATCGTGGAAACACTTTGCGGGGTGTAGAACTCTCCGGCCTTCTTGCCGGAGCCAGCGGCAAACTGGCCAATCAGATACTCGTAGGCATCACCCAGAATGTCGCTGTCTGTTGAGAACCGCGCGATACCCTCGGCAATTTTGGTGATGATGGTGCAGAGCTTGTCATTGCGCGCCTTAGGCGTCCGACCCAGCTTCTCGGAGTTCAGGTTGATCTCGGAAAAGAGCCCCTGGAAGGTACTGGCAAAAGATTCGTTCTCAATGTATTTGAATCCCCGCTCCAGGGTTTGCAACAACTCATCGTTCTGAGTGCGGGCGCGTTCGTAGACGCTGCTCCACAAGTAATCCGGGCGAATCACGTAATGCACCTTACGCCGCATCTGCTTTTCAAAGGCGGGCACATCCTCAGCATTATCCGCGTACCAAACCGCCAGTGGTGCGCGACGGTCTTCATCATCAAGCCTGGGATAGTCCGCCCCCAGCTCCTTTCTTGCTGCTGCCTCGAAGTTATCGGAGAGGTAGCGCAGAAACAGGAACGACAACATATAGTCGCGGAAGTCGTCGGCGTTCATAGCCCCGCGCAGGTCGTCGGCGATAGCCCAAAGGGTCTTGCCCAATTGGCTGAGTTGGTCTTTGGTCATGCGTTCGCGCTCTCTTGCCTCGGCCCCGGAAACAATTCCGGGTTAAAGCGGTAGTTGTTCATGAAGTCCCTGAGAATTTTACGGAAATAGTCCTTATTCTCCGGCAGCATTTCCTGAGGCTCATACAAGGAGTAATTGCCGTGGCTGAGCACATTGACCAGCCGGGCATGGAGAATGCCGTCGGGGTCGTCACTGTCCTGCTTGATGCAGGCGGAAAAGCTGCGGAATCCGTGAAAGGTGGCCGTCTTTTCCAGGATATTACGCAGGATATTGAAGTGGTAGGTATAGACCTCCCCCGATTCAGCCACCTCGTGCAGATGTTTCAGCAAGGCCACATGATGGTAGCGCGGCGTCTCGCCAGTATCCGCCAACCGAAAATGGTCGGCCTCCTTGCTCAGGAAGCCTTTAACCGCGTTGCCCAGCTCGTTGCACATCACATTGAAGAACAGATGATGGTGTGTGGAGATCACAGTTTTAATCTGCCCGTTCGCATTCTTCAGCAGTTGCGCCAGGTGGCTGGCCACGGCAATGGCGTTATTGTCATCTAGCGATGAAATGGGGTCGTCGATATACAGGTACTTGACCCAGGCATAAGGCGAGCCCTCCTCCTGATCCACCGCCAACTGGGCGACGGCGAGAAAGAAGCACCAGACAAAGATGTTCTCCTCGCCGCGTGACACTTTGATGGGGATGGGCGCGCCGTCGACGTCTGTGTCCCGGAAAAAGGTGATTTCCCAGGTTTCGTAGTCGATCAGAAAATCAAAATCCGCATAGCGCGCCAGCAATGGGCCGATGCGATTTTCCATCTCCAGTTCTTGCAGCCCGTCAAAGAAGTGGGAATCACGGTTCAGCCGCAACACCCGTTTGGCGTCATTCTCCAGGTCGTTATCCCAGTAGAACAGGTCTTCGGTGAAGGCGTTGAAGTAGAGGGTGTCTCGGGTTTCTTCATCACCGTCACCTTGCTTTCCCTGCTCCTTGAAGGCCATAGACAGGCGCGTTTTTCCGGTACCGTTGAAGGCGAACAGCAGGATGCACTTCTTGTGCTCCAGCCGTTCACGTAGGTGGGTCGCAAGCTCGGGGAGATTTTGGAATGTGTCGCTAGTTGTCATCCCTCCACTCCATCCATGATTTGCCACGCCTTGCGATAGACGATCCCAGCAGGGCCAAGTGCTGCAGCCCAGTCTTGCGGTGATAATGCGGCGAGCCGCTGCCGGATTGCTGGCAGGGACTCTCCTGCACTGAGGTTCAAAGTCCGGGCAAGTGGCGTCGCCGCTCGACGAGGGACGCCGAGCAAGCGTAAGGTGATAGCCTCGTCGGTGGATACCCCATAGAAAACCTGTGAAGGAAGGTTGGCCAGCCGGTTGCGCTCTTCCTCCGGCAGGTCGGATGCAGTAATCGCCATCAAGGCATTCAATCCCCAGGAAGAGGTTTGCGCTAGCTTGCCAAAAAGGTTCTGTCCACACTTGGTTAAGGCTGTAACCTCATCTCTTCCGTCTTTACGGAAATGGCGTTCAGCGATGGTGGTGATTTCTTCGCCATTCACCCAGTCTTTCAGGATAAGAGCAAGCTTGTCTCCCTCTAGCGACCTCTCCCCCAAGACTTCTTGCAGGTTCCCTCTCAGCTCTGGAACCCTTAGAAGTACTCCCATCATATCCTGAAGCGTACGGTCACCCTGGCTGAATAGGCGCTCTCGATCCCAGGAATCCGGCCCGATATTGCCGCGATGAGCCATCACTGTGCGAATGCTTTGCAGTGAAAAACCAGTGCTGTCTACCAGCTTCAGGGGCTGCCCAGGGTCAGCAATATAAGAGACATAGTTCCGAATACCACCCAGCAACTGACTGGCAATTCGACTGTCCGATGCTCGCAGCTTTTCAAAGCCCAGTGTTCCTCGCAAAACCTGCTCAACCTGGTCGGCAAAGTTGGCCGGTGCACCTAACTGTCGATAGGTGTGCACGAGGTATTGAAGAAAGCTTGACCACTCGGGGTGGCGGTAAACGATCATGCCCAGGTCGGCTAGCTCATCGGCAGTCGCCTGAGCAAGCTTAATCAATGCAGAGTTCAAGTCGCCGGTGGCGCGGCCAATAAACTCCCGGCGTTGGGCAACCTCACTTTCATTTTTTGCTACGAGAGCTACTACACCTAACTGCCCTTGCGAGACACGACCAGCTCGACCAGCAATATTCCAGAAATCCTCTGGTGGCATCGGCTGGCCATATGGATAACTTGTCGCAGCCATCACAACGCCACTAACGGGAAAGTTAACGCCCTGAGCAATGGTTGTCGTCGCCACAAGCACGTCAAGCCGTTCTTTCTCAAACAGCCATTCCATCAGCATACGTATTTCTTCAGGCAACCCTCCGTGGTGTACTCCAACACCATGAGAAAGAAGGTCCACCAAAGGAAACTCCGCACCCAGCTCAGCGGCAACATACTTCTGCACAAACCGAACATCATCGGACAAGATGGGCAACGAGCCTGATTTGATCTTTTCCGCCAGTGACCAAACAAAATCCGGTCGGCTGTGCATGGCGATTACGGGACCGCGCACCTTGAGTTTGCGCACCGCGATAGCAGCCAAAGTACCTACGTCCTGCGACTTTGACAGGGTCGTTGCAAGCGCATCCTCTTTACCCAGCGAGAAGGTGTCATCGAGGTCGATGGTGTGGCGTGAGGTGTGCACCGTCTGGAAATCCAGTCGGTAGTTGCGACTACGGCCGTTAATGGCACCATCATCCACCGGGCTGACGATACCGATAGCCCGATCATTAGGCTGCCAGTCCACCCCGAGGCTGATATCTTCTGCGTTCTGGCCGCCCAGCCAGCGTGCGACTTCTCGGGCATTCTGGATGAAGGGCGTCAACAGCAGGAATTGTGCCTCCCGGCATTCGCGGTTGATTGTGGCCAATAGCAGCTCCAGTCGAAGCCCCCGTTCACCCTCCTGAATAGTGTGTGCTTCATCGACCACCACCAGCGACAAGGGGCGGCCTATCGTCTCCTCCCAACCTTGACGCAGCATCAAGTCAAATTTCTCTGGGGTGGCCACCAGAATGCGGAACTGCGTCTCGTCGTGAGACTCCCTCAGCATGCTTGCTTCAACACCGTCAACTTCCATGGCTGGGCTGACCCGTTCAATCTGCAGCCCCAAAGGCTCGAAATCTCGGCGTAACTGTCGCGTCACCTGGTTAACCAAGGCTCGAGTAGGCGCCAGATAGGCCACCCAGCCTTTACGGTCCTCAAATTGATTGAGTGCCTGCAACATGCGGAACTGGGCAATCAGTGTCTTGCCGCTGGAAGTGGGGAGGCTGACTACTACCGCCCGGCGGCTGGAACCCAACAGGCCCTGCTCGGCGAGGGTCCGGCGTTGCGGCGGCAGCACATCAAAAAGAGCGCGGTCCCCCCGGCCACGGTTGACCAGTTCGCGTACAAACTCAGTGACACGGGAATTTACGGCGCGAGTCACCGTCCACAGGGCATTGTCCGCCATTTGTTGAGCGGCGCGCGCCAGCAGCCGCGTCAGGGGCCCCAGTTCGATCAACTGCGCAGTGTCGCATGCGTCAATGGCCGGGTCGAAGTGAGAATCAAGCACTGGCTGGATCTGATGGCTGCCGTCCACCACGCCATCGGTGATGTAATGAGCCAACACATCCGCTGCTTTTGCCAGATGGTAGATTGCGATCAGCTCCAGGGCTGAACGTTTCGCGTCCAAGGGCCCAAAAGCGTGGAGATACTCTCGTTCAAATGTTTGCTGGGTGCTGCGCAGTGCGGCAACTCGCTCCAGAACGGCATCACGGTCAGACCAGCCCTTTTTGCGTACTAACCGCAGCCAAACATCCGTAAGGGTCGCCCGACAGCGCGCCCCCCAATCCGGAGCATCAAGCGGCAAGTCGGGCCATTGTAGCGACTCATCCAGGCTGCGTAACCATCTTGCGGCATCCGCACCGCGATCACCCAGCACCGCCAGCACTGAGGCCCGCAACAAATGAGTGCCCGCGTCCATGGGATTGATAGGCAGGGGCAGCATCCGCAGGAGTCGGAAGGCATCCCCAGCAGCCTGACGCGACAGCGTGCGCTTCTCGGGATCGTCGGCCAGCCGATCAACCTCCAAATCGAGTACAGCAATCTCCAGGGCAGCAGCCGATTCACGCAGAATCTCCTCATCGAAATCAGGAAGTTCCCGGCCCATCTCTCGGTAGAACTGCAGGCGGTCCGCCTCTCGCAACGCCAGGCGCCGTTTGTCCGCCATGGTATCCAGCAGCCAGTGGCTCATGCTGCGCCTCCTTGGCCGATGGCTTGTGGAAGTTGCGTGATGGGCCAGGGAAGATAGAGCGCAATTAGACAGCAACAAGTTGGAGCAGTCAGGCTGCCCGCCAACTTGCCACCACGCACCTTCAAGTCGGCTTCCCGAGGTTCTTGGTCGCGAACCAGAATGCCGAACAGCGCCAGGTCGCGACGCCCAGAATTGAGATAGCGGGTGCAAGCTGCGTTAAAGGCAGCTTGATATTCAGTGCCCTTGACGCGAGGCAAAAGCCAACTGAGCAACTGATGGATAGTTCCGAGATTCGTGGCCAAATTGTCGATTTGATGACCCAGACCGCCACTCCGACCGCTCATCACTTGTGGAGGCCATTGGGCTTCGGACGAAGATTTAACTTCACCCAAGGCCAGTCGATGGGAGTCACCAACACGCTGGAAGCCTACGATATCCGCACCCGGCAGCGAGGCGAAAGGGTTGCGCTTGTCGCGCTCATTGTTCCACGGCAGTTCCACTTCGTGATGCGCTTCTAGCACAGCCTCGGCCAGCGCCTCTCCCGCCGCCCAATCTCTCGTTTCCGGCACTTCAGCGGCAAGCACCTCTTCCAGCGCATCCTGCCCCATGCCTGTGAGGCTTAGCCCTCGGAGGTGCTCATGCAACACTTCACTACCCTCTGTGTCGTGCAGGCGCGCAGCCACCGGACCATGCATAAAGGCCATCAGCTCGGCGCCGTCATTGGCGCATTCACCCTGCCAAACCACGCAACCCTGGGTTGAGTCGTAGGCGGTTTTGGACGGAAATGACAAGGGCGTCTCTTGGCTCATACGCCAACCGCCTCCGGGATGGGGAAGAGCTGCTGCATCAGGCCTTTTTTATGGGCCTTGAGGGTGTCGAGTTTTTCCGTTTGGACGACGATCAGCTCATCAACAGATGAGAGGCAATCGGCAATTTTTTTTTGCTCTGTCAGACGCTTAGGAATCAAAAACTCTAAGTTCTCAAAGTCCTTTTGACCCAATGTTTTGTTTCTTCCAGCGCCACCTGGAGAAGCAATCCATAAAAGTTCCTTTCCTTTATGTGTAAGGAAGAAATATTTCATGTACCTAACGTCAGCTTTGTTTTCCCTCGCGCGATACATAGGAAACCTATGAGAAGCTATCATTCCCTTCTCAGCTTCATTTGTATTTGCAACTGCCAGCTCCCAAGCAAAAACGATATTCACAATTAGAGTGTTTTCTTCTATCCAAAATACCCGTTTATTACCGATCGCCGCCCCCAAAATAGGCTCTTTATGGAATATGCCTTTTCCATGTGATCGAATGCCTACCTCTCGATAAATCTGATCATCTTCAACCGTTACAGGGTCACCAATCTTCTTTAGCAGCTTGGAAAGCTTTCTGCTTATCCACTCCCCCGCATCCCGAAACTCGGGAAAGCGCAGGCCGGGGACGGTTTCGCCTTCGCGGGCGAAGAGCTTCTGCATCAGCCCTTTTTTATGGGCCTTGAGGACGTCGATCTTGTCCGCTTGCGCGGCGATCAGCGCGTCGAGGGACGAGAGGCAATAGGCTATTTTTTGTTGTTCTCCTGTTCTTTTATCGGGGTATACAACCGACTTCTCTTTAAGGGTGGAAAAGTGCCTCTTATAGCTTTCCATTTTTACCGGAGAAAATAGGAGATACTGATACAAGAACTCCGGCTCAATGACATTTTTAGATTTCAGTATTTTTATACCATCAGCACCTTGTACAAATGGTTGATCAACGATTTTCAATGCGCAGGTATGGTCGCCAAAAACGATTAATGGTGACTCAAGCGAAACAAGGGCATGTTCATCATTGGTCCAACCGCAAATGTACTCCTGGGACTGATCTACAACCGGGAACATTCCTTCATGTTCATACTGATTCGAGGTTAGCTTTTTCGGTGGTGTCACCGTGGTTACCAGGTCCTTCACCAGATCAGTGTTCCACTCCCCCGCCTCCCGAAACTCAGGAAACCGCAATCGGGGCACCAAGCCCTTCTTTTCGTTCTTCGTCGCCTTACTCATACGCCGCCAACCCCGATATCTCCCGTCCGCTGGCCTGCTTCTTCAGAACCGGCACCAGCTCTTCCATCAATGCCAGCTCGGCTTGGCTGCGCGCTTTCCAGCCCAATTCCAGCGGCTCGAACAAGTCGCTTAACTGCTCACCATCGAAGATCATGCGGTCGAGAATGCCGTCCACAAAGCCTTGAAGAACGTCGCGGTCTAGCCCGTGGCGCTCGGCCAGGGCGGCGATTTCATCGTGGGCTTTTTGAGCCTTAAAGGCCTGGTACCCGTCACGGATAGCCCGCTCGTTCAGGCCCTTGCCAGCTTCCAGGGTGTTGATGTAGGCAATGATGTCCTCGCGCTCGTCCATCAGGTTGCTGCTCGCGGCGAGCAGGTTGATAAGCTGGTCGCGGCGCATGGTCTTCTTGCCGGGCTTGTCCTGACTGAAGCGGGCGATCAGACCCATGATGTAGTCGTAGTCGATCAGCGCCGAAGAGAAGAGCACGAATTCGAAATCCAGCTGCTCGATAGCCTCCTGGGCCTCAGAAGCTTGCTCCCCGTTCTTACCCTGCTGTTCCTTCAAACGCTGGGCAGTTTCCAGATAGGCACCTCGCAATGAGCGCAGGTCGTCGTCGGGGAGGACGCTGCTGATACGTTGCTTTTGCTCTTCTTTCAGATCGGTATATTGGTCGAGCTGAGTTTTGAGGCGCTGGACTTCCTTGAAACGATTGATGAACTCCACGCGCGCGGCATCGCCCTTAATATTATAGACGGATTTGGGCTCTGCGATCCGAAGGGGGCCACCTTCGTCTTCAATGTCACCATTGCCATCTTGCCGTGCTGCAAACTGGTTCATTGCTGCGACTGCCTGTTCATATTGTTCAATAACCTTAGGTGCTGGATCCACCAGCCAAATTTCGCGCGAGCGGCCGGTGTCCTCACCAGAGAAAAGCGCAATGGCATCGTCAACGGCTTGCTCCTGGCCGCGAAAGTCGAGGATGTTGCCGTAGGGCTTGGTGTCGTTGAGCACCCGGTTTGTGCGCGAGAAGGCTTGAATCAAGCCGTGATGCTTGAGGTTCTTGTCCACGTATAGGGTGTTAAGGTACTTGGAGTCGAAGCCGGTGAGCAACATATCCACCACAATCGTGACATCGATTTTGTGCTTGTTTTGCAGATCGCTGTTGGGATATTGCTGATCCTTGATACGCTGCTGCACATCCTGATAATAGCGGTCGAACTCGCTCATGGTATGGCCGGTGCCATACTGCATGTTGTAGTCGGCGACAATCTCTTGCAGGGCGGCTTTTTTCTGCTTCGGCTCCTGCTGGTTATCGGCCTTTTCCTGAGGCAGATCTTCCTGGAGTTGCTTTACGTCCTTGTCGCCATTAGCTGGGGGCGAGAAGACGCAGGCGATATTCAATGGAGTATACTCCGGGTCTTCGGCCTGGTATTCGGCCTGAATCTCTTTGAACAAGCGGTAATAGCCGATGGCATCGTTAATCGAGGCAGTAGCCAGCACGGCGTTGAAGCGGCGCTGGTTAGTGGCTGCGTCGTGCTTGCCCAGAATCGCGTCCACTACCGCTCGTTGGGCCAGCGCCTGATCGGGCTTAGGCTTCGCCTTCCTAGCCTTACTATTTATATTTTTACTTTCTTCGCCTTCCGAATTCGCTTCAGACTTAAAATAGTCGATATGAAAGCGCAGCACATTTCGGTCATCGATGGCATGGGTGATGGTGTAGGCATGCAGCTCCTTTTCAAAGATATCCTTGGTGGTGCGGTAGCTGCCAACGGTGCCGTCGATCTGCTTGTAGCTGGCGTTCTCTTCAAAAATAGGTGTCCCAGTAAAGCCGAATAGCTGCGCCTTCGGAAAGAACATCTTGATTGCCTTATGATTATCGCCAAACTGAGAGCGGTGGCACTCGTCAAAGATGATAGCAATCCGCTTGTCCCGCAGTGGTGCAAGCCGCTCCTTGTAGGTCTGCTTGCCCTTTTCTATGTGCTGCCTGGCTTTCTTGCTGGTTTCATCGAGCGCCAGGCCGAGCTTCTGGATGGTGGTGACTATTACCTTGTCGGCATAATCCTCCGAGAGCAGGCGACGCACCAGACTTTCGGTGTTGGTGTTTTCCTCGACGCAGCCTTCCTGAAAGCGGTTGAATTCCTCGCGAGTCTGCCGGTCCAGATCCTTGCGATCCACTACGAACAAACATTTTTCAATGTCCGGGTTGTCCTTAAGCAGCGTGGATGCCTTGAAGGAAGTGAGCGTCTTGCCACTGCCGGTGGTGTGCCAAATATAGCCATTGCCCCGGTTCTGGTGGATGCAGTCGACAATCGCCTTGACCGCATAGATCTGGTACGGCCGCATAATCATCAGCTTTTGCTCGCTGGCAACCAGTACCATGTAGCGGCTGATCATCTGTCCCAAGGCGCATTTGGCCAAAAAAGCATCAGAAAAGTCATCCAGATGGGTGATCTTGCGATTGCCTTCATCGGCCCACTGATAGATAGGCAAGAATCGCTCATCAGCGTTGAAGGCGAAATGCTGAGTCTGGTTGTTGGCGAAGTACCAAGTGTGGTCGCGATTGCTGACGATAAATAGCTGCGTAAAACATAGCAGCGTATTGGAATAGCCATTGCCAGGTTCATTCCGGTACTCGACAATCTGCTCCATGGCTCGGCGGGGGTTGATTCCTAGGGTTTTCAGCTCGATCTGTACCACGGGCAGGCCGTTGATCAGCAGGATCACATCATAGCGATGATGGCTGTTTTCGGTATTGATGCGCAGTTGGTTGATGACTTCGAAGTCGTTTTTACACCAATCCTTGAGGTTGACCAGCATGTAGTGTAGCGGCGTGCCATCCTCGCGCTGGAAATAGCCATATTCCCGCAAGGTCTTGGCGGCCTGAAAGACATCGGCGTTGATGATTTCGTCGCGCAGGCGGGCGAACTCGGCGTCAGTCAGGCGGACGCGATTGAGGGCCTCGAACTTGTCGCGAAAGTTTTGCTCCAACTTGGCCTTGTCACGGATGTCAGGACGATAGGAGTATTTAAGGTCTTCGAGCTTATTGATTAATTTTTGCTCGATTTGGCTTTCTTTCAGAGGCATCCCATTGTCTCTTTTCGTGGTATCCAGCTTAAAGTGTGCGCTCTTGCTTGGGACTCTAATCTATCATGCTAACCAGTCGATTGCCGTCAGAATCTCGATCGGTATGGAGACGCAACATGCGGCCTTTCTCTGTCGCCGTGCCTGCGTCGATTGCCTTTTACTGAACGTCCATCGCACGAAATAAAAACAGAAATATCAGCGACTTACAAACTAGGCCAGCCAACTTCACTAGTGCCTTGCCCCCGAACCTCAAGTTGCCGCCAGCGCCCCTGCTAATTCTCCGATTCGACCTCCAGGAACGCGCGGGGCAGGTAGCAGGTACCTCAGTCCGGTTCCATGTCTGCAGCCCCCCCAAAAAAGCGCCTTGCGGGTGCTGAACGCCGGACACCGACTGCAAATCTGGCGACACCGTGAAGAACCCCGAATCCTGCAGCCAACGCGTCTTGCTCCACGGGAGCCCCACCTAATCCTATGCGCAACATTAATTGCGCATAGGATTGATAACTGCGTATAGGCGTGCTTTAATTGCGCATAAATCTCAATGCGCAACATACTCAAATCATGGCGAAACCCATACCTGAAAAGGCGCTACAGGACATCGAGGCGGTGGTCTCCGCTCACCCCGAGGGTGTCGGCCTGCAAGCCGTCCTGGACGCTCTTGAGCAATCATTGCCCCGGCGCACACTCCAGTACCGTTTAAAACACCTGGTGGATGCGGGCCGGCTCATCAAGACCGGGGGAAAGCGGTGGGTCCGATACTTCCCTGCGGATACCGAGCGCAGGACGAGCAGCAGCGTTAGAGAACCCTCCCACGAGGAAGCGGCGGGCGCTATACCTGTCTCCCGCCAGGCCGCTGAGATCCAGACCGCCTTGCGCAAGCCGCTTCGGTCACGCAAGCCGGCGGGGTATCAACACAGCTTCCTCGACCAGTACCGGCCCAACCATACGGCGTACCTTGCACCCGCCGAGCGCGCGCATCTTCGGGAAATCGGCACGCCACCCTCGGGACCCCGGCCGGCGGGCACCTATGCGAAACAGATTCTGAACCGCCTGCTGATCGATCTTTCGTGGAACTCCAGCCGCCTGGAGGGGAACACGTACTCCCTGCTGGATACGAAAAGATTGATTGCCTTCGGGGAAGAGACGGCGGGTAAGGCGCACATCGAGTCGCAAATGATCCTGAACCACAAGGACGCCATCGAATTTCTGGTGGGCTCGGCGGAGGAGATCGGCTTCAACCGCTATACGATCCTGAACCTTCATGCGTTGCTGGCTAACAACCTGTTGGCCGACCCGGAGGCAACCGGACGCTTGCGCCGAATCGCAGTTGGCATTGAGAAGTCCGTGTTTCACCCCCTCGAAGTGCCACAATTGATTGAAGACTATTTTGATCAGATTCTGGCGACGGCCAGCGCCATCGACGATCCTTTCGAGCAGGCGTTTTTTATCATGGTTCAATTGCCATATCTGCAACCCTTCGATGACGTGAACAAGCGCGTTTCCCGGCTGGCGGCGAATATACCGTTCATCAAAGCCAACCTGATCCCGCTCTCCTTCACGGAGGTGCCCGCTGACATCTATACCGAAGCGATGCTCGGCGTGTATGAACTGAACCGGATCGACCTGCTCAAGGACGTTTTCATTTGGGCTTATGAGCGGTCGGCGGCGCATTACACCGCCGTCAGACAATCGCTCGGCGAACCCGACCCGTTCCGGTTAAAGTACCGCTCGGCATTGCAGGACGTCGTCCAGAATATTGTGCTTGAGCGGCTGAACAAGAAAGCCGCGTTCAACCGCATTGTTCAATGGGTGGAACAGCATATTCCGCAAGAGGACCGGCAGCGGTTCAGGGAAGTGGCCGAAAACGAGGTCCTGAGCCTGCACGCCGGCAACTTTGCCCGCTATCGGATTAAGCCCTCACGATTTTCGGCGTGGCAAGAGGTTTGGTTGGCGAACCCGTGAGGCACAGCCGGCCAGTGACTGAACCGGCAGGGCGGGTCCGCACTTACACGTTTGTCCTGAGCCACCACCGCCGTCACTTGCTGGATAGCGGCGCCGTTTTTACGAACTTGAAAGGTGTGACACTTTCTGGTGTCCCCTGCGTCACCATTGTTAGGCCACTACAACGCTAATGGCAGAGCTCACCACATGCGCCAACGCGTGGGCGATCATCGCCGTCTCCAAACCGTATCGCCAGAACAGGTAACCGAAAAGTATGCCGAAGACCGTGTTCGCGCCGACGATGAACATTGTAACGTCAGTGGTCAACATCTCAACCTGCGCTGCGGCAGCTGGCAGGTGACCTGCGCCGAATAAGAGTGCGCTTACGACAATGGCGAGCCAGATATAGATGATCTTTGGTGTACCTATTCGACGTTGCAGGAGGCGCCACGCCATCCAAACGAGTAACGTCATAAGCCCCCACCGTAAAAGCAACTCCTCCGTGATGCCGCCATAGAGAACGCGGGCGAGGAGTGGCACGGTGAACGGCTGATCCATGTCAGTAATCTCCGCAGGGGCGTAGCCGCCAACCGCAAAGAGTCCAAGCCCTCCCAGCAAGCCGCCAAGGATCCCCGGGGGTAGTTGGGGGCGGAGTGCTGCTGCTACCGACTGATTATTGACCGCTGCCTCAAACGCGGGAGCACCGAGACCAACCTTCGGTGCAAGCGAAGTGCCGGCCCACACAACGAGCGCGACAAGGACCCCGCTCTGCGTGATGCTCGCCACAAGAACAAGCCAGGAGGGTACCGGGAGGGACGCGTCGCCCAAAACCTGGGGAAGCACCGTGATGCTGAGAACACCGACACCGAGCATGCCTGCAAGGAACAGGAGCAAGCCGAGCTTAAGTCGCGGAAACCTGAGGGAATCATTCATTGTCATAGACGTGTCCTGCGGC
The DNA here is from genome assembly GCF_046507615.1 of Alloalcanivorax sp. C16-2. NCBI lineage: Bacteria > Pseudomonadati > Pseudomonadota > Gammaproteobacteria > Oceanospirillales > Alcanivoracaceae > Alloalcanivorax > Alloalcanivorax sp. C16-2. The sequence goes on along the minus strand of NZ_JBKFTL010000001.1, from coordinate 1,264,722 downwards.
ATAACGCTTGCGGCATGCGCGCGCTTGGAATGTAGCCGAAGGCGCGATGTAAAGGGCGTCGCCGTGCCTGCACTAGTTAGGTAGCGGTCACACGCTCACCCGCAGAATTCGGTCAACCCCATCCGGCTTTGAAGGCTAAAAATGCAACCAAAAGACCAGCCAAGACACTCAAGGAGACAACTCCAATCGGTTTTTCGTACCACGATTTCCGGCTTTCTCTCTGCTCAATTGCTGCGAGCGCCATTTTGATCGGCTGAATTAACGCGTTGGGCTCAGTGAGCTTTGGCAAAATATAGGCTAAATGCTCACGCACTTGCTTTTGCGTTTTCTTGGGCTGCCCAGAATCATGAGCCAGGGAGATACTAGCCTCAATGTCCTTGGTAAGCTCACTCTTAGTATCAATCTTCATACTTCTACCTAACGCTGTGGTTTGGGGCGGCTGGAGCGTAGCGTAAGCCGTCCCAGCCGCGAAGCGGCGACAAACACCACCTTGTTAGAGCCACTGCGCCACTTGAACAGCCACGCCTGCTCCGGCAACGATAAGGCCCAACGTGGCCATGCTATTGCCGCCAGAAAACAGCTTCATTTTCTTCACTAAAAACGGTGCAGATAAGACTAACAGGAATGCAGTGCCGTAGAGATACTTAAAATCCTCTGACTCAAAGCTTAAGCCGAACAGAAGAACGCCCCAAACCAAAAATGCAAAAACCACGTACTCAAGGATAAATGGCATCAATGATAAAACATCGCCGAGATCAGCTTCTGCGACTTTATCCATTTGCTCGTCGAAACTGACGAACCACGCAGGCCTTCTAGTCTCGCCCCAAGCAAGAGCAAGGCCGAATATCTCCAGGGTCATTGATAACTTTGTTAGATCCGACACATCAATCATTGATCTCTCTATAACGCCAGAGTAATCCGCCGTTTGGAGCGCCAGCGCAAAACGGTCGGTTTGATTCAATGGTTAGGCTGATATACGTCGTCAGCCTTGATTCGGTTGAGCACCAATAGAAACGAATCCAAGGCTTGCTGCACAAATAGCGATGTTCCGTTATTTTTTTCCCAAGGATCGATCATTAGCACAATATTTAGGAACGCCATTACTTTCCTTTTCTGGTGGTTCAGATACGAGACAATATCTCCTTCGACTCTAGGTCGGCCTGAGCTGTCGGCATACAGGATTTTATTTCTAGTGGTTGCGACATCCTTAACATATTTCAGCACGTCATCGAAACCAGCACCATTGACCAGTTCATTGAAGTTGTTTTCGAATGTACAAACCTCACCAGTATAGGATTCAGAAACGGTGAAGTTTAATGGCGGCACCGGGCGCGCGGTGACCTTTTGTTTAGGCATATTCAGTAGAAGCTCTATCGCCTGCCTTCCATTCGTCTCGATGTGGTTGAGGTAGAACTTATCAAATGGGCTAGAGTCGTGCTGAAGCGTCTCATCAAGGAATGCACCTATTCCCAATAGAAATGGATAAAGCCCTAATTTGTATGTATGCTCTTTGAACAGTATTCTTTTTGAATTTTGATATTTGTGGTTCTTCAAACAATAAAATAGTGCGGATGCGGCCTCTTCTTCTGCGGTTATTCCTCGAAAAAACGCCATTTCGATATCCAAATCACGTATCGCCGACGCTTTTTCTAAGTGAAGTATGGAATTTCTCCCACAATTCTTGATTGCCCCACGACAACCCTCGATACCTTGAATAGTTTTATGTTCAAACTGTGAGAATTCCATAGCTTCTTTGCCTAACGCCCGCATTTGTCGCTGGTTTGGAGCGCAGCGGAAAATCAGTCCGACAACATGCGCTTTTTAGCCATTTCAGTCACTTTTACTATGCTTATTTAGCTCTAACTTTTTAATTATTTCCATTACGATTTCATGGACATTGATTGGGTAAGGATCGGCGCCAACTTTTGAATAATCCCCTGCTGCAAAGAGTCTATTAGCAATTTGAATCTTTATTTTATGCTGTTCGTCAATAGGCAGTGAGGCTATATATGGACTAATAGCCTTCAGGTCTAGCGATGTCTGCAAGTGGTTATACTGTTGTTCTCGATGTTTGGCTGATTCTCGAGCCAAATATGCGGCCGGCACAGACAGCATTACAGCTAAAACCATACGAAAAACAGAGCTCTGCCACTGAAAATCTTCAGTTGTCGTTTCCCAAAACGAATAACAGACAACAGCGACAATAACGGCCATACACCCAAGAGATGCGCACCTTAGCCAGTCTGCCATTTTCTTTTCATCTGCTGAACTCGTTTCAAAATCACCGGCAATTGCCCGCCCTGAAACGTGCCCAAGGACATCATCTATTTGTTGTTTCTTAGAATCAATCTCATCTTTCGCCTCTTTATAGAAAGACGTTATTTTTTCTATTTCACTTTTTACTTCACGTTCTAATTTTTCAATCTGGCCACTTAACTTGACCGCATTAGATTCACTTTCGTTTAATAACTTTTTTATTCTCTGGTCATGTGCTATGTGATCATTAGAAATCTGTTTGAAGTTATTTTTAATGGACTGATAGTTAGCCAATGATAAATCTGCTTCCTTCGAATCAATTGGCTCCATTGGCTTATATTCAAGAGGACTATTTTCAGTTAAATCTCTATATTCATTTGACTTTCTTAGTAGGTCTGAGCCAATATTTTTCATTTGACTGTCTGCATCTTTAAATTGAGCTATACCTTGCCCAATAACTTGTCCATATATTGCAACTGCACTTGCTGAGCTAGCAATTTTTTCAATATCTCCCCGTTTTGTGGCTGCGGAATAGGCATCTAGGTGCTGGTAGAAAGATTTAAAACCATCTCTTAAGTTTTTAGAAATCGGAATATTACCAATGTAGCCTTTTAGTTTATCTACATAATCTTTGAGATCGGCTGCTTTTTCATCGAATTCAATCAATGTACTTTCCATTGCTTTCTCTGTAGTTAAGGCACGGGTTGGAATAAGTGGCTAACAGGTATTAGGATGCCAGCGCGAATATCCAATGAACGCGCCGGCGTCATATCATTCTTCTTGGATTCCTTAGCGCAAAATAAAACCAGAAAAGTCAGCCACTTACAAATTCAGGGAGCAGGCTTTCTCCTGATGTCTTGACCAAGTCACTCTCCCAAAAAAAGGCCGCCAACGCCCAAGCGCCAACAGCCTTTTAAGTAAGCCCTTACTAATCACCCAAATCAGATAAATCCCAGGTCAGCCCCCATGCTGCAACAAGTCCAGCTAACCACCCTCCCCCGGCAACGGCAACCCAGCAATCCGCCTGGCATCCCCCGGCGGCACCCCCAACGCCTGCAGCACCATCTCCGCCGCAATACGGTCGGCACGCTCCACTTCACCCTCTTCCACCAGCAGGTTCATGGCGCCCAGGGTGGCGGAGATCACCATGCTCAGGGCCATTTCTTCGTGGGCGTAGTGGAAGTCGCCTTGGCGGCGGCCGGCTTGGAGGTCGGCGCGGAGGTAGGTGGCGAGGGCGGAGCGCATGCCTTCGGCGTAGCGGATCACGGTGATGAGGACGCGGGTCCAGTCGGGGTCGGTGCGGGCTTTGTTCGTGAAGGTGCGCACGGCGATGCTGAGGCGTTCGGCGCCGCTTTCCTCGGCTTCGCTGACAGTGAGGATCTGTTCGGAGAGTTGGACGGCGAGTTCCAGGCCGACGGCTTCGAGGACTTGTTCGCGGGAGCGGAAGTCGTTGTAGAGGGTGCCGTCGTCGAGGGTGTTGAGGGCCAGGCCGCCGACGCCGGCGCGGGCGTAGATGCGCAGGGCGGCGTCCAGCAGTTGCCGCCGGGTGCGGGCTTTCTTTTTGTGACCCCGGGTGAGGGTGTTGGCCGGAGCTTTACGGGTGCCGGGCGTCGCGTTTTTGCCATGTGACCGTTCCAACCGTGGGCTTGGCCCTGAGTGGGACTGCCTTCATTCGGTACTCGTCTCATCCTTGCTGGCCACATTGCTGTCATCCGCAATCAGGTTCATCACGAGCCGCGCCATCAGATCCTTGGCCTTCGGGTCGCTTTCGGCGATCAACAGCGTCAGGGCAGTCAGGCCCTGCTCGTTCAAGGTCAGGCGCATGCCTTCCTGGCGCAGGTAGAGCAAGAACAGGAAGGCGCCGGAGCGCTTATTGCCGTCCGAGAAGGGATGGTTCTTGATCACAAAATACAACAGGTGGGCGGCGCGTTCTTCGCGGGTTCCGTAGAGGGGCTCGCCGAACATGCTTTGTTCCAGGTTCCCGAGGATGGCGGCCAGGCCGTCATCCCGGTCCCGGGCAAAAAGGTCGCTCGCTTCTCCCCTATCGCGCAGTTCACCGGCCAGGGCATCCAGGGCACGGCGAGCTTCATCCACGCCCAGCACGCCGCGGGCCGGACGGGCCCCGGGAGGCACGCCCAGCGCGCCTTCGTCATAGTCCTGGAGCAAGCGCCAGGTGCGCGCATAGCCGAGGATCAGACCAACCACTTCTTCGCCAATGTCGGAGACCTGCTCTTGTCGGGTCAGGGTCTGGCCGAGCTGTTCCACGGCCTGCTCCAACTCGGTGAGGCCCTGCCGGGCCAAACGGTGCTCGTTGAGGGTGTAGCCCTGGGTCAGATGTTCGCGGAGGACGCGGGTGGCCCATTGGCGGAAGCGCGTGGCGCGCCGGGAACTGACCCGGTAGCCGACGGATATCACCGCATCCAGGTTGTAGTGCTTGAGCCGCCGACGGACCTGGCGCTTGCCCTCCTGACGAACTACCGAGAAATCCTCGGTGGTTGCCGCCTCGTCCAATTCCGCCTCCGCGTAGAGGTTCTTAAGGTGCAGGCCGATGTTGTCCGTGGAGGTGTCAAAAAGCTCGGCCATCTGACCTTGCGTCGCCCACAGGGTCTCGCCCTCCAAGCGAACCTCCACCTGACGGGCGCCCTCCTCGAAAATGACGATGTCACTCACACAACCTCCTTATCGTAATCATCCGCACTGGCCATATTGACAGTACATTACACGAAGGTACACTTGATTCAGGAGCCTAGAAACTCCAACAGGCGGGCAAAGCCGCACCCCGGAAGCATTGCGGCTTTTCTGTGCCCGAAATCCGGGACGTAATGGCCGGGAGGTCCGGCGAATACAACACCTGCTTGCAGGAAATAGTCGGAGCAGTACCTGTTGCTGTTTCTAGCCTCCCGACCGCCCTATTTACGCAACCTAGAAATTGCACAACAGGAGCAAGACCATGAAACAGCGCAAACTGAAAGTCCGCAAAGGCCACCGGGACTACACCCTGAAGAGCAAGCCTTATAGCGGCAATCCGATTATTCCTTTTCTTCTTCTCAAAGGTACCTGGCTGGAACAGGCCGGATTCACCATCGACACGCCTGTGTCCGTGATCGTGGAGGACGGGCGGCTTTCGATTGTTCAGGAGCGCCTTCAGTGAGCGGCTGGCCCCGGCTTTGCGCCGGGGCTTCTCGCTTCCGCGAGATAGGCCAAAGGCAAGATCTAACCTTATAGATTACTGCCAGAAACTGCCGTCAGCATTGATGCCAGATTCACTCCATGCGCAAACGCCAAGTCCGATTCTCGGATGATAAAAAAGCACCGCTCTGACAGGATGCCCCATATTTTGAGAACTATTCATCAAGGGACACTATATAATCTCAGCGTTCTTCTTCGTTCATACGGCTAACGCCAGCCGTAACCGGCGTACTTTTGGTGAGCGCAGCGAGCAAGGAATATAACCGCGTTTACGGTCTTGTTAAATATTGCTATTAGTCATCATCCGGGTCTTTATAATCGACAATTATTCGCTCTGCCTCTCGGTCATAGCCGTCCGCCAAACCTCGCAAGGTAACGGCAAATCGCTGAAAACCTGCGTTCTCTACATCCTCGGCTTTGCTTCGGAACTGATCAGCGAGTTCTCGCTCCGGTTTTCCGGTTGGGTCAACGCAATGAATACCGCGTGAGTTGTATATCCCCGTCTTGTAACCATCTCGCATGTCATCAGCTTCGCGGTCATTCAGTGCGGCAGCGACCGCGCGGCGTATCCATAAGCCGTCTTGATCGGGTGGGGCATGAATCAATACTTCGCCAATATTGATGAGCGCAACTTCCAGGTGGCCGGATTCCGTACAGGCTTCCTTTACACTTCGGAGCCATTCAGTAAAACGCTCTTCGCTGAATGTTCCATCTTGTTGTGTTCCAGGCGGTGTCTTCCACTCATGTAGTAGCCGCCAGGCATTTGTTGCAATTGCCTTTGATTCCTCGGTTAGCTCTCTCGGCGTCTGGCCCTCTTTCTTGGAACGGTAGATAAGGCGAATTGCCTCGCAAAAGAACTCCGGGTCATTGGCCAATCTGCTTTCAAGAAGTTGGGGCGCAGCACCTCTATAACGGTCGAGCAAAGGAACATATGCCCACTCAACTCTAAAGAGATCATCCAGGTCCACTGAAGATTCTGTCTGGAGAAACTTAATCAGTTCAACAATGTGGTACGCATGCATGGCGTAGCTGGGCTCACTGGAAGAAGGCGCTGCAAGCAGCGCTCGAACACATTGGCTACTATCGATTGGCTGCTTGGCATGGCGCATCCTGTCCAGACAGTCGATTGCTGCATATGGTCTCCCATGTTCAATCAGTTTTTCAACTGCATCGGCAAGATCACCATCGGCCTGATAAGCATTCGCGTCGGTGCGAATCCAGTATTCACACTCTTGCGCCTGGAGCCATTCAGAAGCACGGCGCCATGTTTCTTTTGTAAACGGTAAATAAGCCAGGAATTGTCCTACTTGCTCGGGCGTCCAACCAGATTTATCGAGATCGTCGCACCACTCCCAGCCTTTGAGAAGATAACGCCTCCAGATAAAACCGCTCACCAAGGCGTTGCGTTTGTTGTCTTCTGACGCCAGGAAGGCGGGCAAAAGGGTGCGCTCAATGACTGAATCGACAATAACCCCTAGCGCTTGCCCTACCTGACCGGCTGAGGAAACTGATTCAGCAAATCGGATAACACCATCGGAACCATCTTGATGAAAGATTTCCGAAACGGCCATTTCGCGTCGCGCGTCCAGTTTCTTCCGCTGCTCCTCCCAATCGCCGTTCTCTTCGTACAGATCAAAGTCACTATCTGTAAAAAGATGCTGATATAAATTGAAAGGGTTAGTGGGAGCGAGTTGCTCTGCAACGTGCTCAATCCTGGTAATCAGTTCGTCGGGAATTGCCCATTTCGCATCGGAAAACCTTCGGTGTTTGTTTGTAAACTTCGTAAGATGGTCCCAAATCGAAAGTCGTTGCTCTTCGGGGAGTTCTGAAATGGGTTTGGAAGCAAGAACCTGGAGCAGTTGATCAAAAGCGGGTTCAGGCAAGTCATCAAAATGACCAATCAATGTGGAAAGCCTACTGGTATTTTGACCAGCGGCAGTCACCGCAAGTTCCGCGTAAAAAGATGACTGCTGCCAGTATGCCTTATGCGTAACGCTTTTTTCCCAATCATCGGGGATGACCTTTCGCCAGGTTGGTTTGTGAGATCCAGAAGAGATCTGGTGCTGGCCGGGCAGAAGCTGGATGATCAAATCCCAGCCGATATCCGGCCATTCCTGTAGGATCGTACGGACAGCCACCTTGCGCTTGTCAACAGATGCCAGAGTTTGCGGAAGCCAGGGTAGCAAAATGGTTGCAAGCGAATTGGCTGGGCGATTAGCCCACTGGCCGCCGGGGTCATGGCTGGCAAGTTCACCGAGCGCAACACAGACGCGAACCAGATACTGTTCATCCCAAGCCAGCCCTTCCAACGCCCATAGCAGACCGATTAAATAGTTACCGCCAGTGAAGCCGTTTCCCTCCTGGGAAAAAAGCTCATCAAAAGGACAGGGCGTAAGACGCATCGCCTTTTCGACCACATCAAGAAGTTCATCCGGGGCGGCTTCCGCCAGAGTGGGCAGTAAACTGTTAAGGCTACCCCACAAAACCCAGTCAGCATCGGTTAGGAGTTCACGTATCACCAATACGCAGGTTGCTTCAGCTTGCCCTTGCGAGCAGTTAGTGCACGCCTCCTGTTGGTTTCCCAGAATAGCCAAGCCCTCGGCAATGCCTTTTCGCAACACGTCTGAATATTTTAGCACCTTGCCATGAATGCTTGCCGCGTATCGCTCTTCAGCGGGCAGTTCAAATCCGGGGTCTGGCTCCTTCAGTACGGAAACCGAAAGCAACTTGAACGTGTCGAGGTTCTGATCAAGGATACGCGATCCCAGTAGACTCCAAAGCTCGGCTCGATCAACAATTTTCCAGATGCCGTTTCTGAGAGACAACGGGCTGTCAGGGCAATGCAATATTTCCCGTGCCTTCTTCAACCATTCGTCATAACTGATGCCAAGCAGTTGGACTATCGACTCAAGGTCACATTCATTTTTTTCGTTCCAGCTCCCAATCAAGACCGCCAGGGCCAAATAGGTGGCGTCCGGGTGCCGAGCCCAATCGGTTCTAGGTTTCTCCTGTGCCGCCTTGAACTCCTCGGGCATCTCCGCTACAACCCTTTTTTTGAAGGCATCCAGAAGGTCGTCCGGGATCTTGCTGGGTATAATGGTCCCGGCATCCTGATTCCAGGTTTGTACGATATCGACAACCCGTGACCAGACCCACTGCGGAGACTGTTGCTGGAATTGGGAAATGTGGGAATGCAGCAGAGACAGGACTACACCGAACTCGCTCCCAAGATCGTAGCCGAGTAGATGAAAGTGGTTCAAGAAGTCATAGAGTTCGTCCCTTGAAACATCGTTGCCGCCTTTTGCTACCTTCAGATGATGCTGAATGACCTCCAGTTTCTCGGCACTCTTGGGTGGGCTGAAATTTGCCTGCTGGACGTTTCTAAAAAATTCATCAACGTCTTGGGTGTGCCTCGCCTGGTTCAGCAACCATTGCACATTATGTGCATCAGTCACGCTGAGCGGCCCTGTGATCAGTGCAATAATATCCTTACCCCTAGAAAACACCTTAGGATTATTGAAATCATTCCAAGCGGCCTGCATCACCTCCCCAAAAAGGGTGCTGCCCTGCGTGATGGCAATGGTATGCTTGATCTGCCCGAGAAGTTTCCGCCTTTCATTGCTGTTCAAGTTTTCTACGACAACAACGAGGTCGTCTGTATCAAAGCCGTCGATTTTGCCCTGAAGTTTGATTTCTGCAATTGGCCAACAGGGAAGACATGGGGCATGACCGCCAGTGAGCATAAGTGCAACAAAAGACGCCTGGACATGCGCTTCAAAATGAACACCGCCACCGCCCGTAGAAAAGGGATTGCTTAGCTTTTTCTTCTTCACCATCTATGGCTGCTACTCTTCTTGGTGACTTGGGTTCCTAACGCGAAGGGAAGCGGCGGCTAAAAGCCGCCCGACTTGCGCGACTGGTTAGGTCTTAAAGCGCAGAGTCAATTTTATCCACGTACTCTGTGCATTCTTCGAATACGCTTTCAACTTCACCCCAAAAATCTTCATTCAAGATTATTTTCTGGTGGCCACCCGAAAAATAACTGAGTAAAACGCCGTCTTTTGTATCAAATTTCAGAATTCCGTGTGCGAAAGCATTGCGCCAAATCATGATTTTCTTGAGGCAACCCTGAAGCTTACTCGACTCTTTACCTTTCAATACCTCGGTTTCTTTGACGACCTTGCCAATAAGGGTCTTTTTGAACGAAAGCTGGAAAGATGACGATTGCAAAACTTCATTTAAAAACACATTTCGGCGACTTGTCGGAAAGTTAGTTTTTCCAAAAAAGAAGTCCGCAATCGTATCTTCGAGCTTTTTTTCTAGGCAAATTGTAGACCAGATTATATGCATTCCGTTCTCTCTAGCAGTACCGAGCATAGAGATTTCATCAGCGCCTATTGCGCCCAAATAGACCTCGCCATTTCCATCGGCCTCCGTACTGCCATCCAATGAAATAGGTATAGAAACAGTATTAGTTGCGGGCAAAGAAATTTTTCTCATTCAAATCACCTAACGCCGGAAGCAACCGCCCGCTTTTAACGAAGCGAAGCGTAGTGAAAAACGGGTGGGCTTGACTGCCTTTGTTATGCCAAGCGTATCACTCACTAAATATTTCTCCGGATACAGCCAACACTTTATATTTCTTTAAATGACCGGCCTGTGTCGTAATGCGCTGAACTCTACAAAAGACTTCAACAGGCTCTGCCTCAAAGTTTCTCAGAGCATTAGCTCTCAAGCTGTCAACTATAATCTGAATACTTCCTTCGCCCCGAACGTTATCTGCCAACTCGAATGATATCGGCCTTTCTTCTACAGGGACGTAGATTCTTCCCTTGTATGTATTAGAGTTGTAGCTAGAGATAAAGCCTCGAACAATTACCACTTCGTCTTCCACGTACTCCTCGATAATGTACCGAAACGTATCAAACGAAAACACTGGACTGAGAGGAGTCCTCTCATTATTAATGTTTGTATATATTCTCGCTTCTTCAGCAGTCTGATTTTTATATATGGGCCTATGAATTTCTGTTATAGCGGTTGAGCATTTTTCAATGACAGAATCCAGCTGAGCCTCCCGAACTTCGGGAAGCTCTATGTTCTTCTCTTTGCTCTCCTCGTACAGTTGGCCTAAAGATTTGTCGTAGTCGACGTGAAAACCAAGACTTTCAGAGATGACGTAATCGTAGGCAGAATAAACCAAATGGCCGAGAGGTGTATTATTCGGTGCTGTTGCAACATGATACGCCGCTGTCCCTAAAATTAGTACGCCTGCTTTGGCCTTCCAACTTCCTTCTTCCGACGGGAAGGCGTATATCTGCGCACCTTTCAAAGAAGGCGCTTGCGTTATTATTTCACCATTCAATATCAGGTGAGTGGTTATGGCCAAGGATCGTTGAAACCCAATTAACGCTTGAGAGACATCATAAAAGTCTATTTCGTGAGTCTCAGCATCTGCACCTGAATACGAGAGCTCGAACTGAACGTCATATCTTTTCATTTTTTGACCAACTTCACCTAATCCATTTCAAGGCATAACGCCTTGGTTTAGCGGCGCCCTGATAAGGACGTCCGGTGTAGGCCGCAGGCCGGAACGAACTACAACAGTTTGTTAGAGCTCTTTGCGGAGTTTTCTAACTTCATACTCTGATACATTGAACACCAACGAGATTTCAAAATCTGTCATCCCTTCTTGCTTGAGCTGGAGGATTAGCCTTCTTTTTGTTTCTATCGAGCTCTTCTTATCGTAGTAATCCTGCATGACATCACCGCCATTGGCGATGATTTCGGTGTAGTGCTGAGGCGGAGTTTGAAAATATGCTGGCGTAACTATGCTGTATGGCCTTACCCCGAAATAGCCAACCAAAGAAGCCACTAGCCTCAACAGGCACAGCGTAAACAGTGTTTCGTTAAAAGGACGTTCACTCAAAGAGCCAAGCGCCCTTTCGCTCCAATAGCACAATTGCTCCTTGTGCTTTGTGCTCGTTTCGATTTCCGAAACTCTATGGACCACCTTTTGGATTGCTTTTCGATACCAATCTTTCCGTGATTTTTCGGAATGAGCCTGGCCAGCAATATGGAATGCCTTATCCCCTATGAAGGATCGGATAGTGGTTTCAAAGAGCATTTCGTAACCTGGATCCACAACTTGTACCTTTTCGCTCTAACAGGAATTAGGGCGCCATCTCGAATACCCAATGACCGCGCCAGCGCCATATCCCTTTTCTTGATTTCCTATGGTTTTAAATAAAAGCAGAAAAATCAGCCGCTTACAAACCCCACCGCCGGCTGCCTCCTGATATCTTGACCTCCCGCTTTCCCAAAACGCAAAAAGGCCGCCGACGCTCCCGCGCCGGCGGCCTTTTAAGTAAGCCATTACTACCAGGCTAGGCTAGATCAGGTCATTCCCACTCAATCGTAGCCGGCGGCTTGGACGAGATGTCATAGGTCACCCGGCCGATCCCCGGGATCTCATTAATGATCCGGCTGGAGACCTTCTCCAGGAACTCGTAGGGCAGGTGCGCCCAGCGGGCGGTCATGAAGTCGATGGTTTCGACGGCGCGGAGCGCCACCACGTATTCGTAGCGGCGGGCGTCGCCGACGACGCCGACGGATTTGACCGGGAGGAAGACGGCGAAGGCCTGGCTGGTTTTGTGGTAGAGGCCGTCGGCTTTGAGTTCTTCGATGAAGATGTGGTCGGCGAGGCGGAGGGTGTCGGCGTATTCTTTCTTTACTTCGCCGAGGATGCGCACGCCCAGGCCGGGGCCGGGGAAGGGGTGGCGGTAGACCATGTCGTAGGGGAGGCCGAGCTCGAGGCCGATTTTGCGGACTTCATCTTTGAAGAGTTCGCGCAGGGGTTCGACCAGTTTGAGCTTCATGTGCTCGGGGAGGCCGCCCACATTGTGGTGGGATTTGATGACGTGGGCGCCGCCGGTTTTGGAGGCGGCGGATTCGATTACGTCGGGGTAAATGGTGCCCTGGGCGAGCCAGTTGGCGTTTTTCAGTTTGGCGGCTTCGGCGTCGAAGATGTCGATGAAGGTGTTGCCGATGATTTTGCGCTTCTTCTCCGGGTCGGCCTCGCCGGCCAGGCGGGAGAGGAAGTGGTCTTCGGCGTCGACGCGGATGACGCGGACGCCCATGTGGTCGGCGAACATTTCCATGACCTGGTCGCCTTCGCCGTGGCGGAGGAGACCGTTGTCGACGAAGACGCAGGTGAGCTGGTCGCCGATGGCTTTATGGAGTAGCGCGGCGACCACGGAGGAGTCGACGCCGCCGGAGAGGCCGAGGATGACGTGGTCGGTGCCGACCTGTTCCTGGATGGTAGCGATGGCGTCGTCGATGATCTTGGCCGGGGTCCAGAGGGCGTCACAGGCGCAGATTTCGCGGATAAAGCGTTCGAGGATGCGGCCGCCTTGGAGGGTGTGGGTGACTTCCGGGTGGAACTGGACGCCGTAGAAGCGTTTTTCGTCGTTGGCCATGCCGGCGATGGGGCAGCTGTCGGTGGTGGCGGTGACGACGAAGCCGTCGGGCACTTCACCGACGCGGTCGCCGTGGCTCATCCAGACGTCCAGGTATTCAGTGCCGGCTTCTTCGTGGTCGATGATGCCGTTGAGCAGTTCGCTGCCGTCGGCTTTGGCGACGCGGGCGTAGCCGAATTCGTGTTTTTCACCGGCGACGACGGCGCCGCCCAGTTGCTCGGCCATGGTTTGCATGCCGTAGCAGATGCCCAGCACCGGCACGCCCTGTTCGAAGGCCGCTTGGGGGGCGCGGGGCGTTTCGGCGGCGGTGACGGATTCCGGGCCGCCGGAGAGGATGATGCCTTTGGGGTCGAACTCGGCGATGTCCTCGGCGGTGGCGTCGAAGGCGCGGATTTCGCAGTAGACGCCGATTTCGCGCACGCGGCGGGCGATCAGCTGGGTGTACTGGGAGCCGAAGTCGAGGATCAGGATGCGCTGGGCGTGGATGTCTTGCATGGTCCGTTTCCGGTTAGGCCGGCGGTTGCGGGCCGGTTTAAATGCAAAGGCCGGCGGGTGAGCCGGCCGTTTTGGTTTGTTTGGTCTTGCGGTAGGAGCGGCCGGGCGGCGTTCCGCTTTAGCCGCGATTGGGCCTTGATCGGGCCCCGGTTGATCGCGACTGAAGTCGCTCCTACAGCGTTATCACAGGGCCGTTACCCGACTGGATAATTCGGCGCTTCCTTGGTGATGGTCACGTCGTGGACGTGGGATTCCTTCATGCCCGCGTTGGTGACCTTCACGAAGTAGGGCTTGGTGCGCATTTCGTCGATGCCGGCGCAGCCGGTGTAGCCCATGGAGGCGCGCAGGCCGCCCATCAGTTGGTGGACGATGGCGCTCATGGGGCCCTTGTAGGGCACGCGGCCTTCGATGCCTTCGGGCACCAGCTTCTCGATGCCGGCGGCGGCGTCCTGGAAGTAGCGGTCGGAGGAGCCGGTTTTGCCGGACATGGCGCCCAGGGAGCCCATGCCCCGGTAGGCTTTGTAGTAGCCGCCCTGGAACAGTTCCACTTCGCCGGGGGCTTCCTCGGTGCCGGCCAGCAGGGAGCCGATCATGATGGCATGCGCCCCGGCGGCGACAGCCTTGGCGATGTCGCCGGAGAAGCGGATGCCACCGTCGGAGATCAGCGGCACGTCGGTGCCCTTGAGGGCGGCGGCCACTTCGGAGACGGCGGTGATCTGCGGCACGCCGATGCCGGCGACGATGCGGGTGGTGCAGATGGAGCCGGGGCCGATGCCCACCTTGACGCCGTCGGCGCCGGCTTCCAGCAGGGCCTTGGCGGCTTCGGCGGTGGCGATGTTACCGCCGATCACGTCAACCTCGGGGAAGTGTTTCTTGACCCAGGCGACGCGATTGAGCACGCCCTGGGAGTGGCCGTGGGCGGTGTCCACCACGATCACGTCGACGCCGGCTTCCACCAGCGCGGCCACGCGCTCCTCGGTGCCGCCGCCGGTGCCCACCGCCGCGCCCACGCGCAGGCGGCCCTGAGCGTCCTTGCAGGCGTTGGGGTAACGGGTGGCTTTTTCGATGTCCTTGACGGTGATCATGCCGCGCAGGGCGCCGGATTCATTGACCACCAGGATCTTCTCGATGCGGTGCTTGTGCAGCAGCGCCTGCACTTCGCTGGCGTCGGCGCCCTCGCCCACCGTCACCAGGCGCTCGCGGCCGGTCATGATGTCGGCCACGTGCTGGTCGTAGTCGGTGATGAAGCGGGTGTCGCGGCTGGTGACGATGCCCACCACCTGTTCACCTTCCACCACCGGCACGCCGGAGATGTTGTTGGCGTCGGTGAGGTTGATCAGCTCACGGACGGTGGCGTTGGGGCTGATGGTGATCGGGTCCTTGACCACTCCGGATTCGAATTTCTTGACCGCGCGTACCTGCCGGGCCTGGTCTTCCACCGGCATGCTCTTGTGCAGGATGCCAATGCCGCCTTCCTGGGCCATGGTGATGGCCAGGCGGTGTTCGGTGACGGTGTCCATGGCCGCCGAGATCAGGGGGATGTTCAGCTCGATATTGCGCGTCAGGCGCGTCTTGAGCGAGACCTCGTTGGGCAGCACATCGGAGTGGGCGGGCAGGAGCAGAACGTCGTCGAACGTCAGTGCTTCTTGCGCGATTCTGAGCATTTTGCACCCCTAGGCACAGAGAGAAACTGGGGGAGTCTGGACCCCGGAGCGCCGGGCTGTCGCCGGCCGGGAAGCCGGGTCGGGCGGGGAGGAGCCGGCGCGAGGGCGAACCAGGGGCTCCGTTAAATTAAGCCGGATAGTCTACCGGAAAAACCGTCTTTCAGGCAATCCAAAAACGCTGTGAAGCGTGGCCTTCCTGGCCCCGCGCCCATGCTCGTAGGAGCGGCTGAAGCCGCTCCTACAAAGGCACGGGCGCGGGTACCGGCGCGCCTTGAAGGGTGCAAGGGCGCGCGGAAATCGCTACATTGCGCGCCATGGACCCATCATCGCGCAGCCAACCGTATTCCGTCAGCCGCTTGAACCTGGAGGCCCAGGGCCTGCTGGAGGGCAGCTTCCCCTTGATCTGGCTTCAGGGGGAGCTGTCCAATCTGGCGCGGCCCCGTTCCGGGCATCTGTATTTCAGCCTCAAGGACGACCGCGCCCAGGTTAGCGGGGCCATGTTTCGGAATCGTAACAGCCTGCTGCGGTTCCAGCCCCGGGACGGGCAGCAGGTGCTGGTGCGGGCGCGCATCACGTTGTACGTGCCCCGGGGTGGTTTCCAGATCATCGTCGAGCACATGGAAGAGGCGGGTGAAGGCGCCCTGCGGGCACAGTTCGACGCGCTCAAGGCGAAGCTCGAGTCCGAGGGTTTGTTCGCCCAGGAACGTAAGCGCCCACTTCCCTCCTGGCCCAGGCAGATCGGGGTGATCACCAGCCCCAGCGGGGCGGCGATCCGTGACATTCTGCATGTGCTCAAGCGGCGCGCGCCGTCGATTCCAGTGCTGATTTTCCCCACCCCGGTGCAGGGCGCCGAGGCACCGGGGCAAATCCGCGCGGCTTTGGAACGGGCCACCGCCCGGGGCGATTGCGATGTGCTGGTGATCGGCCGGGGCGGCGGCAGCCTGGAGGATCTGTGGGCGTTCAACGACGAGGCCCTGGTGCGGGCGGTGGCGGCCAGTCCGGTGCCCGTGGTGAGCGCCGTGGGCCACGAGGTGGACGTGGCGCTCACCGATTTCGCGGCGGACGTGCGCGCGCCCACGCCGTCGGCGGCGGCGGAGCTGATCAGCCCGGACGGCGAGGCCTTGCTGCAGCGGCTGTCGGTGCTGGCGCGGCGTCAGCGGCAATTCATGGGGCTGGCCCTGCGCGGCCAGCGCCAGCGGCTGGAGGGCCTGACCCGGCGGCTGCAGGTGCGCCATCCGGAGCGGCAGCTGGAGCAGACCCGGCAGTTGGTGGACGAGCAGCAGGCGCGGCTGGCCCGGGCCCTGCGCCAGCGGCTGGCGTTGCTGCAGAGCCGCTGGCGGCCCCTGGACGTGCGCCTGCGCCAGCAGTCCCCGGCCCAGCAGGTGACGCGGCAGGCCCAGCGGCTGGCGGAGTTGCGGCGGCGGCTGCCGGTGCCGCTCACCCATCAACAGCGCCATCTGGCCCAGCGGCTGAGCGGTCTGGGCCACCGGCTGAATACCGCCAGCCCGCTGGCCACCCTGGACCGGGGCTATTCGCTGACGTTGGTGGATGGCGAGCCGCTGCGCTCGGTGGAAAGCCTCCAGAAAGGCCAGACCGTGGAGACGCGGCTGGCGAAGGGCTCCTTCGAAGCCACCGTCACCCGCGTTAACCCCCCGAAGTAAGCCGGCGCGGAGCCCCCCCACTGTAGGAGCGACTTCAGTCGCGATTGCCACGCCGGAAGCTTGCCCAAGCGCCGGATCGCGGCTAAAGCCGCTCCTACAAAGACGTGTCGCGATAACCACGGTGGGGGCCTACCCCAAGGGCCCCGCCTCAGGCAGCGGGGAGGAAGCGGCTGAGCAGGTTGGCGAGCAGGTTGCGGCGGAACGGCTTGGCCAGGTGGGCGTCCATGCCGGCGGCCAGGCAGCGCTGGCGCTCCTCGAACATGGCGTTGGCGGTGAGCGCCACGATCGGCACCGGGTCGCGGCCACTTTCCCGTTCCCGGCGGCGCAGGGCGCGGGTGGCTTCCAGGCCGTCCATGATCGGCATCTGCACGTCCATAAGGATGCAGTTGAAGCGCTGCTCACCGGCCAGGGCCAGGGCGCTGGCGCCATCACCGGCGGTGACCACTTCCAGACCCAGGTGCTCAAGCATGCGCCGCGCCACCAGCCGGTTCACCTCATTGTCTTCCACCAGCAGCACTCGGCCGCTGAGCCGTTCCGGGCGGCGCTCGCGGTGGTCGAGCTCGGTGAGTACCGCCGGGCGGGTGTGCAGGCGCAGGGTGAGGGTGAAGCAACTGCCCTCCCCCGGCTCGCTGATCAGCGTCAGGTCGCCGCCCAGGATGCGCGCCAGGCGGCGGGCGATGACCAGGCCCAGGCCGGTGCCGCCGAAGCGCCGGGAGGCGGAGGAATCCACCTGGGAGAAGGCGCGGAACAGTTTCTCGCGCTGCTCGGGGCGGATGCCAATGCCGGTGTCGCGCACGTCGATGGCCAGGTCGATGATGTCCTGGTGCTGGTCGCAGATGCTCACCTGCACACGGATGCCGCCGGCCTCGGTGAACTTCACCGCGTTGGAGATCAGGTTGCTGAGGATCTGGCGCAGGCGGGTGGGGTCGGAGCGGATTTCCAGGTCCGCCAGGCAGCCGGCGCCCTCCAGGCGCAGGTACAGCCCTTTTTCCCGGGCCAGGTAGCGGAAGGTGCCGACGCAGTTGTTGAGCAGCGGCACCGGCGCGAAGAAGGTCTGCTCCACCTCCATGCGGCCAGCCTCGATGCGGGAAAAATCGAGGATATCGTTGATCACTTCCAGCAGGTGGCCGGTGGATTCCAGGGCGGCCTGGGTGTATTCGCGCTGCTCGTCGTCCTGGCGGGTGGTTTCCAGCAGTTGCAGCATGCCGAGCACGCCATTCATGGGGGTGCGCAACTCGTGGCTCATCATCGCCAGGAATTCACTTTTCGCCTGGCTGGCCTGCTGGGCCTGCCGGTGGGCGTCGCGCAGGTCGGCGATGGCCCGTTGCTGGTCTTCCCGGGCCTGCTCCAGGCCGGCGGCCAGGTCGTTGATGTTGGTCTGCAGGGCCGCCAGCTCCCCTTCCAGGAGCCGGGTACCGCGGGCCTGGTAATCGCCACCACGGATCACCCGCACCAGCCGGGACAGGTGAGTCACCGGCTCGGCGATGCGGCGCGCCAGGTAGCGGGCGATCAGCAGGCCCACCACCACCGCCAGCAGGGCGGGCAGCAGGCTGGCCACCAGGATCTCCTTCTGGCGCGCCAGGATGCGCCCCCGGGACAGCCCCAGCACCACTTCGCCAATGCGATCCGGCTGGTCCCTGACCACGTCCAGGCCACCGTCCACCAGCGCCGGCTGGCGGTAGATACCGGCGTGGAAAGCGAGCACGGCGCCGGTGTCATCGCGGGATTCGCCGGCACGCAGCAGCGGCTCGCCCTGCTCGTCCAGGAAGGCCACGTAGCGCACGTCCGGTCGCTCCAGCACCATGCGAGCCTGGCGGCGGAGATCGTCGATGTTGCCGGAAAGCACGCCGTACTCGGCGCCGGCGGCCATTTGCTGGGCCAGGAAGCCACCCAACTGGCGCACTTCCTTGTCCACGTCCTCGAAGCGCTGCCAGGTCAGCGCCACCAGCACCAGAACCAGCATGATCAAGGCGGGGATCACCCCGAGCCATTGCAGTTGTCGGCGGATGCCGCCGGTCAGTCTCATGGCGAAGTCTCCAGGATGCGCTCCAGCCGCGCACGCTCGACGATGCTCAGGCCGTAGGCGCGGGCCACGTGGTCGTTCACCGCCAGGGAATAATGGCCGGCGAAGCCCTGGGCCGGCCATGCCCCGTGGCGGCGCCGCGCCTCCAGCCAGTCCAGGGCGCCGCGTGCCAGGTCGCGCGGATCCAGGTAGGCGCTGGCGACGCTGCCGGCGTGCACGAAATCGGCGCCGGGGCCGAACACCGGCACCCGCTGCCGGTAGCTGGTGAGCAGCACCAGCTTGGCGGCGCCCGGGCCAAACAGGACGTCGTCCTCGGGCAGCAACAGCGCGTCCCAGTCGGGCAGGTGACGGCGCAGCAGGGGCGCCAGCCGGGCAGGCCCGGGCACCAGCACGGCTTCCAGAAGGCGCCCACGGGGCGCGGTCAGCGGTGGGGCCCAGGCGCTGCTCGGGCCGAACAGCACGCCGATGCGACCGGCCTCGGGCATCAGGGCCTCGATCAGCGCCAGTTGCGTGGCCAGGGGCACGCCACGCCAGATGGCACTGCAGTGGCAGCCCGGCCTGACCAGGCCGGCGGCGGCGCGCGGCACCGCCAGCCCCAGCAGCGGGCCGTGGCCCGGGTCGGCGAGTTCGGCGCGGAAGGCGGCTTCTCCCAGGGCCAGGGTCACGGCGGCACCCTGCTCCACCACCGCGACCCGGCCACCACCGGCGCTCTCCAACAGGCTGGCGAACCGTTGCGCCACGGTCGCGTCCGGCGCGCGCAGGCGCACCGTCAACGGCTCGGCCCAGACCGGGCCCGCCCACAGGGCCGCGGCCAGCAGCAGGCTCGCGGCCCACCCTAAGCGGGTGACTCCGAGGCTCCGTCCTGTGCTGCCGGTGGCGTCCATCATGGTTCCCTCGCCCGCTAGAAGTTCACGGAGACCGTGAGCCAGTAGCGTTGATCGTCCTGATAGAGGTTTTCGGAGTACACCACCGGCTGGTTATTGAGCGGCTGCTGCACCTGCAGGCGCCATTCCCATTCCGCGCCGGCCAGCCTTTGCCGCCAGCCGAGTTGGGCATCCAGGCGTTCAAAGGGGTGATCATTGTAGTCCCGGGCCAGGTACCAGGCGGTGGACCACCACCAATCGCGGTGGAACCGCCACAGCCACAGGGCACTGGCGCTGTCGCGGGCGGCGAAACGGGTTTCCGTGGCATCGGCGGCGCGGGTGTGTATATGGGCGCCGGTGAGCCGCAACAGATGACGGCCGGAGGGGCGCCAGCTCAGCTGTGCCTCGGTGCCCCGGTGGGCTACCTCACCGTCGTTGTCGGGTTCGAAGTTGAACGGGTTAAGGGCGCCGCTGACCAGGTCCCAGAGCTCCTCCCGGAAGTAGCGTACATCCACCTCGAACCCGCCGACGCCCTCCACGGCGAAGCGGCCGTAGTAACCCAGTTCCCGGGAGCGGATGCGCTCCGTGTTCAGGGTGCCGGGGCTGTTCTGGGTGATGAAGAAATAGGCCGGGTCCCAGCCAAGCAGGCCCTGGCGGTCGCCGTAGGGGCCAGACAGGCCGCTGATCGGCAGGTTGATGCGCGCCTGATCCTCGTAGATGTCCGGGGTGCGCAGGGCGCGGGCGTACACGGCGCGCAGGGTGTGGCCTGGCATCAGTTCCCAGTTGACGCCGGCGCGGGGGCTGAAGTGGGGGCCGCTGATCTCGTCGTGCTCCCAAAAACCGGCCAGGTTGACGGTCACCGGCGGCAGCGGCTTGAGCGCCAGGCTGGTGAACAGGCGGTGGCTCAGATTCTCGGCGGTGCCGGACAGAAACGCCTGGGAGCGGGCCCGGTCCTGGCGCAGGTTGAGGCCCGTGACCAGGCGCGCCCAGGGGCGCAGTTGCAGGGTGTCCTGCAGTTCCAGATCGTAGCGGTCCTCGCGCACATCCAGATAACCGATGCCGCAGAAGGGCCCGCCGCCGCTGGCCAGCAGAGTCGCGTAGCGGCTCTGGATGGCCGGGTTGGCGGCGGCGGTGGCCAGGGTCTGGCCGATGTCTCCGCCGTTGGCCAGGAAGTGCTCACGCAGCTCCCGGGAAAAATAAAGGCCGCCGCCGGGCCCCAAAGCGCCGGTGAGCGGGTCCTGGTAGCACAGGTCCAGGTTGATGTCGTCGTTGTTGTACTGGCCATAGAAGCTCGCCTTGAATCCGTGGCGAGGTGACACCTGGCGCTGCCATTCCAGGCCGAGGAAGGCTCGTTCGGTCCGTTCCTGGCTGTCGTCACGGTAGGTGGCGATGGCGTCCAGCCCGCTTTCGTTGGGGCGGTCGAGCCGGGTGCGGCTGCCGCCGGCATGGACGGTAAGGGTGTCACGGGGCCCCAGCTCCCACACCGAGCGGCCATTAAGGGTGGTGACGCGCTTGGCGTCACCGGTGTCCAGGGGGGGTACGCCGGCGTCGTAGCCGTCGTCGCGGCGATCATTGAGGCTCAGCCGCCAGGCGCCGTTGCCGAACTGGTGGGCGGCGGCCACGCGTGTGTCGAGGATGCCATTGTTGCCAAGCCGCAGCCGTGCCTGCTGGCCGTCCACGTCGCGGGGATCACGGGTGATGATGTTGATCACGCCGGTAAAGGCGTTGGCGCCGTAGGCGGCGGAGGCCGGGCCGCGGGTCACCTCGATGCGCTCCACGTCCTCCAGGCCCACCGGGATGGCGTTCCAGTCCACGCGGGCGAAACCGGGCTGGTAGACGCTGCGGCCATCCACCAGCACCAGCATGCGGCGCTGATCGCGGGCCTGGGTACCGTGGTAGCTCACCGAGGGCAGATTGCCGTCGGCCTTGGCCACGCTCATGCCGGGCACCAGGCGCATTACTTCATGGAGTTCCCGGGCGCCGCTGGCGAGAATCAGTTCGCGATCGATCACGGTGACGCTGGCGGGCACCTCCGAGACCGGCTGGTCCAGGCGCGCCGGCGTCAGCACGCGCGGCACCTCGGCGTCCGCGTCGTCGAACTGGCCCCAGGCCGGCGCCGCCAGCCCCAGTGCCAGCAGCGCGCATCCCCCAATGCGTCTCACGATTCTTCCCCCGGCCCCACCGCAGGTGCGGCATCAGCCGCGATCACCGAGGCATCCCGGCCCGGCCGTTATCGCGACCGAAGCCGCTCCTACTGGGGCAACATGCTATTTCTTAACGTGTTTCATCATGCGCCTCTTGCGCTTGATCTGCCGTTCGGTGAGCTGATTCTTGCGCCCCTCGTAGGGGTTGTCACCGGATTTCAGTTCCAGCCGGATCGGCGAACCCTCGATCTTGAGCAGCTCCCGGAAGCGGTTTTCCAGATAGCGCTGGTAGCTGTTCGGCAGCGACTCGGTGCGGTTGCCGTGGATCACCACCGTGGGCGGGTTGGAGCCGCCCAGGTGCGCGTAGCGCAGCTTGGCGCGGAAGCGGCCGTTGCGCGGCGGCGGGTGGGAAACGGTGATGTCCTGCAACATACGCGTCAGCGCGTTGCTGCCGAGCTTGAGGAAGGCGGATTCCCAGGCCCGCTCCACATAGCCGAACAGATCCCCCACGCCGGTGCCGTGCAGGGCCGAGATGAAGTGCACCTTCACCCAGGGCACGAAATGCAGGCGCCGCTCCAGTTCGGTTTTCACCCATTGCCGGTGGTCCGGCTCCAGGCCGTCCCATTTGTTCACCGCTACCACCAGGGCGCGACCCGCTTCCAGCACATAGCCGAGCAGGTGCAGATCCTGGTCGGTGATGCCGTCGCGGGCATCCACCACCAGCACCACCACCTGGGCCGCGTCCACCGCCTGCAGGGCCTTGATCACGGAGAATTTTTCCACCGCTTCGTGGACCTTGCCGCGACGGCGGATGCCGGCGGTGTCGATCAACACGTAGTCGCGGGGTTCGCCGCCGTCCTTGGGCTGGCGGGTGAAGGGCACCTCGATGCTGTCACGGGTGGTGCCGGCGTGGTCGTAGACGATCACCCGCTCCTCGCCGAGGATACGGTTGATGAGCGTGGATTTGCCCACGTTGGGCCGCCCCAGTACCGCCACGCGCACGGTGTCCGGGTCCTCGGGGACGGCCTCTTCGTCCTCGGCGTCCGGGAAGGCATCCAGCACGGTGTTGACCATGGCGCGCACGCCGCGACCGTGGGCGGCGGCGATCGGAAACAGGTCGCTGAGGCCCAGGGCGTAGAAGTCCGCCATGGCGGTTTCCGGGTCCAGGCCGTCGGTCTTGTTGACCACCAGGAACACCGGCTTGGGCAGCTTGCGCAGCTCCATGGCCACCTGCTCGTCGGCGGCGGTAAGGCCGGCGCGGCCATCCACCAGGAACAGTACCGCGTCGGCTTCGCCCACGGCCTGACGGGCCTGGTCGGTCATTGGCCGGTCGATGCCCTCCTCGCTCTCGCCGATGCCGCCGGTGTCCACCACCGTATAGGGGCGCTCGCCGAGTTTGCCGTCACCGTATTGACGGTCCCGGGTGAGGCCGGGGAAGTCCGCCACGATGGCGTCGCGGGTGCGCGTGAGGCGATTGAACAGGGTGGATTTGCCCACGTTCGGGCGCCCCACCAGGGCGATTACGGGCTTCATTAAGTGCTCAAGGGTCGGAAGAGATGGCTGTCAGGCCGCCATGATACCGGATAGGGCGGCGGACGCCACACATGGCGCGCCGCCGAGGCCGGCGGCCCGGAAAGCGGGCCGCCTGAACGGAACCGTAGGAGCGGCTTCAGCCGCTCCTACCGAGCCCTGGGGCGGGCGGGTCAGTCGCGCTCTTCGATGCGATAGGCGGCCAGCCGGCCGTCGGCGCTAAGGGCGTAGAGCACGTCGTCGTAGACCACCGGGGTGCCGGCGAACGGGTCGCCGTCATGATGATAACGGGCCACCAGTTCGCCGGTGTCCGCGTCCATCCAGTGCAGATAGCCTTCGAAATCACCGACCACCACCAGGCCACCCTGCACCACGGTGCCGGTGAGACGGCGACCGTAGAGTTTGTCCTGCTGCCACAGGAAGCTGCCGCTGCGCTGCTCGGCGGCGCGCACCAGGCCGTCGCTGTCGGCGACGAACAGGGAGCCCAGGTAGGAGCTCAGTTCCTGATGGCTGGAAAGGTCCTTGTTCCAGTACGGGCGACCGTTTTCCCAGTCGAGCACGGCCAGCTTGCCCTGGAAGGTGGCCGTGAACACGCCGCCATTTTCCACCAGCAGGCTGGAATCCACGTCCACCAGACGATCCAGCTCGGAGCGACCGGTCGGCTCGGCCACGCGCCGCTCCCAGATCGGGGCGCCGGTTTCCAGCTCGATGGCGGCCACCTTGCCGCTGGCGAAGCCGGCGTAGACGCGACCGCTTTCGATCACGGGCTGGGCGGCGCCCAGCAGGGTCAGGTTGGGCACCGTGGTTTCGTAGTCCCAGACCTGCTCGCCGGTTTCCGCGTCCAGAGCCTGCACGTGGCCGTCGATGGTCTGGAAGATGGCCAGCAAACCGTTGCTGGTGGGCTCGGCCATTACCTCACTGCTCACCGGGGTACGCCAGAGTTCCTCGCCGGTCTCCGCGTCCAGGGCCACGGCGTCGCCTTCGCGGGTGCCGTACAGCACCTGGCCATAGCCGGCGTACAGGCCGCCGGAGATACGATCACCGGTCTTGGCGCGCCACTGGCGCTTGCCTTTTTCACGGTCGAAACCGTAAACGCGACCTTGAACGTCGGCGGCGAACACGCGCTGGGCGGTGACCGCCGGGCGCAGGGTGACGGCGCTTTCCTCGACGCCATCTCCGGCACCGGAACGCCACAGGCGATCCACGTCGAAGCGCTTGTCGTAGTCCGGCAGCGGGTTGGGTTCAATGGCGTTGGGGTTGCTGGAGCAACCGGCCAGCGCCATCACGCAAAGCAGTACGGCGGCCGCGGGGGCGGAAAACGAATGTTTCACGAATAAAGGCTCACGATTAGGACTTCAGGTCGTCGAGTTTCATTTGCACGCGGTCCCGGGCGGCGCCTTCGTCCAGCGCCTCCAGGGCGTCGCCGTAGGCGGCGCGGGCCGCGTCCTGGTTGTCCCGGGCGCTGGCGATGTCCCCCTTCAGCTCCAGCGCCTGGCCTTGCCAGGCCTCCGGGAAGGTGCGCGAGATCTGCTTGTCGGCGGCGTCCAGGTCACCCTGGGCGATCAGAACACGGGCCAACCGCAGGCGCGCGGTGTATTCCAGCTCGCGGGTGGCCGGGTCCTCGGCCACGGTGGTGAGCTGCTCGGCGGCGGCGCCCAGGTCGCCGTCATTGACGGCCAGTCTGGCCAGGGCGAGATGCGCGTAGCCAGCGTAGGCGCTGCCACCGAAATCCTCGATCAGGGTGTTGGCGGCGTTGCGTACCAGGTCCGCGTCGCCTTGCTGGCCGAGCGCGGTCATCATCGCTTCGTAATGTTGCGACGCCTCGCCGGCCTGGCCAGCGCTGTGGTCCTGCCACTGGCGCCAGCCGAGCAGCGCGCCGATGGCGAGCACGATCACGATGATCGTGGCGGTGCCATTCTTCTGCCACCATTCCTTGAGCCGTTCGGCCTGTTCTTCTTCGTCGCGGATGTAGTCGACCACCCCAGTTCTCCTTAGTCGGCCAGGCGGGTGGCCAACCAGTCGGCCACCTCGTCCTCGTTCAGTTGCTGTTGCTCGTCTTGTTCACGCAGCGGCTTCACGGCCACCTGCCTGGCGGCCACTTCGTCCTCACCCAGAATCAGGGCGTAGCGGGCGCCGCTGCGATCCGCTTTCTTCATCTGGCTCTTGAAACCACCGCCGCCGCAGTGGCATTGGATGCCGACGCCCGGCAGGGCATCGCGCAGACGCTCGGCCAGGGCCAGTGCCTGGGCCTGCACATTACCCATGGCGGTAATATAGATCGCCACCGGGCCCGGCAGTTCCTGACCCTTTTTCTCCAGCAGCAGCACCAGCCGTTCCAGCCCCATGCCGAAACCCACCGCCGGGGTGGGTTTGCCGCCCAGTTGCTGTACCAGGCCGTCGTAGCGACCGCCGGCGCACACCGTGCCCTGGGCGCCCAGCGCGTCGGTGGTCCACTCAAACACGGTTCGCCCGTAGTAATCCAGCCCGCGCACCAGGTTGGGGTTGATCACGTAGTCGACGCCGGCGGCTTCCAGCAGCGCCTTGAGCTGCTCGAAGTGATCGCGGGCGGCGTCGCCCAGGTGGTCGGCCAGCCGTGGCGCGTCCTGCAATACCTCGCGGGTGCCCGGGTCCTTGCTGTCCAGCACCCGCAGCGGGTTGCGTTCCAGGCGGTTCTTGGAGTCCTCGTCCAGGCGCTCGCGGTGCTCGCGCAGAAACGCCACCAGGGCGTCCCGGTAGCGGGCCCGGTCGTCCGGGTCGCCCAGGGTGTTCAGTTCCAGGGTGACCTGGTCCGCCAGCCCCAGATCCTTCCACAGGCGGGCGGTGAGCAGGATCACCTCGGCGTCGATGTCCGGGCCTTCCATACCGAAGGTTTCCACGCCGATCTGGTGGAACTGACGGTAGCGGCCGGCCTGGGGGCGCTCGTGGCGGAACATGGGGCCGGTGTACCAGAGCCGCTGGGTCTGGTTGTACAGCAGGCCGTGTTCCTCGGCGGCACGCACGCAACCGGCGGTGCCTTCCGGGCGCAGGGTCAGGCTGTCGCCGCTGCGGTCCTCGAAGGTGTACATCTCCTTCTCGACGATGTCGGTGACCTCGCCGATGCCACGGGCGAACAGCTCGGTGCGCTCCACGATGGGCATGCGGATTTCCCGGTACCCGTAGGCGGCCAGCACCGTGCGGGCACGCTGCTCCAGCCACTGCCAGAGCGGGGTCTGCTCGGGCAATACATCGTTCATGCCGCGTACCGACGCGATCTTCTTACTCACCGGTGCTCCTTAAAAAAACGCTCGACGCCGGACGCTGGACGCCCGACGCAGTTTAATCCGTCGCCCGACAATGACCGCCGGAAGCCGGTGTTGTTCAGCGTCCGGCCTCCGGCGTCAAGCGTCCGGCGTTATTACTCGCTGCGCGCGATGATGCCGTTGGCCTCGTCCTCGCGCATTTTTTCCACCTTGGCGCGCACCATGCGTTCCAACTCGTCCACCAGCGCTTCCTGTTTGATGTGGTGGCTCTTTTCCCCATCCAGATAGGACAGGTTGTTGGGGGTGCCGCCGGTCAGGCCGATGTCCGCCTCGCGGGCTTCGCCGGGGCCGTTCACCAGACAGCCGATCACCGCCAGGTCCACGGACTCGTTGATGTCCTCCAGGCGCGCTTCCAGCTCGTTGACCGTATCGATCACGTTGAAGTTCTGCCGGGAGCAGCTCGGGCAGGCGATGATGTTGACGCCCTTCTTGCGCAGATTGAGGCTCTTGAGGATGTCGAAGCCGACGCGGATTTCCTCCACCGGGTCGGTGGCCAGGGAAATGCGGATGGTGTCGCCGATGCCTTCCATCAGCAGGCCGCCCAGGGCCACCGCGGACTTCACCGTGCCGGAGCGGAACGTGCCGGCCTCGGTGACGCCCAGGTGCAGGGGCTGTTCGATCTGGCTGGCCAGCTTGCGGTAGGCCTGCAGGGTCATGAAGACGTTGGAGGCCTTGACGCTGATCTTGAAGTCCTGGAAATCGTAGCGGTCCAGGATCTCGGCGTGGCGCAGGGCGGATTCCACCAGGGCGTCGCTGGTGGGCTCGCCGTATTTGCGCTGCAGCTCCTTTTCCAGGGAGCCGGCGTTGACGCCGATGCGGATCGGCACGCCGTGGTCGCGGGCGGATTCGATCACCGCGCGCACCCGGTCCTCGCGGCCGATGTTGCCGGGGTTGATGCGCAGGCAGTCGGCGCCTTCGTCGGCCACCTTGAGGGCGATCTTGTAGTCGTAATGGATGTCGGCCACCAGCGGCACCGACACCTGGCGTTTGATGTTGCCGAAGGCCTCGGCGGCCTCCATGGTCGGCACCGAGACCCGCACGATGTCCGCGCCCACGTCCTCGAGCCGGCGGATCTGGCCCACGGTGGCGTCCACGTCACAGGTGTCGGTGTTGGTCATGCTCTGCACCGAGATCGGCGCATCACCGCCCACCGGCACCTTGCCGACGTGGATCTGGCGCGATTTGCGACGCTGAATGGACAGTTCCGGTTCCATAACCTGCTTCCTGAAACGTTCGAGCTGTGAGGAATGTGGGCGCGCTCGTGGCAAGCGCAAGGGCGCTCAGGGCAAGGTCACGCGTACCACATCGCCGGAGCGCTGGCTGGGCAGGGCGAGGGATTCGCCGTTGACGCTTACCGAGGAGACCGCGGCGGCGTCACCCACGGTGAGCCGGAACGGGGCCTCGCCTTCCAGGGTAACGCTGTCACCGGCCTGGCGCTGCCCCTGGCTGAGGGTGGCGCCGCTGGCGTCCACCACCTTGATCCAGCAGACCCGGGAGAAAGAGAGGCGCAGGCGGTCCACGCCGTCCTCCGCCGGGCGCGGCGCGGCGTCGGTGGTGTCGGCGACACCGGCATCCGGCGCGCCGGCGTCGGCCAGTTCGGACTCGTCGGACATGGAGCCCGGCAGCCGCGAGGGCGCCGGGCCGCCACCGTCCGGGCTGGCGCCGCCGTTGTCGGGCAGCGGCTCCAGGGTCTCGTCGGCGGGGGCCACCGGGTCGGTGTTCTCGGGCAGCGCGGGCTCCGGGGTGCCGCCCTCCGCCGGGGCGCTTTCCGACGCCGGCGCGCCGGCTTCCCCGGCCGGAGCCGAGGCCCCGGGCACCGCGCCGTCCCGGGGCCACAGCCACCAGCCCAGAGCCACCACCAGCGCCACCACCAGGATCAGCAATATCGGCAGGCGCCACTCCCGACCGCGCGGCGTGTCTTCCTGGGCTTCCTGGTGGCGCTCGTCCTCGGCGCTGCTTAGAGCGTCGACCTCCTGCTGGAAGCGGCGCGCCAGTTCCTCGGCGGGGAGCCCCAGAAAGCGGGCATAGTTACGCAAATAGCCCTTGATGAATGGCGGCTCCGGGAGCCGGTCGTAGTCGTCTTCCTCCAGGGCCCGCAGGTAGGACAGCGACAGCCTCAGGTGCTTGGAGACCTCGTCCTGACTCAGACCCTGCTCTTCCCTGGCCCGGCGCAAACGCTCGCCGGGTAACATGGCCTCTTCGTCCACGCTCATTGAGCTCCCTCCTGCCCGTTACGCCAATCCTGCCAAAGCCGGTACTCCCGGCTGCCCGGGTAGAGATTCTGCAACGCCAGCTCATAGCTGGATTGCTGATCACGCTTGCCGAGGGCCGCGGCCAGGCGAATGCCCACCCACAACGCCTCGGCGCTCTGCGGGCGCACGCGGCGCTCGTAGTCGCGATAGTAGTCCCAGCCCAACCGGGGCCGGCCATCGTCGTAATAGAGGCGGGCCAGCTCCAGCAGCACGGCGCTGGCACGGGGATTCAGGCGCAGGGCGCGGACATAGGCTTCGCGGGCCTGCTCCGGCTTGCCGAGTGCCTTGTAGGCGGCGCCCATGTTGCTGAAAGCACTGGCGCGGCCTTCATAGCCCGGGTCGTGGGCGGCGCGCTTGAACTTGTCCAGGGCTTCCTGATAGCGCCCCTGGGAAAACAACAGCGTGCCGTAGTTGTTGAGCGCCGGGGAATAATTACGGTCGGCGCGCAGCGCCTGCTTATAGTGATACTCCTCCTGCACCGGGTCGCGCTCGTAGTTGTACAGAAGGGCCATGGCGTTTTGTGCCTGGGCGCTGTTGCCATCGAGCGACAGGGCGCGGGAGAAATGACGCCGCGCCTCGGAGGGGTTGCCCATTTGCAGGTACTTCATGCCGGCGGCCACCCGGGTGGCCACCGCGTCCTCCACGTTGACCTCGTTCGGGTCGCCCCCTTCGGTGACGGTCATGCACCCGCCCAAAGCGCCCAGGGTGGCGGCGAGGACAAGCATGAGGACGAACTGTCGAAGCGTAGGGCTCATTGCGCGGGCGCTGTATTGCTGTCCGGTTGTTCGGCGCGGTGGAAAATGGAAGCCTTCCACCGCTCGCTGCGGCGGGTGCGGTCCTTCACCTCGCCCACCAGCTGGCCGCAGGCCGCGTCGATATCGTCGCCGCGGGTGGTGCGCACCGTGGTAAGAACGCCATTGTCATTCAGGAATTTGTGGAATGCCAGGATGTCCGCCTTGCGGGAACGTTCGTAGCCGGCATGGGGGAACGGGTTGAAGGGAATCAGGTTCACCTTCACCGGGATGCCCTTGAGCAGCTTGACCAGCTGGCGGGCGTGCTCCGGTTTGTCGTTCACATCGCGCAACATCACGTATTCCATGGTGATGGTGTTGTGGCGATGGGTGATGTTGTCGCTGTAACGCTTGCACGCCGCCATCAGCTCCTTGAGCGGATACTTGCGGTTGAGCGGCACCAGTTCATTGCGCAACTCGTCGTTGGGGGCGTGCAGACTCAGCGCCAGGGACACATCCAGGTCGGCGCTAAGCTGATCAATCTTGGGGATCACCCCGGAGGTGGACAGGGTGATACGGCGTTTGCTGATGCCGTAGCCCAGGTCGTCACGCATGATGCGCATGGCGTCCAGAACCGGCCCGTAGTTCAGCAACGGTTCGCCCATGCCCATCATCACCACGTTGGTGATGGGATGTTCGCCCAGGTTCTTGCGCGGCCCGAAGGAGCGGCTGGCCTGCCATACCTGGCCGATGATCTCGGCGCTGGTCAGGTCGCGCTGGAAGCCCTGCTTGCCGGTGGAGCAGAAACTGCAGTCCACGGCGCAGCCCACCTGGGAGGACACGCACAGGGTGCCGCGGCGACCGTCGGGAATGAATACGGTCTCCACGGCGCCACCGTTGTCGGCCTCGAACACCCATTTGCGGGTGCCGTCCCGGGAGATGCCCTCGTGGAGCACCTCGGGACCGCGAATCTCGGCCACGCGGGCGAGTTTTTCGCGCAGGGCCTTGCCCACGTCGGTCATGTGCTCGAAGTCGTCCACCTGGTGGTGGTGGATCCACTTGAGTACCTGCTGGGCACGGAACTTCTTCTCGCCCATGGCCAGGAAGAACTCCTCCATGGCGGGGCGTGTGAGTCCGAGCAGATTCACCTTGTCGGTCTGGACCTCGTGGGCGGTCATGCGTCTCCTCCAGGCACCCGTATTAGCGGGTGCGCGGGCAGATTTCCTCGTCGGCGAAGAAGTAGTCCACTTCGCGGGCGGCGGATTCGGTGGAATCAGAACCATGGACAGCGTTTTCGTCGATGGTTTCCGCGAAATCCGCGCGAATGGTGCCGGCGTCGGCATCCTTGGGGTTGGTGGCGCCCATCAGATCGCGGTTTTTCTTCACCGCGTCCTCGCCTTCCAGCACCTGCACGGTCACCGGGCCGCTGGTCATGAAAGCCACCAGGTCGCCGAAGAACGGACGCTCTTTGTGCTCGGCGTAGAAGCCTTCGGCCTGCTCACGGCTCAGGTGCAGCATTTTCATCGCCACCACCTTCAGGCCCGCTTTCTCGAAACGGCCCAGGATCTCGCCGATCGCGTTCTTGGCCACGGCATCGGGCTTGATAATAGAGAGGGTACGCTCAACAGCCATCTGTCTGATCACTCCAGAATTGCATAAGTCTTTGGGGGTCGCTGAAACCGGCGGATTATACGCATCAAGGGCCGAATATGATACCGTTGGCCGCCGCTAACGGACCGCCGTGCCTGACCGGATTCCCCCTCGCCGCCTTATCCTCTATAATACCTGAGTAATTTACTATGGTATTCCGCGAAGACCGGTACCTAAGCAGCAACCGGCACTTTGCAACGATGAGCCACGAACTATGAGCAGCCAAGCCGAACTCGACAATTCCGAACTGGATCGCGTCATCCGCTCCGAGTACGAGGCGGGCTTCACCACCCTGGTGGAATCCGACACCCTGCCCCCGGGCCTCAACGAGGACGTCATCCGCGTTATTTCCGCCAAGAAGGAAGAGCCCGAATGGCTGCTGGAATGGCGCCTGGAAGCCTACCGCCACTGGCAGACCATGCAGGAGCCGAACTGGGCCCACGTGGAATACCCGCCGGTGGACTTGAACGCGATCTCCTACTATTCCGCGCCGAAAAGCATGGAAGATCGGCCAAAGAGCCTGGATGAGGTGGACCCGGAGCTGCTTGAGACCTACAAGAAGCTGGGCATCCCCCTGCACGAACAGGAAATGCTCGCCGGCGTGGCCGTGGACGCGGTGTTCGACTCGGTGTCCGTGGCCACCACCTTCAAGAGCAAGCTGGCCGAGGCCGGGGTGATCTTCTGCTCGATCTCAGAGGCGGTGCGCGAGCACCCGGAGCTGGTCAGGAAGTACCTGGGCTCCGTGGTCCCCAAAGGCGACAACTACTTCGCCGGCCTCAACTCCGCGGTATTCACCGATGGCTCCTTTGTCTACATCCCCAAGGGGGTGCGCTGCCCCATGGAGCTGTCCACCTACTTCCGCATCAACGAGGC
The DNA here is from genome assembly GCF_046507615.1 of Alloalcanivorax sp. C16-2. Taxonomy (NCBI): domain Bacteria; kingdom Pseudomonadati; phylum Pseudomonadota; class Gammaproteobacteria; order Oceanospirillales; family Alcanivoracaceae; genus Alloalcanivorax; species Alloalcanivorax sp. C16-2. The sequence continues at coordinate 1,232,617 of NZ_JBKFTL010000001.1, read as the reverse complement.
CAACACCGGCCAGTTCGAGCGCACCCTGATCGTCGCCGACGAGGGCAGCTACGTGAGCTACCTGGAAGGCTGCACCGCGCCGCAGCGCGACGAGAACCAGCTGCACGCGGCGGTGGTGGAGCTGGTGGCCCTGCCCGGCGCCGAGATCAAGTATTCCACGGTGCAGAACTGGTACCCCGGCGACGAGGACGGTAAGGGCGGCATCTACAACTTCGTGACCAAGCGCGGCGTCGCCCACGACCACGCCAAGATCAGCTGGACCCAGGTGGAAACCGGCTCCGCGATCACCTGGAAGTACCCGTCCGTGGTGCTGCGCGGCGACCATTCCGTGGGCGAGTTCTACTCGGTGGCGCTGACCCGCCACGCCCAACAGGCCGACACCGGCACCAAGATGATCCACCTGGGCCGCAACACCAAGAGCACCATCGTTTCCAAGGGCATTTCGGCGGGCAAGAGTTCCAACGCCTACCGGGGTCTGGTGCGCATGGGCCCGCGGGCGGAGAACGCGCGCAACTTCACCCAGTGCGACTCCCTGCTGCTGGGCGACACCTGCGGCGCGCACACCTTCCCCTACATCGAGACCAAGCACCCCAGCGCCACCGTGGAACACGAGGCCACCACCTCCAAGGTGAGTGACGACCAGCTGTTCCTGTGCCGGCAGCGCGGCATCGATCCGGAAAAGGCGATCTCCATGATCGTGAACGGCTTCTGCAAGGAAGTGTTCAAGGAACTGCCCATGGAGTTCGCGGTGGAAGCCGGCAAGCTGCTGGAAGTGAGCCTGGAAGGAGCGGTGGGCTGAGCCAACGGCCCACCTCCGTTGAACGAATCTGAATGAATTGTCTGGAAGTCGATTAATGCTGGAAATTCGCGATCTGCACGCCTCCGTGGCCGGCCAACCGATCCTCAAGGGCCTGAACCTCACCGTGAAGCCCGGCGAGGTGCACGCCATCATGGGCCCCAACGGCTCCGGCAAGTCCACCCTGGCCAACGTGCTGGCCGGGCGCGACAACTACGAGATCACCGGCGGCGAAGCCCTGTTCGAAGGCAAAAGCCTGGCGGAGCTGGAGCCCGAAGAGCGAGCGCAGCTGGGTCTGTTCCTGGCGTTCCAGTACCCGGTGGAAATCCCCGGCGTCTCCAACATGGAATTCCTGAAGGCGGCCCTGGAAGCCACCCGCGCCGCCCAGGGCAAGGAAGAGTGGGATTCGGTGACCCTGCTGCGCAAGGCCCGCGAGGCCTGCAAACAGGTGGACCTGGACCCGCAGTTCCTCAAGCGCGGCGTCAACGAGGGGTTCTCCGGCGGCGAGAAAAAGCGCAACGAAATCATGCAGATGCTGCTGATGGAGCCGAAGCTGGCGCTGCTCGACGAAACCGACTCCGGCCTGGACATCGACGCCCTGCAGACCGTGGCCAAGGGGGTCAACTCCCTGCGCGGGCCGGAGCGTGGCATCGTGCTGGTGACCCACTACCAGCGCCTGCTGGACTACATCGTGCCGGACCACGTGCATGTGCTGTCCGGCGGCCGGATCATCAAATCCGGCGGCAAGGAACTGGCCCTGGAACTGGAGCAGCACGGCTACGGCTGGCTGACCGACGACCAGAACGGCGGCAACGATAAAGAGGACCGGACGGCATGAGTGGCGACAACGCCCTGAACCTGCCCGAGGACCTTAAGACCCGGGCTCTGGAAAACGCCCGCCAGGCAACGCCGGTGGAAGCGCTGGCGCCGCTGCGCCAGGAAGCCCTGGCGGCCCTGGAAGGCGCCGCCTTCCCCGGGCGCAAGACCGAGGCCTGGAAGTACACCTCCTTGTACGCGCTCACCGACGGCCACCTGGCGGCCCGCGCCGAAGGCGCCGCGCCGGAGCATCTGCCGCGCCTGAGCGACTACCGGCTGGTGCTGGTCAACGGTCGCCTGGATGAACGCCACACCACCCTGCCCGAGGGCGTCTCCCTGGGCCGCCGGGCAAGCCGTCTGGAGGGGCTGACCACGCCGTTCGCCCTTTACAACGGCGCCGCCCTGGAAGACGCGGTGACCCTGGACGTGGCCGCCAACACCGATGTGTCCGCCCCGATCCAGGTGCTGCACGTGAGCGCCGGCGACGCGCCCTCGCACTGCAATACCCGGCTGGAAGTGAACCTGGCCGCCGGCAGCCGCCTGACCCTGATCGAGCAATACCTGGGCGCCGGGCCGGTGCTGACCAACGCGGTCACCGCCATCCAGGCCGCCGACAACGCCCGGCTGACCCATTACCGGCTGCAGGCCGACGCCGGCGACAGCCTGCACATCGGCACCCTGTTGTTCCAGCAAACCGGCGTCAGCCGCATCGACAGCTACCAGTTGATGGCCGGCAACCGGCTGCGCCGCAACGACGTGCGCGCCTTCCTGGACAAGAGCGGCGCCGAGCTGAATATGCACGGCATCTTCGTGGCCCGCGACCGCAGCCACATCGACAACCAGCTGTGCGTGGAGCACCGCGTGCCGGAGTGCACCTCCAATCAGGTGTACCGGGGGCTGGCCGGAGAGAAGGGCCGCGCCGTGCTCAACGGCCGCATCCACATCCACCCGGGCGCCAAGGGCACCCTGGCGGAACTGAGCAACAAGAACCTGCTGCTCAACCCCGGCGCGGAGATCGACACCAAACCGGAGCTGGAAATCTACAACGACGACGTCAAATGCGCCCACGGCGCCACCGTCGGCCAGCTCGACGCCCTGCAGCAGTTCTACCTGCAGTCGCGGGGCATCCCGCTGGCCGAGGCCAAGCGCATGCTCAGCCTGGGCTTCGTCAACGAGCTGATCATGAGCCTGCCGGACCAGGCCGTGGCGGACTGGGCCCAACCCTGGCTGGCCGCCGAGCTCGGCCAGCGCCCGGGCGCTGACGAGGAGGCCGCATGAGCTTCGATGTGCAGGCCCTGCGCGCGCAGTTCCCGATCCTTGAACAGACGGTGAACGGCAAACCGCTGGTGTATCTCGACAACGCCGCCACCACCCAGAAGCCCCGGGCGGTGATCGACGCGGTGACCGCCTACTACGAGGGCGTCAACAGCAATGTGCACCGTGGCGCCCACTACCTGAGCGACAAGGCCACCGCCGAGTTCGAGGCGGCCCGGGCCACCGTGGCGGATTTCCTCAACGCCGACCGCGAGGAAATCATCTGGACCAAGGGCACCACCGAGGGCATCAACCTGGTGGCCCAGAGCCATGGCCGCGAACGGCTCCAGCCCGGCGATGAAGTGCTGATCACCGCCCTGGAACACCACGCCAACATCGTGCCCTGGCAGCAGGCCTGCGAACGCACCGGCGCGCTACTGAAAGTGGTGCCGCTCAACGAGGACGGCAGCGTCGACGAGCAGGCCTATCTTGACCTGCTCAACGAGCGCACGCGCATTGTCGCCCTGTCCCATGTGTCCAACAGCCTGGGCACCGTGAACCCGCTGAAACGCTGGCTGAAAGCGGCCCGCGACGTCGGCGCCGTGACCCTGGTGGATGGCGCCCAGGCGGTGGCCCATTTCCCGGTGGACGTGCGTGAGCTGGGCTGTGATTTCTACGCCTGCTCCGGCCACAAGCTGTTCGGCCCCACCGGCATCGGCGCGCTGTACGGCCGCCGCGAGCTGCTCGACGCCATGCCGCCCTACCAAACCGGCGGCGAGATGATCGAGACGGTGAGCTTCGAGAAAAGCACCTGGAACAAGCTGCCCTACAAGTTCGAGCCGGGCACCCCCAACATCGCCGGGGTAATCGGCCTGGGCGCGGCGGTGCGCTGGCTCGGCCAGCAGGACCGCGCCGCGCTGAGCGCCCACGAAGACGCGCTGCTGGCTTCCGCCACCGAGCAGGCCGGGGCCTTCGACGGCTTGAAAATCATCGGTAACGCCGCCACCAAGGTGGGCGTGCTGTCCTTCTTGCTGGACGGCGCCCACCCGGCGGACGTGGGCACCCTGCTCGACCAGCAGGGCGTGGCGGTACGCACCGGCCACCATTGCTGCATGCCACTGATGGACAGCCTGGGCATTCCCGGCACGGTGCGCGCGTCGTTTTCGATCTACAATACCCTGGAAGAGGTGGACAGCCTGTTCCAGGCGCTGAAGAAGGTTCAGACTTTTCTTTGAACCAGCGGCCTTATGTGGCCGCCCGCAACTTGCCACTCAGCAAGGTGACGCTATGACCGTACAGACATTCGTACCCGGCCAGGCCGAGATTCACATGACCGACGCCGCCCGCGATCAGGCCCGTCGCGAAATCGCCCGCGCCAACGCCGGCGGCATCCGCCTGGACCTGGATGAGTCGGGCTGCTCCGGCTACATGTACGAGCTCAACTTCGTCGAGCGACCGCAGGACGGCGACCGCCGCTTCGAGGTGGACGGCGTGGTGCTGTACGTGCCGGAAAAATGGCTGGCCATGCTCAATGGCCTGCAAATCGACTATGTGAAGGAAGGCGTCAACAGCCTGTTCAAGTTCCGCAACCCCAACGCCACCGGCGAATGCGGCTGCGGCGAGAGCTTCACCGTCGAGGATATGGACGAGATCTGATTTGGCCACCGGACCCTCTACCTTGGAACAGCGCACCGTGGTGGTGAGCCGGGACGTACCGGCGCGGCTGGTGCCGGACGGCACCCGCATCACCATCCACAAGAACAGTTTCGTGAACCTGCGCCAGGCTTTGGGCGGCACCTACACGGTGACGATCAACGGCAACATGGCGCGCATCGACGGCACCGACGCCGACGCCATCGGCCAGACTCCGCTGGAGCTGGATTTCGAGGCGCCGGAAGAAGACGGCTCGGTGCGCGACGAGGACCTGCAGCAGGTGCTGGGCACCATCTACGACCCGGAAATCCCGGTGAACATCGTCGACCTGGGCCTGGTGTACGGCTGCGACGTGATCCGCCGTGACGAAAAAAACGTGGTGCAGGTGCGCATGACCCTCACCGCCCCCAACTGCGGCATGGGCCCGGTGCTGGTGGGCGACGTGGAGGACCGACTGGCCAAGGTGCCGAACGTGGACGCGGTGGAAGTGGCGTTGATCTTCGATCCGCCCTGGAGCCGCGACATGATGACCGAGGAAGCCCAGCTCGAACTGGGCTTGTTTTGAAAACGCCGACACGCTTGCACGCAACACGCCAGCACGCGGCGTGTGAGCGTGGAGCGTGTTGCGTGCAAGCGGAGACATTGGGTTTTGAGCGAGTTTAATATCCGCGACATCAAGCTGGGCCGCGACGTCACCGCCGAGGACATTTGCGAGGACCTGGAATTCCTGGACGACTGGGAAGAGCGCTACCGCTACATCATCGACCTGGGCAAGCAACTGCCGCCCATGCCGGAGGAACTGCGCACCGAGGAGCGCTTCGTGCGCGGTTGCCAGAGCCAGGTATGGCTGGTCACCGACTATGACGCGGACGCCGGCATCCTCTATCTGGCGGTGGAATCCGATGCCCTGATCGTGCGCGGCCTGGCGGCGATCATCCTCACCGCCCTCAATGGCAAGGCGCCGCAAGAGGTGGCCGCCTACGACATGGACGCCTTCTTCGAACGCATCGACCTGCTGCGCCACCTGAGCCCCACCCGGGGCAACGGCCTGCTGTCCATGGTCGGCCGCATCAAGCAGGAAGCCGCCGCCCTGTCCGCCTGACCTCCTGGCAGCCTGCTAGACGGCGGTCAGCGAGGGCCGCCGGCTCTCCGCGCGCGTCAGCCGGAACACGAACCGCCGGTGGCCGCCGCGCACCGGCTCGTTTTCCATCAGTTCCGCCTTTTCCCCGAAATACCCGGCCACGCCGTACACCGCCCCCACCGCCAGAGCGCTCAAATCCCGGTGCGAGTGATAATACAGCTCCAGCACCCCGGGAGCGGTCTCCCGCACCTGGATGCGCGGCGGCTGGGCCTGGGGATCCTTGAGCCTCACCAGCTTCTCGTGGATATGCTCTTCCAGATTGAGCAGGAAATCCCGGGCGTCCCAGTGGGCGGGAATCAAAGACCGGTACATCTTGATCAAAGGTGGAATGGTCCAGGCCCCGAAACTCTCCAGAAGATCGTTCCGGCACAGGCCCACTTCATCCTCGAGGGCCACCAGCAAACGCTCCAGATGAGCATCCGGATAAAGCCGCACCGGGGCATGGGCCTGGTCCGCCAGCCCCGCAGCACGGCGCGCTCCCTCCCAAACACCAGGGCCGAAACGGTCCGTCACGAAATGCCGGAACTGATACAGAATCACGCCATGCATGCGCCGCTCCCCTTGTCGTTTCATGAAGCGGGAAGCAAGGCGCGGGCCAATCGCCGGAACCGCCCGGCCCGGCGCTGACGCGGGTTTCAGGCGCGGTGCCGGCTGGCCTCGCGGAGCCGGGTGACGACCTCCGTCACGTTCTGCCCGACGCGGTCAATGTCCGCCTCGGAGGTGAAGCGGCCCACGGAAAAACGCAGAGCGCTGCGCGCCAGGTCGTCGGCCAAGCCCATGGCCTTGAGCACATAGGAGGGCTCCAGGGTGGCGGAGGTGCAGGCGGAACCGGTGGACACCGCCGCCTCGGTAAGCGCGGTGAGCAGCATCTCGCCATCAACCCCTTCGAAGGCCAGGTTCAGATGACCGGCCAGGCGAGGTGCGTCTCGCCCGTTGAGATGAACGCCGGGCAGTTCCGCGATCTTCGCATAGAGACGATCGCGCAGGGCGGCGAGGCGCGCCTGCTCGTTGTCCCGCTCCGCCATTGCCAGGGCCAGCGCCTCGCCCATGCCCACGATCTGGTGCGTGGCCAGGGTGCCGGAGCGCATGTTGCGCTCGTGGCCACCGCCGTGAATCTGGGCTGCCACCCGGACATCCGGGTGACGCCGCACATAAAGCGCGCCGATGCCCTTGGGGCCATAAATCTTGTGGGCGCACAGTGACACCAGATCCACGGGCAGCTCGCGCACGTCCAGAGGCAGCTTGCCGGCGCTCTGCGCCGCGTCGGTGTGGAACAGGGCGCCGTGCTCGCGGCACAGGGCGCCGATAGTGGCGATGTCGTTGATCACCCCGGTCTCGTTGTTGGCATGCATGATGGACACCAGCACGGTGTCCTCGCGCAGCGCCGCCTTGACCTTGGCCGGGTCCACGCGACCGTCCGCCTCCGGGGCGATCCAGGTCACCGGGTGGCCCCGGCGCTCCAGCCAGGCGCAGGGATCGAGTACCGCCTTGTGCTCGGAGGTGGCGGTGATCACATGGCCACCGCCACGCTGCTCCAGCACGCCTTTGAGGGCCAGGTTGTCGGCCTCGGTGGCACCGCTGGTCCAGACGATCTCGCGGGGGTCGGCGTTGATGGCGTCGGCCACCTGGCGGCGGGCGTTTTCCACCGCCTCCTCGGCAAGCCAGCCGTACAGGTGGCTGCGCGAGGCCGGGTTGCCGAAGTTGTCGTCCGGCCCCAGACAGGCCGTCATTGCCTTCACCACCCGGGGGTCCACCGGGGTGGTGGCGGCGTAATCCAGATAAACCGCTTGGGACATGATGGGAAGATTCGGTTACGGGTTAAAGGGTGCTCACCGGAACCCGGTTCTGCCGTGCGTCCTGACGCTGAGCCACGGACCGCACCTCATGGCGGGCCACCAGCTCACCCAGGGTGATGCCGGACAGAAAATCCTGGATCTGATCGGAGAGGTCGCACCACAGGTGATGGGTCAGGCAGATGTCGCCTTCCTGGCAGTCGCCCTGGCCGCCACAGCGGGTGGCGTCCACGGACTCGTCCACCGCCGCGATCACTGCGGCCACGTCGATATCGTCACCGGAACGGCTCAACCGGTAACCGCCGCCGGGGCCGCGCACACTGGTGACCAGATGGCGGCGACGCAGCTTGGCGAACAACTGCTCCAGATAGGAGATGGAGATTCCCTGACGGTCGGAAATGTCAGCCAGGGAGACGGGGCCGGTGTCCGCGTGCAAAGCCAGATCCAGCATCGCGGTCACCGCATAGCGGCCCTTGGTGGTCAGACGCATACCCACACCTTTGGTACGTGATTACGGTGATAGACTAGTGAAAACCAACTAAATCGGTCAAGTATTACCGGAACAATAATTGATAATCATTATCAACTAAATTCCCAGTGTGCAAGAAATGGACGCTCAATCCCCGGTGTGGGTTCCCCGCCTTGACAGGCGCGGGGCGCTCGCGGACAATTCGCGGCCTCTGTGGCAAGGTAGCTCAGCTGGTTAGAGCACAGCACTCATAATGCTGGGGTCGGCGGTTCAAGTCCGCCCCTTGCTACCACTC